>CAWCJN010000001.1:0-596773 GCA_963795945.1 uncultured Pseudomonadota bacterium
TTTCATCTGTCAATAATCGGGCCTCCCAGCCGGCAATCATTAAAGTTGCCGTAACTCCCACTTTTGCGAACTAGCACCCGCCCCGTTTAGGAAATATGCTTGATTTATGTAGACAAATTGTCTATATAACGATATGTTCGAATGGGATGAAGTAAAGCGGCTCAAGACGCTCAAAGATCGAGACCTTGACTTCAAGGATACTTGGCAGGTCTTTGATGGACGCCCCGTCTTGCACTTGCCATCGTGACGCAACAACGAGAGCCGCTTTGTTTCAGTCGCCGAAATAAATGGCGACCTCTACACGGTCATATGGGCATGGCGCGGCGAAACCGGCGCATTATTTCTTTCAGGAGGGCACGCAATGCGGAAAAAAGAGCATATCGTAAGGTACACGGCTAAAGAACTGGCGGCACTGACCAAGCGCGGCGAGACTCGTTCCAACTGGAAGAAAGCGGCCGCGACTGAGCGACGAAGAGCTTGAAGCCAGCATTGCCGCCGACCCTGATGAGGCTGGCATGGTAATAGATTGGGACAACGCCACGGTCGAAATGCCGCAGCCCAAGGCCCTCCTTAATATGCGCGTTGACCGCGACGTGCTCGATTTCTTTCGCAAAACCGGCAAAGGCTATCAGACCCGCATCAACGCCGTGCTGCGTTCCTACGTCTCTCGCATGCTACGGCACGATGAACACCACCGCACCTAAATTTCGTGTTGCACAAAGGGTAGATACTGTTGAAAAACTCGGATTGACCGAACATTCGCGACGACTAAGCGCTTCAAGGGTTTTAAGAGCGCGCATTGAATCAGCTGTCGCTCCGATCAAAAATCCTTTTTCAACAGCATCGGTCCTTTGCGCTACAGACTCACGTAGCCCTTGCGAATAGCAAGATCGAGCGCTTGAGGAAGCGCCTCGACAGGGAATTCGCCTCCCCTTGCGGCTTTTCCATTCTTGTCGAACCACGTGTACTTGACTGATCGTGCAGTGTTACTTCCGTCATCCCATGAGGCGACTCCTAAGCGTATCTCGCAGTTCGTGTCGATTTTCGCCGGTTCCGAAAACGCTACTTTCATAAA
Organism: uncultured Pseudomonadota bacterium; assembly: GCA_963795945.1. GTDB lineage: Bacteria > Desulfobacterota > Binatia > Binatales > Binataceae > JAJPHI01. The sequence continues at coordinate 1,076 of CAWCJN010000001.1, forward strand.
AAATAACCTCCGTCCCAAGGCCTAGCACACTCTGGGCATACTAACCAGACCTCCGGCCACACTCTGTTTGAGCCGTCGAGCCACCTGTTTCACAAAGGGTAAAACCCGACGCATTGCGCAACCCAATAAAATCGGGCCTTTTCGCGTTTCAGGTTTGAGGTTCCAAATCACACCTGTTGATTTTCATCAACCCGTAGGTCGGCGAGCGACAGGCTACTGATAAAATGAACCTACTCAGCTATGGAAAACAGAGCAATTCAGATTTTAAGTCCGGCAATATTCTTGGACCTGCATCATTTGGCGGCTGCATGTTTTGCAACCGCCCGCGACGGAATTATGCTGCCGACACTTGCTACAATTGCGTCGATAGCGTCTCATCGCGCGCCTGACCCCGTCTTTCCCGAGAATAATCCACATGCACTCTGGCAAGCGCTTCATGGGTGCGCGGATATCTGGGGCGAACTTCTAGGCCCGGGACGTTGGCCTTATCCGCCAGAGCTGATTGATTGGCTGGAATTGGTTATCTACGGAGACGTCCTGCGACCACTCGGTTTCGGCGACCGGCCTGCTCGCCCAACACGCGGCGCGCCAATCGTTCGTTCAATGCCAGCTCGCTTCCGACTTGCTGGACCATTCGTGTTGCGGAAGCTTCCTGAGCAAGATGCACTGGAGGCGTTTGCCGGACGTGACGGTTTCTACTATCGGCGCATCGAAGGCAAGTTGATAGACCATCGCTACTATACGCAGAGTGAAATCGCCCCATATTGCTGCGCTTCCATTACCTCGCCCGCGGCAATGGTTCTCCAAGCCGTTGGCGAACAACTAAATAACTGCCCCCTGCCCCTGTTCCTAATACAGCCCTCTGGGGGGCTTTTTCCCAGAACCTCGACAGAATGTAGCTATTTGTTGAATCTTGATTTTTCCACTCCACGGTTTATAAGGATTTTTGGCATGTTTGAGCGGTCCAACATTCGATAAACGATAAACCGGCGCAAAAAGCGAAACACCGCAGGCGGCGACCGCGACCGCCAGCACCTCACCAGTCGCGAGCTTGAACGGCTGATCGCAAGTACGAATCGAATTCCTCCGGTATGGAAAGCGTTCGTTCTGCGTGAACAATCCGTTCAATCCTCTGTTACGCTTCTCTTTATGATGCGATTTGCATCGGGAGAACAACGATGAGTCATCCACTTAAACGCGCTAATCCAGTTCCGCCGCAATGGCCTAGTTACACCGGCGACTCCAGCTTCGTCGGCGTCAGTCCGAGCGGACGGGCCACCGTCTATGTTGATCCTTCGCTCGGCGCTCCGGCGCTCAAGAACGCCCAGGACCTCCTCGCCGATGCCGATCGCGTCGCCGCCGCCAACGATGCGATCTTCGGCGCCACCGGCGGTCCCGTGAGCGTGATCGTCTTCGCCCTCAGCGGCGCCACCAATGGAACCGGCGGCGCCGACCATTCCGGTTGCGATTACACGATTGGCGCGGCGATCGAGGTGTGCGCATCTTTCGGCAACTCCCCGCGTGTGTCGGCGCTGTTCGAGGCCGAACTGAGTGAATGCTCGATGGGCGGAAACTTATGCGGCGTCAGCACCGGCGAAGCTCTCTCGCGATGGTGCGCGGCGGTCGTCGGCAACAACGCGCTGGCGGATTTCGCTACCGCTCCTCAGTGGGCGGCGGACGGGATGCCCGATTACGTCAACCGGACCGATCCGACCGATCAGAATGCCGACAGCACCGGATGTGGGATGGCTTTCTTGTCATGGCTGATCAGCCAGGGCTATCAACTCGGTAATATTGCGCCGGCGATGATTACGCTGGGCGACTCCGGAACCTTGGCCCAACTGTACGCCAACCTCACCTCCAACCCGGCCTCTAACGCATGGAACACGTTTCTCACCGCGGTTAAGGCTCTCCCGGGTGGGATCACCAACGACGATCCCTTCGCGCACGCTCAGCTTAGCCGTATGGCGCCGCTCGCGGTCTGCTCCCCGAAGTCTCACCGGCTGATTCATCCCCGCCTCGCCCGTGAGCAACAGGCCATCAATCGATGAACTCCCACGACTAATCAGCAGGGCGCGGAAACTACCCGGCCCTGCCACTCGGATCAGCGCCCTTTGCTTTGAATCCATTATGATCATGTAAATATCACGTCTATGACTTCTTCCGACCGATTCTCGTTCGTACTAGTCCGGCCCAAATCCTCCGGCAATATCGGCGCGGCGGCGCGCGCGCTCAAGAATATGGGCTTTGCCGATCTGCGACTCGTCGCGCCCCTCACTACGATCGCGATCGCGCGATGGCTCGCGCCGTTCACGCCGCCGGCCTCCTCGCGGACGCACGAATCTATCCCGATTTCCTATCTGCTATCGAGGATTGCACGATCATGGTCGGCACGACCGCCCGCTCCGGCCCCTATCGGGATGCGGCGCTCCCACTGCGCGAAGCCGCTGCCGAACTCGCCGAACTTGCGCCCGCCAATCGCATCGCAATTGCTTTTGGTCCGGAAGATTTCGGCCTGACCAATGAAGACCTCAAACTCTGCCATCGCCTGATTACGATTCCCACCTCGCCCGCATATCCGTCGCTCAATCTGTCCCATGCCGTGATGGTCGCGGCGTACGAACTCGCTGCCGCCCTCGGCACGGCTTCCCGCGAAGCTTCGACTGATCCTTTTGCTCCCGCCGGCGAGGTTGCCGCGATGTTCGATCGTCTCACGCAAGCCCTAATCTCTATTGGCTTTATCGCTGAGGATAATCACGCTCACATCATCTTTGCTTTGCGCGCGCTCTTGGGGCGTAGTGGCATCCATTCCCGCGAGCTCGATATTCTCAACGGGATTGCGCGGCAGCTCCGATGGTTTTCCGAAGGCGGCCACATCACGCTCGCCGAGAAGCGTCGCGCGGGTCAACCGCTGCGCTAGATGCTAGACTGACATAAGCGATGGGCGAAATTATCGAATTGCGCGAGTTTCAAGCGGCCCGCGATCGTGCTCAACGTCGTCGCGCCGATCACGCCAGCGTTGCACAGGCGCTGACGATCATGCGCGAGAATCTTGCCGCGGTTGCCGATGCGATGCGCTTGGCTGCCGAAGATCAACAGCCGGAATTGCTCGATCGTCTGGAAAAGCTGACCGCGTTACTTCGCTACGGGATGCGGATGATGGGCGAGCCGGACGACCCACTCGCGCGCAATTCATAAATCTCTCTTCACCGATCACGCTGATTCTTGATTCGCCTAACGCGGATACGAGATAATCCCCCGCTCACGCACTCCCCGGTAGCTCAGTCGGTAGAGCAGACGGCTGTTAACCGTCGGGTCGCTGGTTCGAATCCGGCCCGGGGAGCCATCCAATGCGGGGGGATGCCATCGGGATCTCCAACGCGACTCCGTAAAGATTATTTACTGCTGTTTTCTGCCGCTCGGACTATATAAGCTGCTTACGTTTTTCATTGCGACGAGTTGATCAGTGAAAATCGCGCAGACTGGTCCGCTACAAAAGGGCAGCTTGGCCGTCGAGGCTTCATCGACTGCCGAGTCCGGTCGAAATCCCCGGCGCGTCATCATCCTTGCGACCCTCGCCACGGTTTACTTCATCGCCGGGAAAGTCGGCCTCCACTTCGCGATTATCAGCCCGAGCGCTGCCGCAGTTTGGGCGCCGAGCGGAATCGCTCTCGGAGCTTGCCTGCTGTGGGGCAGGTGGGTTTGGCCGGCGGTTTTCGTTGGCGCGTTTCTGACAAATCTAACTACCGCCGGCACCATGGCGACCTCGCTCGGAATTGCCTGCGGCAACACCGGCGAGGCGTTCCTCGGGGCCTATCTGGTCACCCGCTTCGCGAACGGCCGCGATGTTTTCACACGGACTCGCGACGCGTTCAAGTTCCTGATCCTCGCGGCCGTACTTAGCACCACCCTTGCGGCTACGGTCGGGGTCACCACCTTGTGCGTTGCGGGTTTTAACCGATGGTCCGAATATCCATGGATTTGGATGACCTGGTGGCTGGGCGATGCCGCTGGAGATTTGTTGATCGCTCCCCTCATCCTGCTGTGGGGCGCCAACCCACGATTCGACCACTGGCGCCGGGCGCAGACGCTTGAAGCGGTCTTGCTGCTCTCATTTCTGATCCTTACCGGCGGCGTAGTATTCGGCGGCTGGCTGCCGCTCCCCAGTCAACGCTACCCACTCGATTTTTTGTGCGTTCCGGTTTTGCTCTGGGCGGCCTTCCGGTTCGGCCCACGCGAAACCGCGGCAGTTAATTTCCTGTCCTCCGGCATAGCGGTCGTCGGTACGCTTAACGGATTCGGTCCATTCGCCCGCGGCGATCAGAACCAGGCGCTTCTGCTTTTGCAGAGCTTCGCCGGCCTGACCCAGATCATGGCGATTGTCGTAGCAACTGAAATTGTTCAACGCCGGACCTTGGATGACAGCCAGCGGCTGGCGCGCGAGTCCGCCGAAGCCGCCAATCGCGCCAAAGATGAATTTTTGGCGATGCTGGGTCACGAGCTGCGCAACCCGCTTCATGCGCTCTCTTTGGCCGTCCAACTGCTTGGCCGGGATGAAGCCGCGGTCCAGCGGAACCATGCGCTGATGAGCGCCGAAAAATCATTGCGCGAAATGTCGCTCATTTGACGCGTTTGGTTGACGATCTCCTCGATGTTTCGCGGATCACCACCGGCAAAATCGTTCTAATCCGCCGCCCCTGGACCTCGCTGAGTGCGTCTCCGGATGCGTCGAGGTGTTGCGTGAAACCCGGCAACTGATCAATCACAAAATCGAAATCGATCTCGACCCCGTATGGATTGATGGCGACCTTGACCGCATCACCCAGATCGTCACGAATCTGCTCGGCAACGCCATCAAGTACACGACCGAGGGCGCCACTGTCGAGGTCAGCGTCAAAGCCGAAGCTCAGGACGCCGTGATTCGCGTCAAGGACACCGGCATCGGCATTCCGGCTGACCTCCTGCCGCGTATCTTCGATCTCTTCACGCGTGGCGATGCCGGATTGGCGCGTTTCCCCGGAGGGCTCGGCATCGGCCTTACGTTAGTGCAGCGGCTTGCCGCGCTTCATAACGGTAGCGTGACCGCCCTGAGCGACGGGAAAGACCAGGGCAGCACCTTCGTTGTTCGGCTTCCGCAGATTGCGGCGCCGCTTGTCTTAGGGATCGAAGCCCCCGCTCTATCCGTCGCGGGCACGCCCCGGCGCATCCTTATCATTGAAGATAATGTAGATGCACGCGCGAGTTTGCGCCAGTTGCTCGAACGTTGGCAGCACGAAATACATGAGGCAGCCGACGGTCCGAGCGGGGTCGAGGTTGCCCTTCGCGTGCGACCTGACTTAGCCTTGATCGATATCGGGCTGCCGGGCTTCGACGGCTACGAAGTTGTTCGGCGCATACGAGCGGATCCTGCCGGCTCAGAAATAACTCTCGTCGCGGTGACCGGCTATGCTCTACGCGCACATCGATCACAGGCCGAACAAGCCGGTTTCGATGACTATCTGGTCAAGCCGGTCGATGCTGCTCGACTCGCGCAATGGCTCACCGCGCACCCGCCGGCTATCAAAAATCGCGCGGCCTAGCACTTCTGATCTTGATCTTTGAGCAAGCGAACCACTGACTCGAACGTTCCTCGCGCAGTTATTTTGCTTCAGACGAAAAGCACACCCACGAGCGCATTCAACAGGTGCGAAAACAGTACCTCAACCAAAGTAACTAAGATTATCTGTACCATTGTTCTTCTCCCGATTTGACTCTCCTACCGATCAGCTCAGAAAAGTGGCGCTCGTCTCTTTAGAGCCCATGACTTTTACGCGCGATGAAAATATTTCGCGCGTAACTGATTTGACCTTGGAGACCCAGACAGCTTCAAGAAGTTTAGAAGAAGTTTCAGTTAAATGATGCGGCGGTTAGTGCTTTAGTTGCCAAGGAACAGCTTTTGCTTGTATTAGTAACTTCCTCACAATTTCGAATGGAGCGAAGCTCGTGGCTAAAGACGATAAGCCTGAAACTGCTGGTAAGAATGACAAGCACGAACCCACTTCCGTGCATTCTTCCCATTCACCCGCGCATCAACCCGCACAACCAACCACCGGCGATGCCCCCGATCAGGCCGGCACGCTGCTGATGTCAGCGGCTCTGATTGGCGTCGGCGTCCTGCTCGAACCAGAGTTGTTGGGCGGGATGCTCTTGGGAGCTGGAGCGGTTTATGCTGCGCGAACCCTCCCGATCGTCGGCGGAATTCTCCGCCCGATGATGCGCTCGGCGATCAAATATAGTTATGCCGCGGTGTCCAAAATGAACGAAGTCGTCAGCGAGGCCAGTGAAGACGTTCAGGACATGGTTGCCGAGGCGCGCTCTGACTACCAGAGCCAGCATCGTAACGAACACGAGTGAATCTCGTTCGGCGCAACTTAATTCGCTGTAATTCTCCTCGTCCATAATCTCGGGGCTGTCTATGCATGCCTATGTCAAACATCGCTCGCCCGGCCGGCTCCGCTTGCGCATCCCGGAAGCGAGGCGCCAACCAGAGACGCTTCGCCGAATTGCCGACCATGCTCGCCGGATGCCCGGCGTCACCTCGACTCAATTCAATCCGATCACTGGTAGTGTTCTGATTAGCTCCGCCGAGGATGCGATCATAGGTGCAGCCAACCTCGCCGAGGCTCTCTCCGGTCCGGATATGCTGATTAAGGTGGTTGATTTGGTTGCCGAGGCGCTCGCGCCAATACTTCCCGGAACGCGCTCCGAAGTCTCCGAAGCCCTGACCGACTTGCTGCAGGAAGCCGATGTTTTCGTCCGGACCGCCACCCGCAACAAACTCGATCTGCGGCTGCTGCTCCCGCTTGCCGCCGGCGCCGGCGCTCTCGGCTATCTCGGCAAGACCGGCTCTTCGACGCCGCTCTGGGTGACCTTGGCGATCTTTGCCGTCACCTCGTTTACCGCTCTTCAGAATCTGCCTTCACAGCTTGATGATGCGCAAACCCAGTCGAGTCCCGCTTATTTGCATTGATATGTTAGTTCGAGACCTATTCGGGATGGTTTGAGTTGGGGATACGTTATCAACTGATCCATTCACTCCCCGGACGAGTACGCTTTCACGTCCCGCTAGTGACGCGCCCAAATGCGCCGGTTGATCAGTTCACGCGCTGGCTTGGCGCTTCGCTTCCCGGTATCGAGGTCCGCGTGAACCGCCGCTGCGCTTCCGTCGTCATTACTTTTGATCCCCATCGGCTCGAGCTTCCTGCCGAAATCGAGAAAAAGTTCGCTCAGCTTGATCCGGAGTTGCTGAAAGACGCCCCGCTTGTTCCAGCTGCTGCCATCGACGCTCCTGACCGCACGCCGCCCGATACCTGGTGGAACTCTATAATCTGCGGTGAGTGGCGGTCACTGGCGCTCGCGACCGCAGGTATCGCTTTCAGCCTTTTTCCCGGCGGCCTCTGCGCGACCGCGGCTGTTGGCTGCAGTTTGACCGCCGCGCTCCCGAGTTTCCAGCGTGCTTTCTGCACAGTCCGCGATGAGCACCGTCTCAATGTTGATTTCCTCGATAGCCTCGCAATCAGTGTCGCCACCGCCCAGGGCCGCCTCTTCACCACTGCCTTTATGACCTGGCTGCTCGCCCTCGGCGACTGGATTCGCGATCAGACCGGCGCGAAATCGCGGCGCGGAATTATCGGGCTGCTCGACTATCAAACTCGCCACGCCTGGGTGCGCCGCGGTGACGACCGCGTTTCCATTCCCGTCAGCGAAATTAAAGTCGGCGATATAGTCATCGCCTATGACGGCGACCTGCTCCCGGTCGATGGCCGCGTGATCAGTGGCGCCGCGATGGTCGATCAGCGCGCGATCACTGGCGAATCGATGCCCGAAGCCAAACGCCGCCACAGCCGCGTTTATGCCGCCAGTGTCGTGCAGGAAGGCAAGCTCTACGTCCGCACCGAACGTACTGCCGCCGATTCCCTTCTCGCTGAGATCGTCCGGATGGTCGAAGCGGCGCCCATCGGCGAGACCCGGATGCAGAACTACGCCGAAAAGTTCGCCGACCGCCTCGTCGTCCCGACTCTCGGCCTGAGCGGTCTGCTCTATCTCGCTACCGGCGACCTGAACCGGATGCTCTCGGCTTTGATCGTCGATTTCGGCACCGGTATCCGCGTTGCCGCTCCCACCGCAGTGCTGGCTTCCATTTCTGCCGCCGTCAAACAGGGTATCTTAATCCGCGGCGGACGCGCCCTCGAGCAATTATCTGAGGTCGATTCGGTCGTCTTCGATAAAACCGGCACTCTGACTGTCGGCGCACCGATCATCACCGAAATCATCTCTTGTAATGAGCATGCCTTCCCGCCCCGCAAAATTCTCGAGATCGCCGCCGCCGCCGAGATGCGCCTCAAACACCCGGTCGCCCTCGCGACCGTCGCCAAGGCTCGCGAAGCCCAACTGACGATTCCGCCGCGCACCCGCTCTCGTTATCAGATTGGCCGGGGAGTCGAGGCGCGCGTCAATGGCTACTTTGTCCACGTCGGCAGCGAACGCTTTCTGCACGACAACCAGATTAATCTCAATGGGGCTGCGTCGTACGCGCGGTTGGCGCGTGTACATGGACAATCCTCGCTGATGGTCGCCGTCGATGGGGAAACCATCGGTCAGTTGGTGTACTCGGATCAGATTCGACGCGAAACTCCTGCTGTCATTCAGGCGCTCAAGGATCGTTCGATACCCAACCTCGTGATGCTCACCGGCGACAACGGCGCGACTGCCCAGCACGTCGCCTCCCGCCTCGGGATTACCGAACTGCACGCCGAGATTCTGCCGCACGAGAAAGCCGAAATCGTTCAGACCCTGCGCACCGAGGGGCGGCAAGTCGCGATGGTCGGGGACGGCATCAATGATGCCGTCGCACTCTCCTATGCCAACGTCGGCATCGCGATGAAAAACGGCTCCGATCTCGCGCAGCAGAGCGCCCATATCGTCTTGATGAAAGATGACCTGATGAAGCTCGTCACCGCGCTCGATCTCGCCCGCAACGACGTCAAGCTGATCCATCAGAACTACTCGATCGTCGTGGGATTGAATATTCTTGCGCTCGCGATGGCGATGCTCGGCGGCGGCCTCGTCCCGCCCGAACTCACCGCCCTGATCAGCAACGGCTCCGCCGTCGCCGCCAGCCTCAACGGCCTCCGCCCCCTCATTCAGTAAAGTCGCACTTAACAGCTGCTGCTCATAGCAGATTAGCAGCGATTTCTTCGGCATATATGGGTATCGGGCTATGCATGAATACTATCGAACGGCAGGGACAAACGGAGTGATTGCCGCATCGAACAAAAGCTGGCATCCATTAAAGCTGCGTGAATTTAGACGAATTCCAGGTGAGATTCGCTGCCTTACGACAGAAAGGTTATGTTCGCTCTGCCCGCAGAGGACCGACAGGTGTCGGTCATACTCTCGAACAGGAAATTGGGCTAACCGAAAACAATTTAGCTGTCCCCGATCTTGGGAACGTAGAGCTAAAATCACGACGCGATCGCGTCTCCAGCTTGGTCACATTATTTACGTTCAATCGAAAAGCCTGGGTAATGAAAGCTCTCGATGCGATCCGTAAACACGGAACTTTAGACGTGAAGGGCAGACGAGGTCTGTACTTCACCATGAGTGTAAAGCCGAACAATTCAGGCCTCTTCATGCGAATCAGCAACGATCAGGTGTGGGTTCAGCACATCTCGGGAGAAGTCATAGTCAGATGGGAATTAGAGGCTCTGGCGGCGCAATTTTTGAAGAAAATGCCTGCCCTGGTGTTGGTGACTGCCCATTCAGAAGAGCGCGATAGCATCGAATATCTCCACTTTTACCGCGCCCAATTACTCACAGGTACGACAAAACAGTCCTAGCGGATCAATTACGTTATGGATACGTTTTGATTGATCTACGCCTACACGACCAGGGAACGCGGGCGCGAAATCATGGGACTGGATTTCATGCTCCGGAATCGAGATTGGACAAGCTGTTTACGAAAGTTGAAGACCTGTGAGTAGATCAAAGTCTCGATCAGCCTGAGGCAAGGTGTGTCACAAATCGACAATTTCTTAGATGTTAGAAATAGCCGTACCTGCAAGTGCCCAGAGAACCATATGAATTGCCTCACGGCAAAAGAATGGATTCGCGGGCAGGTCGCCATTTGGGAACTCTACTATGAAGGAAGAGATATACGCGATAAAAATGTTCATCCTGCCGCGTTTCCCATAAGTCTTCCTGCTAAATGCATCCAACTGTTTACTCATAAAGGCGAATTAGTCCTCGATCCATTTGTTGGGACCGGTTCCACATTACTTGCAGCACAAGACCTCGAGCGCAATGCAGTCGGATTTGATCTACAGAAAGAATACGCTGATCTAGCGCGCTCGCGTCTTCATCAGGCGACGCTGTTCGGTCGAGAGGCTGAGCAAGTCGCGATTGAGGCGGACGCACGGGAAATTCCTAATTTCTTACCTCCTGAATCTGTATCGCTGTGTGTCACTTCGCCGCCATACGCGAATATGTTGAATCGCAATCGTTTGAATAAAACTATGCGCAGCGATTTACGCAAAAACGAGCACTTCCTAAGGAACCTGCAGTATTCTTCCGATTCTAGAGATCTCGGAACGATGCAGGCGTCAGACTATGCGACAGCCATGGGTGAGATTTTCCGCGGGGTCCTACCACTGCTAAAGCCTAAGGCTCACTGCATTATAAATGTAAATGATGTATGGGCAGATAATCGCCGGACGGTCTTGCATAATATGATTATCCAATCACTTGAGTCGGTAGGCTATGAGCTACGCAATATAATTATTTGGGACAAGCGTAATCTTGTAAACAAAGTCGGAATTTATGGATGGCCTAATAACTTCATCACTCTAAGCATCACTTTTGAGTACATTCTCGATTTTTGGAGACCTGCATATTTGGAGACCTGCATAAGCGTCTTCTAGGCCAGTTACTTATACAAGTAATTAGGAGGGCGAATCGACGTGAACGAAAAATTCATCAAAAGCGACTTGATAAGAATTGGCCGTATGAAAGATTCCGAAACTGACTATTCGGATATCCCGCCGCTCGATAAACCTTTTTTCACAAAGCCAACATCGGTTCCCCTCCCGGGCGCTGAGATTTACTATCTTCGCGACTTCACCCTCGACCGCTCACCCGCCGACATCCTCGACGCACTAATCCACGAAACACCCTGGCGTCACGAGCGCGTGACTATCTGGGGCAAGCCTCACTTACAGCCGCGGCTCGTTGCCTGGTACGGCGATCCTGGTCGCGTTTATACGTATTCCGGCCTCCGATTCGATCCGCTCCCATGGACGGAACTGCTTTCCGATTTGCGGAGACACATCGAGCTAGCAGTCGGCGCATCCTTCAACAGCGTTCTGCTTAACTACTATCGCGATCATCGCGATAGTATGGGTTTCCACAGCGACGACGAGCCTGAACTCGGCGCGAAACCAACTATCGCGTCGTTGAGCCTCGGTGAAGAACGCACCTTCATCCTCAAATCAAAGGCCGACAAAAGCTTGAGGCCGATTCGCATAAAGCTCAGCTCGGGCAGCCTCCTCCTGATGAAGGGTGATACTCAGACCAACTGGAAACACGCGATCAATAAGGAGACCCGTCCTTGCGGTCCGCGCATCAATCTGACGTTCCGCTACATTCACGCTTGACGCTCAGCGAACGCTACGGACTCCTGCCGATCTCCCGCGCCATAGCCCTTCGAAAAACTCAGCAATGCGTATCGCAAACCGTAGTTGTGCAAGCCCCGTCGCAATACTCGATGCGCGCATACCGACGCACTTCGGCGCGATGCTTCGGACGCGCTGCTATTCTCGCCCTTAGCTTCGGCTTTGATCAGCGCGAGCGTAATCGTCCAAAAATGCTCGGTGCGGCTCGTCAGGTCTTCGATCACCCCCGATCGCAGACCCGCCTCCTGCGCCGCTGAAAGATACTCTGATATGGTGCCGATGCGCGCGTGCCAGTAATGATTAAAAGGTTCTTCGTATTCACGCTGCCCCAGAAAGCAATCACTGATAAAGACCTGTCCGCCCGGCCGCAGCAGCGTGAAAAGCTTGCGGAACCATTCCCGTCGCGGCAGATGACACGAGCTATCCACCGCGACTATCGCATCAAAGCAACCGTTCCCCGGCACTTCCAGCGCATCAGCTACGAGCGGCCGGACCTTCGCTTCTACTCCGGCGCGCATGGCAAATTGCTCGACCAGCTGCGCATGAGACGGAACACAGGTTACCGCAGTCACCCGCGCGCCAAATTCCTGCGCCCAAAACAGTGCGCCACCTCCCAACCCGCAACCCACATCGAGCACGTCGCCATACAAAGTGGAAGGCGCCTGCCATACGTTAGCGGCATGATACAGGATACGCTCCTGCTCCTGCACTAAACGCTGGCGCAAGACCTCGGCTGGTGCTTGCAGGTCTCCCGGTTCGTCCACCAAACCAGTGTGATAATGCACTCGCGGGCCAGGTCCGTAACGCCGCAGGATCGCTTCAGTCTTGCTCGCGTAATAGTTCCTGATTTCTTCCAGCGCCGCATGTCCGGTTGAATGCGGCGCTGCCTCACCCGCGACTGATGGCAGGTGGGGCATGCGGTCCGACAGTAACGCACTGGCGTACTCATACCGCTTGGACTGGGAGACCGAACCCAAACTACCTGCGAGGTCGAACGCCGGTTTCATATACACTCCGCCCTTCAATCTGGGAAATTCCGTCGCGTGCCTTTCTGCTACGAATGATGAATCAGGTGATCAGCCGAACCCCACAGTGTCGAGATGCGCCACCCGGGTCCACGATTCACAAAATTAAACGCGTAGCGAATGGAACCGTCGATGTGTGTCCCCGCAGGATCATTCGGATCATAGTCGCTCCAATCTGCGGTCCCGATAATGTGCCCAACCGTCCCAGTGGGATTGATCGTCGTAACGATCGTGGTCGGCGTGAAGGTCGGCTTGTTGACCTTGAACTGCTGATCAAGGTAGTCGCTCACTTTCTGCTTACCGCAGTAATGATCCTGCAGCTTCACCGCGACCAGCACCACGTTGTCATCGCACAGATTTATGATGGTAGTCGCATCGCGCGCATTGAACGCATCGACCGCGCTCTTGAAGATACTGTCCAAGTCAACGTTACTTGCCACCAACTTATAAAACGGAATTGGAGAGACTTTACGGGACGATTCCATCGCTGCTATTTCCTACTCTCTACCCTCGATTGGCATTTCCTGTTCGCGAGCTCGATTTCTCTCAATCGACGCTTCGCCGTCAGGCCGCGCGCAGAGTCGAAAACAGCCAATGCTCGTTGTCGTTGCATATAAAAGTGAAGTTGAACGACAGCGTATCCACTCCATGATCGTCTTTCCACTTAGCTTGTCCATGAATAGTTGCTACCTGGGCAGGCTCGCCGTCGCTGGGGCCGATTAGGGTCTGACGAGTCAGCGGAAAAAATTGAGGGTGGTCGCTGCATTCCTGCATGAGGAAGGCTAAGGCTTTCGCCTTTGGAAAATACCCCTTCCCATCTTTTTTGGAGTAAACCACCGCCTTGTCGTCCAAGTACTGATCGAAGCTCCCCTGAAGTCCCTTGCCTTGCTGCTTAGCAGCAGCATTGAACGCTTGGACCGCGTTGACGAACATCTTTTCCAAGTCTGCGCCATTAGCCATTGACCTTCTCCTTTTTGCGGGTGCGATTCGCAATCGCCCCGAATGAGCTTGGAAACTCCAGCCTCAGAGGCTCACATTCCCACTACTATCTGGGCGTTCAAAACGATTGAACAACTTGTTCAATTCATGAACGACGCGAGGATGTAATCCACTAAATGACAGTGAAAATACCCCCTCGCAATATAAGGAAACGAGTGGGACTGAACTTTCGTTCAGTCCCACTAAGCAGAAAGCAGCCATCAGGAATCTACGCGACCCGACTCGCCGGCCTACCCCCGATCATCTTTGCTGCATCGACCAGATCAGCCGTCGTGAAGCCCTCGCTAAACCAATCATAGCGTTCCTGGACAAGCTGTCGAGCTTCAGCGCGCTTGCCTTGGGATGTCCATAGCCGGCCGAGGCTAACCGCTGCCCGCAGCTCCAGCAATCTCGCGCTCTGCCCGTGAGCAATCTCCAAAGCTTGCCGGAAGCATTCCTCAGCACGTCGCTCGTCACTCGCTGGCGCTCGCTGAGGACCGGCCAGCCTTAACGTCAATTCCCCTTCCAAGCGGTACAATTCCGGCTCCCACCAACGCTCTCCGGATTGCTTTACTACAGCATAAGCATCGCGCAATAGCCCGAGACCCTTGGTCGGCTGCCCAGCTTTGCTGTAAGCCTTGGCGAGTAATCCCAGAAAAGCTGGCCGCATAACTCCTGCTCCTGAGGCTCGATAGACCGCCAGTCCTTCCTCCATCTGGGCGATTCCCTCAGCCGTTCCCGTTCCTTGTGCAACCGCCCAGCCGTGAAAGACATTCGCGATTGGTTGCCAGTAGCCGAAGTCTCCCTCGCTCGAAATTTTCAAAGCCTCCTCCGACAGTTCCTCTGCCGCTCGGATATCGCGGGACATCACCTGAACCCACGCTACTTGGACCAGCGCCGCCGCTAAACTATGCGGATGAGATAATTTCCGCGCTAATGCCAAAGCCTCGTCAGTCACTTTCAGCGCGCGCTCGGGATAGCCGAGATACCACAGATCAATCGCAGCATGCGATCGGGCCACTACCCCGAAGTCTTGTCCAAATTGAAAGGCCAGACCGGCGTGCTCAGCCGGATGATACAGCTTAATCGTCTGTTCGAGATGTTCCACCGCAGATTCAAACTCAGCGAGCGTTGAGAGCGATACTCCCAGTGCATGATGCGCCGCCAGCAGCAGTGCCGGATTACCCGTCTGCTCCGCCATCCGCAAGCACTGCTCCGCAAGATCGCGACTCGTTATATGCTCGGCGCGCGCGGTATGAAACAGCCATCTTGCCCAGGTCACCGGGAATAGCTCAGGACCTTCGCCCATCTGCTGACTGAGGTGTCGCACTCTCGCATAAATTGCCTCAACCTCCGGTGACGCGAAGCCCTTCGTCGTAAACAAGGGAACGCTGAGTGTGACTTGCAGCATCAGCTCGGTCTGAGCTCGCTCGGGTGAGTCCGGCGCTGAGTTCACCAGTTGCAGCGCTTTCCTGAAATGGCCGATCGCTTCGACGTTCGCCGCGGTTTGCACCGCCTTCATCCCGGCAATCTGCAAATAGCGGATCGTCTTGCTGGTATCCGCTGCCGCCATTCCCGCATTCCACAAATGATGCGCCAAATCCTCCGCGTGATCCGCCAACGAGTCGGGATACAGCGCTTCGATTGCTTCGGCCACGCATAGATGAAGCCGTTGGCGCCGCGCGATCGATAGATCATCGATCACCGCCCTCCGAATCAGCTCGTGGGTGAACTTGAATTGAACGTCCGGATAGCGCAGCCTCGACGAAATCACTCCGGCCTTTTCCGCTTCTTCCACCAACTCCACCAGTTGATCGGCCGCCACGCGCGTGGCCGCTTCGAACAGCATGAAGGTAAACGATCGCCCAATCACTGCCGCCGTCGCAAGGATCTTTCGCGTCTCTGGACTGACTCGTAATAGCCTACGCCGGATCATCAGTCGCAGGCTGTCCGGCAGATCAAGCTGCACCGGGTCAGCCTCGTCGATGGTTCTACGCTCTGCCCGGGTTCGCTCGATATGACTGAATAGCTCCTCGACAAAGAATGGATTGCCGTCCGTATTCGCATAGAACAGGTCCACCAAAGCTGGCGACGGACGCCGTCCGCTGAGCGCCTCGAGCATCTCACCGACTGCGGTTTGCGGCAGGCCTGACAGGTGGATTTGTTCGACCCGCAGACGCGTCAATTCGTCGAGCGTCTGCGCCAGCGGGCTGGCCGGATCGATTTCGTCGTTCCGATACGTCGCCATGATCATCACGCGCGCTTTGATTATCGTTCGCGCCAGATGCGTCAGCAGGGCCAAGGTTCCCGCATCTGCCCAATGGATATCCTCAAATAACATCAGCACCGGAGCGACTCTGGCCCGCCGGATGATCAAATCTACAATTGCGTTGAACAGCGCTCGGCGCGTCTGCTCAGGCGATCCCTCGATCGCTGGCGGAATATCCGAAAAAAGCTGGCGCAGTTGTGGCATCAGTCGCGCGAACTCCGCCGCGCCATCACCCAGGTTCGCGCGAAAACTCTCCAGACTAGATGCTCGAGTGAGGGCCAACTCGAGCATCTCGACGAATGGAATCAAGGGCACTGAGTCTTCGCGATTGTAACAATTGCCGGCGTACGTCCAGAAGCCCAGGCGTTGCGCCTCTGCGCTCGTTTCATTCGATAGCCGGGTCTTGCCGATGCCCGGCGGACCACTAATCAGGACTACCCCGCTTTCGCCGTTCATGGCCTGCTGCAGACGTTTGCGGAGTGTCGCACGTTCCGCTGCCCGGCCGACAAATACGGTTCGATCTTGCGGCTGACGAACTTCCCCGCTCTGCTCGCTCTCAATCTTCGCCGCCGGCGCGGATGCTGCCGCCGCGGGCGCCAACACGTCCACTTCATCAGCCGCAAAGCTCCACTCAATCGGAACATTCGATTGATAACGGCAATATGAACCCGTGCGGACCGATTGTTCGAGCAGTTCCCCGAGCGCCTGATGATGCTCCGCGATCCGCTGGATCGCCGCCCGGATCGCCCGCGTCACATTGATTCGCGCGCGCTCCGCCTCAGAGCCGGCTCGCCGGTCGCGGCCACCTAGCCCGAGTGCGCGAGCCAACTCGCGGCTAATCGCCTCAATTTCCGCTTGCACCTCTTCCGCCCGCTCTGCGGCCCCTTTTTCCTGCAGCTCATCGAGTTGTTCGCGCAATTCGTCGAGTCGGCGCTTGAAGTCCTGCTTCGCTCGCGGATCGAGCACCGCTCCCAGATCGCTCGGCCTGCGCGGGACGAACTCCTGATGTTCTCCGGGTCCTCTCAGGAGATCGAGCGAGTGGAACTCCTCTCCCGGATACTGTAATAGGCGCTGCAGATATCCGAAGCCGTCCAGATTTTTGAACGAGCAACTGCGCCCGCCATACACGATCGTCCAGTATTCACCGGTTAACGCGAAGATTCCTGTCTGAACCGGCAATCTATCGATACGTTCAATGTCGGGCGAACCTTGCAGTTCGCCATTCAGGTTTTTCATGGCAGTTCACTCCCGAACCGGCCAATTTGCGTCAGGACGCGCGCGCTTTGAATCTGTGGGAAAGAACCCCTTTCGTCCGCCGCTGGTTTACGGCCACGCGCCTTAAAAAGATTTCCATCCCATACACCAATTCTCGAATCAAGCCAAATTAAATATGGCTGTAAAAGGCGAGCAAAAGATTCCTGACCTTTAATTAGCGGCGTGAGAATCCTCCGAACAATTTGTTCTATCGACGTGAACAATCGGTAAGCACTGGCGGGCGTTGCAGCTGATCACTGATTTTTTAACCAAATGGCGTATTTTGGAGTACCGCAGCCTCCATATTGTTCAATTGGCATCTACAATTAGTTCATCCGCCTTGAACGCCCCTCCTTATGCGAGCTCATAAAAAATCCTGGGCTCCAAAAGGAGAAAAGCATATGTTCATTTCACGACGAACGCTCGTCGCCTTGGCGGCCGGCGTTCTGCTCACTGCCGCCGGCGTGCAGGCTCAGTCTGCCGATAAGCAGGCGCTCACGCCCTCCATCACCCCAGACGCAGCGGATACGAGTAGCCGCTCTCTGCTCGGCATCATTACTCCGGCTCCGACCGATCCGGTGGCGCATCGAGCGCAGAAAACCTGCGATGCGGGCAAGCTGTACTCGTCGCATGACGTAGTCGGCGATCCGGAGGCCTGCTTCATGGGCCGCCTCGACGTACACGGTGGAACGTCCAGTGGCAGCACCGGCGCCTTCTAGTATGTGGAGCGTAACAACCAGGGCGAGCACCAGTCGATAAATTTATCGACTGGTGCTCGCCGGACCCCTCGTCTCGTCCACGCAATAACCTCGCAAATGTGCTAGCAAGCAGTCACTTCCGTTCGACTCCCCAATTAAACGAATTATTCCGCATTCCCGCTGCTTGGCCAAAACTTGGGCGCTTGCCCGCGAAAGCTGCATCCGCCGTTCGCTCGTCCTGATAACCGCATGAGTCCGAAGCGGCATAAGACTTGCCCTATAGGTTAGCCCTAACTTTGTGGGCGAATAATTCGGATGATCGACGATTATGAGTGCCGGAATCGAGGTGGCTGGTGACGGCTACTCATTGTCCCTACTGCGCCCTTCAATGCGGCATGAATCTGATCGTACACGACGGGCGCATGTCTGTAGCATCGTGCGACTTCCCTACTAATCAGGGCGGGCTTTGCCAAAAGGGTTGGACTGCGGCAGAGCTGTTATCCAATCCCGAGCGTCTCACTACACCGCTGATCCGAGATACGCGAAATCATAACATGCGCTCAGCGTCATGGGACGAGGCGCTCGCTCGCATCGCTGCCGAGTTCATCGGCGCACAACAACAATACGGTCGCGACGCGGTCGGCGTCTTTGGCGGCGGCGGCCTCACTAACGAGAAGGCGTATCTACTCGGCAAGTTCGCGCGAGTCGCCCTGCGCACCAGCAGCATCGATTATAACGGACGCTTTTGCATGTCTTCCGCCGCAGCCGCCGGCCTCAGAGCCTTCGGGCTCGACCGAGGATTGCCTTTCCCGCTTGAAGATATTCCGCAGGCCGAAGTGATTCTGCTGGTGGGCGGCAACCTTGCCGAAACGATGCCGCCGATCATGCAGTATTTCGATGAGCAGCGACGGCGTGGCGGCGCTCTGATTGTCGCCGATCCGCGTTCGACGCAGACTACCCGCTCGGTGCGCCTGCA
Organism: uncultured Pseudomonadota bacterium; assembly: GCA_963795945.1. Lineage (GTDB taxonomy): Bacteria > Desulfobacterota > Binatia > Binatales > Binataceae > JAJPHI01. Next base: position 19,984 of record CAWCJN010000001.1, read on the forward strand.
CCTGCAACTGACCCCCGGAACCGACTTGGCGCTGGCCAATGGCTTACTCCATATCGCAATCGCGTCAGGCCTGATCGACAGCGATTTTATCGCCACTCGAACCAACGGTTACGACGCCGTGCGCAGGGTAGTCGCGTCCTACTGGCCCGAGCGCGTCGAGCGCATCACCGGCGTGCCCGTCACTCAGTTGTACGAAGCGGTGCATCTTCTCGGACGCGCCAACACCGCGATGATTCTGACGGCGCGCGGCGCCGAGCAGCAAAGCAACTCGGTCAATAATGTACTGGCGTTTATCAATCTTGCCCTCGCGCTCGGCAAGGCCGGCAAACCCAATTGCGGATATGGCTGCTTGACCGGCCAGGGCAACGGACAGGGTGGACGCGAGCACGGTCAAAAGGCCGACCAGCTCCCGGGCTATCGCCGTATTGATCATCCCGCCGATCGCGCCTTTGTCGCTGAAGCATGGGGCGTCGAAGTGAACTCGTTACCCGGCCCGGGCCGTTCCGCCTACGAGCTGCTCGACACGCTTGGCGAAGGCGGCGTGAGAGCGTTGCTGGTGATGGGCTCCAACGTCGTGGTCTCCGCGCCGAACGCGCGACACCTCGAGCAGCGGCTGGCCGCGCTCGATTTTCTCGTCGTCGCTGATTTCTTTCTCTCGGATACTGCCGCGCTCGCCGATGTCGTTCTGCCCACCGCCCAATGGGCGGAAGAGGACGGCACTATGACGAATCTCGAAGGACGCGTGATATTGCGTCGGCGGGCGCTCGCTCCGCCCTCCGGCGTCTGCACCGATCTCGAGATTCTTCATGCGCTGGCCGAGCGACTCGGTTGCAAGACGCCCTTCGCGGTAGAGCCGCGCGCCGCCTTCGAGGAACTGCGTCGAGTCAGCGCGGGCGGCCCGGCCGATTATTCCGGCATCACCTACGAGCGAATCGCGGCTGAAGACGGAATCTTCTGGCCGTGCTCCGGCGACGGACACGCCGGTACGCCGCGCATGTTCCTTGATCGCTTCGCGACCCCTGACGGCCGCGCCCGCTTTCACGCGGTCGAGTATCGTCCGCCCGCCGAAGAGCCTGACGACGATTACCCGCTCTATCTGACCACCGGTCGCGTGATGGCGCATTACCAGTCGGGCGTGCAAACCCGCCGCGTTCCATCGTTGCGCGCGGCTCATCCCGAGGCCTTCTTTGAAATCCATCCAGCCGCCGCCCGCAGCTTGGGCATTGTGACGAATGAGCTCGTGCGCCTTACGACGCGACGCGGCAGCGCTCTGATGAAAGCGCATCTCAGCCCCACCATCAGGATGGATACGATCTTCGCGCCGTTCCATTGGGGCGACGACGGGCGCGTCAACCTATTGACCAACCCGGCCCTCGATCCGATTTCCAAAATGCCCGAATTCAAAGTCTGCGCGGTGCGCATCGACAAGCTCGCCGCCTCTTCAATCACGATGCCAACCGGTCCGGTTCTCGCCAACTGAGAGGAACAGTTTTTAGTAATGGGAGTGATGGAGTCTTTCAAAAAGAAATTGCTCGTAATCGGTAATGGGATGGCTGGTGCGCGCACCGTCGAGGAGATTCTCGCGCGCGGCGGCGGTGAACATTTCGCGATTACGGTTTTCGGCGACGAACCCTACGGCAACTACAACCGCATCCTGCTTTCCAACGTACTCAACGGCTCTCAAAATTCCACCGAGATTTTTCTCAACGGACTCGACTGGTACGAACAGTACGGCATTACGTTGCGCGCCGGAGTCCGCGTCGATGTAATCGCGCGCCCGCACAAGGCGCTCCATGCTGATGACGGTGAGTGGCATCAGTACGACAAACTTATAATTGCGACCGGCAGCCGCCCATCGATTCCTCCCGTTGCCGCGCTGAAACAATCCAACGGCGATCTCAGGCCGGGCATTTTCGTCTTTCGCACCCTCGACGATTGCCGCCGAATCGCCGATTACGCCGCGACCTGCCGCCGCGCCGTCGTAATCGGTGGCGGTCTGCTTGGCCTCGAAGCCGCGCGCGGTTTGCTCAATCGCGGCGTTGAGGTCCACGTCATCCACCTGACCGGCCATCTGATGAATCAGCAACTCGATCCGCAAGCCGGAGCGATCCTCAAGCACACCATCGAAGCGATGGGTATTCAGACCCATTTGAAGAAGCTCACCAAGGCCGTCCTCGGCGATACCAAAGTGACTGGACTCGCTTTCGAGGACGGCACGACCCTCGACTGCGACATGATCGTGATCGCGACCGGCATCACACCGAACGTCGAAATCGGCTCGCGCTGGGGACTTGCCACGGAACGCGGAATTGTCGTGGACGATCAGATGCGCTCCTCCGATCCGGATATCTACGCCGTGGGCGAATGCGCCCAGCATCGCGGCCGGGTTTACGGTCTCGTCGCGCCGCTTTGGGAACAGGCCAAAGTGCTGGCCGATCACATTACCGGCGCGAACCCTGATGCTGCCTATCAAGGCTCCAGGATCGCCACCAAGCTCAAGGTCATGGGGGTCGAATTGGCCTCGATGGGCGTCATCGCGCCCGATGGCGAGCACGAAGACGTCGTTCAATTCATGGAGCCGAAGCGCGGGATTTACAAGAAACTCATCATTCGTGACGGTCGGCTCGCTGGCGGAATTTTGTTAGGCGATATCAGCAAGGCCGCTTATCTGATGCAGGCTTTCGATCGTGGAATTCGCCTGCCTGAAGAGCGCCTGGCCCTGCTCTTCGATACCGGCGCGCCGAGTGCTCAAGTGACCTTGGACGAGATGCCCGATAGCGTCCAGATTTGTAACTGCAATGGCGTCAGCAAAGGCACGCTCGTCAACTGCGTTACCGGCGGCAAGCGGAGCCTTAAAGGCGTGATGGAAGCGACGCGCGCCGGTACGGGATGCGGTTCCTGTAAGACGCTGGTCGGCGAGCTGGTTGAATGGGCATGCAAGGGGCAGGTCGAAGAAGACCCCTCCGTCCACTACTACGTGCCGGGCATCCCACTGACCAAACCGGACCTGATCGCCGCCATTCGCGAGCGCAATCTGAAATCGGTCTCCGCGGTCTTCAACGCCCTTGCCGACGCCCGCGACGATCCTGCCAGCAAGCCCGGGCTCGCTTCTCTGTTGCGCACCCTCTGGCCCGACGAATACGAGGACGAGCGCGACGCCCGCTTCATCAACGATCGGGTCCACGCCAACATCCAGCACGACGGAACCTTCTCCATCGTCCCGCGCATTTATGGCGGCGTCACCTCGAGCGACGAACTCCGGCGTATTGCCGATGTAGCCGACAAGTATCAGGCGCGCCTGGTGAAGATTACCGGCGGCCAACGCATCGACCTCCTCGGCATCAAAAAGGAGGACCTACCGGCAGTCTGGCGCGACCTCGGGATGCCGAGTGGCCACGCCTACACCAAAGCCTTCCGCACCTGTAAGACCTGCGTCGGAACCGACTTCTGTCGATACGGCGTCGGCGATTCGACCCAACTCGGCATCAAGATCGAAAAGCGTTTCCAAGGTGTCGAGTCGCCTCACAAGATGAAGCTCGCGACCAGCGGATGCCCCCGCAATTGCGCCGAGGCGACCGTCAAGGACATCGGCGCAGTCGCCGTCGAGAACGGATGGCAGGTTTATGTCGGCGGAGCCGCTGGTGCGACCGTACGCGCCGCCGACCTGCTCGCTACCGTCAAAACCCACGACGAAGTCCTGACCGTCATGGGCCGCTTCATGCAGTACTATCGCGAGAACGCCCGCTACGCCGAACGCAGCTACGGTTTCGTCGAGCGCGTCGGTATCGAACGGCTCAAGACGCTTCTGCTGACCGATAGTGAAGAGACCGCCCGGCTCGACCGCGGAATCGAAGCCGCGGTGGCAGCCTATCGCAATCCCTGGACCGAAGGTAGCCAACCCTACGAGCCGACTCAGTTCGCCGACGCCGCGCACGTTGAGACTCAGCCCGAAGGATTCGCAAACTGATGCTCTCTGCGAATCTGCTTCCTGCAAAGCATCCCGCTTGGATGCCGGTGGGCTGCGTCAATCAGATCGGATTGGGCCAGGGCCGCTGCTTTCGTGTCGGCCATCATAAGCTCGCACTGTTTCGTCTGCGCGACGGCAAAGTTTACGCCCTCGATTCCGAGTGCCCGCATCGACGCGGTCCGCTGGCCGAAGGCGTGATCGGCCGCGACACGGTCGTATGTCCACTGCACGGCTACAAGTTTTCACTGACTGACGGGCATGGTTTGGATAGCGACTTCAGCGTCGCCAGCTACCCGGCCGAGGTCCGCGCCGGAATCATCTATGTGCAGCTTCCGCCGCAGCCATGACCTCCTATGGCATTGCTACCCCGATCTGTCATTCAGAGCCGACACACTAGCGCCATGCGCTTGCCGCGCGAAGCGGACCGAGAGCCGGATGCTCAATTCTAGTGCGTCTCATCAATATGATCCCTCTCCCAGATGGGAGAGGGCCTGGGTGAGGGTCCCTATTTCTTCTGAGATTCCTCATCTGCGAGCTGCATGAGGGCGCTAGGCGAACGCTATGGAATCAAGCATAAGACTGGCTCGCTTCCTTCTTCCTCTTTTCTTTTCATAGAAAAGGCCTGCGAAGCGAATCCTAAAACTACTTCTGTGACTCACATGCAATGGCGCAACCGGCTATGAAACAGCTCCACGATTCACCCACCCGAGGTCTCCTCGGCGCAACTATCGGCTTCTTCGTCGGCTTCGCCGCAGTGGCCTTGTTCGGCCCGATGGCCCATCGACTGCAAGCCGCAATGCGCCTGTCGCCGGTCGCACTCGGAGTCATCGTCGCGGCGCCGATGCTTTCCGGCTCGCTCCTCAGAATTCCATTTGCCGCCTGGGTCGATACTACCGGCGGGCGCAAACCCTTTCTCGTCTTGCTGCTCCTCTCGATACTCGGAATGAGCGGACTCCTCTTGCTCTTCAAATCTTCCGATACTTTGAGTGCTGGCGCTTATCCCTTGCTGCTCGCTCTCGGCGTGCTTTCCGGCTGCGGCATCCCTACTTTCTCAGTCGGAATCAGCCAGGTCTCCTATTGGTTTCCGCAAACCGATCAAGGCCGCGCACTCGGGACCTATGCCGGTCTCGGCAATCTCGCGCCCGGGATTTTCTCCTTTCTGATGCCGCTCGCGCTCGCCGGATGGGGTCTCGCCGCCGCTTATTGGACCTGGCTGATTTTCCTACTCGCCGGCACGCTCATTTACGCGATCGTCGGTAGCGACGCCTGGTACTTCCAGCTTCGCCGACCGGGACTCGATGATGAAGACGCGCGACGGCTTGCCCGCGCTCGCGGTCAGCAAATCTTCCCTGGCGGCAGTGCGCTTGACGGCCTGCGGCGTGCAGCGAATCGACGGAGAACCTGGGCGCTCGTGACTTTGTACTTCGTCAGCTTCGGCGGATTCCTCGGCCTCACCGCCTGGCTCCCGATGTACTGGAATTCATACTTCCAGATGACGCCCGCGACCGCCAGATTGTTGACCGCAATTTACGCGCTGGGCGCATCGCTTATACGAATCGCGGGCGGCCGATGGTCCGATCGCTACGGCGGCGAACGAATCGCAACTCTGGCATTGAGCGCGATGTTCGCCGGAGCAACGGTCATGGCGCTCTCCACCAGCGCCACGCTTTCGATCTTCGCGGAACTGCTGCTCGCGATCGGGATGGGCGTAAACAACGCGGCGGTCTTCAAGCTGGTCCCGAAGTACGTGCCCGACGCAGTCGGCGGAGCCTCCGGATGAGTCGGCGGGCTGGGTGCTTTCGGCGGCTTCCTGATACCGCCGGGGATGCAATTGTTCGTGCAACTGATGGGCCCGATTGGATTTGCCCGCGGCTTTATCGTTTTCGCCGGGTTGGCCGCGATTTGCCTCCTGCTCGCCATCATCCTCCGCCGCACCAGCACCGACCTTATCGCCCACCGCCCAATTGCTGATCGAGACGCCCAAGTTGCATAAGACAAGCTGTCATTCGGATCGAGGCTAGGCGGCACTCAGCTCTCTTTGATCCCTCTCCCTCCGATGGGAGAGGGCCAGGGTGAGGGTCTATACATTTTGAGATTCTTTGCTTCGGCATCAATCCGGACGCGCATGACAAACTGAACTTTGTGCCGGACTTGCCGTCATTCTCATCTTCGTGAAGCCTCCTCGTTATTCCGATCGGCACTCGGCGGAACGCAGTTTCGTTAATGAGAGACCTAGTTCTTTTTCCGTTCCTTCTCCATTTAGGAGAAGGGGCTGGGGACTAAGGGAGAGGGTTCTCCCCCGCTGCTCGGATGGCACGAAGAATGCCCGCTAACTCGCAAATACCAATGTGAGGAATCCCCGATGAAAACCGATGCGGAGTTGCGGCAGGACGTGGAGCGTGAGCTTGAATGGGACGGCGGTATCGATGCGCGCAATGTAGCCGTCAGCGCCAAAAATGGCGTCGTGACCTTGTCCGGTGACGTACCCGCCCTGAGCGACAAATGGCACGCCGAAAATGTTGCAAAGCGTATCGCCGGAGTCGCTGGTATCGCCAACGAGCTGCAGATTAGGCCGCTTGGGGAACGCACTGATACTGAGATCGCCCAAGAGGCTACACTGGCGCTCCAAATGTATGGTAGGATTCCTTTTGACCGTATTAAAGTCATCATCGATCAAGGCTGGATTACCCTCGACGGCGACGCCGATTCCTATTCGCAAAAGCTCGCCGCGGAAAGCGCGATTCGTCATCTGGCCGGCGTCACCGGCATTACCAACACCATCAATGTTAAGTCAGTCGCGATCTCGGCGGACGTGAAAAGCCAAATCGAAGACGCCTTCCGGCGCAGCGCCCAACTCGACGCGGAACTGATCTCGGTCGAAGCGCGCGATGGTAAAGTCATTCTTACTGGCGCAGTGCATTCCTGGGCTGAACGTGACGAAGCCGAGATTGCCGCCTGGCGCGCCCCCGGCGTCTCTGCGGTAGAAAATCGGCTCGCGATCGAAGACTGAGGGTACGTGCAGCCCGCGCGCAAGTCAGTCAATCGGGCGCACCGTCTCCCAATGTAGGCAGTTTTTTCATCTTCATGGTGCCGCCCCTACTTGATGCGGAGTAGTTCTTATGAACCAACATCCATTCGGCTCCACCAAGCGTGACGTACCCGTAATCGGGCAAGGTACTTGGTATATTGAGGCCGGTGACCGCGCGACGTCGCTTGCCGCTCTCCGCGCCGGACTCGATCGCGGGATGATGCATATCGATACTGCCGAGATGTACGGTTCCGGTCGTGCCGAGGAGCTCGTTGGCGAGGCGCTCACAGGTCGCCGCCCCGAGGTCTTCCTAGTCTCAAAGGTCCTGCCGCAACATGCCAATCGCAAGGGCATGCTTGCCGCCTGTGAAAGCTCCCTCGCGCGGCTCCGCACCGACTATCTCGACTGTTACCTCCTCCATTGGCGCGGCCAATACCCGCTCGACGAGACCCTCGCCGGCTTCAATCAACTCCTGCGCGATGGCAAAATCCGCTCATGGGGCGTCAGCAATTTCGACGTGAATGACCTGGAAGAGCTGATCAGTCTCGCTGGCGACAACCGCCCGGCCTGCAATCAGGTCCTCTACCATCTGCAGGAGCGCGCGATCGAGCATGGCGTCCTCCCCTGGTGCGAGCGCAACGGCATCGCCGTCGTGGGTTACAGTCCGTTCGGCCACGCCAGCTCGCTCCCCGGCGCACATACTGATGGTGGTCGCGTGCTGAACGAGATTGCGACGAGCTATCACGCGACGCCGCGTCAAATCGCGCTTGCCTTCCTCGTCCGCCGGCTGGCCCTATTCACGATTCCCAAAGCTGCCGACCCGCGCCATGTTGCAGACAACGCCGCCGCCGGAGACCTAGTCCTCACCGAAAATGATATCGCGCGCCTCGACGCCGCCTTCCCGCCACGCAACTCTCACCGCCTCCCCACCTTGTAAGCGCATATTTAGGCTTGCTGATGGGAACGCCGGAGCGTCCATCATGAGTTATCTCACGAGTCGCATTCCCAAAGGCTCCTCTTCCTCACCAAGGAGAGCGTTGCAAAACTCAGAAATCGAGGGATTTCTTCTCCGCTTCGCTCCGATCGGAATGACCTAACGAAGCTCAGTTGTGTCATTCTGAGCGTAGGCTGCCGAAGCGAAGAATCCTGGCCAGCAGATCGGCAGTTAGGCAACGCTCTCCTAACCAAGGGAGAGGACGCGCGAGCATCCGCGAGCGCGGGCAGTGGGAATTGCGTGTTTAACATTCCAATATAAATCTACAACCTCCAGCCACGCCATTCTGAGCATGCTTGCGATGAGCGGCCCGCGCGGGAGTAATTAGGCGAGTCTGCCCTGAGTCCCTCGAAGGGGAGTCCGCGCGCTGCTCAAAAGCCATGAAGAAAGCCCTTTCTGTCATTCAGAGCCGACACAAGCGAGCAACACCTCAGTTGGAACCAGTAGGTCACCCTGCAACATCGATTACCGAAGTGGAGGCGTGGAATCTCGCGGCTTCCCCAAGCCGCGATCAAACCGGTCCACGCTTCTCGATGTTTCACGTGAAACATCGCTCGCGATCGCGCCGCTCGCTTACGAGATCCCTCTCCCACTAGATGGGAGAGGCCAAGCGCTGCCGCGCGGGTGAGGTCCGCCGCTCAGTCAAACTTTCGGATGTTCACGTGAAACATCGCACTAGAAACCTCTGCGCACTCGCCCCTCTGTCATCCCGACCGGAGCGCGCGTCGGGGGAGCGTAGCGGAGGTCCCTCCACGAAGCGATTCAACTAACTGGTTTTGTGAGTCCGCGACCTGTATCTCAATAGAGAAGGCGTGGCATCCTCGAGGAGGCGCAAGCCGACGAAGGGAATCTCGCTTTCTCCGATTGGCGTCGCCTGTGCTACTTATGATCTCGCGGTGCGATACTCTCAGCTTGCCCTCGGATTGTTGGCCTCGACGCTCCTCGGATGCAGTCTGTCGTCCGCGACACCACCCATCAGCCTCACCTCAGCTCAGTCGAACCAAAACTCCACGACCGCGATGCCGACGATCCACGTAGTCAAGCCACTGCCTTTCACCGGACGTTTGATTCAAGGCGATCCCGACAAGCTACCGTCGAGTGTCGCCGCATCGCTCTCCGCAAACTCTCCCGTGACCTTTACTTATCGCGAACAACTGACCCACGACGAATACCACGTCCCGCTCGCCGTCAGCGCCTTCGATCCGGTGACCTATGTCGGCGCGCCGCTCGGCGATTACGGCGTTACTGCCTTTGCCGTCTTGACGATCGCCCGCGGTGACGCGGTCCTCGGTGATTATCAGGCCAAGTCGTATGTATCGAAATCCTACAATCTGTATTCGGAGCCGACCCATCGCGAGCTCGAGGACGCGGCGCGCCGGGCCGTGCGCGCCAAGCTCGACGCCCAGCTTGCGCACGACGCCCCCCGCCTCGCGCAGGCAGCTCGTGCTGCCGACGCAACTGCCGCCGCACCTTCAATCAATTGAAACGTGAGTCGACTTGAATTGGCATTATAATCCGAGCCTTTTCTGTCATTCCCGCGCGTGGCCGCCGCGCGAGGAATCCCGATCTTTTTGTCCTAAAGGCGCCGCCTGCTCGCGCGTCGCTTCTCTCGTCCTCTGTTTAATTGGCGCGCTCGCCGGATGCGCCGTGACGGGCGCGCCGTTTCAAAAGACCCCCGCTCGACTCGGCGCCGCGACCATTTACGTCTATCGCCCCTATCACTACGGCAGTTCGCTGCTGCGCCCGCCAGTCACCTGCGGCGATCAAACCGCGCGCATTGGCCCGGGCGGCTATCACGCCTTTGTCGTTCCGGCCGGTAAAGTCGAATGCAGTGTGCCGGGCGGCGAATCCCGCGATGAAACCGCATTCGACGCCGAGCCGCGCGCCTACTACATCCGCGAGGAGTTCGGATGGGGTGTGCTTACCGGCCATCCCCATCTGAATCCGATCGATACCGATACGGCTCACGACGAAATTCAGACCTGCTGCGTCGCCGAACCGACCCAGATACCCTCGCCATAAACTATTTCTGCCTCTCTGCTCTCCTTCCTCTTTAGGTCGCCAGGCCGAGCGCAGCGGAGCCGAGCAAGTGAGTCTGCGAGCTGCGTTAAAGGAAAGCGCGGCCGGAGAGTTACATCGATCGCGAGCTGCGTAATTAATCAGTCGTACGAAGCTCCCGGTCCTTACTTCGCATCGATCTGCACCAGAAATCCGTCCGGCAACTCACGCGTCCCCGCGATAAAGTCGCCGTTGATATCCGTCACCCACAGATGCTCCCCGATAAAGCGCAGACCCGATGGATTTACGAATCCCGACGCCACCAGCTTCAACTCGCCATTTTGGGTTACGCGATAAACTTTGCCGTCGCGCTTAAGCGCCTGCGTCTGCGGCACCGGCACCTGGATATCACCCATATCAGTAACGAAGATTTCGCCGGTATAACTGCCGAAACCTGCCGGAGCGAGATCCAGTCCTGCGGGCCTGTTCAAGCCGGTCGCGACCGGCTTCGGATTGACCTTCCCGTCGGGCGTAATCTTCACAATCACGCCTTTCGCCTCCGTCGCCGACGACACTACTTCACCCGGCGAGACCGTCGCCAGCATCGCCGATCCGTCCGCCGTGAACGAAATTCCGAAGGGCGATCCGAACTGCGAAACGTCGGCGAACGGCTTGCACGTCCCATCGGGATAAGTTGCATAGATCATGTCGTTGAGCGCGGCGACCGAGTAAAACGTATTCGCGAAACCGCCGCCTGCCGGACCAAACCGCGCATCGACGCCGTAACCCGCCACGCCCTTTTCGACATTCCCCGCAGTGGGCAAGGTGCAAAGACTGACGCCGTATGCGACCCCAAATTGATTCGCTGGATCACATGATTTACTGTCGCGCCTTTCATCACCGTAGTCGGCTGCGCGATCGAGAACAGTTGGCCGCCATAGCTGCCGAAGTCCGATGGCGCTAAGTCAAAGCCGGCCACCGGCGTCATCTTGTCCGCGCCCATCAAGACCGAAATTTCTCCATTGAGCGTCACGTCTAAAATGCGGCTGCCGTGCCCGTCCGTTGCACGCCCATCATCATTCATTCAGATCGAGTTCCCGCGCGGAACCATGAACAATGGATCATAAAGCTCGCCCGGCGCGACCAGCATCTTCGCTGTGAAACCCGGCTCGGCTTTGATCGCCGGTACCGCCAAAATCGTGTCGATCACGATCTGCGCTTCATGACCCAGTGGCCGCGTCTCAGCAACCCTCACGGTCGCCGCGCCGATTACGATGGCACCACCACCTAGGATGAATAGCCGTATCCGGTTCATTGATTCTCCCCCAAGGCTCTCGTCCCTATAACCCGCCCCGCTCGGCAAACCCAAATTTCTTCACCCGCGCCTAACTCGATAGACGAGCCAAGCACGCCAGTCCGCGATCAGCGTACATATAAACTTAGGCCGCATTTCTGATCCCTCTCCCAAATGGGAGAGGGCCAGGGTGAGGGTCGATTCTCCTTACACGCCCGCTCCGCAACTTTCGATTCCTGCTTGCGTCTTACCTGTCGTAAGCGATTTTTCGAGGAGAGTCTCATCGACGATGCGCTATAAACGACTCCTTCCGGCCTTGAGTCTGATTGTAATATGTGCGACGCCGCTCGCGGCTTTCGCCCAGTTTCATCACGGCCCGATGATGGGCCCGGGCGGCTCGATGCCGATGCCCATGATGATGCTAATGCGGCACGCCAACCTGACGGCTGACCAAGACCAGCAGGTCCATCAGATCATGGAGGCCAACTTCACACAGGCCCGCCCGCTGATGAAGCAACTCCGCACTCTTCACGAGCAGATGGCCGATAAGCTGTTAAGTCTCGGTAAGCTCTCTGCCTCCGACTTCACTACGATGCAAACGCAGGAAACCAACCTCCGCAATCAGCTCGACGCACAGATGCTCGCGACGGCGCTCAAAATCCGCGGACTCTTAACCCCCGATCAGCTATCCAAAGTCGCCGACCTCCATACCAAACTCAAGGCGCTCCATGCGCAGGCCGAGGCGCTCCTTGGTGACGACGAGCTTTCTCCTCCGGAACCGCCGCCCGCTCGGGCGCCACTCCCTCCGGGGCCGCCTGCATGAAATATCTTATGTCCCTGCTATCACGATTAGCGCCTGCGAACTGCGTTAGCATCGTGAAAAATATAACAGCGTGACCGCAGCTAAGTTTCTCGAAGCAAGGTTTGTCATTCACGCGCGTCTGTCCTTATCCGGCGCGCGAGAGCCTGCCCTGAGCTTGCCGAAGGGAATCCCTAGTGCTCTTGTCTTGAAAACCGCCCACTGCCGACTGGATAGTAGCTCTGGACACAGTATTTTGCTGACCTAAATGGCTGCGAGCGCAAGAAACTTGGATCCCGCTGATTCCTTCGGCCCTGACCTGATCGCGCGGGCACAGTCCGGCGACGACACCGCGCTCGAAGAATTAATCCGCCACTATCAAGGACGCATCGCCGCCAAAGTTATCTCGGTAGTCGGCGACGACGCCGACTGGCAGGACCTCTGCCAACGCATCTTTGTCAAGATGGTGCTTGGCTTGCCGCGCCTGAAAACTCTAGCCGTTTTTGAGCCGTGGCTGCTGCGAATCGCGCGCAATGAATGCTTCGATCATCTGCGCCGCCGCCGTGCCCGTCGCCTCTTTGTCCCGTGGGAATCCTCGCACGATCACCTCGCCGCAGAGCAACCTCCCTCCGCTGACTCCGCTTCGCAGCTGGCTGCGCTCGACGACGCGATCGCTCAGCTCCCCGCCGATCAGCGTGAACTGATCACCCTGATGCGCACCCGTGAGTACAGCTATCAGGCCCTCGCTCGATTAACCGGAGACAGCCTCGGTGCAATCAAGTCGCGACTCTTTCGCGCGCGCCGACGCCTGCGCCATCTACTCGCACAAGATAAATCCGATGTTGAATCCAACCATGAAAACTAAGACGCACAAACCTCCACAGTTTGCCGAACCATCATTGCCCGACGATTTCCCCCAGCGCGTGATTGCCCGGGCGCGTTACGAACAACATCGTCGGCGTGTCCGTCGCCGGATTGTCGCCGGCGGAGGCGCCGGGCTACTCGCACTAATACTCGTGTTCTCCGGCTACAGCCGCTACCAACGCACCGCTCTTCGTCCGGCGCCGAATTCCGAAGTCACTGCGGATAACTCGCTGGATCAACCGAACCTAACCGACGAAACCGACCAGCTTGCGATTGCCACCGCGCCCGCCGCTCTCGACGACTACCTGATGCCCAATGCCGCCGCACTCCGTAATTTCGACTCTGCCTACACCGCCCTATGGCAGGATGACGACTCCGCCTGGCCCGACAACAACTGATTCTTTTCTATGAAATGAATCGCCGCTCTGCCGGACGGCGCTCAGCATGAATCCCGCAAGGAGATCTTGTTTGAGTCAAGATCGACTTGCACTGCTCTTAGATTTGAGCTTGAAACAAGCCGTTATGAGGAATCCTTCTGAGCATTTATATATGTGCGACAGATAATCGGACGGTCGAGGAGGTTCAGGTGGCGCTCGTCTATTGCACCCAATGCGGACATCAGATTTCCACCATAGCGGCGCGCTGCCCTAGCTGCGGAGCTCCCGGTCCGGGGCGATATCGGATCCTACGCAGGCTCCGCCTGACCACCCATCGGGAGCCCCGTCCAAGCCAGCCCGCCTCGGCTCCTCAACCGGTTCCCGCGCCGCCTTCCCGCGAGTTGAGCGAGTCTGAGTCTGGTATTATCACTGCGCACGCAGTGCTCGGCCTCGTTTTCGGCCTCATCGCAATGTTGGGCTCCTTCATACCATATCTCGGGACTTTAGCCTTCCGCATCGGTATATTCGCAGCGCTGATATCCGGGCCCGCCTTGGCGATTACCTACGCACGGCGTACTAAACACACCTTCGCTATTAACGCACTGACGATCAGCTTAGTCGCCGTTGTGATCTCCCTCGCGCAACTCAAGTACTTCGCGACTCATGGAGGAGGCACAAAGGAAGGGAGCGCAAAGGAAGATGGCGGCTCTACAACTCCGGTAGTGAGCGAGTCGGTAGCAGACCCGAAAACACCCGACGACGAATACTGGGACTACAATGTTCCTGATCAAAACGGTGAGGAGATTAGCTATTTGTGCTACGCGCTCTCTCCAACGAGGATATCCGCTATAATGATATTGTGGCAATTCTCTCGTCTGAGTACCACGGAGAACAGGACGTATTCAAGAAACAGGAGCTTCTTCAACAGCAGCTCAAGCCTGAAATCGACGCAAGGATCTCGATTTTGTCGTAAGCGTCGTTACTTCGAGTTGTCTTCCGCAATAACGAAGGCTCATGTGCTAGAGGTCGAGCAATATGACTTCGCGAAGCGAGGTTTCCCAATCTCTTGGTCCGACGATTTCGACAATGTGTTTCTTCCTACGTCCGTGCCGCATGTCCAACTTGCCAACGTAAATGACTTTGTGTTTTATCCAATGCGGGACATTAATCAGGCGAGACAACTCAACACTGATATTATAAATGGCTATGCTTAGCACTCAATTGGCGAAAATGTCTATTTGTTCGCAAAAGGAGCAGAGTCCGGTCCCAATGGCCCAACACTTATTCTTCAGATCGTGAAGGTAGCATTCGTGAACACCCAGAACTCCACTACCTTATTCACGATGACCGCGAAATGACTTGCTATATCGCCTTCGACATTCGCTGGGTGGCAAGGAAAGGCGTGAGAGTGAGAATTAATCCTCGATTACAGCGATTGCCCGAGATACTACTTCCGACTGGCCGTCATCAGGTTCTTGGCGGGAGTCGAAACGAAGAATTAAACGCCTTGTAAGAGGCAGCGCAGCTCCTTCAGGATCGCCGCCGCTCGAAATACTGCGCGGGACGTACAACCATCACCCCCTCAATGCGCTTTCCGTAGAGATGCTGGAAATGCCTGACATCGCCGGTCAGCAGGTAGTCGGCTCTTCCACGAATCGCAGCTAACAGAATCGGATGATCCTTTAGGTCGAGCCGGACAGCTTGTGGCAGTTTGAGACCCTGCGGTGGATCGATGATTAAAATAAGCTCTAGGAGTAGGTTGAATCGAGGCGACGCTTCAGCTCGATTCGTCATCAGATTTCGTCGAGCTTCCTCGATCGCATAAGTCGAGCTCATGAGCTCGACGTCTTGAAGCTGCCATAACCGGCTAAGCCCCGAGTTTTCCAGGTAAGCCGCAGAAAACAGGACATTGGCATCGAGAAAGATCCGCTCCAAAAGAGCCGCTACTCGTCCTATCTGCGCTGCCGAGGCCGTTGGTGCGCGATACGATCCGGATCAAGATCCATACGTTTTACTTCAGCGCGTGCCTGGCGATAGTCCTCGGCGGTAATAGCATTATTCAACAAAAATTCGGCCCGACGCTCAGGCGTGTAAACTTCTATCGGCAGCACTGTCGCGGGGCGGATGAGAATTCCATCCTCGCGCTCCTCCACGATAATGAAGGAGCCCTCTTCGATCCCGAGACGGCGGCGCAACTTGGCCGGCAGAATCACCGCGCCCCGCCGTCCGACTTTACCCGCTGACGATTCCATATGATCAGAATAACGGAAGATCTGAATGTCGGGCAAATCGTCTTAACGTACCGCGCGGGTGTCGAGCGTGTCTGTCCTCACTCACCTCGCGACCGCGGAAACTCCCCCGATACGATCAGATACCCATTTTCGTGCAGCCGCTCCCGTACTTCCTCAGTATGCGCCGGGCCGCGCGTCTCAAGCTCGATCATCACGCGCACGCTCCCAATCTGGATATCCCGCCGCAGTCGATCATGTTCTACCGTATGCACATTCGCGCCGCTCCCCCCGATCAGCGCCAGTAGCTTCTGCAACTCCCCCGGACGGTCGTGCAGATCGATCTCAAGCCGCATCAGCCGCCCCGCCTTCGCCAGCCCATAACCGATCACCCGATCCAGCAGATTGATATCGATATTGCCCCCGCTCAGCACAATTACCACTCGCCGCCACTGCAATTCATTTTTGATCTTGAGTGCGCCGGCCAGCGCCGCCGCTCCTGCACTCTCGGTCAGTAATTTTATACGTTCCAGCAGCAGCAGCATCGCCTCGCCGATCTCAAAGTCGTCCACCGTCACGACCCGCTTGATCCGCCCCCGCATCAGCTCGAATGGGATCTTGCCGATTCGCCCAGTCGCGAGTCCGTCCGCGATTGTATCGACCGGCCGCTCGAGCGCTACCGGCGCGTCTGCCGCGAGACTCGCGCTGAGTTGCGGCGACCCCGCCGCCTCCACCCCGATAATCTCCGCTTCCGGCGCACGCGCGAGGACCGCTGTCGCGATTCCCGCGATCAGCCCGCCCCCGCCCACCGGTACCATCACCACCTCGGGCGTCAGCGCGTCCATGATCTCAAGCCCGATCGTCCCCTGACCGGCGATTACGTATGGATCGTCATACGCATCGACAAAGACGGCCTGCGTCTGCTCGCGCAGCGCATGAGCAGCCGCCCGCGCCGCCGGATAATCGATCCCGGCCAGCACGACTTCCTGCCCATAACCCCGCGTCGCATCGATTTTGGCGATCGCCGCGGTCTTCGGCATCACGATTGTCGCCTTGATCCCGGCGCGCGTCGCCGCACACGCCAACGCCTGTCCATGATTCCCCGCCGACGCCGCGATCACTCCTCGCGTGGCCTCCTCGGGCGTTAACGTGACCACCCGGTTGTAGGCGCCCCGAATCTTGAACGATCCGGTCTTTTGTAGATTCTCCGGCTTGAGCCAGACCTCTGCGCCAATCATTCGGCACAGCGTCTCGCGACGGATCAGCGGCGTCGGCTTGACGATCCCCGCGATCCGCCTCCGCGCCTCCTCAATATCAGCAATTGAAACAAGGTCTGTCATTCTGAGCGACGCTAGCGGAGCGCGGCTGCCGCGCGGAGCGAGCAGGCGAGTCTGCGAGCTGCGTTTAAGAATCCGAGGCGAAGCGAAAAATCTAGCGGCCTCTTACGCTTGATCTCACGCACTGGCTTTCTTCCGATGGGTACTTAGCGGAGATTCCGTTCGTTGGTTAATCTTATCCCAAGAAGGCTTGGATCCTCAGGATCCTGCGCGATTGCGAGTCGCCATGATCAACTCCGCTCCCGATCCTTAGCCGTAAATTGCCGCGCGACCGCCCGGCCCAGCCGCGCACCTTCAAAATCGACTTGCCGGCATTCCCCCGTGCGATAGTCCAGATCGAGCAGGAGATAACGTATTGGCCGCTGCTTGAGCGCCGCGATCAGCCCGGCTATCCCTTCCTGATCATCGGTCGCGAGCGTCGCGATCTCGCTCACCTCAACCCGGCTGATTTCGATAAAGCGCCGCGCATTCTCCTGGCTCGAAAACGCCAGCGCCCCAGCCCACGATTGATCTTTCTCCTGGAACGCGATCACGGCGCCCGCGCGATCTAGCAGAAAATGCAGTTCGGCAGTCTCGAGCCCGCTCACGCCGCCTCGATTTTTAGCGCACCGCTGCGGATCGCCGCCGCGCGCTCACGCACCAGTCCGGGATAGGTGTAGTAATGCTCTCCGCTGAGTCGCAAAAACGACGCAGTATCGACGTCATCGAGATCGAGGTCCGCGATCGCCGCTTCAGCCGCCGCCCGGCTCGACGCGGTGACGATCACGTCGTAGATCGCGCGCCCCTGCTCCGACTGGAAATCCTCGCGCGGCGGCATCGCGTCCGCGCCGAGCTTGCCCGCATGAAAGTTGTCGAGCATAAACCGCAGCGCCTTCAACTCGTGCCGCAATAGATCAACCCGCTTAACCGCCCGTTCTGCCATGATAATCCCAGCTTATCGTCCCATCGAGCAGTTTCCAATGAACTGCCAAAACTCTGATTTTTGAAACACGCGAATCTCACACCCATACGATGGATCGTTCTCGCACGACGAGCCTGAACGCTAGGCTGCAGTTATTCCTGCTGAAAAACTGGTGTCATTGGAAAACTGAGATTCATTAGATGGATTTGTTGGCGCTTCTGCTTGTCGGTGAGTGCGTCATCTCGCGTAGGATCGCTCACGGTTCGATAAGCAAGTGTGCACGATAATGACGCCAGTGAACCATGGCTCTCATAAGCATAAGGTATGAACAGTTGAAAGTTCAATGTAGCAGGGCTTGTACCGGGGTCGAGTTCCAACCAGTTTTGCAGCGGAGGTGTCCCGTTAATAACATCCGGCACGCCAATGCACTGAGGCTCAACGGTAGAAGGACAGACTGGAATGCCGCCGACGCTGCCATACAAGAAAGTCGTTCCAGTATTGTCGATAGCTTTTGGATAGCCGGAGCCAGTGAGCAGTAATACGTAAACCGTATTTTTTCCCTTGTTCGTCAGTGTCATCGATGCAGTAAGATTTTTGAATGTCTTGTCGCGGCCAGCCGAAACGACTTGCGCCTGCAGGCCTCCATTGAGGTTGATGGGCTGGCCTTGCGCCTGTGTCTTGGATGCTTTCGTCAATGAGAGTAGTGCCGTCAGCACTAGTGGACTGTAACACTTGAAAAGGGAGTATAATCGTGTTGATGAGCAACACGCTTAAGCTTTCGACAGTGGAACACAAAGCCTTGATCCAGCGGACCAACCGTCAGTCCGGACGAGCCGCTGAGGCCCGTCGTGCGCGACTGCTCCTGCTGCTGGATGCGGGTCACACCTGGGCCGCGATCCGCGAGAAGCTGGACTGCACCGATAGCTTCATCGATCGCTGAGGCAAGCGCTTTGCCGCTGAACGCCTGGCCGGACTGTTCAGCCGCCATGCCGGGCGGTTGCCAACCACGCTCACGCCGGCGCTGGAGGCGCGCATTCCGGAGTGGAGCGTAAAGCGCAAACCTCGCGACGGCTCGACCCACTGGAGTACCCGCAGACTCGCTGCCCACTTGGGCGTCAGCCACATGATGGTGGCGCGGGTATGGCGCAAGCATGCCTTGCGACCGCATCGGCTGGAGGGCTATATGGCCTTGAATGATCCCGACTTTGAGACCAAAGCTGCGGATATCATTGGGTTGTATCTGCATCCGCCGCAACACGCGGCGGTATTTTGCGTCGATGAGAAGGCTGCCATCCAGGCGCTTGATCGTAAGGACCCGGTGCTGCCGCTCTCTCCGGGACGAGCCGAACGACATGGCTTTGAGTATTACCGCCACGGCACGCTCTCCTTATACGCAGCGTTCAATACTAAGACCGGTGAGGTGCTGGGCAAGACCGCAGCACGCCACACGGCGGCCGAGTTCGTCGCCTTCCTCAGCGACATCGTGGCCAATCAACGGCGCGGCAAAGAGATCCACGTGATCGCTGATAACCTCTCGGCCCACAAGAGCCAAGCGGTTAAAGCCTTCCTGGAGGCTCACCGGAAGGTTCACCTGCACTTTACGCCGACCTAGCAAATCCGCGGGCGAAGAAAGCACCACTCGCTTAAGTGAGAGTGGATCAGGTTCGCAGCTTCATCCAATCCTAGACGCTCTAATCGTCGGGAATGACTGGCATTCGGTCGTGTAGGGCGGCAATCAGCTTTGCGGGACTGGTCGCGATCATGAAGGTGGTTTACGCTGGTGCGGCGCAAGCTACCAGCTTTCGTAAAGGCCGGCGAAAAGAATGAGATCGCGGGATTAGGTGAACATCGCGGCGAGGCCCTTACGCCGAACCATTTTGCCCGCAGGATGCATCGAGCGGGCGAGCTCGACCAACGACAGCCTGAACTTTTCGAGATCGGCGGCTTGCCGCTGACGGAACGCAGTCTCATTACCGGGATTGGCGGCGAACTCCTCGGCGGCGTTGCGGCGTTTATCGAAGAAGATCTCAAAAGCGTCACGGACGGCATGGTAAATCGGTAGGCGCGGGACAAAGGAGCCGTGGCAATGGGGGCAATGGAAAACGACGCCGACCTGGAAATGACGATACGGCACGGCGAAGTCTTTGTCGCAATCCTTGCAGATGAGTGGGACTTCGGCGTGGGCGGAATCGAAAACGTCGGCAGTCGAGGCGTTGACGGCAGAAGGATCGTCGTCGAGATCGGGGGTCGCCGCCACGACTTGGGCAGGAGTTTGATCAGACATGGTGGATTTCCGATCGTAGCAATCAGGGGACACCGCGACAACGGCGACAGATCAAGCTCGAAAGACCCATCGTAGAGGAACTATCAATGCAAAAAGAGAGTCTCTTAATTCTGCCCTCAGACTATACTCACCATTTCATGAGCAAGGCGCGACTGCCGCTAACAAAAAAACTGCACCTCTCCGTCTTTCGCCGCAACAAATGGATCTGCCGATGGTGCAACCGACCGGTAATTTTTGGTCCGGTCATGAAACTGCTGGAGCGCGAAGTGAGAACTTCAGGTTGGACACAGCCGCTTGCTTATTATCACGCCCATGCAACCCGCGATGGAGCGCCACTACTCGACGAGCTCTGGGCCGTTATTGACCACGTCGAGGCTCACGCGCTCGGTGGACAGGATGTCGAGGAGAATTTCGCGACGGCGTGCAACAAATGCAACGGTCGAAAAAGTTCGGCTCCGATGAGCGAATGGAGTAAGCGTTCACAGCGCAAGCCTATTAAGGGAAAGAACGGAGAACCGCAATATTGAGATGGGCTATCGCGTGTTTTCGTAATGCTGGCGCTACGCAATCTGGAGGAACTCAGCGCCTCCGAGCGGGCGTGGCTTGAGGCCTTGAGCGACGACTAATCCTGGCAAGCGTCTGCCGGCAACAGAGGGTGACCTATGGGATCAAGAATATTCGCGGCGCGCGGAGACCCAGGCGAAGATTCTTCGCTTTGTCCCCCTCCTTGAAGTAGAAGAGAGAGAAAGATACCGGAAAGCAGAGGATCCTCTCCGCCTCTGTGCGTAAAGGGACTAGCAGACTCGCTTCGGGTACACTCCTCAGGCTAGCTCACGCATGACCATACTGTATTTCATCTAATGTAGCTAAATGAGAAAAGCGATGCCTTCAAAGTTCGCGTCTATGAGGCGGATTGGAAGGTGCGCAGGATATCGGTTTTGGTCACGATGCCTTCGAGTGCGCCATCCGCGCCGCTGACCAGTAGCATCTGTTGCTGGCCTTCGCGCGAGAGGAGGCGCAGCGCTTCCATCAGATCGCATCCGGGGGCGATGCGCGTGATGGCGCGGTCGCAGATGTCGCCGACTTTGACCTGATCCCAGCGTCGCGCCGGGATGCGAGTCAACGTCCAGACCGCGAGGACACCCACCGTCCTGCCATTCTCGCTCACCGGAAAAATCGCGTGACGATGGTGAGCCGCAATGCCTTCGGCAAAATCCCGCAACGAAGCTGACGCCTGGACTGAGGCGATTTGGCGTTGCATCACCTCATGAACCGGGATGCCGCTGACCCCGCCAAGGCGGACGACTTCATGGAGGCGCTGATCGCCGGAGGCCGAAGCCTCACCCGAGATTGCATAGGCGCAGGCGGCGCCGATCAGTGTAGGAATAATGTAGGAATGACCGCCGGTAGTTTCGGCGACGAACACCACTGCGGTCAAGGGAGCTTTATAGCCACCGGCGAGAAAGGAGGCCATCCCGACCGCGGCATAAAGATCGAAAGTCGAAGTATGGACGACTGATTGCGCAAAGGCGCTGCCGAGCGCGCCGCCGGCGAGAAACAGCGGCACGAACATCGCGCTAACCCCGCCGACACCGAGCGTGAAGAGGGTTGCGGCAAGCTTGAAGATCGCAAAAATAACCAGCTCGCCAGAAGGATGCGGGGTGGTGAGCACGGCGCGAACCGCCTCGTAATTGGGACCAATCGGGATCAGAGTGCCGGGAAAAATCGTGACAAAGAGCAGGCCGCATACGCCGGTCAGAACGCCGCCAATCAGCATCTTGAGGACATGCGGAAGCGGAGAGTGGATCGAAAAGGAGCGGAAGCGGCGGAAGGTGATCGTATAGACCATCGTGATCAGACCACATCCGAGGCCCAGCAACGCGGACCAGGCGAGATCGATCGGCACGAAGTTGATGTTTCCGGCAAAGCCGAAGAGCGGCTCGGGACCGAGGATCGAAGCAAGCGTGCCGAACGAAACGACCGACGCGATTAGCGCGGGCAAAAGGGCTTCGTGGGCGAGGTCGTCCTTGTAGGGCATCTCCAGGGCGAAGACGATACCGGTCAGCGGGGCGCGGAAGACCGCGGCCATCCCGGCGGCCGCGCCGCACACCAGCATCAGGCGGCGGTCGCGAGGTTCGAGGCCAAAGCGGTGGAGTTTGGTCCAAAGCCACGAGCCGAGCGCGCCACCCGCGTAGATGCCGGGCCCTTCGAGTGCCGCGCTGCCACCCGAGCCGACGGTGAAAATGGCGGCGAGTAGCTTCCACCAGAAGGGGTGGACGTCAATGTCGCCCTGATGTTCGTGGTACGAGCGGATGATCTCCTCAGTCGAATGGAGATCGGGATCGGGAGTTCGATAGCGCATGAGCAAGCCGGCGATGAGAAAGCCGGCTATAAGCCCCGGCAGGATCATCCAATGATGCGCGAGATACAGCGGGAGGAGCTTGGCCCAGGCGAGATTGAGCAGGATTTCTACGATAAGACTGACGACCAGTCCAGTAGCGATACCGATCAGGGGAGCGATGAGCAGCCATTTATGGATATCGCGTGAGTAGGTAGCGCTCAGATCCTCGTGCATCACCGCGGTATAGCGGCGAATCAGCGGATGATTGAACCATCGAGACTCGAAAATGGCAGAAAGCAGGTCCATCGAAATCCTTTTGCTTGATAAGCCGTTGGGCAAACCGAGAGGTCTGAAATGAAACATCAAATTGAAGCTGTATCATCTCCGGACGAAGTTCAAACGGTTGACGCCGGAGATGGAACGGGTGACAAAATCGCGGCGGCAAGAGTGGAGAGAGCCGACGAGAAAAAGTACAGCATTTCAGGGATATAAGCTGTAGTTGTTGAGTCGCTGGAGATGGCGGGGCCGGAGGTTGGGAGCAACGCGTCGAGCAGTCGATGGCACGACAATTGGTTTTGAGGAAAGGGGGGAGTATCGATGAGTAATCAAGAGCTGTTTCACGAATTCGGAGTGCGCGTATTCCTGGTCGAGGACAACGCCGAGCATGCGTTTATCGCGTAACGGTTTTGCGTCAAATATTAGGGGAGACGAGCGAGGTGATTGTCGCGCAGACGGCTGATGAGGCAATCGGGTTAATCGGGCAATTCACCGAGCATGATCATCCCGATTTGATGCTGGTCGATTTGCGTTTGCCAGGCAGCGGGGGATTCGCAGTGTTATCTGCGATGCGATCTCACGATGCTTGCGATCGGGTTCCGACGTTCGTCATCACCAGCTCGCTCTATGATCAGGATGTCGCGCAGAGTTATGAACTAGGCGCGTCGGCAGTGTT
Source organism: uncultured Pseudomonadota bacterium (assembly GCA_963795945.1). Lineage (GTDB taxonomy): Bacteria > Desulfobacterota > Binatia > Binatales > Binataceae > JAJPHI01. Next base: position 43,348 of record CAWCJN010000001.1, read on the forward strand.
ATGCAAGCCGCTGTCGCGCGCGAGCCTGCGTGAGGAGCTGGTGCGAATCGGCAAATTGCCGGCGAGGAAGAATTCCGCGCGGGTCGGCAGCTCGCACTGAAATTCCTTCGAGCGATCAGCCTATCCGGCGCCTATTCGGGTTCCTCTTGCTGCAAAGTCCTCGGTATCGGTGCAGGCGCGGTCATCGCCAATAAATATTGAAGGCCGGAAAGAGGTCGTGCGCGCATGAATCCTCCTTAGAATGCGGTGAACTCCCCTACAAACGGGCTAAATCGAAGCGATTAAGCCGAACGGATGGCTATTGAATAGGCGGATGCACACGCGGTGAGCAGTCGGGATCAATAAGGGCCATTGCATTACACAATATCGGTGGCATTGGCCTTGCTGAAGCACGCCCGAGCCGTGCTCTGCCCAACGATGACAAATTAAGAAGTCATCTGGCGCGGCCATGCAAGGAGGAAAGATGGCTGCCACCCCCGAAGCACCCAAGATGCAAGCGACGCTCGGTTTGACCGGCGTCACAGTAAACGCCATGGCGTTGATCGCGCCAGGCGCCTTTTTATGGATCACGTTCGTAATACAAGCCGGCTACGTCTATCCGTCGGGACTGGCGATGTGGTTCGGAATCCTGGTTGCGTTGGCATTGGCCTTTGCGACCGCCCTGTCGTATTCGGAGCTCGCCAAGCTTTATCCCGGCGCGGGCAGTTCTTATTTATTCGCGGAGCAGGCATTCCTGAAGACCACGCACGCTTATCGTTTTTCGCGAATTGCTAAATTCGTAATCGGCTGGTCGTCTCACCTTTATTATTGGGTCTATCCGGGCGTGATGGTCGCGACGATGGGCGTCATGATCGGGTACATCGTCGGGACGCTAATGCCAAATTCGATGAACGCGGGGGTTCCGGGCCCAGTGTTCATGGCGCTGGTGGCGATCGTGTTTTCCTACTTAGTCGCCTACATCGCGTTCCGCGGCGTGAATGGATCGACCGGCGTGAATGTCGCAATCAATATCATCCAGATCGTTGCGCTGTTGTTCTTCGCCGCATTGGCGGTGGCCTATCGCGTCGGGCATCCAGATGGTTCGGCCGGATTGGCGCTGGACGGCACAACGAAAGTCCTGCACTACGCGCTGAACGGCGATGCGCCCGCTCATCCGAATGCCCTGTCAGTGATGGTGCCGCATACGATGAGCTGGACGATGTTGCAGGCGACGATAGCGATCCTGCTGCTGGTCGGTTTCGAGTCGGTGACCTCGCTAGGCGAGGAAGCGAAGAATCCAAAAAGAGATATCCCGCGTGGCGTGCTGCTCTCGCTGACGATCCAAGGGCTGGTCTGCTACATGATCGAGTACTTCGCAGCTAATTATTTCCTCAACAGCGCCTACAGCCTGAGTGACGCTAAGGGGTCGGCGGCGCCGCTGGGCGACATGATGACGATTGTCGGGAACGCACTGCTCGGCGGTCATGGTCAGGCGTTCATGCTGATCGAGGCACTTACCGTATTTCTTGCGCTGATCGGCACGACCCTAAGTTGTATCAACACTGGTGCGCGGGTGACATATGCGATGGGCCGCGACGAGGAGGTACCGCAGCATTTCGGGCTGCTGCATGGCGAGAACCTGACGCCTCATCGGGCGATCTGGGTATTGGCGACGATCTCGGCGGTGCTGGGGGCATTCGCGGCGCTCCTGTTCTTCGGCGGTGGCTCCGCGCCGGACGACAAAACTATCGCGACACTGCCGCACAATATCTGGTACGCACTCGGCATGGGATCGAACGGAACGCTGTCGTCGCTACCGAACGGGCTGCTGCTGGTGACGCTGCTCTCGAACTTCGGCACCTTCGTGCTGTACGGGCTGACCAACATTATCTGTATCGTGGCTTTCAGAGAGCATCATGATTTCCACGGTTTCAAACACATGGTTGTGCCGGTTTTCGGCGCAATTGCGAATTTCGCCTGTCTGGCCTTTTACATTATCGGACCGCTGGAGGGACTCGGCAGCGTCAAGGAGCCGCTGATGGCGGTGGCGCTCGCGATAATTTGGGGTGTTTACGGGGCGATCTATTTCACTCGCAACTCGAAGAAAAAAGGCAAAGATACGATCCTGGTAGCGCGGCCCGCATAATCGTTCGCTTCGGGAGCCATATAAGCGATGTGCAAGCGGAAGGTGTTGGTAACGCCTTCCGCTTTTTTTCGTCCGAGGGATGGCGAATGACTTTCGATGCGGCGACTGCCTGATGAATAAGCATCGCGACGGCTATAATTTCGGGAAATAGCACGATTGATCCAGCCTTCGGCAAGGCACGGAACTTGGTAAAAGCCGACGCGCATCGCGACGTCGCGATAGAGGTTCGCGCCATCGCAGATGAGGACGTGATTTCGCATTGACCGCAGGGAAGGAAGAGGGATGAGAGAAGGAACATGCGTTCGTTATGGATGGTTACAGAGGGGATGGATGAATAAATTCGCCGGATGTCTAATCACTGGTGGCGTGCTGTCGGCTGTATTTCTGATTGTCCTGATTGCCGGGCAGCATGATGCAATTGGTCAGACTACGCCTGGAACAACGCCGGGCGCGCCAGCTGCCGCCGTCGCGTCACCCGCAGCGGCGCCGACGCCCGTGCCGCCCCTGTCGTCGCCCGCTATGGTTGGGCCTCTCACCTGGGCGTCGCCGAACGAAATCAACCTGCCGAAATATGCACCGTTTTTGTCGGAGTTGCCCAAGCCAATCGCTACTTTGTTCGATTTTGACGTGAATGGGGTAGTTAGTGCGCTCGGTTACGTGCAAAACCATCCGCAGCCGGGTGACTACGATTATAATGGAGACTTCAGTAATGCGATGGCGGTCATCCAGAAGGCTGACGGCCCGATTCAATATTACGTTCAGGTGGGCGGATATAGCATCCCGGCGCTTGGTACGCCCTATATTCCACTGCATCAGGCAGTGAATGCTCTCTACGGTGTATTGCCTGCCGCTTACTTGAAGATCGCCCCAACCGCCAATTTTTCGATCGAGGGTGGCAATCTGCCTACCTTGTACGGAGCGGAATATACTTTCACCTTTGAAAACTTGAATATCGAACGTGGGTTGCTGTGGAATCAGGAGAACGCGGTCGTTCGCGGGCTTCAACTTAATTACACGTTAGGTCCGATCAGCGCGTCACTTAGCTGGAACAACGGCTTCTACTCCCACAGCTATACCTGGCTCGACGGCTTGGTGGCATGGGCGATCAATTCTTCCAATACGCTGAGCTTCGTCGGCGGTGGTAACCTCGGCTTCGCCGCGTCAAATAATCTTGCAACACCGCTGCTGCAGAACAACGGTCAACTTTATAATCTCATATATACCTACAACGCGGCGCCATGGATTCTCACGCCATACTTCCAGGTGTCGGTCATTCCGCATAATCCGGAAATTGGCGCTTTCAAGACGACCTCGACCATGGGCGAAGCGCTCATGGGCAGCTACACCTTCAGCGACAACATTTCCATCGCTGCGCGTGCGGAATATATAATGACCACCGGAACCAGAACGAACGGCGCAGCGAACCTGCTCTATGGACCCGGCAGTCAGGCTTGGTCGGCGACCGTGACCCCCACCTATCAGTACAAGCAGTTCTTCGCGCGCATCGAGGGTTCCTTCGTCGAGGCGATGAGCTATTCCGGCGGCGATCCGTTCGGGAAGCTGGCTGACCATCCGTCGCAAGTTCGGGGTTTAATAGAGGGAGGAGTGCTCTTTTGAGCGGTTCTGACGGATGAAAGCGGGGTGAGATCAGTCTGAACACTACGTCAGGGTGGATAGAAATAGCGGGCTCGTTGCGGCGAGTCCGCTATTCAGTCAATTAAACGGATTGCAATCTGCGCAGCAGTGAATTTGATCGCCACCAGAATAGCCACTGACCACTCGAATCCTGTTCTTCGCGATGGCACAATGGGCGCGTGCGTGGGCGTACTGCGGAAGGTGCAGGAATTAGTCACGTGGAGGAGTATCGGTGATGGCTACGCGCAAAGTGAAGAGCGCAGGCAAGCTGGCGACGAAAAAGTCGACGGCAGTTCAATCGCACAGCAATGGCGCCGTAACGACGACCAATGGCGTGATCGAGTCGCCGGTTGCGCCGAGTTACGAAGATATTCGGGTTCGCGCCTACGAGCTGTATCTCGCACGGGGTGGTACTCATGGCGACGACTGGAGCGATTGGTTCGTCGCGGAACAAGAGCTGAGCAAAGAGTAGCTCAAAGACGGCCGGCGCCGCGGCAAGCCCTGCGGCACACTCAGAGGCCAGGCTCGGGCAGGTGAACAGTCCGGGCGACTCCGAGTCTGGCGCGGCGCACGGCGAAGCAACGTCGCTTTACGAAATCGCGCTGAAGTCCGACGTCGGGACCAATCGCGATACCAACGAAGACGCTTGCGGCTACCGTCTCGACGGCGACGGCGCACCGCTTTTCGCGGTGGCCGATGGAATCGGCGGCTATGAGGGCGGCGAGATTGCCAGTGCCATGGCGATCGAAATTACGCTCGACGCCTATTTTACGAGTCCGGTGGAATGGGGGCCGGCTAAGCGGCTGAACCGCGCGGTGCAGCGGGCGAACATCGAGATTCACAATCGGGCGTTGACGGTCCCCGAACTGCGGCGGATGGGAACGACATTGACGGCGGCGGTGGTCGCGGATGGGACTTTACACGCAGCCCACGTGGGCGACTGCCGGCTCTATCTGATCCGGAAGGGCCGGATCAGCCAGTTGACCAAGGATCACACGGTGATACAGGAGCGGGTGCGGATGGGATTGATGAGCGCGGCGCGCGCACGGAACCATCCGGAGCGCTCGGCGCTGAGCCGCAGCGTCGGCCATGAGCTGATTGTCTCAGTTGATCGCATCACGCTGGGACTCGAACAGCATGATCGGCTAATCCTATGCAGCGATGGGCTTCACAACGTCCTCGATGAGAGTGAGTTAGAGCGTGCGGTTGCCGGACTCAACGGGGAGTCAGCCTGCCAGAGGCTGATCGAGATGGCGAATCAGCGCGGTACCGCCGACAATTTAACGGTGGGAGTATTTACCATGAACGGGCCGACCATCTCTGCGCCGCCCAATGGAATCCGGCAACGCCTCGCGAGTTTTTTGCGGCGGCGATGAAGTGGCGGGATTTGATTAGCGCGGACGGCAGATGGTAAGTTCCGCGCGCGGCGCGGGCCGCACAGCCTGATGCGCGAGGTCAATGTTGGCGAAAAGCTCGATCAGTACGAGTTGCTTGACCTAATCGCGCGCAGCGGCATGGCGTCGATCTTCAAAGCCTGCGACACGCTCGATGGTGTGATCGTCGCGATCAAGGTCCCCTATATCCAATTCGAGAGCGACATCCTTTTCTATAATCGGTTCGAGCGTGAGGAGCAGGTCGGGCGGCGGCTCAACCATCCGAGCATCGTGCGGGTGCTTACTCCCAAGCACAAAAGCCGCATGTATATCGCGATGGAGTACGTGGAGGGGACCTCGCTCCGCACGATCATGCGGGAGAATCCGAAAATGGCGCCGGAAAGGGCGCTCGATTTGGCCCGGCAAATCTGTGAGGTGCTCGTGTATATGCACAGCCAGGGCGTGGTGCATCGTGACATGAAGCCGGAGAACATCCTGATAACTGATAGTGGACAGATCAAGATCATGGATTTCGGCATCGCACTGGACGAATCAGCGCGCCGCCTGACGTGGTCGGGGCTGTCGTCGACGATCGGGACGCCGGACTACATGGCGCCGGAACAGGTCAGCGGCCGGCGCGGCGATGCGCGCACCGATATCTACTCGCTGGGCACGATCCTCTACGAGATGCTAACCGGTGAGCTGCCGTACTCGGGCGACAACGTGTACAACGTGATGCGCGCAAAGACCAGTGAAGACCCGCAGCCGCCGTCGCGCTATCGTCCCGACCTCGATCCGCATCTGGAGGAGATCATCCTGCACGCGATCGAGCGGCAGCCGCACAATCGGTACGCGAGCGCGGCAGAGATGCTGAAGGACCTGCAGGACCCGGCGGGCGTGGTGATTCGGAATCGCGCCGCGCAATTGCATCCGCGCAGCCTCAAATGGCGGCGAGCGAAGGGACTGATTTGGGGTGCAGTATTTTTTATCTCGCTGATTGGAGTGTTCGTAGTGTTGATCTGGCTGGCTAATCGTTATCCGGCGTCGCCGACCCAGGCGCACCGGTCATATCGCGCGCAAGTGAAATGAGGATCGGGATGAAGCGTCGCAAAAGCGAGTATCGCGGAAGCTGGCGCCGTGGTTTGCTGGCCGGCGGAGTTGTATCGATGCTCACGGTATCGATAGCTTACGCGGATACCGCGCCGGCGCATGCCCGCGAGATCGAGCTGCTGACTGCGTCGCTCAACCTGGCGTGGGTATTGATCGCCGGGTTTCTCGTGATGTTCATGCAGGCCGGTTTTGCAATGCTCGAAACCGGCTTCACGCGGGCCAAGAACGCCGTCAATACGATGGCAATGAACTTCATTATCTATCCAATTGGGCTGATCGGATTCTGGCTGACCGGCTACGGTTTGATGATGGGTGGGATGGGGGCGTGGCCGTCACTCGGCGCGTCGGCGATTCCACATCGCGAGCTATCGATCACAATCAGTGAGCATAGTTTCGGGATTCTTGGATGGGCGAAGTTCGCGCTGGTCAGTGTCAGTCATGATCCGGCGAGCCTCGCGATGTTTCTGTTCGCCGTGGTGTTCATGGACACGGCGGCAACGATCCCGACGGGCGCGATGGCGGAGCGCTGGAAGTTCGGATCGTTCTTCGTCTATGGCCTGTTCATGTCGATGTTCTTGTATCCGTTATATGGGAATTGGGTGTGGGGCGGCGGCTGGCTGTCGCAACTGGGAGTGAACTTCGGGCTGGGTCACGGGCATGTGGATTTCGCCGGATCGTCGGTGGTGCATATGACGGGTGGCATCGCCGGGTTGGCGGGCGCGATCGCACTGGGGCCGCGAATCGGGAAATTCCGGCGCGGTGGTGCGATCGGAATTTTGCCGGGACATAATCTACCGATGGGGGTGATCGGAACACTGATTCTCGCCTTCGGTTGGTTCGGCTTCAATGCGGGGTCGTCGTTGGCAGCCTCCGACCCACGAATCGGAGTGATTGCCGTCAATACGATGCTCGCGTCGGCAGGCGGTGCGCTCGCGGCAATGTGTTATCTCTGGTACCGCTACGGCAAGCCGGACGTCGCAATGGCCTGCAACGGACTGCTCGGCGGGCTGGTTGCGATTACTGCCCCGTGCGCATTTGTCACGCCTGATGCGGCGGTGCTGATTGGGGTAATCGCGGGACTGATTGTGGTCGGTAGCGTGCTCGAACTGGAACGCCGCTTCCGAATCGACGATCCGGTCGGTGCGATCTCGGTGCACGGCGTATGCGGCGCGTGGGGCGCGCTCGCGGTGGGAATTTTTGCGGACGGCAGCTATGGCGAGGGCTGGAATGGGGTGGCGGGTCCGGTTCGGGGGATTCTCTATGGTGACGCGGGGCAGTTCTTCGCGCAGCTTATCGGAATTACCGTTAACGCGATCGTAGTGTTCGGACTCGCGATGGCGTTCTTTGCAATTATCGAGCGGGCGATCGGAAACCGCGTGCTGGCGGAAGTCGAATGGACCGGCCTTGACGCGTTGGAAATGGGCAGCGAAGCGTATCCGAACGTGTGAGTCTAGCCAATCCAAAGAGGCAAGCGGTTGGAATTTGAAGGGAAAAAAGCGAAGATTAGCGATAAGCGCTAAAGATAAAGGTGCTCTGAAGGACCGGCTTCCGACGAGCGGACCATATCCTTACGTTTCTCCGGATGGTGCAGGTACTCCTCCAAAAAGAGTCAGAGGAAATGGGTTTGAAGACATTAAGGATAATCAATGGGAATGGAGCGATGGAGTAAAGCCGGGCCAATGCGATCATTGGGATGTAACGCATCCAAACGGGAATCATTCCAATATCAGGCCTGAGGGTACAAAGCATCACGGTTCAGTTCATGAAAAATACTTCGCATAAACGTCCCGAGTTCAATCGTCGAGATTATTTCCGAAAGCTGTCGGATAGTGAGTTGTTGTTTCTGCTGGAAGCTGCGGAAGTCGAGGTGCAACGGGTCGCCTGTCATGAGTTGGGACGTCGGCACATCAAGGAAGCAGTGGCCTTATTGGTGCGTCGCTTAGAATCCGCCGATCTGACAATTCGGGAGGCGGCGGCTGATGCTCTCGGCATGATTGGTGATCCGCAAGCGGGACCCGCCTTATTGGAACTGTTCGCAGACAATAAGCAGCCTGAGCAAATTCGCGATACCTGCGCCTATGCGCTCGCGCGGTTAGTTTATAGGCCGGCATTGCCGAAGTTGTTGGCCGCGCTATCCGATCCGAGTTCGACGGTACGGAGTTGCGCGGTGGCGGCGCTCGCCGCGATTGGCGAGCCGCAGACGCGACAACTGTTAGAAATGGCCTGTGTGACCGAAAGCAATGATGAAGTAAGGGCTGCGATGCGAGCTCTGATTGAAGAATTGCCGACGGTTCGGCGTCCAAAACTCGTTTTTGGGACTTTCGAGCGCTATGAGCGGAAGGCGTTCGAGGCCTTATCCATAGGAGGTTGTTATCGGGGTAACTATCAAGCCTTTCATCATCAATTGGTGGGGCGAATGGAGGCACAGCTAATTGCGTTTCCTGCATTTCTGCGATCTTCTATCTCTATCACTGAGGGCCATCGAGTATGGCGCGATGCTAGGCGCTCTGAGCGAACGAATACCCTCAGCAAAATCAGCCCGGGTGAGCAAAGACAAATCAATTATGGGCACGTAATACGATCGTCGGCAAAATCGGCTGCAGACGAAGGAGTGAGCAATCGGATTGAGTGACGATACGGCCCAGAGCGAGGCCCGCGAGATTACGAAGATGCTTGCGGATTTGGATTTCTTCTTCGAAGTTGGCAAAGACGAGGATGGGGATTGGTTCTGGTCCTTGGCCCCAATTGTTGAGCCGGAGGGTGACCAGGCCGACGCGGTACGGGTTGTATTGCTGCTGAAGGATTCCTGGTTAGCAGCCTTCTGCATTGAGTCTTTAGAGTCATCTCTCAACGAAGAACAGTTAAAAGCTATACTCTTACTTAATCCACGCTTGTCGGGCGCTAAGATAGGACTTATTGAAGATGAAGATTCTTCAATAGGTTTGTGGATCGGACATGAATTATTCCTGGACCAAGCGAATCTCGAGAGGCTCAAGCTGGCTATTGGCGCTATAGCCTTTGCTGTGAGAGAACTCAGGCGCCAACTTCGAGAAAACAGCGGCGGTCTGAATGAGAGATGACAATCAGCCATCATCGTCAAGAAGTCGCAGGGCTGGTACCCGCACGGCATAGCTTTAATCACGAGGAAGCGCGCGCCGCGTTGTACCGCATCCGTGAGCGAGCACAACAGCGCAAATTTGACTCTTTCGACTGTCGGAATGGAAAACCCTATCGCGACGAAAGCTGCCCATGAGCTGGTCCAGGCAATTTTGGCGCAAGAATTTCCACTACATTCTCAAAAATCGACGAAAAATACTTTGAACACTTAATTGGCCTTCGATTCCCTTGACAGAAGGGCTTCTGAGCCATTATGTTTGCGGCTCATTTGCAGTTTTGCCCTATGAAAACAGGAATCGAGACCTTCGAGCCTGACGAGATCGATCTGCGAATCCTCGAGATTTTGCAGGAGCACGGACGAATTCCGCATGCGAAGCTGGCGGACCAAGTGGGTTTGTCCGCGCCGTCGGTAATCGAGCGGGTTAAGAAGCTCGAAGATTGCGGGATTATCACCGGCTATCACGCGTCGGTGGATGCACGGAAGCTCGGCAAAGATGTGACCGCGTTCATCGGGGTGTCGATTGGTTCTCCGCGGACGGTTAATCTCTTCGAGGAGACGGTCGCGCTGATGCCCGACGTCCTCGAATGCCATCATGTGACCGGCGAGCATACCGTGCTGCTCAAAGTGAAGACCCACAGTACGGCGACGCTCGAACAGGTGATTCGGACGATCCGGCTGATTGACGGGGTATCGCGCACGGAGACAATGGTCGTGCTGTCAACGCATACGGAACGCACGCAGATTTCAGTGGATGAGGATGAGACGCAGCATGAGCCGGGGAATGGGCGGCGGGCGCGGCATGGGCTCGTGAAGAATCTAAACGCCGAATCAAAAAGGACATGATCATGCAGGGGTTTCGCGGATTGCCGAAAGCGCAGGGACTTTACGATCCACAGCATGAGCACGACGCGTGCGGAACCGGCTTCGTGGTCAATATCAAGGGCGAGCGATCGCATGAGATTGTGCGCAAAGCATTGCAGGTGCTCGACAATCTGACTCATCGAGGGGCCTGCGGATGCGATCCGCTGACCGGCGATGGTGCGGGAATTCTGATGCAGATTCCACATGAATTCATGCTCCGCGAGGCGGTGAAGCTCGGCTTTGCGCTGCCCGCAGCGGGTGAATACAGCGTGGGCGTCGTGTTCATGCCGCGCGACGTGGAGAAGCGTGCTAAGTGTGAAGAATTATTCGAACGCGTGATCCGCGAAGAGGGTCAGAAATTTTTGGGCTGGCGGACAGTGCCGATCGATGCGACGCAATGCGGGGTGATCGCACGCGAAGGGATGCCGGAAATTCGACAAATCTTTATTGGACGGGGCGACGGAGTTGCGGATCAGGAAATCTTCGAGCGCAAGCTCTACGTAATCCGCAAGCGTGTGACCAACCTACTAGCTGAGCGCGGCCGTCGCGCGGAGCGAGCAGGCGAGTCTGCGAGCTGCGTTCAGAATAAAGTCGCGCGGCTCGATCTTAGTGAAGGCGAGCTGTTCTATGTGTGCAGCCTTTCCAGCTCGACGATCGTTTATAAAGGGCAATTAATTTCTCATCAGATACCGCGTTTCTATCCCGACCTGACTCGATCCGGCAGTGACGACCGCGCTCGCGATGGTCCATCAGCGGTTCTCCACTAATACGTTTCCAAGTTGGGACCGGGCCCATCCGTACAGGTTTCTGAGTCATAACGGCGAGATCAATACGCTGCGCGGCAACATCAATTGGATGCATGCGCGCGAGAAGCAGTTCGTGTCGGAGCTGTTCGGCGAGGATATCAAAAAGGTTCAGCCGATTATCGAGGAGCACGGCAGTGATTCAGCGGTATTCGATAATTGTCTCGAATTGCTGATCCGGACCGGACGTTCGCTGCCGCACGCGATCCTGATGATGATTCCGGAGGCGTGGCAGAACGACAAGCTAATGGATCCTGCCAAGAAGGCTTTCTACGAATTCCATTCGTGCATGATGGAGCCGTGGGACGGGCCGGCGTCGATCACGTTCACCGACGGGCGGCGGATCGGCGCGGTGCTGGATCGCAATGGACTGCGGCCGTCGCGCTACTACGTCACCAAAGACGGGCTGGTCGTGATGGCGTCGGAGGCGGGTGTACTCGATATCCCGCCGGAGCAGGTTGAGATTAAGGGACGGTTGCAGCCGGGCAAGATTTTTTTCGTCGATACGGTGGAAGGCCGGATCGTGCAGGACGAGGAAATCAAGCAGAGCTTCGCGCAGCGGCATCCGTATCGCAAATGGCTGGACGAGCATTTGGTGGAGCTCGATACGTTACCCGCGCCGCCCTCGAGTCCGGTAGTCAATGGCTACGAGCCTTACGATCTGCTCAAACAGCAGCAGGCCTTCGGCTACACGCTTGAAGAATTAAAGATGCTGCTTGCGCCGATGGCCGCGAATGGGCAGGAAGCAGTCGGCTCGATGGGAACGGATACGCCGATTGCGGCACTGTCGGATCATTCGCCGCTGCTGTTCCAGTATTTTAAGCAACTCTTTGCACAGGTGACGAATCCGCCGGTCGATTCGATTCGCGAAGAGATGATCATGTCGGCGGAGACCACGATCGGCGCGGAGCAGAATCTATTCGAGGAGACGCCGATCCATTGCCGACAGCTCAAGCTGAAAAATCCGATTCTGACTAACGAACAGCTTGAGAAGATCAAGCGGCTGGCGCGACCCGGCTTGCGTACGATCACGCTGCCGACGTTGTTCAAAGTGGCCGATGGGGAGCGGGGCTTACGTGAGGCGCTCGATCAGCTGTGCCGCGAGGCGTCGAAAGCGATCGAAAACGATTACACGATAATCGTGTTGTCGGATCGTGGCGTGAATCCGGAGTTTGCGCCGATCCCGAGTCTGTTGGCGACCGGCGCCGTACATCACCATCTGATTCGCGAAGGGACCCGCACCAAGTGCGGACTGATTGTCGAATCCGGCGAGCCGCGCGAAGTGATGCATTTCTGTCTGCTGGTCGGCTATGGCGCGGGCGCGATCAATCCATACCTCGCGTACGCGACACTGGCTGGGATGATCGAGGACGGGCAGCTTAAGGACGTCGATGAGGAAGAGGCGGTTCAGCATCTGATCAAGGCGGTCGGCAAGAGCCTGATCAAAGTCGCGTCCAAGATGGGCATCTCGACCGTGCAGAGCTATCGCGGAGCGCAGATTTTCGAGGCGATCGGACTGAGCAAGGAAGTGATCGATCGCTACTTCACGTGGACGGCGTCGCGGGTGGGCGGGGTCGGACTGGATGTGATCGCGCGCGAATCGGCCAACCGTCATCGGCTGGCGTTCAGCACAGACCCCAACCTGGACGGCGAGCTCGACGCGGGCGGTCAGTATCAATGGCGGCGGCGCGGCGAGTTCCACATGTACAATCCGAATACGATCGCGAAGCTGCAGCACGCGGTTCGGTCGGGCAATTACCGGATGTTCAAGGAATACACGCGACTGGTCGATGACACGAGCCGCAATCTTGCGACACTGCGTAGCCTGCTCAAGTTCAAGCATGAGCGACGACCGGTACCGATCGAGGAAGTGGAACCCGCAAGCTCAATCGTCAAGCGCTTCAAGACTGGTGCGATGTCCTTCGGGTCGATCAGCAAAGAAGCGCACGAAAATCTTGCGATTGCGATGAACCGGCTGGGCGGCAAGTCCAACACCGGCGAGGGCGGCGAGGACCCGGCGCGTTTCGAGCGCGATTCGAACGGCGACTGGCGGCGGAGCGCGATCAAACAGGTCGCGTCGGGACGGTTCGGCGTAACGAGCTGGTATCTGGTCAACGCGGACGAGTTGCAGATCAAGATGGCGCAAGGCGCCAAGCCGGGCGAAGGCGGCCAGCTTCCCGGGCATAAGGTCGATGATTTTATCGCGAAAATTCGTTACTCGACGCCGGGCGTGGGGCTGATTTCACCGCCGCCCCATCACGATATCTATTCGATCGAAGACCTCGCGCAGTTGATTCACGATCTGAAGAACGCGAACGATCGCGCGCGGGTGAGCGTCAAGCTGGTGGCGGAGGTCGGAGTCGGCACGGTCGCCGCAGGAGTAGCGAAGGCCAAAGCGGACGTCGTGCTGATCAGTGGTTATGACGGCGGAACCGGCGCGTCGCCGCTGACTTCGATCAAGCACGCCGGGATTCCGTGGGAACTGGGCTTGGCCGAGACGCAGCAGACTCTGGTATTGAATAACCTGCGCGGGCGAATCCACGTCGAGACTGACGGTCAGCTCAAGACCGGGCGCGATGTGATGATCGCGGCGCTGCTCGGCGCAGAAGAGTTCGGGTTCGCGAGCGCTGCGCTGGTGGCCTCGGGCTGTATCATGATGCGGGTATGTCATCTGAATACCTGCCCGGTCGGCGTCGCGACGCAAGATCCGGAGTTGCGCAAGAAGTTCGAGGGCAAACCCGAACACGTCGTCAACCTGATGATGTTTATCGCGGAAGAGATGCGCGAATACATGGCGCAACTAGGCTTCCACACAGTCGCCGAGATGGTCGGGCATGTCGAATGCCTCGATGCGAATGAAGCGATTCAGCATTGGAAGGCGCGGCATATCGATCTGAGCGCGATCCTGAAGCGGCCTGAAGTACCGGCGGACTGGCCGCTGCATTGTGTCGAGAAACAGGACCATGGGATCGAGAAAGCGCTCGATCAGCAGCTCAAGGAACTATGCAAGGACGCGCTCGACCATCGCCGGCCTGTCGAGATGCATCTGCCGATCCGTAACGTGAATCGCACGGTCGGGACGCTCCTGTCGTCGGAAGTGTCACGGCGGCAAGGCGAGCGCGGGCTGCCGCACTACACGATTCAGATTCACTTCAAGGGCACGGCGGGCCAGAGCTTCGGCGCGTGGCTCGCGCCGGGGGTCGCGCTGTACCTGGAAGGCGACGCGAATGACTACTGCGGCAAAGGATTGTCGGGCGGCTTCATGGCGGTCCGTCCGCCGCGCGGCGCAACCTTCAAGGCTGAGGACAACATTATTATCGGGAATGTCGCCTTGTATGGCGCGACGGGTGGCGAGGCGTTCTTTCGCGGGCTGGCGGGGGAGCGTTTTGCGGTACGCAACAGCGGCGCGACTGCGGTAGTCGAAGGCGTGGGCGATCATGGGTGCGAGTACATGACGCGCGGCACGGTCGTCGTGCTGGGCCGGACGGGACGGAACTTCGCGGCGGGCATGAGTGGCGGGGTCGCCTATGTGCTCGACGAGGACCGCAGTTTCGCGAGCAAATGCAATATGGGCATGATCGAACTGCATCCGCTGGACGAACCGAATGAGGTGAAAGAAATTCACACGCTGATTTCACGGCATTACCAGTACACAGAGAGTGAGGTGGCGCGCCGGATACTCGATCGGTGGGATGACTACTACCGCGCTAAGTTCATCAAGGTGATGCCGACTGAGTATCGGCGAGTGCTCGCCGGGCAACTTGATATAAAGTCGGATATGGCGAAGCTGGCGGCGGTATAACTAGAGACCTACCCCTTCCCTAAGGGAAAGGGGAACATTTAATAACGACCGTCAAGATATAGTCAGTCGGGAGAGTACGTAGTCAATGGGCAAGATAACGGGCTTTATGGAGATCAAACGCGAGAATCCGTCGCGGCGGCCAGTTCCCGAACGCGTCAAGGATTGGCGCGAATATGAGCTCAAGATGCCCGAAGCCAAGCTGCAACAGCAGGGCGCGCGATGCATGGACTGCGGCATCCCATTTTGCCATCGCGGATGCCCGCTCGGTAATATAATCCCCGACTGGAACGATCTGGTATATCGCGGGCGCTGGCGCGAGGCGATTGATCGCCTCCACTGGACCAACAACTTTCCGGAATTTACCGGACGGGTCTGTCCCGCGCCATGCGAAGAAGCCTGCGTACTCAATATCAACAACGATCCGGTCACGATTAAGCAGATTGAGAAACATATTATCGATCACGCGTGGGCGGAGGGTTGGGTCGGACCGCAGGTGAATCCGCATAAGACCGGTAAGAAGGTCGCAGTAATCGGCTCGGGGCCGTCGGGGATGGCGTGTGCGCAGCAGTTGGCCCGCGCCGGTCATAGCGTGACGCTGTATGAACGTTCCGATCGGATCGGCGGACTACTGCGTTACGGAATTCCCGACTTTAAGCTCGAAAAATGGCAGGTGGAACGACGCGTCGAGCAGATAAAAGCCGAGGGCGTCGAGATTGTCACGAGCTGCCGGATTGGAATCGATCTGCATGCCGACGAGTTACGCAGCAAATATGATGCGATCGCGCTGACGATGGGATCGACCAAGCCGCGCGATTTGCCGGTGCCGGGCAGAGAGCTCAAGGGAATCCACTTCGCGATGGAGTTCCTGCCGCAGCAGAATAAGCGCAATGCGGGCGATACGATTCCATCCGATATCTCACTGACTGCGAAAGGGAAAAAAGTAGTCATCCTCGGCGGTGGCGATACCGGCTCGGACTGCCTCGGGACATCGAATCGACAGGGGGCCGCCAGCGTGCATCAGTTCGAGCTGTTAGCAATGCCGCCGGAGAAACGTACAGCTGAGATGCCATGGCCGGACTG
Organism: uncultured Pseudomonadota bacterium; assembly: GCA_963795945.1. GTDB lineage: Bacteria > Desulfobacterota > Binatia > Binatales > Binataceae > JAJPHI01. Next base: position 59,255 of record CAWCJN010000001.1, read on the forward strand.
GCCGATGATCCTGCGGACCTCGACTTCGCATGAGGAAGGCGTCAAGCGCGACTGGAGCATCAATACTAAATTTTTTGCCGGCGAAAATGGCACGGTAAAGAAGCTGCACGGTATCCGGCTTGACTGGAAACGCGATAACGGTCGGATGGTAATGGAGGAAATCAAGGGCAGCGAATTCGAGCTGGAGTGCGATCTGGTACTGCTTGCGCTAGGCTTTCTGGGACCGGAACCGGACGGAATTATCGCGGAGCTGGGACTGAAGTTGGATCAGCGCAGCAATATAGCGTGCGATAACTATCAATCGAGCGTGCCGGGAGTGTTCGCGGCGGGTGACGCGCGGCGCGGGCAGTCACTGGTGGTATGGGCTATCTGGGAAGGGCGTGAATGTGCGCGCGCAGTCGATAGGTATCTGATGGGGGAATCATCGCTACCGAGCAGCCCCGAGCCGTAAGTAAAAGTCGCTAATCGATCCCCATATGGGTATCGCACACGAGAATCGATTAGCGGATCAACTCAGCCCAGCTGCTTGGTGAACGACGCGAGATCAAAGTAATCGCGCCAAACTTTGATCTTGCCGTTGTTGTCGATCTCGAACATCCCGGCGACCGGAATTTCAGCTTTCTTGCCGTTCTTCATCACGATCGTATCAACACGCTCGTTACAAACCACATTGCCTTCATGCACGGTGCGCAGAATCTTCGCACTGAAAGAAGTCGCATCCTTCATGAAGCCGTTGGTCATCTCGCGGATAGCCTGCTTGCCCTTGGCCGGAGACATCGGGACGTTGTCCCAGACGCCGTCCTCGGCGAAGAGACCCATGACCTCATCGAGATTGAGGCGAGTCCATGCCGCAAAGAGATCGTTAACCACTTTCTCACAATTGGCCGCCATATCGATTCTCCTTTTGAATTGCTGAAAGTCGCGGAGACGCCCGCGCCAGCATCTCGTCTCTTTTAGTATGCGGCGAATGATTTCTGCAAGGAAATGATTAGACAGAAACGGGCCGCCGCATGGAGGAGCGCGGCGGCCCGGTCGAGCCAAACTGCGCGAAGGCAGCTTGACTACGAGACGGTCACAGTGACGTGCTCGGGACGGCTGCCATTGGCAATCACTGTCAGATGATACTTGCCGGACGGAATACCAGTGGGAACCTCGAAGTTGGTCGAAACCGGAATGCTGCCGGTCGCAACGCCCATCGTCGAGTGATTAAAGGTCCGGCAGTAATGAACGATCGACCACCATTCGTGACGAATCTGGATCAGTGGATAATTGGTCGCCATCGTGGCGTCGTCACCATAGCTTACTGCTTGCGATAGGCCGTTTAGCTGTCGTCCCTTAAGCGTGTAGGTATTGCCCTTCTGCAGATCATGCGGCACATGCGTAATAAGAGGACGGGCGATAGGCTCGGGGTCTTCGTCCTCCGGTATGTAGATTTCGACGTCGTTGGTGCCGTTCGCGAACATCACATGGCCGGTCGGCAGCAGCATCATGCGGCCGAGAAATGGAGAACGGGAGCTGTTGACGGCGCGGGAATCTGATGAAGGTGGCCGCCGTCGCGCGGATGAAACTCGAAGAAATAAGTCGGCGGCAAGTAGTCGCCATTAATCGGACCGACGGCGCATAATACGCGGCCGTTGGGCATCAGGCAGGCGGGCGCGTCCTCGGCTCCGACAGGGATACCGCCGACAGCCGGGAAGTCGGGGCCGGCGCTCCACGTACCGGGCTCGCTGGCGACATCGGGCATCGTGTAGAGCGCAGTATGGCCGGTCGCGCCGATTGCGAAGACGCGCGCGTCATGCAGCAAGAGCGCCGGGCCAACCTCGGAGGTGTTAGCTTTGACGAGATCGTTAGGGGTAGGTCCGAGATTGATCCATTGATCGGCGGCGATCACGTACTTCTCGGTTTGCGGATGACCGAAGCAGTCGGCGGTGAGGATCGTTTCATCGGGCAGCAGGGTCCAAGTTTCTTCACTGACGCGCGAGTTGTTCTTGATGGCGGCAGCGGCCCATGAATTCGCGACGGGATCATAGATCGCCGTGCGCGGATCGTTGATATTGCCCATCAGCAGGCGGCCGTCGGGGAGTACGCAACAGGAAGCGTCGCCGACGTTGGTCCATCCGGGCGGAGTCGGCACAATCGACCAAGCGTTGGCGACGGGGTCATAGATTTCGGCGGCCAGCAGATCGACTGGAACGCCGGCATTGTACTCACCGCCGGAGATGAAGACGCGGCCATCGCGCAATACCGCAGAGGCATAGAAGAGCGGCGAATTCGGTCCGGTCGCGAGCGGCGACCAGGTTCCATCGTGATAGCTGCCGAACTTATCGGGGGTAAGCTTCCACCAATTGGGCGTCCCGATGTCTCCGGCGGTTGCGCCTGCGCCGCCGCCGTCCTGACACATGATCGAGCCGTCGGTCACGAGCAGCATCGTGCTGACATTAAAGGGCGGCGTATTTTTGAGTGAGGTCCATTTACCGGGCATCTTTCGTAGTCTCCTGTGGATCTCGCACTTGCCGAAAACACTCGAATGGAATCTCTGATGCGAGAGCATTTAATGTGGTCAACTTGACAGGAGCATCGCTGATGCCAGAGGAAAAGATCACGTAAGTAAAGTGAATTGGAATGACAATCGCTAAGTGTCGGTTGCAGCGGTGCGTGGACAGATTTGCAGTGCTGATGACTGACCGATAGGAGTTAGCGCGGCGCGATTATCTTGGAGACCTTGGAACCCTGCGGTTGAAAACTGCTTTCATGCACATGCAGAATCGTGGCGAGGTGCTGTAATACGACTCAATACGCTGATATCTCACGACAGTTCTACACGAATCAATTACTCTTCGGCGATCTAGCGGATGCCGGCACGGTCGCGACCGAGATTGTCTCAGTTACTCAGGTCGAAGTCTTCAGGCGTATCGACGGGAACTTGACCCGTGAGCGCCGTCCGCTGCGACTCTTTGCGCTGGGGGCCAATCGCGAGTTGTTTGCTGGTCTGCGTGCCGGGCAAAAAGTGGTCGAACTCGCGGGTGATTTCCAATTTCGCTATCTCGTAGAATTCGGCTCGACGGACGGGCTCGAGGCCGCAAGGCTCGATCTACGCAATGCCACGGGTAAAGGGCCGGGCGCACCGGACGCCCCGTATCTGATCCTCGCCGATCCCATCGAGCAACATCTGATGCTCACGGGCGGCACCTCGTTTATGCAGATGCAGTTCGCAGATTTGCATCGAATGCAGATCGCGATTGAAGTTTATGTAAGTGCGGGCTTCGAGTTTCCGATGGCGGCGCGCGAGAGCGATCGCATAATCGCGCTTGCTCTTACTGATTCGCAAGGCTTCGCACGCGTTCTGTCCGGTCGCGAGATGGATGAACGCACGATCCTGCTGGAGTTGGTGCGGATTATTCGCGAACGTGATCCCGACGTAATCGAGGGTCACAATCTTTTTCGCTTTGTTCTGGAATATCTGGAGGCTCGCGCGCGCCGCTACAAAGTCAAGTTGGCGCTTGGCCGCAACGACAGCGTCGTGCGCGGGCGCGCGTCGCGGATGCAGATCGCGGAGCGCACAATCGCCTACCGACGCTACGAGGCGTATGGCCGCAGCCTGATCGATACCTGGCTGCTGGCGCAGCATTACGATATCGCGAGTCGCGAACTCGAAAGCTTTGCGCTGAACGATCTTGCCCGGCATTTTGGCGCAGCGCGCCCCGACCGGGTTTATCTCGATGCAATGCGGATCAGCGATTGCTTCGAGCGTGAACCGGAGCGAGTGCTGGCCCATACGCTCGATAATGCCCGGGAAACGGCGAGTCTGGCTGAGAGTTTGTCACCGAGTTACTTCGTTCAGGCGCAGATTTTTCCCTACTCCTATCAGAACGTCGTATTGCGCGGGAATGCCACCAAAATCGATGCGCTTCTGATGCGCGCCTATCTCGCCGCCCGGCACTCGATTCCGGCCCCGAACGAGCCGACGGAAGTCGCCGGCGGTTACACCGAGGTGCGCCGTACTGGCGTCGCGCGGAACGTCCTGCATTGCGACGTGACTTCGCTATATCCCTCGCTGATGCTCGAAGGACGACACGCGCCGGGCAATGATCGGATAGGCGTCTTTCTAAAGATGCTCTCCGACCTACGCAGCTTCCGTATTCAGACCAAGGCCGCCGTGCGTGAGCTCGATGGGAACGAGCGTCGCAACCTCGAAGCTTTGCAGCAAACTTTCAAGATTCTTATAAATTCCTTTTACGGCTATCTGGGCTTTTCGCTCGGGCACTTCAATGATTTCGTCCAAGCCAATGTGGTTACCCGACGCGGACGCGAATTGATTCAGCGTGCGATCCTCGAGCTCGAAGCGCGTGACGCACTGGTCGTCGAAGTTGATACTGACGGTATTTATTTCGTCGCCTCGTTCCCGTTGGAGAATGCCGAGGAAGCACAGTCACTGCTCGACCAGGTAGGTCTTGCGATGCCCGCGGGTATCCGGCTCGAAATCGATGGCCGCTATCCGGCGATGCTGAGTTACAAGATGAAGAACTACGTCCTGCTTGACGAGCAGGGCGAGTTGACGATTCGCGGCTCCGGCCTCAAATCCCGCGGCCTCGAGCGTTTCCAGCGACGCTTCATGGAGGAGCTCTTCTGTCTGCTGCTGACAGGCAAGGCCGCCGAGGTTCCGCAGTTGCATCAGGATTACCGCAACCGGATTGAGCGGCATGCGCTCGGAATCACAGAATTAGCTAAAACCGAAACATTGCAGGACTCGATCGAGACCTATCAGCAAAAACGCGGGGGTAGCCGGCGCAATATCGCCGCAGCTTACGAATTGGCGCTCAAAGCGAATCGCGCTTACCTGAGCGGCGATCAGGTTTCCTACTACGTCACTGGCGAAAGTGCCCGCGTCAAAGTCGCCAATGCTGCTCGCATGATTGCGGATTACGATCCGGCGCATCCCGACGAAAACATCGCCTACTATCTGGGCAAGCTCGATAGTTTGTATGAGAAATTCCGCCCCTTCGTCGAGCGCAACGGATTATTCTCCCCCCCGAGTCGGAGTCCACTGAAGCTGCGTCTGACCAGCAAAATCTCTTCGCCGCGGGTGAGGAAAAACCCGACAGCGATGCGTGACTAGTAATGTCATTCTGAGCGAAGTGAGCAGCGCGAACGAAGTCGAAGAATCTCGGACAGCTTCACGAGCCCTTAGGCGAGTGAAGCCGGTACCGGTTCTGAATCCGCGCCGCTCCGCCCCAGGAAGCTGGCGTTCCAATATTCACAACCTATAAGCGACGCCAAGAATCCCTGATCTCTTAAGTAAAGGATGCTTCTTGTGCGTTGGATCCAAATCGGTCTACTGATCCTTCTACTCGCGTCACCATCAATGGCGCAATTTCCAACGCCGAGTCCTCAATGGCGCAATTTCCAACGCCGAGTCCTCGAGCGATACCGACACCCTTCGGCACGCCCGACGCTAACGGGCACGTTCATGTGAACCTTCCCGCAGAACCACCGCCGGGAATGCACATCGACCCGCGACTTTATGCCCGCGAACGCGCGATGTGCCAGATGATCGCGGATAAGCAATATTTCAAACAGCCGGTGGACTGGGAGCAGCTCGGAGACTGCGGTCGGTTGCGAATAACGGTATGGGTATACAGCCAGCCGCGCCCGTTAGCAGAAACCAATCAGCCACCCCAAGGCATGATTGTGTCACCTTCACCAACTCCTCTCCCTACTCCATAAAAACTGGCGTGCAACCTCCAAAACCTGCTACTCACAGATGAAAATAATCGCTGATCCAAGGACGACCACGATGGCTGAAGAAAACGCGCTCGACTGGGGCAAAGTAAAGGAATTCGCCGGGCTGATGACCAACGATCTCGGCGCAGCACTGCAAGGCGCGCTGAGCTATATCGGCGATCGTCTCGGGATTTTCAAAACGCTGGCGGATGCCGGACCGATCAGCAGTGCCAACCTCGCCGCGAAGGCCGGTCTCGACGAGCGTTACCTGCGCGAATGGCTCGGCGCGATGACCGCCGCCAAGTACATCAATTTTGACGCGACAACCGGCCGTTATTCGATGCCGCCCGAGCACGCGATGATTCTGGCTGACGAGACCTCGCCCTTTTTCATGGGCGGGTTCATGCAGATGGTCGTGCCGGAAGTCGGGATGGCGCCCAAACTGCTCGAATCATTCCGCACCGGCAAAGGCGTGCCGCAGAGTGAATACCCCGCCGAGGTTTTCGAGGCGATCGAGCGTGGGTCGGCCCCGATGTACCGGCATTCGCTCGTCCGCAAATGGATTCCCGCGATGCCCCAAGTGGTCGAGTCACTCAATGCGGGCGGTTCCGCGCTCGACGTCGGTTGCGGCAGTGGTCGCGCAGTTATTGCGCTCGCTAACGCGTATCCGAAGGCCAAGCTATTCGGCTACGATGGCCATCCCGGATCGATCGAGCGCGCCCGCAACAACGCTCGCGAAGCCGGAGTTGCCGACCGTGTGACCTTTGAGGCAGTGGATTGCACCAAGCTGCCCGCCGAGCAGTTCGATTTCATCGCTACCTTCGACGTGATCCACGACTCGGTCGATCCGATCGGCTTGCTCAAATCAATTCGCAACGCGCTCAAACCGGACGGCGCCTATCTGATGGTAGAGGTTAATGTCTCCAACAATCTTGCCGATAACATCAATCCGATGGGTCGCATGATGTACTCGGCGAGCACCCTGTATTGTATGACGGTATCGCTCGCTCATGGCGGCGCGGGTATTGGAGCGATGATGGGTGAGCCGAAAGCCCGTGAACTCGTCACGGCTGCCGGCTTCACCCAATTCAAGCGGCTGCCGGTCAAGGATGCGTTCTCAGTGCTGTACGAGATTCGCCGCTAGTAACAGCAGGCTTCGCTCAAGTCATTCTGGGGCGCCGCGAAGAATCTCGATTCGAACAAGGGATTTCGAGTCGAGTTTCTTCGTTGGATTTTATTCTTAACGCAGCTCGCAGACTCCTCTTCGAGGGACTCAGGGCAGGCTGCCTGCTCACCTTACTTACAACGCACCTCGCGGACTCGTTTGCTCGGCTTTACTGCGTTCCGCCTAATGTCGCGGCAACCGCGCTACGCTAATGTTACTCTGGTACCTTGGTCGATGATGCCGCCGGACTCGAGGGCGGCATCATCGGCATCGGCTTTCCGCCAATCGGAGGACTCGGATGTCCCGCCATTCCGCCGCCCATCATCGGCATGGACTGTTTGGTATAGCCCGCCGGCGGCGTGAAGGTATTAGCCGCTAACTGCCTAGTCGAGATCTTCGATACTGTCATGTGCGTCACGACCGGCGGACGATTCGCGAGGCGCTTGTTGAATTCCTCTGCCTGTTGCGGCGTCATCCCCGGAACCATCATGTGCGTCACTTTCATACTCGTGTCGATTTGTAGGGGGACTCCAGCCGGTGCGCTCGCCATCATCGCCATCGGGGTGCCTTTTACTTTGGCGGCCATGGCTTTTTGAAACGCGTTGAATTCGGCGGCGCCCGGCGCCGCGGTGGAAAAGCATCCTCGCACGGTCATCTGATTGCCGCCCATAGTACCCGTGCCAAGGTAGTCATCGCAGGGGTAGCCCGCAATCGTGTGATGTTCGCCGGTTTTCTTGAAGTCCAAGCCTTTTCCCGCGTCTTGCATGACCGGCATGCCTTTCGATGGAAAGGGCATCTCCACGTACATCTTGCGCTCGGAACTGATCATCATGCGCGTGCCATTATCGAGATTGGTCACCAGTGATTGCTTACCATCATCGATGATCGATTTCTGCTTGTTGCCCTGCACCATCACCGTGATCTTGTGGGTGACTGGAGCGCCGGCGCCGCGATCACTAACCTGCTGTTCGTCAACGACCACGCCGGCACTCGCAATCCCGCCGGTCAGGAGCAGGAGCGTGAGCGCTATGGAGGCGGTTTTTCTCATTATGTTTCCCCTTCGTTAATGCTGCTGATTTTCAGTAAATTGGTCGCGGAGCGCGTGCGAGGTCGCACCGCGGTCCCAGTCAACATCCGATTAATCGCTAGTCCGGTCAGGCCGAACAGCACCCACACCATCTCCTTGATTCGCCGCAATAAGCCGATCGCGAATCCAATTCCCGGCGGATACCCGAGCATCGAAAGAATCAACGCCTTGCCGCCCTCTTGACTGACTAACTTACCCGGAATCAGGAAGGTCGCGCGTTCGATCAATAATCCTAAAGCCTCGACCAATATAGGCGTCATCCAATTAAATTTCTGATGCAACAGCTTGAGATAGATCAGGATTTCGATCGGCCCCATACTCCAAGCGAGCAAATAACAGACACAAGATAAGGCAAAGCGGCCGCGATGCCGCGCATAAAAGTCGATCAGGATCCGATCCGCGTCAGCAGCTGCCGCTTTGACTTCCGAATTGGCAAGCTGTGGAATTTTGAGCTTGGCCGCGGCTTTCCACAAATGGGAGAACGGCTGTTTGAGCTGAATGAAAAGAAAACCCGCGATTAGTCCGAGAGCGATCAGAAACCGGCGACAATGGGCCAAAACAGATGCCGCAAACCGTTGGTGAAGGGCAGCGTGGAGAGTAGGCCGCCACTGATGAAGCCGATCTGACCGATTGCCTCGGCCAACGACGCCGCAATCACCGTCGCAAGCGCAGTCGCTATCGCCAGCTTGCGCCGGACCATCAGCGCCATTACGAACTGTCCGCCAAGCTGGGCCGATGGGGTCACATAGTCGATCGCCTCGCCCGCGATCCGCGCGACAAAAAGCTCGCCCAAACCCAGATTGCGCGGAAAGTGCGCGATCGTCACGCGCCAGCCGAGTGTGTTGGCGAATCGTGCGATGAATTCCAGCGAGATTGTCGCAACCAGCCCCCATCCAGCCAACCGGACATAGTCGAAAACGTGAACGAAGCCAAACCGGCGCAAGAACCAAACATAAAAGGTAAGCGCCAGAACAATAATGAGGGTTTCGACTCGCCGCATGAAGAAAAGATGGTCTCAAATCAATCGCGCCGGGAGCGCGCGACGTATTGTTTCAGCCGGACTGATGCTCCGCAATAAGGCGTGCGCAGCGATGTTTAATCATCAGCTCAAATCTTGAAACGTATATGGATGATGTCCCCGTCGCGCATCACATAGTCGCGGCCTTCGAGCCGCAGCTTGCCGGCTTCCTTGACCTTGACGTCCGAACGCAACGCGGCAAAATCTTCATAACTCACTACTTCAGCGCGGATGAAACCGCGCGCAATATCACTATGGATTCGGGCCGCCGCTTCGAGCGCAGTCGCGCCACGCCGGAGCGGCCATGCATGGGCCTCCGGCTCGCCGGCTGTGTAGAAGGTCATCAGTCCAAGATGGCGAAAGACCGCTGTGATTAACCGATCGCGCGCCGGAGCTTCGAGCCCCGCCTCACGCAGCATCTCGCGCTGACTTTCATCATCGAGCTCCCATAGTTCCGCTTCAAAAGCTGCCGCCAACCGAAAAAAATCGAGTCCGCGTGCGGCAAGTGTGGCTCGCTCGGCCGCAGATGCCTCGTCGGTCGCATGCTCCATCTCGCAATTGACCACCACCAGCGCTGGCTTGCGCGATACGAACCCAAAGCTGGCGAATGCCTGAAGCTCCTGCGCAGTAAGTTCGAGCAATCGCAGCGGATGGCCCTGCTCCAGCCACTGGAGACACTTCTCCAGCGCGCCGCGTTCAAAATCGACCGGCCCCTTTTCTTTCTTGAGCCGCTCGAGTCGCCGCTCCCCCTGCTCGTAATCGGCAAAGACCAATTCGGCTTCGATACTCTCGATAGCCGGCAGCAGTGAAGCTTCTTTCCCGGCGAATTGTGGAACAACGATCAACAGCGCATCGAGATCGCGAATTAGTGGGAGTAGGCTCGGATCAAGCGCCGCACCTTCCTTCTGCTCTTTCGGATTCGGGGCGAAATCCAGCACGGTTAGTTCGATTTCGACCTTTTTCTTTGAGCCGTAGGTCGCCTCGAGAAAGTCCAATCGCGTATCCGCAACTTTGAGTTGACCGGGCCGAGCGCGATTACGCGCGTCGCTCTGTCCGGCAAGCGGCGCCAGTCCGGTTAGCGCGTGAAACACCGTCGTTTTGCCGGCGCCTCGCGCCCCAATTATTCCCGTCTTCAATCCTTAACTCCTATTGCGTCAGCCATGCTTCCAATCGTTGTCATTCCCGCGCGGCTGCCACTAGCGAAGCGCTGTGGCGCGAAGGGAACACGCTAGTGAAGCGAAGCGGAACGAGCGGATGAGTCTGCGAGTTGCGTCCTCGATCGGAGTCTGCGAGCTGCGTTCCAATTTGTCTGGCGTGCGAGGAATCCCGGAATCCGGGACTCTTCGCGCGGCAACCACGCGCGAGGATAACGTGTGTGAAATTGCCATTCATACAGGTCTAGTGAGGAGCCTCATTTGCGCAGCACGAATATTTGATGAACGGATTATCGATCCCGAGACGCTCGAAATTTATGAAGCCCGCCTCGCGCGCAAGCTCGCCGGCTAATTGCTCGCCGATTACGCAGCCCAGTCCCTCCCCCTGATGCGCGAGCGAGACCGTCATGCAATGCATTGTGCTGGCGCCATAAAGCGAGCATCCCCATGTATTGAGATTTTCCTCGAGCCGGTCGGAAGCTTTGGCCTCCGCCCACAGCATCACGCCGTCAGGCTTGATCGCCTCCCAAATTGCACGAAGTGCGCCGCGCGGATTCGCCATGTCGTGGATACAATTGAAAGCCATCACGAGATCGAAGCGACCCACGACGCGCATCTTCTCGGCCGGGCATTGCTCGAACGTAACCCGCTCCTGAAGCCCCTCCGCTGCTGCGCATTCTCTGGCGCGCGCAATCGAACCCGGATCGACGTCATATCCAATAAAGCGCGATTTCGGGAACGCCCTCGCCACCGGAAGCAGACACTGTCCGCCACCGCATCCCACCTCTGCCGCTTCGCCTCCGTGCTGTAGTTGTTGATTAATTTCAGGAACGCTCGGAATCCATTTCTGGGCTACCCAGGTTTCGTATCCAGCCTGAAACATCCGGCGGATCGCCTCGGCAATTTCGGGACCAAAATCGGCGAATGGAATTCCACCGCCTGCGCGAAATGCCGTCGCGAGCTGCGGTAATTGCCGGATACAGGTCACGGCATATTGAAACGCTCCGGCCATGTTGAACACGCTATGCTCGTCGAGCAAAACGGTACGCTGCGCCGGATTGAGACTGAAGGTTTGCCCGTTGGAGTCGTAATCGATATACCCCGACGCCGCCATCGCCGACGCCCACTCGCGAAGATAGCGCTCGTTCAAGTGTGTGCGCTCGGCGAGTTGCGTTGTGGTCATCGCACCACCCTCTGCGATTGCTTTGAAGATACCGAGCTGATCGCCGATAAACGCCAGCGCCACCGTCAGCGACGCGCCGAAATCGACCCCGACTTGCCGCGCCAGCTCGCGCGCTGGATCATTACTCTGACCTTCCACCTAGACCACCTCCTATTCATTATAAATATCAGGAAAATGCGCTAGCATCCGGCGCGCACGTAGCTTGAAAAAGAGAGTTTCGTTTGATTTTATACGCAGCTCGCAGACTCGCCTGCTCGCTTCGCGCCAGTAGACGCTCCGCTAGCGTGCTCGCGAGGAGGACTCACGATGCCTAAGGCGCCTGCGGATTACCAGACGCGTTATCCGATCGATTTCCCCGAGATTGACCCTGCGGTTCGCCAGATTGTCGTGCAGCTTTACGCCGGCGATGGAGGCAAATCACGCGGCATCCTTTATCTGCCGCCTGATCGCGGCCCACGCACTGTCGTGATGATGGCGCATCCTCGAGCCGAGTTTGCGCAGCACTATTCGATTCCGTATTGGATCGAGGCGGGGTACGCGGCGTTCGCGCAGAACACCCGTTATCTCAATAATGATTCGACGATGCTGCATGAGAACTTGCTGCTCGATCTTGCGGCGGGTCTCCGCTACCTGCGCGAGGAACGCGGTTTCGACCATATTGTGATGCTCGGGAATTCCGGGGGCGGATCGCTCTTCGCCTACTACGACGCCGAAGCGCGTAAACCTAAGGGGGAACGAGTCGGATCACCGCCCGGGGGTGGTCCGCCCGACCTCAATCAATTCGATTTTCCGACTGCCGACGGATTTATCATCCTCGCGGCGCATCCGGGGCAGGGCAAAGTGCTCATGGGCTCGCTCGATCCGGCCATTGTCGATGAAAACGATCCATTCGCGACCGATCCGGCGCTTGATATGTACAACGAGCGCAATGGCTTCCGATCGCCGCCCGCGGAAAGTCACTACACCGCCGATTGGCTGGCGAATTATCGAGCGGCACAGCAGGCGCGGGTCGCGCGGCTCGACGCGATCGCCCGCCGATACATCGAGGAAGCGCAAACGGCCCGCACAGCTACTCGCGCCAGCGATTTCAAACAGGCTCCGCCGGATTACCGCAACTTCATGCAACGCCGGATGATGGCGCCGAAGCTCATGACTATTTATCGTACGCTCGCCAATCCGAATTACCAGGACCTGAGTCTCGAACCATCAGAGCGTGTGCTTGGTTCGATCTTCGCCGCACGGCCCGACCTGTTTAACTATCATGTCTTTGGCCTAAGCCGCGTCGTAATGCCGGACGCGTGGCTTTCGACCTGGTCGGGGCTGAGCTCTCACGCGAATCTAAAGCGCAATCTGCCCCGTGTCACGATTCCAACTCTCGTGGTTGGAGCGATGGCCGATCAGGATATATTCCTTTCGGACGTCCGCACCGAGTTCGAGTCGTCGGGGGCCACTGACAAGCAACTGGAATTTATCGAAGGGGCTGACCATTTCATGCGGGCGGGCGGCACAAAATTGCATCTAGGTGATCCGCGCCCGCGCCTGATGAAACTGCTGGCGGAGTGGACCCATGATCGCTTCTGAGCGGGAATGCCGGATGGATCGCACACGCCGCCGCGCTTGGGTAAATAATTAGTGTCACCTCCAGCACTATCTTTTCCGATGGGAGTGTTCATGCTTAGCTAGGAGACTCCCCGACCATGGAGAGGGCCACCCTAGCTCAGTCGGTAGAGCAGCTGATTCGTAATCAGCAGGTCGCCGGTTCGACTCCGGCGGGTGGCTCCAAAAACTATTCAAAAATCAGAGCTTTTTGACGGCAACTTAATGTTGTGATTGTCGAGTCGCATCTAATAGACATAGCGTAGACGACAACGCCCTCCAGAGTCGAAGGTGAGGCTTCCTTTCGAGAGGAATCACCGATCAATAAGGTTAGAAGCGCCGCAACAGAGGGCGCGCCTCAGACGAATTTTGGTCCGAACTAGGTTCCATAAGCGGGTTGGGGAGCCCTCAGACGGTGGAGCCTCGGCGGCTTAGAACAATGCGCTAAAGCCCTGATGTAATCTCTCTCTGCGAGAGTTGTCGCAGCTTCTTTTTACACTGTTGGCTGCTGAAAATATTGAAAGGCGTGTCAAAGAGCGCAATAGAGCCGCTACATAGAGCAATATCGGAGTCCAATTCGAGAAGCGCCAGGAGTACCTCGATACAAGCGGGTAAACGAACGAGATGCAGATTGACAAAATTAGCATTTGGGTTGGCGATGCTTTTCTATGGCATGTGGATCAGTAGCTATGCGGGCAAGTTGTGGGCGAAAATCTCACGGCGGAAATAGAGCGCGTCGCCCTCGAGAATGGCCGCCATACGATCATGAATCGGAGGGGGATTTTCCCCCAATTAACACCCCGGAGAGTCATTGGTTATTCTGGCTCAGACAAGCCGGTATTCTGGCGTTAATGCTTTGGCCTTTGTGTATTTCTGACGGTCCTTCCAATGGCGGTTCTCTTGTTTGCCGCCGATATAGACTTCATCGATTTCGACGATGCCCATCAGCTTTTGAAAGCCTTCATCGTGCATCGCCGCACCGAGGCGATGGCGCATATACCAAGCGGTCTTTTCCTTCTTGAATCCCATGATGCGCTGAACGTTCAGCGAGCTAATTCCCTTTTTGGCGTTCAGCATCAGATAGGCGACAGTGAATCATTCCCGCAGAGGTCGCTTAGTATCCTGAAAGATGGTTCGGCTAATAACCGAGAAGCGATAACCAGTGCTCCCTGTCCATATCCGACATAAAGAAAGTGCTCGCTGAGTCGTAACGTACGTTGTCCGCGTCTGCCAGTGAATCTACGGTGCCGACGAGCTTCGAATCCTAGTCACCTTGCCATCGCCGCCACTTGCCACGGCCAGTCGTTTGGATTTCGCGATGTAGTAGATATCTTGAGGCTCTTTGATGCCGCGAAGAGTGCCGACGACCTTCCTGCGTTCGGTGTCGATCTCTTCCATCATGTCGCTTCCAAGCGCGGCAACGAATAGCCGCTTCTCGTCGGGGCCCGCGGCCATGTGGTCGATTCTGCCCTCAACCCATTGGGAGCGTGCCCACGAATTGCAGTATCTCCTTCGCCGGCATACACGGCGTTTAATGTGGAGTCACTCGATCCGAAGCTGCTCGACGAGCTCGCGGGGATCATAACAGCTCGGCGGAGGTCACGACATGGAACGTGAGTACTGCCTGAATATGCTAATTACCCTGATAGGCGGAGCGACGCTTCTTGCGTGCAGTTGGTTGCCGGTTGCGGATACTTGATAAACAGCGCAGGTCCGTTTGAGGAAGTTATATGGTGGCGCGTATGGATGCCGGTTGTGCCGGGGCTGGCGGCTGCCGCGTCGCTTTGCTAATGGCATTAGCTGAACCAGATCCGGCGCCCGAGACAGTACCGCTCTCGGTCATTTTGATGAGCTTGCTTTAGCCCTGCTCTTCGCCAGAGGCGCGGCCCGTGCGGTCTGGGCGCTGCTCGCCGATCATGAAATCCGGCGACGGCGAGAATCGAAAGTGACGCAAGTGAGTAAACGCGGACCGCTTTTCGGGTAGTGGGCGGTTTTGGAAAAGATCAGGGATCTTCGCTGCGGCAGCCTTCTCAGAATGACAAAAAAGGCTTGGAGTAATTGAGCAGAGGGCAAAACCGCCCACTACCCAGAATCGGCGGCCACTTGACTGAGCGTCATGCACGAGACTAAGGTTGCATCAATGTCAGAACGACTACATCTCGGACTGCTGCTTATTCTGGCCCTTAGCGGGGCCTACGCCACGGGCGTCGAGGTGCAGACCTGACTAAGGTTTGAAACTGAGATTACAACGCCCCGGGCGATGGCCGAGCAAGCCGCCTTGGGGCGTTTTCTTTTTGTGCTCCACAGCTTGTGAAAGCGATCATCCCGAGGCTAACCCGGACGCCTGACCCGCTTTTCCTTCAAAGGGCGGCATGGGTCTGGATAGAGAGGCTTGAAGGATATGGCTCCTACGGATTCGATCACCATGCACGACCCGAATTACGTCCGAATCTTTGATACGACGCTGCGCGACGGCGAGCAGTCGCCGGGATGCACGATGAACGTCGAAGAGAAGATTGCGATCGCGCGCCAGCTTGAGCGGCTGAATGTCGATGTGATCGAAGCCGGATTTGCCGCTTCCTCGCCCGGGGATTTCGAGTCGGTCCGGCGCATCTCGGAGGCCCTCACCAATCCGAGCGTGCTGAGCCTGTCGCGAACTCGCGATGAAGACGTGGATGCAGCATTACGAGCGGTGGATAAGGCGCGGCGTCCGGGAATCCATATTTTTATCGCGACTTCGGATATTCATCTCAAATACAAGCTCCAGATGACGCGCGAGGACGTGCTCGACGCCTCGACTTGGGCGGTCAAGCGCGCCAAGGAGCATCTCGATTATATCGAGTTCTCGTGCGAAGACGCTTCGCGCAGTGATTGGGACTTTATGGTGAAAGTCTGTAATGAGGTAATTCGCGCCGGCGCCACGATAATCAATCTGCCGGATACGACGGGGCACGCAATTCCGAGCGAGTACGGCGAGATGTTCGATTACATGCGGGCGCACGTGGAGGGCGCGGACCGGGTTATCTGGAGCGCACATTGCCACAACGATCTCGGGCTCGCGGTAGCCAATTCGCTCTCGGCAATTCGGCATGGCGTGCGTCAGGTCGAGTGCACGATCAACGGAATCGGCGAGCGCGCTGGCAATACCTCGATGGAAGAGGTGGTGATGGCATTGAAGACGCGCAAGGATTTGATGCAGGTCGGCTGCGGAGTTGAGACGCGTCAGCTTTATCCAGCGTCGCGGTTGCTTTCGCAAATAATCGGGCAGCCGGTGCCGCCGAACAAGCCAATTGTTGGCGACAATGCGTTCGCGCATGAAGCCGGAATCCATCAGGACGGTGTACTCAAGTACAAGCTGACCTACGAGATCATGAAACCTGAAGATATTGGGATTCCGTCAAATAAACTGGTGTTGGGGAAGCATTCTGGCCGGCACGCCTTTATTAACCGTCTGATCGAGCTCGGCGTCGATCCGGTGACGATCGACGTGCAGAAAGCTTTCGCCGCGTTCAAGGACCTGTGCGATAAGAAAAAGATCGTTTACGACGACGATATCCTCGCATTGATCACTGAAGAGAGTCGTAGAACCGCAGATACTTTCGAGCTGGTCGATTTGCAGGTGACCTCGTCGATGAAGCATGAGCCGCATGCCGCAGTCACGATGCGGGTGAGTGGTGACGAGCGCGCGGCGGAGGCGACCGGCGACGGGATGGTGGATGCGTGTTACAAGGCGATCTATCAAATTGCTGGGATCAATCCGACGCTTGAGCGCTATTCCGTGAAATCCATCACGGGTGGAACCGACGCACTAGGCGAGGTCTCGTGCTTGTTGCAGGAGAACGGGATGACGGTAGCGGGTCAGGGCGCTCACAGTGACATCGTCACGGCAAGTGCACTGGCGCTAATCAATGCGCTAAATCGCTTGAGCACGCGTGGGCGTTCGCGATCCGAGGGGGGGAGGGAGTTGCCACATTTGTAGTCTGCGGCTAGACGCGCCATGAGAATGGTGCCCGTCTGCAGCATATTTGCGAAGCACCTATATTATTGTCCACCGATCGCGGTGTACGTCGGGTAAGGTATCGGGTAGAAATATCTCGCCTGAGAAATTTCTACCCTTATTGACCTCCTAATCCGCCTCAAATTAGCTCTTTAATACGCTTTACACGCTCAAAAGCGGATTCCAAAGCGTGCATTTTTGCGGCGCGGTGTTTGCGTCTGCCTAAAGTTTGCGACAAGGATCAAAATATAAATCAAAGATTGCTATAGTGCATTCTACAGTTCCATAAAATTGGAGTAACGCTAAATGAAAGGTGTAAAATGAGCAATAGCAACAACCTGAATTTCCTTAGTCTAATCCAAGAATTCAAGGCTGTCGGCGAATTTGCCAAATTTGCGAACAGGATGTGGACGTGGGGCTTGTGGAAACGTTCGGAACGCTCTTGCGCGATTTTACTAATTCCAGGCTTTATGGCCGGTGATGCGACGCTTTATCCGTTCGCCAATTGGCTGCGCGCCCGCGGGCATCGGGTATTTTTCTCGGGAATCATGGCAAATGCTGATTGTCCGCGCCGTGCAGTCGAACGTCTTTCAAGAATTCTGCGTGAACTTCAGGAACGCTATGGCGAGAAGCTGGTCGTGATTGGACATAGTCTGGGTGGGGTTTATGCGCGCGAGCTGGCCCGGCGGCATCCCGAATGTATTGAACAGACAATTTTGCTCGGTTCACCGATTCAGGACCCGCATCGGATGTCTAATCCTTTCGTGAAAATGCTGGCTTCCTTAACGATTCGTCTCCATGAATCGACACGCGGATGCGCGGGCGATCTAAGTACAATTTGCGGAGTTCACTCGCCGACGCCTCCACCACATGTGCCAGAGTCGATTATTTATTCCAAATCTGATGGCGTTATCGATTGGCGGAGTTGTTTTGAATCAGCACCGAATGTGCGTACCTTCGAAGTTGATTCAACCCACGTCGGACTGCCTTATAATCTTAAGTCACTCAAGATTGTACAGGACTTGATTGACGCACCACCTGATTACACAAGCGAGAAGTCACCGACGGGTTTGCATTGAGAGTTGCCCTCGTCGAGCCAACAATGCGGCATGCGATTTTTTCCGACCAGTCTTCACGGCACTCTACTTAGTTAGAGCATAGCTGCATTTGAACGCTGAAAGTATATTTGAACTTCCAATCACGGGATGGCATTTCACTTGCGTTTATTAGCTTAAGCTTCAGAGGGAGGTGTTTCTATGCCACAACCTAACGATCAGTGTCCTTGCGGCTCCGGAAAGATGTACAAGGACTGCTGCGGCAGGGGCAAGTAAAACCCCGCATCCGCCCTCAACACACGGTGCTCAGAACCCGGCTTGAGGGCATCATTTTGGTTAAAAAATGGCAGGATCAACGGGTCAAAAGAAATACGGGAAAAAAGCCTCCGAAAAAATCGAACACGCAATGCACGAGATGAAGCGTGGCGAGCTGAAATCAGGGAGCTCTCACAAAAAGGTTCGGAACCCTAAGCAAGCGATAGCAATTGGATTATCCGAAGCTCGCAAGGCGTGCGGCAAAGTTCCACCTAATCCGAATCGAAGTTCCAAGGCTTCAGGCAGATCGAAAAAGAAGTCTAAATAAATTAGTTGAGGATGAAGATAAAGGCACCTTTGCTGTTGAGCAAAGGGGCCTTTTCTATTGTTCGCTTGGCGATTATTAAACAGCCCTTCGACCCAGCACCAAGCCGATGATGAACAGAATGATAAAGATGAAGAACAGTATCTTGGCAATGCCCGCCGCTGCCCCCATGATTCCACCGAAGCCGAGCACCCCGGCAATTATAGCGATGACTAAAAAGACGACTGCCCAATAAAGCATAAAACTTCTCCTCCAGATTATACGTCCGAGTATAGCAACACCTATGCCCGCACTATGGGAAGAGTACGAGTAAGCAAAATCGACCTATGATAACATTGAGTAAAGCCAAATTAAGCAGAACATGGCTCTCGAATGAAAAATTCGCGCCAGTGGACGTTGTAATAATTTAGGCGGCGTTTACTCCCGATCGGATCGGTAAATTTGACCTACTCGCGAGGAGAAACCGAGACGAATCGATTGCCGCGCTCGTAAAAGCGCCAAGGTTTATCCGCCCAGGCACCTGCATAATCGACGTTTATCCGGACTGAGCGTCCCACTATCGAATGCCGCCCGAGATCTTCGAGAAAAAGCTCATCACCGCAGAGGTCGATTCCATACTGCACTCCGGTAATCCCGAGCGCCTGAGTAAGCTTGCCGGGGCCATTAGTAAGCTCGCGCGAATCTATCGGTCGCTTCCGCCGACGCGCCATAAGTTCGAGACCGCGGAACGGTTCGAGCGCTCGAATCAGTACTGCATGGGGTTGACCTTCCCCAGCGACCACGAGATTGATTGCCCAGCTGAGACCATACAGCAGATAGATATAGGCATGACCGGGTGGACCGAACATCGCGGCAGTCCGCTTGGTCAAGCCACGCGAGCTATGCGCCGCCAAATCGAGCGGACCGCGATAGGCCTCCGCCTCGACGATGAAACCGGCGGCTTCGCCTTCCAGGGTTCGATGCACCAGCAGTTTGCCAATACACTCGCGCGCGATGGTGAGGACCGGGCGGGCATAAAATTCACGCATCAGCTTCATCGGCTAGCCGTGATGACATTGACAGTTTACGCATTGACGCAAACAGGGCGCGGCGAATAGATCGATCAGCGAACGACAATCTACAGGACGGTAGCGAGATAGATGGGCTTTAGGTTTTATCGACGAGTGCATGTCTTGCCTGGGCTATCGTTGAATATCTCGAAGTCCGGACCGAGCGTGACGCTCGGCGTCCGCGGCGCCCATCTAACGCTGGGCCGTAAGGGGATCACGAAGACCGTCGGACTGCCCGGCACCGGGATTTACTATACTTCGCGTAGCGGCTATCACACGGGCTATCATTCCGCACATGACCTGTCTTCGGCCAATACACCCTTGGAAATCAGCCATCAGTCGATTTCTGGCTGGGTGCTCGTGATAACCATAGTGGTTATCGCACTGCTGATCGGAATCGGGATCGGCTCGCTTCATGCCTAGTGAGAAAGCCAAGGAGAACAAGACGCTCGTCGCAGTATGCTCGGCTTGCGGCAAAAGCTTCTCGACCGAGATGATGGTCGCGCTTACTGGCGAAGTAGAGGGCCACCGGAGACAATTTTCGGTGTGCGTGCCATGCGCTGATCAGGGCTGGCGGCCGCCGGGATTCAGCAGCGTCTATGTGTTCCGCCCGCAGTAGGGCCGAGAAAGCTGCGTGCTTTCATTAGCCTGCTACGGAAATAATCGATTCGCCGCGGTAGTAAGCTCGCCGCGGAAGTCCGGATGCGCGATCGCGATCAATTCGCGGGCGCGTTCACGCTGGGATTTCCCCTTGAGTGTTGCGATACCATATTCCGTCACTACATGATGGACGAACGTGCGCGGCAAAGTGCAGATCGTGCCGGGCGCCAAGAACGGCGCAATCCGCGAAACGCGCTGTCCTTTGACCATCGCGATAGCGGGCATCACGATGATCGACTTACCACCGGCGAGCGCACTCCCGATACCGAATGCAGTTTGGCCGCCAGTGCCGGTGTACATCTGATGACCGATCGACTCGCTGCCGACCTGCCCGGTGAAATCGATTGCGAGCGCGTTATTAATCGAGATCAGTCCTTCTTCGCGCGCGATCAGGCGTATATCGTCGGTGAAGTTGAAGTCATAAAGCTGGAACCCCGGATGGCCATCCGCATATTCCAGCTCGTCACGCTGGGTCGCGACCGCGAAACCGCTGCCGACCACCAGTCCGGGAAAGAGTTTTTTATGCTTGCCGGTGATGACGCCGTCACGCACCAGCGCCGTAGTGCCAGTGGGAATGATCTCGGTTTGCATCCCGAGTTCATGATGGTTGCGTAGGAAGGGCATCAATGCGCCGGAAGTTGAACCGACGCCGATCTGAAGCGTGGCGCGATCCGGGATCAGCTCGCGAGCGACGAGTTCGCAAATCGCGCTGACGATGCGCTGCTCCTCTTCTGGTACCGGCGGCGGCGCAGGCAATATCGGTGCATCCGGGTCGCGCTCGACGAACCAATCGATTTCGGAAATATGCATTGAGTTGTCGCCGCCGATCCGTACGCACGCCGGATCAATCTCCGCGATTACGAGCTCAGCGCGGCGACCGAGCAGCTTCGACATGATCTGCAGGTCGCCGAAATTGACGTGACCATGCTCGTCCGGCGGCGACACTCTCATCAGGAAAACATTGAAATTGTCGTAGCCGGGCGGCAGCGTTCCATCACGATAGTAAGAGACGGGCACAAATTCACCTCGCCCCTCGGTGAAAATTCCGCGATCAATCGGAGATAGATAGAACGACTGATAACGGAATTTCTCGCCCAAGCCCGGCAAGTCCCAATTGAAGAGTGCCGCGCTGTGATTAAGCACGACATGATCGAGTTCCATCAGCCGCGCCGCCAGCGCCGCACACAGCGTGAAGGGGGTCGCTTGCGCGATCGACATCGTGATGTGATCGCCGGACTTGAGATGGCTCATCGCATCGTCGGGCGAAACGAGCTTGCCGCCGAGTTGCGCGCGCCAGTCAAAAGCGGAGTTGGATTGGATCGCTGTAGCCATCGTGAATTACGGTCCTGTGTTGTGATGATGCGCGAACGGTAGCAGAAGCTGCCGTCCCAGCGATAACGAAAGACTCGCTCGGCTACGTGACTTGACTGTGCGAATGCGAACCGAAATGCTGCTGGATTACGCGGAGAGGTTCGGGAGTCTGGTTTAACCGGCGTGACTCGAAATCACGTGAGCCCTTGTGGCTCCGGGGGTTCGAATCCCCCCCTCTCCGCCAGTGAGTCTTCGACTTTCTATATTGTCTATCCAACAGTAAATATCAGCCATACGAACGACACTTATCGCGATCGCGGCGCGCATTTGGAACTTAGGTACAGCTAGATACTGGAAGGCTCCAAGCCGCCCAGTCAGCAAACATAAGGATCTGGATATACCGATTCTTACGAAAGCCGCCGTGACGGAGCCTTGCAATGCCGAATTGAAAAGCGCATTGAGGTTTGAAGAGTCGGGAACATTACTAACCATCTTCGCGAAATCGTGGGTAGTTCAGCAATACCCAGGCAAGCGAAAAATCTTCAAGTGGAATCGTGAGCGCAGTGCGTCAGATAATTGGTGGTCCTTTCTTCGACGACCTCCAGGTCGGCCAGGTCGTTTACGACGCGCCTGCGCTCACCCTCACTGAAGGACTAGCGGCGACGCACGCTGCAATTATTGGCGATCGGCTGCGACTGGCGCTTGACCACAATCTGAGCCAGCGGGTCGTGGGCGGACCGTTAGCGCATCCGGCGCTGGTATGGGACGTTGCGATTGGACAATCCACACTGCTGACCGGGCGCGTGATCGCGAATCTGTTCTATCGCGGCTTTCGTTTCAACCGCTTTCCACTGATTGGCGATACACTCCACACCACGACTGAAGTCGTCGCGCTGCGTCAGAACCGTCCGCGGCCAGGGCGTGCGGCCACGGGCCTCGCAGCTCTGCGCGTCCGTACAACCGACCAATCCGGCCATCTCGTGCTCGACTTTTGGCGCTGCGCGATGCTGCCGCTGCGCGACCCCGACGGCCAGACTTCCCATAACGCTGATCTCGAGCAAATTCCGGCGAAGCTGGATCCGGACGCGTTGCGAGTACCGGTGGAGCGATGGCAACTCGGCGATTTCAAAGCGGCCATCCCGGGTCAGCATTTCGCCGAGCTCGTTCCCGGAACGATTTGGGAGATCGCGGGCGGCGACGTCGTTTCGTCAGCGCCTGAGCTGGCGCGCCTCACTCTGAACGTCGCGATGGCGCATCATGATGCAGCGAGTAGCCCGGCTGGCCGCCTGGTTTACGGGGGGCACACGATTGGCGTGGCTGCGGCGCAAGCCACGCGTGCGCTGCCCAATCTGGTTACGATTGTCGGTTGGCACGGTTGTGACCATCTCGCGCCAGTTCGCGAAGGTGATACCTTGCGCAGTTCGCTTGAACTCGAACGTACTGAGGCGCTCGCTAACGGCGGCGATCTGGTCCATTTGCGATCGCGGGTGCGTGCCGATAGCGCCGGCGGCGCGCAAGATGTTTTGGATTGGCGTTTTATTGGAGTGATGGCATGAGTGGCATTTTGTCGGGGTTGCGTATAGTCGAAGGCTCGGCATTCGTGGCGGCTCCGTTGGGCGGTATGACACTGGCTCAACTCGGGGCTGACGTGATTCGCTTCGATCAGATTGGCGGCGGTCTCGACTACCATCGATGGCCTCTCGCCGCAGACGGACAAAGTCTCTTTTGGGCGGGACTGAACAAGGGCAAGCGATCGATCCAGCTCGACCTCGGCGTGCCCGCCGGACGCGAGCTGGCAACCGCACTGATTACCGCGACGGGTGATCAGGGTGGTCTCTTTATCACCAATTTTCCGGCCCGTGGATGGCTCGCCTATGAAACGCTCGCCAAGCGCCGGCCCGATTTGATTATGGTAGCGCTTGCCGGAAATCCCGATGGGACCAGTGAGGTCGATTACACCGTCAATCCTGCCACCGGCTTTCCATGGGCAACCGGACCGCGCAATCTTGCCGAGCCGCTTAACAGCGTCCTCCCCGCTTGGGATATTGCCTTGGGTACGCTCGCAACAGTCGGACTCTTGTCTGCGGAGCGGCATCGGCGACTCACCGGACAAGGTCAGCTCGTTCGTCTGTCACTCTCAGATGTGGCTTTTGCGATGGTCGGCAATCTCGGGCGCATCGCCGAGGCCCAGCTCGGCGGTCAGGATCAACATAAGGATGGCAACTATCTTTATGGTGCATTTGGCCATGACTTCGAAACCCGCGACGGACGGCGTGTAATGGTCGTTGCCCTCACGCCCCGTCAATGGAGCGCTTTAGTAGAAGCAACCGGAATCGAGCGGGCCTGTCATGACCTCGAACACGCCACCGGTTACGATCTCAACACCGAAACCGGACGATTTCAGGGGCGCGACCTGATCGCAGCGCTGCTGCGCCCGTGGTTCGCCTCGCGCGATCTTGCCGCCATCCGCCAGGCCTTTGCCGGCACCAATGTCTCGTGGGGCCCATATCAAACTTTTCGCCAGCTTATACGCGAAGATCCACGCTGCTCAACTGCCAATCCAATGTTCGCCGAAGTAGAGCATCCCGGCATCGGAACTTATCTTATGCCGGGCTCCCCCCTAGATTTCTCCGCCGTGCCGCGGCTTCCAGTTAAGCGAGCCCCGCTCTTAGGCGAGAACACCGATGAAGTTCTGACAGAGATACTCGGTCTTGGTAGCCGGGAAATCGCACGCTTGCATGATGATGGTGTCATCGCCAGCCCAGCTTCATGGCCGCGCTAATGAGTAATCGACGCGTAGGCTCGAACAGAAAAACGATAGTGTGACTATAGGAGCACATAGTGGAGCGCAAATTCGATCCAATCCTCGTCCAGGTAATCAAAAACGAACTGGCTACGGTGAATGAGGAGATGGCGATCGCGGTTTACCGCACTGGCCGCTCCGCGATGGTCAAAATAGGGGATTTCGCTACCGCGGTATGCGACGCGCGCGGACGAGTGGTTGGCGAAGGCGCGGCCCCTTTCCAGATCGGAATCTTCATGGTCGTGCTGGAAACCGTCCTGCGCCAGTTCGCAGGATCATTCAAGCCGGGCGACGTAATTCTCGTCAATGACCCTTACTCCGGAATGGGGCACATGCCGGATGTCGCGATTGTTGCTCCCGCCTTTTGGCGCGATCAATTAATTGGCTACACGCTAGCCTACTCCCACCATACTGATATCGGCGGGCGTTTTCCGGGAGGATTCAGTAGTCAATGTCTTGAATCATATGAAGAAGGGATGCGCATTCCACCTACCAAGCTGGATGACAATGGAGTGCGCAATACTGCGTTGCTTAAAGTCATCGCAGCCAACGTGCGCGCGCCGGAAGAATGGATCGGCGATGTCGAAGCCAAGATTGCCGGATGTCGTCGCGGTGAGTTGGAGTTGCGCGCGATCGTTGAAAAGTATGGCCTTGAAGTTTTCAATTCGAGTTGTGATTACTTTGCCGATTATGCGGAAAGCGCGACGCGCGCCGCGATTCGCTCGATCGCGCCCGGCGAATATATTTATGAGGACACGTTCGAGGACGACGGTCTGGGCGGGACCGACGTCGCCCAGCCGCTACGCGTGGCGTTGCGCATCGCGGGAGATTCGCTGACAGTCGATTTTACCGGCACCGCGCCGCAGGCGCGTGCGGCAATCAATATGCCGTTCGGTATGACGCGCGGAACGGTATATGGCGCGATTAAGAGCATCGTCAGTCCGGACGTACTGACTAATGTCGGCTTCACACGGCCAATTACGATCGTAGCGCCCGAGGGCACCTTGGTGAATCCACGCCATCCGGCCGCGGTCGGCGGGCGCGCACCGCTCTTTTTCCGCATCTTCGACATGATGTTCCGGGTATTGGCGCAAGCCTTACCTGACAAGGTTGGTGTCTCAGGCGAAGGGGGTGACGTGCTCCACTTCAGCAGCATCAAGCCCGATGGCAGCCAATTCTCATTCATGGATCTGTTCTTCGGTGGATGGGGTGGCAGACCGGACAAGGATGGTATTGATGGCGTAGCGCCAATGAGTTTCGGCTCCTATGGCTCGGTCCCGGCTGAAGTGCTGGAGCGTGAGTTTCCTGTCGTCGTCGATGGTTTCGGTTATGTTCCCGATACGGAGGGCGCCGGTAAGCATCGCGGCTCACTCGGTATCTACAAGCAATGGCGCTTCCTACAACCGGGCAAAATCATGGTGCGCACTAATCGGCTGGTGCGACCGTCTGATGGTCTGGCCGGGGGGCATGCCGGTGAGCTATCAGCGAATGTTTTCATCTCAGGTGGCGACGAACAGACTCTCGCCCGTCAGTCACATATCCATCTTGAAGTTAACGCCGGCGACCGTATCTATCATCGAGTTTCAGGCTCCGGCGGATTTGGAGAACCTTCGGAACGAAATCCGCAACTCGTTCTGCTCGATGTCAAGGAAGGCAAAGTGAGTATTGAACAAGCGCATAGCCGTTATCGGGTGGCGATCGATCGCGACAGCATGACGATCGATCAATCAGGCACTGAGAGACTGCGTAACGAGAGCCGCCCGGCCTAATCGCCAGGATTCACGCAACGAGCTGCAGTCCGCGGAGAAGTTAGTAATGCGTGTAGGGTTTGATATTGGCGGGACTTTTACCGACATCATCGTTCACGCTGATGACGGCCGCATCTTTACCAGCAAAGTCTTATCATTACTCGAACGGGTCGGCGAAGACGTCGTCGCTTCCGTGCAGCCGCTGGTGCGCAGAGAGAAGGTCGAGAGTCTTATTCACGGCACCACGGTAGCCGCGAATGCTGTGATCGAAGGTACCATCGCGCGCACCGGTTTCATTACGACTCGCGGATTTCGCGACGAACTGGAGATGCGCGGACAGCGCCGGCCAAATATCTACGATGTTAATTGGGATCGGCTTCCGCCCTTGATACCACGCTCACTTCGCCTCGAAGTCAGCGAAAGAATTTTGGGTGATGGCTCAATCGAGCAAGCTCTCGACCTCGAGCAAGCCCGCAAAGTTATCGAACAGCTTCTGCAACACGACCCGGAAGCAATTGCCGTTTGTCTGATCAACTCCTATCTGAACCCCGTTCATGAGCGGCAGTTGGCGAGCGTGATTACTCAGATCGCGCCTAATGTAGTTATATGCCTTTCCTCGGATGTCCATCCTGAGATCAAGGAGTATGAGCGCGCCAGCACTACCGCGATCAATGCATCTTTGATTCCGGTGGTTGATCGTTACCTGAATCGTCTCGAGCGAACGTTGTCTCCGTTGGGCAGCCGAATCTCAGTGATGCAATCCAACGGCGGAATCATGTCGGCGGAAGCTGCGCGCAAACGGCCTGCCTACATTATCGAATCCGGGCCTGCCGCCGGCGTACTCGCAGCGGCGCGGCTCGCTTCGGAATGCGCACTCGACAAAGTGCTGTCGCTTGATATGGGCGGCACGACTGTTAAGGCGTGTTTGATCGAAAATGGTCAACCGCTGGAGAAGCCGGGTGGCGAAATCGGTGGGGGAGTTAATACCGGGACCCGCCTTTTCGGCGGTGGCGGACATATCGTTCGCGTACCGTCGATCGATATCGTCGAGGCCGGAGCGGGCGGTGGTAGTATCGCATGGATCGATGAGAGCGGTGCTCTGCGGGTCGGTCCGCGCAGCGCCGGAGCCGAGCCTGGTCCGGTGTGCTATGGTCGGGGCGGTACCGAACCCACCGTAACCGACGCCAATGTGGCCCTCGGGTATATGAATCCGCACGAGATCGCCGGCTCTACGCTGAAGATTGACTATGCGGCCGCTATCGCAGCAATTGAACGCAACCTCTCAGCTCGGCTGGAGCTGAATCCATTGAGGGTTGCCCATGGCATAACTCAAGTCGCAAATTCGGCAATGACCCGGGTATTGCGTGCGGTAACGACTGAGCGCGGCCGTGACCCGCGTGAATTCACGATGATCGCCTTCGGCGGCGCCGGGCCAATCCATGCTGCGGCACTCGCCGACAACATGGGAATCTCGCGGCTGATCGTTCCGCTCTATCCGGGGCTGTTCAGCGCACTAGGCCTACTGATGGCTGACTATCGGCACGACTATATCGCGACGATCGCAGCACCGCTTGCCGGAATATCAGCGGAAAAGATTCTCGACCGTTACGGTCAACTTGCGTCAACTGCTCGCTCCGCAGTGATCGCCGAGGGCGTCAGTCCGGATGCGATTCGTATCGAACGGCAAATCGATTTGAAGTACGGCTACCAGATGTACGAAATGACGCTATCCTTCCCAGACGGGGTTGATTCGCCAAATCTCATCCCGGCACTCGGCGAGCTTTTTAACCGGGCTCATAATCAAACTTACGGATACCATCGTGATGATCCGATCGAGCTGGTCAGCTTGCGACTCCGTGCGCTCGCCACTGCCGGCGCGCTCAATTTTGCCGAACTTGCAGCGAAGCTCACCAGCAAAGACCGTCAGCACACCGTCGGGCCGGGAGAACGCCAGGCCTTCTTTGGTCCAGCCTATGGATCATTGATGACACCATTACGCCGCCGGTTGGATCTCGTTGGCACAGAGGCAGGTCCGATGATTATCGAAGAGCCGGATACCACTGTCGTCGTCCCACCCGGATGGACAGTTCAACGCGATGCATATGCGAGCCTTGTAATGACCAAAATCTAAGGTGAAGCGATATCGTTCGTTGTGGAGGCAGCCATGCAAGAGCGGGAGCATCGGGCGTGGATTATAGCAGTCAGCCTCTTTATCTCTCTCTTCTTTTTGTGGGGTGGTGGCTATAACACCGCTCCGATCTTTTTGGCCGCGTTGCTCAAGGCTTTTGGCTGGAGTCATGGGCGGGTCTCTTGGATCACTGCCGGATTGTCACTGGCGATTGGCGTCTCCGCACCACTCGCAGGATGGCTCCTAGACCGTATCGGGGCTCGCTTTGTGATGGGCACAGGGGCCGTGATCGCGGTGCTTGGATTGTTGTGCGCGAGCCGCGCTCACAGCTTTGAAGTGCTGCTATTTTCCATGATTCTGCTCGGCGTCGGGCTTGGGGCTTCAACCTGGCTCGCCGCCGCTACCGTGATTGCGAATTGGTTTCCAGATCGTCGCGGGTTTGCGCTCGGAATCGTGACTGCCGGGATGGAAGCAGGCGGGATGATAATGACGTTCATGGTGGGTAGTGTAATCGCTGCCCACGGCTGGCGGGCCGGTTACTTCATCGTCGCAGTTCCCGGACTGCTAATCGTGGTACGCTGCTTCTACTCTTCATACAAACGCGATCGTCGGGCGCTACTGTGCAATCAACGGCTCAGAACGTCGAAGCGTTGCCGGGTTATGAGGTGCGCGATGCCCTATAGACTAATGCTTTCTGGATGCTGGTGGTTGTGCAACTGTCATACGGGCTCGCGGTGGGCGGCACCTTTCACCATTTAGTCGCATTTCTTGAAGGGCTTCGTTATAGCCTGCACTCCGCGACGCTAGTGGTCAGTATCGTGCTCGGTATGGCGGCAGTCGGAAAGGCCGCGATGGGTGCATTAGGCGATCGGATTGGCGGCAAAAACGCCCTTGCAATCGGCTTCGTGATGCTCGCGGCGGGAGTGTTCATCCTGCTCGACGCTGGTCACGCCACGATGCTGGTGTTGTGGCTTATCATAATCGGTATCGCTGGGGCCGCGCCGGTGGCGTTGGTTCCAATGGTGACCGCCGAAACGCTTGGTCTCAAGCGCTTCGGCACGCTGTTCGGATGGCTTGGTACAGTAGTGACGGTCGGCCTCTTCATTGGGCCGTTATTTGTCGGATGGCTGACGGACGTGACTGGCAGCTATACCACACCATTTGAGTTGTGCGCGCTCGTCTGCCTGGTGGGAGCCGCGGCATCCTTTCTATGTGTGGCGCCGCGATCTACTGCAATTCCTATCGTGGTGGAGCGCGCTTCGACCTCAACCATTTAACTGGACATGATCGACCATGTGTGCGGTCAGCCAAATAGCATCGGAGTGGAAGGCTGATTATGGAAGTCCCGCAAGTCGTTAGAACTTATTCAAACTCTGGACCGCTGCCGACCTTGGATGGGTGGCTTGCTACTTCGCTCCTAACGGAACGTATAGCGATCCGAATATCCCGAAACGAACCTTGCGCATGATCTCAAGGAGCACTTTGCTGGATTTTTCGCTGTTTCCCGGATGCGATCTGTGAGAGGGTGGGGCTGGATGCGATCTCCGATGACGTTCGGGTATGGCGCTTCGGCTGCCATGAAACCAACACAGGCTCCCTTAGATCCCTCAACGGGACAAAGTCTGGCGGTGCCAAGGATGCGAGAGATCAGTCCGCGCATAATTCGGTCCTACTTTTTCGGAGATGATTATGATTCGCAATCTCGCGGAAGGTATGTCTGGGATTGATGTCAAGGCTGTTCAGCAGGCCTTAAATATCTGGATGCCCGATCGGAAGCCGCTCGTCGATGACGGCAAGTTCGGAGCGCTGACCAAAGCCGCGGTGATCGAGTTTCAGAAAAGGAAAAAGCTAAGGCAGGATGGCATAGTCGGTCCTTATACACTGACAGCGCTTTACCCGGTCGCGCCCTACTATGGACTTGGCACCGTGTTACTCGGGTCGGGTCCGATCGCCGGCGCCCGGTCTGCTGAGTCCACTCCCTTGGCGTCTTCGGGTTCCTTGATCATGGAACACCTTCCAGGTTTCCCATTTCCGGTGCCTATACCGCGACCTCCCGCACATCCTCTTGCTCGACATCCCGGACTATCACCTGAACATCGCCAGCGCGTTGCACAACCCTCTCGGCCCGGCTCGCTACCCGCGTCTCAACCTGTGCAATTTCAATCCACTCAATACCAGTTTGGTACGAGCACGACTTGGTCGAACCTCTTTAAACCTGGAGTTACCGGGCTTCAGGTGGCAGTGAAGGGGCTTTTCTTGCTCGGCGGGAAAAACTTGAGTTTGAGCACCGGCTTTACAGGAACGGTCGCCGTTGACGATGGGGCTAAGGACTCTGCGGCCGCGATCTTCGCGATCGCATGGGCCCCGATCGTCTCAAGCATGGCGATTTGGCGAGCTTGAGCGTCCTGGCCTCATTAGGAGTTGGTGTTTTCAAAATCAAAGGGAAGAACCAAGGGGGATCTTTTTTTGACCAGGCTGCCCTCAACCTCAAATTAAGCTTACTCAACAGCCATCTGTTCTTGCAGTCGGGCATCACGCTCACGCAAGACCATAACAGTGGCACATTAGGATTCCATGCGCCTTCTCCAGGATTCGGGCTGGCAACGGGCGTCGCTTTTTGAACAAGCCAATACTGTAAAATGGCCCTTTAATCCAAATTGTTCAGGGATAGTCCCGCGATAGAGGCGTGCCTGCTTCAAGGCTCCGCGCACATCAAGGAACGGGCTGTTGGGGAACATGTGTCCAGATTACATATGGCATTGTTCGCCATTGACGCAGGAGATATAGAAAGCCCCGGAGAAAGTTTCAAAAGGACCTTCTAAAATACACGCCAATGTGCAATTGCTTCACAACTTTCGTCAAGAGCTCGACCGCGAACATGCTCGCCTGGAGGTGGTTGTTATTAAAATAAATGGCCTCAGTCGAAGGGCAGTACGCGTGCGTGACTTCAGGCAACTGTTCGGTCATCGTATCTGAACTAGGGAACAGCGCTAGCGGCATGTCCCCCGCCAGCCAGATCGCCCGTGATTTCGAGCAGGGCTGTCAAGAACTCTTCGATAGCCCGCTCTCTGATCCGAATGTCTAACTCGCTTCGGGCGGCGCAAAGACTGTTAGTGCAAATAACCGATCAGCCCCGGTACGCAGTGTATGAGGTGCGCCGGCTGGAATCGTTACGAAATCGCCCGCCTTGATCTCACATTCTTTGCCCGAAACCCGACAGGTAGCTTTACCCTCGATTACGTAAATGAGCTGGTCCCCTTTATGACTATTCTCGCGGTCATTGCTGAATCCCGGCGGGATGGTAAAGACCATCGATTCAGTTTGGGGAGTTTTGCCCAGGATTTGCTGCTTCATCTTGGTTCCGTCGGTGCGATGTACAAAGACGTTCGGAACGCTGACCTCATCGGCGCTCTCGCCAAGCTGATCCAGCTGCTGAGCGAGGAGTTCCTCGGAGATGATCCCCTTACGGTACGCTCGTAGTAACTGTTGAACTTCAAAATCTTTATTCGGCATTTTTATCTCCTCCGTGTTGTGGAGCTTTGCGACAATAATTCTTCACTCGAACTGCGCTATTTGTAGTACACTTTGAGCGCGACACCAAGCTCAACTCGCGGGACGACGGAGCACCACAGGATTAATCTTGCGCGGCGCCAGCTGGCCGTCGCCAAGCTTGCCGAACAATTGGCCCTTTTCCACGATAACCTTGCCGCGCAAGATAGTCGTAGTCGGCCATCCTTCTACCGGCCAGCCCTCCCATGGGCTGTAATCGCTAACGTGGAAATCGTCGCGCGTGAGAGTCTTCTTAATGGACGGATCGATCAAAACAATATCCGCATCACTGCCGGCGGCGATAACCCCCTTGCGCGGATATAGGCCGAGAATCCGCGCCGCATTCGTCGAAGTCACTTCAGCAAAGCGTTGCAAAGACATGCGGCGCCTCACCACACCCTCAGTATAGGTGATTCCCATGCGCGCCTCGGCGCCGAGATTTCCGCCGGTCACATTGTCGATACGCTTGCCCAGAAGCTTATGCTCGAGCGTTGTGGGAAACTCGTCGGTCGCCATCGTTGATACGCCATCATCGACCAATCCCTGCCACAAGGCCTTGTGATCATCAGGATATTTCAGCGACGGATAAGTATGGTGGCAAAAACCACGCGGCTGCTTGTAGTCATCGGCGGTAAACAGTGCATATTGATGAAGAGTTTCAGCGTATATTGGCCGGCCATGTCCTCGAGCCTCGACGACCGCCTCGACGCCTTCGCGCGCAGATGTATGGACGAAATAGACTGCCGCGTCGGTAGCTCTGGCAAGTCGGATGATGCGCTCGAAGGCAAGTTCCTCCGACAGCTTGGTATGGACTAAATGTAAATTGTGCCCGTCCGTGCGACCCTCTTCTGCGAACCTTTGATAGTTGAACTGGACGAGCTCGTCGTCCTCGGCGTGCACCACCATAATGCCGTCGTTCTTCGCCACTTTCTCCATAGCAAGCTGGATGCGCCCCATATCGAGTCGCAGCGGGATGCGCTTCGGATGAGGCGGTAAAACATCGGTGGTGAAAACCTTAAAACTAGGAAAGCCCAGCTTAATCACGTCGGCGATTTGGTCAAAGGTCTTCAGTGGCAATGCGCCCATCAGGCCGACGTGAAATGAGTAATCGACGTAGGAGTTCCCCCGCCATCGTGCGCAGCGTTCCTCGATTGCCTTCGTGATCTCCATCGACGGTTCGACGAAGCAGAAGTCCAAATGCGTGGTGGTCCCGCCAAAAGCCATCCCGCGGGTGTCTTCTTCGGGCCCCAGCGTGGACCGGCCGCTGTCCGGGTTGGTGAGGTCGAAAATGTCGAGATGAGCATGCGGCTCGATCCCGCCCGGAACGACAAGCTTTCCCGCGGCGTCAATCGTCCGGCCAGCCTCCAGCGAGGGATCATCGAGACCGACGTACGCGATCCGTTCACCGCTGACACCCACTGTCCACCGCCCGACACCCTGAGGCGTGACAACCTCGCCATTGCGAATCAATAAATCCAACATTGCCAGGCCCTTCCCTTGTGCTAAGTTGCTATAACCCCGGACGAGCTTCCTGATTCTTCATATACTCTGGCCGCCTGCCGCTCGGCTAACGGATCGTGGCGCGCAAACTCCACGCGATTGCATCTGACGTTGGCCCATGTAGAAGTTCTCATAAATGTATGGGTATGGCTTAGTCGGGGGTCAGGAGGAAGTCTTGGCAGCAAAAATTCTTGATGGCATTCGCGTCTTCGATCTTACGATTGCGGCGGTCGGACCCTGGGCTACTAAACTGTTGGGCGCGCTCGGGGCCGACGTTATCAAAGTCGAAGCGCCGGGTGGTGATCGGCTCTCGCACGCCGTGCCGCCGATGATCAAGGGGAGTTCGGTTCTTTATATTTCCGCAAATCACAACAAGCGGATGATCGAGCTCGACCTCAAGAAAGAAGCCGACCGCGCGATTGCACTTAAGATCGTCGAGAAAAGCGATGTCTTTGTGCAAAATATGCGTCCCGGCGCGGTTGAAAGGCTGGGACTGGGTTACGAAGTCGTCGCTAAGGTCAATCCGCGGATGATCTACGTTGCGGCATCGGCGTACGGACGCACCGGTCCGATGGCAACGGAAGCCGGGATTGACCCGACCGTGCAGTCATTCTGTGGATGGTGCAGTATCACCGGCCCCGAACACGGGCGCGGCGAAATGTATAGGCACCTGGCGCATCTCGATCTTACGACCGCCACCACTATCACGCAGGCCGTTCTGCAGGCGCTGATCGCGCGCGAACGGACCGGACGAGGCCAACTGATTGAAATCGAGATGCTGACTGCCGCGATGGCGCTACAAACGACGCGGCTCGCCGAATACTTCGCGACCGGTCAACAACCTGCTCCGCTGGGCAGCGCCGCCTCCACCACTGCACCGCATCAGGCCTTTGAGTGCGAGGATCACAGGTATATTGCTGTTGGAGTCGAGCATGACGCGCAGTGGACCGGTTTGTGCCGGGCGCTCAAGCTCGAACAGTTGATGAACGATCCTCGCTTCGCAACCAATCCGGCCCGTGTTGAGCGACGCTCCGAGTTGGCCGGAATTCTCGCGGAACGCTTCAAGACCAAGCCGGCGGCGTGGTGGGTGATTCGTTTGCGGAACGAGAACGTGCCCAATGCGCCGTTTCTCACCTTCGAGGAATTGCGACATCATCCACAGGTCCGCGACAACGAGCACATCGTCGAAATCGATACACCGCATTGGGGCCGAATGCATATAGACGGCCTTCCATGGAAGTTCGAGCGAACGCCGGCTGGACCGATTAGCGCCGGTGGGTTGCCGGGCGAGCACACGGTCGAGGTGCTGCGAGAACTCGGGATTATTGAGCAACGCAATGCCGGTACGTCGAAATGAATGCCGCCGGAAGTCTCGAAGGTTTTCGTATTCTCGATCTAACCCAAGGGCTGTGCGGTCCGTTCTGCACGATGCAGCTCGGTGATGCAGGCGCCGAAGTTATCAAAATCGAGCCGCCTGCGGGCGACTTCGCGCGTCGCATCGGACCACCGTTCGTCGAGGGCGAGAGCGCGGTTTTCCTGAGTCTCAACCGTAACAAGAAAAGCGTCGTGCTCGATCTACAGGATGAGCCGGGTCGCGAGGCCGCCGCTCGGCTGGCGCGTGACGCTGATGTGCTTGTCGTGGATTGCGGTCCGGGCGCGGCGGAAAAGCTTGGCTTGTCGTACGCGCAGCTCCAGAGTTTGAATCCGAAGCTGGTCTATTGTTCGCTCACCCCGTTCGGCGAGGAGGGGCCTTTGCGTGACGCGCCCGGGTCCGAACTCGTCGTTCAAGCGATGGCTGAATACACCGCGTCTCTAGGTCGGATCGGCGATCCGCCAGTGCGACTCGGCGCCGATGTCGCCAGTCTCAATACCGGAATCTTTGCTGCGCAGGCGATTCTCGCTGCACTGTTTCATCGGTTGAAGCACGGTGAGGGTCAGCGCGTCGCGGTCAGCGAGTTCGGCTCGCTGCTCCACATGCGCGGGATTATGTGGACCTCGATGAGCGATCCTGACGACTGGTACGGCTTCCATCTCGACCACTACGTCAAGCCGCCCGATTATGGTTATCAAGCCAAAAACGGTGCGTTTTACTTCATCCTCCGTCGAGCCAACAGCGAAGACTGGGACCGGCTGGTGATGGAACTTGGTATGGAGGAGGTATTAGCCGATCCGCGATTTGCCGATTACGGGCGTGCTGCAACCAGTATTGGGCGGTACGCGACCGAGGTGAAGCCGATCTGGGAAGCGGTGTTCGCGAATCGAACCCGCGAGGAGCTTATCGATTTAATCAAGAGCATCGGAGGCGACGCCGTGCCGATCATGGACTATCCCTCGCTGCTAGCGCATCCGCAGATGGCGGCGCTCGAGGTAATTGCCGAGATCGACCATCCGGTGGCTGGAACGATCAAAACGGTGCGGCCGGTCGCGCGTTTTTCGGCGACTCCAAATGCAATCCGGGTGCCGCCGCCGATGCTCGGCCAGCATACCGAGGAGGTTCTCCACGCAGCGGGATTAAGTATCGATCCAGTTAATCGATAAAGCGGTTTGCGTGATACGGCCCCATTGGGTTATGGCCGTAGTAGGCTGATCCCGCGACTCAGTAATTTGGACGGAGATTCTGCAATGTTCGTGATGCGCTTTACTGAACGCCCGTACATCGCCTACACGGAAGAGGATGTGCGCCGCAGCTTTCGCAGTGCCGTGCGGCTTACCTTCTCGAATAGCAATTTCGATCCGGCTTTGGGCGCCGATCTCTATAACGAATATCTCGACGAGTACCAATTTGCCGAAGAGGCGGGCTTCGACGGCCTGATGCTCAACGAGCATCACAATACGCCTACCTGCATGGGCGCCGCGATGAATCTTGAGGCGGCGATTCTGGCGCGCATCACGCGCAAACCTAAAATCGTTCTGCTCGGAAATCCTTTGCCAATCTTTGACAATCCGCTACGCCTAGCCGAGGAGTTGGCCGAAATCGACATGATCTCGCGCGGACGGCTGGTATCGGGCTTCGTTCGCGGAACCGGTGTCGAAAGCTGGGCGACCAACACCAATCCGGTGCATAACCGCGAGCGCTTCGAGGAGGCGCATGATCTAGTGCTGAAAACCTGGACTCAGCCGGGGCCATTCCGATGGGAAGGTAAGCACTATCAGTTCCGAGTAGTAAATCCGTTCGCACGACCCCTACAACAGCCTCACCCGCCAATCTGGATCCCCGGTCTCGGCAGTCCCGAGACACTCGAGTGGTCTGCCCGTAAGCATTATCCCTACATCTATCTCGAGACCGACCCGCAGGTGACGGTGCAGATGACCGAATTGTATCGCAAGGCCGCAGCCGAGACTGGCTATGAGCCGGGCCCCCAGAATTTCGGTTATCTATGGCGGATCCATGTGCAGGACACCGATGAGAAAGCCTCCGAAGTTGGTCGAGGGTTTCTGATTGGCAATGCTGGTATCGGGCGGGTTCCAATGCCCGGTGATTTCATGGCGCCTCCGGGCTATAACTCGCGCGAGGGTTCCAAGAGAATTCTCGAACAGTATAAACATTCGATCCGGCCCGACGCGCTTTACGGCGGCGTCGATGCGGCCGGATGGGATGCGGTTGTCGCCAGCAATCGGGTTGTAGTTGGCAGTCCAAAAACTGTCATCCGCAAAATCCGCGAGGGTCTCGAAGTTCTGCGCCCCGGCATTCTCGGAATGTGGACGAATGACGGCACAATTGCCCACAAGGACACGATGCGATGCCTCCAGCTAATGAAAGAAGAGGTATTACCGGCGGTGCACGAAATGGGGAAGGAGCTGGGACTGCCCGGTCCGTTCGAGCAGACGCCATGATTAGACTCTCGCACCGAGTCACGGCAAGCAAACCGGTTAGCAAGTAGGATCCGCGAGCGATACCGAATTCCGGACGAGATTGATTATGGCAAGCGCATTCGAATCGAAATCCGTAACCGTAGGTGGCGCGCTGATCCAGTACTTCGTGGGAGGCAAGGGCGCGCCTTTGATCTGGTTACACGGGAGCGAAGGTAATCTGGGCTGGCTCCGACTGCATGATGAGCTCGCGCGCAACTTTACCGTCTATGTTCCGACCCATCCGGGCTTTGCCGGTTCCGACCGCCCACCGTGGCTGGAATCTTTCCTCGATCTGTCGCGTTTCTATCTCTGGATTCTGCAGGAACTTGGAATAAACCGCGCGACTCTTGCCGGGCATTTCATCGGCGGCTGGCTCGCTGCGGAAATGGCCGTGATGGCGCCACAACTGGTCGAGCGATTGCTGCTCGTCGATGCTGCCGGCGTGCGTCCTCACGAGGGCGAGATTGCCGACATCTTTCTCCACGGTAGCGAGGGAACCCGCCGTCTGTCGTTCTTCGACGTCAATCAGGTGGCCGATTATGAGCTTCTATTCGGCAAGAGACCGGCTGCAGAGGACCGCGAAGCGCAGGTCATAAATCGTGAGGCTGCCACGCGCTATTGTTGGAAACCTTATATGCATGATCCCAGTCTTCCGCCGCTGCTGGGACGTCTGCGCGCGGCGCCTACATTACTGGTCTGGGGACGCGAGGATCGGATCGTACCAGTTGCCGCCGCCGAACTGTATCGCCGCTCGATTGCCGGGGCACGTTTGGAGCTAATTGATCACTGCGGCCATTTTCCACATCTCGAAAGATCGGCAGAGTTCTGGCGGATCGTTTCACCATTCCTGGGACTATAGTAAAGCACCGCCAGTCTCTACCTTTTCAATCAAGCGCATCACTCGGTCCTCGCAATGCTGAAACCCGGGTAATGCGAGGCCTATACGAGAGGGATCGTGAGTGACCCGTCGGCCTTCCATTGCGCCGCATCGTGGCCGAAGATTAGTCGGCTGCCGGACCGTTCCATCCTGCGGTAGCCCTCGATCACCTCACGCATCGCATCATAGTCAAACGCGAACGGCGGCAGGATCATCTCTTCGAGCACTTTGCGCATATAACATGAGTCGGCGGTCATTATGTATTCGCCACTCTCCGTGCGGACCCGCAACGCTTGATGACCTGCCGTGTGGCCGTAGGTGGGTAGGCAAACCACGCTACCATCGCCGAACAGATCATGCTCGCCATCGATCAACTGGAGTTGATGGCCGAGATCGAAATCCGCGCGATTATAACCATTGCGGCGTATCTGGTCGGGATCCGCGCCGGCATCCCATTCACGACGTTGCACTACCAGCTTTGCATTGGGCAAATCGACGTTGCCGCCGACATGGTCAAAGTGCAAATGCGAATTGATCACGTAGTCGATGCGGGACGGATCGACCTCGCGCGTCGTCAGCCGTGCAGCCAATTCTTCTCCAACCTGGAACTGTACCGTGAAGGCCTTAGCGAGCGGGCCGATACGGCTTGAATCGTGCTGAAGCTCTCGGTGAAGGCCGGTATCAAAAATGGCGCGACCCTTCGGATGCTCGATCAAGTAACTCGGGATTGGTAGTTTAATCCGACCGGGTTCGTTGGCGAGGATACCCGCAGCGGCCAATTCCAGCCATCCACAGATCATGGGATGAATTTTCACTGACATAATTTATGGCTCTCCTTTCGACGCACGTGATTATCCAGTCGCGACCAAAATTACATTGCCGAGTTGATCGAGTGAGACAGTCCATCGCGGGGGAATCACGATCGTTGTGTCGAATTCCTCCAGGACGATAGGGCCTTCCAGACTCTTTTCGAGCAGTGCGGTGCGCGACAGGATGCGGATTGGCTGCTCTCCGAAATCTGGGCCGAAGTATGCCGAGCGGGTTTCATCGATGCTTTGGGACATGGGGATCGAGTAGCGAAAGTGCTCAGCTAGTTCTGCGAATGTAATGTTACTCGTCGAAGCAAGCGCTTTAAGTCGCAGATTGACTATGGTGATTGGCTCGTTGTACCGCCGATAGCCATACGTGCGTTCATGTTCCTCGTGGAAGAGTTCCGCCATGATCGCGGCGAATGACGACTCCGGCAGCGGATCCGGCACGGCCAGCGTCAGCTCCGACGTTTGCCTCTGATAGCGAAGATCCATGAAGCGTTCGAGCTTCAGCAGCCGCGTATCGACGTTCTCTTTCGTTACCTCCGCCGCGACCCGCGTGGCGAGAGCGTCGTATTTCTTCTGCAATTCAGGGATGTCGAGCGAGTCGAGAGGACCGGGGATACTTTGTACATAATCGTAGCGCAGGTCAGCCATCATCAATCCGAGAGCGCTGAACAGCCCCGGGAAAAGCGGTACACAGACCTGCTTCATACCAAGACTTGTCGCGAGATCAGCGGCGTGGATCGGACCGGCTCCGCCAAACGCGATCAGAGCATAGTCGCGCGGATCGCGACCCCGTTCGGTCGTGACCGCGCGGATCGCCCGCGTCATCGCGGCGTTCGCCACCTGATAGACGCCATAGGCGGCTTCCTGCACGGACAGCCCGAGCCGCCAACCGAGCTCCCGTTCGATAGCCTCAATTGCTGCCGCGCGATCGAGCGCCACGGCGCCGCCCGCAATCGCGCGCGGATTCATGTAGCCGAGGACGACGTTGGCGTCGGTAATCGTTGGCCTAAGCCCGCCCCGTCTGTAGCACGCCGGCCCCGGCGCCGCGCCCGCACTAAGCGGTCCGACGCGCAGAGCGCCGCTTTCATCGATCCAGGCAATACTGCCGCCTCCGGCGCCCGCTTCAACGATATCCAAAGCCGGAATCGACAGCGTATAACCAGCCCCGCGGTTATAGCGAGCACTCGCGTTGGCGGCGCCACCGACCTCCATTTCGTTTTTCTCGACAGGTGCGTGGCTTTCAATTAAACCGGCCTTTACCGTCGTCCCGCCCATGTCAAAGGAGACCGCACGTTCGATACCGATTTGGCGGGTTAGCGCCGCGGCTGCCAACGCGCCCGCAGCCGGACCAGATTCGATAAGTTGTACCGGATGGTGTCGCGCGTGATCCGCAGTCATCACGCCGCCATTCGATTGCATAATCCGCAAACCTCGTGCGTAACCGCCGAGTTCACGCGCCAGTGAATCCAGATAGCGATTCACGACCGGCATCAAATACGCGTTGATACAGGTCGTGCTCATCCTCTCGTACTCGCGAATTTCGGGCAGTACCTCATGTGAAACCGAGAGCATCGCGGCGGGCGCCAATTCACGAGCAAGTGCGGCAGTCTGCTGTTCATGGAGTGAATTTGCAAACGAGTTAATAAAGCAGATCGCGATCGCTTCGACGCCCTGCGCTTGGAGCGAAGCTATGGCCTGTCGAGCCTCTGCCAAGTCCAAGGGCGAGAAAACCTCACCCTGCGCGGTTATACGCTCGGTCACTTCGGTCCGTCGCCGGCGAGGAATCAGCGGTGGCGTTCGCTCCCAGAGAAAGTCGAACACCGGCGGCCGCGCCATCCGCCGGATTTCAAGCTCATCACGGAATCCGCGCGTAGTTAGCAGACCGGTGATCGCCCCCTTGCCTTCCAGCAGCGTGTTAGAACCGATCGTGGTGCCGTGGACCAGGTTCCCCAACTCGGCATAGCCACTACGTCTCAGTGCATCCTCGACCAGCAGCCGAATTTCGCCCGCAATCTGTTCAGGAAGCGAAAGAATCTTGAAAGTGCGTAACTGCCCGTCACCGTTAACGACGATGATGTCGGTGAAAGTTCCGCCAATATCGAATGCAATGCGGGGCGGCCGTGTCATTTCGTTCTTCCGCTTGCGTGTCGTTCACGCAGGGCCGCCGTTCGAGCGGGATCGATACCATGCTTGACGAGATCATCGATCACGACTCCGTAATCACGCGCGGCGGCAGCCGGCGTAATCTTCTCATCGAGGACGTCTTCGAGCACGCGTGCTGGAGCGCGGCGATACGGGGATCCGTATCCGCCCGCACCCGGCTGGATATGTGTGAGGAGGTCGCCCGCCTTGACTGTGAAATCAATCATGATGTTGCGCGGTAACTCGGTTGTTTGCCCGCCGGAAGTCAGGATTGCTTTGAAAGGGGCTCCCTCATTTCCCCCGGCGAGTCCATAAGGCAATGAATCGACGCGGCAGGTGCGCAGCATCACCCGACCATCAGCCAGAAAGCGCCAACGGCGATAGACCGCCAGAGCTCCCCTGAACTCGCCCGCGCCACCCGTGTCCGGCACAAAACCGAAACCGTCGAGCATCACCGGCAATTCCTGCTCAAACGCTTCGCCCGAGTTGGTGCGAAAGCCGGTCATCGCCACCGGCATCGTGCCATCGAGACCATCTTTATTGGGGCGACCGCCCCAGCCGCTCGCGTACATTTCGGTCATCATCGACTCACCCGCTCCGTTACGATTCGCCGCGGTAAAAACCATCATGCTCACGCCGCCTTCGGCTGCGGCCGGCATGCGATCCGGGATCGCCAGCGCAAGCGCCTGACAGACGAGATCGTAAACCCGCCACAAGACCTGCCCGCGCGAACCGACGGCGGCGGGAAAGCGTGGATTTAGCAACGAGCCTGCAGGCGTGATCGTTCGGATGGGAACGAAGAGGCCCGAGTTGATCGGAACGTCCGAACTCCCAAGCAAGGCGATGAAAACATTATTGCAAATGAAGTTGCCAATAAGATCGGGGGGACAATTGAGCGCGTTCGCCACTTGCGGCCCGGTGCCCGTAAAATCAACGGTGAGATTGTCGCCCTCGACAATTAACGTGACGACAATTTCCACCCGCGTGCCACTACCATCGTCGAAGGTCTGCGCGCCGGTATAGCGGCCGTCCGGTATCGAACTGATCACCGAACGCATTAATTTTTCGCTATGCGCGAGCAGATGCTGATAGCAATCGATAACTTTCGCCGAGCCGTATTTCTCGAACAGAGCGGTAAAGGCGCGCTCGCCACGACGGCAGGCGGCTATACCCGCTTCCAGATCTCCGAGAACGTCGTCGGGTGCACGCACCGCGGCTGCAATAATCTCGCGCACGGACTCGATTGGTCGTCCGTTCTCATAAAACCGCACCGCGGGCAGGCGAAGACCTTCCTCGTAAATCTGAGCGCATGGGAGTCCCATCCCGCCCGGGAAACGTCCCCCAATATCCGTGTGATGCTGCACCACGGCTGCGAAGCCGCGATGCTCGTTGCGCCAGAAGATCGGCATTACGAGCGCAATGTCCGGAAGATGTGAAAGACCGCCATATGGATCGTTGGAGATGATCACATCACCGGGGCGGAACTTGCCTTGATACTTCGCCAGAATGTACGGCATCACCGCGGTGAAATAACCGAGTCCATAAGGAATCGCCTGTGCGATCACCCGTCCTGCGGGATCGAGGAGACCGGCGGAGAAATCGCCGCCCTCTTTAGCTACGATCGAGCGGGTGGTCTGTTTCATGGTGATGTTCATCTCCTCCGAAGCGGAGATGAGTTCATGCCGCATCACCTCAGTCAGAATCGGATCAAAATCCTGCGCCATACAGGGTCCTTACTGCTTTCCGCGCAGAGCAGTAAAGCCCGCGCATCAACTCGTTGACGATCAGACAATCGGCTAAGTGCGCAGCGATCCAATGAATTTGAGCACTGCCGCGGCACAGGCTTCAGGCTGGTCGGCATAGATTTCGTGGCCCTTGCCATCGATGAC
The DNA here is from genome assembly GCA_963795945.1 of uncultured Pseudomonadota bacterium. GTDB lineage: Bacteria > Desulfobacterota > Binatia > Binatales > Binataceae > JAJPHI01. The sequence goes on from CAWCJN010000001.1 coordinate 102,137, forward strand.
GGCGATTCGCGCATTCGGGATCGCATCACGCATCGCGACCTGCGCCTTCAGAGGTTCGTAGATGCTGTTGGCTGGCGCGAGAACCAGAGTCGGCACCTTGATTTGAGCCAGGAGTGGTGCAACATCGATGCTGGGCACGGCACGACACAAGCCCTGCAAGACGTGAGTTGGTGTGCGGGCCCACTCGTCGATTACCCATTGGGTCCGCGCCGGGTCACCCCCAGTCAGGCCACCCCCGGATTCCATCAGCGCCTTGGCCCATCCACTGGAACCGAGCGTGCCGAGAGCGGTCGGCCAATCTTCATACCCCAGCGCAAAGAGCTTTTGTACACGAGGCGGAATCGAGGTCGGCGCAGCGAGAAGCGTCAGGCTTTTCAGGCGCTCGGGCCAGCGCGCGGCGAAAGCGATCCCGAGCGTTCCGCCGATCGATTCGCCAAGATAATGAACCTGATCCAGGCCAAGCGCGTCGAGGAATTCTTTCATGTCGAGCAGCAATTCCTCGGCAGACCATTGGTGAGCCGGACCGGGATCGGCGGATTGGCCGTGGCCACGCATATCGCGCCGCAGGATGCGGAGCTGGCCAGCGAGCAGTGGCGTCCAGTGTGACCAGAAACGCAGATTGCGGCCGAAGCCATGTTGAATCCAGAGCGTCTCGGACGACCGCCACGGCGCCGTAAAATCGTCCACTTCATAGTACATTTCACAATTGCTCGCGGTGATTTTTGGCATGGCAGGAGATTCTCCTCAGCGCTGTCCTACTCCTTCATGAGAGGTCTTAGAAGAGGCGAGGCTTTCCCCTGCGGAACCGCGCATGAGCGCAGCGCAACTGGCGCTCATGCGCTACCTTGACAATCGCGGGAACGCGGCTGTATGGCGTCCATATCGGGCAGCACCCTGTAGAGGGATATTAACTGCGCTGCGGGTATTGCGAGCGCCGGACCAGCTATCTGACCGAAACCGAGGAGGACATGAATCCATGATGGATTATAGCGCTTACGAATTTCTGACGGTTGAAGTTGCTGAGCGAGTTGCAACCGTTACCTTGAATCGGCCTGATCGCCTCAACGCGGTGAACGCCGCATTGCATCACGAATTCGAACAGATCTGGCTGGATCTGGCCGAGGATCGCGACGTTAATGCGATCCTGCTGACCGGCGCGGGCAAAGCTTTCTCGATCGGGGGCGATATCACTAGCCGCGACAAGCCCATCAAAAGCAAAGGGCGTGGCGGGCGGCGCATCGTGATGGCGGATGGGCGTCGCGTGATCGAGAACCTACTCGATGTCGAACAGCCAATCGTCGCCGCGATCAATGGTGATGCGCTCGGGTTTGCGGCCAATGTCGCCCTGCTTTGCGATGTTACGGTGGCGGCGGAGACCGCGAAGCTCGCCGACACCCACGTTGCGTTGGGCGCAGTCGCCGGGGATGGTGGTGCGGTGATCTGGCCGCTATTGATTGGACCGAATCGCGCGAAAGAATTCCTCATGCTTGGCGATTCGATCACCGGGGCCGATGCCGCCCGCATCGGGTTGGTGAATTACGCGCCACCTGCCGATCAGGTGCTGCCCAAGGCCCGGGAACTCGCGCAACGACTTGCCGACGGGCCGACCTGGGCGATCCGATGGAGCAAGCTCGCTGTAAACAAGTGGCTCAAGCAACAAGCCAATCTGATCATGGATACGGGTCTCGCCTACGAAGCGCTGACCCTCACCACTCAGGATCACAAGGAGGCAGTAAAGGCGCTTACCGAAAAACGCAAGCCGAATTTCGTTCGTGCCCGTTGAGGATTCGGTTGAGCCAAGGAAGAAGCCGCCCAACATGGCCGCAATCGGCGTGAGCTCGGCTATTCCATTATTCCGCTGCTGCGTGAGTTGCAGATTTTCCGGCGGGTGCTCATCGGGATGATAGGCGAGATCGTCGGGCCGGAAGTGAGCTCCGAGGAAATCGAACGGACGCGTAATCTGATCGTCGATGTGGTCGATCGCAGCATGAACGTGTCAGTCTTGCATTACACCCTGGCCGCCGAGGATGAGCGTAATTCTGCTCAAGGCGAAGCCCGAGAATTACATGAACAGTGTGATCGCTTCTTGGTGACGCTCTCCCATGAGCTGCACAATCAGATCTCGCCGATTCTGCTGGGCATGCAGTTGCTCAAGAATCTGCCCAGCGCCGATCGGCGTATGCAGGAAGCGGTCGAGCGCATCGAGCGGCAGGCGCGGCATCAATCCATACTGATTGACGATCTGCTGGACATGAGCCGCTTTCACTATGGCAAACTCCAGCTGCGGACCGAAAGGCTCGATTTGCGCATACCCGTACGGCATGCTTTCGAGACTCTGCATGATGATTTTACGGCCAAGCACCTGAACCTGGAGGTTCACGTTCCCGACCAGCCGCTGGCCGTCTCCGCCGATGAGACGCGCATCGCGCAAGTGCTGATCAATCTGCTCAGCAATGCGCTCAAATTCACTCCGGCGAGAGGGACCGTTAGGGTAAAGCTGGCGCCGGAAGCGGATATGGCGGTTCTGAGCGTGCAGGACACTGGGGCAGGAATCAGTCCCGCGCTCCTGCCGCAGCTGTTCATGTGTTCTTTCAGGCGCCGGCTCAGCCGCAGTCCCCCACAAAGACTGGTCTGGGAGTGGGACTGGCGCTGGCCAAGATTCTAGTGGAGATGCACGGCGGTACGATTGAGGCGCACAGTGAAGGAGAGGGCAAAGGCGCAGAGTTTATGGTGCGCTTGCCCCTAAGCGGAGAGACTGGTACGACTAAGGCGCACATTTCAGCCAAAAGAGTATTGGTAGTGGACGACAATCTTGACCAGCTCCATCTCTTGGCCGAGTTGCTCAAGCTGCGCGGCTATGAAGTGATTACAGCGGAGGACGCGGCCGAAGCATTGCGACTGGTCGCGGCGCACCGGCCGCGCGCCTGCGTGATTGACATCGGACTGCCAGATATCGATGGCTATGAACTGGCGCGCCGGCTGCGCACGATTCCGGGGACTCGCGATTCGCGGCTAATCGCAGTTACGGGATATGGAACCTTAGCGGATCGGCAGACGTTCGAAGCAGCCGGGTTCGATCACAATCTTCCCAAACCGCCGAACTTCGAGAAGCTGATTCAAACACTCTCCGGCTGATTCCGGCGCCGTTGAGAGGTGATCAACTCGCCCCTCGATCGACTGCACTAGCCTGACAATTGAATGAGAAGTTTTCTATAGGTGAGTATTAGAGGCGCCTCCTTGCAGCGCCAGACTGATTATCCATATATGCTCAACGGGAATCTTCTTGTCAGCACCAAGCCGGCCTGAACACTTGCAGACCGGCGCTCCTGCGTTACTTTTTTGATGAGGCTCAAGTGAAATGAGCCAGACCTCAATCAAGGAGGTGACAAGAAATGGTCAGTGAACGTAATGGCTGGTTTCCGAAAGGATCGTCTTGGTGGATCGATCAGTTCCGCAAAGACATAGATGGCCTGTTTGATCGTTTTTTTGGTGAGTTCAATGATCCGAGTCACACAAATTCGAGGACCAGGTGGCCCGCGGTTGAGTCCTTTTCCAAAGATGGCAACTGGACCATGCGCGTTGAGTTGCCAGGCGTAGAGGCCAAAGACATCGATGTCTCGGTGGCCGGTGATACGCTGATGGTCCGAGCCACGCGCGAACGGCGCAATGAGGAGCGGGATCAGAAGTTTGGTTATCAGGAGCTCAGCTACGGCGCATTCGAGCGTTCGGTAACTCTTCCGCGCGGAGTGAAGAGCGACCAGATCAAGGCACACTATCAGAACGGAGTGCTGGAACTGACAATGCCGCTGCCGGCTGAACTGGCGAGCCGCAAAATTCCGGTAGAAATCGGGACGGAAGAGCGGAAGCAACTCGAACACGAAGCAGCATAACATAGGTGACGTACTTCGTACCGCTTCGCGGCAGCGGCTACATATCGCTGTCAGGCCAATAAGGCAAGTACATGGAGGAGAGCCGCTGATGCGGCTCTCCTCCGGCCGATTAAAGCCACAATCTAAATCCTAGAATCCTTCCCAACAGACCGTAGGTCAGAAATCGCGGTAATATCTAAAAGACTTCAGATCGGCTTTCCAGTAAATCCGCTGAACCCGGTGATTACAGCACGACTGCGACTTATTTGATTAAGCGAGTTAAGCAGGCCGATGATGAAATGCGCATTTTTAGTCAGGCAGACCTAAAGCTATTAGTTCCGTTTGCAATGATGACCCTTGGCTGTAATGACTTTGCCGTCCACTCTTCAGACCAGTTGATGGCGTTCAGTTGAAGTGGTAGAAGGTCCTCGACAAAAGTCACAATTCGATTACCTGGCAAGTGACTCACCTGAAGTCCGCTGTGCGCGATATCGCGGCCGCTCGATAGCGGGCTCCGAGTCCATCATCGTTTCACAGGAAAACCGGTGTGATCAAAATCGTCTACTCAGTGATCTATCCGCCGCTTTCATGCATTCGGCGTGATTGCAGGTGCAGGCGCTTCCAGGATCCGCGGACGCTTTCTCGCATTCATTGCTGCAATATTGTTGATCGGACGGATTTGGCACACTCGCAGTAAGATACTACTCTCCATAATCTGATGTTGCTTGAGGGCACACAAGCTGCCTAAAACTAATTGATAGATAGCTGGTGACCCAAAATCCGAAAAGCGAGCCACTGCTAAGTTGAGTTAGATGCGGCAGGGCGAGGGGTGGCACACGGGTAACCGATATCTATCGCAAAACCCGGCAAGGGACAGCTAAGCTGCCGGAAATCTTCATCGTACATGGCAGCATGAAGCCTCATGCACATGGACCAAGCGGTCTGATACGAAGCGCAACCACTCTGCCGTTGAATCTGGCGCTCACGCCTTTCTTGGAGTTAAGGATTTGCCAGAGCACCTCAAACCAAATCTGAAGCGGATATTTCGTGTTCTCGAAAATGGTTCCGGCGGTCAACGAGAAGCGATAAGCATGGCCCTTCCGACAATCTTTGTTCGAGCATTCCCATTTCCACGGCTGATTAATGTTGTAAACCGTTTCGCTCAGTCAGCTCGCTGTCCCGAATAAAAGTTTGCCCGGAGAGCGGCGGTTCTGCCGCATTTACCACGCGATGGCTAAGCCGAATTTCCATTTAGACGGGCGTCAGTGAAATCGCAAGTAAATAGAAGTATCTCGAACTCGCGAACAGCCTAAATGTTAAAGCAAATCGAGTACTATCGTAGATCAGTGACATCGTGAGTAGCGCAGCGCCAGAATCAGCGAGTCGTCGGTTCGAATCTGACGGGTGACTCCAGTATCACAATAAAATCACATCAATTGTTCAGACGGAAATCGATGATTCTCTGCGCGTTCTAAACGCACTCAGCCATTTGTTCCGAGACTCTCGAAACGGCAGAATCGGAGGCGGAGGCGCGGTAAGTTATGAAACTAGATGCCGGAATCACCACGCGCGACCTGAGCGAAGTCGCGGCGGAAGCGAAGCGAGCCGAGAACTTGGGCTTCGATGCAATCTGGTCGATGGAAGCGGGCAACGACGGCTTCCTGCCGCTCGCGCTCGCCGCTGAGCATACCAGTCGAATCAAGATGGGCCCATCGGTCGCGATCGCCTTCCCGCGCAGTCCGATGGCGACGGCCTACACCTCATGGGATTTAGCAGCGTTATCGAAAGGCCGCTTTATTCTCGGCTTGGGCACTCAGGTAAAAGGGCATATCGAGCGCCGCTACGGAGTCAAATGGGAGCCGCCCGTACCCAAGCTGCGCGAGTATATTCAATCGCTCAAGGCGATTTTCAAATCGTGGACCGAGGGAGGCAAGAAACTTTCGTTTCAGGGGAAGTACTACAATCTTTCACTGATGACGCCATTCTTTGCGCCCAAGCCGCACAACTATTCGATTCCGATTTATATCGCCGGCGTTAACGAGCATATCCTGCGGCTCGCCGGGGAGCATTGCGACGGCCTGCACGCGCATCCCTTTACCTCGCCGAAGTACCTGCGCGAATACCTGCTGCCGCACGTCGAGGAGGGTCTGCAAAAGTCAGGACGCTCACGGAAAGACTTCACGATCTTCACTACCGCTTTCGTGATCGTCGGACGTAATCAGGAGGAAATCGAACGCGCCAAAGCGGGTGTCCGCCAGCAGATATCCTTCTATGCTTCGACCCGCACCTATAAGATCGTGCTCGATATGCATGGATGGGGCGATGTCGCGTTCAAGCTCAACGAGCTGACGGCCAAGGGCGATTGGGCGTCGATGCCGAAACTAATCACCGACGAGATGCTCGATGTTTATGCGGTGACCGGCACTTACGACAATATCGGCGACAAGATCCATGAACGCTTCGACGGCCTGCTCGATCGCGTCTCGTTCTATATCCCCTACAAAGCAGCATTTGACGAGGAAACGTGGAGCCGGCTCTGCAAGCAGTTCAACGGCTGAGCCTCACATGATGTTCGTTGCCCCGCGTACTCTTAATAGTGAGGCGCATTGGTAATGCTTCCTGCGGATGACACACTCACTTTTGTCATCCTCGCGCATGCGTCAGTAGAACGAGTGGCTATTATGCTTTCGCCAAGATGCAGCAGCGGATAATTTTCGTCGCATCACCTGAATGGCGACGACTAGCCGGGCGGCTCGCTTCGATAATTGAGGATCCGAGCTTCGTGCTGATCAAACGCAATTCGCGCACGACGGCAGGTTTTTTCAGTCACGATGGCCGGGAGCTATTCGTGAAGCGAATCGAGAGCCCCGGATTGCTCAAAGGCTGGCTGATGCGCGGTCTCGGCTCGCGTGCGGCGCGGGCAATGCGTGGTTCGCAGATTTTGGCGGAAGCTGGATTCGCATGTCCCACCCCGCTGCTGATGGTTGAGGAGCGGCGCGGCGGCGCGGTCTGGGCCAGTTATATCGTTACAGAGGCACTGCACGATGCGCGTATTTTCAGCCTGCTCGCACTCCCACGAGCGCGAGATTTGCTGCTACGTCGAGCAATTGCCAAAAGGGCGGCTGACGAAATCCGCCGCCTACATGACGCTGGCATTTATACTCGCGATCTGCAAGAGACCAACCTGATGATCGAGGAGCGCGACGGCGCACCTATAATCTACTTCGTGGATTTGGAGGACGTGCGCTATGCGCGCCGGGTATCGCTCCGCCATCGGATGCTTAATCTGGTGCATCTGGACCGGAGTATCGGAAGATTTGCGTCGCGTGCGAAGCGGTTGAATTTTTTTTATAATTATTGGGGCGGGAAGCCATCGCACGAAGCTGCGCGACGGTTGCTGCGGCAATATATGAGAGTCAGAGCGCAAGTTGATCGGCGAGCAGGAACTTCCTACAGCGAACCGGACCGGATCTCGACCATGAAGTGGCGTGACGAACAAGTCGTCAGTCGTGTACGCGAGAAACGCTGATGAATAAGATTAAGGATTGCTGATGGCGCTTCCAGTTTTGCAGCGCAATCTTGATCATCATACCGAGAAGATTCACGCGCCCGGGGGCAACCGCCTGCGCGACCTAATGCTCGGGCTGAACGATGGGCTGGTAGCGGCCTTCGCGGTGACCTCGGGCGTTGCCGGCGCATTCGACAGTTCGAAGATTGTAGTAATGGCCGGAATGGCCGAGATGCTCGGTGGCGCGGTCTCGATGGGTTTGGCGGCCTATGCTTCTGCACGGGCGCATTTCGAGTTTTATCAGAGCGAGAAGCGGCGCGAGCGCGACGAGATCGTTCGGTGGCCGGAGCGCGAACGGGACGAGGTCCGCGCCATCTATCGCAACAAAGGTTTTAGCGGCGTACTGCTCGATCAGATCGTCGGGCATATCACCGCCGATCCTACCCGCTGGCGCAACGTGATGATGCGCGAGGAACTGGGCTTCGGCGCGGAGGTGAGTGAGCCGCCGCTCAGATCGGGCGCAACGGTCGGAATCTCTTATCTGATCGGCGCGGCCGTGCCGCTGTTACCCTACTTGGTCGTGAATCCGCCGCTGGGAATCCTTGCTTCTGCGCTCGCGACAATTTTGGTGTTGTTTATCGTTGGTGCGCTTAAAACTTTGATCACTACGCGACCATGGTGGCGCAGTGGATTGGAAAGTATGGGAATTGGGATTGTCGCAGGAATTGTTACATATGGGGCGGGACGGCTGTTCGCAACTCACTGATCCATTACGCGCCGTTCAGGTCGTGTATTCCGCATTGATCTTCACATAATCGAAGCTTAAATCGCAGGTCATCAGGCGTGCCTGCGCCTTGCCCTGCTTAAGATCGAGCATCAGGGAAAATTCGCGCTCTTTCATTTTGCTCGCCGCCGCGGGAAGGGCGCTTACGTCGAGCGCGCCACGACGAGCGATCTTTATACCGGCGAGGCTGACTTCAAGGCGCTCGAGATCGAGCCTAACCCCGGCCTTGCCGGCGGCCATCGCGATCCGTCCGAAATTCGGATCGCAGCCGAAAAAGGCAGTCTTAACCAGCGGTGAATTTGCGATTTCGCGGGCCACGCGATCCGCGTCAGCGGGCGTGCGGGCACCGCGCACCTCGATCGTAACCAGCTTGGTCGCACCTTCGCCGTCGCGTACCAGTTCGCGCGCGAGCGCCTCGGCAACTCCACTCACCGCGCTTTCCAACTTTGTCAACTCACGCCCGGCCAGAATTTGATTCCCAGCCGCACCGCTCGCGAGTAGCAGCAGGGTGTCGTTGGTGGACATGTCGCCGTCCACGGTAACCGCGTTGAAACTCCCGGGAAGAATGTTTTTTAGAACGGCCCGAAGCTGGGATGGCTTGATTGCGGCGTCGGTCAGGATAAACGCCAGCATCGTCGCCATTTTCGGCTGGATCATGCCAGCACCCTTGGCACATCCAGCTATCCTGATTTCAGTCCGGCCTAATCTGATACGTGTCGAGGCCACCTTCGACCGCGTATCGGTGGTCATGATCGCGGTGGCGAAATCAGCCAGCCCATCGCGATCTAACTGCGCGACGGCTTCGGTGATTCCCGCGCGGTACTTCGCCAAATCGTAGAGATGGCCAATTACGCCGGTCGAGCACGGCACGACGCCTAGTGGATCGCACCGATCGCGGCCGCGAGGGCGGCAGCGGAATCTCGCGCGAGCTTCAGGCCGGCATTGCCGGTGAAGCAATTCGCCGAGCCTGAATTCACCGTAACTGCTCGCAGTTGCCCGGCGCGCGTACGCTCTTGCGCAACGAGCACTGGAGCCGCTTTGACTTGATTGGTAGTAAATACTCCGGCTGCGCTGATGGGATGGTCGGCAACGATAATTCCCAGGTCTTTTCGTTCAGGCTCGCTCCGCAGCCCTGATACAACACCGGCGCAGCGAAAACCTTCGATCGCAACCGGCTCAAGCCGTACTTCCATTCGGAATAGCCTCCCGCGTGCATCTCTTAATGTCGCGGCGGATACGTTGCAAGCGGGACGACGACCCGTTGGGATGACATTAAATTTAGCGGAAACCTATCCACAAGATAGTCATAACCCACCATTTACACTTAGATAAAATTCTCGTACATTTTGACCTGTCATTTGTATCGACTCTCATCTATTTCATAGAATTACTTCTTTTTAAGATCACTGACTATTTATAATATCCATGCATTATAAAATAATTTCGTCCAAAGCCCGCTTTAGAACCCTAAAATCTCTGGTTCTCGCGTTTAGCGCCGCTAGCGTGTCGTTCACCGCGACGCCAATCGCAGCCCAGAGCGTACCGATTAAACAGGTGATTTTCTTTGTGCGCGAAAATCACACTTTCGACAATATGTTCGGAACGTTTCCCGGCGCGAACAGCGCAACCAGCGGAAAAATCTCGACCGGTCAGACTGTCACTTTGGGCGAAGAACCCGATTCCATCCCAAGAGATATCGATCATGAATACGAAGACTCTCAACTCGCGGTTGATGGCGGCAAGATGGATCGGTTCGATCTAATTCCGGGCGCAGTAGTTGATGGCTCGGATTACAGCATGAAGCAGTACTATCAGCGCGATATTCCTAACTACTGGTCGTACGCACAGAGCTACACTCTGTGCGATAACATGTTCACCTCGATGGGAGGTCCGAGTTTCCCCAACCATCTATACACAGTCGGGGCGCAAGCGGGGGGTGCGTTTAACAATCCATATAATGCGGGCGGTAGATGGGGCTGCGACGATCCCTCATTTGCGACAGTGCAGACGCTCACGACGGCGGGTACGATACCACAATATCCATGCTTTGATTTTCAGACCTTACCTGATCTGTTGCAGAACGCAGGAATTAGCTGGCGTTACTATGCTGCGCCCGAGGATACCTCCGGTTATGGTTGGTCTTCGCTCGACGCGATCAATCACATCCGGAACACTGCGATGTGGGCGAATGTCGTGCCGTCAACGCAGTTCGTAACAGACGCAGCGAATGGAAATCTGCCGCAAGTTTCGTGGCTGGTGACTGATCGGGGGAACAGTGATCATCCATCAGGATCGATTTGTTACAGCGAGAACTGGGCGGTGCAGCAGATCAACGCCGTCATGACGGGACCTCAATGGAACAGCACGGCGATCTTTTTGACTTGGGACGACTTCGGAGGCTTCTACGATCACGTCCCGCCGCCTGCAGTCGATAGTATCGGATTGGGACCGCGGGTGCCGATGATCGTGATTTCGCCGTGGGCCAAACACGGCTTCGTCTCCCATATGCAATACGAGTTCTCGTCGGTGCTGAAGCAGATTGAAGAATGGTTTGCGCTGCCGAGTCTCGGGGCGCGCGATGTTTCCGCCAATGACTTCGCCGACGCGTTTGATTTTAGCCAAACTCCATCGACACCGGTTACGCTAGCGCAACGCACCTGTCCAACACCTGTAGTCTATCCAACGCCGATCCCTACGGCTGCCGCGACGCCCGGTAAATCCGGGGTCGAGTACGGGCCAGCCACGCGGGGTCGAGTACGGGCCAGCCACGCTTGATTATCCGCCTGCGATCGCGGGCCTCGGTCATTACGCTGAAACCGTTACGGCTCAGAATATATCGACCAATAATGCGACCATCACTAGCATCACGCGGCGCCTAGCCGTAATTTTGCCGTGATCAACAACTGTCCTATGTCGCCGGAGACTCTGGCCTCAGGGGCGAACTGTACGATTACGGTGACGTTCGAGCCGAGTGAGTCAGGAATTTTGACCGGCAAGTTGAAAATCGAGACTTCCAATCCAAAATCAACTCAGGCTATTCCCTTGTCCGGCTATTCCGCGCCGCAGCCGGTGTTGGGAGGATTGAAAGTCAAAGCTGCGTTGAATTTCGAAGCGATGAAACTCGGCAGTGCGAAAACCCGGCGATTAACAATCAGGAATACTGGACGGCAAAAACCACCAGTGCAAATCGATAGTATCGTGGCGGACAGTGATTTCTCCGCAACCAACGACTGCCCGGTTTTGCTGCCGGGCAGAGCCAAGTGGCACGTCAATGTCGGTTTTCAGCCGGCGGCATCAGGCACGCGCACGGGCACGCTGATTATCAGTTACGATTCTGGGGCCAATACGATGCTGCAAAAATCGGTCGCGCTGAGCGGGATAGGGAAGTAAAACCCGAATGACCCGACTCACTTGCCGTGGCAGCGTTTGTACTTCTTGCCCGAGCCGCACGGGCATAGATCATTGCGCCCGACTTTGTCCGTATCACGTTTGACCGTAGAAGGGTCGGCGGCGACTGTTTCATTGCCGTGGGTCATCATGACCTTCTGCGGACGCGGCGCTTGTTCGATTTGTTGCACGTCCTGCTCGCGCCGCACCTGCACAGAGAAGGTTTTCTCGACGACGTCCTGACGCATCGCCCGCAACATCGCTTCGAACATATCAAAGCCTTCCTTCTGGTACTCGACCAAAGGATTGAGCTGGCCATAGCCGCGCAGACCGATACCTTCCTTGAGATGGTCCATCGCGAGCAGATGGTCTTTCCAGAGCGCATCGAGGGTTTGCAGCGTGACGATTTTCTCGATCTGCCGCATCACGGATTCAGTGAATTCTGCCTCACGCTGTTCGTAGAGCTGATGAATCCGTTCGGTGGCTGCGTCGATCAGATCATCGGGCGTGTCAAAGGCCGTGCCGTTATTCCGGAACTCCGGGCGAAATTTGAATTGTTTGAAAAACGCGTCCTCGATTTCCTTCCAGTCCCATTCTGACGCGTCCTTTTCAGGATCGGCGTGCACGCCGATAATCGCCTCAATCTGCTCGTCGCACATCTCGAGAATTTCTTCTTTAAGCGGCGCACCCGACAGAAACTCGCGGCGACGATGATAAACCACCTCGCGCTGCTTGTTCATCACGTCGTCGTATTCGAGCAGATGTTTACGCATATCGAAGTTATGCGCCTCGACCTTCTTCTGCGCGTTTTCGATCGCGCGCGAAATCCAGCGATGCTCGATCGGGACGCCGTCCTCCATCCCGATCCGCCCCATTAGTCCCTTGAGTCGATCGGCCCCAAAAATACGTAGCAGATCATCTTCCAGCGAGAGGTAAAAGCGCGACGAGCCTGGATCGCCCTGACGTCCGGACCGGCCACGTAGCTGATTATCGATCCGGCGGGACTCGTGGCGCTCGGTGCCAAGGATATGCAGGCCGCCGGCGGCGAGCACCTGCTCACGTTCCTTAGCGCATTGCTTGCGATAGCGCTCCAGCGCCTGCTGATAGTTGGGATCATCGGGGTCCTTGGTGCCGGCTTCAGTCATCGCCAGCCCTTCCGGATTACCACCGAGCACGATATCCGTTCCGCGACCCGCCATATTGGTCGAAATCGTGATCGCTTTGATCCGTCCGGCCTGCGCGACATATTCCGCTTCGCGCTCATGATTCTTCGCGTTGAGCACGTAATGCTTGATCCCGGTTTTTTTGAGTTGCTGCGCGACGCGCTCGGATTTCTCTATCGAGACCGTGCCGACCAGCACCGGCTGGCCGCGTTCGTAGCAGTCTTTCAACTCTTCGATTACCGCGTCGAATTTTTCTTCCTCGCTCTTGAAAACCACGTCATGATTATCAACCCGGATCATCGGCTGGTTGGTCGGAATCACCATGACTTCGAGATTGTAAATCTCGCGAAACTCAACCGACTCGGTATCCGCGGTGCCAGTCATTCCGGACAGCTTCTTATACATCCGGAAATAATTCTGAAAGGTAATCGTCGCTAGCGTCTGGTTTTCTGATTCGATTTTGACGTTTTCTTTGGCCTCGATCGCCTGATGAAGTCCATCGCTCCAGCGCCGCCCCGGCATCATGCGACCCGTGAATTCATCAACGATTACAACTTGACCCTCTTTGACCACGTACTCGACATCGCGCTTGAAAAGGGCGTGGGCCTTGAGCGCCTGGTTCACATGATGGAGCAGCAGGATATTGCGGGTTTCGTAGAGATTTTCGACACCGAGAAGCTGCTCGACGCGCGTGACACCATCTTCGGTCAGTACGGCCGTGCGCAATTTCTCATCGACGGTGAAATGCTCCTCCTGCTTAAGCCGGGGAATCACCCGATCGACGATGTAATAAGTGTCAGTCGATTCTTCCGACGCGCCTGATATGATCAACGGCGTGCGGGCTTCGTCGATCAGGATTGAATCGACTTCATCGACAATCGCAAAGTTGTGCTCGCGCTGAACATATTCCTCGAGATTAAACTTCATGTTGTCGCGCAGGTAGTCGAAGCCAAACTCATTATTCTGGCCGTAAGTGATGTCGCTGCCGTACGCGATCTTGCGCTCTTGATCGGTCAGGCCGTGAACGACCACGCCGACGCTCAAGCCGAGAAAATTGTAGATGCGCCCCATCCATTCCGAGTCGCGTCGCGCCAGGTAGTCATTGACCGTAACCACATGCACGCCGCGTCCACTAAGCGCATTGAGCACCGCTGGCAGCGTCGCCACCAGAGTTTTACCTTCGCCGGTTTTCATCTCGGCGATCTTTCCCTGATGCAACACCATCCCGCCGATCAACTGCACGTCAAAATGGCGTTGGCCGAGGGTGCGTTTGGAAGCTTCGCGGACCGTCGCAAATACCTCTGGGAGGATTTCCCAGAGCGCCTCTTCTCGTTCGTCCTTTTCTTCGAGGGCGCTGATACGCGCCTTCCATTCGGCGATCAAGGCGCGCAGTTCGTCGTCGGTTTTCTTGACGAAATCGGGTTCGAGCTCATTGATGCGGCTTACGGATGGCCGTAACCGTTTGATTTCACGCTCATTGCGCGAACCGAAAATCTTTTGTGAAATCTGAGTCAGCGCTGAAGCCATGGATGCGGATTCACTCGATCGAGAAAATTCTCGTTAGTTCTGGAAATAGCAAAGAGATTCTAGCGGATTGTAAGGTTTTTTTCAGCGTTCGATGCGGATAGCGGATTCCACTTGCGGGCCGAGAAATCGGCGCCCCACGCGCACGAAGCGCTCTGGCGTCTCAGTGACGAAGAAGCTTTGCGAACCGCCCCCGCGGATCCGTCCGAGCCGCAATTCGGCCAATCGCTCGCGCACCGCGAGCGCGGTCGCACTCGCGGAATCCACGATGCTGACGCCGGAACCGAGAATCCGCTGAAAAAGCTCCCGCAGCAGCGGATAATGCGTGCAGCCCAGCAACAGGGTGTCGATCCCGCTGGCCTTAAGACCTTCCAGATAATGGGCAACCGTCCGCTCGGCGACATCGTTATCGAGCCAGCCCTCTTCGACTAGGGGCACCAGCATTGGACAAGCCCGTGTATACACCTCGACGCCTGGGCGCAGTTGCTGTAAGGCGCGGGTGTAAGCTCCTGAGGCGATCGTCGCCTCAGTGCCAATCACGCCGATCTTGCCGGCGCGGGAGGCATTGATCGCTGCGCGTGCGCCCGGCTCGATCACGCCAATCACCGGCACGATGGTAGCTCGCGAAATCTCGTGTAAGGCGATCGCACTCGAAGTATTACAGGCGACGACCAGTAGCTTGATACCTTTCGCCAGTAGAAATTCGGTGTTTTCACGCGAGTAACGGATAATCACCTCGCTCGATTTGGTGCCATAGGGCAGCCGCGCAGTATCGCCGAGATAGATGAAATCCTCGGCTGGCAGAGCCTCGACCAGTTCACGCAATACTGTCAGCCCGCCAATACCCGAATCGAAGACGCCGATTGCACGGGCGCGATTATCCACCGCGGCGATGCCGCTGCGCGGACGCACCCGTCCATTGATCGAAACGACTTTCTCGCGGCGCGAGGAAGATTCGGGATTACGACGCGCCATCGTCTCAGCTTTCAGCCAGTCGGGCGCCGAGACTGGCAGGAGCGGCGGGCGCCGCGCCAAACACCCGATGATGCACGCTGGCGTTTTCCATGCATAAATAGATCGGAAGCTGCGGATTAGCTCGCGCGATTCGCTCGCGCAGCTTCGCATAAAGTCTCAATCGCAGCGGGGCAAAGGCTCGGTACCGACCATCCGACGAAAGCACCTCCTCACCAAGCATCATCGAATCGCGCGGAAAGCGCTGGCGCGCGATCGCCCGCAAAGTTGGCGTAAGGCGCAAGCCGCCCATGCTGACGAAAGTAATGCGTTGCGGTGATACTGCGTCGAAGAGCTGCTCGAGCAGGGCGGCATAATCGTTTTCAGCTTCCGGATAGGCGATGATGGGGTCAAAGTGAAATGCGACCTTGTAGCCAGAATCCAGCACCCGCGCCGCCGCCGCTATCCGTGCCGAAGGTGACGCGGTGTGATGCTCAGAGCTGTGATAGACCCGCTCCGGCGATAGCGTCCATGAGACCAGCGTGCGCCCCTTCGGATCGATATCAAGTAGACCATCGATCTCATCCGTCTTGGTCTTGAGTTCCAGCAGCAAATTCTCGCGTGTGGCGAAATATTGGACCAACTCGCGGCTTATACCAGTTACAGAGTCAAAAGCGAGCGAATCGGCCAGCTCCCCAGTGCCAACGCGTAACGAGCGGCTCGGCGTACTGCGTCCCAACCGGTCCAGTTCGTCGAAAACATTGCGATAGTTGGCATAGATTTGCCAAGCCGGATTATCTGCGACGTATTCCTGCAGAAAGCAATAGCTGCAATCCATTGGGCAGTTCGACGCCAGCACCATCACAAGATAACCGCAACAGGCAAATTCCTGCGCGCCGGCGGGACAACCCATCAGAAAGGGGGCGCGACGCCGCATCAGCACCATCCGGCGTTTCGATGCGGCGAAAGTGTCGCTCGATTGCGTTTCGGCGCGCGTCACTGTCCGTGCCTCTTCGATGTAACGCACCGGAATATGAGCGGGTATTTGGGCCGTCACGCGCCGGACAAGGACGCTTTCCCGGCAGGCTTCCTCGATAAACAAGGCGTCGAGCTCAAATCTCATCTGAGCCACCCAGTGAATCGGCAAGGCGGCACAGCGTCGCCTTCTTTTCAGCCAGTTTCTCTAACAACTGATTCAACTCGATACTGCCGTGAGCGATCAGCTCGAGTCGCAGCTCATCCGATTGCAGATTGGTGGGTAGAATAACGCGAATGTTGGTCGGAAACTTGAGCTCCGCGACTTGGCCGGCGAGTCTTTCCGTCGTTCGTCGCAGGCGGGGAAAGCGGATTGCCCGCAGAACGTCGAGCAGGCGTCGCGCCCTGCCGGGCGCAGAGCCAGGCCCTTCGATCACCCGGCAAAGGTCGGTTCGCGAGAGAATTGAAGTAATCGAGGCGCTTTCCCGCACGCTGATTTCATCGAGCAATTCGTAGGCGGTCAGAAATTGGCCGGCGCGCATCCGCAAGCACTCGGCAAGCTTCAGCATCGCGAGACGATCGTCGTCAGCCAGGCCCAACCATCGTACAAGCTGTGCTTGCGGCAGCCTTCGCTCCATCGCCCAAGCGCGAATGCGCTCATCAATTACGGATTCATCCATTGACGGATTTATTTCATTCAAGTGCGGACTCGATCTGCGCGACCTTCGCGCGGCTTATCCTTAACGTAGCTCGCGGGCTCCTATTCTGGAACGCAGCTCGAAGACTCCCTTCGTCATTGCACTCCTCAGAACAGGCTCATGCTCGTTCGGCTCCACTGGCGTGCTCGCTGCGAAAATTCGCTCCACTAGCGTCCGGATTCTTGATCATTTTCCGAATTAACTCGACCATTTCTGTGAGCCGCTGGTCTGCCTGTTCGCTCCAAACCGGCGCGGATTCAATAATTTCTTCCATTAGATTAGCTGTGGCGAAATTGCCGCGCCTTCTCAAGCCGGCAGCATAGATTTGAGATTTTTCTACGAGCACCCCGGCGACGGCTGCCCGTCTTACGTCAGAAAGCCTCTCCCTTAGCAGGAGCTTGAGCAATGTAACGATACGAAACCGATCGATTGCAGCCACGCTCGCCGATAATTGTCCCGGATGGCCGGCACGGCGTATCACGAGGGGTTCATCCAGCAGATCAACTTCATAATCAGCCATGATGCGCAGCCAGAGATCATAATCTTCAGCAGCAATTAAATCCTCGTCGAAGCCGCTCATCTGATGAAACAGCGGGGTGCGTATCATCGTCGCCGATGGGCTGAGCAGACATGTTCGTAGCGACTCGATGAAACAATCGCCGGCGCGCTTGCGGTGACGGCGGCCCGGATTCATACGAACGCCGTCACGTATCCATATTTCTTCGGTTTGCGCGATCTCACAACGCGGATTATCGGCGAAAAATTGCAATTGCCGGATAAGTTTATCGGGTGCCCAGAGATCGTCGGAATCGAGAAAAGCCAGCAGCGGCGCCGTCGCACTACGCGCGCCGATATTCCGCGCGGCCGCTACGCCGCGATTGCGGTCGTGCCGAAGAAAATGGATCGAGCCTGCGCAATTAGCCGCGCCTACCGACGAGATCAATTGCTCCATCTCCTCGCAGGTGCCGTCAATCGAGCCATCATCTACGACGATCAACTCGAAGCGCACGTTGTGTTGAGCAAGCACGCTCGCAACGGCGCCACGCAACATCGCGACGCGATTATACGAGGGAACGATTACGCTGACGTCGGGAAGCATCTTCTGCGTTGAGCCCCACCCCTCGATCATCCAAACCATTCTTCAGCAAGGAGAATTCGGCGGCGTAGCTCCTCAATACCTTCACCAGTATGAGCCGAACACATTATTGGCGCGATTCCGAAATTCGCAAAGCGCTTGAGCGCGGCGGCCCGTTCCGAACGGCGTAGTTTATCTGATTTCGTTCCGGCGACTATTACCATCACAGGTCTGCCGCAAAGAGCTTCATGTTCGGCGGGTATTGACCTAATCAATTCGAGCTCGATATCGCCCGGGCCGCGTCGAACATCGATCAGCAGAACCAATGCGGCCAGCCGCTCGCTTCTCGTAAGATAATCTTTCATCAACTCGCTAATCTTTGTGGCTTCCGTCTTTGACATCTTGGCATAGCCATACCCGGGCAAATCGACCAGCGTCAGTATCGGACCAATGCCAAAATAATTAATCGCGCGGGTTCGGCCGGGAGTTTTACTGATGCGGGCGAGCTTAGGGTTGCCGGTCAGCGCGTTGAGCATCGAACTCTTGCCGACGTTAGAACGGCCGGCCAGAGCTACCTCGATCCTGTTCCAGCTGGGATACTCACCGACCATCGTGGCGGAGCGCAGAAATTCAGCCGCGAACTTCATCCGCGACTATTCTAGCGGAGTCAGCGTCCGAACGTCGCGGTCATCTCGCTCACAGCTAGAACCTTTCCGCGCAGCGCCTGATTAAGATCGGAAGCCGTCACGTGGTCAGGCAGATTCAGCAAACTCCCGAGGGCATAAAGCTTGAAATGATAGTGATGAGGCGGTCCGAGCGGTGGACATGGTCCATTGTAACCAACATGCCCGAAACCGTTGACACCTTGACGCGCGCCGGATGGGAGGGTCGCGGTTTTTGGTACGTCCGCGGGCAAACCTGACGAATTGGCCGGCAGGTTATAAATGACCCAATGCACAAAATCTCCTGCGGGAGCATCGGGATCATCGAGTATCAACGCCAAGCTTTGGGTGTTCTTCGGAAGATTGTTCCACCTCAGTGGTGGAGATTGATCGCTGCCTGTACAGGTGTAAGAGATTGGAATAACTCCTTCAGCAGCGAAGCTGGGACTATTGAGCGCGAGATGCTTCACCTCAGACGCGGTGCAGATCGTACGGAAAGTGACTGGCAGAATCACCGCGATCAGCACAATTCCAAGATAGATACGAAAGTGCGATTTCATCCTAAATTACTTGAACATTTACGTGTACGCCGCTCTTCAGAATGGAAAGCATATGGCGCGGGGAGTGAATCCTTGAATGGTAAGCTAGCATCGAAAATGGAAAATGAAGAATGGCTTGGATTTCGATAAGTTATCTTCCGCAACTTGACCGAGCAACGGAGTTTTGGCTAGGTTAAGTTGGTCAAGAGAGGCGTACTCGGCATCCAATGTCGAAGAGGCTAAACCTGGCGTCAAGGTTTCAGCCGCGCTTGAAATTTCGACTTTCGTGACTACAGGAGTAAAAATCATGGCGGATTCGCGATATGGCTTACCACCGGTTATGACCGTTAGAGAATTGTCGTCCTACCTTCGCGTGCATCCTTCGACCATTTACAAGCTTTTGCGACGGGGAGAATTGCCAGGCTTTCGTATCGGGACTGATTGGCGCTTCAACGCTGAGGTCATCGATCGTTGGTGTTCGGAGCGAAATATGCGACCGGCTGACCAGCTTTAGCGCAGGTGATTAATCGATCAGCAATTTTTCTCTCGATGAGCCGCTGCGGGATTAGCCGACGCGACCGAGCAGAATTCCCAGAATCAGTCCCGTAAGTACGTAGGCCGTGGCCGCGATAAATACGCGATCGCCTTCACGCAAGAAGAGCACGAAGGTGAAGGCGACACGCGCTAGCGGTACGAGGGTCAGCGCCACCAGTCCGATTGTCATGATGTCGTGAGGGTTGCCTCGCACTGCGTCATAAAAGAGCCGCACCCAGTCCTCGCGAGCGTGCACTGTGCCTCCGTTCTGGACTGTACGGAAACGACTGACATAGTAACCCGGCGAGTGAATCGTCGCGTCCACTAATCCGATAATCAAGATCGCGGTGGCGAGAATTAAAACCCCGCGAAGCACTACCGGCGTCCAAACCCGCAGGATCCGGTTTTCTTCGCCGAGCCTGCCCTCGGAAGGTTGCCCGCGGTTCAAATCCCCGACACTGCGCGCCATCCCATCTCCACCGCGATCAGCACCAAAATTCCCACGAACATATATCTGAGCGCCTGCACGTTCGCGTGCGGCAGAATTCGGCTACCAATCAATGCTCCAGCCGTCACGCCCAAAGCCACTGGAGCAGCCACGACGGTCGCGACGTCGCCACGCGCCAGAAATACAATCGCGCCTGCTCCCGCAGTCACGCCGATCATGAAGTTACTAGTCGCACTCGACACCTTGAGCGGCAGGCGCATGAAGTAATCCATCGCGGCGACTTTCAGAGCCCCCGCACCGACGCCGAGCAGCCCCGACATCAGGCCCGCGATAACCATCAAGCTCGCGCCAATTGGCAGCTTGACTACGCCGTAATGAGTCGAGGAGCCATCTTCGCGCGGCACTTCGCCATCAAGCTGCAGTCGCGCGCAAAGCGGATCGCTTTTCGCGACAATATCGTCGCCATGCTTGCGCAGCGCGAAATAGGCCGATTGGAGCATCATCAATGCGAACAGCAGCTCCAAGACTCGCGCCGGAACGAGCCCTGCCAGATAAGCGCCGATAAGGGCTCCAGTCACCGTCGCACATTCGAGGATCATCGCGAGGCGCACGTTGGTCCATCCATCGCGGACGAATGCCACGCTTGCTCCGGCGCTGGTCGCGACTACTGAAATCAGACTGGCGCCGATCGCGACGTGCATCGGCATTCCGGCCAGCAGCACCAAGCCGGGCACGATAAAGACTCCGCCACCCAAACCAGAGAGCGATCCCACAAAGCCAGCCCCCACTGCGAGCGCCAACAGGCCGCCGAGGATAGTTAGCATGGTCGGGCTCTTTGGACGGGCAAAAATGAGCCGAGATTGATCAGGATGCGCAGATCCATCATGTCAATTTGCGCGAGGGGAACACCGTTCACAATCAACATTTGTCCAATGACATCCTCTCATCCCGCGAACGCAGGTCGGTTCAAGCGCCAAATCGCGCCGTTCAAGTAGGTCGCGAAAGAGACCCAGGCCAAATAGGGAACGATTAAAATTCCCGACCAAATATGGATTGCTGAGAACGCGATCAGGGTTGCTGCAATGACCAGCCAGAGCATAACGATCTCGACGAACGCCCCAGCCGGCTGATGCCATCGGAAAAAAATGATGCTCCAGAAGAAATTCAACAGGCGCTGTGCGAAAAAAATCGCGAGTGCGACACCCACAGTATCGCGGGCCTCGCTGCGTCCAGACCATCCAGGCAGCAACACCCATCAGGATACAAAGAACATTCCAGACCGGCGCAAAAATCCAGCTTGGCGGATTGAGATCAGGTTTGCGCAGTCTCCCATACCATCCAGTAATCTCACCGCGCGTCAGCCACCACGATCCGGCACCCGTCGCTAGGCAAAGCAGTACCCACAAGACGAGTGACGGCCAGTTATCCGAAAGCATCAAGGCAATCTTAGATAATCTGACCGTCTCAAGCGAATCGAGTTATTAGAATAACTAAACCTGGATTACGGAACTGCCGGACACGTTACGCCCATTGCGACTGCCGAATCCAAGGGCGTTTCGGTAATTGTTGCATTCTTCGCAAGCGTTACGCGGGACTTGCAATATAACTGACCATTAATCGTCGCATTAATGCCCAAATTGCAAGTTCCGGCAGTAAAGACCGTCGAGCTGATGCTGGCACGTCGGCCCATCTGCACCTTATCTGCGAGGATCAGAATGCTCGATTTCGGAAGGACGCCGTCAGTAGTAATCGTTGCATTCACGCCTAGTTTGAGAATGCCCGAAACGTTGATTACTACCAAGCCGTCAGATGCTCCGTCAATCGTGAGAGTCGCCCCGCTGCCTAGCTTTATACTCGGGTAGTCTAAGACGGTAGGCAGGGAGTTGACTGGCGAGCTGATAGTTATTGATAACGTTCCATTTCGTTTGAGATCGATAGCACCGCTCGACGTACCAGTCGCCGGACAGTAACTCACTCCCGAAGTCGAAAGCGTTTGCAGCGGGAGTATCGCCGGACTAGTCGAACCTACTTGTACCGTATTGCACGATGCGGATCGCGGAATTTTGGGCTGCGTCAGACTGGCGCAGGCACCGCCTACGTTCGCAAAGCCGCCGAGCTTCAGTTTGCCCAGCGAGTCCGCATCCGTGGTTACTCGGCTGCGAGCGCCGACGGTCAGATTTTTCAGCGCGCCAACTGAGCCATTAACCGTGCTATTGAGCGCTAGACTGACTTGGTCCGACGATGACAAAGCAAATGCCAGGGCCGGATCGAGTGTGCTTTGGGCGAAAGCTTTCCCGTGAATAGAATAGGTGAGCAGAAAAGCGCTAATTACCAACAGAATCAAAGGTATTCGTTTCAAGTGAGTGATTCCTTCAAGCTCAACAAAGATTAAATATTGCCAACTGTATGAGTCATACATTGAGCGGGGTCTTGCGACACGATCGCTCTTAACATTTAAGCGTCTTTGTCTGTCCCATCGTCCAATAGATTCGCTAAATGGATCAGTTCACGATGACGTGAGCAATGTTTATACCCAGACTGGAATGCGCGATCCTATTGTCAGCCGATAGCGCTCAATTTATCTCGGTGTGAAGCCCGTAATTTGTTTATAGAAGCGAAGTTTGAAAACTTGGACGAATTTAAGCTAATCGCGCGACTATGCGCCAATCTGCCGCAAGGCCGCCAAACTATCCTGGGTCCTGGTGATGACTGTGCAATCTTTACCAACGGTGTACGACAACTAATCACGATCGATTCGATGGTTGAGGGTGTGCATTTCAAGCTTGGCTGGGGCACTCCCGAACTGTTGGGCGCGAAGGCGCTGACAGTGAATCTCAGCGATATTGCCGCGATGGGCGGAACGCCGACAGTATGCGTGATTAATCTTGCGGTCCGTTCCGGAGTAGATCAGAAATACCTGACGCGGCTTTACGCCGGTTTAAGCGAAGCCGCCCAAGGCGTGAAGGTTGATATCGTCGGGGGCAACGTGACTCGCGCCGATCAATTGGCGATCACGATTGCATTGCTGGGTGAGATGAAAGGCGCGATGCGGCGGGACGGCGCACACCCCGGTGATAATATATATGTTACGGGTACGATCGGTGATGCGGCGCTGGGCCTACGCATCCTTCAGAAACAAGTCAGCGCACGGGGCCCGATGCGCGAATATCTGATCAAGCGTTTTTTGCGCCCCACTGCCCGAATTGCCGCCGGCCAGCGACTCGCGCAGATGCGCCCACTACCTGCCGCAATCGATATTAGTGATGGATTGTGGCAAGACCTCGGCCATATTCTCGAACGCAGCGCAGTCGGCGCCGAGCTCGACACACAACTACTGCCGCTCTCTCCCGCCTATAAGTCGCTTATGGGAAATAACCCAGAGCTCGCCTTAACCGGCGGCGAGGATTACGAGTTGCTCTTTTGTATGCCGCCGCGCTTCACCGACGCGACATTGACCCGCAAGCTTGGCGTGCAGATCACTCGAATCGGGCGAATCGTCAAAAAGGGCTATACCCTGATTGACGGCAAATCGCGATCGGGTAGCCGCTCCGTGCGGCTGCACGGATGGAATCAGTTGCGCACTAGCAGGGTTTGAGAAACTGTGACTGAGTGAATACTGGCAACGCTTCTTCTCTATGCCCTGCGGAAAGCTGGCTGCTTACCTTTAGTTCTCTCGCTGCGGGAGAGATTACAGTGAGGGAAGCAGGCTGTGAAAATCCTGTTTCAATAGCCTGCTAGTGGGCGTTGACGTGTTCCTCCTTTTATTATTGGCGGTGGTATTGCTGTTATGTTTAAGCGCGCTGCTCGCCGCATCCGAAACGTCCTTCTTCGCACTGCTCCGGATGGAAGATACGCGCGAGAAGTTATCTGCTCCCGTGCGCGAGGCGTTCGACCGCCTGATGGAGCATCCACTCGAAGCATTGGTTGTGATTATTGGACTGAACGAAGGTTGTAACGTCTTCGCCGACTGTCTAGCGACGGTGCTGTTTCTGGCATGGCTGGGTCCCATCGGCGCGTGGTGGGCGGCCCCGGTGATGCTCGTCACGATCTTGATCTTTTGTGATATCACCCCAAAGACCTTCGCGTTAGGTTATCCCGCGGGTGTCACTCGAATCTCCGCACGACCGCTAGCGATGCTTGTGTCATGGACCAATCCACTCGCGCGATGGCTGTTGCCTGTGGTTGAGCCGCCCCGTCCAGCGGCGCTCTCTGAAGACGAATTCAAGGCGCTGCTGCACGCCGGCGAGGTGGTCGGTGAGATCGAACCGCAGGAGCGCGAACTGATCCATCGCGTATTCGACTTCGGCCAGCGGCGTGTCTCGGAAGTGATGATGCCGCGCGATCAAATCTTCGCGATTGATATCGCAACGCCGCCGGATCAATTGATCCCCAAGGTCATCAACGGCCACTTCTCGCGTGTGCCGATCTATCGCGGCACGCCGGATAATATGATTGGCATTCTGCACGTTAAGGACCTGGTTACCCGGCGGCTTGAGCCGGGGACGATCCGGCTCGAGCGTATGGTTCGTCCCGCTTACTTCGTCCCGCCGGTCAAGCCCGTGGGCGAACTGTTCGACGAGATGCGCCGCGGCCGCTTCCAGCTTGCGCTGGTAGTTAATGAGTACGGCGCTCTGCTTGGATTGATCACGCTCGAAGACTTGCTCGAGGAGCTGTTCGGGGAGATCCACGACGAGTTTGATTACGACGGTCCCGAACTGATACCGGTCGGCCCGCGCGAGTGGCTGGCCTCGGGTGGAATCGAAGTGAACCGGCTGCGTGAGGCGATCGATGGCGCGAGCCTCGCACCCAGCAGTTCGGAGACGCTCGGCAGTCTGCTGTTGCGCCAGTTACGGCGGGTGCCTCGACGGGGCGAAAAAGTCCAGCTTGGTGATCTCGAAGCGGGAATCGAGCGGGTACACGGCGCCACAATTGAACTGGTGAGATTGCGACGATGACCTGGTGGATCGTAGCCGGCATCGTCGCGGGGTGCCTAATCGTGCAGGCCTTTTTCGCAGCTAGTGAGATCGCGCTGGTTGCCGCGGATGGAATGAAAGTTCGTGCCGAACGCGAACGCGGCGATCGCACCGCTCGCGTGCTCGGCCGCCTGTTGGAACGGCGCGATCGCGTGGTCGCGTTGATGCTCACCGGCTCGAATCTCGCGACCGTCATTGCAGCTACCGTGCTGACCAGCTTCATGCATAAGATCAGTCCAGACAGTTCCTACTTGGCAGCGTTTATATTGACCCCTTTGTCTCTGATATTCGGCGAAGCGGCCCCCAAAGTGCTGGCTCTGCGCGCGTCGCTGCGGTTTGCGCGTTTGACGGCTCGTCCACTCAATATTCTCGCTACGATCTTTTTGCCGTTGCTCGCGGCTGAAACCGCCCTGAGCCGAATATTGCGATGGATCGTCGGAGTCTCGACTGAAACCGGCGTCTTTCTGAGCCGCGAAGACCTCGCGATGCTGATCCGGCGCGCACCGGGCGGCGCTATCGCTTCATCCGACGCGATTCTGCCGGCTGAGCAGCGGATGATCAGTCGCATCTTTCGTTTCACACGGGCCGAAGCGCGCAAAGCGATGGTGCCGTTGCTGCGCGTCGAAGCTCTGTCCGAAGAAGCTACGATCGGAGGAGCGATCGAGATGGTGCGGCGCGAAGGCTTCACCCGCATTCCCGTGTTCAGCAATCAGATCGTAAACATAATCGGGGTGCTGCACGCTTTCGATCTGCTTGAGGCGCCCGACCTGTCGCGCCCGGTTGTCGAAGTGATGCGTCAGGTCAGCTACTTTCCCGAAGCGACTCCGCTTGACGAGATTCTGATCGCGCTGCAACGCACGCGCGAAAGCCTCGCCGTAGTGGTCGATGAATACGGCGGCGCGTCCGGAATCATCACGATGGAGGACCTGCTCGAAGAAGTCGTCGGCGAAATCGAGGATGAGCATGACGTCACCGAGGAGCTGGTGCGGATCATCAACCCACGCACCATGATGATCGCCGCACAGGCCGAGGTCGCCGCTCTCAATGAACGCTTCGGCCTCAAGCTCCCCGAAGGTGATGACTATGCTACGATTGGCGGTCTTGTGGTCGAACGTTTGGGACATATCCCGAAATTTGGCGAACAACTTAAGGCTGGCGATGCGACGATAACTGTCACT
The DNA here is from genome assembly GCA_963795945.1 of uncultured Pseudomonadota bacterium. GTDB lineage: Bacteria > Desulfobacterota > Binatia > Binatales > Binataceae > JAJPHI01. The sequence goes on from CAWCJN010000001.1 coordinate 128,405, forward strand.
CGCAGCGATGCGCGCGCCGTCCGCGAAGTTATGTTGCAACCCGATCATCCGCTCCGTGCGGAATCCCCACGGCGGCGATGACCGAAGCTAAAATCCGTGATCTGCTGGCGAGCGTCGCGGCGCGCCGGCTCACTGCCGATCAGGCCTACGAACGGCTCCGCCATCTCCCTTTCGAGGACTTGGGTTTCGCGCGCATCGACAACCATCGCTCGATCCGCCGCGGTGTGCCCGAAGTGGTTTTCGGCGACGGAAAAAGCGTCGAGCAGATAACGGCGATCGGCCGCCGCATGATCGAGGCCGGTATCAACTTAATTGTAACGCGCCTTAGCGATGACAAGGCGCGTGCGGTGAAACGCAAGTTGCGAGCGCTCGATTACCGCGCTGACGCTCGTATCGGACTAGTGATTTCTGAGACGCCGGAGATTCGCGGACACGGCACAGTTGCCGTCCTGAGCGCCGGAACTTCCGACGTGCCGGTAGCGGAGGAGGCCGCACTCTGTGCGGAACTGTTCGGCAATCGAGTCGAGCGGCTCTACGACGTGGGCGTCGCGGGGATCCATCGGCTGATGGCACAATCTGAGTTGCTCGACCGTGCCAGTGTGCTGATTGTCGTCGCCGGGATGGAGGGTGCTCTGCCGTCGGTAGTAGCCGGCCTGGTGGACCGGCCGGTTATCGCCGTACCGACCAGTATCGGTTATGGCGTGGCGCTGGGCGGCCTTGCAGCGCTGTTCGGGATGCTGAACAGTTGCGCCGGCGGCGTCACCGTGGTCAACATTGATAACGGTTTCGGCGCGGCGCTCGCCGCCACACTAATCAATCGGGTTGGATTGAGTCTCTCGCACAGCAATGGTAGAACGAAAGACGCTCACCAGCGGACGCGCGCGCCGCGCGATTAAAATCGGCGGGCTCGCCTCCCAAGTCGGGTCGAGCTATCTGTGGGCGTCGCTTCGGCGGCCCTTCCTGAATGCCGGACGCTGCGATCAGGAACTGCTCGACACGCATTTGAAGAACGCCAAGCGTATCGTGGCGAGTTCACAGCAGTTGCGCGGCGCGTTCATGAAGCTGATCCAGATGCTCTCGACCCGCGGCGATCTGCTGCCAATCGAGGCGCTCGATATCCTGAAGATCACACAGTCCAGCGTGCCCCCGATGGACTACAAGCTGATCTCGCAGCAGTTGCGGCGCGAGTTGGGCAAGCCACCCGAGCAGCTTTTCGTCCATTTTGAGCGCGACGCCTTCGCCGCCGCCTCACTCGGTCAGGTGCATCGCGCACGTCTCAAAGATGGTTCGGAAGTCGCCGTCAAGATTCAGTATCCGGGCATCGACCAGACGGTCGAGCAGGACCTCAGCAATCTCAAGCTTCTGCTACGCACTCTGCAAGCGATTGCCGGCGATCTGATGCGACAGAAGATCGACACGAAAAGTATTTTTGCCGAACTCGAAGAGCGCCTGCGTGAGGAACTCGATTATGTCAACGAGGCGCGCAATCTCAATGAGTTCGGCAGGCTATTTGCCGACGAGCCCGACGTGATAATCCCGCGTGTCGTCAAGGAGTTGAGCAGCCGTCGAGTGCTCACGATGACCTACCTTGATGGTTATCGGCTGTCGGACATTTTCGGCGAGCAAGCCGATCATAAAATGCGCATGTGGGTTGCCCGCAAGTATTATCGGCTGATCTGGCGGCAGATTCTGGAATTCGGCGTGCTCCATACCGATCCGCAGCCGGGAAATTATCTGGTAACGTATCATCCGCGCCTCGCGGTGCTCGATTTCGGCTCGGTACGGCATTTTTCGGAGACCGTGCGAAAGGCCAGTCTGCAACTCGCGCAGGCGATCCTAGTGCGCGATGACGCGAGTGTCGGCGCGGCTCTGCGCAAGCTCGGCTATTTAGATCCGAATCAGGACGCTGCGCCGATGGTCAAAGTAATTTACATCCTGTTCGAGCCGGTAATTACTGACCGCACTTATCATCCGGACGAATATGACGCGGTGGGTAAGGCGGCGGAGGTCAGCGAGATCGCATTCGAGCACAAGCTCTACAAATCACCCCGCCACAGTATCTTTCTGCTGCGCGCACTGATTGGTCTTGACGGCATCATGAAAGGCCTCGCGGTGAAGACGAACTACTGCACGATGTTCAAGCAGTGCGTCAAAGCGGCGGCCGCCGCGAACCACGCCCGCGACTTGCGAACCTAGCGCTTGCGCGTAATACGATCGACTTCGGCGAGGTCCTCCGACGATAACTTCCATTCGGCGGCTTTGACGTTCTGCGCGACCTGCTCCGGAGTAGTCGCGCCTGCGATCACGCTCGCAACCGGCGAACGAGCTGCAAGCCAACTGAAGGCCAACTCGAGCATCGAGTGGCCGCGGCTCGTCGCGAATTTCTCGAGCGCTTCGACGATCGTCCAGTTCGCCTCGTTCATATAGCGATTGGCCAGCGCCTCCATCAAAGCAAATCGCGTCCCGGCGGGAAGCCCGGTATTGCGCTTATATTTGCCGGTCAACATCCCGCTCGCGAGCGGGAAATAAGGCAGCAGGCCAAGGCCATAGGCTTGCATCGCCGGAATCAGCTCGCGATCAGGCTCGCGCACTAGCAAGCTATATTCGTCCTGACACGAGATGAAGCTGTTGAGGTTACACTCCCTCGAGGTCCATTGCGCCGCGACTACTTGCCAAGCCGGCAAATTCGAGCATCCGAGATAGCGCACTTTGCCCTGATGGACGAGGTCGTCGAGCGCGCGCAGAGTTTCTTCAATCGGAGTCAACGGGTCAGGCTGATGAATCTGATAGAGATCGATCCAGTCAGTTTTGAGTCGCCGCAGACTATCTTCGGCGGCGGCCATAATATAGCGTCGGGAACCGCCCTTGAGCGTGCCCGCCTTGTCCATCTGCATCCCGAACTTGGTCGCGAGTACGATCGCCTTGCGCCGCTCGCCGAGCACCTCGCCAAGAAAATTCTCCGATCCGCCGCGATTACCGTAAATGTCGGCCGTATCGAAGAGCGTGATGCCATGTTCGATCGCCGCATCGACGACTTTGCGCGTCGCCTCGCGATCGAGCTTCATCCCGAAGTTGTTGCAACCAAGTCCGACGAGCGATACCTGTAAGCCAGATTTTCCGAGCGTCCGCAGCTCCACTTCGCAACTCCTTTTGGAGGTCTAGTCAGACTTTCTACAATTGGCGCGACGCACGCAACCGTGCAGCATGGAGATAGTCAATGACGAGCACGCATCGCACTCTCGGCCGCAATGATCTGATCGCCAGTTCATATACCCTGTCCGGTTCGGCAGTCTTTGAGCCGTCCCGCTTCAACTTTACAGAGCGGGTCGCAGCAGCCGCGAAGGCCGGTTTTGCGGCGATCGGTCTGGCGGTCGAAGACTACGCTGCGATGCGAGCGCGCGGCGTCAGTGACGCCGAACTGCGGCGAATCATTGACGATCATGACGTTGCTGTTGCCGAGCTCGAGTTCCTGACGAACTGGTGGTGCGACGACGACAAAGGTCAGCGCTCGCGTGAGCTGGAAGAAAAGTTTTATGCCGCCGCCGACGCCTTCGGAGCGCGCCATATGAATGTTGGTAGTCCGGGAATGCGTGGGACATTGCCTGCGCTGGAGCTCGTAGCCGAGCGTTTCGGGATGCTCTGCAATCGCGCCGCCCGTCATAACCTGCTCGTCGCGTTTGAGTTTCTACCGTGGTCGGACATCCCCGACGCAGCCACAGCCGGACGCCTGATTGAGCTGGCGGATCGTAAAAACGGCGGCATCCTAATCGATACGTGGCACTATTTCCGCGGCGCAGCCGATCCCGCACAGGTGCGCGCGATCCCGGCTGATCGCTTCTGCTTGATTCAGTTCGACGACGCCGATACGGAAATGATCGGCGACTGGATGGAAGACACGACCGACAATCGACGACTTCCCGGCGAAGGATCGTTCGACCTTACTGGTTTTATCCAGATGCTTGATCAAATGGGTGTGGATGCGCCATTTTCGATCGAGATACTTTCGATTGAGCAACGCAATCATACAGTCACGGATGCGGCGCGCGCCGCGTATGATAGCTCGCGCGCAGTCATCGATCGTGCACGTAAGGGTTGAAACGAGGACTACTGTGGACGGACGATCGGCTGCTCGTCGGCGCTGACTTCGACCGCTCGAACCCCATCGATTTGTCGCGCAACATCATTGATTAAATCGTCCCACGGTGGAACGAGTCCCGGTCCGCTGACCTGTACAATGCCGGAGGCGCACTGCACTTCGAGCGGCGCATGGCCGATCTTGGGATGCAGCATCAGGGCCGCTTGGACTTCCGCCGCGAGCGCGGCATCGCGCATCCCGCGCCAGTCGTCCGGGCTCGCGGTCTTATCGATCTCGCTCGCCAGATCAGCCAAGACGCCCGCCAAAAGATCCAGCGGCAGGGCATGCGTATTGAGCACCAGCGTGAAGTTACCGGGATCATCAATATCGACATCGAGCAGCGTCTGGATACGGGCGCGCGTCTCGCGATCGTAATCCCGCACGCGGCGCTCGGCGATCGCCTGCGCCAGCTTCTCCTCTGCTCCGACCACTCGCACCCGATCGGCGAATGGTCCTGTCAGACGCACCCGCAAGCCGCAGGCATAGGCCGGCATCATGTGAGTCACCGAACGGCCCACTACCACTAAACGATCGCGAGCCATCTCTTTTAGCACTGCGGCGCGGAAGAAGCGGACAAAGCGCTCGGTATCAGTCTTGAGCCGCTCCCAGAAATGAGGGCGACGCTCATCCGCAATGACCAATTCTTCAGGCTTGATCCCATAGATCGTCGCCGCATGGGCGATAATCTGGTCGGCGGTCAGGAAACGATAACCAAGCCGTTCGGCGGTAATCTGCCCGAGCTCGAACGGACGTGTTCCGATATGCTGCGTCATTGCAACGATCGCCATGTTATCTCCCCTAGAGAGACCGGTCCCCAAACCGCATCTTAGGGCGGCCTTGCGCAACTCGCAAACATGTTCGTGATGGCCGCGGCAGCTACGTGCGAGAGTGGCCTCATGAGCGGTCCGCTTCACAAAAGCATCTCGAACTGACCACCCGAGCATGATGGCATCGATAGTTTCCCATGACTACGATGCGAGCGACCAAATCAACACAGGTATCCCTATCAATGCCGAAATCGAAAAAGCTCGATCGCTTTCTGAACGGTGCTGAGATCGCTCCCATCGCAGTACGCGGCGACATGACCGCGGCGGACCTCATTGATACCGCTTTCATGGCCTACAATGGACGACGGCTGCGCGAGGCTTGCCGGCTGTTCGCCGAAAAGATGCTCGCGCCTGATGCGGTCGTCGGGATGAGCATCACGGGAGCCCTCACGCCGGCCGGGCTGGGCATGTCGTGCCTGATTCCATTGATCGAAAACGGCTTCGTCGATTGGATCGTCTCGACCGGGGCCAATCTTTATCACGATACCCACTTCGGCCTTGGCCTGAAGATGTTTCAAGGCACTCCCGAGGCGAACGACGTGGCGTTGCGCGAGTCGGGTGTCGTGCGCATTTACGACATTTTTTTTGACTATCATGTGCTGCTCTCGACTGACGCATTCTTTCGCGAGCTGGCGCGCAACGATGAGTTCCAGCATCCGATGAGCACGGCGGAATTTCACTATCGCGCTGGACGCTACGTCGCGGAGCGCGAGCGTGTGCTGAAGCTCAAGCGCCGTTCACTATTAGCGGCCGCGTATGAACATGCCGTCCCGATCTATACCTCGTCGCCCGGCGATTCCTCGATCGGGATGAACCTCGCGCTGCTCGAACTGGAAGGCTATCAGTTGCGAATCGATCCGTTGGCCGACGTGAACGAGACCGCCGCGATTGTCTATTCCGCCAAAGCCAACGGGATGAATAGCGGGGTCTTCATTCTCGGCGGGGGTTCGCCTAAAAATTTCGTGCTCCAGACCGAGCCGCAAATTCAGGAAGTAATGGGCGTGGCCGAGAAGGGCCACGATTATTTTCTACAGGTCACTGACGCACGCCCCGATACCGGGGGACTCTCCGGCGCGACGCCGAACGAAGCTGTGAGCTGGGGAAAAATCGATCCCGACAAGCTGCCGGATACCGTGGTCTGCTACGTCGATTCGACCGTCGCCTTGCCCTTGATCACCGCGTATGCACTCGCACGGCGCAAGCCGCGCAAGCCTCGCCGGCTTTATGAGCGCCGTGAACAGATGCTTGATCAGGTGAGAGCCGCATACGAGAAGGTGCGCCGCAAACGGCAGCGCCACAAAGCTTCATGAATTAAGCGGGCCGGTCAGATACAATCCAACTCCATGCCAAATGAGCTTGGAGCAACGCGGCCAATCGCGCGAGATCACGACCTGATACGCGAACTGGAAGCGGCGCGCGCCGCCGCAATCGCCGCTGGAGAAATCCTGAAGCGTCACTACCGCGACCGCGGCTTTACAATTGATCAAAAAGGCAAGGACAACCCGGTCACCACCGCAGATTTCGAAGCCGATCACAAACTTAAAGAGCTGCTCCACGGCGGCTTTCCGCACTACGGATGGCTCTCCGAGGAGACTATCGATAACAGTCATCGCCTCGATCGCGATCGTGTCTGGATTGTCGATCCGCTCGACGGCACCAAAGAATTCATCAAAGGCATCCCGGAGTTTGTCGTCGCGATCGCCTTGGCCGAGCGCGGCGTCCCGATTTTGGGCGTGACTTATAATCCGATTCGAGACGAGCTTTTCTCATGCGCCCGCGGCGCCGGCGTGACGCTGAATGATCAGTCCGTGCGCGTGACCAATCGCACAACCCTAATCAATGCGACCGTGCTTGCCAGTCGTAGCGAAACTTCACGCGGTGAATGGAAAGCCTACGAGGGGCAGATCAAGATCGATCCGATCGGTAGCGTCGCTTATAAGCTCGCGCTGGTTGCGGCGGGTCGCGCTGACGCCACCTTCACACTGACTCCCAAAAGCGAATGGGACGTCGCCTCAGGGATCGCGCTCATAGTCGAGGCGGGCGGGCGCGTCACCGAACTCGATGGCAGCACAATTCGCTTCAACCAGGCCTCGGTTAAGCTCAAAGGTTTTGTGGCGTCCAACGGATTGCTCCATCCGGAAATCGAGCGGATGCTCCCAAAGAGGTCCTGACGGATCAGTCGCCATCATCCTCGTCGCGCTCCCGCTGCAGCTGATCAAGATGGTCGGCGACGCGATTGATTTCCTTGGTGGCATCGTCCACCGCCTTGCGAGCATTATTGGCAGCGATTGTCGCCTGCTCGGCTGCTAGTTGCGCCTTTCGTGCCGATTTTTCGGCGTGTGCGGCGCGAGCTTGCGCTTCTTGCGCCTGCTGAATCTCCTGCTGCGCCCGATCATTCGACGATGCGCAGCCGAACGACCCTGACGCCAGCGCCGCCACAATTACGGCGCTGGCCATTACACGAAAAGTCATCCGGGCGGAGTTACTACTGCTTGGGCGCGAGCGCTTCCATCACGCGTGGATCGGGCAACGACTCATTATCGACTCGGATCGGCAAGATACAAACGTGGGTCGCCCCGGCCTTGAGATGCGCGTTGATCCGTTCCCGAATTTTGTCGGCGGAGCCCCAGGCGACGATCGCATCGACCAGCGCGTCGTTGCACCCATTTTCGAAGTCTTTATCCTGCCATCCGAGATTCTTTAGATTATTGGTGTAATTCGGCAGGCGCGGCACGTAAGTTTTCATATACGCACGAGCAGCTGCCCGTGCTTTGGTCGCATCAGTCTCGAGAATTACGGCCTGCGCGGCGCAAATCCACGGCTTCTCACCGATTGCGGCGCGGGCTTTCGCCGTATGCTCCGGCGGAACGAAGTAGGTATGCGTGCCATTAGTCTGCTCGGCGGCCAGCGCGAGCATCTTCGGATGCAGCGCCGCGATCACCACCGGAACCTCTTCCTTGGCTTTCGGCGCACGATACAGCGCGCTCTTCATTTTCGGCAGATATTCCTTCATATAGCTGTAGGGCTTGTCGTAGCTATGCCCGCGCAGATTATCGACCAGTGGTTTATGACTGACGCCGATACCCAGCAGAAAGCGTCCCCCTGACAGCTCGCCGACGGTCTTGGAAGCCGCTGACATGGTGATTGGATCGCGCGCATAGATATTCGCGATGCCAGTGGCAAAAACCACACTTTCCGTATTCGCAGCGAGATAGCTCGCATGCGCAAACGGCTCACGGCCAACCGCCTCGGGAATCCACAATGCTCCATAGCCCAGCTTCTCGACTTTGCGAGCGAACTCGACGCTCTCCGCCGCGTTCATCCCGTCGAGAAAAAACCAAATGCCGATTTTTCCAATATCCATGATTCTCCCTAATTAGCCCGAGCGACCGCACGGAACAAGCCGCAACTGTAAGAATTGATCGCAGGGTGCTCGTTACGCTCACTCAATCTAATCCGCCGCGGCATACACGATCATTCATGGCAGAATCGCAAACGCGCGTGCGGGAAAGCCGAGACCGTGCGTAGGTTTCGGCCAGGTCGCGACGATCAATGCCCCAGTTGCCGGAACCTTGTCGAGATTGGCCATCACTTCGATTTGCCAGTGGCCATGTTTAAGCAACCACGCCTCAGATTTCAGGTCAGGCGTCGCGTCAGTGTCCATCGACTCGTGGCCGTTGGCAACGAGGCCACGTTGTTCGTAAAGGAATTGAATCGCTTCCAAGGACCAGGCCGGAAAAGGATAACGTTTGAAGCGTTCAGGATTGGGGTCCCAATCTTTGGACATATCGGTACGCAGAGCCGCGAAACAGCCGGACGGAACGCGACCGTGCGCGCGTTCCCATTCGCGAATATCGACAATGGTCAACGCGTGATTCGGATCACGCGCGAGCAGCGGGGTGATATCGAATACCACCAGCGGCAGGATCATCTGCTTCAGCGGCAACTCGTCCATCGTCTTGCCGTGAGGATCGAAATGAGCCGGCGGGTCGATGTGAGTGCCGTACTGGCCGACGAGCGAGTAGAAGAAGCTGTGGAAGCCGTCGTGGTCGATCGTATAGGGCTGCCCGGTTGCTGGGTCGGCGGCTGCGGAGAAAGTCGCCGGGCCGAAACCCTTCCAGACCGGCGTGAGCGGACTGAAGGAGTGGGTCAGATCGACGAATTGCTTGCTCGCGATTATCCGGTAGGCATCGGTAAGCGAGTTCTGAGCATAGGCCGAACTAGCAAGCATCGCGGCAGGAAGAACCATCAATAATACATATTGGAGGGAGCGGATTGAATAGCGCATAGTAATTAAGTAATAGGGTTGGTAATGCTAGCGGAGCGCGGCTGCCGTGACGCTAGGCGGAACGTACACTAAGCGGAACATAGTGAAGCCGAGCAGGAGCCTGTCCTGAGTTATCGAAGAGCCTGCCCGGAGTTCCTCGAAGAAGAGTCCGCCAGCTGCGTTCAAGTACAAACGAGTGCAGGCGAGGGTTAATTCGCGGCGCCTTCAGATCAAGCTTTTCACCACCGCGACGACTCGCGCAACTACTTCTTCCCTCCACAACATCCTACCGGTCCATCAGCCCCAGCGTGATACCGTCCGTTCGCCTCGACGAATCCCTCTTCACCATAACGATTGTGCGGGCGCACCCAATCTCCCATTGAGTGATACGGCCCATTCTCATTCCGTCCTTTGGGCATATAATCGAGGATCGCATATGCTCCTAACGTTGCTTCCCCGCCTCGCCCGAAAGTCGAGTAAGTGTGAAAGATCTCTCCTTGCTCATTCTTATAGAATACGCTGTTACCGGATAAGTCCTCGATCGAAATCGGACGCATTTCGTAGTTATAGTAAACTCGCCCGCGCGCAATCTCCTCCGGCCTGAATGACACGTTGAAATCATAATTGAAATCGCTGCCGAACGATGACACCCATCTCACATGCCAGCCCATTCGGTTTCTTATCTTTTCAATTTCCGCCAGCGGCGCGCGTGCGACCGCGACATAACTAACGTCGTGATTCTCCAGATGCACCAGAATGCCTTCGGCATGATCGATTTCGAATGAGCACCCGATACATTGCGTATTTTGCCCCGGGCCGAGCATGAAATGCTTGATATACAGTTGGCTCCGTCCATCGAATAAGTCCGCGAGTGACACTTTTCCTTCCGGCGTGTCGAATGTATAGTCCTTCTCAATTTTGACCCACGGCAGCTCGCGCCGCTCCGCGCTCAACCGGTCACGCAAGTGTGTGAGCTCTTTTTCCTTGATCAGCAGTTGTTTCCGCGCAACTAACCATTTTTCCCTTGATCCGATCCGATGTTCCATCGTCTTGATCTCCTCTGCTTTGCAGATCTCGTTCATAGCCCGGCGACATACTGAGCCAATCGATCGAATGCGCTATTCCAGCCTAACCGATGCCCATCGCGATTCTCTTTTGTGTCGAAGATTTCTTGGCGAAACGTCATCAATGTCTTGCCGCCCTGCTCGGCAAGCGCGATCGTGATCAGCGTTTCCGGTCCCCGCGAGCCGTCCGCCTGTTCCCATGCAAAGGTGAAGGCTAGTCGGTCGGGCGCGGCGATTTCGCGCCACTCCCCACCCTGCCACAATTCTCGGCCGTCTGCCGCTTTTAAGCAGCCGCGCCATTTACCGCCGACCCGCAGGTCGCCTTCGAGATGAGTCATTGGAAATTCACGCGGGCCCATCCAATTCAGCGCCATTTCAATCTCGGTGAATGCCCTAAAAACCAACTCGCGCGGCGCGTTAAATACCCGCCTGATCCCCAGTTCGCGGTCGCTGATCTGCTCAAGGTCATTACTTTCTGCGTCCATATTTCTTGCCCCTTTTCTTCGGCTGCTTCTGCAATTCGACCAGGTAAGTATCCAGACGATCGAAGCTCTCGTCCCAATAGCGCCGGTATTTTTCCAGCCAATCGTCCACCAGCTTCAGTCCCTGCGGCCTTAATCGGCACGGCCGCCATTGCGCTTCGCGACCGCGCGCGATTAGGCCGGAACGCTCCAATATTTTCAGATGCTTGGAAAGTCCCGGCCCGCTGATCGCAAACGGTTTGGCGAGTTCAGTCACGGTCATCTCGCGTTTGGCCAGCCGTGCCAGAATTGCGCGCCTGGTCGGATCGGCCAAGGCTGCGAAGGCCGCGCTCAGATAGTCTGCTTCCATGTTTTTATCAGCGACGTGATTAACCAATAAGCTATTTAACGAACTGGTAAAATAGTAGCTGCGCCGATGTGAATCAAGCGCCATTTCGAATTTTCGCTGATTCGACTTATTCCGCTTGACGCAGGAAGTCCGGTAGATCAAGCACCGCGATCGTAGCGTGCGGATTATGTAATACTTCGCGCAGAATGGTCTCGTCGCTTACAAATATTTCCGCAACTTCCGCGGCACTTATCGCGTGCACAACCGCGCTATAGTCATTCGGTCGCGAATAATCTGACGCGACTAAGTATTCCAGTGATGTCGCCATAGCCACATACGCCCGAATACTCTTTAATTCCATCAGTTCATCAGCGTGCCGCGCCAGCTCGCTGCTGAGTAGTCCGGCAGAACTTGCAAGTTTCCTTATGATCAACGGCGCGCATCGCATGTAATACTCGGTCAGGTTCGATGCGCCGGCTGCGTACTCCGCGATCTCGGCGAGCGCTTCATGAAAACCAGCGACAAATCTTTCTCGTTGGGCGCGCGCTCCTTCGAGCACGCTTATCAATTCATCATTCAGCTCTTCGCCATCGGACTCGATCAGATCACTGAGACCCTCGCTAATTATGTTCTGCAGATTCACGTCGATTAGCGGCCGCGTGCTTTCTTCGCCGACCCTCCGGGAGCGTATCGCGTCATTGATGAGCTGTTCGCAGGGTTTAACCATCCGCCGGAAGTTCCCGATCGAGAGCATGAGCTTGACTTTCGCGACCCGCAATTCCGGCCGCACATGGCGATCGAGCATTAACTCTTCTAAATGATGAATACTCAGTGGAATCGAGAGTTCGCGGCCGTAAATTCTTTTGCGTAGGTTTCCAATATCGGCGCTGGTGCATCCATGTTTCTTATAAATGTGATCGAACGACTTGCCATCGAGGTATGCAATCATCGTTCGCTCCATTTATCCGCGGGGCTCGCCTGCACTTCATCTCCGACTATTCCGCAAGCCACGCCATTATAATTTGCGCGTTGGGCTGCACTCGGCAGTCAAGTGCGCCTTCGCTGCCATGGCAACTTAGCGTCGCTTCAACCTGCACCGGTACCGGTCTCCCATAGACGTTCATATCGGCACGACTGTAGATAAATCCCAAATCCACGCTGTTGCTGGCGAGATCGGTCACGCGCGTACGGGTATGCTCCCACATTACACTAAGGCCGTTCTGTTCAAGCAGGTTGCGATCTTCTTGGAATATTGCCGTCGCTCGCTCGCCGCTGCCGGGATTGACACAAATTTTCAGCTTGTTGAGGCCCCACGAAAGTGATCCGAAATTGCCGCACTGCGCAAAGGGTGCGAGCGCACTGCCAACTGACCCGAGAAAGTATCCGCTGAGTCCAGCGGCGGGCTGCGAGTGAACCGCGGCGTCAGCGGGCGCCGGAATCGCCGCTGGCGGCCCGACAGGTAAAACAGCCGCCATAACTGCGGTGTTCGGTACGGGCTTATTCCACTGCTCGATATTGTGCCATTGTTCTACCACGGTCAGGATCGCGCCGATTCCAGTTGCTAGTCCTACGATCGAAGCTCCAATAGCTGATAATTTCATAGTAACTGAGTTGGCTGCGCGTTCTTTGTAACTGCGAGTTTGGTTAGCATTTCTGGACTTTCGTGGGAAGGTTTCTGCGACGATCTTGGCTGATATGGGCCACATAAAAACTCTCGATCATGGCAGCGGTTCGGTTGCTCCTCGCGCGCAAGCTGGAGTGTCTTGTGACCTGTGTTTATTAAGTCGCGCTTAGTGGTCTAGAAGGGCGGCCCATCTCGACTGAACAAACCGGAGCGTCCGCGCAATTGATGTTTCATATGAAACATTACCTTCAATCCTGGCGCAGAGCTCGCAGACTCGCCTTTGAGGGACTCAGGGCAGGCTGCCTGCTCACCTTACTTACAACGCACCTCGCGGACTCGTTTGCTCGGCTCCGCGGTGCTCCGCCTAGTGTCGCGGCAATCGCGCTCCACTATTCGGATTCTGGATGCAGCTCGCAGACTCGCCTGCTCGCTCCGCGCGGCAATCGCGCTCCGCTAGTGTATCCGCACTTTCGGAGCGCGACCAGTCGCGCCATAATCGGTTGACGGTCAAAACCTATGGTCTATGACTTAATCGTAGTCGGTGCGGGTCATGCCGGAATCGAGGCCGCACTCGCGGCTGCCCGGATGGGCGCACGGACCCTGATGCTCACCCTAAATCTCGACCACATCGGTCAGATGTCCTGTAATCCTGCGATCGGTGGAATCGGTAAAGGGCATCTGGTGCGCGAGATCGACGCGTTAGGCGGCGAGATGGGGCTGGCGATCGATGAAACTGGAATCCAGTTCCGGTTCTTGAACACCCGCAAGGGTCCTGCGGTGCGGGCGCGCCGGGCGCAAGCAGATAAAGCGGCCTATCGCATCCGCATGAAGCGGGTGATGGAGACAACGCAGAATCTCACAATCCGCCAAGCGAGCGCCGAGCGGTTAATAATCGAGAATGGAGCAATCGCAGGAGTTGAATCCGAGATCGGTGAAGTCTTCGACGCACGCGCCGTGATCCTGACCACCGGCACTTTTCTGAAAGGACTGGTGCATATCGGGCTGAAGAACTATAGCGCCGGCCGCGCCGGGGACTTTGCCGCGATGGGACTGAGCGATGATCTTGCGCAGTTAGGCTTCTCGATAGGACGGCTCAAGACCGGTACCTGTCCGCGGCTTGACGGCCGTACGATCGACTATTCGCGGCTGGAGGTACAGCCCGGTGATGAACCGCCGCCGGCCTTTTCGTTTCGCACGAAACATCTGAAGCAACAACAGATCCCTTGTTATCTCACTTGGACCAACGAGCGGACTCATCAGAGTATCCGCAATGCGATCGACCGATCGCCCATGTACTCGGGCGTGATTCAGAGTCGGGGACCCCGCTATTGCCCGTCCGTCGAAGACAAGGTGATGCGCTTTGCGGATAAGCCGCGCCATCAGATATTCCTCGAACCCGAGGGCCGCGATACGATTGAGGTCTATCCGAACGGGCTTTCGACAAGCCTGCCGCTGGATGTGCAACTCGCGATGGTACGCTCGATTGAAGGCCTTGAGCAGGCGGAAATCATGCGGCCGGGCTACGCGATCGAGTATGATTTTGCCGATCCGACCGGGTTAAAGCCTTCGCTCGAAACCAAGCTGGTCAGTGGGCTGTTCTTTGCCGGACAGATCAACGGCACGACGGGCTATGAGGAAGCGGCGGCGCAGGGACTAATGGCAGGGATCAATGCCGCGCTGGGGGTGCGCGGGCGAGGAGCCGCTGATTTTGGCGCGTGATCAGGCCTATATCGGGGTGATGATCGATGATCTGGTGACGCGCGGGATCGGCGGCGAGCCTTATCGGATGTTCACGTCGCGGGCCGAGTATCGGCTGTTGCTGCGTGAGGACAATGCCGACCGGCGCCTGGCTGCGATCGGCCAAAAGATCGGCTTGCTCGGGTCAGAAGCTGCGGCGCGGGTGCAGGCTAAAGACAAGACCATTCAGGAGGAGCTTCAGCGCTTAAAACAGGCGGTCGTGCCGGCGACGGACTCGATCAATGCAGCGCTCGCCGCAATCGGATCGGCCGGCTTAAATGAATCGGTCAGAGCGCTGGAGTTACTGCGACGTCCCGAAGTTTCATACGAAACATTACTGGAATTAGCTGGTCTGGAGCGGGTGCTTGAGGTCGGCGCGGCGGCAGAGCTCGAAATCGAGATCAAGTACGCTGGATATGCGCGTCGTCAGGCAGAAGCGATCGAGCGGTCTAATCGGCTAGAGCACAGCCTGATTCCGGAAGGGCTCGATTTCGGGGAAGTCGGAGGACTTTCGACCGAGGTACGCGAGCGCCTGACGCGGGTGCGGCCGCGCTCATTGGGTCAAGCGGCGCGAATGCCGGGAGTAACACCGGCCGCGGTATCGATCCTCGCGGTGCATCTGCGAAGCCGCGGCGCGCGCAGCGAGCGAAATCGCGACTGAAGTCCATCAGGCCTTTATTTTTGACGCAGTTTGCAGAATTGACCTAATCTCCCGACCAATAATCAAAACGCAGTCGGGCTCCCGTTCGAGAGACTCTCAGAACAGGCCGGCCTGCCGGGCTGCGAGCGCAGACCTTCCTCTCCGCTAATACCTTGGTTCTGAATGGCTTGAAAGATGTTCTGCTCAGAATGAGTAGGATAGCTGCGAGGAACTCGCGTAACGACCGATGTTTCACGTGAAACATCTGCATTTCGTATGAAGTAGCGATATAAAAGCATAAGTCATAAGTCTTATCCCTCTTCATTTTCGTTCCTGAATACAGCGCGCAAATCCCCCTTTGACGGGCTCGGGGCAAGCTCCTCGAGGGACTCAGGGGAGGCACCCTGCTCGGCTCTCGTCGGGACAGAGGCATTGCCCCAAAGAACAGCATCGGCGATAGATGTTTCACGTGAAACATCGGAACGAAGATGCGGCCGTGAAGGCAGCGGAGATCGGAGCGGAGGCGCGACGGCGGGTTGAAGATACGCTCGCGTCAATGGAATCCTTCGAAGTTCGAGCTGATTTCTTTGAACGAATCGAACGGTTTGCCGGAATACTGAGTCTGTGGGGTGCGCGGCATAACTTGACGGCTGAGCCGGAGAATCCTTCCGAGTTGGCTTTTCATATTGTGGATTGCTTAATGCCGATCCCATTGATGGATAGCATCGAAGGGGACGGGGTTATTTTTGCTGCAGGAAAGCGAGTGCTCGATTTAGGGAGCGGGGCGGGACTGCCGGGCTTGGTGCTGGCGGCGGCGACCAAGCCCGAATTTACCCTACTTGAAAGCCGCCGCAAGCGGGTGAGTTTTCTTAAAGTCGCCGCGGCGGAGATGGGGCTAGAGAACGTCCAGATCGAAGCGGCATATCTCGGGGCGGAGGATTTGCGCCCCAGTTTCGACGTGGTGGTGGGGCGCGCTTTCGCGAAACCTGCGGTGTTTCTCAAAGCGGTATTGGCGGCACTGCAAATCGGCGGAACTGCGATCCTCTATGCAAGCGGAGTGGGGTCAATCGAGCGAGACGCCGAAATTAAAGCACCAGTGGCTGAGATTCATTATCGGATTCCTCGCGGAGAACAGGTCGTTTCGCGAAGGCTGCTGGTCTGGCACAGGAATCTGGATTGATTTTGGTCGAAGTTGTGGATTCTTGAGCCACGGCCTTTTGCTTTCAACTATGGCGAAGCATAATGAGGTCGCGCAGGCGATGTTTCACGTGAAACATCATCGCGGATACTTGGTGCAACTGCTGAGTAGAAGAGATGAGGAGATGGCGGCAGGCGGGATTCTTCGCTACTCAATACAGCTTGAAGACTGCCATTAATGGATTGAGGGCAGGTTGCCGCTTCGCTCCAAGCGAAGGCGCTCTCTCCGTTGATGTTGCTCAGAATGGCCGAAATGAGGAGCGTAAGATAGTCCTCAGTAGGAAGGAAAGAGAAAGATTCAAGAGTTTTACTCAGGCTTTCCAAGCGGGATTGTCAGGCGAGAATCCCTGATAATGGACCGCTCGCCCTGCCCCTCTCCATCCGGAAGAGGATCAAGAGAGTCGAGCATGTATCTTACCATCCAAGCTAAACTCGGAAACGATGTGTAAAGCCGATGTTTCAGTGAAACATCGATGGTTTCGGTGGTCATTGGAAGCGTTAGGCCAATAAAGGTGATGATGTGGGGCGATTGATTGCGATTGCGAATCAAAAAGGCGGGGTAGGCAAGACCACCACCGCGATCAATCTGGCCGTAGGCCTCGCTGAGACTTCGCCTCGTAGCACTCTATTAGTGGATTTGGATCCGCAGGGCAATGCTACCTCGGGACTGATTTCTTCAGAAAAGCTGTCCAGCGCCAGGTCTGTCTCAAATACGATTTATGATTCGATAGTTGGTAAAATCCGACTTCAAAACGTTGTTTCCAAAGCGCGGGAAAATGTTTTCGTCGCGCCGTCAGGTCCGGACCTGATTGGGGCGGAAATTGAACTTGCCGCAATCGAGGGGCGCGAACGGCGGCTGCTGAATGCATTCAAGCCGATACGCGACGACTACGAATTTATTTTGATCGATACACCGCCGTCATTGGGACTGCTCACGCTTAATGCGCTAGTTGCCGCGGATTCGGTGCTGGTGCCCATGCAGTGTGAATATTACGCGCTGGAAGGACTTTCGGCGCTGCTCGGCACAATCGCTAAGGTGCGCGAGACGCTGAATCCGAAGCTGCGAATTGAAGGAGTCGTGCTGACGATGTTCGATGCGCGTAACCGGCTGAGCCATGAAATCGCGCGTGAAGTGGCCAAGCATCTGCCGAGCGATGTCTTCCAGGCAGTGATTCCGCGCAACGTACGACTGTCAGAAAGCCCGAGTCACGGGCTATCGGTGCTGGAATACGACTCGAAATCGGCCGGCGCGGAGGCCTATCGCGGACTGGCGGCGGAGCTGCGCGCGCGCGTCGCGGGGCATCATGAACCGTCGGAAATCAACGGAGAGAATTCAGCGAATCGCAAGGCGTGGAGCCTGCGGGCGCTATTCGCGCGCAATGATGAACGGGCAAGGAGAGCGAAATGAATCGACGATCACTCGGGCGGGGACTGGATGCGCTGATTCGGAATACGGCGCGCGAGTCGAGCGAGACCGCAGAGGCCAGCGGGGGAGCGGACGGAGCCGGGGCCGGGCTGCAGATGGTCCCGCTCGAGCAAATCACACCTGGGCGATTTCAGCCGCGCGAGTACTTCGAGGAGAACAAACTGCAAGAGCTGGCGGTCGCGATCAAGGCGCAGGGGATTATCGAACCGCTGGTGGCGCGGCCGGGGGCTGACGGCGGCTATGAACTGATTGCCGGAGAGCGGCGGCTGCGCGCGGCGCGGATCGCCGGGCTGACGGTCGTGCCGGTAATCGTGCGTGAACTCGATGATCGGGCGGCGCTCGAAATATCGCTGGTGGAAAATCTGTTGCGCGAGGACTTGAACGTGATCGAGGAGGGTCAGGCGTTTGGGCAGCTGAATCGCGAGTTCGGCCAGACGCACGAGGAGATTGCGGAGCGGGTCGGCAAGAGCCGGTCGTACGTGACGAATATAAT
Organism: uncultured Pseudomonadota bacterium; assembly: GCA_963795945.1. Taxonomy (GTDB): domain Bacteria; phylum Desulfobacterota; class Binatia; order Binatales; family Binataceae; genus JAJPHI01. Next base: position 146,625 of record CAWCJN010000001.1, read on the forward strand.
CCGGCTGCTGGAGTTGCCGCAGGAAGTGCTCGCAATGATTGGGCGGCGCGAGCTGACGGGCGGACAGGTGCGGCCGCTGCTGGCGCTCAGTTCGCCTGAGGCGCAACTGGCGGAGGCGCGCAAGATCGCGGAGGCCGGGATTTCGTCGCGCAATGCCGAGGCGATCGCAAGCGCCAAACGGAGTGGGCGGCGCGGGCAGGGAATTCCTTTCGCGCAGGCCGAGGATCCGAATCTGACCGCGTTGGTCGAAACGATTCAGCGGGCGCTCAAGCGGAAAGTCCGGATCGTGCGGAACCGCGGGAAACATCCGGGGCGGGTCGAGCTGGAATTCTATAATGATGAGGATTTGACCGGGCTGGCGGGAGTGCTGTTGCGGGCCGGGCGAAGTGAAAGCCGTCCGACAGTCTAAGGATATTCATCTTCTATCAATTGCGGCATCAGCAAATTTCAGGTGTGCCGGATCGCCCGCATCACTAAGACGCCGGCGAGGGCGGCGCGAGGAGGAAAATCATGGCGGGACGAATTGAGGGCAAAGTAGCATTGATCACGGGCGGCGGTTCAGGAATCGGGCGCGCCACCGCGCTGCTGTTCGGGCGCGAGGGCGCCAAGGTGGTAGTCGCAGATTACAACGCCGCGGGCGGCGAGCGGGTCGTCAAAGAGATCGTGGAGAGCGGCGGCAGCGCGATCTTCCACTACGCCGACGTAGCGAATCCTCAAGAGGTCGAGGCGCTGGTCGCCAAGGCAGTGGAGACCTACGGACGAGTCGATTGCGCGTTCAACAACGCCGGCATCGAGGGGCAGATGATGGACACGGCGGAATGCTCGCTCGAGAACTGGCATCGGGTGATCGCGATTAATCTGACGGGCGTCTTTTTATGCATGAAGTATGAAACCGCGCAGATGCTCAAGCAGGGCGGCGGCAGTATCGTGAATACCGCGTCGGCGGCGGGACTGATCGGGCTGCCGGGGGCGCCGGCCTACGTCGCGGCCAAGCATGGGGTCAATGGGCTGACCAAGACCGCGGCGCTGGAGTTCGCGCGCAAAGGGATTCGGGTCAATGCAGTGTGCCCGGGGTTTATCCGCACGCCGATGGTCGAGCGCGCACTGGACAAGGGCAGCTTCAGCGAGGAGCAGATTTTCGCGTCGGAACCGATGTACCGGATGGGCAAGCCGGAGGAGATCGCCGAGGCGGTGCTGTGGCTGAGTTCGGAGGCGTCGTCGTTCGTGACCGGGTTGCCGATGCCGGTCGATGGGGGATACGTGGCGCAGTGAGGGAGGAATCGTATATCGATCGATTGGTTAAGTGACCGCTTTGATCTCCGCTACGAATAGTGCGACCACGTCGTTCAGCAAGCGCACAGATAATGGGAAAGCTGCAAGCAGTAGATCGATGCGGCGCTTGGAGGCGGGAACCGATGCTCGATGGAACAAACGACCGCGCTCGCGAAGCGAAGTCCAAGTTTCCTCCTGGCAGGGATAAGCGAGACAGACAAGGACGTTGGAAGATCTCGCGACGGATGCGTACGCAAGAATTTGGAGCAAGTCTTCTCGATGGTGTTCGCGAACTCGTTCGGCGAGATTGGCCCAACCGTGCAACTGCAGTTCCTCCTAGTGATCCTTAGTATTGGGCAGAGGTAAGGTAGGGTGTGCGCCGCCGGAGACGTGCGCTGTCATTCTGATTGCAAAATCAAAACTCATGACGGCTATCATCCTTCACCACACGCTCCCACCCGTAAGTATAGAGATTTCATCTGGTCGACATGCAGTCGCACTTGTTTGGGCAATGGTGCTCTACTCGCGAGTTGAGTCGCATCGGCCAGTCCGGCCAGCGCGTGATTTACCTTTCCTAATCCAAGGCGATGGCCACGCGGCGCTTGCGCGCCAGCGTTGCGTAAGAGCGACGCGCTCACACATGATTCCGGTAAATAGAACAATGGATAAAGTGCAGGCGCAGCGATGCTTTTGCTTAGCCAATCGTGAGGCAAAGAACCTGCTGTGATTGTTTGGAAATTGATCCGAAGGGTGGCGCAGCAATGTCGTGACTGGCTTCGCGAACATAAGGAATTTGAAACCCTTGCAGCAGTTCTAGTGGCCTGTAACAGCTGATTGGGAAGTGATTCGTCTAGTGGGATCGAAGTACTTCCACTTTATGGTTTTGGGGGCTTGGTTGTATTGGCGGATGTAACGCATCAGTTTTCGCTTCAAGTCCGGAAGCGAGGTGAAGACGCCGCGGGCGATGATCTCACGCTCGATCTTGGAGAACCACAGCTCCACTTGGTTGAGCCACGATGAGTAGTCCGGCAGCGCGTCTCAACCTCACCAACAACGTTCGCAACGACGGTCCGGAACTACTCGCCGGTTAGTCGTTCCGCTGAATCCTCCGAGCCGATACCGCGCGAGCTCCTCGTAAGCCGCTCCATCGCGACCTAGATGGCTCCTATAGAGCGCGATCGCTTCAATCGTCGAAACGCCGAAATCTCGCTCGACGGCTCCTTCGAGGCGCTCACGAACCGCCGTCCAGCCGCGCAGGTCACGGACTCGTCCGATCGTCAGATGGGGTGAATATGGACGCGGCTCAGGCGAGAAGCCGCACGCTTGCGCTGCCGCCTCGATCTGCCCGGCGATCGTGCTCACCGGCTCCGCGGCCGTTCCGATCCAGACCACGCGCGGACGGCGCATATTCGGAAACGCTCCCACGCCCGACGCGCGCAGTTCAAATGGCTGGACTATCGAGGCAATTTGCGCGAGCGCCGGATCAAGCGCCCGGATCATTTCCGCCCCAGCCGCACCGCCCAAAAACCGCAGCGTCAGATGCAGCTTCGTGCGTGCGGTCCAACTTAAATTGCCGCCCAGCGCCCGTAGCTCCGCGATCAGGCTCGCAATCGTTTCCTCAGATTCAATGCTCAGCCGGATCGCCACAAATGCACGCAGTCGCTCCGGAATCTCGCGCTCCACCGGCTCGCAGTTCCTAACACCGTGCTAATGCGAATGCTGCAACGCGTGCTCGACCAGCACCAGCCGATCGTTCCCGAAGAACATCTCGCCTTCGACAAAGATCGTCGGCGAGCCGAACCCGCCCCGCTCGATCACTTCGTCCGTATTGGCCTTCAGTTTGTCCTTGTATTCCGGCTGCGCAATTTTGGCGAAATACTCCCTTTCGTCCAGTCCAACTTCGCGTACGATCTCCCGCAGCACGTCATCCTTACTGATATTGCGATCGTCGCCCCAGTAGCGCTCGAACACCCGCCGCGAGTACTGCGAGATTATCCCATGCTCCATCGCGACGAATGCCCCGCGCATCGCTTTCACCGAATTAACCGGAAAGACTGTCGGCTGCCCGATTTTTAGCTTGTACAGATGCGCCCAGTCCTGCAAATCCTTGGCATAATAGCGCGCCTTGGGCTTCACCGGACGCTCGCGAGTCTCATACACTGAAGGATTCACCGCGTTGAATACCCCGCCCACCAGGATCGGCCGCCAGACCAGCTCGGCTCCGCCGCGCGCCGCCACCTCTTCGATTTTCGTAAAGGCCAGATAGGTCCACGGACTCGAACAATCATAAAAGAATTCAAGTTTCTTTTTATTCATCAGAATGCTCCCGTATGCCGATCAGATGGACGTGTCGCGGCGATACTTACCACAAGCGGTGATCGTCCTCCATCTCGTCGAACCATGCCTTCATGCAGCATTAGCTCGCGCAGTGCTAGCACCACATTACTGCCAGTCCGGCTGTGGAGTCATCGTCCCGATTTTCTTGCGCGCTTGCGCAGCATCTATGGCGAAGATGCTTGAAGTGCGTCGGCTCACTCAACGTCGTCATTCTCAACCGGATTGGTCGCCTTGCCCTTCACCACCTGCGTCAAATCCGCCCGGACCAACCCGATATACGCAGCCGACTCGATCCGTACCGGCAGATGCTTCGCGTCGTTTGTCACCCAGATCAGCGTTTCGGTTGCGTCTTGGCGAAAATCTCCCTGACTCAGCCATACCACCGACGGCTCGATCTTGAGTGTATCGAACGTGCCTAAGCCGGTCGTGATGCTTTCGCGCGCCAACACCTTGAATCCGAACACGTAGCGATTGCCCCCGCTGAATATGTCGAAAACGTAGTTCTCGCCCGGCTTGAGCGGCTGCGACAGAGCCATCATCCCGCCTGAAAATGGTCCCCATGGATCACCGCCGCTGAACTTACGAACCCACGTGCGTCCCTCCTTGTTGGTCTTTAGGGCAGTGACTAGCTTCCGTGGCCGATCGAAGCTGGCGCGCCAGGTATCCTGACGGGTTTTCTCGTGTTGCAGGATATAGATCTTGTCCGGCTGCCATGAATCTCGCCGGAAATCTTCGCGAAAGTAATCACGCATCCGGTAGAGCGGATCGACCACTTTGCTCGTATTGATCCACATCTGGCCGGTCCACCACTCCTGATTCGCCCGATTTTTCGCCAGCGCAATCCGCGCTTCCGCCGCTGGAATTCCCTCCCAACTGGCCTCATAAACCAGCGTCTCGCCATCATTAAACGGCTCGGGACCCTGACTATACTTCGGAATCTTCAAGACCGCCGGTAATTGGATCGGTCCTGGCGTCCGCTTCGGATGAAGTCGTGAAGCCTTCCCGCTTCTTTGGAGCGTCGTCGCGCCGCGGCTCTCAGGTGCGCGGTATAGCCCGCCGATAAAGACCAAAGCCGATAGCACCAATGATATGAAGAGTGCCGGTAGTCCCCGTTCTGGTACTGGCGTCCGACTTGACTTCATCAGCATCGTGCCGAAAGATTCTGCCTAATCGGGGAGGTCTGTGGAATGCCGCAGCGACGTGGATGGTGGATGGCCGTTTTGTCTGTAGGCGTCTTGATGGTCGCGCATGAGGCTCGCGCCCAAATCGGCGGCCCCGGCATGGCTGGAAGCGGTTACGCCGGACCCCAAGGCGCTTTTTCGACTTTCGAGCAAATGGAAAGTGCCGGGCCGGGGCGCCGGGGGGCCAAGCAGGATTCCGACATCATTAAAGAGGCGAAACGCAAGATTACCGACGCCGACCCGCGAGTGCGTACGGACGGTGCCGAAAAGCTCCGCTATGTCGGTGACAGCGCCGCCGCTAATGAACTGCTGTTCCGCGCCTTGAACGACACTGACGTCCGCGTCCGGATCAAGGCAATCGACGTGCTCGGCGCACGCGGCTCCAACGAAGCGGTGCCGGTGATGGCGCAGGACCTCTTCTTGCGCGAGACTCCGACCGTCGAGAAACTTCATTTGGTGGCGGCTTTGGGCCGCGTCGGCGACTCGCGCGGCACGCTCCCGATTATCGAGTACCTCGATCAAACCGATGACGCCTCGAGCCGCGGCACCGCAGTTTTTGCGCTCGGCGAAATTGGCGATCCGCGCGCGAATGACAAGTTGATCCAGGTCGTCAAAGGCGACGAAACGCCGATGGTCCGCAAACTGGCCGAAGAGGCCATCGAAAAAATCGACGGCGAGCTGCCGAATCGTCATTCGGAGGAACTCGCTGAAGAAAAAGAAAAGAGTCTTACCCCGACTGATCAGAAATTGTCGAAACTCCGCGAGTACGACGCCCAGATGCAGGCGGAAAAATATGGGCGGACGCTCCATTGAGCGAAGCCGCCCGCCGCTTGCGTGAATTGCTCGCGCGGCCCTCGATGCTGGTCGCGCCCTTTGTGTTCGACGGCCTTCAGGCGCGCCTCGCCGAACGTACTGGCTTCGAGGCGATTTACATGACCGGCTTCGGTACCGCCGCCGCACGAGGATTTCCCGATCTCGGCCTGCTCACGATGACCGAGATGCTCGCCAACGTCCGCGCGCTCGCTCACACTATTTTGATTCCGCTCATCTGCGATGCTGATACCGGCTACGGCAATCCGCTCAATGTGTGGCGCACGGTGCGCGAGTATGAAGAGGCCGGCGCAGCCGCACTCCATATCGAAGATCAGGTCTTTCCAAAAAAATGCGGCTTTCTCGCCGGCAAACAGGTCGTCCCACTCGATGAGATGGTCCCCAAGATTCGCGCCGCTTGCGACGCCCGCCGCGATCCCAATTTCGTCATCATCGCCCGCACCGACGCACTCGCCTCACTAGGCTGGGGTCCGGTGGTGCGCCGATGCGAAGCTTATCGCGCCGCCGGCGCTGACCTGCTTTTCGTCGATGGCATCCGTACCCTCGACGACTTGCAGAATTATTCCTCCCGTCTCGGTCATCTGCCGCTTCTCTATAATGGCGATCTGTTGCCGATTCCTGAGCTTGCCGAGTATCACTTCAAGCTGACGATCCATATCGGCACTCTGCTCGCCGCCTACGCCAACTTCCGCGACGCCCTTCGGCAATTGAAGGAAATCGGCGCGCTCAAGGTTTCCTTCACGCCCGAATTATTCGAAGAACTGACCGACCTGATGGGCGTCCCTGAAGCCGAATCCCGCTCCAAGCGCTATCAGACGTGAACGGCGATTTCGCCGACTGATACGGCAGATAGAGCTTGATACCGTACTTGCGGCTAGTCGCGCGGGCGGTTTCGAGGTGTAGTCGAGCTGACGCGGCTTTATCGAGCAGAACATCATCAGCCTTCATAGCTTAGTTATTAAGCGATTAGGAGGTCAAAATAAATTCTTGATGATAAATACTGTGTTCTGCTATCTTTAGCTAAATAACAGATGTCTTTATATGATAATTCTAATTATAGTTGAGAGTCGCCGCATATCGACTGTCTTATCTGCCGCAAGATTAGATATGCGACGCGAATGATGAGGAGAAGTTGCAATGAAACTACGATCGATTCTCGCACTTGGAGCCTTGACGCTCGCACTGATCGGCTCTGCCTATGCTGCCGCCGGCGATCTGCTTGCGAAATATCAATGGATCGCCGTCGAGGACGTATTCGATAACGGTAGCGTAATCAGTTCCTATGACGCCTACTTCGATACTCGCGCCGCATGCAGAGCCTACATCAAGACCCAACTCGTCCAGAGTTTGCCACCGTGCATCTCGGGATTCCGCACCGGCCAATGCGTTAATGGCCCGGTCGCCGGTTTTCGCTGCCTGCAAGTGGACTTCGGCGTTTTGCCGGGGGGAGGGTGAATAATCCTTGAAATCAAATCTTTCCGAAGCGCTACAGCGGCGTCTCGAGCTTATTGTTTCCGAGTCCGGCTTGCCGAAGGCAGATCGTCGAAGAGTTGCTTAGTCATCGAACTGCGCTGACTGATCCCGAAGGCGCGCTGTTTTTACAGCGGACGTGCTGTTTTGGATCCGTCGCAATGGCGGCATCAATTTCAATCTAAGGTTATCTTCTCCATACCTACGAAGTTTTCTTTTCTATCTGATCTGCAACTCTGAATTTCAATTAGCGCCAAGGCGGATGCGCAAGGCGATGTTTGGAACAACACGCAAGAAAACCACAGTCCGCATCCCGCGCTGCTCCGTGAATTAGTGCAGCGCTGCATCCGCTCCACTAATGCTAGGACCATGCGTGACCCGTTTACAGAAGCCATCAGTAGCGTTATTGCCGCTGAAGCGGCCAGGCGTGACTGGATCGCATCAATATATCGAAAAACTTTTGCGAATTAGCTCACCGCGCCTCTAAGCCGCCCGAGGGCTCTTCAGAAAACTAAGGATCTGCTTAGCCCGTCCACGCCCAATACCAAAGGGAGAACTGTTCGCGTGAGATTCCCTATCGGCTCACCCCTGGGCTAGGATACGACTCAATGCCCTCCGATCTCGAAATTAAACTTTACTTCGCTTACACCAGTCCCTTCACCTATCTCGCAATGGCCCCCGCTTACGCCCTCGAACGAACTCATCGCATTGCGCTCCGCTTTATTCCTTATGGCGTTAATATCCGCGGCATCTATGGCGGCGAGGTCGAAGATCGCGACAAGCGCAACCGCCGCAAGCTCCGCTACCTCTATCTCGACGCCCGCCGGATGGCCGCGGAGGCCGGCCTGACGATCTATCTCCCGCGCAAAATCTATAGCGCCCGTTATGCCTTTTATGCCGGGATGTGCGCTGAAGACCAACATCTTTTTCGCCCTTATGCGAACCGCGTTTTCGAGCGTTTCTGGCGGCGCGAGCTCGAAGTCGAGAATCCTGACGCACTCGCCGCGATTCTCACCGAAGTCGGCGCCGATACATCGCAGTTCCGCGCTTATGTCGCCGATGAAAACGCTACGGCTAAACCCCGCTTGAAAGCCTGCTTCGCCGAGGCTGAACGCGATCAGGTCTTCGGCGTGCCAACTTTTGTGATTGATGGCGAACGCTTCTGGGGCTGCGATCGCTTCGACTGGATCGTGCGCAAACTCGACTCGATGGGTTTGCGTCGATAAGCGAGAGTCTCTCCGTACATAAGAAATTTACATGATGCTCAAATAACTAGTTCATGGCGGTTTTATCAACTGACAGATAAATAAAGTGTAAAATTATTGTAGTAAGCCAAAGCAGAATATTTCTATTTCTCGTTTATCAAACATGTAAAAATTCCTCTTAGGACCCACCATTTTTCGGGGGTCACAAACGCTAGTGGAGCGCGTTGCCGGCGCGAAGCGAGCAGGCGAGTCTGCGAGCTACGTCAAGAATCTGGGAGGAATCATGGTTCGTAAAGTGCTGGGCTTGATCATTGGGCTGGCTTTCGCCGAGAGCTACTTGGCTACGGTGGCGCTTGCCGCAAATAGTTTTGATCCACCGGCCGCGATGCAGGAGTGGCTGAACTCGACCGCCAATCAGGGAAACCTACCTGTGGGCACGACCATCACCGCCGCGAATTGGCAGCAATATAAGACCTTCATGCCTTATGGCATGCAAAGCCTCTTCGCAGGTTCCAATTTCTGGAAAATGCCTGCCGACGTTGCAATGACGATCGGACCCACCAAGGTTTTGCCGCTGCCCCAAAATTACGTCGCTGCCAGCGAAAAATATGGCAATCAAACCTCAGTCGGCACTACTTCACAAGGCCATCATTACGTGAAGAACTATGTCGCGGGTGAACCGTTTCCCAATCCTCAGGACCCTGACAAGGGCTACAAGCTTCTGGCTGACGTATGGTTCGCCTATGTGCCGAACCTTTATGCGCAGCAGTTCGACCATCCGGGCGTGAGTTGCACCGAAGATCGCTTCGGTTCGATCGCCTGCACCACGCTAGTCTGGATCTATCGTCAGGTCGGCTACAACACTGATCCGGACGTGCCGATGAATCTGCCGCAGGCCGGCGATGCTTGGTTCACTGAATGGTTTATGGTCCAAACTCCTGAACAGTCGCGCTATACCACGAACTTGACGGTCTTTCGTAAGGATCCGGAAAAGACCGAAGACGACTACGTCTTCGTACCGGCCCTGCGTCGCTCCTTGCGACTGGCGGTCAGCGCTCGATGCGCTCCCGCCGCCGGCAGCGACTTCGTACTCGACGACTACAAGACCGTAGGTTTCAATGGTGGGTTGGCGCTGTTCCGCGCCAATTATCTTGGTCATCGTAAGGCGATTAATCTGGTCGATGACTATTCGATGGAGACCGGTGCATTCCCGCAAGATTGGGAAATGCCGCTCGGCTTTCCCAAACCTTCATGGGGCAAATGGCAAGTGCGTGACGTAGATATAATCGATGTTCGCCGGATTCCCTCCGAAGCGGCGGGTTACTGCTATGGCAGTCGTATCATGTACGTCGATTCGCATTTCCATTATGGCGCATGGCTCGATATATACGACGCGAATATGGCGCTTTGGAAGACCTCGTGGTGGGGCGCCCGTGCTGCCGATGTTCCCGGAGTTGGCCATGTTACGACTAACTCTGTCACAGCTGCGCTATGGGATATTCAAAACGATCATATGACGATCGTTTCGACCGTTGATCCGCAGGGCGTCGGGCCCAAGTTCAATAGCGACGCACCGCCCGACTATCATGACTATTCCAAATACTGCTCGCCGTCGGGATTGATGCAGATAATGCGCTAATCAGATTCAACCGCTAATCAAAGGCGAAACGGGGCGGCTTCGGCCGCTCCGTCTTTTCGTGACCTGATGGCTGGGAGTTTTTACTGACGAACAGTTGCACAGGTCGATTTCCGCTACGTTCCTCCTGAAGTCGCATCGACTGTCTATATAGCTATTGTATGCGAAAAGTTCTTCAATGCTTCAGTGCAATCATCAAAAGTTCTTGAGAGAGGTGGCAAGTTAGTTGCTCCCTTTTTCGGATAGCAGATGCTTATCCAAGCATCGAAGAACGAATTAGGGAGATTTGATCAATGAAGTTGACAACTTTTGCTGCTTCTACCGCCGCGCTCGCGATTGCGCTTTCAGGTGCGCCCTTAATGGCCGCAGGCACTAATACGGATACTAATCCGTCCCCTGCCCTCACCTCGCTACTCGACAAAGCGAACCAGATGAATCATGAGGAAATCGACGCCGCGGATATGGCGCGCGATAAGGCTGGTGACAATCTTGCGCTTAAATCGATGGCTGAAACGATGAAGGAAGACCACAAGGTCAATCAGGATGCCGTTGAGTCGCTGGCCAGCAAGGAAAACGTAAATCTGAGTTCCTACAAAAAGCCTGCTGAAGACGACAAATTGTCGAATATGAAAGGCGCGCAATTCGATCGTGCCTTTCTGACTAATCAGATCCAGGATCATCGCAAAGCCCTGCGCGAATTCGAGAGCGCCCGCAATTCCATTACTGATCCCGCGGTGAAGATGTATATCGACGAAACTACTCCCGTGCTGGAAGCGCACCTGAAAGTCGCCGAGAACCTGCGCCGCGATATGGAATCCATGAATAGCAATCAGCAGATGAACAACGGCGAGAAAACCAGCGAACGTTAATTGCCATTAGTTTAGTATCGCCATCGACGGAGCCGCGACTCGCATGTGGCTCCGTCACCTTTACCCAGCCTGATTTAATAAACTCTGGTTAAATGCTCACCGTTCTATAGCGCAGTCGCGATAAAAAGTTGCAAATCACGTTTCCTGAGTGGTCTGAGTACTCGAGGCCGCGCGAACTTGAGTGCTCTTGCGCAGTCGCAATGATTATTTCGAGAGAATATCGGGGTCACCACTTTTCAGGTCCACCGGCACCGAGGCGTGGACGTGCACGATCATCCAGTTGCCGTTGATTTTGCGGTAAACGTCGGTCTCGCGTAGATTCAGCGCGAAGGGTTTGCCGTCCTGAGTCGTGCCCCTGATGTACTGGACCATGTGCGTATAGCCAAACTGGCCATCGCTGATGGCATAGAGCTCACCGAGCTTGTAACTGATTGGATCTTTAAGCGCGTTAAGGAAATCTTTCCAGTCGCCGCGAAAGGCGTCCCATCCGACATATTGGCGCGGTGGGTACGCATCAAAGACGAAGAGTTTATCGTCTTTGATATAGTGACTCATAATGCCATCGAGGTCGCGCTTTTCGGCATTGCGCGCGATGCTCAACTGGATGGCCTTGATTTCGTCGGCCGAGTCGGCCCGCGCCAACACCGGGGTTAAGAATCCAAGCATCAGCGTGCCGAACAGCCCGATGGTCATCATCCGCTCAAATTGCTTCATCCAATTTCTTCTTGCGGGTTGAGAGCTCTTTTTGAAATAGCGCCGCCCAGCATCTTAGGTCCGATCAAAACAGCGCGAGGGGGTTGACCGGGGAGGCGGTGCCGCGGCTCAGGATGAGCGGGGCCATCACGAACTGAAATTCGTAGCAACCGTTGCGGGTGCAGGTTTCGGAGAGCGCGTCGAGATCGGCGTTGTCGATCAGATGCAGCCCCATCATCACGAGCGTGCAGACGTGGATTGGCAGCGCAAACTTATCGAAGCCGCTCGGGACAACGTCGCTGATCCCGTCGGAGCCGAGCACTGCGATCTTGCGCTCGTGAATCCACGGCAGCGCGCTGGTATCGAGTCCGGCCATCCCTTCATGCAGCGCGTCCCATCCACCCTTGATTTTGCGCCGCTTGGCGCGTCCGGTGCGGATGAAGAGGATATCGCCCTCTTCGACATTGACGCGGTGGTCCTTTTGAGCGGCGTCGAGATCGGCAGCGCTGATCGGAGTACCGTTCTCCAGCCACTCAACTTTTTCGATTTTCGGAATATCGAGCAGGACGCCGCGGCCGATCACACCGCCGCGAGTGACGTCGATCGCGCATTTTTTCGCGCCCTGAGAACCAACCTCGCTCGCGTCGAAGCCGTTGTACATCTTGCCTTGATAGAAAACGTGGCAGAGCGCGTCGAGATGGGTATTGGCGACGCCGTGCGGAGCAATCGCGAAATAGTCCGCGGCATAGGGCAGCAGCGGCAGGTCGTGAGAATCGTGGCCGGCCTGCTGGACGAGATGCATCACCGGCGTGGGGTTGTCGGGCGCAGGGATCGTCGCGAGCGGCAGCGCAAGGGAAACTGCCTCGCCGGTCTGGACGAGTTTGGCCGCCGCAGCACGCTTCGCAGCGGTGATGAAGTTTAAGGCGCCGCGTTCATCATCCTTGCCCCAGCGTCCCCAGTTACTGCACTTCTCGAAGATTCCCTTGAGTTCTTGTTCGGTCGGCTTCGCCATCGTTGTGTTCCTTTCAGGTATTCGACTTTGAGCGAATCAGAGGATTGCGAGCGGGTTGACCGGCGATGCGGTGCCGCGTTCGAGAATCAGCGGCGCGAGCGCGAAGAGAAATTCGTAACGACCGTGCTTCGCGCAGGCGGCGGACAGCGCATCCAGGTCGGCGTTATCCAGCAGATGCACCCCCATCATTACTAATGTGCCGACATGGATCGGCATCTCGTAGTCCGGCGCATAATGGCTAGGCGAGCAGTCACTGACGGCGTCGCATCCGAGGACGGCGATACGGCGTTCGTGCAGCCATGGGAGGCAAGCGGCGTCGAGCCCCGGGAGACCCTCGCGGCGGGCATTCCATTCGCCTTTGATTTTGCGGCGCTGATGGCGTCCCGTGCGGATCAGAAGGAAGTCGCCTTCTTCAACCTGCACGCCATGGAGTTTTTCGGCAGCGTCGAGGTCTTCGGGATAGATCGGCTCGCCGGGATCGAGGAAATCGACCTTGCGGACCTTCGGAATATCGAGCAAAACGCCTCGAGTGGCAATGCCGTCGCGGGCGACGTCGATCGCGCATTTGCGCGCGCCGAAACGTCCGACCTCGCGGGCGCTGAAGCCATTGTACATCTTGCCTTCCCAAAAGACATGGCAAAGCGCGTCGAGGTGGGTGAAGGCAAAGCCGTGGGGAGCAATCGCGAAGTAGTCGAGCGCGGCGACCGGCGCGCCGACGTGCAACATCATGTGTTGGATGGGCTGCGGATTATCAGGACCGGACTGGGTCGCGAGCGGCAGAGCGCATGAGACGATCTCACCGGACTTCGCGAGCTTGGCGGCGGCAGCGCGCTTTTCAGGGGTGATAAAGTTGAGCGCGCCGCGCTGGTCGTCCTTACCCCAGCGGCCCCAGTTATTGATTCGCTCGAAGGCGGCTTTGACTTGATCCTTGGTTAATCGTGCGGGCATCGATGCATCTCCTGACGATAGAGGCGAACGCGCCGTTTCTATAGCATTTTCGGGCAAGCGGGGCCTAATGGGATGAGGTCGGCGGCTGTGATTACGCTGAGGAATGAGCAATAAATATCGACGTGGCGAGAAATCCCAATCAGGCGCTTAAGCGGAGCACGACGGTTAGGCGGCGCGCCGCAAGCTTCTGGTCAAGCGACTGGAGCCTCACGGTGCTGCTGGTTCTGCTCGCAGGAAATATCTTCATTATTCCACTTGCACCTTTTGATACGTGGGGAAGACTCGCCGGCCGCGCGATTCTGTCACTGGTCATTATTTCGGGTGTGATCGCGACTGTGCGTGACCGTCGAATCGTCGCGCTGGTGATGGCGCTCGCAATCGGATCAGTGTTCGTCGGATGGGAGGACTTCGCACGACCCAATCTCTACCTGCGATTATCCAATGATCTCTATTCAGTACTGTTCACAGGCTTTTTGGTCACAATAATTTTGCGGCAGGTCCTTCGCCCCGGACCGATAACTTCGCGCCGAGTACAAGGCGCCGTGGCGGTGTACCTGCTGCTGGGGATTGTCTGGGCGATTTCGTACCAAATCGTGGAGGTGTTGCAGCCCGGCTCTTTCAGTGTCAGTGGGCATCATGCTCGGACGGATCTGCGGCAGCTCGGTTATTTCAGCTTTACGACGCTGACCACAGTGGGCTTCGGCGATATTCTTCCCTTGAGCCCGCTCGCCCGATCACTCGTGATAGCCGAAGCACTGGTAGGGCAGCTCTTCCCGGTTATTCTGATCGCGCGGCTGGTTGCGATGGAAATCGAGTACCGCACGCATCAGCAGAAACATAATTCCGGATCGTTGCCGAGCTAAGACGAGGCTTCGCTTCGCTCGCAATGAATGATCAAGAAAGATTGGAGTAGCGATCGTCAGTTGACGATCGCTACTCGCAAGTCCGCACTACTCGATCAATTCAGTCCGTACAGCTTTGCCGCAGTGTCACGCACGATCTTGCGCCGATCAGTCTCTGAGACCTTGCTCAGATGCTCCGCGACATAATTTTGCGAATGCGGAAACGTCGCTTGGCCGTGCGGATAGTCAGACGACCACATAATATTATCCGCGGGGTACCAATCGAGCAGATTCACAAAGACCGGATCGTTGATGAAAGTCGCATAAACCTGTCGCTTGACGTACTCGCTCGGTTTCAGCGACAGCTTGAAGCTGGCGAGCCCGCGCGCCGCATACTTATCAATGCGATAGAGGAAAAATGGTATCCAGGCGACGTCATTTTCGGCGGACACAATCTTCAGGCGCGGAAATCGTTCAAAGACGCCGCCGAAGATCATCGCGGTCAAGGAGCGCTCGATCGGATGGATCATCGAGATGAGGCCGGTCATGAACTCGACGCCCTTCATGTTGGGATTGAGCACCTTACTGGCGTGACCGGAAGTTCCTTTGGCGCCGGTCAGGATATGCAGCGAGAGCGGCATGTCGAGCTCCTGCGCAGCGGCCCAGAAAGGATCGTAATCCGGATGTGAGTAGGGCCGGTCGGCGGGTGCATCGCCCCAAATCATCGCCCCGGCCATCCCGCGGCGCTTGATGCGTTCAAGTTCAGCAACTGCGGCAGGAATATCTTCGAGGGTGATCAAGCCGAGCGGAACGAGACGTTTGAGATCGTAGCCGCAATAGTCAGTCGCCCAGTCGTTGAAGGCGCGAAAGCAGGCAGCACGAAATTCGGCGTCTTCGAGGCCGAACAGCGGCATTCCCATTGAGGTGTAGATGACTTCAGACGCTACGCCGTCGCGATCCTGATCTTTAATGCGCTCAGACGGATCGTGCACCGCCTTGGGGGCCTCATCAAAGCCGCGCTTCATGAATTCCGGCATCTCTTTCGCCGGCACTCCCGCACTGAAGAAGGCCGCCACGGGTGCGGGCGCGATATCTTCGCAAACCAGGTACTCGCCGGGCTTGCCTTCAAGCTTCTCGGCGTGGGGCGCACGATCGCGAAAGCGGCGATCAAGACGCTCAGCCCACATCTTCGGTGGTTCAACAAAATGAGAATCTGCGGAAATCAACCGAGAATCTGCCATTCGACTTGTCCTCCTTGGGGCAATCTGGATACTCCCCCCGGATCCAGATTCAGACCTTCGCAAATAAATATGCAAAAGGGCAAGCAGTTAACTACCCGTATAAAACTGCTGCATTGGAAGCCAGCGTGGTCCAGCATGCCGGCGCTCGAATTGCGACTTGACGAGCGCCTGCCATACGCGAAAGATGCGGAACGATATTCTTGTTCGACAAGACCTTTACATTTTCGGAAAGCGCAAGATTCATTGTGAGAAAATTAGAAAAGCACAAACGGCCGTTGCTTTGGATGGGGTTGGCCGCGACTATTGGCGCGATTGTTATTAGTGGATCGAGTGTGACAGTAGCTAGCGCCCAACCGAATGAAAGTACGACGATGAGTACAACTGAAGCGAATGATAAACCGGCGGCGATGGATAGTGCCACCAAGGCGAATACTTTTCACGAAGTTCTCAAGAAAATGGGGACGGGCGAGAAGGTTGATCCGCAGCTCTGGAGCACCTTCGTCGCAGCGCAGAATGACGGGATAACAACCGGTCCACCGATCGGCGCGAAAGTCCCGGATTTCAGCCTGCCCGATCAGAATGGAAAAACCCGCTCGCTCAAAGGGCTGATGGGTCCGAAAGGATTGCTGCTGGTATTCCTGCGCAGCGCCGATTGGTGACCCTACTGCCGCTCGCAGCTCGTCGAGCTGCAGGAATCAAGCGAAGCGTTGAAACGTAACGGAGTGAATATCGCCTCCGTCACTTATGATTCTCAGGACGTGCTGCATCGATTCGCCGAGACGTATCACATTTCCTATCCGATGCTCTTGGACAAGGGGAGCGTCGTCATCCGCAAGTTCGGGATTCTCAATACGAACGTGCCACAGGACGTGACGCGCTTTTATGGGATTCCATTTCCAGGGCAATACCTGATTGCGCCGGATGGGACGGTGAAGGACAAGCTATTCCTGCCGGATTATCAGGAGCGTCCGACCGCGTCAGAAGTGTTGCTCAAGGATTTTGGTGGCGGCAGCAATTCGATAGTGGTCAAGGCCGAGGACGTGACAGCTAAGGTGACTGTTTCGGACGCGCGCAGTTATAGTGGACATCAGCTGGGAGTCGCAGTGGATTTCGACGTCGCGCCGGGATGGCATATCTACGGTGCGCCGCTGCCGCCGGAATACACGGTGACCAAAGTCATCTTCAACGACACGATAGTCCAGAGCGCGTCGATCAAGTTCCCGCCGCCGACGCCGCTGAAGTTCGAGGCGCTGAATCAGACGTTCCCGGTCTATTCGGGGAAATTCAAAGCAGTTGGAAACGTGTTGCTCAAACAGAAGCTGAACCCGGGAGGTTATCAGCTTGGAGGCGCGATCGAATTTCAGCAGTGTAATGATCTCGAATGCAAGATTCCGCAATCGGTGAAATTCGAGCTGCCGCTAAAAATCGAGCCGCTTGTGGGTCCCGCCCCAAAGGCGTGAAAAAATTGAGCGGTTGGAGCGATTAAAAGGATGCCCTATCTTCTTAACCTTTCTTCGCCAGAAACATACGAAATATTTAAGCGATCAACACGCAAGATTTCGGGATTTCCAATTCGACAGAAAAGTGCGGCTGAACGGGTAAGGCCAGGCGACACGATGCTATGCTACATGACTAGTCTATCTCGATGGTTCGGGGCTCTCGACGTAATCAGCGGTCCCACAATTGATACTTCTCCCATCTACTCTGATCCGGATCCGTATGTCGTTCGGTTCGAGGTTCAGCCAATCGTCTTGCTGGAAGTAGACAAAGCCATACCTATCCGCGACGATACTCTATGGAAATCGCTCTCCTTTACAAAAAACCACGACAAGGATCGTCAACCTGGACTGCCAAGCTCCGCTCAAGCTTGACACGATTAGACGACGAAGATGGTCAATTACTATTTGATGCATTAAGGCGCCAAGCCGAGAATGGGATCACCTATCCGCTTGATCAAAAAGAATATGAAAGATTGCGGACGCACATAGTAAGGCGTGCCGACAAGATTGTCTCAGTCTCAGTTCCCGCGGACCTTCCAGACGAGGACAACGCCGAACAGCTGCACAGCGCGCGTGAAGTGCGGGAATCAATTCGGATCCAAGCACTAATTGCAGACATCGGAGCTCAGATGGGACTGCGAATATGGATTCCACGCGCCGATCTAAGTGCCGTGCTCCGAGAAGCACCGAAACTCCAGGGAGCCGTACTCGAACGCTTGCCCTTGAATTATGATGACGTGACACTTCGTACGATAGAGCAGATTGATGTACTCTGGCTTCGTGGACGGTCGATAATTCGGGCATTTGAAGTCGAGCATACGAATTCTATCTACTCAGGCATATTACGGATGGCGGATCTTCTTGCGCTCCAATCAAATATGGACATCAAGCTTCACATCGTGGCACCGGTTTCTAAGCGGGAGAAGGTATTTCACGAGATTCGGAGGCCAGTATTTTCTCTCCTAGACGGGAGGCCCTTATCGGAAACCTGCACCTATTTATCTTATGACAACCTGCGAGAATTAGCTGAGCAGAAGCATTTAGCTCATCTCTCGGATAGTGTCATCGAAGAATACGATGAAGAACCTGAATGATAGGCACTACACAGGCTTGCTAAGAATATTAGCGGCAGGAACTAAAAGATGAAGATTCATTTCTCGATGGTCTCACGTCATATATCCGGCCCCCAATCGAACACGTTATCATAGTCGCGACGCATATGATCGAGGTCGCCCTCCCATTTGAGTTTGCCGCGAAATTGGCGGACGCGTTCCTGCTCGGCAAGCGCGATCATCAGCTTGAGCGCGCGCTCGACAGTTTCCTGCTTCGTGGGCGCGCCCGAGACGCGCATCGCACGCGCCATCAAATGAGCGTCGATTTCGATCGTAATTCGCGCTCTCGGCATCGGCGTTTTCTTCATCAGTTATAACCTGTAAGCCTTTGCCACGTTCGCGCCCAGGATCGCGCGGCGGCCCGAAGGAGTCATCGGGGCGACCAGTCCGGCGAGTTCCTCGAGATAGTTGCCCGGATGGTCGGGGTGCGGGTAGTCGCTCGCCCAGAAGAACTTGTCTTCACCCACATGGGTCATTAGTCCAGCGATGGTCCGCTCGTCGGGATCGGCTGAGATAAAGCATCGATCCTTGAAATACACTGAGGGCTTCTCCTTGAGACGGACGGTCTGCGCAATCGGAGTACCGGTATAGATAGCGTCGGCGCGATCAAGAAAGTAGCCAATCCATCCGGCACCCGATTCGAGTACGACTACGCGCAGGCGCGGGAAGCGGTCGAAGACGCCGAGCTGAAAAAAGGTAGCGAAGGCGTGCTGCACGGGCTGTCCGGCAAAGAGATCGTAATACCAGGCGGCCCAGGCGAAATGGTCATAACGATGGTGGATGCCGAGTGCGGCAGGCTCGACGGTCGGATGAATCGCGACGGGGATATCGTAGTCCTGCGCGACCGCGAAGAAGCGGTCGTGCGCTGGGTCGCCGTGAGGACGGTGCGAAATGGTGAATGGGGCAAGGAATGCGCCACGGCATCCGGCTTTTGCGGCGCGTTCGAGCTCGCGAGCGGCCTCCTCGGGATCGCCAAGAGAGATGTGGGCGATAGGCACGAGCCTGCCACCGGAATCGGTGCAGAAATCGGTGATCCATCGATTGTAGGCGCGGGCGTAGGCGCCGGAGAGTTCGGCGTCGTCAGTTTCGGCCTCCCAGAATAGTCCGAGCGTTGGATAGAGAATGGCTTTGGCCATCTGCTCCTTGTCGAGGAGTTGCAGCCGTTCCCGCATATCCATCGTACCGAACGCCGCGCCGCGGACGTAGGTTTCTTCGGGGGTGGGTTTGGCGTAGCGCAATTGTTCGGCCTTGCCGGCGTTGAGCGCGTCGGCGCGGCGGCGGTTGGCTTCGGCGACTTTCTTGCCCATCCCGCCGAGAGTGCCGAGCTGGCCTTGCGTGACCATCCGAGCGCGATGGCGATCAACTTCGAGGAATTCGTAGCCGTCGTCCCCGACACTGATGCGAATCGCGCGATCACGGTATTTAGGTTCGAGGTATTTCTCCCAGAGGTCGGGCGGTTCGAGGATATGTCCATCAGCGTCGATCACGAGGTCTTCAGTCTTCATCGCCATTAATTCTCTCCGATCAGCGTAAACTGTGTCGGCAGGTTACCAAGCCGAGTGGCGGCCGGAAAAGCCTTTTGCGAATCTCGATTAGATTTAGACAATACGAAATCTCGTCACACATATTTTCCTGGACAGGAAAAGAGTTGATGACTTAAGGATATCGGCAATGATTTACGTGCTGATCAGCTTCGCGATTCTTTCCATAGGCGGGAGAAATCGCCAAGAGCTTCTTGCGGCCATTGAGCGGACTGCTCTGATTTACGGGAGTAGTTTGGGAGTGAGCCGTCCGGGACTCGAACCCGGGACCCTGTGATTAAAAGTCACATGCTCTACCGGCCTGAGCTAACGGCTCACCGACAGCGCAAAGCTTTACGTGATCTTCCGATCAACGCAAGGTCCTTCTGTCGTAGGAGCCATAGCGTTTCCCATCGCGAAAATGATTCAGGCCATCGCCGACTAGGCTGTCAAAGCGCCGCGAGGACTCTCTGCCGCCGCCCGTCCGAGAGCTAGCAATCGATGCGGCGCGCATCGCCTGCCAGCATCAGAATCTTGCTGAGCGATCTAGATGGCTGACAGCATGACGCCTCTATTTTTGCGCGGCTCCGATAGTCTTTACCGCTGACTCGGAGCCGCCCCTCTCTAATTCGTCATGCCGCAACTTGATCAGCGCGTGGTGATTCGCCGGACTCTTTGCGTTTTCGCTCAACTTGCTTGGTGCAGACGGCATAAGGACTCTCGAAGATGATCCGGCTGGAATCCTCATTTGATTCAAAGCCCCATTTCCCCGCTTCTCGGATCATCCCCTGGAGCTTTTCGCCTTGACAGACCATCGCCTGGACGAAGATTTTCCCCCCGTCGAGCGTACGTGCATAAGGCCACTGGATTGGATCGCCCATCCGATCGAAATCTCTGCGATACGATGCCGAGAGATTCCAGGGCTTGAAGATCGGATATAAGAGAATAGCTTGGGCCTCGAGCAGACCGGCCAGAATCCAGGCAGCCTGACGGGTGGCGTGCGCACTGCCGGCGGCTTTGGCCCAGAGTTCGCCACATTCAATTACGGATTCTGGCGGCAGATGAGTAAGGTCCGGTTTGGGATAGCTCTGCGGGAATGTTCCGAGATCGTGAAGTACGAACCCGGATATCATCTCATTCGGGTCGGCGCCACGCTCGTCATACAGGGCGTACAGGCGTCCGAAGGCCAAATGCGCCTCGCCGACCAAAGAGTTTTTGGTTTCGCAGAAACCAGCTCCTTTGGCAATTCGTGTCTGGACCAGGTGGTGGGCAAATTCTCGCCGCTCCTCTGGTGACGACAATAGACGTAATTCCATGATTTGATCCTCCATTTTGGAACTTTTATAGAAATTGAAAAAATCCGGCGTTACGGTCGAGACCGTCGATTTTGGTGCAGGTGGTGGATGAAGGCGATTTTCAAACCACCGATGTTTGGACGGCAATAGATGGACGAGGCAAGAACAGCAGAAAACGCCATCGCGGTATTATGGATTTGGAACTGCGGCGGGTTTATGGCCTCGACGTAATGTTCCAGCCGGCAGTCTTCCGGCGAGCGCTCCCCCCGTGCGCTAACAAAAGGTTAATCTATCCGCCTTTTTTGCTATCCAACAAAAAAGGTGCTAGCAATGGCTTCTTGCAAATTGACAAGAAGTCAGCTAGATGTCGAGACGTCTATGTACCTTTCTTCACATAGAAAAAGTAAAAAAGCGTACACTGAGCAAGAATTAATACAGTTGCTGAAGGAATTGCCTCATCGTTTAAGGCAACGCAAAGATAAAAGAATGGCGGCTTGGAATAGGTCAAAAGCAGATTTGCGACGGCTTTTGAAGCAGGATTATGTGGCGAGCCTGCGCCGCGGCTTGAACTACGCGCAAGTGCGAGCATTATTCCAGGCTTTTCAGGAGATCTTTCCGAAGTTCAATATACGTTCGCTGGCGATGATGCGCGATACGGATTTCCGCGCGCTGACCGAACGGCTCCGCGTCCATTTGAACGCGAGTCCGTATGTGGAAGATGATGGCTTGGCGTTGCGCGGTTTTTACATGACGGAATCGCCGGGTCTGCTCAATCGTCCGCTGATTTTTGTCAATACAGCGCACCATCGATTGGCCGCGATGACCACTTTCGTGCACGAACTCGGGCATCATGTAGCTTCGCGGATGCTGAACCTGGAGACGGCGCCAGTGCATTTTTTTATTGACGCGGCGTATGCTGACCATCTGGCCGAGCCGGGCGAATTGGCGGCTGATATAGCCGTGAGCCTTGCCGGTTATCCGGAAGCAGCGGCGCGCAAGATTTTCGCGACGCCTTGGAATTGGGGTTTGGTGGCGCGTGCTGAGAACCTGACCGAAGCTGCGTTTACTGAAGTCCGGCGCCATCTGAAAAAGGCCTATGATTTTGATCTTCCGATGGAACAGATGTCGGAAGAGCAGCGTTTGCATTACCTGACCGGGATGATTCATTACGCCAAATTACGTTGGGCCCTGCTGGCAGAGTACGATTTATGAAAAAGAAAACTTTGGGTGAGGTACTAAAGAGTCAGCGCGAGACTCTCGCGCTGACGCAACGCGAGTTAGCCGCCAAACTTGGGGTTAAGCCGAGCCATGTGGCTTATCTCGAAACGAATCGGCGGCGGCCCTCGTTAGGACTGGTAAGCCGCATCGCCGAGGCATTGGGCCTCGATAAAGAGATGCTCTTTTTATTGGCGCATCCTGAGGCCCGCGAATTGCTTAATGCTTATCGTACGCCAGCGCCGCGTCGCGATCGCGTTAATGTGTGGCGAGATTTCGCCCAAGATAAAGCGTTGCTGAAGCGGCATCAGGTGAACCAGCAAGAGCTCAAGGTATTGTCTCACGTGAATATGCTAGGCAGGATAGCAGCGCCACGCCATTACTTGTTTATTCTGAACGCGATTCGCCAAGCAGTCGAAGACGAATAGCGATAGAACTGCCGCTTTCGACAGTCCGTGTCAGGTTCACCTAGCCGGGGTCAGCCTGCATCCGCAGGCTAATCAATTGCAGGGAAGCTACTCGCGTCCCTCCCCCACCTATTCGTCAGGCCCTCAACACCTCTCATCTGGTCTGTGCACAGAAAAAATCACGGAGTGGAATCCTGGGGGCACTCAAAGTGTTTCGCTCGTCACTGGAGTTTGTGTAAAGATCATAGATAGGTGTTAGATCGCTGAGTGAGGCGCGGATGTCTGGGGAGAAGAGCCGTCGACGGCTGGACAAGTTCTGGTGGCTGCTGGCGTCGATACTAGGTGCTGCGGCGGGAACCGCCTCGACAGTTCTGTTCGGCACATTTGACACGCTAATCGGTATTGTGGGGATTGGCGTTCCGGTTGGCTTGGCGTTGTTGACACTGGAGTGGTCAGTGGGACGCAAGCGCGGCCCAGAGCGCAAAGCGTGGACCGAAAATCGTCATTTGGGTCAGTCGCCGCGTCGTGCGTCGGTACCCAAATCACCTCCACGACGGGGACAGTTGCACGCGATCACGGGGCGTAAAAGCTCGGATCCTCCCGCCTCCGGCACCCGTTGAGTCGCATCCAATGCACGGTTGGGATGATCGCGGGGGACCAGCTCGTTATTCGCAACTCCTCGTATAAGGCAAATCCGGATGCACCTCAAGCGCTGAATCGGGCGCGAACCATAGTCGCGCAGGCGACTGAAAGGTAACGCAATGTTTGATCTGCTGATACGGGGAGCCACCGTCGTGACCCCAGAGATAGTCGGGTGCCTGACGATCGGGATCAGCGGTCAGAAGATTGCTTTCGTCGGTGCGGACGAGCCGACTTTCGAGGCCGGCAAAGTTATCGACGCTATCGGCAAGATCGTTGTGCCGGGCGGAATCGAGCCGCACGCGCATCTCGCGAGCCTGATCGGGATGCATCCTGAGGGGCGCTTATTTACTCTCGGGCCCGAAGAGGATACGCGGGGAATGGCGTTTGGCGGCGTCACCACGCATATTGATTTCGTGTTTGTCCATCCCGCGACCGACATTCCCACCGCGTTAGGCCGCCGACTCGCGCGCTGGAAAAGCAATTCGTACATCGATTACAGCTTCCATCTCGCGCTCGGCGGAGCCTTACCGCTGCGGATTTTCGATCAGATGCCCGAGGCGATTCAAGAGGGATTTCCAAGTTTCAAGGTCTTCACCAACGAAGTTCTGCCGCCGCATCCCAAGCGTCTTCCGTTCAAGCTAGATTTTGGCCGCATCGGGCACGCGATGGAGCAGGCGGCTCGTCATGGCGGGATAATGGTAGTTCATGCCGAGGACGACGATCTCGTCCAGTTCAACTATGAGAAGTTCCGTGAAGCCGGAATGATTGACGGCGCTAAGCTGCATCTAGTGCATAGCAAGCTCTCGGAGCAATTGGCCTTCGTTCGGACAATTGGACTCGCGCAAGCCACCGACGCTGCGGTTTATTTCGTGCATACGTCAGCGCGAGAGGGCGTCGAAGCAGTTGCCGAGGCGCGTAGTCATAATCTACCAATCTATGCCGAGACGTTACACCATTATGCGTGCTTCTCCGCTGAGGACTATCGCAAGCCGCGTGGATTTTGCCATCATACCTATCCATCACTGAAGTTCGCGGATGATCAGTCGGCCTTATGGGAAGGTTTGGTGAGCGACGGCGTCTCCACTACAGCGACCGACGAATATCCTACCTCGCTCGAAGTGAAACTGCGCGGCAAAAACATCGACGATGTGACCGGGGGCAATCTCGGCGCAGAAGCCCGAATGGGAATTGTTTATACCGAAGGCGTGGTCAAGCGCGGCATGACCTTGCAGCGCTATGCCGACGTGACCTCAAGCAATGCCGCACGTATCCTTGGACTTTTTCCGCGCAAAGGCGCGATTGCAGCGGGTAGCGACGCAGATCTTTGCATCATTGATCCGGGAATTGAGAAGAAGCTTAGCGCGGCCGATTTCCACGTCAGTGATTACAGCCCGTGGGAAGGATGGGAAATCCACGGATGGCCAATAACGACCATCTTGCGCGGGCAAATGATTGTCGAGAATGGTGAGTTGCGAGGCAGCCTTGGCGACGGTCAGTTAATTCCGCGCAAAATCGATCCAGTGATTCTTCGCCGTCCAGCGAGCTGATTTCTCGATTAGCAGACTCGCATCCCGCTTTCGATTCAAACTTTTTGCGGTTTGCGCAGCATAGCCTAGTGTGGGCCGGAAAGGGCCAGCGAGTCGATCTAGTCACTTCATTCCCGTCACTGTATGAGATGATCTATGCGATCTCGAGCGGGAATACGGGAACCGATACTGCGAGAAACGGGCGGCGTCGAGCTTCAAATTGAAGATCGTATTCGACTGTCGGACGCGCCAACTCGCGCATATATCGAGAGTTTTGTGATGACGCGCGGCGCTGAATCAGCCTGGGCTGAGATCAATCAGCGATTACGTTCAGCGACTTCATCATTGCTCTGGATCAAAGGCCCGGCCGGCAGCGGAAAAACTCACTTCTTAAGCTATGTTCTCGCGCTGAGCGCGCGGGCCGGCGTTTTGGATAGCTCGCCCGGAAAGCATCTTAGCATCGCAGTTTCGGAAGCTGAGGAGATGGCTGTTCTGGAGCGCCGTCTCGCCGAGATAATTGCCCATCAACTCGCCACGAGTGACAAAAGCTACGCGTTATGGCGCGAATTGCCGGATGCCGACGCGTTGCGTGTCGCACTCGATCAGGCAAGGCGACAAGGCGTAAGAGCGATTACCGCAGTGATCGATTTTGGACTGGCGGATAGAGACCTCCTCGCAGCATGTGAAGAGGCGATAATTCGGTTGGTCAAATCCGCTCGAGAGCCGAAGCTCACATTGATCGCAGCGGCACGGAACGCTCCCTTGCAAGCAGAGATCATGGTCTGCGAAATAGCGCCGGAATCCGATGAGGAGGTGCTTGTCGCGATTACGCGAGCCCGCTGCCTAAGCGCAAACTTTCCCGTAATTGGCAGCGGTGCGCAACATGCGGAAAACGGCAATTCGGGCGATTTCTCCGTTGATCCCTATTTCCCGTTTCATCCGCTAACTGTCGCGGCGCTGCTACGCCTCGCCCCCGAGCAGCATCGAATTGCGGCAATCGCCCGAATTGCCTGCGAGGCTCTGTCCGACTAGCGCAGCAATGATCCAGCCTCGCACGTAATCCGGCCCAGTCGGTTAAATCACCTGCCAAGCGTGCGGGAATTAATTAACCAGCGATTAGGTGGCAGTGGCGTGGCTGCTCTCAGAATCGCGAATGCGGCGGCGGCAGCGATGGAAGAGCCGCGTCGGGCGATTGCGCAGGAAGCAGTCGATTTCCTCGAACTGCATTGCTTGACGAATGCATCGACATTCTTAGAGCTGCGCGCGCTGATCCAAGCTTTACCGGCGCAGCACCTTGATGAGAACGAAATTTTCACGGTGGTTGAGGAGCTGGCGCGCCGCAGCAGTGGCGTGATCTTATTTGATGATGAAGCCCACCAGTTGCATCTCAATATTCATGCGGCTGACGCGCCTGAGATTGCCATCTTTAACGCGAGCCTGAGTTTGATTCGCTGTTTTGATCCGGCGCTGCTTCAGGTGGCGGACCAGGCGGAGTTGCATACGGCACTGACTCGGCTGCGAATCGCACTCGGACAAGCCCTAGAGGACGCCAGCCGCAATCGTGACATACTGCTGGATTTGGCCCGGCAATCCGGCGCCAACTTCGCTGCGGAGCAATCAGATGCGCTGAATGAATATATCAAGCTTGTGGAGAAAGGACCGGCGGGCCTGCTTATCGGTCAAGAGCGCCCTGAGCAACGGGATAGCGTCCGCCGTATAATCGACGACTACGACGGATTAGCGGTGCTTGCGGCGACTGCGCCGCAGATTCATTCGATGCGCGAATATTTGCTTGGGATGCATCTGCACGAAATCTTGCCGGATGAACTAAATCGCGACCCGGGCCTCATCAGGCTTGAGACTGAATGCAAAATCATGATCGTCGAGGTAAACGCCGTCGTCCATATCCGATCAGCGGCGCTGCTCGATGCTCTCGAAGCGCGATTCGAGCGTTTCAAATGGACTTACACCACGCATTATCGAGGGGTGCACGAAGAGTGGCGAAACGAGCTAAAGGAGATCGCCGCGATTATCGAAGAAGGCGAGAAATATCGGTTCGCACTCAGCCGCCTTGAAAAAATCCCGCTGCTTCGAGCGGGCACAGAACTACCCGCCGAATTCGCAGTGCTCAGCCGACGCGTGACACAATGTAATCTTCAAGGGCGGCTGGCTCCAGAGATCATGCCGCTTTGCCCAAGCTGCAAATTCGTCATTGGGACGCCGTCACCACGGAAAAATCTGGAAGATATCACGGCACGAATGAAGCGGCTGCTTGAGGCGAAACTCGCGATTTTATCGCAGAATGCGATTCGCCGACTGATCCACTATCACTATCGAAACGATCGCCTGGAGGGTTTCCTGAAGATCACTCAGGCGGCGCAGGCGGGTGCGCTAATCGAAATGCTCGATGACGAACTCGTGGCTTATTTGGCCAAATTGCTCGACGAAGATCCCGCAGCCGAGGAAGGAAGAGCTATCGCGAAAATCGTTCGGCCGTTAGGAGCGGTACAGCGTCTCGAGCGGTCCGGGAAAGCTTCACCGCGCAGGCGCGGAAATTAACTGGTCTTATCCTGGTCGGACCTAACATCGAAGGGTACGCGCGGCGGCTTCAATTTGCGCGGCTGTCCAGGGGGAAACGCACTCGCACGACCGGCGCGTGGCTTCAGATTGGCGCGATCCAAAAAACGGAAAAAGACATTCCGTACGTTCTCCAGCGCCCATAGCAAAGCCATCCCGAGCGTAATTGCGATTCCATTAATTATTTCGATGAACAATTGCCGCCCTCTGAGCCGGGATATCTGCAGTGGACCGTCCATTTGAATTTGATCTGACATCACACCAATAACGTATGGATTAACGTGTACTGCTGCAAGTATTGATTGCTGGTTCAACGGGTCGCCACGCTGATCAGTCGAGCAGCGTTTTCATCGTAGGGCGCGCGCTCGAGATTGCCGTACAGCTCGACTGATGCGAACCCAGCCTTCATTAAGAGACTACGCATTTCGGACCCGGAATAGATTCGGCTGGAAACGTCACTCTCCCGGATAACCCTTCCGTCGCGAATGAGTATCCACTTGGTATTCAGCCGTTCCCAGCTATCCTGCACCGTTTTCTCCTGGAGACCCAAAGTTCCATCATCATGACGAAACCATTCTCGCTTGCGAAAATCCCGTGCGATCAGCTCGCGACCTTCCAGGTCAATCACAAATTTCCCGCCTGGCCGCAGCGCGCGACAGACGTTCGCCGCCACCTTGATATCGTCATCGTCGTTATCGAAGTAGCCGAATGAGGTGAACATGTCGATCGCACCGTCGAACATTTCGCCGCCTTCCAGTGAACGAACATCAGCTTGGACGAACTCGATCATCAGGTTTTCACTTCGTGCTAGTTCCCGCGCTCGCTCGATGTAGTTGCGCGTGCGATCGACCCCGGTGACGAGGTAACCGCGCTGAGCCAGTTCAAGCGCATGTCGTCCGATCCCGCAGCACACGTCGAGAATTTTCGCGCCTCTCTGAACTTGCAACAGCTTAAGTGTACGCTCGGTCTCGAGGGATGCGTCAGCCATGCGGCTGGCGGAAAAGAGGTAAGGCTCCCAGGCGCTCCAAAAAAACTCGTCCTCGAACCATTCAGCCATTATGATCCCTCAAGCAAGTGAAAGATGCGAAAAGTATCATTTTGATCCCATAGCTTTTCTTCATCGATTCTCACTCAAAGAACGATATCATCATATTCATGCTGCTTCGGAATCAAATAAGCGAAATGTCATCCGATGAGGATGAGGCTTCATTAATCAGATTTTGTGCGGCGCGCCGGCAGGACGTAGATGCTCCGGCGGTGTTAGCGATCGCCGCTCATCCCGATGATGAAACGATCGGGATGGGCGCGCAATTTTTGCGGCTAAATAATTGTAATGTAATGCATATAACGGATGGAGCGCCTTTGAACGGGCAAGATGCTCGCGCCGCGGGCTTTAAGACGCGACTCGAATATGCTGAAGCGCGACGCATCGAGGCAATTAGTGCGTTAAACATTGCCGGGATCCCCCGAACCCGCATCAGATGTCTCGGAATTGCGGACCAGGAAAGTTCCTATCAGTTGCGATCGATTGCTGAACGTGTTGCCGCAGTGATCGAGGAACTTGAGCCGGACATCGTGGTGACCCATCCCTATGAAGGAGGTCATCCCGATCACGACGCAACCGCATTCGCAGTTCATGCGGCCCTCCGGCTAATCGATCCTTATCATGCTCGAACGGCCTTGCTTGAGTTCACCTCTTATCACTTCCGTAATGGATGTTTCGAGACTTACAATTTCTTGCAGTCCGGCAGCCTTGAACGAATGATCACTCTTTCCGCTGCGGAGCGATCGCTTAAATATAAAATGCTTTCATACTATGCGACACAGCAGACAATGCTTGCTGCATTTCCTATTTCAATCGAGCGATTCCGGATTGCACCGCACTACGACTTTTGTAATGCGCCGCATCATGGTGCACTCTGCTATGACGAGCATGCATGGGGCATCTCAAGTTCCCAATGGAGGGCGCTCGCCGCAGAATCGATAGCGCGGCTGAGACTCGTCGGCAACTTCTAGTGCCTACTGTTCTAAATATTGCGTATCCTTTTGCGCCGGTCGGGCCGGATTCGGTCGGAGGCGCCGAGCAGATCCTTGCGATGCTCGATCAGGCGCTGGTCTCTGCTGGATGGAAATCCATAGTTATCGCACAGGCTGGATCGCAGGTTCAGGACACATTGATAGAACTGCCGGTGTTCACTCAGTTGCAGTCGCCGTCAGCTTATCGCGCGATTGAAAGCGTGATTGTCACAACGCTACGTCAGCAGCCGATTGATCTCGTACACGCGCATGGCTTCGATTTCGATCGTTATATTCCGGCGCTCGATATACCACTAATAGTCACTATTCATTTGCCGCCTGAATGGTATTCGCCGATATCCTGGAGCAACCGCGGTAGTTGCATTATTCGTGTGGCCGTTTCCCAATCTCAGGCACGTTGTTTCCCGTGCGAATGGCTAGTGAGCCACATTATCGAAAATGGAATTGATCTCGACGCCTTCGGCCCGACGCAAGCACGCGGCGGGTTTTTGCTGACGCTTGGGCGAATTTGTCCTGAGAAGGGCTTTCATCTTGCGATTGAGGCGGCAATCCGCGCCGACTCCGAGCTGATTCTAGGTGGTGCGGTCTTTCCCTACGAGGCTCATCGAAAGTACTTCGATGACGAGATTGCACCTCGCCTCGATAAGAAGCGACAGTTTGTCGGTCCACTCACCTACCAGTCGAAGCATCGACTGCTTTCCACCGCGCGCGCGCTCTTGATTCCGAGCCTCGCGCCGGAAACTAGTTCTCTGGTGGCGATGGAAGCGCTGGCTTGCGGTACGCCGGTAATCGCTTTTGCGACGGGCGCGCTTCCCGAAATCATTATCCACGGCAAAACCGGGTTCATTGTTGAGGACGTCGCGCAAATGGCCAATGCGATTAATTGCGTCGAGTCTATCGATCGTGAGTATTGCCGTCAGGAAGCGATACGGCGCTTTTCGTCGGTCCGCATGATTACTGAATACATCACGCTTTATGAACAAGTATTATCCGCGCAGCGCCAGCCAACCTTAAGCAATTCTGAACGGCGGCAAAGTATTGGGTGATGAATGAGCCGATTCAAATTGAAGAGTTTCGGACTCTACCGGCGCTGATACAAGTTCGGAACGAATGGCTGGAACTGTGGCGAGCTTCGCAGCGTGCGACGGCATTTCAATCTCCTCAGTGGCTCTTTGCATGGTGGAAATACTTTGCTGACAAACGTGAATTATGCGTGTTTACGGCCCACCGAAACGGAAATCTAGTTGGAATTGCACCACTTTGCATTGATTCCGTAGTGGAGGGCGGTATCATCGAGGCGCGCTTCATTGGGTCCGGCATATCAGATTACCTGGATTTTGTTTTGGCCGATACTCAGTCTTCGGAGATTGCCGGCGCGATGCTCGATGCTATATTTGCCTCGACGCATCTGGACGTGCTGACCCTGGAATCGCTTCCCGCAGATTCACCGGTACTCCGCACACCATCGCGATTCGACAGCGTCGTGGTTCCGCAGGATGTCTGTCCGGTCTTGACGCTTAAATCTCCCAATCGAGCGGATCCGTCGTTCGATACTGAAGCTCTTCGCAAGTTTCGATACTATCGTCGTCGACTCGAACGCACTGGCGAATGTGTTATCGAGGCAGCCGGACCTCAGAGTTTCCCTACTTTTTTTGACGCACTATTACGACTTCATCGTGAGCGATGGTCGCTGCGGGCGGAATTAGGTGTGCTGAACAATTCGTCAATAACTCAGCTCCATCGTGAGGTCGCGAGCCAGTTCCTTGAAGAGGGGAACCTGCGACTCCACTTGCTAACACTCGATGGGCATGCGGCAGCGGCGTTTTACGGTTTCCATCACGCCCGCAAGACGATGTATTATCTCGGCGGCTTTTCTCCGGAATTCAAGCACCTTAATGTTGGAACAGTGATCGTCGGTGATGCGATTGAACGTGCGGCGCAAGAGGGCGCCTCCGAGTTCGATTTTCTTCGCGGCGACGAATCTTACAAATACGCCTGGGGCGCTACGAATCGGCTCACTTATCGCCGCACAATTTATCGCAATTCGAAGGCAAAGGAGGCCGGCTTATCTGCCGATAGCTCCAGCCCTTAGAACCGTGTCGGCTTCGCAATCATAGTGAGTAGTTGTGCCGGGTAATGCTTATGCCTCAGCTAATAATCAGATGGACGATTGGCGATGTTAGCGAATATGGCTTCGCGGCGCTCAGGCTTTCGATTTATGGCGCAATGAAGTTGTTCGGGACACAGGCGAATTATGTAGTCTGCGTAAACACGATTCCTCTCGAGCGCGCGCGAGCGCTGACGGGCGAGGCGCCAGCCTCAGTAATTTGGCGCGACGTGACCAACGAATTTCCTGAATGGCTGCGGCCGTATTTTGATCGACAGATGGCGGAAGGCGTCGGCTGGAAATTCGCGCCGCTGCGCCTTGATCAGAATGCTCTCGAGTTATCGCTCGATAATGATTGCATCATTTGGCGTATGCCTGATGCGGTAAAACAGTGGATCGAAAGGGCTGATGGATTTGTATTCGCTGAAGATGTTGTGCCGTGTTTTGGTCAATTTGCTGCGCTATGCGGGACGGAGCCGCGCAATTCAGGGATTCGCGGCCTTCCACCTCGATTTGATCTCGCTGAGGTTTTCCTGCAGATCCTGCACGAGCATCCTATAATGTTGAAATCCGAACTCGACGAGCAGGGCCTGCAGGCCGCGACGCTGGCGCGTTTCAATCCGTTAATCGTCACGGTCGATGAAGTGACTATTTGCTCGCCCTTTCCACCGCATCTTCCGGACCTCGGCAGCTGCGGCGCACATTTCGTCGGGCTCAATGCGAAGCACTTGCCGTGGGAAATGGAGGGTCGCCCCGCGGTAGAAATCACTCGAGAGCGCTGGAACGCTCACCTGCCAAAATTACATGAGCGAGTGTTTTCGTAATTACGAGAGACTTAAGGCCGGTTCCGTTCCGAACAGCTCTGATTTAGGATTGGCTCGCTGCGGTATCCCGCAGATAGCGGTTTTGGGTCCGCGCGAAGAAGCATGTTGAGAAGAGATGCTAAGAGGTTACGGCAGGACGGTCGTGAGCCGATAGCCGAATCAAAGCTACGACGGTCCTGCCGCGCGCCCTCGATAGTTCAATCACTTATCCTGATTCTCCTTGCGCTTGCCGCGGGCGCATGTGCTGACATTGTGAGCCATAATCACGCGAACACGGCAGCGCCCGTCGTGCGATTGCAGACCCGTCCCGGCGGCGTAAGCATGGCGAAAGCCAAGGAAGCTCCGCATGATCATGTCATGCAGATGGAGCTGGAATTCGGGATGCACAATCAGGCCGAGTTCGACCGTCTGATGAACGAAATCAATGACCCGCATTCCAAACGCTATCAGCAATGGATGACCCCCGAAGAGATGCATGCCCGGTTTGGGGAGTCGAAGAGCGATTTCGACGCGGTATTAAACTGGGTGCGGTCGCAGGGTTTCATCGTAACTGACCAGAGTTACGGCACCAACGAAGATTACATCCGATTTTCAGGCACGGTGGCGCAAATCGATAAGGCGTTTCAGGTGCATATCATGGAGCCTGAGTTCGAGCTTTACGCGCCGAAGGAAGACCCGGTTATCCCGGCGCAGTTCGCGGGGATCATCTCACGTATCGACGGGATGGATAATGTCGGTTTTCGCTCGTCGGAATAGCTACGGAGGGCCGCCCGGTCCCTGATGGTGAGGCTGGTCGCGCTGCTTGCGGAAGAGCTTCGCG
The DNA here is from genome assembly GCA_963795945.1 of uncultured Pseudomonadota bacterium. GTDB lineage: Bacteria > Desulfobacterota > Binatia > Binatales > Binataceae > JAJPHI01. The sequence goes on from CAWCJN010000001.1 coordinate 179,743, forward strand.
CCAAAACGCGAGCGCACCTCCTGACGCTGCTGCGGTGTCATGCTTTGCCACCGATGATAATTATTGAGCATGCGTTCTCGTTGCTCGGGTGGCAGGGTTTGAAATCGCTGGTAAGGGCGCATGATCTGATTCTGCCGCTCCGGCGGGAAGCTCTTGAATCGCGCATAAGCAGTATCCATTTGCTCGCGCCGCTCCGGTGGAAGTTCGCGCCAATGGCGCATTCCGTCGAGCACGCGCTGACGTTCGTCCGGCGGCAAGCTGCGGAATTCAGAATAATTGTGTTGAGCAAAGCTGCGCTCTTGCGGGTTCATCCGTCGCCAGCGCTGAAAATTGTTGAATACCCGCTGACGTTGCTCCGGCGTGAGACTGTTCCACTGGGCCGGATGCTGTCGAATAAGCTCCTGAAACGCGGGATTGGCGGCGGGATCATTCGAGTTTATCTGCGCATAAACTGACTGGGCTGCGAGTGCTAGGACGAGCGCTATAAATACGGCTCCGAATTGACGCTTCACGTTCATAGCTGGGGTGTTCCGTAATCGCCTAAGCCATTCCCAGCCGGAACGTCACTACGGGGTAAGGGCGCCTCTGGTGAGATGGAACTCCTAGCAGCCGCACCCAGATAGCCCATTGCGTCGAGCGCGCGAATTTGATCGAGCATTGAGGTGGGCGCGTCGCCGCCCGAGCTGTTGGGAGCACCGCTCGGCGGATGCGCACCGAATAGATCGAGGTTCAGCAGCATTTGCAGGTCCGGCGGCTTGTCTTGCGCGCGCAAAGACCTTACTCCAGTCAAAAATAATGCCATCGAAGTCGTAATAACCAGGATCATTTTACAACTGATGCGTCGTCGCATTGGTTTGGGGCGGAGCCGGACTCAACTCATCCAGATGCTCGATTACGTCATAATTCTCAAGCATGTCCAATCGTTCGACAACCGGATAATCGCGCAACAATCCGACGTCGGTATGGCTCATCACGTCTTCCATCGCCAATTGATCCATCATGGGTGACGAACCCGCTGATGATGGTCCATTAACGCCTCGATGTAGGGTAGGGAGAGAGACGAGCAACAGTGCGGCAATTCCCGCCGCTGCAAGCGATCCCCAGAACAGGTTCAACTGCCACCAATGGGTCTGCGGATTCCGTCGGGCGATGAGTTTGCGTCGTAATTCGGTGCGATAATCGTTCCAGTCCGGGGTTGGAAGCTCGTCAATACCCTGCGCAATCAGTTCGAGTCCTTGCCTGAGCGCGACAATTTCTGCGCGGCATTCAACACATTGCGGAAGATGAGCTTCCATCGAAGATTGCTCGCCTTCGCGAAGCTCCCCCCGCAGATAAGCGATCAAGTTTGGTTGGGGATGTCTGACTGTCATGGCTCAGTCTTCCTTGAGTGCTTTCGTCAATCGCGAGACGCCACGATGGAGATGAACCCTTGCGGTGGTCTCAGAACATTTAGAACCGAGGCAATTTCGCGACTCGAAAGATCGTCCTGGATTTGCATCATCACCGCGGCGCGCTGGCTTGGGGAGAACTGCTTGAGCGCTTCACGCAATCGGACGGCGCTCTGAGCGCCAATCACGAGGCTTTCCGGTCCCGGGGTGTCGGATGGCGGATCGAGCACCGGCTCGTCTGAGTCGCGATCCGAAGGCGTCAGCGGAATGACCTTTTTCCACCACCGATTACGCCGCTGATGATCGATACAAAGATTGACCAAAATTCGATAAAACCACGTCGAGAATCGCGAGCGCCCATCAAAACGATGCGCAGATTCGTAGAGCCGAAGGAAAGCCTCTTGGGAGACATCCCGCCCATCCGCTTCGTTGGCCAGAATTGAGGTTGCCATCCTGAAAGCTCGCGTCTGATAGCGCTCGACCAATTGCTCGAAAGCCGTAGCATCACCCGCGGGGATTCTCCGGCACAACTCCTCGTCAGTAAGCTCCACTTCAATCGGCCCGGTCACTCGATGCGTTCGGCTGGGGATGATTGCAGTCTCCTCTATATCGAACCGCTGAGCCCATTGCCGAGTGGACCGATTCTACCGACTCGACGCTTTGGACGAAGTGATACCCGACTTCGTTTACTAAACGTTTGTAAAGATTTTCTTCGTCGCCCGATCGATCCCGGACCGCTACAACTTCTTCATTGAGGTAACTTTTCAGAGTCACGAACAAGCCATCTATCTAATGCTATCTCAATGTTTCTAAATCAGGCAAATTGACCGTCAGGGTTGGCAAAAGACTTGCTCATTTGCTATTAGAGGAACGGATCAATCAATTTGAGACAACGAGGTGGAAAATGCGAATCGCAAAAAATCTTGGTTTAATTGTCTTAGCGGGCAGCTTCGCTGGATTTCTTGGCGGCTGCATCTCAACTGATAAAGAAACGACTACTCCCGCGCCGGTGGTCCAAGTGCCTCCGCCAGCAGTGGTTGTACAGCAGCCTGCGCCACCCCCGGCGCCTGCTTCGACCAGTCAATCGACGACGACTAGTTGGGGCAATGGCGCTGTAGTTCAAAAGCAAACTACTACTGCGACCGATAATGGCGAGCAAAAGCATACTACTACAACTTGGGATAATGGTGGAGCTCCGGAGTCCACTACGACTACAACCACTAGCAACCCATAGTTAGGTCTCAACTTTTAGCTTGGTTAGAGAATGAGAATGACCACAATAGGAGTGTATGTTGGAGTACTGGCTGTGGCCTGCATCGGAATTGGAGGCGTGGTTGATGCGCAAAGTTCTGCTAATGCCTCCAATTCCGTTTCGTCATCAGCTACATCTTTGGGAACGGTCAGCCATGCGAATCCACCGCCGATCGTTCATGGCGACAGCACAACAGTAAATCGCGGGAATGCAACTATCGTGTTTGCCCCGGCGAGTGCCAATAAGAGCGATAATGCCAAGTTCCAGACATGGCAGGAATTTGCTTCGATACACCCTGAGATAGTAAAAGCCATCGAGTATCGGCCAGCGGTCGTCAATGATCCGACTTTCTTGCATAAGTATCCGGCCTTGGCCACGTTTTATGAGCAGCATCCCGACGTGCGCGATGCACTGATCGCAGATCCAGGAAATTTCGAAGCGATTCCGCCCCGTCCCGGCGAGTAAACAGTCCTGTTTCTCTATTTCTCGGCTGTAAACGAAAGCTGTTCATGCCTCGTCCAAGTAGTATGAATGGCTGATTGGAGCAGCCCTAGAAAAGGAGACCCAACTACTATGAAACTGAAGCGGGGAAAAGCAGCCAAGCGCGTACTGACCGGCCTAGCAGCCTCAATTCTGGTGGGAGCACTCGGCGCGTCCGCCATGGCGCAAAGCAATCCAGTGACGCGCTTCGACAATGGTTATTTGAGCGGACACCCTGAGGTAGCACAACAACTGGCAGGCAATCCATCGCTGGTGGACAATCCGCAGTTCATATCGCAGCATCCGAAGCTGCGCGAATACTTCGCAAATCATCCGGAAGTAAAGACCGAACTGAAACAGCATCCGAACCAGTTCATGAGTCGTGAAGACCAGCTGAATAATTGGCACGGGCGATACAATCCGCCCGGATGGAACGGGAATAGTTTCGCGCCGGGTTATGGGAATAAAGAGGGCTCCTATAGCAATGGCGGAGCGGCCACCAATTTCGACAACGGTTATCTACGCTCGCATCCTGATGTGGGGCAGCAGTTAGCGGCGAATCCGGCACTGGTGGACAATCCTCAGTACATGAACAGCCATCCGCAGCTACAGGAATATCTTCAAAACCACCCCGAGATCCGGCAAGACATCAAAGAGCATCCACAGCGTTTCATGAGCCGCGAGGATCAACTCAACGGGTGGCATCACGCTCCCTACTACGGCGCGCATCCGCTATCGAACACCGACAGCTATTTCGATCAGAATCCGCAACTGCAGCAACAGTTAAGTCAAAATCCAAAGTTGGTCGACAATCCGCAATTCATGGCGAGTCATCCAGGGTTGCACGAGTACTTGCAGACTCATCCGTATGCCCGGCAGGAGTGGCGGTCGCATCCGTACAAATTCATGCAACATGAGAACCAGTACGGCAAGACTCACTAAGCAGGTGGATTGTTCTTAGGACCGGACCGATAAACGGCGGCGGGAGTTCTCCCGCCGCCGTTTCTTCTACATCGACTTAAATGGTCAGACCTCAACAACGGCTTGCATTGCCTCCACCGCCTCGGCGTACTCGTTCATAAACTCCTCGACTACTGTGCGGCTCGATTTAACACTATCCATCAGCCCTACACATTAGCCTACCCAGTAGGTAACTAATTCGCGGGCCTTTCGATTGCCCCGTTCGGCTGCATGATGAGCCGCGCGCAGTGCCGGCTCGCTCAGGATTGTCTGGAAGGGCATTGGCAGCGGACCCGGGCTGTCGGGTCCTTCCCAAGCTTCGGTCCAGGCGGAGCGGAGTTGGCGCGAGTATTTGCCGGTTCGGCATTTCGAGCGCACCGTATCGCGCGAGGTCGCCGCGAGCATCTTGTCGCGCAAGATCTCAGAGAGGTCTGACTCAGCAGTGGTCAGCCAGACCGAGCTAGTCCATGCCCCTGCCGCACCGAGCGCCATACACGCCGCCATCTGGCGGCCGGTCGCGATTCCACCGGCCGCCAGATGGCGCCTCGCGAATCGGCTTGATCGCGCGCAGCACCTCGGGAATCAGCACCAGCGTCGAAACCTCGCTGCAATGACCGCCAGCTTCCCAGCCCTCGGCGATAATGATGTCAACGCCCACCTTCACTTGCCGGACAGCATGTTCCTTGGCGCCAATCAGAGCAGCGACCGGAACACTATGCGTGCGTCCCATCTCGAGCATCGATTGCGGCGGTACGCCGAGCGCGTTAGCGATCAGCTTGATCGGATGGCTAAACGAAACTTCCAGTAGCTTCAGCACTGAGTCTTCCTGCAAATTCACGCGAACCGGCCGCTCACGATTGTCCTCGCCCCGCGGCGGCGGTGGCTCGACATCGTATTTGAGCAGCAATTCACCACGAAATCGCGATGACGTTGCGGAATGCGCTCCTTGAGCACGCCAACCGTAATCTCTTTTTCGCCCTTAGTGGCGATATTCTCCGGAATCAGCACGTCCACGCCGTACGGCTTACCGCCGATATTGTCGTCGATCCATCTAAGTTCGAGATCGAGTTCGGCAGGCGAGAATGCAGTCGCGCCCAGGACGCCGAAGCCTCCCGCGCGGCTCACTGCCGCGACCACGTTGCGGCAATGACTAAACGCAACTAGCGGAAAATCGATCCCGAGCATTTCGCAGAGCGCGGACTTCATGACAGCTCCTCCTAGATCGCGGCGCGATGAAACGCCGCAGACGCATCGCTCTTGCCTCGCACAATCGCGCGAGCGTCGCAAGCCCGATCGCTACTACTGGCGGGTCATTATGCTGCTCGATTCTGTTCCGTTATTCTCGCGCGTGGCTGCCGTGCGAAGAATCCCTGATCTAGAATTCCTTGCGCCCTGTCGAGCATTACACAATTCAGCTCCCCCCTGCCTTTTGAAGAGGCCGGGTTAGGTCCTATTGCTCGATAAAGCCCTCGAGCGTCGCCGGAACCCGCAAACGCGCCGGAATCAATTCCTCACCGATACTGCGGTCAATCGCCTCGTTCAGGTGGTAAATGCGCCGCTCCTGATAGCTCAGCGGGATACTGTCGATAGCGCCCGCCTCGAACGACGCCTGCATGAACGAGAGATTGCCCAGGTCCTCTTGCAGGATGCGCTCGGTGGCCGCGATGATTCGTTCATAGGGGACGCGATTAACTTCGTCTTTCGGCGCCGCCATCATGTAGTAGGCGTCGTAGCGCATTTCACCCGGCGCGGTCGGCCACGCTTTCGTCGTGAAGATCACCGTTGGGGAAATCGCCAGCACGGTATTAGGATAGATCAAATAAGCATACTGTCCCTCGCCGAGCACCGGGTTAATTTTGGCGAAGCGCGGCACCAGCGGGTTGCGTTTGACCTCTCCATGATGACCGATAAACATCCGCGAATGCCCCTTGTCGAGCAGCCAGATCGTCGTTTTCTTTTGATCTTGGGTTGAGGAAAGTGACGCGCGATGGACCGTGTTGACGTGATAGGTCTCGATATTCGCGTCGGTCGCGAGTTTCCAGTTACCGCGTATTTAAGCGACGCTCTTATGGACGAAATGGGACTGGGCACCGATTGCGCCATCGCCAATCTCCTCGTCCATCGTACGCATAATCGGCGTGAGAAACTCGCGCAGCGGCTCGGCATTAGCATCGAAGTTGATAAAGACCATCCCGGCCCAGGCGTCACAGTTGATCGCGCGCAAGCCGAGACAACTCCGGTTCAGCTTGCCGAAGTCGTGTGCGTCGGTCACACCCTTGAGTGCGCCGGCCAAATCATACGACCAGCTATGATACTGGCAGACCAGCCTGGTTTTGACTTTGGCGTGCGGTTCGCGAATGAGCGGCGCCCCACGATGGCCACAGGTGTTATAGAAGGCCCGAATCCGCTGATCTTCACCGCGCACCAGAATAATCGGCGCGGGAAACTGCTCGAGTAGTACGACATCACCGGTCTCCGGCAACTCTCCGGTATGCGCCACCATTAGCCAGCTTTTGCCGAAGACGTATTCGCGCTCCAGCTTGAAGAATTCGGGGGCGCAGTAACGGGCGGCGGGAATCGGCGGCAGCGCCGGAAATTCCTCCGGATAGGACGTGCGTGTTTTTTCTGCGGTGACTCGCGAGCGAATGCTGTCGGCGAATTGCTGGTCCATCGGCGTTAACCCTCTGTGATATTGCAGATAAAATAGTAAGCGCTTACTTTCTTTGTCAAGCGACGCAAGTCAATTGACCATGCGCGCTCGCGCTAGTAGTTCTGAATGGGGCATCGTGAGTCTCCGTGAAATCGTCGCCAGCCAAATCGTCAACCGCTCGCCGCATGGGACGCCCGCGCAAGCGCGATTTAGCCAATGGCAAGCCGACCCGTGACCGCATCCTCGACGCGGCTAGTGAGCTCTTCGCGCAGAAAGGCTTCGACGCGACGCCGGTAGATAAGATCGCTCAGCGCGCGGGACTCACGGTCGGCGCGCTCTATCGCCACTTCAACGCGAAAGGCGACCTGCTGCTGGACGTCGTCCGGCATGCCCTGACTTCCCTGCCGATCGCGCGTCATATGCGCGGCGATAGTGGACGCGCTGAGCTATTGCCGGAGATGGTTGCGCTTTACATGCAGCCGTCCTCGCGCCGCTTGCGACGGCTGGTCAGCGAGTTGCACGCCGCGGCGGGCCGCAATCCTCGCGTCGCGCGCTTGTTTCGCGAGTTTAGCGATCGGATGGCGAATGACACGCGCACCCGAATCGAGACTGGTCTGCACGACGGAACCGTCAGCGGAATTCCGAATCCCGACCTCTCCGTCCGTCTTCTGATCGTAATACTCGCCGGCCTCGCGCACATTGACGCCCTGTTTCCAGCGCTGCTTAAGAATCCTGACTGGCACAAGCTGGTGCTCAAGAATATCGCAATGCTACTTGGCCTGAATAAAGCGTCGTCACAATTGAAACCTTGATTAAGGCTCGACTCAGTTCTTTCGACGAACCTATGACTGAGCGATCCGGACGCGCAATCTATGCTAAGGAAAGATAGTTGCATCGACCCCGGAGATTATCATCGTGGCGAGTCTCGGAAATTCATTCGGATCCTTCGGAACCTTGCACCTCAAATGGGGCTGGATGCTCGCGCTCGGCATCCTCCTGATCATCCTGGGCTTGATCGCGCTCGGTGACACCGTCGCGGTGACCTTTGTGTCAGTCTTTCTGCTCGGATGGCTACTCATCGGCAGTGCGATCGTGCACGCCGTCCATTTGATTCGTCATACCGAGGTGCGTTCCTTCTGGAGCGTCATCAACGTGATCCTCGATCTGGTCATCGGCTTTTTGCTGATCGCCAATCCCGGTCTCGGAGCTTTGAGCCTGACGTTGGTGCTGGCTGCCTTCTTCTTTGTCACCGGTGTGATGCGCCTGATCAACGCGATTAATTCCACCATTCCACACAAGTTCTGGCCGATTCTCAATGGAGTTGTCTCGATCCTGCTCGGCGTCCTGCTATGGATACATTGGCCGATATCAGGGCTGTGGTTTATCGGTCTCGCCATCGGAATCGAACTGCTGCTGCGCGGATGGACGCTCGTAATGCTCGCGTTTGCAGTCAGAAGCCACCACCTGCGCGGCGCGATGCTGCATCAACCGGCATAGGATTTTCGACCGGGTGCGACCATCGAACGCGTGCTGCATAGAAGACGCGGATCAGCAGAAGTGTTGCAAGCACGAGGCCGTACATAACTGGCTCGCGCACATCGCGCTTGACCCGCCATACGAAATGGATCACGGCGATCATCGGTGCGATGTAGGCGAGTAGGTGCAGCTTTTTCCAACGCGGATAGCCGAGCCGCCGGACCGACGCATTGGTCGAAGTCACCGCGAGCGGTATCAGCAGGACAAAGGTGAGGAAGCCCGCAAAGATGAACTTGCGCTTAATGATGTCGGCCCCGATCGCGTGCCAGTCAAAGCCTTGATCAATCGCAGTATAGGTAATCACGTGCATCGCGGCGTAAGTGAACGCGAGCACCCCGAGCATCCGGCGGATCCGCAATGGCCACGTCCAGCCGAATAGATTGCGCAGCGGCGTACATCCGAGCGCCGCGATCAGAAAGATCAGCGCAAGCAGTCCAAGCTGATTCAACGCTTGCGCAATCGGATCGGCGCTGAGGTCGCCGCACCATGCCCGGATGAGAATCGCGGCTAATGGCACAAACGCCCCCGTCAAAACTGCCGGTTTGAGCCACGGCGTCGGCGCGTTTCGCGCAGCAGCCATCTTCACTTGAAGCCTTGTTAAAAGAACTTCCGGAGATTAATGCCAGAGTACAGTCCCACGACCTGCTCCCCATAGCCATTGAACGGCAGCGTCGGACGGCGCGAGAAATCACCGATGCGCCGCTCGGTCGCCTGACTCCAGCGCGGATGATCCACCGCCGGATTCACGTTCGCATAGAAGCCATACTCATCGGGCGCAGCAATGTTCCAGGTGGTCGGCGGCATCTGCTCCACGAGTCGAATCTTGACGATCGATTTGATGCCTTTGAAGCCATATTTCCACGGCACTACAAGTCGGATCGGGGCGCCGTCCTGATTCGGCAGCACGCGTCCATACAGGCCGACGGCGAGGAGCGTCAGCGGATGCATCGCCTCGTCGATCCGTAGTCCTTCAACATAAGGCCACTTAAGCACGTCATCGCGTTGTCCCGGCATCTGCTTGGGATCGAGCAAGGTCGTGAATGCGACGTATTTGGCGCGTGACATGAGACCTGTTCGTTTCAGCAGATCGCCGAGCGGAAAGCCGACCCACGGGATAACCATCGACCACGCCTCGACACAGCGCATCCGGTAAATCCGCTCCTCCAGCGTGGATGATCCGATCAGTTGATCGATCTCGAACACCTGCGGATGCGTCACCTCGCCTTCGATCGCGAGTGTCCACGGGCGTGGCCGCAAGCTGCCGGCGTTCTCAGCCGGGTTGCTCTTGTCGGTGCCGAATTCATAGAAGTTGTTGTAGGTTGTGATGTCCTGATAAGAGGTCTCCGGCTCGCCGCCGGCGTCTTCGACTCGTTTCGTGATCACGAGCTGGCTTGACGACGCTGCCGGAGCACCTGCCTGCGATAGCCCGCTGGTCGATGGCGGATGGCCTGTCGTCGGCTGCGATTGATCCTGGCCGCGCAGCCCGCCCATAAGCCACAGCAGTGTCGCGCCGATCCCACCACTGGCCGCAGTGAACAAAACCGAATTCCGGATGAACTCGCGACGGCGCAGATAAAGCTTCTCGGAGGTGATCTCGCTTGAGGCGATATGATCCGCGGAGGCGATCTTGCTCATAGGTAATGTACTCGAAGGCTTTAGCAGGGTGGGGAGCAAAGGTAACAGCTTCGCAACACTTGACGCATTACTAATTGGTCTGCTTGGAGCGGGATTTTATTCAAATGCAACCAGCATGAGCATCTGCCAACGAGTTTACGGCCCTGCTCGCATTTAATAACTGCGCAACATGCCCGCATTCAAGGCAGACTGTAAAGCTGCCGGGATAGCAGCGTCAGCGTGAACATTGAGAAGTTACGCCGAACGGAGCAGGCTGCTGCGTGCGGTCGTCGCTACTGCCGCCAATAATCGCCGGTCCGCTGGTCGCAATGAATACGATTATCGCCGAGTCGACTCCGCGCGCTGCGTCCAAGTATAAAACCAGAACTGGGCCGTGAAACGAGCTAGGTCGCCGATTCCTTTTCAAGCGCGATCGCAACGACATTCCAGAGCGTTACTATGATTCCATCGCCGGGCTTCAAGTGCTGAAGGTTCTTCGGATTGGCGACGCTGACCGTTTCAACTTTGCCGTCTGCGCCCTTGACCGAGACGGTGCCTTTCTCCTTGTCGATGCTGTCGATGGTCACAACTAATTGGACACCGCTAGCGACTGCGCCCCCCGGTGTTTGGCCCGGAGCCGCGCTGACAATCCCGTTCGCGACCGAGGCTGAAGGCGTCACCACTCCCGGCTTAGTCTTCTGGATCGTGACTATCTCGTAAAATTTCGCGACGAATGGTTCGTCCGGCTTCGCTGCGGCGAGATTGTACGGATTATAGACGTGGATCGTGACTTTCTTGCCCTCCGGTCCTTCGAGCGCCACCTGCTTCTTCGCCCGATTCACCGTCGCGACTTTCCCGTGAATCGTGATGACTGTCTCTGAGCCGGCGCCCACCAAATGTTCGCCTTCCGGTATCGTAGGCATTGCTGATGGGGCGGATGTACTGGACGCGGGTGCCGGATTAATCGCAACGCTGCTGCTCTGAGCAGGCGTAATCTGGGCTGCGGTTGCAGCGGGCGTGCTCGGCTGCGCGCTCGATGAGGTGTGGTTGAGGCTCGAACAGGCGGACAGGCCGCCAATCAGAAAACCTGCGACAGCTACGCAACTTGCAGTTAGAAAAGGTCGGTTTGAAGGCTTACAAGACTTCATTATTCCCCCCTGAATTTTCACGAATGCGCCGGTCAGCAGTGCATAGCACGCATTGGCAGCGGTTTCCGTCCACTGTGATAGCACACGAGCCAAGTCAAAAGAATCGCAAGACAGCAGATGGTGGTGGGCGGTTTTGAATCGAGCCCGATGATTCGAGCCCTTATTGTCATTCCCGCGCGTCTATCCTTGTCTGGCGCGCGAGGAATCCCTAATTCTGCTGTCCTGAAAAAACCGCCCACTACTCGGCGGATACAGGAGGCATCCCCATCGGCAGCCAACCGCGTCTGGTGATTGTTTGCGACATGTACGATAAAATGATTAGGCATCCGACGAGACTCACCCAAGAGATACTGACGGAAACGATGGGCGCCTAGGGCTATTGAAGTTCCGCAGAGCCGCGGAATCTTTGCTAATCGCCGGGCTGGCCGAAGATTCGATAACCGCCAAGATATGGCATCTCGATAAATTCGACGCTGGGAGCGCGGCGTACGAGCTCATGTTTGATCGGCTCGATGTCAGTCAGAGTTGTTAGCGGCGGCATCCAGTTGTCGTGATGACACAACGCGATCTTGCGCGGCCGCAGCATCTCGACCTCGTCAGCAATGAAGCCCGCAAGTGAGCCTTGAACCGGCTCACCATTGACATTACCACGACCGGCAGCGGCGAGTATTGCGAGGTCTGGATTTATGTTGCTCAGGATGCCCGACCAATGCCCCGAGGTATCCTTCCAAAAGATTGAGCCCTGCGGCGTCTCGATGAGATAGGCGAGCGCGCCGCCGTCGCTGCGCGGATGGCGATCACTTGCGACGAGATGATTCGCGACCTCTTGGCCCAACTCGCCACTTCCCAGCATCTGCATCAGACGCGACTCGCGCGTTCGCCGCATCTGACACGACAACCCGAGATCGCCAAGGCAAGCCTCGCCGGGAGCCCCCACCATCTTCGCCCATACGCAAGAATGGAGGCTCGGGAACACGCGCACGCGCACCTCAGAAGAAAGCTCGACCGGTTCGCCTCCGGCGACAGCGATGAGCTGTGATTCACCGATTGAATCGGAATCGTATAAGAGCCTGACGGTTTCATATGATCCGACGACGGTTGCGCCGGTGCGCGCCGCGATCCGTTCGGCGCCCCACAGATGATCGAAATGCGAATGGCCAATCAGGATGTAATCGGCCCGTGTGATGTCGGCAGTGGTGATTCCTACTGGAGGTGCGGCGGGAACTCGGTCAATGTACGCGTCGAGAAAAATCACCAGATCGCCAAGCGTCAGGCGGAAGGTCGAAACTCCGACCCAGTCGAGAGTTATGCGCATGATGCGATGCGCCTCCTACTATTAAGCCGCTCTCTCAGCAGACCGGCCAGTTTCCGATTCCCTTTTGCCCAGATAAAGGCCACGACCCATCAGGCCGGCAGAATCATACGATACTCGCACCCCAGCGGACTCGAAGGCCCAGACCATCTCGTCACGCGTAAACAATCCCAACTCGATCCGTTCGCTGTAGTGTTCGATGCTGCCCAGCGTGCATCGCAGATAATTATAAAGGAGAACCGATAACTGCCCTTCCTGCACGCCAGTGCTCATGCGGTACACTTTGCTGCCGCCGACCTCGCCATCCAGGATGAGCGGACGACCGGGACGCCATTGCTCGGGAGTGAACCATGGCTCGATTATTAGTGCACCACCCGGTTTAACATGGCGCGCCATGCACGCGATGGCACGTTCGAGCCGTTCGAAACTCCTGAGAATACCGATGGCGCTGAATAGACAGGTAACGACGTCGTAGGTTTGACCAAGATCGAAGTCGAGCATATCTGCACGAGTATAATTGCCTGATGGATTTTTCAGCCGTGCAGCGCGCAGATAATTCCCATTGATGTCGATACCGTCGATCGCGTAGTGCTCCTTGAGAAACTTCGCGTGTTGGCCGGTTCCGCACGCGACATCGAGTATCGCGCGTGCGCCAGGTACCAGTTCATCGATCATTTTGCGCAGATGCTCACATTCTTGCGCGTAGTTCTTGAAATGATAGATCGAATCGTAAAGTTCGGGGTTGTCTGTGAACAGGCGGGTGCGCGACAGACGTTCGGGTCTCATGAAGGCCGTTAAGCTCTCTGAATTATCTTTGCATGAATCGTTTCGAGGATCGATTGATGTCAAACCAAGCAAATTCAACACTACGAGCTCTCCCAAGCGTCGGATTATCGATTTGACCTGGCTGCAGGTCGGCCCGCAAGCGACTCGGCTATTGGCGAGCTTCGGCGCTCAGGTGATTCGAGTCGAATGGCGGACGCGCGGTGCGACCGATTTTCTCGGCATTTCCAGCCCTTTGCATCGGATCATGCGACGCCGGGCGATGGGCGAGCGCAAGGTGCCCCCAGCCATGGGATTCGGCGGAATTACGACCGCGGCGCTTACTTCAACAACACCAATCGGGAAAATATGGCATTCAAACAGATCTAGTTGTTCCTCGCCTTTTGGAGGTCGTCGCGCCACACCATTCTACCTATTCCTGTTTCCCATCATCACCGTGCAGGCGTACACCCTTATAAGGGTTTACTCATTAGATCCTCAATCGAGCGCAACCCCCATTGCCTAAATACCAGCTCGAGACCTTCCATCAGCAAATCGTGCATTTTGCGCCGTTCCTCGAATGCCAGCGCACGGATTTGCTCATATATCGGCTCGGGCAAATAAGCGGTCTATTGCTTTAAGGCCAGGACGCCGAGTTCCTGCGCTATTTGACTGCGCTTCGCGATCGCAGCGGTAGCGAGGCAATCGGACTGCGCATCAGCCGGGGGCCATACTGCGAGTTCCCGCGCCAACGATCGCCGCCCGATCCTTGAGGTCGAAGTTTGCCATCTGACTTATGACCAGAGCGTACAAAAAAGCAGGCTGGAGTTCCAATCAATCGGCGCGATTTGCTACTGACCATTTATCTAATGCCTCGCGGAGAAATCTAATGGCGATCCAAACCGGGAAGGGCGAGTACGTTTACGAAATCGTCGAGAACTGGGCGAAGCTGCCTGGCGGATGGAACTACGATGTCGCCGGGATCGGCATCGACGCCAAAGATCGGGTCTATCTGTTTAATCGTAGCGACAGGCCGATCATCATCGTCAATCGCGACGGCAAGTTTCTTCATAGCTGGGGCGACAAAAAGACCTTCCCCAACGCCCACGCCGTCACGATGGGCCCGGACGACACGATCTGGCTGACCGATACGTTCGATCATACCGTGCGCAAGTGCACGCTCGAGGGTGAAATCCTGATGACGCTCGGAACACCCGGCAAGCCCGCTCGCGCGATGAGCGGTGAGCCGTTCTATCAATGCACCCACATCGCGATTCATCCGCATACCGGTGAGCTGTTCGTCTCGGACGGCTACGGCAACGCCAAGGTCCACAAGTACACGCCGGATGGCCGTCTAATCTATTCGTGGGGCGAGCCGGGCAACGAACCGGGTCAATTCAACTTGCCGCATAATATCGCCACTGATCGCGACGGCTATGTCTATGTCGCCGATCGGCACAATGCTCGCGTCCAGGTCTTCACCGCGAACGGCAAGCTCGAAGCAGTCTGGTATGGGATGGCGCTGCCGTGCGGGATGTGTATCGATACCGCAAGCTCCGAGCAGCTTTGCTATATCGGCGAGTTAAGCTCGTCGTGGTGGACGGGTGTGGGACCGCACGGCTTCTGGCCGGCGTGGAATGGCGCGCGCACGATGGGGCCGCGCGTCAGCATCTGGAGCCTCGATGGCCGCCTGCTCGCGAAGCTCTGCGACAACGGCCAGGGCGAAGAACCCGATCAGTTGACGGCCCCACACGGCATCTGCGTCGATCGCGGCGGCAATATCTACGTCGCCGAAGTGTCATGGTCGATCGCGCGGATGTTCAATAAGGGTGAGCAATCAGCAAGGCCGATCAAAAATGCACTGAAGCTATCGCGACTGCGGCGCAGCGACCGGGGCCACCATTAGGGAGCGATAATTCCTTAGAGAGAGATAATTCCTCTCCGTCATTCTGAACGAAGCCTGCGGAGTGAAGAATCTAGCGGTCTCTTACGCTCGATCTGACGCGCTAGCTTTCCGGGCTTTATGATTGTCAGGGATTCTTCGGTCGAAGACTCCCTCAGAAGGACTTGAAAGACGCTTTGATGAAAAAGTTATGAACACGACCCTTGATCACTGATGCGGCATCAAAAAACTCTCGTCCAACTCCGCGATCGTCGGGCAGCCGATCTGCCCCATGATGAGATCGATCTCCTCGCGCAGAATGCTGATCGCTCTGCGCACGCCCTCGATTCCACCGGCAGCAGCGCCATAGAGCGTCGCCCGCCCGACCATTACAAAACGCGCGCCGTGACATAGCGCCATCACGATATCTGCGCCGCGCCGAATTCCGCCGTCGAGCATCAACGTGACTTTATCGCCGACCGCTTCGTGAATCCCCGGCAGAACTTCGAGCGGCGCAGGCGCCTGATCAAGTTGTCGCCCACCGTGATTCGAGACGATGATTCCATCGACGCCCGCTTCTGCGGCGCGGACCGCATCGGCCCGATACATGATCCCTTTGACCACCAGATGACGCGGCCAAAGCTGTCGGAACTCTTCCAGGTCTTTCCACGTCACAGTGCTGGCCGGCGCCTGCATCGCGGCGAATGCGTTGATCTGGCGCGTGGTCGAATTGGCGCGCGCGTACGGTTCCCAATTATGAAAACGCGGCATGCCGTGGCGTAGATAACTCGCGATCCATCCCGGATGCCGGAGCGCATCGAGCATCGTCGCGGTCGAGAGCCTTGGCGGGAGGGCGAAGCCGTTGCGCAGATTTCGCTCGCGCTTCGATGAGACCGGCACATCGACCGTTAATACTAGGGTGCTGAAGCCGGCATCGCGGCCCCGGCGGATCAGATCGAGCGTGATCTCACGTTTGCGCGCGACGTAAAGTTGATACCATGAATGAGACGGCGCGATTTTGGCCGCATCCTCGATTGAGGCGGTGCTCATCCCCGACATCATGAATGGGATATTCGCTGCGGCAGCGGCTTCCGCCAGCATCAGATCGGCGCCCGGCCGAAAGAGGGCCGCCAAACCTGTCGCCGACACCCCGAACGGACTCGCGTACTTGCGATCAAACAGGTCGGCTGACTGATCGCGATGCGACACATCGACCAGGTAATGCGGCACCAGCCACTCGCGATCGAAGGCGGCCTCGTTGCGCACGATTCCGAGTTCGTCCTCGACGCCCCCCTCGATAAAATCATAGGCAATTCGCGGCAGCCGCCGCTTGGCCATCTTGCGGAGATCATCGATATTGAGCGCACGATTCACATTCATAATAGCCTCGCCGCTAAGATTCTTCCTTTATGCCATTCTGAGCGAAGAAGAATCCCAGACTTGTTTCTTGAACTTTTCGCCGCCTCCTGTAAAGGACTGATATGGAAAACAAGCTGCCGCTGTCGCGTTTCAAAGTGATCGATCTGACGCGGGCGCGCGCCGGTCCGACCGCAGTGCGGCAGCTCGCCGACTGGGGTGCGGACGTGCTCAAAGTCGAAGCTCCCGACGATGCCGCCACGGAAGTCGGTTCGCGGCACGGCTTCGATTTTCAGAACCTGCATCGCAACAAGCGCAGTCTAACCCTCGATTTGAAAGACCCGGAAGGGCGCGAGATTCTGAAGAGGCTGATCACGACCGCCGACGTGCTGGTCGAAAATTATCGCCCCGACGTCAAACATCGGCTCGGCATCGATTACGAAACCTTGCGCGCGATCAATCCACGCCTCATCTATGCGAGTATCTCCGGCTTCGGTCAGGACGGACCATATCGCGACCGTCCGGGTCTCGATCAGATTGCACAAGGGATGGGCGGGCTGATGTCGATCACGGGCCTGCCGGGACAAGGTCCGGTGCGCGTCGGTATTGCGATCGCGGACCTAACGGCGGGAATCTTTTGCGCGATGGGCATCCTGGTCGCCCTGCTTGAACGCGAGGAATCCGGGCAAGGGCAGTGGGTGCAGTCGTCATTGCTCGCGGCGCAGATCGCGATGCTCGATTTTCAGGCCGCGCGATGGCTACTCGCGAAGGAAGTGCCGGAGCAGGCCGGCAACAATCATCCGACCGCGATTCCGACCGGCGTCTTCGCGACCGCCAATGGGCACATCAATATCGCGGCCTCAGGACCGGGACTCTTCGTGCGCTTTTGCAAAGCGATCGGAGCGGAGCATTTGACGACCGATCCGGCTTACTCAAGCGGACGCGCACGACTGAAAAATCGCGACCAGCTCAATGAGGTCCTCGAAGCGATCACAACGACCAAGTCGTCAGCGGAATGGATTGATATTCTGAACCGAGCAGGTGTGCCGTGCGGCCCAATTTACACGATCGATGAAGTCTTCGATGATCCGCAGGTGCGCCACCTCGGGATTGCGCGAGCGATCGAAAATCCGCAGTTGGGTCGTCAAGAGTTAGTCGGTCAAGCCGTCGAGCTCAGCCGGACGCCGTGGGCGTTGCGCACATCGACGCCGGAGAAGGGCGAGCATACTGATGCAGTGTTGACCGAACTCGGCTACGACGCCGAGAGCATCGCGCGCCTCAAATCGCGCGGCGTCGTGTGATGCTTAGGTAATGGGCTGGGCTCTAACTGATATATAGCTCAGTCTTTCTGTCATTCCTGCGCGTCTGTCCTGTCTGGCGCGAGAGGAATCCCTATTCTTCTATCTTGCCCACTGCTTGGGACACCTTACGGACTATCGCTTCAGCGCTCGCATCACGCGCTTCACCGCGCTCGCGCGATCCTCGCCGACCGGATTCACGAATACGATCGCCCATCCGATACCGGGTGCGGTCAGTTCGGCCAGACGTTCGCGGATACGCGCTTCAGGGCCGACCAGCAGAGTCGCGTCGATCATCGGATCGGTAACTGCGGCGATCGCAGCCTTGCCGTCCTTGCCCGCCGCGCGGATGCCTTCCATCTCGCGCTCAAAACCAGCGTGCGCAAACATGTTCCCGTAAAAGCGCATCGCGCCGTACCGTGAGAGCAGGGTGCGGGCCGGACGCCGCGCCGCTTCGAGATCATCGGAGATAAAGGCCGTTGCGAACAACGTGGTCTCGACTTCCTGCGGATCGCGACCGGCCTTTTGCGCGCCCTCCGCGATTTCGCCCAAAGCCTCTTTGACTCGTGCCGGCGGGAAAAAATTAAAGATCACGCCATCAGCGATTTCTCCTGCCAATCGTACCATCGGGCGCGAGACGCCTGCGAGATAGATTGGCTGCTTGCCCTCGACCTTGGGATTGGTGCGGCCCCCATCCAACGATTTTCGCAGCGTAGCGACGGTTTCGCGCATCTTCTTCATCGGATCGGCCGGGCCGCCCATATCAATTCCGATCGCGCCGTTGGCCTCGCGATGACCGGTACCGAGCCCCAGAATGAATCGCCCGCCGGTGAACTCGTGCAGCGCGGCAACTTCATTGGCCAGCAGCAGCGGATGGCGCAAATAGATGTTGGTGATCGCCGTGCCGAGCTTGATTCGGCTCGTGTTCATTCCCAAACCGAGCGAGCAGGCGAGCGAGTCGTTGTTGGCCTCGGTCAGAAACACGCCGTCAAATCCGGCGTCTTCAGCCGTCTTGGTCCATTCAACGATTGTCTTGATGGGACTATCCGACATCAGCGCAAAGGCCAGCGCGATCTTGGGCATAGGAACTTCCTCGATAACTTTTTATCTAGCGCAGCGTAGCGGCGCCGGTAAACCAACCGGTCAATAATTCACTGGACTGGAGCAGGTACGACGGTCGCCGTCGTCCCCGGCGGCGCCTGTACGATAGTCGCTGTCGATCCCGGCGGCGCTTGGATAATTATCTGCGTGGGTGGTGTACGACTGGTGCTACTGCATGAGAAGCATCCAGTCGCCATTACGGACGAAAGCGCACATATCATTAAAACAACCATCCCATGGGTCAATCTTGCCATTGGATTGAAATGCGTGAAAATGGGCGATGAGTCAAGCCGCATAGCCCTCAGGCACCAGTTAGACTCATGAGTTTCCACGCTCGCCGATCTATTGGTCAATCGGATTTATCGCTATTATTTCGAGTTCGTGGTGACGCCAGATGATCGCAATTGTTGATTACCGCGCCGGCAATCTGACCAGCGTCGCGCGTGCACTCGAGCGTCTGGGATATCGATGCGAAATCACGGACGCTGCGGCGCGAATCCGCCGGGCCGATCGCGTGATTCTTCCGGGCGTCGGCGCGGCGGGCGCGACAATGGAAAATCTTCGCACGCTCGGCCTCGACCGGGTTCTGCGCGACGATGTCGCTCAAGCCGGCAAGCCTTTTCTCGGCATCTGTATCGGAATCCAGATTTTGATGGAGCGCAGCGAGGAAGATCGCGCCGAATGTCTCGGCGTGATTGCTGGAAACGTCGTGCGGTTTCCCGAATCGAAACAAGCACAATGGCTGAAAGTGCCGCAGATCGGCTGGAATCGCGTGCGGCAAATTAAACCACATCCGGTGTTCGCGGGCGTCCCCGACAATACTCATTTCTACTTCGTCAATTCCTACTATCCGGTTCCGGCCGATCAGTCGCCGACTATTGCTACAAGTGACTACGGCGTTACGTTCGCTGCGGCGATCGGATGCGACAATGTGATCGCGACGCAATTCCATCTTGAAAAGAGCGGCGCGGCGGGTCTTAAGCTACTCGATAATTTTTGTCGCCTTCAATTCTGATCATGCTCGCTAAACGGATCATTCCCTGTCTCGATGTGCGCGCCGGCAAGGTCACCAAGGGCGTGCGTTTCTTGAGAACGTCGATGTCGGCGATCCGGTTGCGATGGCGCGCTACTACTATGAGCAGGGCGCCGACGAACTGGTCTTTTACGATATTACTGCATCCAATGAGCGGCGCGGGATCATGCTCGACGTGGTGCGGGCTGTCGCGCGCGAAATCTTCATTCCGTTCAGCGTCGGCGGCGGACTGCGCACGCTCGACGATATGCGCGCCGTGCTGCTAGCGGGCGCAGAAAAAGTCTCAATCGATTCGGGCGCGGTACGCAATCCACCAATCATTGCTGAAGGCGCGCGGGCGTTCGGCAGTCAATGCATCGTGCTCTCGATGCAGGCGCGACGGCGGCCTCAGGCTGACGAAGCCTTTCCTTCCGGCTGCGAGGTGGTGATCGACGGTGGCCGCACGCCGACCGGTCGCGACGCATTGCTGTGGGCGAAAGAAGGCGCGCGCTTGGGCGCAGGCGAGGTTTGTATCAATTCGATTGATCGAGACGGCACCAAGCTCGGCTACGATCTCGACCTGACCCGGCTAATTAGCGACGCTGTTCCGATTCCCGTGATCGCGTCAGGCGGCGCCGGTGAGCCGCAGCATCTGTTCGACGCCTTCACTACCGGCGGCGCCAACGCGGCAATCGTAGCCTCGATCGTGCATTACGGTGAGTATCCGATTCCAGAACTGAAAGAATATATTAAAAATCGCGGCGTCGAGATTCGTGATGCGGTCGCGGAGGCGTCCATTGAAAATCGCATTGATCGTTTCCGACTTTAACTTCGATGTGACCTCCCTGATCTCGAGCGGGCGCGCCGCCACGCCGAATTTCTCGGCGCTGAGGTCAAGCATATCATTCACGTCCCGGGCGTCTTCGATATGCCGCTCGTCCTCAAGCGGATGCTCAAGCGCAATGACGTTGACGGCGTTGCGATTCTTGGTGCGGTGATCAAGGGGGACACCTCGCATGACGAGTTGATTACTGCGCCGATTGCCGCCGCCGCCGTCCAGCTCGCGTTGCAATTCGATAAGCCCGTGGGACTCGGCATTACAGGCCCCGGGATGGATCGGATGCAAGCGCTGGATCGTATCGACAACGCTAAGAACGAGATCGAGTCCGTGGTTCGCTTGAGCAAAGCGCTGCAGGAGCTCACCGAGTAAGCGCAAATTAATGCTATGCACAGCTGGTCTGTGCATAGATCACGAATACTTGATTGAGCGCTGCCGCGGGCGTTCCTATACTCAGTCGCGTGGTGGAAACGACTGGACCGGGCGATGTGGCGCAGGCACAAACTTTTTCAACCCGCGCGGCAGCGCGAATTCTCGCGGTTTCTCCTGACCGAATCCGTTATTGGATCAAGCGCAAGCTGATCAATCCGACGGCCCAGCGGGGCAAGCGCTATCGCTTCGCCTTCGATGATCTACTCATCATGCGGATGGCCAAGGAACTCCTGCCGCGCCGCCACCATCTCGAGCCGTTCCGCCGATGCTTCGACGAGGTCAGGCGCCATTTCGACGTGCGGCGTCCGGTCACCTCGCTCAATCTGCAGAACCGCGGCGGTCGTATGCTGGTGCGCGATCGCGACGTGGTGTTTGAGGCAGATAGCGGACAATTACTGTTTGCCTTCGAGATCGAGCCAGCTCCCTCGGCAAAATCGAAGATCGGTTTGGACCGGCGCGCGCGCGTGCGCGCTTCGATGAGGCGAAACGGCTGGCCCAATCCAATCCGTTGCGGGCACTGATGCTCTATAGCGATTTGATCGAGCGTGAACCGCGCAACTTCGATCTACATATTCAAATGGCGGAACTGCTCGAACTCGAAGGCGACTTAGGCGGCGCGATTCGGCATCTGCTGGGCGCAGCGATGCTGTGCCCGGCCAAGAGCGAAGTTCACCTGCGACTCGGCCTGCTTTATCGCAAGCGGGAAGAGCCGGAACTCGCGCTGCAAAGCTTTGTGCGCGCTGCTGAATGCGATCCGCAGGCCACCGAGGCTCATCGGCATCTCGCGGAACTTTATGAGCAGGCCGGACGCAAACGCGACGCGCTCCGCCATCTGAGCACCTTTGCATCGCCTCAGCCGCGGTAACTGAGCGGCGCTAATTTCGGAAATTGGCGATTTCGGCGTTGGCCTTCAGCGGAGGGCGAGCGCCGGGCCATGGCGCAACAGCACGACCCGCGGTCGCCCGGCGGTTGACGCGAAGATCGGCGTGAGATCGAGCGCCTCGTCCTGCTCTTTCGCCCAGACCTCCGTCGGCGCGATTACATAGCCCGGAGGCGCGTCGCCGAGCTTGCCGCCAATCGGCGGAACATTGCGATCAAGGTAGAAAAGCAACGTCGCTGGTTCATTACCGAGCTTAAAGGAATAGAGCGGCTCGTCACGCCCGACAATCCGATTAATTTGAGCTGCGGTCGCGCGGAATGAATCGTCACCGCAATCACGGATTTCCTTGTGCGGAAGATAGAAGAAATTGAACAAGATCGAGCCAGTGATGATCGCGATAAACCCCGGGCCGGCAATCTTTCCAATCACGCGCGGCCACCCGCTCGCGGCGTCGATCTGCCGATATCGCACGGTTAATTGCTGGATGTACCACGCGAGCGTCACCGCAGCCATCGGCCATAAGGGGAGCAAGTAGGCGCGGCGTTTATAGGCCGCGATCGAGAAAAAGAGAATGGTTACCAGCCAAAAAATCGCGAATAGACGGACGATCATCGTGGTACGGTCCACCGGTTGCCGCGACTTGCCGATGTAGGTCCGGATCGCTGCATAAATCGCGAACGGAACCAGCAGACTTAATAGCCCAGAGTTTAGGAGGATCGGCTTGAAGTAATACCACGGCTTCATGGCGCCGAGTGTGCCGAAAAACCGCCCGAAGTTTTCGCTGCCAAGCTGCCGATGAAGGAAAGTTTCGCGCCCGGCAAAATAGCAGATGACATACCAGCTCGAACCGATCACGATTGCGAGCAGCACCGGACCCGGTGCGGCAATTTTGCGCAGCGCAGCGCAGCGCCGCTCGACCAAAAGAAAAATGCCGCATGCAATTGCGGGAAGAATCGCACCGACCGGACCCTTCGACAGCACCGCCAACCCGAGTGCAGCCGCAAACAAATAGCGGAGTAGCTCGCGCGACTCAGGGATTGTTTCGTGAAAAGCTTCAGAACTCCTCGTATCTTTCGCGCGACCTGCCGGTGCAAGCCACCAACAAAACAAATACAACCCGAGCGTCTCGAAGAAACACAGCGTCATATCGACGCGACCGATGCGCGCCTGCTCGATAAATTGATACGAGCCGCACAGGATCGTTCCGGCGAAAAGTGCGATGCGAAGCCCAAAGAAGTCGTAGGCGAAAATGACGGTGAGTGCGACGCATAAGATCGCATAAAGCGCCGCCGGAAGCCGAAGATTAAAAGCATTTACGTGAGTGACGCCCGCGCTCTTATCAATCGCCGTCGCCGTCCAGTGAAACAGCGGCGGTTTGTACATTGGCGCGACGCCATTGTCGAGCGGAAACAATAGCTTGCCATGTTCAACCATCTGCTGAACAAACACCCCCTCGACCGCTTCGTTGAAGACGCAGACGTCGGCCGCGCCGAGCCGATACAAGGTCAGGAGCCCCGTCAAGGCGATTACTGCCGCCATCGCGAGCGCCGCGACGCGCCGCGAATACGGCTGCGCGGGAGTGGTCTCCATCACTGATTGATGCACGGGTGCGGCCACGACGATTGATCATGCCGACGCATAAGATCGATTGTAAGAGTACTGCGGGCGGATTCAGTCAAAAGCTATTTGAGATCGCTGCGATAAATCGCCAGCCGCGCAATTCGTGAGCGATCATAGCCGCGCCATTTAGCGGCGGTGATCTCTTTCGCCGAAACCCGCCGGAATTTGAGCCGCGCAAAAAATCGCGCAGCGCGTTCTTCCGACGTACATGCGAATACATAACGCAAGCGGCGTTGCCGCGCTTCATCCAGTAGTCGCGTGATGAGTTCGGCTGCAACCCCCTCTCGCTGAAAACGCGTCAATGTATAAAGCGCAGTAATCTCGCCCGCGCGCTCGCGATGATAAGGCTCAGTCAGCAGCGACACTACTCCCGCCAGATGCTCATCGCCGATCCGATAACCGAAGCATGACGGCAGCAGATGCGCGATTTCGTCGTCGCTGCGTGACAAGAGGAATCCATCGTCCTGCCCGCGCCGAATCAACGCTTCTACTTCTTCGAAGTCATCGATCGAAATCGGTCGCACGTCCGCGTACTGATGCTCGGTGAAGAGCGTGCCCGCGCCGATAAAGCTGAAAAGTTCGTCATAGACCTCGCGCGGCGTAGCCAAATTTACCGATGCAACGCCATCCTCGATCGCGAGGCGCGCGGCGCGGATGATTGCGCGCCGCAAGGGAGCGGTTTCACTGCCCAGCGCGCGCCGCAAACGCTTCACCTCGATAAATGGTATTCGATTGCCGCCGGCGTCAGTGAGGCCGCCGCTACGTTCAAGCAGCAACAGCTTGAAGACGCGTAGGCGCGACGCAAGTTCACGGGCGAAGACGATCAAATCAACCGCATCACCGGTTTCCACCTGCACGATCACGATCGAGCGGGCGCGCAGTCCACGCCAAATTTCCGCGATTGCCGAATCGGGTGGATAGGGGCGAGTCCGCAGGCCGCGCGCGGGATTGAACGAGGGCGGTTCGCCGCGTGGTACGAGCCTTCCTAAGCGGCGCATCAGGCGTGGAATCGCCGCGGTAGAGGCAACTACGATGCATCGCGTCTGATTGCGCTTGAGGTCACGCAGCGTACGCACCAGAGCGTCCAGTTCCGACAACCGCTCGCCAATGGGAGGCGCCAACGCGAAAAGCAGGCTTTTCCCGTAAAACTCTTCTAAATAAAATGTCTTTTCGGTAAAGATCGGCGCGCGAGCAAGCCGCGTTAACAGTCGTGAGTCGTCCAATTCAGATGATATCCGCGTTACTCAGCAGGAAAGGGTTATCGGTCGAACACGACGTAGTGGATTCAATTCGCAGATTTGCCGCGTAGTCCGAACGCTTACGCTCTGCTAGGCAATGCGGTTGAATCAGTCCGTGTCGCCGAATGCGTCGCCAAAGCATTTGACGGTCGTGACGCGGCGACTTCGCTCAGCGTAGTATGAGAAAAGACGTCGAGCAGCACACGTTGCCCTTCCTCCCATACCCGGAACATTCGGCACGCAGGCTGTAAATTGCAGACATTCCCGCCTTCCACGCACAGATTCAGCGAGATCGGACCTTCGACGGCTTCGATTATGTCGCGAAACGAAATCGACTCGGCGGGACGACCCAGCTGATAACCCCCGCCAGGCCCGCGCCGCGCCTTTACCAACCCGCGACGCATCAGATCGCGAATCACTTTTTCGAGGTAATACTTGGGAATATGCTCGTCGCGTGCAATCTCGAGTCCGCGCGCCACGCCGCCGGGATTGTCCGCCAGATGGATCATCGCGCGCAGCGCGTACTCGATCTTCCGCGGTATCTGCATGAGGCTCATGCGGATCGAGTCTCCGTGAGCGTCGAGTAAACTAATCCTGAACGCAGCTCGCAGACTCGCCTGCTCGTTCCGCTACGCTTCACTAATGCTTTCCGCGGAATCTGCATCAGGCTCATGATGCGAGTCCTCGTGCGGCAGCGGCTACGATCTTCCGGTTGGTCTCGCGACTGCCGTTTCGGTTCAGATACGGGGCGGCGACCCGCTCGACATATTTGACCAGCAAATCGCATTCAATATTGACCGCATCGTCCGGGCCTTTGAATCCCAATGTGGTGAC
The DNA here is from genome assembly GCA_963795945.1 of uncultured Pseudomonadota bacterium. GTDB lineage: Bacteria > Desulfobacterota > Binatia > Binatales > Binataceae > JAJPHI01. Next base: position 205,336 of record CAWCJN010000001.1, read on the forward strand.
TGCCAGTGTATGAGGAATCAACGCTACTTTGAATCGGCAACCAACCGGCTTGCCGTTCCGCGATGTTCCCGTCCGATTCCGGGAACTATCGTCGCGGATGTCAAAAACCGTCAAGCTGATGCCGTCGATTGTTACCGATCCTTTTTCGATTAAATACCGCGCCTGCGGCGCTGCGACTTCGAAGGTATAAAGCCGCGAATCACCTTCCGGCTCGATCGCCACAATCCGTCCAATCCCATCGACGTGTCCTGAAACCAGGTGGCCGCCGAGCAACTTCTCCAGAGTCAGACATCGTTCCAGATTCACGCGATCGCCGGACTTGAGCTCGCCCAGCGTTGTCCGTCGCAGCGATTCAGCCGAGATGTCCATCGTGAAGGCTCCGCGGCCCTTGCGCGTGACGGTCAGACAGCATCCATTGACCGCGATCGACTCGCCGATCGCGATTCGCGCAATCGGTATTGAGGTGCGAATCGTGACGACTGCGCCATCAGCAGCGTGCTCGATCGCCTCGATCGAGCCTAGGTCTTCGACTATTCCGGTAAACATCAATGCAACCAAAAATCCAGAAAAATCTTACTTATTATTTGCACCGAGAGCAATCGTGACCCGGCACGCGCTTCTCGGGAGTTTGGAAAAATTGAAGGTTTTCCATTTGCTAAAGCTGATGTGACGGGAGTTTAATCCGCGTGATCCTTAGCATGAGGGCACAGGAGATTCGCTATGAACGGGGTATCACACGTCGCGATCGGAGTCCGCGATATGGATCGGTCGCTCAAGTTTTATCGTGACCTCCTTGGCCTCGAAGTCCGCTTCGACGCGATGCAACCGACGGGCGGGATGCCGAGCCTCTACGCTGACCCGGCAAAAGGGCAGCGCCGCGCGGCGCATCTGCATTATGGGAAGGGCGATACGAGCGGATTTCTTGTTTTATCGGAACGCCCGGGCGGCACTCCGGGCGACGCGATCAAGCTCGATCAGGTGGGTATTTCGCATTTTTCCTGGTGGGTCGATGATATCCGCGCAATCCATCAGAAGCTCAAAGCTGCGGGCGTCAAGATTCTGGTCGCCCCGGCGGAGACCGATTCCAGCGGCTATGGCGAGCAACCGGGCAAGAAGTATCTGACCTGCCTGTTCGAGGACCCGGACGGGATCATCCTGCAACTCGATCAACGGGTGTGCTAGCGGAGCGCGTACTTGCGCGGCGCGAGCACCGGGGGCGCAGTCAGTGGAGCTGCCGGCGGAGCGAGCAAGTGAGTCTGCGAACTGCGTTCCGGGATGAAGTCCGCGACGCGCGGCCAAGATCATGAGTCTGCGAGCTGCGTTAAGAATCCGAATTAGCCGAGCGATGCTTGTGAATCCGAAGAAGGGGCGGAAGGTAAATGCTGAGTAAGTGCCGGGTGCTGGATCTGACTACCGAGCGCGGGTTTCTCTGCGGCCAGATACTCGGCGATCTCGGTGCTGACGTGATTAAAATCGAGCCAATCGGCGGTGAGTCAGCGCGTCAATCAGCGCCGTTTCTTAATAATCAAGCGGGACCCGACAATTCGATCTATTGGCTGGCCTTCAATCGCAACAAACGCGGAATCACTCTAAACCTCGAATCTGAAAAAGGCCGCGTGCTCCTCCTCCGCCTAGCGGCCAAAGCCGATATTCTGATCGAATCTGAAAATCCCGGCGCGATGGCGAATCGAAAACTCGATTACCAAAGCCTCCGCGAGCTAAATCCGGCGCTGGTTTATATCTCGATCACGCCATTCGGGCAAAACGGACCGAAGGCGGGCTATGCGGATAGCGACCTGATCCTGATGGCGGCCAGCGGCGTATTAATTCTGGTGGGAGACGAAGACCGTCCACCGCTCCGGATGAGCGTGCCGCAGGCCTATCTGCACGCCAGCGCCGACGCAGCGGGAGCAGCGTTAATTGCCTATTACGAACGCCTCAACTCCGGCGCAGGCCAGCACATCGATGTGGCGGCGCAGGAGAGTCTCGGATTGGCGGGACAATCTACCGCGCTGGCGGCTTTAGTTCATAGTGACGAGACGCGTCGGATGTCGGGTGGCGCCAAGATGGGTCCGATTCGCGTGCCCCTCGTATGGCCATGCAAAGACGGACTGGTCTCGTGCGTCTTTCTCTTCGGCAGTGCGCTCGGCGTCTTCACGCGCAAACTGATCGACTTCCTCTATACGCAGGGCGCGTGCAGTCAGGCGATGAAGGACACGGACTGGATCAGCTATGGCGCCAAGTTGCTCTCCGGCGAAGAGCCGATAGAGAGCTATGCCCGCAATCAGGCTGTGCTCGGGGAATTTATCAAGAGCAAAACCAAAGTTGAACTATTCGAGATGGCGCGCGAAAATAACCTGCTGATTGCGCCAATCGCCACGATCGATGATGTGCGCGCGAATCCGCAGTTTATCGCGCGTGATTACTGGCAGACTGTCGAGCATCCGAGTGGCGCTTCGCTCACCTATCCGGGGCCCTTTGCGCGTTTCAGCGCACAGCCGATTAAGTATCGTCGCCGTCCGCCAAAACTGAGCGAGCATAATCGCGAGATTTATATGGATGAACTAGGCCTTCGCGAAGATGAGATCGCGGAGCTGACGCGCAAAGGAATAGTCTGACGCTAGTGCAGCGCGGTTGCCGCGACTCTAGGCGGAACGCACACAGGCGGAGCGTAGCGGAGCCGAGCAAAGGAGTCCGCGACGTGCGTTGTAAGTAAGGTGAGCAGGCAGCCTGCCCTGAGTCCCTCAAAGTGGAGCCCGCGAACCGCATTACAATAATGTTGAGTGAGAGACGGAGGCTTTAGAATGGCGCCACAGCTACCGCTTGCCGAGGTCAAAGTGCTCGACTTTATGTGGGTGCTGGCCGGTCCGGGAATTACGCGCGGCTTAGCCGACTACGGCGCGACTGTCGTGCGGATCGAGGCGACCTCGCGCACTGATCCGGTTCGGACGGTCGGGCCATTCCAGGATAATCAGGTCGCTCAGGAAACCTCGGCTCTGTGGTGGAATAACAATGCCGGCAAGCTCGGCATGACGCTCGATATGAGTAAGCCGGGCGCCCGCGCGCTCGTAATCGACCTCATAAAATGGGCGGACATCGTCACCGAATCATTCTCCCCCAAAGCGATGCGCGCGTGGGGTCTCGATTACGATTCGCTGCGCAAGATCAAGCCCGACATCATCATGATCAGTAGTTGCCTGATGGGGCAGACCGGACCGCTCTCGCGCTTCGCGGGTTTCGGCAATCTGGCCGCCGCGATGTGCGGTTTCTACAACCTCGTCGGATGGCCTGATCGGACACCCTCCGGACCATTCAGCGCCTATACGGATTACATCGCGCCGCGCTTCGGACTGACGGCAGTAATGGCCGCCTTGATCCATCGTAAGCTCACCGGTGAGGGGCAGTATATCGATCAGGCGCAGGCTGAATCAGCGTTGCACTTTCTTACCGTCCCGCTGCTCGATAGCGCGGCCAATGGACGGGCTTATACACCGATCGGTAATCTCGCGCCGGACTATGCGCCGCACGGAGTCTATTCCGCGCTCGGCGATGACCGCTGGATCGCGATCGCGTGCCGCACTGAGGACCAATGGAAGGCCCTCTGTACTGCTCTTGAAGCGTCCTCCTTGGCTGCCGATCCGCGTTTCCGTACCTTCGCTGACCGTCAGCAAAACCGCGAGCAGCTCGACACTGCACTGGGACAATTGACGAGTCGGCTGGAAGCACACGCGATTGAGCGCAAATTGCAGGATGCCAGTGTTCCAGCTCATGTGGTCCAGAATACGTTTGATATGGCGGCTGATCCGCAACTCGCGCATCGGAAGCATTTTGTTGAAGCAGCGCACGGTACGCTCGGTAAGACCTGGATCGAGAACTCGCGTTTCCAGCTCTCGCGGACGCCTGCGCAAGTCGAGCGCGGTGCGCCGGCTCTAGGCGAGCACAATCAGTACGTGCTCGAGCAGATCCTGAGATATGACGAGGAAAAAATCGCCGAACTGGTCGTCGAAGGCGCGCTCGGCTGACCTGTCATTTATCGATCTAATAGTCGATTAACGGAACTAAATCGACTAATAAAACTATGATTAACCGACCGAACAGTCGATTATGACGCTTCAGAACGTGATCACCGGCTTGATAATTCCGTCGAGCTTCTTGTCCATCATCTCGAAGGCCCGCTCCAGTTGATCGAACTTGAACGTATGAGTCGTCATCCGCGTGGGATCGAGCCGATTACTTTGCAAGAGGCGCAGCATCCGTTCCATCCGCAGCCGCCCGCCCGGGCATAGGAGCGTGCGGATGGTCTTCTCGGCCATCCCGACGCCCCAATCAAGTCGCGGAATTTCCACGAAGTCACCTTTGCCATGATAGCCGGCGTTCGAGATTACCCCGCCCGGCTTAGTCACTTTGATCGCATTCGCGAAGGGTTCATTGCCGCCTAACGCTTCGATTGCAGTATCGACGCCCGCTCCGCCGGTCGCCGCCTTAATCCGCTCAACCGCGTCTTCGCGCTCGTGATCGATAATCAGATCGGCCCCATAGAAACGCGCGAGTTCCTGACGCTTCGGCACTGAATCGACGCCGATAATCAGTCCCGCTCCGCGCAGCCGCGCGCCCGCGATCGCCATTAGGCCGACCGAGCCGAGCGCGAACACCGCAACGGAGCCACCGATTGGGATATCGCCATTCTCGGCGGCCTTGAAACCGGTGGACATCATATCGCAGCAATAGACCGCCGCCTCGTCGGAGACCTCGGGCGGGATTATCGCGAGATTGGCGTCGGCGTCATTGACGTGAAAGTACTCGGCAAAGGTGCCGTCCTTGACGTTGGCGAATTTCCATCCGCCGAGCGCTGCGCCGGATTGCGAGGGAAAGCCGGCCTGCGATGCGGGGTCGCCCCAGTCCGGCGTGATCGCGCCGACTACGACGCGCTCGCCGGGCTTGAAGCGGGTGACCGCGCTGCCAACTTCGTGAACTATTCCCACCGCTTCATGCCCCAGCGTGAGATTCTCGCGCTCGCCAATCGCGCCGTGAACGGTATGCGCGTCGGAGGTGCAGATGAGCGCCCGCGTCGCCCTGACAATCGCGTCGTTCGGGCCGGCCTTGGGAATCGGCTTATCGGCAAAGCCGACGCGACCAATCCCTTTCATCACGAACGCTTTCATTGATTTGCCTCCACGATGGTTTTCTGAGTCGCTGAGTTCCCAAAGAAGCCCCCATCCAAGCGAATTCCTTAGAATCGCTATGCGTGGATCCTTCGGATTCTTGACGCAGCTCGCAGACTCGCCTGCTCGCTCCGCGCGAGGACGCGCTTTGCTAGCGTTCGCGTTCCTATAACTCCCCTGCGGCGAGCGCCTTTTCGAGCGCGCCGATATTGACCTCGTGACCTTCGGCCATGATGTGCAAGAACGCGTGCAGCATTTGATCGTTTATCGCGGGCAGCTGCTCGTTGATCTTCCGAATCACCCAACGCTGGCCGCGATTGAGCAATTCGAGTTTGCCTTTGAACTCCGCGACGGCGCGCACCTTCTCGACGAAATCGCCGGTCTTGTTCGAAGGACTTCCGCCGAGTCGCCGTACGTGAGCGGCTAATTCACCCGCGTAGTAACCTTCATCGTGCCCGACTTTTTTAAGCATCTCGCGCAGTTCGAGCGAATGCGCCTGACTGGTTAATTCGTGCAATACACGTCCGCCCGCCCGCTCCGCCTCGCTGAGCACATTCAAAAAGTCCTCGAGTTGTTGATCCATAAATAATTCTCCCAACACTGAGTACCCTCAGATTACCACGGCGCGACGATTGTCTGTGAGAGCGCGCGAGCTCACATCGCCGGAGCCACGGGACAATATGCCTGGCCGAAATAGCCGCTGCGGGCTAATGCTTGCCGCGTCATCCGTAACAGGGGTTCCAGCGCTTGAGGCGGACGCCAAGACGCCTCGCTATACAGCCGGCCACTGATGAGCCGCATCAGCGGACTGATCTGAGCGGGTAATTCGACGATCTCTGCCGGAGCGTGCGGATCGAGCTTGCCGAGCCGTTTTGCTTCTTCTAGAGCCGTGTCGAAGTCGCCGACTCTATCGATCAACTTGACCTGCAGCGCCTGCGCGCCGGTCCAGACGCGACCCTGCGCGATCGCATCCACCTGCGCCACCGTCATCTGACGCTGCTGTGCAACCAGTCGAACAAAATATTGATAAGTATCGCCGAGAATCTGATTACGAAAAATTAGCGCCTGCGCCGGCGTGAAATCAGTGAACGAATCATACATATCGGCGTTCTGACCATGCTGGACGACTCCGCTGTTAATCCCCAGTGCGGTCGCCGCACCGGAAATATCAAATTTGCCGCCGAGCACGCCGATCGAGCCGGTTATGGTGCCCGGGTCGGCGAACAGCCGCATCGCCGGCGTCGCTACCCAGTAGCCGCCCGAAGCCGCATAGCTGCCCATGCTCACGATCACCGGCTTCGCGTGCGCGCATTGCTGAACGGCATGGCGGATCAGCTCGGAGGCGATTACGGACCCGCCGGGCGAGTCGATCCGAAATACCACAGCTTTGATCGAATTGTCGTCGCGGGCCTGCTTGAAGGCGCTAACCATCTCGTCCGAGCCCATCGAGGTCCCGCCCGGCGACAGTATCGGATCGTAATCGCTTTCGCCGCGCGCGATCGCGCCCACGCCATAGATCACTGCGATCCTGCCGCGCTTGCCGAAGCTCCACGGATGAGGTCCGACGTAATCCTCGGCGTTGATCAGCGCGTGTTGCTCGCCGCGATAGGATTTCACGCGCCCATTAAACTCATCTTCGTATTCGAGGCGGTCCAGCAAGTGCGACTTGAGACCCTCAGCCGCAGTCAATGGCGCGCGATCGATAATCCCCCGGATCGCGTCGGGCGTCAGATGGCGATGTTGAGCGGTCTCATTGACGATCTGATCAAACATGCTGCCGGCCATTGCTTCGTCCTCCTCACGCTGAGCGGGCGTGAAGTTGGTTTGCGTGAAGATATTGGCCGCGTCCTTATACTTGCCGATCGCGTCGAACACCGGCTTGACCTTGATCCAGTCGAGCAGGCCGCGCGCGAACACCTCGCGCAGATTAACTCCGAGCAGGTTCATCTCGCCCTGCGGCATCATCGATACCTCATCGGCAGTGCTCGCCACGAGGTACGGTAAATTGCCGAAGCCGGCCTCGCCGGCCGTTTCCATGTAAGCCGTGACCCATTTGCCGCGTGCCCGAAAGGCGGCAATCAGATCGGATAGTTCCTGCGCCTGCGCCAATTCCATCGTCGGATCGAAAACCTTGATTGCGAGTCCGACGATCCGCGGATCGTCTTTGGCGCTGGTCAGCGCCTGCCGAATCGAGTTCAGCGCATTGCTGTTGGACTGCCAGAGCGCAAAATTGGATTCGTCGGCGCGCTCCTTCAACGTCCCGTCGAGTTCCATAACGATCACCGAACCGGAGCGATAGCGATGTGCGATAAAGCGGCTGACCGCAATTATCAGCAAAATAATAATTATGAAGGCCGCCAGCTTGAGCAGTCGTCGAAACCATCTTCTGAGCATCTTGCTCTCCCATCCTCTCTTCGGCGCCTTCCAAGGAAGCCGTCACTCGCGTGGCTTGCAAGCGCCAACCGGAAACCGAATCATAGCGAACCATATCGAGCGAGCCTGAGCCAGTCACAATTCTCAATCCCGCTATGCAACCTGCGTCGAACGAACCAGCCGTCGCGAAAGCCCGACCGCCGTTTCTCAACGAGCTGCCCATCGGCGCGATCCACTATCGAATCATCGCGCTGTGCTTCGCCGCGTGGAGTTTCGATTTTTACGATTTGATCCTCTACTCGTTCCTGCTGGCGCCGATTGCGCGCGACCTTCACCTCGATAACACGCAGTCGTCACTCGCGCTGGGATTATCGCTCGCGATGACCGCCATTGGCGGTATCGCCTTTGGTTTCTTAGGCGATCGCTTTGGCCGCAAGCCAGTGATCATCGCAACCGTTCTCATCTATGGACTGGGGACGATGCTCTGCGGACTATCGCACTCGTTGCCCTCCTTGTTGATCTACCGAGGCTTTACCGCATTGGGTATCGGCGGCGAATGGGCTGCCGGTCAAAGCTTGATTGCCGAGAGTGTACCGGCTGAGCGGCGTGCGCGTTACGCCGCCTACGTTCAGGTCGGCGCGCCGCTGGGCGGTTTGCTCGCTGCGATACTGGGCGGCTATCTCGAACCGCATATCGGCTGGCGCGCGGTGTTCGAGCTTTCCGCGCTCCCAGCTTTCGCCGTAGCCTTTGCCGTCTGGCGCTGGATGCCGGAGAGCGACGTCTGGCTTCATCACGCGACGCGCCGCTGGATGAACGTAAACGATCTTCGTGCGCTCGAGACTTATCGCAGAATGGTCGCCCTATTTTTCGTAATCCTGCTGGCCAACTCGGAAGCCTATTGGTTCACCTACACCTGGACGCCGACCTATTTGCGAATTTCGCGCGGACTCGGGCCGCAAGCCAGCAGCGCGCTGATGATCCGGATGCAATTCGGCGGCATCCTCGGGTATGCGATTTTCGGTTGGCTGGCGGATCGTTTTGGCCGTCGCCCAATACTCAGTCTGTTCGGGATGCTGATGGCGTTAGGGGTGCTGCCGCCGACGATTCTTTGGGGATGGGCGCACGGTACGAGGGGAGTGCTCTCAGCGGCGTTTTTCCTCGCGGGTATCGGCACTGGGACGTGGGCGGGCGTCGGCCCGATGATCTCGGAGTTGTTGCCGACGAAGGTGCGCAACGCCGCACTCGGTCTGCTGCTGAATCTCACACGCGGAATCCAGCTTTTCACGCCGCTGGTGATTACGTGGCTGAGTCCTCGGATGGGTTTTGCCGCGACGCTCGCGCTCGGCGCGATATTTTCGACGTTTGGCGCGATGCTGGTATGGCTGCTGCCCGAAACTCGCGCCCGCTCAATCACGTCGCTGGATTGACTCGTACTGCTATAAAGGCTTCTTAGATAGCGCGCTACGCTCAAAGCCGCTTGGATTCAACAGCCCATCAAATCCATCGATCACTCGATCCCGCCAGATCGAGCCATCCTGCCCGTTACAGCTCTGCCGATCGCAGATTAATTATTATCTGACGACAATTCTCGACCACCAGATCGCGATAATCACGTTCAGCTCAAATCATCCCACCGGGTCTAAGGAGGAGATTCGACGCGATGTTGCTGGCCGATTTTGTTGTAGTCCGGGCATCGCGGCCGTTCGTAGATGTGCGACTTGAAATTGCCCGCACCGGCACGTTCTGCGGCCGCCATGATGCGCGAGCAATCCGATCAAGTGGGATGGCAAGCAATATCGAGCAGACCAAGGCCGCTAGTATCGGCTTGCCTTTCCGCATCGCTCCGGAGGTGCCTTTGCGCTAATTGCTGCAATAATGCGAACCTCTCCACTTGAAATGCATGTGATTCTGTACTTCCGAGTGCTCGCGCGACCTGCGGAGCTAGAGGGATCAATTCATTGTCCTCAAGCATCAACCAATTCGCGACTCCGACGTAATTGTGACCGGCCGCGAGATCGCGCTGTTCAGTGCAAATATTGGCTAGAGCAATTCGAGCCTCCTCTGGGCTCGGCGCTAGATCTGCTGCATTCGCTGTCGAAGCAATGGGTGGCGTGATCGGAGCTTCAGACACTTGCGATTTGCATCCAAGCAGCATCGCCGCTGCAAGAGCAAAACCTAGAGCCGCCGCTCGATTTAGCATCACTGATTTGAAGCGGTTACGCATTTCTACTTCATGGCGGGGCGTCTCATTTTATCCATCAAATCGTAAAGACGCCCCAAAGTAGCTGATTTGTTTCAAGAGCTCGCCGCGACCATCAGATTCAAATCGCACATCGAGGGAGTCATCTCGACAGCGCGATTCATCACCAAATCAATCAATTCGCCGGTCCATGATGCCCCCGTCGATTCGGCAACCACCTAGGTTCAGCATTCTCCTAATAGATGCCATTGATCGAATTTTAAGCTGTAGGTAGACCGCTCTCGCCATAGTCGAAGTCTTCATCCCGATCGGGTTTTCACCCGGCCAATCGTTCAGTTCGTAATCCCGGCGGTGACATCCCGGCGCTGTGCCGATCTGGACCTTGCCAGAGACCCGCGGCAGCGCAATCACGTCGCTGGATTCCGCCTAAGTTTCGTTAGATCGAAGCGCATCAACTTCGGCGACGTGCTCGCGCTCGGCTGATCGAGTCTTATGCGCCTCTCGTCTAACCGCGGTTTTGAGTGCCTGCCCTATGTCGCATAATACTAGACAAATTGTCGCATATTGTGCTACAACAATTTCTGTGATCAAAAGCTTCAGGCACAAGGGCTTAAAAGAAGTTTTTGAAACCGGCCGAAGTGCGAAGCTCCCGCCAAATCTGAGCCAGCGATGCAGCGACCGCTTAGAAGCTTTGGATGCAGCGACAAAGCTCGATGATCTGAATGTGCCCGGCTACGATCTCCATCAGCTAGATGGCATTCCCGTCCGCTATAGCATTCATGTTAATGGCCCGTGGGCGATAATCTTTGAATGGGAGGCTCCCAATGCAATAAAACTGGATCTGGAACAGTACCATTAGGATTTTTGGCAATTAAAAATCTAAGTTATCTTCGAAGAGTTATCGCCATGTCTGAAGAATTTGTTGTTGATCGCAGCGCCATTACTCGGCCGCCGACCCATCCGGGTGTACTGTTTGCTCGCGATATTCTGCCTGCGCTGGGCCGCCATACTATCAGCGAAATTGCGCTGCTGCTCGGCGTCAGCCGCCAGACCCTTCATCGCATTATGGCTGGCGAGGTGGGCATCACTCCGGAAATGGCGGTCCGGCTCGGGAAGCTCTGTGGCAACGGACCGGACCTCTGGATGAGCTTGCAGGCCCGTTACGACGTGTGGCACGCCAATCGTAAGCTCAAGAAAGAACTGGCTTCGATTCCGACTCTTCGTGGTTGATTTAAACAGCTTGTCAGCTGACTACTGCCGAGTTCAAAGCCTCACAATAAACCTCTCTGGATTCGCTTTGAGATCGAGTGCAAGCTCGGAAGACAATTCGTTTTTGGTCTCCGGCGACGTTGATCGTGTAGGGAGCGGGGCAGCTATTTTCTTCTAAGCAAAGGAGTACGCGATGAAATTCGGACTATTCGCGATCAATATGGGCGTCTGCGTCGATCCCGTTACGGCCGCGGCAGTGGCGCGTGCCGCTGAGCAAGCCGGATTCGATTCAATCTGGGCCGGCGAACACGTCGTCCTGCCCGATCCGCAGGAACCGCCGTCACCGCTGCCGCCGGAAACTCCGATGCTCGATCCGACCGTGGCGCTCACCTTTGTCGCGGCGCATACCAAGCGGGTCCGGCTGGGCACCGGAATCATCATCCTGCCGCAGCGGAATCCACTAGTGCTGGCCAAAGAGCTCGCGTCGCTCGACGTACTTTCGGGTGGCCGCCTGACTTTCGGGATCGGCATCGGCTATCTCAAGGCGGAGTTCGAGGCGCTCGGTGCGCCCTTTGAAAAGAAGGGGCCCCGCACTGAAGATTATCTCAAGGCGATGCTCGCGATTTGGACGATGCCGACGCCCGAGTATCGCGGCGAATTCGTCTCTTTCCGCGGGATCGACGCGATGCCGCGGCCCATCCAGAAGCCCCATCCTGAGATCGTTTTTGGCGGCCATACCAAGGAGGCCTATGCCCGGGCGGCCCGCCTCGCGAATGGATGGTATGGTTTTGGGTTGGATATCGCGGCGGCAGCTAAATGTTTAGAAGGTCTGCGGCGAGCTTGCGAGGAATTTGGCCGCCGTTTTGACGAACTTGAAATCAGCGTCACGCCGCTCGTCGATGGGAAGGCCTTCGGTGCACCGCTGCCGCTCCATCTCGATCAAGTGAAACGCTACGCTGAGCTCGGGGTGAATCGGCTGATCTTCTGTCCACCGGTGGTCGCGCACGACGGAATCAATCGCTATATTGACGCGTCGGCGCAAAGCTTGATTGGCAAGATTTAAGTGAGCAGGCGATGGCCCGAGACTATTGCGGCGGTCCGATGGGAGCGCGGATTACGCTGCTGTCGTCGAGGTAAGTCTCTCCAGCGAAACTGGTGAAATTAAGCTGGCTTTCGATCTGCGATCCTTGCAATACGAGATAAGCCTTGGCGATCGACGTGCTCGGTGACTCGATATTGCTGACCGGCGTGACGCGCGGGATCGTCAACGCCTCATCAAGTACTCGACCGGCCTGAATGGCGGCCCGTGGCAGACCAAGCATCACACGGACGGTAGGCGCCAGATCGCTATTGCCAGTCGGGTTCGCGTCGGTGAAATGTCGCATGAAATCGGGTCCCGCGGCGGCGAAAAAATTGCGCAGCTCGTATTGTCCGGCGGCGCCATGGATACCCATCCCAGTGGTGAAATGGTCGCTCGAATTATCGGCATAAATGACACCGGCGACGGGCTTTAGCAGCACTGAGGAATGATTCTTTACGGCAATTTGACCGCGCGAGCCGAGCGCAAATGCCGGATTAGCCGGGCCTGTCAGTCCATGGTTGTTCGTGTTTGCGACCTCGCGGAATGAAATGAAGAGATCGGGAGAGCGCTCGGAATTGTAGATGCCGATAAGCTCCTGACTGAAGGTGCCAGGAATCCATCCGAGATTCTTCCCAGACGCTGAAGCACCCGGCGGTGGTCCCGCGTGCGAAAAGATTGGCCCGCACCAATCTTGCGCTGCAGCGAAATCGACGATCCGCGCGAGCATCGCGCGCCGCGCCTCCTCGCTCGGGAAATAGTGCTGCGAGAGATAGACCAGATCCGCGCCGCCATTACGCGCAATAATTACATCTTCACTGCTGCGGCTTTTCTTTAATCCTGCCGTTATCAACAGCTCGCTAAGCCGGACTTCCATCCGGATCGTGGCGAAACCGTGATCTGAAACAACCATTAGATCGGTCTGACGCGCGAGGCCGAGCGCGGCGAGTGCACGACGGAGTTGCGCCAGATTGCCGTCCGACTGATGAATTGAATTGAGCGCAGGTGAGGTCCCCAGTCCTGCGGAACGTTGCGCCTGATCGGGTTCGTTCTGCCACAACACGATCAATGCCGGTCGGCCGGCGAGGCTGGCCGCTTTCGCCGCCGGTAAAGCTCGCTGGATTGTCGCGCGCGTGTACGAAGCGTCGCGCCGCAGCGCAGAAGCCGCCGCCTGATCATCGGTCTTAATGAAAAATCCTGAGCGCGTGCGCTGGCCGGAATCGTCCGAAGCGTGATCGTCGAATAGAAAACCTGGAGCGGGCGAGCCGATAACTGCTACGTACCCACCTGCATGAGTGAGCTCTTGGGCGAAACTCGAAGCTCCAAGCAGCGCGCCATCGAAACCGTCCTGTCGATTGAGCGCACGCAATGTTGCCGGATCGAGAAGATCAAGCGGCGCGCTCTCCAGCTGGCTATTAACCTGCAGATTGCCGGGGTCGCGACTTTTGAAGATATTTCTAAAATACATCGAATTGCCCAGGATGCCGGTCGTGCCGGGCGTCGCCCCAGTAGCAAGCACTCCCGCATTTACCATCGTCAACGTAGGGAAAATCGAATGATGGTGGACAAAAACCGTGCCTTCGCGCATCAACGCCGCAAGATGCGGCGTATCTTTGGGATTGGGCGCGTCCGCTCGCAGACCTCCCCAAACAATCAGAATGACGACGCGCCCGGGTCGATGCTCAGCGGCTAGCGCAAGATTTCGAAACGGGGGAAAGAGCGCGACCAACAGCGCGGCGACCGGCCCGAGTAACCTCATTCAAGTCACTTAAATCGAAGATTAACGCCCAATCAACGATTTGATTGCTTGTGGGCCGCAGTGCCCTAATAGCGTCCTCTGACACCTAGCGTTGCATCGCTTGAAACAGCATCGGAGCCGCTTCGGACATAATCTCGCCAACAATTTCCGAGAGCGGTTTGCTCGGAATTGCCAGTTTATCGGTCAGAGAGCGCAAAATCGCAAGATAATGATCTTTGGAACCGTCACTGATCAAGTCGAGCCGGCTCTCCATCACTTCGATATAGCGGCGATGAATTTCAGCAATCGCCTGGTCTTTCGGATTTGAGAAGGTCTGCGTTCGCGCCATAAAAATACTCCGCAGCCCTGTTGTGAGCTGCTCAGAACAGATAACGGCGGGTATGGATGCTGATCAAGACGCCGATTGCGGCCATCATCGCAATCAACGATGAGCCGCCATAACTGACCAAAGGTAATGTGATACCCACCACCGGCAGCATCCCGCTCGCCATCCCAATATTGATCGCGACTTGCCAGAAGATTATTCCCGTAACGCCGACTGCGAGCAAAGCACCAAAGCGGTCGCGGGCATGTCGGGCAATCCAGGCGCCGCGAGCAATCAGCGCGGTGTAAAGGCCCAACAGCAGCATCGAACCGGCAAAACCAAACTCTTCAGCGAAGACCGCAAAGATAAAGTCTGTGGTCTGCTCCGGCAGGAAGTTCAGGCGCGCCTGCGTGCCCTTGAACAAGCCCTTACCCCACGCGCCGCCCGAGCCGATCGCAATCTCCGATTGAATAATATGATAGCCGGAGCCGAGTGGATCAGATTGAGGATTCACAAAACTCACCAGCCGCTCGCGCTGGTAGGGTTTCAGATAATGCCATGCGACCGGCGCTACGAGCATCGCACCGAGCAGCAGTGCAGCTCCCGTACGCCAATTCAAGCCACCAACGAAAATCAAAGTCGTGCTGATCAGGACCAGAATCAAGGCGGTGCCGAGGTCGGGTTGCTTCAACACCAGTCCCGCCGGCAGGGCTAGTAATAGGGCGGGAATGATAATATGACGCAGGTTCCAGCCTCCGCGCGGCGGTTCTTCGCGCAGGTAACGGACCATCACCAGCACCACCGCCAATTTCGCGACTTCGGAAGGCTCCAGCTTGAGGAGTCCCAAATTGATCCACCGCCGCGAGCCGCCGGTGCTATGCCCAGCCACCGCAACGACTGCAAGTAACCCGATCGCCACGACATAGAACAAATACGCGTAGGCGCCCAGAGAACGGTAATCGAGTAGCGCCACCGAGATCATCACGGTCGCTCCGATACCGATCCAGAGCATTTGACGTGTTACCAGTGGATCCAGCCCGTGCCGGGTATTTCCCCAGGTCGCTGTCAGCACGCTGAGCAGTCCCGCGCCGGCCAGCCCCAATGACAAAACCAGAACCGTCCAGTCGAAATGAGCAACAACACGTCGGTCAAGCGCGGCCATCAGATTTAGTCCGCCAACGGATCGACGGCGTAATGCTGACCGGCATTCGGATCCTTAGCTGGCGGCCCGCCCTGTGGAGGATTCAATTCAAAATACTTTTGCATCACCGCTTTGACGACCGGCGCGGCGGAGCTGCCGCCATGACCGGAATGCTCGATAATGCAAGCGATGGCAATTTGCGGATGGTCCACCGGCGCAAACGCCATGAACCATCCATGGTCGCGATACTGTGTGGGCAAGGCGTTTTCTTTCGTGCGTTGACCCTGCGCTTCTTTGACCACCTGTGCAGTGCCGGTCTTGCCTGCGACAATCACATTATCCATCTTCGCAGCGTGGGCTGTCCCGTCAGGCTGATTAACCACGCCAGCCATACCGGCCCGCACCCGTTCCAGGATTTCTCGATCGATATGCACCTGCGATTGAATCACAGGTGGAAAGGTCTTTACTGCTGTACCGTCCAGGGATTCGAGCTCCTTCACGAACTGCGGCTTATACAGAGTCCCGCCATTAGCGACTGCTGCGGCCAAGTCCGCCAATTGCAATGGGGTGATTCCGACATAACCTTGCCCGATTGCAACTGAGAGGGTCTCCGCCGGATACCATCGCTCGCCGTAGCGGCGCTCCTTCCACTCGGTCGAGGGGACTACCCCGGAGCGCTCGTTATCAAGATCGATTCCGCTTTTTTTGCCGAGTCCCAGCGCATGCGCCCACGCCGCCAGCCGATCCACCCCAAGACGCTGGCCGACGTTGTAGAAGAAGACGTCACATGATTCCACGATCGCGCGATGAAGCGAGATCGCGCCATGACCCTGCTTCCGCCAGCATCGATACTCGCGTCCGCCAAAGTAGATTCCTCCGGCGCAACCGTAAGTCGTGTCAGGCTTCAGCGTGCGGTCTTCCAGTCCGGCAATCGAATCTACGATCTTGAAAGTCGAGCCGGGCGGATAGACCCCCTGAATCGCGCGGTTCGAGAGCGGATGGCTGGGGTCAGTGGTCAATTCGCGCCACGCCGCGTTGGTAATTCCACCAGCGAACGTGTTGGGATCGAAGCTGGGATGACTCGCCATCGCGAGGATATATCCGGTGTTCGGATCGATCGCGACCAGCGCCCCGGCTCGATCACCGATCGCTTCCTCGGCGGTCCGCTGCAGGTCGAGATCGATCGTCATAACGACGCTGTTGCCGGGGCGCTCGGGAATCTCGCGTAATAACCGGAGTCGCCGGCCGACCGAGTCAACCTCGATTTCCTGCCCGCCGCTATCGCCGCGCAAACTGGTCTCCCAAGTGCGCTCAAGGCCAAACTTGCCGATTTCGTCGCCCATTCGATAATCGGGCAGACGATTCAGGTCGCGTACGGTGACTTCGCCGACATAGCCGAGTAGATGAGCGGCCAAGGGACCATAGATATAATGACGGCGGGGATTAACTTGCAGGCTGACGCCGGGCAATTCGAGCTGATGAGTTTCGAGGGCGACAACTTGCGGCCAACTTAGCCGTTCATCGACGGTCACGGGATCAAACTGCGGGCGGCCTTGCTCATCCGCGTCGTCGAGCTTCTTCTCGAAGCCGTCCGCGTTCAGAAGCCTTTCCATCCGCTGCGTAGTGACGGTTAGATTCGGGGTATCTTCAGGCACGATCATGGCGTCGTAGGAGGGCCGGGTATCCACCAGCGGTCGATGTCGATCATCATAAACCAGTCCGCGGAGTGCAGGCAGGCGCTGAAGCCGGATACGATTGCGGTCCGACAATTCGGTCAATTCATGATGTTTGATTAGCTGGAGATAGTACAAACGAACCGCGGCTCCCGCGAGTATGACCATCAGAAAAGCGGTGAAGCCCGCGATTCGTGGTTCGAGTCGGGGAATCGGTCGATTTTTGGTCCGAGGCGTGAATCTGGCCACCGGCAGTTTATCCGACTACTATTTAGCTCCTAGAAGTTTGCACGCGCAATCCAGCCCAGCGACAAAGCGACTTCATCAGCGCGAATATCGATGGCGCGAACAGGGCCGTAATGCCCGCCTGGATCAGTATTGTGGGCAGCAACAGGCCGGTGACATCCGGGGACCATCCCGAGCTGGCTAGATAGTTTGCATAGTCGCATAGAATCACACCCGCGAAAACGGCAGTCACCCCTACGCCCGATCCGGCCGAGAAGAATCCGCGCGAGAGCCAGTAGGAAAGAATAAAGATTGCGACGAAAATTAGGGCGTTCAGCCCAAGCTGGGTACCGGCAAAGGCGTCGGTAGCGTAGCCGATTCCAAAAGCCATCAGCGCAGCCGCCGCCCGATGATGCCGCAAGCCCAAATCGACCGCGAGAATCAGCGCCAAGTCGGGCATCAGCATCTCAAAGGGCAGGATGCGCGGAAGAGTCGTCTGAAGGACCAGCGCGGCGAGCGTCGCAATCGAGAAAACGCCGATCAAGCGCACGCGCTCCTCAATTTGAGGCTTCGACTTGAAGCTCGGGTGGCTTCTCAGTCAAGACGAGCAATTGTTCGAGCTTGCGAAAATCCACTGCTGGTTGAACAGCGATATTGAGAAAAAGGCTTGGACCGTCCTGCGAAACACTCATCACCTGGCCGATCAACAAGCCACGTGGGAAAATCCCGTCCATTCCCGATGTTACGATGGAATCGCCGGCTTTGATGTCTTCAGAACGACCCACGTATTTCATGATTAGCCCATCATCGATGACGCCGGCGACGATCCCACGCGCCCGGCTACGCTGGTCAACCGCATCCAGCGCTGAGTTATGATCGTCGATGAGCAGGACCCGGGAGACATCCGGAGCTACGGCTATCAGTTTACCGACTACACCGTCATTCGAGACGACCGCCATATCGCGCCGGAAGCCACTGCGCGAACCTTCCGAGATGATCAGCGTATGTGATACGCCGATTGCATCACTGCCAATGATATTCGCGGCGACCGCCTTCGTCTCCATTACTTCGCGCAATTCCAACAAATCACTCAAGCGGCGATTTTCGTTCTCCAGCTCAGTTATGCGCGCCTGTTGACCTTCGAGTTGCGCCAGTTGCCGCTTGAGTTGATCATTCTCCTGCCGCGTTCCGACCAGTTCGAGGTAATCGTGGAAGAACCCATTAGCTTCGCCGCTGAGTCCGGAATCGAAAGCTTGAAATGGGCGCATTAATTGACTCAGAGCGATTGCCGGGCGGCTCGCCCGCGCGTCAGGCTGCACGCCTGACGAGAGCAGATGCAGCGCGAACAGCAGCAAGCTCCCGCTGATCAGCAATACCCGGTTACGCCATAGAAATGAGCTTCTCAAGTCAGTTCCCAATACCCGGGGACGCTCAAGTGATCACCATACACTTTCGGCCCGGCTAATCGACAGTGACTAATCGACTGTAACATCCCGGAGCAGTGAGAGTTCATCGAGTACCTTGCCGGCGCCCATGACTACCGCGGTAAGCGGGTCATCGGCGAGCGTCACCGGCAGGCCGGTTTCCTCGCGCAAAAGCACGTCGAGGTTGCGCAGTAGCGAGCCGCCGCCGGCCAGCACAATACCCTTTTCAACAATATCGGAAGCGAGTTCGGGAGGGGTGCGCTCGAGCGCGATCCGGACCGACTCGACCACCTGATGCACCGGTTCCATCAGGGCCTCACGAATCTCTTCGTCGGTGATCTCGATAATTTTCGGGACCCCGGCGACGAGGTCCCGCCCCTTGATCTCCATGGTCTGAATCTCATTGCCCGGATAAGCTGAGCCAATCGTAATCTTGATCAATTCAGCGGTGCGTTCGCCGATCAGCAGGTTATATTTACGCTTGATGTGCTGGATAATCGCCTCGTCCATCTTGTCGCCTGCTACGCGCACTGAACGCGAGAATACCACTCCGGCGAGCGAGATGACGGCGACTTCGGTCGTGCCGCCGCCGATATCGACGATCATGTTTCCGGCCGGTTCAGTAATCGGGAGACCGGCGCCGATTGCCGCGGCCATCGGTTCTTCGATCAAATATACTTCATGCGCGCCTGCCGATTCGGCGGATTCGCGAACGGCGCGTTTTTCTACCGCAGTGATCCCGAATGGCACGCAGATTACGATTCGCGGGCGCACCAGAATTTTTCGATTGTGCGTCTTCTGGATAAAATGGCGCAGCATGCTTTCGGTGATTTCAAAATCCGCGATGACGCCATCTTTGAGTGGCCGGATAGCGACAATCGAGCCGGGCGTTCGCCCCAGCATCTTTTTGGCTTCCGCGCCAATCGCGAGGACGCGCCGGCCGCCGCGGGAGTCTTTCTGCACAGCAACCACCGAGGGTTCATTGCAGACGATTCCCTCACCCTTGACATAGATCAAGGTGTTAGCCGTACCCAAGTCGATCGCCAGATCGTTCGAAAACCATCCGAACAATGATCTAAAAGCCACGATTTCGCCTCTTGGATGACCTTTGCAAGGTCATGATGCGCACGCCATCACTGCCCCAAGCCTCAACCCTCTAGATTCAGCTTCCCACCCCAGGGCGCAGTACATAGCCGGTGGTTTGCGAACACAGCAGAAGCTAACAGACATAGTTCTCTTGAGGCAATAACTCTTGCGCAATTGCACCTGCGAAACCGCCTCAATTATGATTGGAGCACGATGTTACAAGTATTCAGGAAGCACGCCTACTCGTGGGGCACGCGCACACTGTTATGGGTTTTGATTGGGGCCTTCGTAATTTTTTTTGGCGGCGGACTCAGCTACTTCGCGCAGGTCAGGCCGGTCGCCTCGGTGGATTGTTATACTTACTTGCATCTGTACACTTGGCCCGGCTGTCACAATATTCTCTCCGACGAAGTTGATCGCGAAGCCGGCAATATCCGCAAGGCCGTCCAGAATAGTCGGGGCGCTGACGCGCAGGAGATATTGCAAAGTGTAAATCTGCGTGAAATGGCGGTCGAAAGTCTGATCGAGCAGACGCTAGTCGAACGCGAGGCGCATCGAATAGGACTGATGGTCAGTGATGACGATTTGGCCAAGGCGATCGCATCGCAAGCCGTTTTCCAGGAAGATGGGCGTTTTAATCCTGAGCGCTACGATCAGATTCTTCGCGACAATGGATTGGCGCCAGCCGATTTTGAGAGCGAAACGCGGGGGAAAATTCTCGCCGATACACTGCGACGTGCAGTTACTTCAGCAGTTCAAGTCAGTTCTGACGAAGCGCACGCCGAATTCAACCGCTTTGGCGAAAAGCTTTCACTGGCTTATATTGAGTTTCCCGCGGCCAATTTTGCAAAAGGCCGTCCGACTGATCAAAGCAGGTCGCGGAGTTTTATCGGGATAACAAGGATTCTTTTCGCGAGCCCGAACGCGTCAAAATTGATTTCATTCGCTATGACCCGCTCGCCTTGGCGCCGAAAGAACCGCCTACTGACACCAGCATCGAAGAGTATTACGAACAGAATCTCAAGACCGAATTTTCCCATCCGGCGAAGATTCACGTTCGACATATTCTGATTCAGGTGGCTCCAGACGCGAGCGCCGCTGAGAAAGCAGCCGCTAAAGCCAAAGCCCAGGACCTGATGCAAAAAATTAAGACGGGCGGCTCGTTCGCCGAACTCGCTAAAGAGAACTCAGATGATCCGGGTTCCCGTCAAAATGGCGGCGATCTCGGCTATATCTCGCGCGGCGAGCTGGTCAAGCCCTTCGAGGAGGTCGCCTTCAATCTCAAGCCCGGGGAGCTGGGCCTGGCCGAGACGCAGTTTGGCTATCACGTGATCCAGGTCGAGGAGGTCAAAGGTGCGACCGTCGAGTCGATCGAGGAAGCGCGGCCACAAATCGTCAATGCCTTGAAAGAACAGGAAGGCGAAAAGCTGGCGCATCAGGACTTGGATCAGGATATCGCGGCAGCCGGCGAAGGTCGCGACTTGAAGAGCATCGCGAGCAAACGCGGACTGGTAGCCGTCGAGACGCCTTACTTGGCCGAGAATGAAAGTATCAAAGGCGCTGAGGACGATCCGAAGCTGGTCAAGGAGGCGTTCTCTCTGCAGCCCGGCGAAACCCGCCCAATTACCCAAGGCCGCTCCATTTATTTGATCAAGCTGATCGATCGTAAAGCTGCGCGGATTCCGCCGCTCAACGAAATCAAGGATAAGGTTGCGGAGACAATGGTCCAGATTCGCGCGCAGGCTCAGGCGCGACAGGCGGCTGATACTTTGCTAAAGCAAATCAAATCACCCGAGGCATTTGACGCTTTGGCCGCATCGCAGCAACTTCAAGTCAAGACTACCGGAGATTTCACTCGCGCCAGCGGCAATCTGCCGGGAATTGGATCGTTTCCAGACGCGGCCCAAGCCGCCGCTACGACGCCCACTGTTCCGGGCGTCGTCGATCGCGTAATGGAGAACAATGGCAACTCGTATATTTTCAAGGTGATATCGCGTACTCCGCCCAGCGATACTGAATGGAAGATGGTCGAAGCCCAATTCACGGAGCGATTCCTCCAGCAGAAGCAGCAGGATGCCTGGATAAACTTCGTGAGCGGCCTGAAACGCCAGTCGTTAATCGTTGTACATAGCGATCTCATTGGAAACTCGACGAGCAATTCCTGAGCGAAACCAACCCATTCGGCGGCGGTGCTCACCGTCGCGGAGTCTCTATGGATAATCCAGACCCCGACCCGCCTATAGACGAGAAAGACACAAGTGAGTTCTTTTTCGACGGTTCAGGCCTCAGCGCTCTTCTGATTCATGGCCTGACCGGAACACCTTACGAAATGCGTTATCTGGGTGAGCGGCTCGCAAACGCCGGAATCCGCGTTCATGGCGTGCGGCTGGCCGGTCACGGCGGAACGCCGGAGGAGTTAGGAGAGGTCGGCTATGCTAACTGGTATGAGAGCGTCGTGGAGGGCTTCGAACGGCTGCGTACTTACGGCGATCCTAACGTCGTAATTGGCCTGTCGATGGGCGCGCTGCTTGCCGCCCGGCTGGCGAGCGAGCAGCCCGAAGCCGTTGCGGCGATCGTGATGCTATCGTCGGCTTTCTTTTTACCGCCTCGTCAGCGTCTCGTGCTACGGCTGCTGCGGCCCGCGTTGGGACTGGCCGACCGCGTCTATTTTCATAAGCCTGGCGGTTCCGATATCCATGATGGCTCGGCCCGCAGAATCCATCCGGGGAGCCGCCTGATGCCGCTGCGGGCGCCGTTGAATTTGATGGCGTTGAGCGATTACGTGCGCCCGAAACTGGCCGGAATTGAACAGCCCGTTCTGGCGATTCACAGTCGCAAGGATCATGTGTGCCCATTTGAGCGGAATACCGGGTTTCTGATGAGCCATCTCGGCAGCGAGCACAAGCGTTTGATCGCGCTCGACGAAAGCTTTCACGTAATTACGGTCGATAGCGAGAAGGAACGCGTCGCGGACGAGGTGCTGGAATTTGTCACAGACTTCCGCGTATCCAGCGGGGCGCGAGCTAGCGAAGGGCGTTAAGTGCTAGACCGCGTGAACCGATAATTATGAAGACCATCACCGACTTGCTGGCGAAGGGTATTTCCTCCAGTCCAGCCTTGATTGGAATCGAACCTGAGATCGCAATCACCTATGGTGAATTATGCGAGATGGTGGCACGCTTTGCGGAGCGATTGGCCGCGAGCGGCCTCGAGCCGGAATCGCGAGTGGCGATGGTGCTGCCCAACGGCCCTGAGTTTATTGTTACGTTCATCGCGCTGCTCCAGGCCGGATTGACGGCAGCTCCGTACAATCCAGCGCAAGGCGCAGAGTTGGCGAATCTCTGGCGCGATGCAGGTATTCGAGCAGTAATCGCGGCCACTGATGATCACGCATCGCGTGATACGGCGGCCCGAGTTGGGCTGCCGGTCTGGGCATTATCGATCAACTCCAAAGGTCGCGCAGAGCTTGCCGTCGAGACTAGCGCGGGAATCGGTAATCCAGCATCGCCGGCGTCAGATTCGATCGCTTTGTTTCTGCATACGAGCGGAACGACCAGCAAGCCCAAAGGCGTGCCGCTGACGCACGGCAATCTGATGGCGTCGATCGAGAATATCGCAAGCGGCTATCAGCTCACGCCGGAAGACCGCACGCTGCTGGTGATGCCGTTGTTTCACGTGCATGGATTGATCGGCGCGACGCTATCTACACTCTTTTCCGGAGGGACCGTGATCGCTCCACCGCGCTTCAGCGCGAGCCAGTTCTGGCCGCTCGTGAAGGCTCATCGGGCGAGTTGGTATTCGGCGGTCCCGACGATCCATCGGACGCTGCTGATGCGCGCCGATTCAGATGCGCCGTCGAGCAGCGGCTTCCGCTTTATTCGCTCGTGCTCCTCGGCGCTGGCGCCCAGCAATGTTGCAGCAGATGGAGGAGCGCTTTCAGGTCCCGGTGCTGGAAGCGTATGGGATGACCGAAGCGGCGCATCAGATTGCGTCCAATCCGCTGCCGCCTGCGCCGCACAAGCCAGGCTCAGTCGGTGTTGGTGGACGGGTCGAGGTCGCAATTCTGAATGACGCGGGGACAGTGCTTGCCGCGCGGCGAAGCGGGTGAGGTCGCGATCAAAGGTTCCAACGTGATGCGCGGCTACGATCGGAATCCCGAAGCGAACGCCGTCGCCTTTATAAATGGTTATCTGCGTACTGGCGATCGCGGCGTGATGGATGCCGAGGGGTACGTCAGTCTGATCGGGCGTATCAAGGAATTGATCAACCGGGGCGGTGAGAAGATTTCTCCGGCGGAAATTGACGCGGTTCTGCTGGCGCATCCGGCGATCGCCGAGGCCGCCGCCTTCGGCATTGCGGACGAGAAGTATGGCGAGGAAGTCGCCGCGGCGGTGGTTCTGCGGTCGTCTGCGACGCACAACGAGTTACGCGACCACTGCCACACGCGTCTTGCAGATTTCAAAGTGCCGAAATCGTTCCACATCGTGACCGAACTGCCGAAAACCGCGACCGGCAAGGTGCAGCGGAGCGCGCTGGCCGCGAGACTGAGGCTCGCGGCCACATAGGTTGCGACTCTGATCGAGAAACATGGACTTGCTACAAATACACCCGGATGAAAACTTTGGCTGCATCGTCTTCTCTGGGTTCGACCTGATCTTCGAAAATGTTTCGTTGCCATTGACGCTCGGTGATTGCTGCATTTCAGGCGAACTACCATTTGCGCTTGACGATTGGTGGCGCGATCAGCTCGGTAAGGTTGTGACTGAGCGACTGGAGAAGTATCCAGATTTAGTTCTGAGTTCGAAAGGGTCGGATTCTGACGAGCCGCTGCTGCCATTAAAGCGTGCTGAATGGCTTCTGTGGGGTATTGCAGTAATTGCGGGAATTCCGAAGTTTGAATTGGCGCGAGAGATCTTCGGTCGAATCGATGAAAAGAGAGTTCCGCTAATACACGTGGGTTCTTTTCCGCCACTCAGTCGCAGCTTCGGCGTCGACCGAGCGAAGATCAACGCGGCGGACTTTTCGCTAGCTGCCCACTTCGCCAAGCGGGTGGAGAACATGTACAAAGAGAAACAACAGAACCCGAAGTCGTTCTGGCGGGCGTTAAGCGGTTTTACTGCCTTCAGAACGGCTGCTCTCGAGCCGCAAGGGGCGGTTCGGCTTCACCAATTTGTCAGGAGCATCGAATCGTTTCTTCCACCCAGTGTTTTCGGTGAAAAATCGTTTGCTGATAAGGCAACGGTTCTTTTATCCGATGTCAATGCCCGCGACTCGCTTTGCGAAATTTACCGGCTTCGCAACAAGAGCGAACACCATATCCATTTTGAAGAAGCCAAACTCCCCGGCAGCGTACCGGCAGAGACCGCGGACCGCCGTACCCGGCAAGCAGAAGCTCTTTGTCGCGAGCTGTACCGACGACTCTTCGTAGGAATGAAGGATTTCCTCAACTGGTACCGTGAAGACTCGTCGATAGAAGCCCTGTGGTCCGATCAATCTTTGGTTAACGCCTCCTGGGGAACACCGTTCGAGCTCGAAAGCGTGAAATGATAATTGCAGAGAGATGCTGGAGGTGCGCTGGACGCCTCCGCCGGGTCCTGAACGAACCCGCCGTGACATTTCGGGCGGGCAGGGCTAAAAGCTAAGGCATGGACTCAGCTACAGTCCCGAAGAAGAAGCCTTTCGTGAGCGGGTGCGCAACCTTCCTGCGTGAGAATTTGCCGCCCGGATGGATCAATGGCGGCGTCGGTTCGCGCCCGGCCGGCATGACGCAGACCGAATTTCTGCGCGATTGGCAGCGCCGTCTTTACGAGCACGGCTTTCTCGGGATGGCTTGGCCCAAAGAGTACGGCGGTCAAGGCGCTAGCCAGATCGAGATGGCGATCTTCAACGAAGAGGTTGCTCGCGTCCGCGCGCCGGGCGCGCTCAACGTGATCGGCCTCGCGATGGTCGGGCCGACTATCATGTCGCACGGCACGAAAGAGCAGAAAGAACGCTATCTTTCTAAAATCCTCAGCGCCGAGGAGATTTGGTGCCAAGGTTTCTCCGAGCCCAATTCCGGCTCGGATGTCGCATCATTGAGCACGCGCGCCGAACTCAAGGGCGACGAGTTTATCGTCAATGGGCAGAAAGTCTGGACGACGCTCGCGCATATCTCCCAATGGTGCATGTTGATCGCGCGTACCGACCCGAACGCCCCAAAGCATCGCGGCATCTCGTGCCTGTTGATCGATATGAAGACCCCGGGCGTGACGGTCAAGCCGCTGCGTCAGATGACCGGCGAATCCGAGTTCAACGAGATGTTCTTCGAGGACGTGCGGGTGCCGCGCGAGAACCTGCTCGGGCCCACTTAACGAAGGCTGGCGCGTCGCGACCACCACCTTGATGAATGAGCGGGGAACCAGCGCGCTTGCCAGCGTGATGCGCTATCGGATTGTCTTTGACGAGATCGTCGATCTCGCGCGCAAGACGATGCGCAAGGGACGCCCGCCACCCGGGATCCGTTGATCCGGCAACAGCTCGCACAATTCCATGTCGATCTGGAGATGATGCGATTTACCGCCTATCGCACCTTTTCGAAGATTCTCAAGAGCGGCGACCCCGGGCCGGTCGGTTCGATCTCCAAGCTGGCCTGGTCCGAGCTTAATCAGCGCATGATGGAGTTCGTGATCGCGCTTGAAGGACCCGCCAGCCAGCTTACGCGGGGCTCGGATTATGCCGTGCAGAGCGGCCGCTGGCAGCATCACTTCATGCGCTCGCGGGCGAATACGATCGAGGCGGGAACCTCCGAGATTCAGCGCAATATCATCGCAGAGCGGGTGCTGGGGCTGCCGAAATCACGCTAGTGCAGCGCGTCTTCGCGCGGAGCGAGCACGCTAGTGAAGCGAAACGAGCGAACGAGTCTGCGAGTCTGCGTTCAGAACAAAGTCGGCGGAGCGCGCATAGCGAGCACGCAAAGGAGAATCAGCATGGCGTTCATGTCGATCGACGATCCTGAATTCTGGAAAAATTGTCCGAAGGGGCTGGAGCTGATCGCGAAAAGCATGGAAGGGACCGGCGGCGGCGTCGCCTACTTCGTAATGGGTGAACCTATGAACAACGCGCCGACAGTGGTCGCACTCCGGATGGCGCCGAACTGGATTCTGCCGCGCCACGCGCACGATTGTTATCGCTTCGAAATCGTGGTGCAGGGCACGCTCGACGTGGGTGAACGCGTTCTCAAAATCGGTGACGTGATGGTCAGTGAGCCGAACATTTTTTATGGTCCGCATGTGGCCGGACCCGAGGGCTGCACGACTTTCGAAATTTTCAGCAATCACGCCGCGTCGCACGAGGCGATTCTCGATCTCGCAGGCGGCATCACGAAATTTGACGTATCGAAGCCCGGCGAGTTCCGCCGGATGATGGAAGCGCAGAAAGGTAGCCGCAAAAGCGCTTGATCAATCGTCGCGACCGACTATCGAGGAGCCTTCTTCATCGCACTAATGATAGCTTGGGTTTCGACACTCACGCGTGTGACGCGCCTTAGCAGATCGATTACCTTTTCCTTGTAATCAGCGAATCTGTAAGTATTGAACATCTTGCTAACCGTCGGATCTTTAGGCGTTCGTTCTTTATGTTGATCCAGAACCCACTCTAAAGCTGAGCGGGTACCGAGCCGGTATTCCCATGCCTCGTATGGGATGCCGGTGAGCGTGGTCTGCGAATCGATCACGATGCGATCAGCTGGTTTATCGGCCCTGAGCGCCGGCTTCGGTGAGTCAGCCTTCGGGTTGGCGGAAGGTTTGCGCGCTTCGAGCGCGACTAAAACCGATTTGGTGCTGCCCTTTTTGACCGGCTCGGCGCCATCGAACGGCAAATCTATTCGTTTAAGCAGCCACGGCTCGATCGATTCGTACCCGACGTGCAGTTCCATCAATTGGCGCCCCCAGTCGGCCCATAGCCAAAAATCCGCATAGAAGGGAATTCGGGGAAATTCGCGTTTCAAATTGAGTGCGTATTTTTCGCGATAGACTGGATCGTGCAGTACCGCATAGACATAGTGAAAAATCATCCTTTTGGAGATCACACGCTCCGGATCGATTTGAAGGCTTTGGTATTGCTTACGGAACTGATCCAATCCCCAGCTCGTTATGTTGTCGTGGAATCCTGTTCCTGCGAGTCGGCTAAAACCGATTGTGACACTGCCGGCCGCGGCTCCCAACAGGTGCATATCCGGGCAGCATTGGACTGCGATTACGGTGAAGGGCTTCTGAGAGGTCGGATCAGTAAAGATGATAGCCGGGTTCTGCTCGCACCCCTGCGATCCGAAGAAAGCCGGCATCATATTCGGCATTTCATTCAAGGTGGGACTAAAATAAAGGAAACGCTTCTTGAAAGGTCGGTACTGGGCTTCAATGATGAAATGGTGATCAAATTTATATGCGATACCTTTCCTTAGATCGCGCTTTACTGACCTTGTCTATTTAATACTCGTGTTCAATTTAGCGGCTAATTCTTTTGAATCCTTGATCGACTGGAGTTTTTCTCGCTCGCTATTATACATATCGATCAAGAACTGAACTCGCTTAGCAACGGAGGTTCGTTCCTCACCATAAACCCAGTCGTCCCGATTTGTCACAACTCCGAATGAAAACAGCTTGAACAAAGCTGTTTCCTCAGACGAATTTCGCGCGAGCTTTGCTCCTTTTGTTGCTATTGGAGGAAAGCTGTCGAAGTCATTCTTTGGGAGCTCAATCCAGTTGTTGCTGCTATCTGGTTCTATCTCCTCAAATTTAGTATCTGCGATGCTACTGCTACTAAGAAAGGCCAGTTTTTCTTCTGCAGTATCAGTCTCGGGTCGTTGTACGAAGCGAACGCGGCGAGCGCGCATCTGTTTACTTTTAACGAGAAAACTAATCGCGACCCCGATCTGAATTCCGAATACATTGTGCTTTGTACCGGACAATTTAGGATTGTCCCTGGTATCCCCTCCTAAATCGAGGATATAGAGTTCGTCGAATTCGCCCGCCACGGTCCGTCGAAAGCCGTCAAAGCCCCGCTTTCTTATAAAACTACGATTAGTAATAAAGACTACGATTCCGTTGTCACCAATCCGATCGCTGGCCCATCGGAAAAATCTTACGTAAGGATCACGGTATTTCGTTTTTTGTGCTGTTCCGGCCTTGATGTAGGTGTCTTTTACCCTTTTGTCTATTTCAGGGTATTCACGATTCTTGTTGTTCTCGTTTTCATTCAACTGATTAGCGTTGTAGGGCGGGTTTCCAATGATGACACTGATCTTTTTCCGGTTCTGGCGCTTGATGCGTTCGACGTTCTCCACGCTCAGGCGACCAAATAAATCGGCTTTGGTGCCCAACGTGCTCAGGCAACCCGGCTACATTATCTAAGGTGTCAACAAAGCAAAGATTAGGAAATTCAAGATATTCCCCGGTTGCTGCCGCATAGGTAGCTTCGATATTCAAGTTGGCGACGTAATAAGGAAGAATCGCAACTTCGTTCGCATGAAGCTCATTCAGATACTTGTACTTGAGCTTAGCCGGCTGTCCGCGGAAGTGCTCGAGTAATTCAGTGATGAAAGTTCCGGTACCGGTCGCAGGATCCAGGATTTCGACGTCGCGATCGATCAGATTCCGTCCAAAGTGCTTCTCGCAGAGCCAGTCGGCGCCCTCGATCATGAAACGGACGATTTCGTTCGGAGTATATACCACACCAAGACGGTCCGCGGCTTTCGGATATAAACTTTGTAAAAGCCTTCATAGATGACTTTCAGAAACGCCTGCTTTTCACTGTGGCTGGCGATCTGCGCAGCGGCGGAGCGAATCGCCGTATAGTAAGGATCGAGCGCTTTAAGCGTCTGCTTTTTCAGGTTGCCGGTGAAAAATTCTCCTTCAAGCGCATAAAGCTGCCGGGCAATATTGTTCTGCCGGTGGAAATCATCCTCACCGAACACTTTGGAAAAGATATCTTCGGTCAGGATATGTTGAATGAGCATCTCGCGTACGTCCGCATCGGTGACGCTCGGATTTATGGTTTCCTGTGCCTGTGCTAGGAAGCGCTCCGTCGCACTGCGGAATGTAGGGCCGCGGTCGTATGCTCCAGCAATCATTTCACGTAGCGCAGAAAGTACCGCTGGCAGATCGTTCTTGAACTGCTTGATGGCTTTGTGGAATTCTGCGATTTCCGGGCGCTCATAGGCGAAAAAGTAGCCGAGCAGCTTACCCAGTTGTGTTACGTTATCGACCGCGCAACGCATAATTTCCTGCCGATTTTGCAGGAGAACTGCATGCTGCGAATTCTCGAAGATAATGTTGTCTTGCGGGTATCCGCGCCTTAATTTCTTCTCAATTTCCAGATCGATCTGGTCGTCGAGATCTTTCGCCTACCAATAGCCGAACGGAACACGCAACGAATAGACGAGTGCACCATCAATGTAACGGCGCTCGTTAGTCAGAGTCGCAATCTCGTATTCAGGAATAAACTGTAAGTCACGAGCACGCGCGTAGGCCTTTAACAGATCCTTGAAAGCCTCGCGTACTACCGATTCGCGGTTGGTACCTGAAAACTTCCGCAGATCTTGGAGTTGGTTTAGGTATTGCTGGATTAGAAGCTGGCTCATGGGCGCTTGGCTGTAGCCAAGCATGTTGCGAAATAACTAGCTAGTCTTTTTCCGGTGGGGCGGGGACTTCCTGCATCCGGGATGTCGTGTCGTGGTCGTATTCGAGATGCAATGCCCGCACGACCATCCCATGCATCCGCCAGGTCGCGATCACGAAGATCAGCTCCATGATCTGCTCATCGCTGAAATGATGCTTCAGCGCAGCGAAAGTCGCGTTTTCGATCAAGTTGCGGCCGACCAATTCGTCAGCCGCGGCCATCACCGCGCGGTCGGCATCGTCGAACTGGTCTGAGGTCGCCCAGCCCTTGATCGCGTCGAGCTGAGCGTCGGAAATTCCAACCGTCCGCGCGACCTTGAGGTGCTGCGAATACTCGAAGCGCGAGTCACCGACAATTCCGGTGCGCAGGATCGCGAGCTCACGATAGCGGGGTTTGAGAATCCGTCCGGGTTGCAGCAGCGCGAACAGCGAATCGCGCGACATCTTGAGGATGTCAGGGACCAGCGCGAAAGTCGTCCAGTAGTCGCCGGGCGTGCCAGTGGCCGTACCCGGCTCGGCTACCGGATCGCGGTCGCCGAAGAATTGACGGTAGATTTCGCGAGTCTCCGGCGGAGCCTCGTTAAGGCTGACCTGCTTGAGCCGGTTTCCCATCGACGTCTCTCCCCAAGAAAGCTCTGCACAAGTGGGCTGGTTTAATCGCTTTGCGGAGGTCCCTCAACGCGGTTCGCGCTGCGCCGGCTCGGGATGACAAACTACGCCATGCAGAGATGCGCTAGCACATGTACAGAGGCTCCTAATCCAACGTGACTGATTAAGATGCGGCGATCGCGCCACACGCTCGCAATCGTTCGAGCTCCGGCGCACTGAAACCCCAATCGCGCAAGGCTTCTTCGGTATGCTCGCCGGGCTGCGCCGGTGGCCGCTGGATCGAACCAGGAGTCCGGCTGAAGCGCGGCGCGGGCGCAGGCTGCACCACTCCGTCCTGCTCAACGAAAGTCCCGCGATGCTGGTTATGGGGATGGCGCGGCGCTTCGGCCATGCTCAGCACGGGCGCGAAGCAGATATCGCTGCCCTCCATGATCTTGCACCATTCGTCGCGCGTTTTGGTGCGGAACAGCGCGGCGATCCGGTCCTTCATTTGAGGCCACGATTTGCGATCGTTTTGCGGGGCCAGCTCTTCGCGTTTGAGTCCCGAAAGCCGCAGAAGCTCGTCGTAGAATTTGGTTTCAATCGAGCCGATCGAGATGTACTTGCCGTCTTTCGTCTCGTAAACGTCGTAGTAGTGTGCGCCGGTATCGAGGATGTTCGTGCCGCGCTCGTCACTCCAGATTCCCGACCCGTACATCCCGTAAATAGCGGTCATGAGTGAGGCAGCCCCATCGACCATCGCGGTATCAACCACCTGACCCTTGCCCGACTTCTGCGCTTCGAGCAGACCCGTCACGACGCCGAACGCAAGATAAAGCGCGCCGCCGCCGAAATCGCCGATCAGATTTAGGGGCGGTACGGGAGCTTCACCGCGACGGCCAATCGAATGCAGCGCGCCGGAGAGCGCAATGTAATTGATGTCGTGACCGGCCGCCGAAGCCAGCGGACCTTCCTGACCCCATCCGGTCATGCGGCCATAGACCAGTCGAGGATTGCGCGCGAGACAAACATCGGGACCCAACCCGAGCCGTTCCATTACCCCGGGGCGAAAGCCTTCGATTAATGCGTCAGCTTGCCCCGCCAGACGCAGCACGGCTTCGGTCGCCTCGGGACGCTTCAAGTCGAGCGCGATCGAACGACGGCCGCGGTTCAGTAAGCTGTACTTGGTTTTCATCGCGATGCCGAGTCCGGCGTCGGCGGTGCGATCGATGCGCAAGACTTCTGCGCCGAGATCCGACAGCAACATCGCGCACATCGGCGCTGGGCCAATTCCGGCCAGTTCGATTACTTTGAAGCCCTGGAGCGGTCCCATCATTTACCTCACTGTATGGGGCAATTTTGCCGCAACCATAGCATAAGCGCGTCAGGGTAGAGTATCTGCGAGCCCTGCGCGAACAGGAGAAAGTCGCGATTCACTCGATAACAATCTAGCGGGAAGGAACGGTTGAAGCGGCGCTAGAATTCGGGCCGCTATAGATTATAGCGACGGCACTTAGGAACCGTCCTTTGTGACCGGCCTCGCCGATTTCGGGAGTATGCTGCGCCTCACCACCGGCGGTTTTCTGGAGCGGAGCAGAGTCGGCATGATCGACGCCGCCCAGCTTCTGGCGTTGATCTTCCGTAACCACTAACGCGTCAGCGCCAGTTTGACAGGCTTCGCGGCGTGCCAATCGATTCATCTCATTCCCATCCTCGTCATAGTCGGCTGAGATTTCGACGACTGCGACTTCCTGATACTCAGTGTTCGGCAGGGCGGCCAGTACCGGCATTGTGCAGTCAGCAGCTTTAGCGGCGCGCGTACGGGGCGCCAGCCAGCTAATGGTCGCTTCCGGCGGATCTTTTTGTGACGCGCAACCAAAGAATGTCGCGAGCGCAACAATGGTCATCATCATCGCTGCGACTCTATAAAATCGATTATGCAGAGTCATCAAAAGGTATTTAGCGTCATTTGACATTCTGTAATTCTCGAAGGTCAAGTTTATGCTAAAGATGGTTCGTTCACATCGGTAGTAACCAGAGCGGGGAGCAAAGAGGCCGCAAAGGGTGGAATGAACCCCAAAATCTGGACAGCTGGAGGCGGACGAATTGGACCGGGCGGCCGGGCTTATCGGAGGAGAGGCTATGGCAAGGCACCGGAGCTTCAGCTTCGAGTTCAAGCGACAAGTGGTATTGGACTTTCTGGAGGGCCGCGCGGAGTTGCGCGGGCTGGCACGTCAGCACAGCCTTTCACGACATCTCATCCGCCTGTGGATCCAGAAGTACGAGGCGGGGCAGCTCAATGATGAAGTGGCTGACGCCACCCGCATCGCGGAATACGAGACCACGATAGCGAGCTCGAGCGCAAGGTCGGCCAGTTGACAATGGAGGTTGACCTCCTGAAAAAAGGGGCGCGCTGGGCACGTCGGCCGAGCGGCGAGAGTTCCTCGATCGTGAGCGGTCCGCAACCATCTCGGTTGCGGGAGGATGCCGACTCATGAAGCTGGCGCGCTCAACCTATTATTACCGCAGCCGCCGCTCTGCGACGGAGAAAGTAGTCCTGCACCAGCGCATTGCGGAACTCAGCGCGGAATTTCCGCGCTACGGCTATCGGCGGATTACCCATCAGCTGCGCGCCGAAAGGCTGCATATCAATCACAAGGCGGTAGCGCGGATCATGCGCGAAAACGGGCTCCAGGTGCGGCCTTTGCGTCGCTTCGTGCGCACCACCCAGAGCGACCATCAAGACCCGATCTTTCCCGACCTGACGCGCGGTTTTATTCCGACGGCACCCGATCAACTATGGGTATGCGATCTGACCTACGTGGCGATCGCGGCGGGTTTCGTGTACGTCGCCGTGATCCTCGATGCCTGGTCGCGGCGGGTGTTAGGCTACGCACTATCGAAGCGCATCGATACGCGACTGACGCTGGCAGCGCTACGTATGGCCGTCGACTCGCGCCGGCCTCCACCCGGCTGCATCCACCATTCGGACCGTGGCGGGCAGTACACGTCAGCCGCCTATCGACAGGCGCTGAAGGATTATGGGCTGCGGGGATCAATGGGACGGCGCGGTAATCCCTACGACAACGCGAAAGCCGAAAGTTTTATGAAAACCCTCAAGTGCGAAGAAGTCTACCTGAGTGACTACCGAACTTTCGCCGACGTGATCGAACGGCTTCCCCGTTTTATCGACGAAGTGTACAACGCGCGCAGATTGCACTCAGCGCTGGGTTACCTGGCGCCTGTGCGATTCGAGGAGGAACACACCCGGCAGCCGGTCCAATCTCCCGCCTGATAGGTGTCCAGCTCGAAGGGTTCACTCCAGGGTGTCACAGATGAATTTTGGAATCGCCTTGATGTTCCGCAATCCGCCGCCGACCAAGATTCCCTTCACCAAGATTCCCTTCACCGAGATCTACCGTAAGCATCTCGACTTAGCGGTTGAAGCCGAAGAGCTTGGCTACGATACCGTGTGGCTCACGGAGCATCATTTTGTCGATGATGGCTATTCGCCATCGTTGCTGCCAATCGCGGCGGCGATCGCGGCCCGTACTCGGAAAATTCGGATTGGGACCTTCGTAATCTTACTGCCGCTCCATAATCCGATTCGAATTGCGGAGGATGCGGCCACGGTCGATAATATCTCGAACGGACGGCTCGATCTCGGCTTCGGTCAGGGATATCGGGTGCCGGAGTTTGCCGGCTTCAACATCCCGCGCAACGAACGCGGCCCGCGATTACAGGAAAACGCCGAAATCATTCGGCGGCTCTTCACTGAAAAGAAATTCAGCTTTGATGGACGCTTCAATCATATTAGTGGCGGCGTCACATTAACTCCCGGAGTGATGCAGCGGCCCCATCCGCCGATCTGGCTAGCGGCGCGCGGACCAAAGTCGATCGCGCGAGCCGCAAATCATGGCTATCATCTGATGGGTACCGGCGGCGTCGATCAGCAGCAGATGTACGACGCGGCCTGCGCGAAGCAGGGAAGAATCCCGTGAATTCAATATCGCGCAGTTGCGCACGGTGTTCGTTGCGCCACGGCGCGACGCCGCATGGGATGCTGCCGAAGCCGGCGCACATTACGTTATGAGCTGTTACGGAAAGTGGTTCACCGAAGCGAATGACTTGCCGGGTGACGCAGCTTATGGAGCCAAGCTGCCGCCGGTCGGCAAACTCCGCAAGGCCGAAACCGCATCGCTGTTCGGGGAGCCCCTGATTATCGGCACGCCGAACGAAGCGGTCTCGATGATTGAGGACTATCAAGAGCGCAGCCGAGTTACACATCTCGTGATGGCGATGGCGTTGCCGAAGACCGATTTCCGCAAAATCAGCAGCAGTATGCGACTGTTCGCCCAGGAAGTAATGCTGCATTTCAAGGCGAGCCGGAAACCTCGTGCCGCTCGTGCGCGCTAGATCAGACGGTTTCTGTCGCGTGATATATGCCCATAGCGGATGGCTTCAGACGGGGCTGCTGGCGGCGGTTCTTACGGCGGGGCTGGTGGCTTGTGTTTCCGCTCCGGAGTCGAACGCGCCGCCGGATACGATGACCATCCAGGGGCAGCCCGTCTCCGCGGTCAGCACGGCCCCGGTCGTTGCGCCGCCCGAGGAGATGCCCGTGCAGAGCGGCAGTCTTGGTTTGCCCTCGGAGCAACTCGGGATTTTGACCTACGATGAGCCTTTCTCCCCACGCGCAATCGATCAGGATCATATCGACGAGAAATTACGCTCGATGGCGATCAATCGATGGGGCAATCAGGTCGATGCAGTAGTGGGAGTGACTACGTCACTCAGCCCTGACCGTAGCGAAGTAACCGTTGAGGCAGAAGGCGTTCACGTTAAGAGTGATTGTTCGTTCTGCCGACATGGGATAGCTATCTCGGCAGTAAATCCCTGATAGTGATCTGAAATCCGACTGACTACTTGGGCGGGGAAACCTTCTTCGCGCCTAATGCCGCCTTGCGGCGTCGTGCGAATATCGCCGGATCCGA
The DNA here is from genome assembly GCA_963795945.1 of uncultured Pseudomonadota bacterium. GTDB lineage: Bacteria > Desulfobacterota > Binatia > Binatales > Binataceae > JAJPHI01. The sequence goes on from CAWCJN010000001.1 coordinate 241,201, forward strand.
AAGCGGCGAATGCGAATGCTGATGAGACGCCGATGCCGGTTGGTCCGTGGTCTCGCCGCGCTGCTTGCGCTGCTCGGTCCGTGCGGCGACGGTTTCGTCGTATTCGGCGCCGCGTCCGTGCAGGTGTGCGGCGTACCGCGCACTGGACGGTTTATCCATCCAACAAATTTGCATGGGCGGCGGGACCTTGAGCTTGGTCACGTCATTTCGTGATGGTTCCGAAGTTGATGGCTTCTCAGGTGTTGATTTTCCGCCCCGGCCGAAGCTGACCCATGAGATTATTCGGCGCGCCCGCCGGCCACATTCTGGACATGGATGGCCTTTCGTTGCATACTCGCTAATCGGTGCGAGCACCTCGAAGGTAAACTCGCACCTTTCACAGTGACATTCGTATAGCGGCATCAATACCCGCGTACTAGAAGATCAATTCCGGTGCTGCTCAGTCGATCTGATGCGGATGTTCTTTCCAGTCCTCGGGATCATGCGTAATCCACATCGTCGCGCCCTGCATATCGCGGATCGCCTTGATGCGCTGGATCGATTTGATCGACTGATTCGGATCAACGTCGATCCCCATCGTAGCCCCACCTTCGACTGCGGCGCGCAGATGGACTGTATCACCGGTCAGCAGGAATTTACGGTTCGGCAAGTTGACCAGCACTGAACATTCGCCGGGCGTATGGCCGGGAGTCAGCAGGAATTGGATTGCGCCGTCGCCAAATAAATCAAGATCACCGCCCAATTCAATCCAGTCATAGCCGCGAGTCGGGATGAAATCGTTGAGGATAAACGCCCAACGCCGATCGGGATCGGGCCAGTAGGCGTAACGCAACTCATTCGCGCCCACGAGAAATTTGGCTTTAGGGAAATAGGTCAGACCGCCGGAATGATCCAGATGGGAGTGTGACAGAATCACATATTTTACGTCGGACGGCTTGTAGCCGACGCTTTCGATCTGCTTGTCGAGCGTATCAGCCTTGCTCCACTTGATCGGCAGCGCCTGCGCGACCTCGCCCCAGTAACCCGCTGCATCATCGATAATCTTCGCGTTGCATCCGGTGTCGAACAGCACGAGTCCTTTTGGGTGCTCGATCAGAAATGACGGACAAGGGAGCTGGAGTAGATCATTGCTACCGCCATGCATCAGCAGTGACGCCGGAGCGGTCAGTTCCGCGCCCGGTAACGCCCACATCTTTTTCGCTTTGCCTTCCGCCATGATCATTCTCCCCAATCGAATTGACGCCGCAGCGTCAGTAATCGTGGTGAACCTAGATCGGCCCTTCGCGCAGTGTCAAGCGTGGCTTCTATTGCACTGGGCTGCTCTCCTTTACAAATGACAGCAAACCGCGCTAGGCGGTGATTGTCGGAAGCAAAGTCTCAAACGGGCAGATATGTTGCTGCTCGCGCGGAAAGTTAAGAGGAGCGGCTGATGGCGCAGGCGAATAATCGATACAGCGGACCGGCGATCAACGTTACTGCCGGATGGAAATGCATCCAACTGACACCACCGAGCGCGCTGTTCGGCGCGAACGGGATGCGAATGGGGCCGGACGGTAAGCTCTACGTCGCGCAGGCCTTCGGCAGCCAGATCAGTGCGATCGATCCTGCGAGCGGCGCAGTCTCGGTAATCAGTCCGCCCGGCGGACCGATTATCGCCCCCGACGATCTCGCTTTCGATTCAAAAGGCACGCTCTACGCGACTGAGGTGATGAGCGAGCGGGTGTGCGCGCGCTCTCCCAACGGTGAGGTGCGAATCATTGCGGACAATGTCACGGCCGCCAATGGCGTTACGATCCATCAGGATCGCATCTTCATGGATGAATGCCGTCCCAATGGTCGGCTCTGGGAATTGTTTCCCGACGGCCGTGCACCCCGCCAGCTCGCGGATAACTTGCCATTGCCCAACGCACTATTCCTCGGTCCCGACGAGAATATCTACTTTCCCGTGCTCGGCGAGAACGCAATCTGGCGGATACCGGTCGGCGGTGGACGGCCCGAGCCTTTCATCAAGGACCTTGGCCTGCCGACCGCAGTCAAGATCAACAGCAAGGGCGAGATCGTAACGACCCAGGGTCGCACCGGCGAGATCCTCAAGATCGATCTTCAGAGCGCCACGAAACGGGTTTACGCAAAGGTTCGTCCCGGACTCGATAATCTGGCGCTCACCGCCGACGATCGCATTTTTATCTCCCATTTCACCGATGGTGGCGTCGCCGAATTGATGCCGGACGGCAGCGAGCGCCGCTTGATCGAACCGGGTTTCTGCGCGCCCGCTGGACTCGCCGTCAGCAGCGACGGCGTGCTCTACGCCGCCGACGGCATCAGCATGGCCGCCGTCGATCTCGACGGCAAACAGCGGCGAGTCGGGATGCTGTTCGACGGTGAATTTCCTGGTTTTGTTCGCGGCCTGGGCGCTGGTGTAGATGGCAATGTGATCGTGACTACGTCCGCCGGCGACGTGACGACTTATCATCCGGTGTCACATCGGATGACCGAGCACGCCAAGGGCTTGCAGGAATTATACGGTGTCGCTGCAGCCCCCGGCGGCGCAGTCGTTGTTGCGGAAGGCGGTACAGGCCGTGTTTTGGTGATCTCGGGAAAAGAAATCAAAACTGCCGCGAGCGGACTTTCGCGTCCAACCGGAATTGCCACCGCGTCCGACGGCTCGTGCTTTGTAGCGGAGGCCGGAAAAGGGCGCGTTGTGCACGTCAACGGCGGCGTTACCGAGGCGCTCGGCGGATTGCGCGAGCCGCACGGCGTGATGCTCTCAGGCGATGATCTTTACATTGTCGATGTGGGCGCGCATGAGTTGATCTGTTTTTCGACCAAGACGCGCGAGCGCAAGACGATCGCGTCGAACTTGCCGGTCGGTTCACCGCCCGGCGTCGTCCCGCATGTGCTGGCGGGAATTCCCGGATTGTTGCCGGGGCCGCTCGCGAGTTTCTCCGGAATCGCCCAATCGCGCGACGGAACGCTCTTCGTATCCGCCGATGGCGAAGGCAGCATCCTCGCGTTCCGTCCGGCCTAAGTCGAGGCGATTCTGAAGAGCCGACGCGCTTTTCAAGTTCCATGACGCAGGAAATCAGCCTCGACTCTTTGGACCTCACCGAGATCATCCGGCCCGGTGAGCATGTCGTGTGGGGTCAGGGCGTCGGCGAACCCGCATCGCTGATCGAGAAGCTGCTCGAGCAGCGCCATCGACTCGGGAAAGCCGAAATCTTTCTCGCTGGGGTGCGTTCGCGCCGCACTCTGAAGCCCGAACATACTGACGTGCTCGGTTTCACCAGTTTCGGCGCGATGGGGAATCTTCAGGCGCTTGCCCGCGCGAAAAGTCTTCATGTCCTGCCGGCCCATCTGTCGCAGGTGAATGGCTATTTCGACAAGAGCATCCTGCGCGCCGACGTAGTTTTCGTTCAACTGAGCGAACCTGACGAACAGGGCGTCTATAGCTTTTCGTTGGCGAACGATTTTCAGCAAGCCGCAATGAAGCGTGCGCGAGTCGTCATTGCGGAAGTCAACCAGCAGATGCCGTGGACGTATTGTGACGGAACAATCGCGCCAGCGCGCATCAATTATCTGGTGCGTACGTCGCGACCGCCCGTACAGGTCCGCGCGCAGCCGATCAGCGCGACCGAGGAGCGTATCGCTGCGCATATTGAGCGCTATATCGAAGACGGGACAACTATTCAGATTGGAGTTGGCGCGATTCCCGAGGCGGTGCTCGCGCTGGTCGGCGATCGTCGCGATCTGGGCTTCCATTCCGGCTTAATCAGCGATCGTGTTGCGGACCTGATGGAACAGGGAATCGTGACCAATGCGCGCAAGCCAATCGATACGGGAATCACTGCTGCCGCACTCCTGGTCGGCACCGACCGGCTTTACCGCTTTGCCCACAAGAATCAGGCGGTCAAGCTCTTTACCTATATGCACACGCATCGCGCGGCGGTGCTGAGCCGTCTCGGCAAATTCGTCGCAATCAACTCGGCGATCGAAGTGGACTTGACGGGTCAGATCAACGCCGAAGTTGTGGGTGGCGAATATATCGGTGGCACTGGCGGCCAAGGCGACTTCGTACGCGGTGCACAGATGGCCTCAGGCGGTCGCTCGATAATCGCGCTGCCGTCCACCGCGCGGGATAATTCGATCAGCCGAATCGTCCCGCAATTAGCTGACGGCATAGTAACTACGCCGCGCAGCGACGCGGATATCGTCGTTACTGAGTTTGGCGCGGCGGAGTTGCGCGGCCGCTCGCTGGCCGAACGGGCCCGCCGGATGGCCGCAATCAGTCATCCCGAGTTTCGTGAAGCGTTAGAACGCGAAGCTGCGCGAATTTAATACGCCGTCGCGCTCCGCTTCCTGCATCTGAATTGCCTCGACGATGCATCGGTCCTGCACGACGCGCAAAGCCGTCTCATCGATCTCGCCGCGCGCGTGGCGCTTTGCCGCCATAGTCAGTTCGGCGGGCCGCAATAAACTGCCTATGTTCCGCTGGAAAAGGCGGATTCCGTCTAAACTGATCGCTCATGGCTTCGCTGTGCCGCGCCTCTCCGCGAATCCTTCACAGACTTGACGCGATGGTTAAATTGACCAGCAGGAGTATCAAAAATGAAGGCGAAAGTTATCCCATTGCTGGACGAGTCCCGGGGCGTTCGCGCCGGAGCGTCCAGCCAGCACGATGAAACGGAGATTTTCGACGCCTATTCACAGGCCGTCATTCAGGCGGCGGAAAATATCAGCCCCTCTGTCGTTTATATTGAGATTGCTCGAGCCGCCGACGCATCCGGCCCAATTGAGAGCCGTGTGATGCGTCCTGCCGGCAGCGGTTCGGGCTTCATCTTTACCCCGGACGGCTATGTGATGACCAACAGTCACGTTGTGCACGGAGCGGGTGAGATTAACGTCACGACCAACGACGGACGCCGGATGCGAGCGGAGCTGATCGGTGATGATCCGGATACCGACCTGGCGATTATCCGAGTGGTGAGAAATGGCTTACCGACTGCACCGCTCGGCGATTCGCAACGAATTCGCGTCGGACAGTTGGTGATTGCGATCGGCAATCCGTATGGTTTTCAATGCACCGTAACGGCTGGGGTAGTAAGCGCGCTCGGCCGCTCGCTTCGGTCTCGTTCAGGGCGGCTGATCGACAACGTAATGCAGACCGACGCTGCGCTTAATCCCGGGAACTCAGGTGGGCCGCTGGTCAACTCACGCGGCGAAGTAATCGGTGTCAATACCGCGACGATTATGCCTGCTCAGGGGCTCTGCTTCGCGATCGGGATCAATAGCGCGAAACTGGTAGCGGGACACCTGCTGCATAATGGGCGAATTACGCGAGGATGGATCGGGATTGCGGGTCAGAACACGGCGTTGCAGCGGCGCGTTTCACGCTTCCACGGACTCGCGGTTGGAAGCGGCGTCACGATAGCCGCGATTGAGCCGGAAAGTCCGGCAGCGCGCGCGGGCTTGCATCCCGGGGACATCATCGTTGCGCTCGGCGATGCTTCAATCGGCGGCATTGATGATTTACAGCGCGTCCTGACCGCAGATTGCGTAGGAGCCACGCTTCCAATGACGTTATTACGTGGGACGGAAAAGTTACGGCTGGAGATTGTTCCGACTGAGTCACCCCGTCGCGGCAGATTAAGGTGATCAGTTTCGCCCCTCCTGTGCTACACTCGCGCGCGTTCAGCAAACCAAAGGGAAGCTAAGGCGCGCTGAACGCGAAACCGACAGTCTCAGGAGGAAAAGATGAAACGGATTACAGCGATGATCGGAACGATGGCGGCTGTCGCCGTACTAATGCTGGGAGTTAGCTTTACGGCGAGCGCGGCAGGGAATGCAAAAGACGAACAGAAAATCAAGTATATAGAGCAGAAGATCATCGATGCGACCAGCGCCGCTCAGGTGATGAAGTATTACGACAAGAACGATATCGATCTCTACGACTTCCACGCGCCGCTCCAATATCAGGGCGCGACCGCAGTACATGATGATCTGGTCAATGCTTTTAAGGACGCCCCAAATCTTAAAGGGAAGTTCGTCGAATTGGTGGTCGTCACTGACGGCAAGATGGGAATGGCGCGCAGCATCCAGCACTTCACCTGGACCGGCAAAGACGGTAAACCTGCCGAAGGCACGTTCCGTGTGACCGATGTGTTTCAGAAGGTCGGTGGACAATGGAAAGTAATCCATTCGCATGTTTCAGTGCCGATCGATCCTGCGACCGGCAAGCCCGATATGAATTTATAAATGGATTAGTTTCGGCAGCTTCCTAATCCGTATTAGCTGGAGGTGAGGATATGAAGATTGGCGTGTTGGCATTCCTGACTGAGCAGTCCGGCGATCCCGCCGCGATCGCGAGTGAGACCGAGAAACTCGGTTTCGAATCATTCTTTGTCGCCGAGCATCTGTGCTTGCCCTCCAGCTATTCGACTTATTATCCACGCTCGAAGGATGGGAAAGTTCCTGAGTTTTATGCACGCCTGATCGATCCCTTTGTGGCGCTCGCGATCGCCGCGCGCGCCACGTCCAGAATCAAGCTCGGCACGGGTATTTGCCTCCTGCCCGAGCGCAACGTAATCGAGACGGCAAAGATTACGGCGTCGATTGATTTCTATTCCGGCGGGCGGCTGATTCTGGGCGTTGGCGCAGGATGGTTCCCCGAGGAAGCGCAGGTGATGGGCGTGAACTTCGCGCAGCGCTGGCGTCATCTGCGTGAGAGCGTCGAAGCCCTGCGGCTGCTTTGGAGCAAAGACGACGTCAGCTATGACGGCGATATTATCAAGTTTCCATCGATCAAGATTGGTCCTAAGCCTGTGCAGAAACCCGGCCCGCCGATTCTGCTTGGCGCGCACGATCCGAAGTATGCGATGAAACGTGTTGCGCGTTATGCTGATGGATGGTGCCCCGGTAATCTCAGCATCGAAAAGGCGCAGGAATGTATTCCACAAATCAAGAATCTGGCACGTGAATACGGACGTGACCCGGCCAAGCTCGAATTTTCGGTGCTGCTGATTGGCGGCAAGCCGCTTTCCGCTGATGTCGTCAAACAGTATGCCGAGGCGGGCGTCAGCCGTCTGGTGATTGCGGCATCAGCGTCGGCATCCGGCGACGGAGTAAAGGCGGTTCAGGAGGCCGCACCAGCAGTCGAGGTTGCGGCCAAAAGTTAGCCGTCAACATCGCCGCGGCGGTGCTCGATTCGAAATTTACACTTTCTCGATGAGCGTTCGTTCCGCCATCAAGATCGCTGTCAGGAATTGCTCAATGGTGCGGCCCGGCGGAAGGATTAAACGCTGTACGCCGAGTTCCATGTAACGCGCCGCTAAATCGCGATCTAACATCCCTTTCGGTGTGACGCTGACTTCGATCTCGTCAAAAGAGCGATCGTATTTTTCACAGGCTTCTTTGATTTCTCCAATGCATTTCGCAGTTGCATCGAGATCGAGCCCATAACCGTACCACCCATCACCCAACCGCGCGACGCGACTATACGCGTATACCGATTTTCCGCCGAAGATAATCGGGGGATGCGGCTGCTGAACCGGACGCGGCTCTGCTCGGACGCCCGCGAACGAAAAGAAGCGGCCTTGAAACTCGGCCGACTCCATCGACCACAGCGCCCGCATTGCGGCGAGCGCTTCCTCGGCGCGCTTGCCTTTGTGATCGAAGGGCATCCCCACTGTGGCAAATTCAAATTCGAGATTGCCGATGCCAATCCCGAAAATAAGCCGCCCTTCGGACATAACATCCACCGATGCGAGTTGCTTGGCGAGCACGACCGGATTGCGCAGCGGCAAGATCATGATGCCGGTACCGAAGCGTAGCGTGCGTGTATGTGCCGCAGCGAAAGCAATCGTCACGCAGAGATCAACGAAATCTATCGTGGGAGGCATCGGCGACGAAGGGACCTGCGGGTCGGCCAGCGCGAGATGCTCGCCGCCCCAGAAGCTCTCGAATCCGGCCGCTTCAGCGGCACGCGCGACCATAGCGATCGCGTCTGGCGTGACGCAAGGTCGCATGTTCATCCCAAACAGACCAAACTTCATGAATCTGCGTTCCTATTGTCAAATAAATTCCGGCATGACTTCGCCAGCGAATAGTTCGATTGCGGAGGGCGCGCCGGCCATGATGAAGTAAGTCATGCCGAATTCCTCGATGCGCGAACGAATTTCGCGTTTCACTTCTTCCGGCGTACCGATCAGCATCGAGGGCGAATTACGCACTGAATCCTCATCCGGAAAGCCCATCGCGCGCGCCATTGACACCACGGCGGCATCCGTGTCGCTCTTGTTGCGCGATAAGGTCAAGCTGCAAAAACCGCTGATCTCGATCTGAGCCGGTGACCGCCCGGCCGCAGTTGCGAGTTCATGCAGCGTTACGATCTTCTGCCTCAGACGTGGCTTGTCGAATTTGATCGTTACCTCGGCATTGAAGATGCCTCGGGTCAATGGCGGTGCGAGATTCGCAATGTCAGCCTCAACTGCACTGATCTCAAGCAGCTTGCGCCCGCTGCCGCCAATCATGATTGGAGGATGTGGCTGCTGAACCGGGCGCGGATAATTATACGCTTTCTCGATCTTGAAGAATGGCCCATGATACGTGGGTATCTCCTGCGTCCACATCGCTTTAATCAGCTTTAGCGCCTCAGCGAACTGCGCGAGCCGCTGCCGATTCGTTGGATAGGGATAATCGTGCGCGTGATATTCATCACGCATCCAGCCTGCGCCGGCACCGAAAATTAAACGGCCATTACTGATGACGTCGAGGGTGGACGCCATTTTTGCCAACAACGCTGGATTGCGAAACGACATCGCGGCCATCGCCGGTGCGATGTGCACACGGCTGGTTAGCGCGGCGATCGCACTTAGGGTTGTGAAGCACTCGAGTTGCGGCGCATCAGGTTTCTGCCCGGGTGCGAAGAAATGGTCGTTGATCGACACGGAATAAAAACCCAGTTCATCAGCCCGCTGAGCGGCGGCGCGCGCCTGGGCAAAGTCTCCGGTTGGCAGGAAGATTCCAAATTTGATCTCGCGCATCGAGGATTAGCTCCTGTTTCAAGATGATTCCGCCTATCACGAGCATAATGTCCGGCCGCGGCGTTATTCAGCATTCGCAGAAAGTAAAAGAAAGCCTGATCCGGGGCAAACTCATCGAAGGGTCCGATTCAACAATCATCAGGTGCTCAAATTTTTGGTTCAATCGGTCGGAAATCCGCGTTATGGTTATTCAGGTAACCGATGCATCGCATCAGATGGATGCATCACCTAAAGATAAATTCTCGGCAGCTCTATGGATCTCCAAGAGCGGCGACCGTCGGTGAGGGATCACCTTATTTGCTGGAAAACTTAGTGCTTCGCTTTATTATTGGCGGTGTAGTCGTCTCCTTCTTCTCTTTTCTAGGCGATATTGTATGACCGCAGACTTTCGCCGGACTATTTGGCGGTGCACCCTCGATTGCGCTTGCCTCGCTCGTCCTAACCGTTCATCGCGACGGTTCAGCTTTCGCCTTAGTTGAGGCGCATTCGATGATTTTCGGTGCGATAGGCCTCCTCCTTTGTGCCTACTCACTAAGTCAGTTCATTCGGCACTTTCGACTCAACAATGTGGCAATAGCTTTAATCATATTTGGAGTGTGGTCGCTTACTGTTGCGGCCTTTTGGGGAGTTTTCCTGAAGTAGCGCGCGTGATCGTTCATACCAGTTTTTCTGGATTCGCAGTAACCAGGTGGTACGAGTATGGGATGAGGTTCGCTCTGGGCGGTATCGCAACTATGGTAACTGGAATTATCAGCAGCCAACTTGGGCCGGTGATCGGCGGTCTGTTTTTGGCGATTCCTTCGATACTCTATGCAAGCGCGACGCTCATTAAAAAGCACAAAATCAAAAAAAAGCAGGCATGCGGGTTGCCAGTCGGTGAGCGCGCACGTTACGCGGTGAGTCTCGATACTCTAGGCACTACACTCGGCGGCCTCGGATTATCAGCTTTCGCACTTGTCGTATGGTGTTTGCTCAAAGCTCATGGACTTCCTGTAACCCTATCGTTAGCTACAATCACCTGGGCCCTAGCAAGTGTCACCACATGGAGAATATGGCGATTGATTAGAAACACGCTCAGGCCGAAAACTCAGCAACCATTATCTGCAACGTAATAATTATCTCCAATAGGATTATGAGACATGTCTGAGTCGAATATCGAATCCAATCAGTTGTCGAATAGGAATTTATCCCACAGTCATGGTCGCCGCGAGGTAGTCGTAATCACTGGAGCTTCCGCGGGACTCGGTCGCGCCACGGTGCGGGCCTTCGCCAGACCGGGCGTTTGCATCGGTCTAATCGCGCGTGGAAAAGAAGGACTTGAGAACGCACGTGAGGAAGTCGAAGCGGCGGGTGGAAAGGCAGTCGTCGCGCCTGCGGATATGGCTGATGCGGATGCGGTTCAGCAGGCGGCAAACGCGATCGAGAGCGAGTTCGGCCCGATCGATATCTGGGTCAATAACGCTATGACTACGATCTTCGCGCCCTTTCACGAGATCACGCCGGCGGAATACAAGCGTGCGACAGAGGTAACTTACCTCGGATTCGTTTACGGCACGATGGCGGCGCTCAAAAGCATGAGACCGCGCAATCGCGGCGTGATCGTTCAGGTTGGATCAGCGCTCGCCTATCGTTCGATTCCATTGCAAGCGCCCTATTGTGGAGCAAAGCACGCGATTGCTGGATTTACCGACACGATTCGTACCGAGCTGCTGCACCAAAAGAGCAGGATCCATTTAACGATGGTGCAGATGCCGGCGATGAACACGCCGCAATTCGATTGGTGTAAGGTGCACGTATCGCGTCATCCGCAGCCAGTGCCGCCGATTTACCAGCCTGAGGTAGCGGCTGAAGCAATCGTATGGGCGGCGCATCATCGGCGGCGCGAGGTTTACGTCGGCCTCCCGACGGTAATTGCGATTGTCGGCAACAAGATCGCGCCCGGACTCGCTGACCGTTATTTGGCCTGGACCTATGGATCGCAACTGACCAATCACGTGGTCGATCCCAATCGTCCAAACAATCTCTTCAAGCCGCTGCCGGGAGATTATGGCGCTCATGGGAGCTTCAGTAATCGGGCGTATCAAAGTAGTCCGCAATTCTGGTTGAGTAAGCATCGCCGATGGTTTAGTTTTGGCGCGCTCTTTCTCGGCGCTTACATAGCTGGGAAAAGATTTTCGTAATCTGCTGAATAGATAACCGACTTTTTCGAAGATACTCTGTGGGCGACAGTCGGTAATTCTTGCGTCGCCAGTCATTCCTTCTCAGTTATGCGGAGAATCGGATCGTCCCTCGGATGCAAATGACTGCATTATCATAGAATCACAATGCCCACTTGCACCGCTCGGATGGCTATAGCGCGCGGATAGTAGATTTTTCCAGCTCCTATCTTTTCTCTACTAATTTGGCCCAGAAAATGAATTGAGCAGCGATCGGAGTATGGAAATGAGCGAGACAGTAACAGTAAGTGATTTTCTGCTGAAGCGTTTGTGGGAATGGGGCGTGCGCCGAATTTTCGGTTTTCCCGGTGATGGCATAAACGGCATCATGGGTGCATTCAACCGGATGAATGGTGAGATCAAGTTCGTTCAGGCGCGGCATGAAGAAATGGCCGCCTTTATGGCATGTGCCCATGCCAAGTTCACCGGAGAAGTTGGCGTGTGCTGCGCGACTTCGGGACCGGGTGCGATCCATCTTCTTAATGGACTCTATGATGCAAAACTCGACCATCAGCCGGTGGTGGCTATTGTAGGTCAGTCGGCGCGGTCAGCATTGGGAGGAAGTTATCAGCAGGAAGTTGACCTGATTTCGCTGTTCAAAGATGTAGCGAATGAATACGTCCACATGGCCGTCGTGCCGGCGCAAATCCGCCAATTGGTAGATCGTGCGATGCGGATTGCGATGGCGGAACGCACCGTCACGGCGCTTATTATTCCTAACGACTTGCAAGAATTAAAGGCGGTGGAAGTGCCGCCGCGGAAACATAACACAGTCCATACCGGGATCGGCTATAGCGAACCACTTAGGATTCCTCGAGACCACGACCTACAGCGTGCAGCCGACCTGCTCAATGCTGGTGATAAGGTCGCAATGCTAATTGGGGCTGGTGCGCTTCGCGCGGCGGATCAAGTTCTTGCAGTAGCCGACGTGCTTGGGGCGGGCATAGCGAAAGCGCTGCTCGGTAAAGCGGCTTTGCCCGACGCGTTGCCGTTCGTCACCGGCTCAATCGGACTGCTCGGCACTAAGCCAAGTTATGAAATGATGATGCAATGCGACACTCTACTGATGGTCGGGACCAGCTTCCCCTATTCAGAATTTCTGCCTGCAGAAGGACAAGCGCGAGGCGTTCAAATTGATATCGATCCGCGCATGCTCGCATTGCGCTTCCCGACCGAGGTGAATCTGGTTGGAGATAGTACGCAGACGCTTGCGGTACTGCTGCCGCTGCTGAAGCGAAAACCCGACCGGAGCTGGCGCGAGAAGATCGAAAGCAACGTAGCTGATTGGTGGAAAACGCTGGAAAAACGTGCGATGGAACCGGCCAAGCCGATCAATCCCCAGCGCGTATTTTGGGAACTCTCGCCACGTCTACCCGAGAACTGCATACTCACTGCCGATGCTGGCTCGGGTACCAACTGGTACGCGCGCGATCTCAAAATTCGGCAAGGCATGATGGCGTCACTTTCCGGTAATCTCGCCACGATGGGTCCCGGAGTGCCCTATGCGATTTCTGCCAAGTTTGCCTATCCGGACCGGCCTGTCATTACGATGGTGGGAGACGGCGCAATGCAGATGAACGGCGTAAACGGGCTGATCACAATCAAGAAATATTGGAAAGAGTGGCGCAATCCGAAGCTGATCGTGCTGGTGCTGCACAACAACGACCTCAACCAGGTCACTTGGGAGCAGCGCGTGATGAATGGTGATCCGAAATTTTCTGCTTCGCAGGACCTTCCCTCATTCCCGTTCGCCGCCTATGCAGAGTTGCTGGGACTGAAAGGAATCCGGGTCGATAAACCAGAAGATCTCGGACGGATATGGGACGAAGCGCTTGCTGCCGATCGGCCGTGTGTGGTGGAGGCGATCACTGATCCCGACGTTCCGCCTTTACCGCCGCATATCACCTTCGAGCAGGCTTACCACTTTGCCGGCGCACTGCTCCATCGCGATCCCAATGAATTGGGTATTATTCGCCAGTCTATGGAGCAAATAATCGGTCCATCGTTGCCGCATCGAAGCTGACCCAATGAAAAATGGCAGTGACACAGCAATAATTACGCAGGTGCGAGCCTCAGCATATAGCATACCCACGGATTTGCCGGAGGCAGACGGTACGTTGGCCTGGAATCAGACCACCCTGGTCTTGGTCGAAATAGAGGCTGGCGGCGAACAAGGGCTGGGTTTTACTTACGCTGACTACTCGACTGCTGTTTTGATCCGCGATTTGCTCGCGAAAATAATTGGAAGCCAGAACGCAATAGATATATCCGGTTGCTGGAACGCGATGGTGCATGCCATCCGTAATCTTGGGCGGCCCGGAATTTCCTCGATGGCAATTGCGGCAGTCGATATCGCACTCTGGGACCTGAAAGCCAAATTTCTCGGATTACCGCTTGTAACGCTGCTGGGCGCAGTTCGAAAGAGTATCCCGATATATGGCAGCGGAGGCTTTACTTCCTATTCCATCGAGCATCTATGTGAGCAACTGTCCGGCTGGGTTGATCAGGGAATTCCCCGCGTCAAAATGAAAATCGGCAGCGATCCCAATGCTGATCCCCAGCGGATCGCCGCAGCGCGGGCGGCCATAGGACCCGATGCCGAACTGTTCGTTGATGCCAATGGCGCATACACCCGCAAACAAGCGCTGCACTTGAGCGAGGATTTCGCCGAACAGAGTGTGAGATGGTTCGAAGAACCGGTCAGTTCTGACGACTTGGACGGATTGCGGCTGTTGCAGGATCGCGCTCCGGCGTTGATGGAGATCGCTGCAGGCGAATACGGTTACGATCTGCATTATTTCCGCCGGATGCTCGAGGCTGGCGCGGTCGATGTGCTGCAGGCCGACGCCACCCGGTGCGCCGGGATAACAGGGCTGCTGGGAGTCGGTGCATTGTGCGCATCGCGCTCGATGCCATTGTCAGCGCACTGTGCGCCGTCGATTCATGCCCATCCGGCATGCGCCATAATTCCAATGCGTCACATTGAGTATTTTCACGACCACTCGCGCATCGAGCAGATGCTTTTTGATGGCGTGCTTGTACCTAGTATGGGGACATTAACTCCTAACTTTAGCCGTCCTGGCTTAGGTCTTGAATTCAAGCATCAAGATGCTAAGCGTTATGCACTTTGACTTAGTGCTTCTGAGTGGCCCTCAAACGGGGAGTATCGATGGCGAGCGCACTTGCTAGAGCTCCCATGAAAGTGGGCGAGCGTGTGATGCGCTCTGCCCCTGTCGGTCCAATCGCCGAGCTGGTGCATATCGCTCATGAAGTCGATGAACGAGTGCGCGAAGGTAGGTTCCAACGCTGGATGGCGCTGATGGCGGGTTTGTCCAGCGCCCTTAGTGGACTGGAAGTGGCCTACGAGCATTATCGCGGCAGCTACAGCCGCCGGGTGATGTACACTCCGGTAATCCTCAGCGGATTACTCACGGTAACTGGACTTGCCGCGTTTTGGAGTCGCCGCATCGCACGCTCTGTATTGCCGGCAGTATCAGTTATTACATTGATCGATACTGCAATCGGCTCCTACTTTCACGTACGCGGTATCCAGCGTAAACCCGGCGGTTGGCGTCTACCTGTGATCAATATCGTAATGGGGCCGCCAATCTTTGCTCCGCTACTCTTTGGGACCAGCGCCTACATGGGATTAGTCGCCAGCTTCTTACGACGCGACGACGTGGAGCAAGTATGGTTGCCAATGCCGGCACATCCCGGGCATCCTCTAGGACGTTTTCTCGGCGGCACTGAGTCAATTGGATGGCGCCAGGATCTTCGTGAAGGCCGCTTTCAAAGGCATATGGCGGTTGTCACGGCGCTATCAGCTTTCTTCAGTGGTTTTGAAGCTGCTTACTCACATTATAAAAGTAACTTTCGCTACAAGGCGCAATGGACCCCGGTTATTATTGCGCCAACTTTGATGATCGCGAGTATTGGTGCGATGGGAAGTGAAACGCTCGCCCGCACTGCGCTCCCGGCCATTTCAGCGATTGCGATGCTTGATGGTGCGATCGGCTTTGCTTATCACGCTCGGGGCGTCCTGCGTCGTCCCGGTGGCCGCAAGAAATTATTATATAACATTATGTATGGGCCGCCGGTGTTCGCACCTTTGCTACTGGCGGCAGCCGGTTTTCTAGGAGTAGTCACCAGCCTCCTGAGGAGAGAGCGCGGCGCATGAAGAAACGCGAACGCACCTACGCCCAATCTGAATCCGCAGCCCCATGGCCGATGAGTCAGCCCGGCTATTATCCCGGATATAGCACACTAGCTCAGCAGAAATTTTGGGATGCGAAAACCCGTGAGGTAGTACTCGCTCGAGTTGATCAGGTTCCCTCGATCCGCTTCTTCAATTCAGAGCAGACGCGATTACTTGAAGTGATTTGTAATCACGTCATTCCGCAAGAAGACCGGATCATCGCGCGCCGAATACCAATCGTGCCGCAAATCGATGAACGCCTATTCGAGAATCGCCATGATGGTTATCGCTATGAGGATATGCCTCCCGATCAGGAAGCTTATCGGCTTGGTTTGCAGGCGATCGAAGAATGTGCGCAGCATCTTCATGCTCGAAGCTTCCTCGACCTCAGCTATCGCCAGCAAGACGAGATTTTGCAGTCATTGCACGACAATCGGCCCGCGGCGGGACACGAGATCTGGACGAAGTTGTCGGTGCATCACTTTTGGCTGATGCTCATAGGAGATTGCACGGAAGCTTATTACGCGCATCCGTGGGCTTGGGATGAGATTGGCTATGGCGGTCCAGCTTATCCCCGCGGGTATATGCGATTAGAGCGCGGCGATCCTGAGCCGTGGGAAGTGAACGAGCAACGATACATGTGGAAGGCTCCCGACGAGTCAGTGTCCGACATTTATGAGCCGATCCCAAGCGCTATCCAGCGTCATCCGCGGGATCGCCATAGATAGGACTAGTTCATTGAAATCACCTCTTTTCGGCGCGTTTGGTTTTCCAACGACCCACGCGCGCACCTTGGGACCGATGCAGCGTCTGACTACTCAGATGCGACGCTTCGGCGAGAATGAGGAAGTTGATTATTTAATCATTGGTGCAGGTGCTGGGGGAGGAGTGCTGGCCCAAAGACTCGCGCGGGCTGGATTTCATGTCCTTGTACTGGAGGCTGGACCTTTCTGGGATACGGAACGAGACTGGGTGAGCGACGAAGCCGGTTCGCATCAACTTTATTGGAAAGATTTGCGCATTACCGGCGGTAACGATCCATTAACCCTGGGTTCGAATAATAGTGGGAAAGGCGTTGGCGGTAGCACTGTCCATTGGGCGGCATTTACACCGCGACTTCATCCTTCTGATTTTCGCACCTATTCCGAAGATGGCGTCGGAGCGGATTGGCCGTTCTCTTATGAGGAGCTAAAGCCTTATTACGAGCTATTGGAATTAGAGCTGCCGGTTTCCGGCCCGGCGTGGTTTCCCTGGGGAGACCCGCACGGGTATGCCTTTGGCCCGCATCCGATGGGAGGGGTCGGCGACATATTGATTCGTGGTTGCACGGCATTGGGTATCCCAGTGAGTGCAGGCGGCCCAGTCGGAATTTTAGAAGGGTCGCGCGACGACCGTCCACACTGTATCTATCGTGGATTTTGTGTTCAGGGGTGCAAGGTCGGCGCGAAGGCGAGTACGCTAATTACGCATTCCCCTGATGCGATCATGCACGGGGCGGAAATTCGTACGCATTGCATGGTCTCGCGAATTCATCTCGGCGCCAATCGGCGGGTGACCGGGGTTACTTATTTCGATCGCGAGGGGCACGAGCAGTTCCGTTCGGCCCGTGCAATTGTTGTTGCCGGTTACTCTATTGAGACGCCGCGCTTGCTGCTCAACTCGGCATGTCCAGGATTTGAAAACGGCTTAGCGAATTCGAGCGATACAGTCGGGCGGTACTTAATGGCGCAAGCGGGCAATGTCGTTTCCGGATACTTCGACGAACTTATTCGAATGTATAAAGCGCCGCCGGCCCATGCGTTAACCGAGGAGTTCTACGAAACTGATCCTTCCCACAATTTCGCGCGGGGTTTTGCAATTCAAACCGTCGGGCCACTGCCGATTGCTTTCGCTAAGCAAATGACAGCGGCACGCGGCGCATGGGGCTGGGGCCTGCGACGCGTGATGATGGACTACAATCACTGGGCTTCATTAGGCTTGCTCGGCGAGATTTTGCCGTATCCTGATAATCGGGTCGAGTTGGCGACGGAGAAAGATCATTTCGGAATTCCTGTAGCTAAGGTGACGTTCTCGCTGCATGACAACGATAAGCGCCTGATAGAATTTGGCAAGAACAAGGTGATGGAAGTGATGTCCGCGGCGGGAGCCAAAGAAGTTGTGCAGGAAGCGCGATACGCGCATTTAGTCGGCGCGGCACGCATGGGCAACGATCCGGCATCGTCAGTGGTGGATCGATACGGCCGCAGTCACGATATTGATAACTTATTCATCTGCGACGGCAGCATCATGCCGACGCAAGGCTCGGCCAATCCCGGCTTGACTATCCAGTCGATGGCGGCTCGGGCCGCCGATTATATAATTGAGCAGGGCGACGCGATTTTCCGCAGCGGCAAGCGAGATATGACGCGACCGCGCTTTCGACGCGATCTCTCACCGCCCTCGACATGGGGTCACGGCGTGCCTCGCTTCCGCTAGGTGCTCACAGCACAAGCACATTCAACTAGCTATCCAGCTTGTAAAACCTTGAGGGGTTGGCGGTCAGGATATTATGCTGCGCAGCTTCGGATAATCCTGAAATCGCCTGCTTTATTTGCTTGAGAACCCCCGGATATGTGCAGTCGAAATGCGGATAGTCAGAACCCCACAGGATGTTACGGTCGAAGCCTAGTTCACACATCGCGGCGAGTGTCCGCTCGTCGGGATCAAATGACAAGTAGCAATTCTCGGCGAAATACTCAGTCGGGCGCTTCTTGAGCCACGGCGCCATCGAGCCCATCTTCTCGTAGTGACCGTCCATGCGATCGAGCCAATAGCCTGCCCAGCCCACCCCGGCTTCGAGAAAAGCGATCCGCAAACGTGGAAATCGTTCGAGCACGCCGCCGCAGATCACGTCCATACAAGCCGCCTGTTGCTCGAACGGATGACAGACCATGTGAAACGCAAAAGTATCGTGCAGATAGCGATCTGATCCCAGTGCCGGCATCTTGGTGCCGAAGCTCGAATGGACCGCGACCGGAATATCGAGCTCCTGTGCTTCTCGCCAGAATACATCGTAGGCCGGATCGCAGAGTCGTCGATGATTGTAAGGATTGGGACGTACGAAGACGGCTTTGAAATTCAGTTCCTTAACTACTCGCCGCATCTCGACGACCGCGGCGTCGATGTCCTGTATCGGCATTGGGGCAACGCCGAACAGCCGCTTTGGGTAAGGACGACAGAAATCCGCCATCCAATTGTTGTAGGCACGGCAAGCGGCCGTCGCGAGGCGCGGGTCATCGTGATCGCCGTAAATCAGGTAAAAGGACGGATACAGAAACGAGAGGTCGATGCCTTCTTCGTCGAGTACTTTGACGCGTGCGTGCGGGTCCCAACTGCCGGGCAGCACGTCCTCCCACGCCGCGGTGCGGGTGCGCTCGGGATCGAGATAGCCGCCGGGGATGACTGACGCGACAATCGAGTCGCCGGGCGCGCGGCGGCGCTCGCCATTAACCCAGAACTCGTCTTGGCCGTCACGATTGCGCCGAACCTGTACCACACGATCGCGAAATTCAGGCTCGACGTATTCTTCCCAGAGCTGGCGCGGCTCGACGATATGGCCGTCAGCATCGATGATTTGTGGCATGGGTAACCTCTATCTCTTGAGCCAAATCAACGTCCGACTGATGAGTTTGTCAAGCTGCAGTGGCATACCGTTAAGGACTTTATGGCTCGGCTTTCGACAAAATCGCGAATATGCTCAAACGATAGTGGGGGAGAACGTATGAGCGGAAAGGAAAAGAACTCGGCGGCGGTAGAGCTCGGTCGATTGGGCGGCTCTGTTTCGAGCGAAGCAAAAACTAGAGCCGTCAGAGAAAATGGAAAGCTTGGCGGTCGACCGAAGCACAAGGCCGTACTTGCGGCAATGTAAGGTGATCTATTTATGGCATCAGCAATCAACAAACTTGATAGCGAGAATCCGATTCTGGTCGAGCACGAGGCGCCACTCGGATGGATCATCGTCAACCGTCCGGAAAAACGTAATGCGCTGAATTTTTTGGCCTGGAAGCGCATAGTTGAGGCGGTTGAGGAGCTCAACGCCGACCCCGCCGTCCGAGTTATCATCATGCGCGGCGTCACTCGCGAGGCGTTTATCTCGGGCGCCGACATCTCCGAATTCCCCGGCCATCGCGCAAACGCCGAGCAGGCGCGCGCCTATCGGGCTGCGCCGAGCAACGCGACCAACGCGCTGGTCACGAGTCCCAAGCCGGTAATCGCAATGATCGCAGGAATTTGCATGGGCGGTGGTCTGCAGGTCGCGCTTTCGTGCGATATCCGGATTGCAGCGCATGGCACGCGATTCGGTATTCCGGCGGCGCGGCTAGGGCTGGCCTATCCGCTCGATGGCGTGTTGAGCCTTTCGCAGATCGCTGGTCCTGCTAACGCCCGCGACATCCTGATATCTGCGCGCACCTTCGACGCCGATGAGGCGCTGCGGATGGGATTGCTGAATCGGCTGGTCGAGCTCGAAGATCTCGAAACCAACGTCCGCGAGTACGCGACGCGGATGGCGGCTAACGCGCCGCTCACGATGACTGCCGTCAAGATGACAATTCGCGAAGGACTGCGCGATGCGGCGGAACGCGATACCTCAAAGATCGCGGCGATGGTGGCGGGATGTTTCGATAGCGAGGACTACAAAGAGGGCGTGCGGGCGTTTTTGGAAAAGCGCCCGCCCCGCTTCCAAGGCCGATAATCCCTCAAGGAAAATGATGAGCAACGAAGTCTATTTCAATCCGTGGGACGAGAAGTTTCGGGCGAATCCGTACCCGTCCTACAAGGGATTTATCGGGCGGCCTCCTTATCTGATTAACATGTTCTTTGACGCGATCTTGATCGGCAGTTACGCCGATGCGAAGGCCGTCCTGCGCGATCCGGCGACCTTTTCGAGCGATACGCGTTCGATGGATCGAATTGAGGCCTTTGGCGATGCGCCGCGCTTGCTCTTCAGCGATCCGCCGACGCATACTCGTCTGCGCAAGCTGGTCAGTCGCGCTTTCACGCCGAAGCGCATCAAGGACCTCGAACCTAAAATTCGCGAATTCACCGAGGAGCTGCTCACTACGGCGCAGGCGAAAGGTGAATTTGATCTGATGGCCGATCTGGCGGTGCCGCTGCCGGTCAAGGTGATAGCTGAAATGTTAGGAGTGCCTCCGGCTGATTATGAAAAGTTCAAGCACTGGTCGGATCGGATAATCGAATCCGACAATACTTTGCCCGGAACGCCGCTGCCGCCTGATGTCAGCGAAGCCTTCCAGTCGCTCAGACATTTCTTTATCGACGAGATCGCCAAGCGGCGGCAACGCCCAGGTCCCGATCTGGTCAGTGCGCTGGTGGCGGCGCGCGATGAGGCCGATGCGCTGAGTGAGGAGGAGATGATCGCTTTTGCGATCCTGCTGTTGCTCGCCGGTAACGAAACGACCACCAATCTGATCGGCAACGGTACGCTCGCTCTGATGCGCCATCCGGACCAACTCGTGGCATTGCGCGCCAACCCGGCGCTGCTGCCCGGTGCAATCGAGGAGATGCTGCGCTACGATCCACCCGCCCAATCTACGGTACGAATAAGCAAAGCCGACATGACCGTCAGTAATGTGGAGATTAAGGCTGGCACGCCAGTCTTCGTAGTGCTGGCGGCGGTGAATCGTGATCCGGCGCAATTTCCCAATCCCGATACGTTCGACATCAGGCGCGAGCCTAATGATCATCTCGCGTTCGGCGACGGGATTCACTTTTGCCTCGGCGCAGCACTCGCGCGGCTTGAAGGGACGATCGCGTTCGGCGCGATGCTCGAGCGTTTCCCGCGCCTACACTTGGCCGATTCTGGGGCAGAAGTTAAATACAAGGGCTCTTACTTTTTGCGTGGGCTCGATTCATTAAATCTTGCTGCCTGACTAGCGCGTCATGAGACAAACCGAAGGGGCGGACGCGGAAGCCCGCATAATCGCGTCGGCACCTCGGACGCAGCGAGGTTTAATCAGGCGGCAATTTCCCCCGTTTACGCCACGTCAGCGCCGTGTCTTTTGGATTTCAACCACCGCCGGCTTCTTCGACAACTATGACGGCGCACTTCTCAGCCTGGCGCTTCGTCAAATCCAGCGTGGCCTTGGAATCGCCGAAGGTGGTCTGGGCGCGATGCTCTCGATCATTCGGCTCGGTTATGTCGGGTCCGTCCTGATTGCGCCGATGGCGGATGTCTTCGGGCGGCGGCGGCTGCTGCTCTATACGATCGTCGGTTACACGATTTTTACCACCCTGAGCGCACTCGCGCCCGGGCGCGCCAGTTTCGTGATTGCCCAAACTCTGGCACGGGCTTTCTCCGGAGCGGAGGCAACCATCTCACTGGTCATTCTGGCGGAGGAGATCGACGCGTCGGTCCGAGGCTGGGCGATCGGACTGCAAGGAGCACTCGCGATTACCGGCTATGGATTGGCAGCGATCGTGTTTGGGTTCATCACGGTCGTGCCCTACGGATGGCGTGGATTGTATGCGATCGCGATCTTCCCGCTTTTGTTAATTATCCCGCTACGGCGGATTCTGCCGGAGAGTCATCGCTTCGAGGCGGAAGCTAGCTTGGGTATTACCGCGCGCAACGCGCTGGAACCGCTGGCTGCGGTTTTCAGGGCGTATCCGACGCGGCTGACGATCGTGTTTGTAGTATGGCTGCTCTATGCGATGGGCGCAGCACCGGGCGGCATCTTGGTTCCCAAATATCTGCAAGAGGTCCACGGCTGGTCGCCCGCCGCGGTCTCTTCACTCTTTGTTTTCGGCGGGCTGATCGGAATAGTCGGCAATGTCGTTGCCGGCCGTACGAGCGATCGTCTAGGACGCCGCACGATCGGGGTTGCATTCATGTTTGCCGGTGCGGCTTTTGAGCTGCTGCTCTATTCGATTGGCGGACGGGTAATCATCGGCGTGTGGGTGGCGTGGCTCTTTTGCGATCAGGCGGCGACCACGATCCTGAATGCGTATGGTGCAGAGCTGTTTCCGACGTCACAGCGGTCCGCGGCTGGAAGCCTCCTGATGATTGCGCGGTACGGCGGCGGCGCGCTCGGCTTGCTGATGGAAAGTCTGCTTTACAATCTAACCGGCGGCCATTGGCGGGCAGTCCGCATCCTGCTGATATTCTGGTTTGCGGCTTCAGCCGTGATGCTGGTCGGCTTTCCCGAAACGGCTGGCCGCGAGCTTGAAGCGATCGCACCTGACATTCTCGAAGCCAAATCATTATCCCTAAAATCCACATGAGACACTTCGTGGCACGCCGCAAAATTGCAATCGGCGCCTTTTTGATGATTCTCGGTCTGGCGCTGACGGCCTGCGCGAACGAGCCTCGGGTCTTGATCGAAGCGCCTAACGGGAAACGCCTCGCCAGCGTCAAAGTGGAGATTGCCGATACGCCGTCCGAACGCGAGCTTGGCCTGATGTATCGTCAGCATCTCGACGAGAAC
Organism: uncultured Pseudomonadota bacterium; assembly: GCA_963795945.1. GTDB lineage: Bacteria > Desulfobacterota > Binatia > Binatales > Binataceae > JAJPHI01. The sequence goes on from CAWCJN010000001.1 coordinate 264,134, forward strand.
GCGGGCATGATCTTCATCTTTCCTTCCGCCAGCCATCTGACCTTCTGGATGAAAAATACGGAAATCCCGCTCGACATGATTTTCGCGAATGCTAATGGGAAAATCGTGGGAATCGTTGAAAACGCGATCCCATTCTCCGAGGAGTCGATCGGCGTGGACGGGAATTCGCTATACGTGCTCGAAACCAATGGTGGTTTCGCGAAACGCCATCATCTACAAGCGGGCGATATCCTGAAATTTTCCGGCTTCAATCCGCGCGCCTCCCAATGACATTGACTGTTGAGCAATGGGCATCATGCGCTTTGCCACTCCTGTTTGTGCCATTCAAGCGTTCCCACAGTCGCCAGAAGATAGGCGGAGACAAAAAGCGCAGTCAGGATTATCCGGCTAATTGAAATCGGAAAGTGCTGAACCGCGACTCGCTTGTATTGGTTGATTAGGTAGTAAAACAAGAGCAGGCCAGCGCAGATGCGGCTTTTGCGATAAACTCCAAACGCCAGACCGAAATAGATTCCCATATCGATCAGATTGAAGGAGTTCAAACCGCCGAGCTTGAAAATAGCGCCCACGGCGGTCAGCACTCCGGCAATCGTGGCAGCGCCCCATCCCACCATGATGAACCTATTTGCCATCTTTTCGTTTATCATTCGCTTTTGATGAGATGCCCGCCTCCCTAAAATCTTCGAATAATTGATAAACTCTGCGCCGATTCGTATTCTGACACGATATTTCTTTTACAGAATACGCAGGTCTAACTGATGGGTCTGAAGGAAAACGTCGAACGAATCCGCCAACTGTCGCGGCAAGCCGAATTGGGCGGCGGCGAGGATCGGCTCAAGAAGCAGCGGGTGGGCGGCCGCATGACCGCGCGCGAACGTATCGATTATTTGCTCGATCGCGACTCGTTTGTTGAGCTCGACAAGTTCAAAACGCATCGCGGGACCGACTTCGGGATGGACGAGCGCAAAATCCCTGGCGATGGCGTCGTAACCGGATACGGCACGATTGATGGCCGGCAAGTTTGCGTTTTCTCACAGGATTTCACTGTGTTCGGCGGTAGTCTCTCGGGCGCTTTCGCCGAGAAGGTCTGCAAAGTGATGGACCTTGCGGCGAAAATCGGCTGTCCGGTGGTTGGGCTTAATGATTCCGGGGGCGCGCGCATTCAGGAGGGAGTCGTTTCGCTGGCCGGCTATGCGGATATCTTCGTGCGCAACGTCCTCGCGTCAGGCGTGGTGCCGCAGATTTCCGCGATCATGGGTCCCTGCGCAGGCGGCGCGGTCTATTCTCCCGCGATGACCGACTTTATCGTGATGGTACGCGATACCTCCTATATGTTCATCACCGGCCCGGACGTAATTAAGGCGACTACTCACGAAGAAGTCACGATGCAGGAGCTGGGCGGGGCCGACACGCACTCGATCAAGTCGGGCGTCTGCCATCTCGAAGAGCCGGACGACGCGGGCGCACTGCTCGCGATTCGCGAACTGCTCTCCTACATGCCATCGAATAATGCCGAAGACCCGCCGTTCCGTCCCTCAACTGACGATCCGAACCGGCGTGACGAGGCGCTGGATGCGATCGTCCCCGAAAATCCTGAATCGGCCCTACGACATGCGCGAAATTATAACGCACGTCGTCGATGATGGTCAGTGGCTGGAAGTTCAGAAAGACTGGGCGCAGAACATGCTTATTGGATTTGCGCGGCTCGGCGGCTACTCGGTGGGAATCGTGGCGAATCAGCCGGCGTATCTGGCGGGATGTCTCGATATCGACGCTTCCGTCAAGGGGGCGCGCTTTGTGCGCTTTTGCGATTGCTTCAATATTCCACTCATCACCTTTGTCGATGTCCCGGGATTTCTGCCCGGCACCGCACAGGAGTTCGGCGGAATTATCCGGCATGGCGCAAAACTCCTGTATGCTTTCGTCGAAGCCACTGTGCCGAAAGTCACGGTTATTACGCGCAAAGCTTATGGCGGCGCGTACGACGTAATGGCCTCGAAGCACGTTCGCGCCGATTTCAATTTCGCTTGGCCGACCGCCGAAATCGCGGTGATGGGACCTGAGGGGGCAGTCAACATCATATTCCGCAACGAGATTCTGAAGGCTGCCGATGGAGCCACCGAAAAGACTCGGCTGGTCGAGGAGTATCGGCAGACTTTCGCCAATCCCTTCAAGGCCGCAGAGCTGGGCTACGTCGATGAAGTGCTGTTGCCGCGGGATACTCGTCCCCGGCTAATCAGCTCGTTGCGCGCGCTGGAGAACAAGCGCGAGAAGAATCCGCCGCGTAAGCATGGCAATATACCCTTGTAGCCGCGCAGCTTATTAGATCGGCTCTCTTTCGTGCGGCTAAAGTATTAGACTCGAACGACGTTACTGGGAAGAAATGTTCAAACGCATTCTGATCGCCAATCGAGGTGAAATCGCTGTCCGCGTGATTCGCGCCTGTCGCGACCTCGGGATTGAGTCGGTGGCCGTATTTTCCGAGGTCGATCGCACCGCCTTACATGTACGCGAGGCCGATTATGCAGTGCCGGTTGGACCAGCTCCGGCGGCGCAGAGTTATCTGAAGATTGATCACATTCTCTATGCCGCGAAGCGCACCGGTGCAGACGCAATCCATCCCGGGTATGGCTTCTTTTCCGAAAATGCCGGCTTCGCCCGCACAGTCGAGGCCGCCGGAATCGTCTTTATCGGACCGCCCCCGACCGCAATCGAGAAGATGGGCGATAAGATCGAGGCTCGCAAGTTGATGGCGGCGGCAGGAGTGCCGGTCGTGCCGGGCTCGCCGGATACGCTCGACAATGAAGCTGATGTGCGTGCAGTCGCGGCGAAGATCGGTTACCCGATCATGCTCAAGGCTGCCGCTGGCGGCGGCGGCAAGGGGATGCGACTCGTTGAGCACGAAAAAGACTTGGGCTCGGCAGTGCGGACCGTCGCGAGCGAGGCAAAATCTTCCTTCGGCGATAGCCGCTTCTATGTCGAGAAATTTGTGAGTAAGCCCGCGCCATATCGAGGTGCAGGTTTTCGCCGATCAGCAGGGCAATACGGTTCATCTGTTCGAGCGCGAATGCTCGATTCAAAGGCGACATCAAAAGGTTGTCGAGGAGTCGCCCTCCCCGTTCATCACGCCGGAGATGCGGCGCGCGATGGGCGAGGTTGCGGTCAAGGCGGCGCGGGCAGTCAATTATGTCGGCGCGGGTACGATCGAGTTTCTCGCCGATGCGGACCGAAATTTCTATTTCCTCGAAATGAACACGCGCATCCAGGTCGAACATCCGGTAACCGAGATGGTAACCGGCGTCGATCTGGTGAAGCTCCAGATCGAAGTGGCAGCCGGTGCATCATTGCCTTTCAAGCAAAGCGACTTGCGCCAAAACGGATGGGCCCTCGAATGCCGGATTTACGCCGAAGATTCAGCCGCGGGATTTATCCCGGCGCCCGGTCGGATCGATACAATGAAGTTGCCCGACGGGCCGGGCGTGCGAGTTGACGCAGGTGTGTATGCGGGTGCCGAAGTTTCAGTATTTTATGATCCGATGATCGCGAAGCTGGCGACGTGGGGAAGCAATCGCGCCGAGGCGATCGCGCGGATGCGGCGGGCGCTTAGTGAATTCACCATCACCGGCGAGCTATCGACGAATATCGACTTCCACAAGTGGATCACCAATCACCCGCGCTTCCTTGCGGGCGATTTCGACACCAACTTTATCGCGCAGGAGTATCATCCAGCAGTTTCGGAGAATCACCGAGACCCGGCGCAGATAGCGGCGATCTTCGGAGCGGCGTTTATCGTGTCGCGCAACGGCAATCATGCCTCGTCGCCCGCGCCGATTCCGACGCGTTCCGCAGTATCGGCTTGGAAGATTGTCGGCCGCGGCGCGGTTCTGGCCCGCTAAGAAACTGCGCTTCGCGAACAACTGAAATGCGATATCTAGCGAATCTCGAAGGCGTCGATCACGAGCTCGAAGTCGAGGAAATTGGCGCTAATTCGTTGCGCCTCCAGTTTGACGGCAAGGCGTTTGATCTTGACGTGCGGCAGATCGGGGCCTCGTCGGTTTCGATCCTGATCGGCGAGCGCTCCTTCGACTTTGATGTTGGACGGCAGAACGAAGACCTGATCGTGGCGTCACGTGGAATTGCAACCCGAGTAATCCTGGTGGATGCTGCGCGACGCTCGCGGGTGGGGGCCGATCGGGCGCACGCCGGCGGCAAGGTCGAACTGAAAGCAATGATGCCTGGGCGAGTGATCAACCTTTTAGTCAATGTCGGTGATGAAGTTGCCGCGCAGCAGGGCGTTGTAATTGTCGAAGCCATGAAGATGGAAAATGAGCTCAAGTCACCCAAAGCCGGCAAAGTGATCGAGATCAAGGTTGTAGCCGGCCAGACCGTCGAAAAAGGGGCGTTGCTGGTAGTAATCGAATAGCAGGGTAGGCGAGGCGACGCATCATGTCCGACAAGAAAAGCACCATTGGTCCGGCGCGGCAGGAATGGGAGCAAAAGCGAGTCGCGCCGGCGCTCAAGCGCGGTGGCGAGCGCGCTGAACGCTTCGTGACCGGCTCCGGAATCGAGATCAAGCGCGAATACGATCCGGAAGATTTGAACGGTTTCGACTTCCTCGATGATCTCGGATTCCCAGGCCAATATCCTTTCACCCGTGGTGTACAGCCGACGATGTATCGCGGGCGGCTGTGGACGATGCGCCAATACGCCGGGTTCGGTGACGCAGAAGAATCGAACCGCCGCTATCGTTATCTTTTCGCGAATGGCCAGACCGGGCTTTCCGTAGCCTTCGATTTGCCGACGCAGATGGGCCGCGACGCGGACCATCTGCTCGCGCGCGGCGAAGTCGGTCGCGTGGGCGTCGCGATTGGCTCGCTTGAAGATATGGAGACGCTCTTGGCCGAGCTGCCGCTCGACAAGATCTCCACCTCGATGACGATTAACGCGACCGCGTCGATCCTGCTGGCGCTCTATCTAGTCGTCGCTGAACGGCGGGGAGTCGGCTGGGACAAGGTCAATGGAACGATCCAGAACGATATCCTGAAGGAATACATCGCGCGCGGAACTTATATCTATCCGCCGCGCGGTTCGATGCGGATCATCACCGACATTTTCGGCTTCGCCAGTCGCGAAGTGCCGAATTGGAACACGATTTCGATCTCGGGCTATCACATTCGGGAAGCCGGCTCGACGGCTGCGCAGGAGCTTGCGTTCACGATTGGCGATGGGATCGCGTATGTCCAAGCGGCAGTGAAGGCGGGCCTCAAAGTGGATGATTTCGCCAGCCGCTTGTCGTTTTTCTTCAATGTACATAACAACTTCTTCGAAGAGATTGCGAAATTTCGCGTCGCACGACGGCTATGGGCGCGCATCATGAAAGAGCGCTTTGGGGCGAAGGACGAGCGCTCGATGATGATGCGCTTTCATGCGCAGACCGCAGGATCGACGCTGACGGCCCAGCAAGTCGAAAACAACGTAGTGCGGGTCACGTTGCAGGCGTTGGCCGCGGTGCTCGGCGGAGCACAATCCCTGCATACCAACTCGCGCGATGAAGCGCTCGCGCTGCCGAGCGAAAGCTCCGCACTTCTTGCTTTGCGGACCCAACAGGTAATTGCCTATGAAGCTGATGTTACTGATACGGTGGATCCGCTGGGCGGCTCGTACTATGTCGAGGCACTGACGCAGGAACTCGAAAAAAAGGCGGTGGAATATCTCGAAAAGCTCGACAGTCTAGGCGGCGCAGTCGCTGCGATCGAGCGTGGCTATCCGCAGCGCGAGATCCAGAATGCCGCATTTATCTATCAGCGTGAAATCGAGCTCAAAAAGCGGATCATCGTCGGCGTCAACGATTTCAAAACAACTGCCGAGCCGCCTACCGATATCTTGAGGGTCAGCCCTGCAATTGAAGAAAAGCAGCGGGCGAGGCTCGCCCGCATCCGCAGCGAGCGCGATCAGAGTGCGGCACGCACCGCACTGGCGCAGGTCGAGGAGACGGCGCGCGGTGAGAATAATCTAATGCCGGTGATTATTGACGCGGTGCGCAAATGGGCGACGCTGGGCGAAATCGCCGATGCAATGCGCTCAGTCTTCGGCGAGTATCATCCGTCAAATGAAGTTTAGGTGAAATTTCGCGTTCGTATTGGGCGTGTACTTTCATTGCCTTTGTCCGTCTGAAAAACTGAAGCCAAAGAGCTAGATTGGCCCGCCAAAACGGCCCGTTCAGGAGAGACCTCATCGATGGGACCTTTACCGAAAGGAGTATTTTTAACCAAAGGTGTCGGACGCCATCGCGAGAAGCTCAACGCATTCGAGCTATCTTTAAGGTCGGCGGGCATCGCGGAATACAACTTGGTACGCGTTAAATCGATCTTCCCACCAGGATGTAAGTTAATTTCTCCGCAAGAGGGTCAGCGCTATTTAACCCCCGGTCAAATCGTGTTCGCTGTTATGAGCGATAATGCTACCGATGAACCCCATCGGCTGATCGCGGCTTCGGTTGGGGTAGCGATTCCGGCGGTATCAAGCTATTACGGCTATCTCTCTGAGCATCACAGCTTCGGTGAGCCTGAGCAGAAGGCGGGCGACTACGCGGAAGACTTGGCTGCGATGATGCTCGCGACCATTCTGGGCGTCGATTTCGATCCTAACTCCAGCTACGACGAGCGCAAGGATATCTGGCGCGTATCGGATAAGATTGTCTCGACCCGCAATGTTACCCAGTCAGCAATCGGCGATCGTGACGGATTGTGGACTTCGGTTGTAGCCGCGGCAGTTTTCGTCGATTTGCCGAATGGAAAATAACTCTCCTGATTGCATGGCGAGCGCAAGAAATCATTTACAGAAGATGTGAAGGGCCGTTATCAAGTCCAGCCTTTCAGGTGACGCAAGCGCAAAGGGGCGGGACTTGCCGCGATCTTACGCATCGGCTAAGTCCTAGCGTTTGGTTGTGAGCATAATAATCCGATAAAAGGTCAAGCGACGACAGCTAATCATTCAAGACGCTCAAAGTTCGTAAATGGCTTACAAAATCTTAGTTCTCAGAGGTGACGGGATTGGTCCCGAGGTCGTCGGCGAAGCCTTGCAGGTATTGAGGCTGGCCACCCGCGACGCTGGGGCGAAGCTGGACTTCAAGGACGCACCGATCGGCGGTCACGCGATCGATGCATTCGGAAGCTCATTGCCGGGCGCTACGCTCAAACTCGCGAAAGAGTCCGACGCGATTTTGATGGGCGCGGTGGGTGGACCAAAATGGGACGATCCACAGGCCACCGATCGTCCCGAGCGAGGCTTACTGGCGTTGCGCAAAGAACTAGGATTATTCGCCAACGTACGCCCGGTAAAAACCGTAAAGGAACTAATCGGCGCGTCGCCGCTCCGACCCGAAATAATCAGCGGCGTCGATTTGGTGGTGATCCGCGAACTAACCGGCGGTGTGTATTACGGCAAACCGAGTGAGCGTCGGCAGAGCAGTGCAGGCCGTGAGGCCGTCGATACCTGCTTTTACACTGAACCCGAGATCGAGCGGGTCTTGCGTTATGGCTTTGAGTTGGCGCGCGAGCGTCGCAAGCGGCTGACCTCGGTGGATAAGGCCAACGTGATGGCGTCGTCACGGCTCTGGCGCGAAATTGCTACAGAATTGAGCGCGGAGTTTAAGGATGTGGCGTTCGAGAACCAATTAGTCGATTCCATGTCGATGCATCTGATCCGCCGACCGCGCGACTTCGATGTGATCGTGGCGGAGAACATGTTTGGTGACATCCTGACCGACGAGGCTTCGGTGCTGGCCGGTTCGATGGGGCTGCTGCCGTCGGCGTCGCTGGGCGAAGACCTCAACTCCGCCGGATTTCGCATTGGTCTTTACGAGCCGATCCACGGCAGCGCGCCGGATATTGCTGGAAGGGACGAAGCTAATCCGCTCGCCGCGATTCTTTCAGCCGCGATGCTGCTCGAGCACTCGCTCGGCATGCGCTCTGAAGCCGAGCAGATCGTGCAAGCGGTGGAAAGTGTGATCCACGATGGTTATCGCACGCGGGACCTCGGCGCTGGAGCCGGAAGCCGTGTAATGAACTGCACCGCGATGGGACGCCTGGTGCGCGAACGACTCGAAAGCCTAATACCCGACGCCTGATGCCTAATCCCAACGGTCAATTGAGAGTGGCTCTCGTGGGGACGGCCGGAACGGTCGGGAGTCAAATCGCCGAACTTATCGCTCAGCGCGATTTCAGTTACGCCGAACTGCGATCATTTGGCTCAACGATCGCGCCGGAGGCAGACGATCCCGAAGCCGGCGAGCATTCCGGGCCAATATCAGAATTCAACACGCCGGAGGATCTGGCAGGCTTCGACCTCGCATTTCTGGCAGTTCCAGCACATGAAGCCGAAGCGATCGTGGCAGCGGCGCCTGGACCGATTCTGATTGATCTGAGTGCCGCCAATCGGTTGCCCTCGCCTTTATCGCCCCTGGTAGCACCGGGATTAACCTCGCGTGAGCAGATCGGCGAAGTCAAGCGCGCGCGAGTCTTTGGCGTGCCGCATCCGGCAGCGCAAGTGATCGCGTCGGTGCTCAAGGCTGCTGAGATCCAGGCTGACTTTGTCGGCGCGGCGATCATAATGAGCGCGAGTACTCGCGGACGGGAAGCGATAGCTACGCTGTTTAGCCAGTCGGCCGAGGTGCTTAATGCCCGGCTGAGTCTCGACGATGAGGAAACACAAACCGCCTTCAACGTCTTCCAACCTGCGGATGCGGATCATTCAGCGGTTGTAATCGCTGCGCAGGTCGGCGAACTCATTGGGAGCGCTCCGCAGATAGTTGTTCAAATCGTACAAATGCCGGTGTTTCATGGCAGCGCCACAGCACTGTTTGTGCCGCGTTCACCCGACAGCACCGAATGGGCTTCGCGACTGCGGGCTGCTCCCGGAATTATACTGGTCGAAAACAGCGACGCGTCCACTCTAATCGACGCGGCTGGCCAGGAAGCGGTGATCGTCCGAGTATCACTCACCCCGGCCGGTGCGGCGCTTTGGTGCGTGTTCGACGCCGCGCGATTAGCGGCCCTATCGGCTGTCTGGATTGCCGAGACTTTGAGCACCTGAAGGGTGCGTCCGGCTAACCTGCCGCATGCATTTTCGGCTCACGCTCGAGTACGACGGCGGTGGATACGCGGGATGGCAACTGCAACGCGGCCAGGATTCGATCCAAGGGCGGGTTGAAGCGGCGCTCGCGCAGATTTTCGGTGATCCCATTCGCGTCTATGCCGCCGGACGAACCGACGCGGGAGTCCATGCGCGCGGCCAAGTTATATCGCTGCGAACTCCGCGCGAATTTCTACCTGCCGATTTGCATCGTGCGCTCAATGCGTTGCTGCCCCGCGATATTGCAGTGTGCAATGTTGCTATAGCGACGGAGGATTTCGATCCGCGCCGCGACGCCCGCAGACGCATATACGAATATGATGTTCTAAATCGCGCGACGCGATCAGCTTTCGAGTTTCGTTATAGCTGGCTGGTTCACGAACCACTCGATCTCGCTGCGATGAATGCCGCGGCAGCACAGTTCGTTGGAGAGCACGACTTCGCTGCCTTCCGCGCGCTCGGATCGGAAGAGCAGACCACCATTCGACGAATCGATCTGAGCGAGTGGCGGAAGTGCAACGACGACCATTTAATCTATCGGATCGAAGGAACCGCTTTCCTGCGGCACATGGTGCGAACGATGGTCGGACTGATGGTTGAGATCGGAAAAAAGCGCATGGCGCCCGCCAACGCCACGAGCATCCTCAGGTCACGTGATCGTGCTTCAGCACCGGCGGCCGCACCGCCGACCGGATTGTGCTTGATAGAAGTGGATTACTGAAACCCGCGTCTGGTGTGACTTATCGACAGGAGATCGCCTGAAATGCCTGTCGGACAGTGGAAAACTGTGCAGGCTGTGCAAAATCAGGGTTCTTTTCGAGGAAAAGCGCGATTTTTCTAAAATACCTGCTTGCAAATTACCGGATGCTCATTCAGGCTCATCATCGAAAGTCTCTCAAGAGACTATAGGAGGAGGATGATGACGCAGTCGCAAGTATCCGCTCATCTCGCCGATAAAGTGGGCATTTCCAAGAAACAGGCAAAGTCCGCCGTCGATGAACTGACCATGTTAGTCGTGAAGGAGCTGAAAAAGCGCGATGGTTCCTTGCGCCTCGCCGGGCTGGGTGTTTTCCGCAAGCGCGAGAGCAAAGCCCGTATGGGGCGTAATCCCGCGACCGGTGAGCAGATCAAAATTCCGAAGCGCACGCGTCTTCGCTTCACCGCGGCGAAGGCCTTGAAAGACGCTGTGCTGGGAACGCGTTAAGTTCAACGAAACTCTAATCTAAACAGGACCGAAGTGTGCTCTTCGGTCCTGTGATTTTCGCGTATGCCTAGGAGATTTGGATCAGGTGCGCTCGTCATCATTTTGATCACGAGCCGCCTGGCATTCGCCGCTGAGTCTGGGATTTCGATTGTGCCGGACTTTGCCGGTGGTTTGTCGTCCTCTGCCAGTTTCAACCCTCGCGGATTTTTCGACGCGGCACATAAATGTCTGGAACAATTCCCCTTTGCGAAGTATCAGGCTACTGCTGACGAACACCAGAGAAGTTGCCTCGCCAAATGGATGAAGCAGAATGGAGCGAGCAAACAAGCGATCGCCTTCATGCGCCTTGCACCGGTCCCAGCAACGATCGCGGAAGTGCGTAATTACGGTTTGGTTGACGTAATTCACGCCGCGATGGTGTGGGCGGATGCCTCGGAGGGCTGGGCGTTGGTGGGAAAATCGGGCGAGTTGGTTCCGCTCTGGAATCCGCCTCGGCTGGACTCCTATCCTGATTATCTGAAATTCAAGGCGCTGCATCCTGACGCGATCGTCTGGACGGATTCACTAAACTGGCCACAGATACGCGACGTCCCCGTGGGCGGTCGCGAGCTGCTCTTCAAATTCTCCCTCAAGACTTGTCACGCATGCGCCAACCTCGGCACTGCCGATGTCGCTTATCAGTTAGATCGAGAGGGCCGCTTTATGGGTTCGCGGCTGATCCAAATCGTCACGACTGCGCCGTCACCCTGACTTAGCTCTCGCGCTTCTTTGCGCGCAGCTTACGCGCGGCTGCGAGATACTCACGAATCCATAGCTCGTAGCCGCGGTCATTTGGCGCGTAATAGTTCCGCCCTTCGAGTTGTTCCGGGCGATAAGCCTGATCTGCGACTGCACCTTCATAGTCGTGCGGATACTGATACTCGGAACCGTACCCAAGACCGCGCATCAACGGAGTGGGTGCGTTACGCAGATGGAGCGGGACCGGCAGTGCGCCGAACGCACGCACATCCTGACGCGCCGCGAGCATCGCGCGATACGACGCGTTGGATTTGGGCGCGCTCGCCAGATAGGCGACGCCTTGCGCCAACGGTATGATGCCTTCGGGCAAGCCGACAAAATCGACTACGTCTTTGACCGAAATCGTTAATTGTAATGCCCGTGGATCGGCATTGCCGACGTCTTCTGCCGCAAAGATCACCATCCGGCGAGCGATGAACAGCGGATCCTCGCCTGCCTCGATCATCCGGGTCATCCAGTAAAGCGCCGCGTCGGGGTCGCTGCCGCGCATGCTTTTGATGAAAGCGGAGATCATATTGTAGTGCTCGTCGCCCGCACGATCATAAAGCAGCATCTTTTGCTGCGCGGCTTCAGTCACGTCGGCAGCCATGATCGTCTTGCGGTGCGCACTGGCTGTAAGTTCGGCGGCGACTTCCAGCGTCCCGAGCGCACGACGCGCGTCACCGGCGGCAAAGCGGATCAACTCGGCCTCGGCGTTATCCTCGATCGTCAAGCGGCTCGCACCAAGCCCGCGTTCAGGCTCGTCGAGCGCACGCCGGATGAGCTTCGCAATGTCGTCCTCGGTGAGCGGATTCAACACGACGACGCGGGCGCGCGAAAGCAACGGAGCTATAACTTCAAAAGAGGGATTTTCGGTAGTCGCACCGATTAGCGTAATCAGACCGCTCTCGACGTACGGCAAGATGGCATCCTGCTGAGCCCGGTTCCATCGATGGATTTCATCAATAAACACCACCGTGCGCTTGCCTTCGAGGTCAAGCGCTCGGCGGGCTTCCGCCACCGCATCGCGCAGGTCGGCAACTCCGGCCGTCACGGCAGCTAACGCAACAAAGCGCGCGCCGGATTTTTGTGCGAGAAGTAGCGCAATCGTGGTCTTGCCGACTTCCGGCGGCCCCCACAGGATCAAGGAGTGCAATGCTCCGCTCGTTGCGAGTTGGCTGAGCAACTTGCCCAGGCCAAGCAGATGCTCTTGACCGACAACTTCTTCAAGCACACACGGACGCATCCGCTCAGCCAGCGGCTGCGCCGTGCTTCGTCTGGGTTTGAACAGGCCCGGGCTGTCCTCGGTTGTCCGCCGCGCCATTGATCAACGATATCACACAACTCTAGAGAAGCTCTGCACAGGTGGTTATGCAGCAGCTGGTTGTCCTAGTGGCGAGTACCACGAGCAGGGGAGCCAGCCGCGCGCGGGATGGTTGGCCGCTTGGGAGCGATCACGCGCATTTGTAGTTTCGTTTATCCGGGTCACAAGGCGCACCTCGCCCCATCTGGGAGCAATAGACGCCGGACTTGGTAGAGCTTGGCTAGTGCGAACATGGTCTGTGCGCGCGCTAGGTTCTTGGCCAGGCCGCGGTATTTGATTTTGGCGAACCCTACAAGTGCTTGACCACTCTGAATCCAGGCTCACCACGGGCGCGGGTCCGATTGATTCTCCGCCGGCGCTCGCTCAACTGCCGCTGAGTAGGACGCCGGTTGATCCGGTAGCGCGCCTCCCAAGGCTCAAGTGTAAAAGCCAAGACTTAATCTGACAATGATGGTAAGGTCCTCGGGTCCTAAGAAGGAGACGAGGGCGATGAATCAGGAAGAGAAAGTAATCCGGGTCAAGGTAGGGGTGCTGGAGCTGGCCAAGCAGCTGGGCAACGTGTCGCAGGCGTGCCGGGTAATGGGCTACAGCCGCGACAGCTTTTACCGATTCAAGGAACTCTACGACAAGGGCGGCGAGGCGGCGCTGCACGAGATCTCGCGGCGTAAGCCGGTGCTCAGGAATCGGGTAGCGCCAGAGATCGAGCAGGCGGTGGTGGCAATCGCGGTCGCCGAGCCCGCCTGGGGTCAGCTGCGCGTCGCCAACGAGCTGAAGAAGCGTGCGCTGAGTGTGTCGGCGGCCGGGGTACGCTGCGTGTGGCAGCGGCACGATCTCGAGACCCTGCCGAAGCGGCTCAAAGCATTAGAAGCTAAGAGCGCGCAGGAAGGTTTAGTGCTGAGCGAGTCACAACTGGCGGCGTTGGAGAAAGCCAAGGCCGACAAGGAAGCGCACGGCGAGTTCGAGAGCGAATGCCCGGGCTATTGCGGGGCGCAGGATACCTTCTATGTCGGCACGCTCAAGGGCGTCGGGCGGATCTATCAGCAGACTTTCCTTGATACCTACACGAAACTGGCGTTCGCCAAGCTCTACGACCGCAAGACCCCACTGGTGGCGGCTGACCTGCTCAATGACCGGGTGATCCCGTTCTTCGATGAACATCAGATCCCGCTGGGGCGGGTGTTAACCGACCGCGGCACGGAGTATTGCGGCGCACCCGAACGCCACGAATATGAGCTGTATCTGGCGGTGGAGAACATCGATCACACCCGCACCAAGGTCAAAAGCCCGCAGACCAACGGCATTGTGGAGCGCTTCCACCGGACCGTGCTCAACGAGTTCTACCGGGTGGCGTTCCGCAAGAAGATCTACTCCGGCATTGAACAGTTGCAGGCTGACCTCGACGCCTGGCTGCGCGAGTACAACGAACAGCGGCCGCATCAGGGCCGCTGGTGTTACGGCAAGACTCCGCGGCAAACTTTCATCGACGCGGGCTCGCTGGCGCGGGAAAAGCTGCTTTCTCCCGCGGTTGCGGCGGGCGCGGAACTCTGAGTATTACTCAAGCGCGATGATCACTATGGTCGCTGCGTATAATCGGACAATCAACTTAAACCGGACACTGCGGACCTTAACCATCCACCGTCAGATCAAGTCTTAAGTTATACAGCTCAAGGAACTTGCGATCAGCTTCCTTCCAGTACGCCGGATCGCCGAACACCTCGCACGCCTGACCGTGCAGCAGCTGCGGCCACGAGGTGAGGTCGGCTACGCTGGCGTCGGTCGTCCTCCGGGTGGACACGATCCCGCGCTGGTCGCGCCGCTGTGCAGTTTCATCCCGAAACGCCAGTTCCGGCCCGGGCGGGTCTGCTTCATCTCGGGGTCGAGCTGGGCGTTGCGATGATGGCGCCCGCGCGTCGCAATCATCGCCGCGCTGCCCGCAGGCCTTGAACCTCCGCGCAGATCGCCTGGGTCAGCGCATACTGCTCCACCGCTGCCAAACGCCGCATCGACTCACTGGCGTAGAGCGCATCTGCGGCCTACGGCTCCGAGAGGTTGACCCATTGCGGCAGGAAGTAGATGCGCCGCATCTTCTCCAGCCCCACCGGCCGGCGACCTGGGCCGGCTTGGGGATAGTGCGGCTCGCTCAGTGCAGGCCGCTGCGCCTCCGGGAGTACCGCGTCCATCTCGGCCGGAAACCGCGCGCCGCGTCACTTGCTCTTTCGAGTTCCAGGCCAGTGACGCGAATGTTCGCCGCGCTCCCATCACCACACCTCCGCACCCACTCATCAATCCCTTTGTTTATCTGAATCAGCCAACTTCTGCAGAGCTGCCCGAGTGGAAGCCCCGACTTTATTTGGCGGACTCGATTTCGCGCCCGCTGGGTTTGGAGCTTATGCCGGTCAGTTGTTTGTCACAGACGTGGGGCACTACGAAATCCCGGCGCCCCTTGGGCAACCGTTGCGGCCGGACGGGAAGATCTATCGCGTAATGCCCGAGGGCAAACTCGTACTGGTTGCGAGCGGGTTTATCAATCCCTGAGGGCTGCGGTTTATTGGCCAAAAATTATAGGTCAGCGATATTAACGGCGATTTCATCTACGGCCATCGTGAACTGCCGGATGGATTCATCGCCGAAATCGTATCCTCGCCGGACAGAGCCCATCCCGAGCAGCACTAGTGACGAGATAATAGGTCAGCTGGCCACTGCGCGCCGAACCTGCTCATCACGCGCAACATTTTCGCTGTTCTTGCTTCTTAATTAAATCAATCAGGCCGTGAAACAGCGCCGCATCCACAATTTTCTGAATTCAGACTCGATTTCAGGGACTATCTTTTATGAGACCATATAATTACACCGATAATTATCAGCTCTTTCTTGGCATTCTCTTTGCGTTCATGCCCACGGCTACGATTGAAGGGATATGTCTCTGACTAGGTTTCGAAACCATTTACATTATTAATGGAAGGTGAAGGTATGAGAGGCCAATTTGTTTCCGGTCGTTCTCTGATGGCAGGAGTAGCGCTGGTAAGTGCGCTACTATTCTCCGCCTCGGCTTGGGCCGATGGTTTTTACGCGGATATACATGGCGGGACATCGCTGCTGAATGAAGATTCGGCTCGGGTAACCACAGCAACCAGCGGCGGCAGCATCCATGCTCACAACAATTACGATCCCGGCTGGCTTGCCGGCGCCTCAGCTGGATACGAATGTAAGAACGGATTTGCAACTGACTTTGAATTTACTTTTCGGCAGAACCATTTAGATCGCATTGCGAGCTCTGCTCCCCTTTTCCTAGGGGGCGACATGCATACTTTTGGCATGATGTTCAATGGCTATTATCGTTTCTACAATGAGACTCGATTTACGCCATACCTCGGAGGCGGTGTGGGTGAGCTGGTTTCCACGTTAAACAATACGAGGCCAGCCTTCGGAGTGGACCGGGGACCGTTCGGCGGAACTCAGGCCAATCTGGCTTATCAGGGTATCATTGGAATCTCCTACCCATTAGCTCGTCGTCTGAGCATCGCCACCGAATACCATTATTTGGCGCCAATGTTCCGTCCGGGCTTCAAGCAGCGGGTTGCCGGCGTACCGGTGAAGGTCAGTTCTGATTACGACTCGCACAATGCCATGCTGAAATTGGTTTATCACTTCGATTGAGCCGCGGAGCACTGCAAGCTCATCATTACCCACGGCGGATTACGACGCTCATCAGTACGTTTCAGCATTAGCGATTCCAGGGGGGTAATCGCGGTTACCCGCTTCAGTCCGTGGTTTTGACAGGCGCCGAGAGCGGCTTAATTGGATGTGGATTACCGGCGCTGCCTCCGACGCCAAGCGCTAATAGGGTGTGAGTCGGCGGATGTTTACTCAAATAATCTCGTTGGGACAGAATCCAGGCTTCGATTTTCAGGTGATCGGAGTTGAGCGTCGCCGCGTTGGCGGGTTCGGCGGCCAAATCATGCAATTCACGGGGATCAGCAGCTAAGTCGTAGAATTCCTGGCGTTTGCGGTTGAAGTCGTAAATGTACTTGAAACGACCATCGACCAACCCAAAGGTATAATTACCGTATCTCGAAAACAGGTAAGCGTGAGCAATTGCATTTGCACTGAAAAGGCTATTCCCCTGCCAGGAGGGAGGCTGATCGTAACCCTGCAGCGCTAACAAAGTCGGTGCAATATCGAGTTGACGGCCGAGGCGTTCAACGCGCTGCTGGGATGGGAATAGTCGCCGATTCACCAGCATCAGCGGCACGCGCATTTCCTCATCGTAAACTGTCCAGTTGTGCGCGGTCTGATCATGCTCGCCAAAGGCTTCGCCATGGTCTCCAGTGATTACGATCAGTGTATCGTCACTGAGCTGCATTTTGTCGAGGGCATCCGCCAGTTGACCGATCAGTTGGTCAGTTGAATGCACCGCGTTCAAATAACGATTGAGATTGGGATCGGCAACTCCATAGTCGTGCGAGGTAGCGGCAAAGTAAGGATGATGAGTGTCCTCGGTCCAGAGCGTTAGAAAGAAAGGCTGGCTGGAATGCGAGTGAATCCAGGCCGTGGTTTCGCCTAACAATTCGCTGTCCGCTGGGACGGTGGGGTCGTCATCTTTTGCAATTACCTGTTGGAACCCATGATCGCGAAGAAACTCTCCCTCATTATCGAAAACCAGCTGACCGGGATGGATGAAGGCGGTAGCGTAGCCATGTTGAACGAGGATATCGGCAAGCCCGGGCACGTCAATGTTGGGCGTCGAACGGGTAATCGGCTGCCATCCGAACTGCGGGTATAATGAACAGAAAATTGCTCCCATCGCGCCGGAAGTGTACGCCTGAGCGACGTAAATGCGATCGAAAACCATCCCATTTCGCGCCAGCCGTTGCATCTGAGGAGTATCGTTGTAAGGCGCACCGTACAATTGTAAACGGCGCGAACCAACTGACTCCATAATAATCAGTAAAATGTTGCGCGGATGCCATTTGGCAGGATAGTGGATGGGCGAATACGAGACCGCCAGGGTAGAACCAGTCTCGCCAGCATTAAGATTGCGTTCGCGAGCGAAGTCACTGAAATAGACTTTCGGTACAACCTCAGTTACGAGAGGATCAAGCGGAACGAACAGCGACGAAATGAACGCAAGTTCCGGGTTTGCAATGGCGGGCAGGTAGCGAATATTCGCAGAGCTCCACATATGCGCCGCGAGAAAATAGGTTACTAACAGAAACGCAGTAATCGGCGAGTAGAAGCGCGCTCTCGCCCATTCGACGAAACTCGGAACGAGACGCCAGAGACCTTCCGTCACAGCCACAAATATAAGAAACGATTTGACGACAATCAGTACCGAGCTGCTTGAAAGCGCCGCCGAGACCGAGGCTTGAGCGCCGCGTAAACTATCGCTGGCAAGCCACAATGGATAGGTCAGAGGAGCGTGAAGAACCGAATAAATTATCGCACTGACGGCCGTATAGCCCACCACGAACACACAAGTACACCAGCCCGCAACGACGACGATTCGTCTCGCGAACGGCGACAATGGAAGCTTCAAAAAAACGTAAAATGCCCAGGCGATTATTGTACACATGAGAAGATCCTGGTACACGAGAATCGGGGAAAATCGTCGCAGCGGAGGATGCTTGAGGAGCATGAACCGTACAATTAAAAGTAGAGCTGCCAATCCCAGGAAACCACCAAATAGGTGCGATGCCGGCTCGCGGCGAGTAGCTGCCGATGAACACTCTTCGAGCTCCCGCCTTAATTTTCTCCATAGATGTGATACAAAATGAGAGGGCCTGATTGAATCTGATCGCAATACAAACATCCTTTCATCGGCAGTCACCGGTTTACTCGACTTGGCGTCTAAGAGTTCCCGAATTCGCCAAGATCTCAGACCTGTCTGATTCTCGC
Organism: uncultured Pseudomonadota bacterium; assembly: GCA_963795945.1. Taxonomy (GTDB): domain Bacteria; phylum Desulfobacterota; class Binatia; order Binatales; family Binataceae; genus JAJPHI01. The sequence goes on from CAWCJN010000001.1 coordinate 282,466, forward strand.
CGCCTTAGTTGTATATTGCTGGACAAAATTGTCTCACATAAAATTAACAATAAATTAATCAAGCTAAAGCAATTAATGACTCGTTACATCACCAAATTTGTGTGGTATGGCGATAATCTAGTAGATAACGCAGCACGGATATCAGATATGCACTTAATTAGCTGATAAGTGTGATGGAAGACTCTACAAGTCAGCTCATTGTTGGATGATTGCGGGCTGCGAGCGCCTCCCCTACAAATGCGGCGTGCTCAATTCACTGCTGACGCTTGCACCCGGGCGGCTTCGTTTGCAGCCGCATCGTTTTGATAGCTTCGATTAGGAATTTTGTGTTATGCGCCCTGCAGGCCATAAGTGATAGAGAAAATCTTGGAACTGATGGGGCATACGCGCCAACACTGCCAGCAGGGATTTATCGTTCAATCTTTCTGTAACTTCTCGACCGGCAGCTTAGTAAGCCGCCCACCAGCAGCCCAAGTGGGAGTCCTACTTCCGTCGCGACGGCTATCGTATCCAGCTCGCTCGCGGTAACTGCAACTTCAGCCTGTAATTGAGCGAACTCACGAGTGCCGGTCAAATTGACACAAGTTTGATTGGTGCGCATGTCAGGCGAGTGCGGTCAATTAGCGAGGTAATGCGGCTGATCAGCGCCGTATAGCCGGAGAGCGTCTGAGGAAGCTTCTCGGAGGTTTAGGGAAGTAATAGTCGAACCATAGTTCCCATGAGATCTGCTCTTCTAAGTTATTCTTTTCCCAGACCCGTGCGATTCCCTTGTTTTTACTTAACTTTCCGCTGTTCTATTTTTTGGCTTTCGGATCACGTGGGCAATTCTCCTGCGGATCATAAGCTCGCTCGAGTTGCGCTACGCGCGCCTCAAGCTGCTCCGAGTCGGCCATGTACTTGCTGACGAGTTCGTGCTGCTCAGACGAATCCAGCTTACTAGCATCAACAAAAGCTAATCTCTCATCCAGGTACTCCTGAGGAAAATCGCTCAGCGTGATGAGTTTGACCGGCCAAGTGCCGAGTTGGGCGGTGCCCTCCATCAGTCCTAGCGTCAGAATGTTCTTGTAAGTCAATACCTGGAAAGTATCGTCCTTGTTCAATCGGCCGGCGAAAGTCCATCCTCCAGTCATATTTTCATTGGGGATGAAAAAAGGAGGATCAGGATTACTAAAAGCGCACTGCTCCTCAACAATCTTCGCATAGGTCCAGTTGCTGCCATCGCGCAGCGCGGCGGGATTGACGAACGCCAGCTTGATTTTCGACTTGCCGGCGTAATCGAACACCGAAGGACTCGGCAGAGTGGAGACGGTAGTGGCGGCGGTAGAGGCGGTTGCGGCAGTGCTGCCGCTGCTGCCAGCGAGTAATCCGGCGCCAGCGCAGCCACTCATCAAGGCACATGCAATCAACACAATCAAATATCTCATTGTTACAGATCCTTCATGCTTTTCTGATTAGTTTGTAGCTCCGCCCTGAATGACCAGTCATAGCGCCATGCTCCGAAGGAGGCGCATATGTATTCGGGCTCGAGTTTCACAATAAAACAGTATATTGACTCAATCTATCAATATTATCGCGTCATTGGCGGTAGCCAACCTTGAAATTGGAATGTGCAGCTCACGCCCGCATTTGCATGGTCGAACAGTACTGAATTCCGACTCAACAAAAACGGCGTGCCTCAATCATCCATGCCCCCGTTGTGAGAGAATAAGGCATGCGAAAAACCATCATCAGGCCGGCGGTCATCGATCCGCTCGCGAATCGTGAGGAAAAATGGCTTGATCTCGACGAGATTGCCGCGGTCGAAGTCACATCTGAGAATCCGGATTTTCCTATTGAGCTCGCCTTAGTGGCAGGAGAAGGTCCAGGTTGGCGTGCAGCCGAATCGGGTGAGCAGCTCATCCGCATTGTGCTGAATAATCCGCGACCGCTTCGTCGAATCAGGGTCGAGTTTTCAGAGAGCGCCGTTGAGCGGACCCAGGAGTTCACACTTCGATGGTCTCAGGCCGGTGGGCCATTGAGAGAAATTGTTCGCCAGCAGTGGAACTTCGGTCCTCAGGGCTCGACCAGTGAAATCGAAGATTATCAAGTCCAATTGGAGGAGGTCTCGGTATTAGAATTGCAGATCAAGCCGAGTCTCACACCAACCCACGTATTTGCAAGTTTGGCGGCTTTGCACGTGGCATAATGAAATCATGCGGCTGGCGTCAAATATTTATTGCGAGGGGAGCGGCCCAAGAGTCAGCCCTTTCCGCTTGAGAGTCTTTTTCAGACCCGCAGCTCTTCACGGCAGTTGCTCAAATCCATAGTTTCCAATAGCAGAGGCAGTTATATCGGAGTGTGTTCATCCAACTCGCGCACAGATGGCAGCGAATGCGCGAAATAAGGAGTGCTTCGGTCTAATTGTCTGGCGCGCGATGATGCATCAATAAAGCCGAGCTGACGCCGTACCCGCGGCAGGGACTTCAGCACCCACTCGCGCAGATCGCTGAAGAAGCGCAAGAGTGGTGCTACCGATCATGATAGGAGCGGCACCCGCCCAAGCCGTTCCACTATTTGACTTCGATGGGGAAGAGAGCACGGGCGCCTCGTTCCTGAGCGCTGCATTGTATCGTATGGACCACGGAAGGATGGCTCTTAGATGGCTGCTGGCGGCTGAAATTTCCGCGCTCCGCTGAGCACGGAAATGGACATATTTGCCAACGAAGCCGCCATCTCAGTAGTCACTTCAATGTGGCCGTGCTCCGCTGAGCTCGGAAATGGGCCTTACGTAAACATTTGAATTTCAAAGAGTTTTGCAGCGTTTTGCGAGCGATGCTGACGCCCGGCTCGATCCCCGGGTGCGCTGTTCATCGTATAACCATAAAGCTAACCATAAAGCGTAAGAGCAACAAGGGTTTTTCGTTCGCGAGTGGGGACGGGGGTTTGGCGGTCACCTCGCCGCTCGCGATGATTAGCGCGTTTCGAAGCCAATATATCGAGCAACTTCACCCGTAAGCAGCCGTCCCAGCAATCTCGCCTGAATTTCCAGCACGCGCCGGTAATTCACCCGATAACCGAACAGGGGGTGGGTCACCAGGCCGTCCATCCGCTGCTCATAGGCATGCAGCAAGGCCTTTCTGCCGGCGGGCTTCAGCGCCACAGCCGGCCCGACGCGAATGAAATCTTCGGGGGCGAGCATGCCAATATTGATTGCTCCGATTACTACCGAATCAGCAATCAGGGGCCGAAAGCCTCGATTAGATCGAGCGCGAGCGCCGGCCGTCCGAAGCGCGGCTGGTGGAAGAATCCAATAAAAGGATCGAGTCCAATACTATGACAGAGGATAGTCAGGTCTTTGACCAGCAGGGTGTAGGCGAACGATAGCAAGGCGTTGACCGGATCACTCCGCGGGCGCCGATTACGGCGAGTAAATTCAAACGTGAAAGACTGATTCGGGGAGGCGCCTGCGCCTTTGAGCATCCCGGTAAAGTTGGCGAAGTAGATGCGCGCCGCATTGCCCTCGATGCTGAGGAGCTCGAGAGACCGGCGCAATTGAGCGCCAGCAGGGTGTAGCGTTTGAGTTGTGTTAGCGCCAGTGACGGCGGTTCGACATGGTTACGGCGGAGCATCGTGCGCTGGTTGCGGATCTTGGCGGCGACGAACTCACGCGCCACGTTGAGGCAGAACAATGGCTCAGCGGCCAAAGCGAATTGCTGCTTGCGCAGAAAGACGTTCCTTAGCCCCATTCCCTGCGTGAGGCCATAGAACCATCCACCAAAGGAGAAATGGGCGATCGGCTTCTCGGCCCAGCATAATGCCTGAATCGCGGCTGCGGTGAATTGCACATTGCCAAAGACATTGACTTGGGAAAGTTCGCCGATGCGGACTTCCTGAATCGGCTTGTCGCGTTCGCGAATTTGCAGCACCTCGCCGCTTTTTCCGATGGTCAGGCGGTGACCGGTCACGTAAAGCGGACGGAGGTCGTCGCGCGCGGGAACCAGGCGGCGCAGTGGTTCGTCAGCCTCATGGAGAGACGGCGAGAGCGCATCGGCGCCATCGTCAAATAGTGAGAGCTGCGGATTTGGTATCGGCAGCAGCGATTCGCAAAAGACGGTTTCGTCCGGCAGGCAGATGCCGACCAGCGAGCAGCGCGGACATTTTGGACTATCCACCAGCGGCGGCGGTATCCGGCCGCGCAAGGCCAGCGCGCGAGCATCAGCCAACGCGGACAGCATCTCGGCAAGGGCGGCGTCATCGATCGTGACCCGCACGCGCTGGCGAGTCGCGTGGTAATAAGCGACGGCTTCGTCGCAGCGGTAGCCGTTCTCGCGCAGAATCAAGGCTTGGGCGCATAGCTGTACGCGATCGGCGGGCCAGGCCTGCGGCCCGTCGTCAGTGTCGCGCGGCACCCCTTTTTGTAATCGACCGGCACGACAGCGCCGCCATTGCCTTCGATCAGGTCCATTTTAGCGAGCAGGTGATGAGCCTCGCTGCTCAGCATCACGGAGCGCGAGTGGAGCTGGGTTGGTGGTTCGGGCGGCGGTAGCGGATCGGTTTTGGTTTCGCGTTTCTCGTGCCGCAGCTCACCCTCGATCGTATCGGCGTTATGGGCGAACACGCCTTCAATCCATTCGTAGAAGAAGAGGCGCGGGCAATAGACGAACTCATTGAGCATCCGGGCCGGCAAGTAATCGGGCAGCTCGATTTGAGTTCGCGCGGCGGGCGCGGTCCGCTCACGCGGTCGCGGGGCAGGAGCGCGCGCCGGAGGATTTTTTGCGGGCTTCGGCATCGAGGCCAGCTAGAAAGAGCGATCCGGCCTTGAGGACGATGCGGGTGCGCTATCGACTACGATGCAGGCACTATCGAGCGGTGAATAGGCTTTGCCAAGCGCCGTAATCACTCGATCGCCACGTCCTTCAGACGGACCGAGATCGACGAATAAAACCTGGTCCTCGCGATGGTCGATGATCTCGCTAAGCACGTGGCGGCATCGTACGAGATCGGAGGGCGTGAACTGGCATTCGAAGATGGAGTATTGCAGGTGGTCGCCGAAATCGCGCATCGTTTTGAATACTTTGCGCAGCCGCTTATCGTCGCAGATGTCGTAGCAAACCAGGTAGGTATTACGCATCGAGATTCTCGCCTGCGAAGAGGCCGAGGCCATAGAAACGGCCGCCGCCGAGGCAAATTGGACCTGGAACTTTAAGCGGCCGGCCCTCCGAATCGCGCCAGATAAGCCGGACGTGGAGCCGGGGAAAGCGTTTCAGATACTCAGGCACCGTATAGCGATCGGCGCGATCGAGACCGGGCCAGAAGCCGGTGATGCGCCATTCCAGTTCAGCGCGCGCGGCCAGCAGAGTGGAAAAGCCCGCTTGAATGATCGATTTGCGCAACAAGCCATCAATCCGTTGACTGAGTCGCGCCAGCAGGGTTTTCTGTTGGTCTGCGCCGGCCGCGCCCTGCTGGAGACGTCGCCGATAGTGGTCTGGATCATCGTAACCTGGCAAGACCACAGGAGTAACCGTGCTCCAGGTCGAAGCGGGCTGGAGATAATGGCGAACCATCGGCTCCCGATCGGGTAACTGGGTGAGAAGCGCCACCGGCTGGTGATCGGAATCGAGCAGGTCCTGGCCGGGCATCACCCGTCGCGCCCAGTCAAGCTTTTCTGAGAAGCCCTCAGCGAACGTGGCGGGCATCACGCGCCGGGCGCTGCCGACCACCACGGAATCACCGCCGCGCCGCTCGATGCTAGGTAGGGGCAAATAGGCGAATCGTGGCTCAGGGACCGGAATATGAGTAGCGCTGTCGCGGGCCTCGCGATGGCCCAGGACGAACTCGGCGATCTCGCGCTCGGACCAGCCGGCACTAATCGCGGCGGCGGATTCGACGGCACGGCGCATCATGCGGGCAACCGTAAGAGTGTGTCGCACAGGATCGAATGGACGGAACCCGCGGCCATCGAGCTTCATGAGCGAGAAGCTGACCGAAGGATGGGACGGCGGATCGGAGGCGCGGCGGTAAGCGACCGTGCGATAGGCCGTCAGCGGCGGCGGTGGGCTGAGACCCTCGGGACCGAGGCGGGCGAGGAATCGCTGATGGCGGGTGGTTAAATCGGCGAGGGTTCCCGGCATTGGAACGCGCAGGCCGTCGGCGATGCCTTCACGACCAGGCAGCCAGCGCTCGCCCGGCAAAGCGTCGAGCTCGTCAGCGGAGAGGATCGCCCCATGGCCGACAGCCATATCGATCCCTCAGCCGAGGGCTACAACGCTACGCGCGATCTCGCCGAGCGTTTCAACATGGTGATGGATTCCTTCGTCCGGCGGATTGGACAAACTCCATAGATACTGGATGGCGTCGCCGCCGAGCAGATGCGTGCGTTGCACCAGCTTCATCGTGCGATGAGTCGCAGGATTGGCGTCGTTAACATTTGAATAGTTACCACGCGACCATGCTCGGGCTACGACGTCCATGGCATTATTCGGGACTGAGATGCGATATCCGGGGGTGCTCACGCCCTTTGGAGCGAGCAACATCGGGGCGGGCTGCTGTTCCAGCCACTCCAGCGCCTCATGAAAACGCGTCGCGAGTGCTTGCCGACGTGCGCCGGCGGCCGCAGCGACCAGCGATTGGAAGAGGCGCATCGGTGACGGTGGCCATTCGTGCTCACCGCGATCGCGGCGGCCGTGAAAAGTGGAATCGAGCAGGCGAATCGAAAGGCAAAGATATGAATCCACAGCTACTCAGCGCTTTTGCTGCGAGATTTCTTGTTTTTGCGATCGCCATTGGCAGGGTCGCCGCTCACGTCGCGCTTGGCGCGTTCCTTGTCGAAATCAACTGCGTGATTCCTTCCTATGCCAAAGGCGCCAACCGCCGCCGGTGCATATTCAAGCGCTTCGGCATGCGTCACATTTGCGGCGCGGCGCGAGCCATCGTTATGAACCTCGACGAACTCGCGCGGCCGATCCGGATCGAGCACAAGATTGCAGCCCTGGCGAATATATCCCGCGGGTGGATAGGTGAAGGCGACAAGCGCGAGGCTCAGAATATAACGGCGCAGCGCAATGGTTTTTACCTCGCCAGCGGCGAACAGGAGACGCAAGGCAGCGAGATGCAGCGATGCATCGCGACGGATGCCACCGGTCGCAATCACGCCGCCGGGAGCGCCTGAGACGGGGACATGCACAAAGCCGCGTTCCGCATAAGCATCGCTGGTCTTCTTGTCAGCGGCCTCTTCGAGCAACCCACTGACGACGTACTCGGCCGCGGGTATGTATTGCGCGGAGCGTTTGAGCTCGCGAACGTTGAAGGCGCGGATGGTGGAGGCGAGTAGTCGAGGGAGTCTGGTTCCGGTGTCGCGCGAATCCCAGACGCCGAAGACGAGCGAGGTAGGCGCGAGTTTCGCTAACGGTTCGGCATCGCCCTTTTGCACCGAGTGAAAGGCGTTCTGCAGTTCTGCCTGAAGCTCGGAGCAGCGAACGAGCGCGTCGCCGGCGCGATGGCCCGCATCGAGGAGATTAACGATCTTTTCGCCAGCCTGAATGGTGATCTTGGGGATCAAATCCGCATAATCCGGTTTAGCGAACAACGGCTCGATCCGATTCGCTTGTGATCCGACGCTATCGATCAGACAAACATTCTCAGTTTCGCTGAAATGATCGATGTTGTAGCCGCCAGCGAAATTACCATTCTGGCTGGCGGCGAAGGTGGAAGGGAAAACCACGCCGCCGCGCCCTTCGACCGGCATCAGATGTTCGCGGATGACCAATGCTGCGGGTCCGTTATCACTCAGCCAGTGATCGAACTTGTCCAATACGTTTGTCATAATTCTTCTTTAATGGATTAGCTTGGTGAATGCCTTGTGCTTTTTCTGATCAGTTCGAAAAATATTCTCGAACCGAAAGGCGCGTGTTCCCGCGATGTCGAGCAGTCCACATACTGCAATAGGTGCGATCTCTGTAATCAGCGGAATCGCCCAAGTGCAGTATTCAAATACTCGCCGTCTATGAGTTATTGCCGGACGAAACCGCTGCAATCCGACGAAGCACAGGAACTCGACGGCCGGGTAAGCCAAATTCCTCATCTGCAGACTGTCGGGTGAGAAGTCAATATCAATGGGAAGAGCGCTGGAGCCCCGGCGTGCATCGAAATAAAAGGGCTCGACTTTTTTAGCTGGTTCGGCTGGGTCGTACACGATCGTGGCGTAATCGAGGAGGGCACCATTCTGAAGCTCTTCCCAGCCCATTATGGCTTGCATCGCACGGGCTATCCGAAAGCTGCTCATTCTGCCCGCCCATACTATAAGTTGTTTGCCGTCGGCACGCTCGTCTTCCCACCAGTCGAGCCGCAGATGAAATGGAGCGAGTATCTCGAGCGGCGATGAAGTCTCATTTTCTGCATCGAGCGGCTGTAGCGGCGCCGCTGCGATCGCGCGAATCAGATAACTGAGACTCCGCTCTCCGGGGTCATCATCACTTACTGGTCGAAAATGGAAAGCAGAATTCTTGAACCAGCCTTCGGCGCCATGCCAGAGGCGGTCGGCGAGTTCCAGGAGGCCGCAGCAGGCGAAGAACTGGCCGGGATTGGTGGGATCGACGCGCACGCTGATACTCGGTTCGACGCTGTGACTCATCGGGGGCCTTTGGGCGCGAGCGCCGGTTTCTCAATTTCCTGCCGGTCGTTGGCTTGCGACGCCAGGAAGTCGGCGGCGCGCAGCAACGATTCAAGATAGGCGAGCCCCCAGCGTCCGTACTTACGCTGGAGTCGCGCGAAGCGCTGGGGTGTTTCACACGCAACAGCCGTGACTTGCTCGGCCCGGCGCTCGGGATCAAATGCCGCCTTGACCGGAAAATGGGGCCGCGCATGGCCATGATGAGCCGCGATCAGGTGGGCCACGAGGTCCTGCGTATTCTCGTTCAGCGCCTGAAACTCGGGGCACTCTTTCACATCAATCAGCGAGCCGAACTCGTGGCGATAACCGCTGAGGTCCAGCGGGCGCATCCGGCCATCCGATTTTGCTAGCACCCGGTCAGGGTATTCACGATTATTGACCGAGTACTGCCAGACTTTGCGATCTTTACCGAGGTTGTGCCATTTCGCGGCTAGCCTGACTGCTGCGGCTATCGGTTCAGGCATCCCTAATTTTTCGACGAGCGCCTGCGCGAAGTCCTCGGCGCATCGCAGATGCGGCTGCAACAATTGTGGCTGCTGAGCGCTGCGCGACCCATCGTCGTCAGCCGAGCGCGGCCGCACGTACCAGCACCAGTTACGGCGTGCCGCGATTTGATCTTCGTCAAGCTCGTCCGCATCCGGACGGATATCGATCGTGCGAATCAAGCGCATTCCATCGGGTGTTTCGTCGTCATCCCATACACGGCGGCGGCGAAAATGGCCGTCACTGTCGGGCCACTGATCGGCAACGTCGTACTGATCACGCGCGTCTTCGATAAACTCCGCCTTGCCATCGAGCAGGCCGGCCTTTAATCCGCCAGCCGAGGGCGGCAATAGGACGACTTTATTGGCAATCGCGTTCTCACCGATTTCAACCAGATTAGCCAGCGTCGTAACCCTGACCATGTCGCGCTCCTCGATGATCCAGACCGGCAAAGCTGGATTCCGATTCGACAGGATTTGGAGTTCTTTGAATACCCGATAAGTAGTGTCTCTTAACTGCTCGTGCGGCTTGAGTGGATAGTCTTCGAGCAGCTCCTCGGGTTGGTTTAGTTCGAGCAACTCGCCGGTGGCTAGCTCGACTTCTTCGCGCCATGCGATATAGGTCTGAGGCGGATCCCATTCGGCGAGACCATGCACCCAATCTACGACCGGGGGTCGCCCGGGCAGGGTCTTTATTGAAGTCAGGGCCCCCGCGTCGAAGAGAATCTCGTTGACGGGCAGGATCGTCGGTTCGGGCGTAAAGGCTGCGCGCCGATCGTCAGCAGGCAATTCGCTGAGCGCCGCCGGACTCGCGAGATAGAGGTTCTGGAATCGTCCCGTGGCAGGCGTTTCAAAAGCGCGATCGTCAGCTTTTTCGCGCGTTCATAGACCTCGCTTTTTTGACTGACCCTCTTGCCAGAACCGTCTTTTTCTTCGGTCGCAAAAGCGATATCCATGTGAGCATCACCGCCGTTATAGCGATAAACCGGCCGAAGCGCTGCGCCATGCTGTCAAACGGTGTGAGATCGCAGACCAGATGATCCGCCGACATATCGATCCCGACTTCGCCGGCGGAGGTGCAGATCAGGTAAACGCTCTCTTGCGGGGGAGTGACTGTATTGCTCGTATCCGGAGTCAGGTCGTTTGCGCGTAAGAAGCGCGCAAAGATCGGGTCGCGAATCAGCGCGTCGCGTTCCAACCCGCGAAAAGTTCCGATTAGAAATTGGGTCTTTCTTTAGGCAATCGCTCGGCAACGTCTTCACCTGCTCCAGCTTTTGCAGGAAAACGAGGATCGCTTGACCGCTATCCTTGTGCGCCAAGGCGCATTCAACAATTTTACTCGTCAGCTGGGCTTCTTCTTCGATCGGATGAAACCGGATCAACCTTTTCGCATTGAGCCGCTGACTGATCACGACGTCTGCACGATCCTTTTCACTGAGTAGCGGCGGCTCGTCACTTACCGGCACCCGCGAGGTTGCGGTTAACGTCATTACATGGAAGGCAGCGAATTCCTTTGCGCGTGCTTGCTCGTCTTTGATCGCCGCGAGTAATTTTTGAAAGGCGGGTTCAAGATGCGCTTCATCATGAATCAGCAGCGCGTCTTGGCCGAGAAATCCCGCATGAAGCGTGATTGCGAAGAATAGATCATTGAAAGCCCCGGGCTGGTCATGCCCATAACTGTGGCACCGGATTCGTTCATAAGTTGAAGAAAAGAATCTGTTACGCGTGATCGATGTTCGACTTCAACGTCGATACTCCGCGAAGATCAACTGTCTTTTCAGAAGACGGTATCGAAATGCTCAAAATCCGGCGAGCAGCTACTTTCTTGTTGTTCGGCTGCACTGCACGTTCCCTCTTTTCTGCGGATCGCTTGGGCAGTGCTGAAGCGTTACCGCAATCGCACGAATTTAGCAGTAATACAGATTGTTTAGCTACGAATTTTCTAGCTGTGCCGGCCCATTACATAGAGGGAAAACTTACGGAATCCGGCCTCTCCATAGAAAGCAGTCGCAATCATGCCTATTAAAGAACCACTCGAAAGGCGTTATACGACGTGAACGGGCGCCTCTCGTCTCCACAGCTGGGAGACGAGGAGGCCTTTAAGAAACATTTGTTCTCTTTCGAGAAAGAAGCCGTTCAAGATAAGCGCGGACTTATAGGATGGGAGACGGCGCGACTCGAGCCCGGTGGTCCAGTGGAAAAAGGCATAGATGACGTACAGGATGCAAAGCGCGGCATATTTCCAGACGCCCCGAATCGGCTGATGGAATTCCGAGACCAGCCATCGCGTGTTGGTTAATGCTGAGCCGGCAATCGTAGACACGATCCTGTCAATTTCCTGATCGTTGAAGCAGTCGAGAAAAAAATGCGTTATGACCAGATCGTACGATGAACCTGGTAGTGGTTCATTCTGCACGTCTGATCGAAAGAAACCTACGGTTCCGTCTTCCGTTCCTCGCGCACGGGCCAGACGATGACGCGCGATAGTAAGCATTGCGGCGCTCACGTCCACATAGTCAATATCTGATCGCATACTCACTGCGGTAAAGGCCTTCAGAAATCTTCCATCACCTTCGCCAAGCATCAGGACCTTGGACGCATCACTTACTGAATGAAGGTAATAGTTTCTACACCGCTCCAGCCGCTTGCCGAACGCGGCGTATTCGAGCCATCGATACCAGCGTGCGATGCGTTCGCAATTCATTTCATAGGAAGGGAAGGAATAGTAAGAGACGGAGCAACGCCAGGGCTGCGAGGACGCGCACCATCAAGCTGTCAGGCATGGCTAACCGGCGATGGTGGATATCCAGCAATCGACTCAGGTTGCCAAGTTGCGCGCTGTTTAGCGAATGGCATGATCACGAACTCCGATCCTGTATATTCCTTGTCGTAGGTTCGCATGATGTCCCGGACTGCAGACTCAACCTGCGCGAATGGAACGAGACTCACATAAGCCATTAGGCTTCCCTCTTACGTGTCTTGCGATTCGTTGCGACCAGCGCTTCACTGACGACTGTGCGTACCGTATCGAGGACTGTCCCGAAAGATCAAGGTCATCGGTTCCGGCGGCGAGCGCGCTCCAGCGCGGTCATGACGAAGACCTTAGAAGATACTGCTGTAGCCCACACAATTTTCGAGCGCCGCCGATGAGCCTGACGCGATATTCTCCGATCAATCCGCGCAAGCTTGCGGAGTCTTATTAAAGAATCTTCGATTAGGAGACCTCTATGCCGGAAGCGCCGGAAATCGATACTGACAAACTGGATGAAAAAATCCATGAGGAATTCGAGCGCGAGGGCGGCGCACTGCTCAAGACTATTGCCCTTACGACGGCGCTGTTCGCCGCTCTCGGCGCGGTAGCCGCGCTCCTCGCCGGTGGTACTGTTAATGAAGCGCTCGTGCTGAAAACCGAAGCTACCCGGCTGCAGGCGGAAGCGTCAGATCAATGGGCTGCTTATCAGGCGAAAGGGATCAAATCCGCGCTCCAACAGGCGTCACAACTATTCTGGTCCTCCTCCGGTAAAAATCCGCCGCCGATGTTCCGTCAGGAGCAGCAGCGCTATGCGCGGGAGCAGGTCGAAATTGAACACACCGCTCGCGACAAGGAGCATGAACGTGATAGCAAGTCTGCCGAAGCTGACCATTTGTTGCATCAACACCATCGATTCGCCGATAGCGTAGCGCTCTTTCAGGTCGCTATTGCTCTGGGCGCTGTCGCCGCGCTCACGCGCACGCGCCTCGTTTGGTTCGGTTCGATGCTGGTCGGACTCATTGGCGCAGGATTATTTCTCGTGACTATTTTTTTATCTACCTAATCGGTGTGAGCTATTCACTCACGAATCGAGCCGAACCTCGAACCTCCTCTGGGCGCGTGAACTATTTTACAGCTCCGCAGCAATCGACTAGCGTTCATTGATCCCTGACGAGGAATTTGTAATGTCGATTTGCTGGCAGCGGGCGTGATCTTCTTTCTAGAGCATCATCAGATTCGACGCGCCACGCGACCATCCATAAGTTGCTGCTTTGAAAGCATGCGAACAGCCCGATGTCAGCGAATACTATATCGAACCCTTCTAAAAACAGCGCGCCGCCTGAAGTTCCCGACTTTCTCGCGGGCGGCGGCGAGATGGGGTGAGTAATCCGTGAGAAGGATTGGTCTCGTACCCCCTGAGCCCCATTCAGTCTTGGCCGCAGAGCCTTCGCATGGCTGTAAGCTTGTGCCTCGCCTCAAACTTCCCGATCTCGATCATCTGGGGACCGCGATGCACGCAATCTACAATGATGGTTACGTGCCGGTCTGCGCCGCCAAACACCGCATTCGCTGGGACAGGACTTCAGAGAGTGCTGGTCTTCAACCCGGCCTGCGATCGGCGAGGCGCCAGAGCCGGCCAGGCCACGTTTCTCGTCAATGAGAGAATGTTCCTCGACCGCAATGGTTATCTCGAGGAGACCTTCTTCACCTCCTTCAGCCCCATTCGCGATGAAACCGGCAAGGTGGCCGGGCTGTATCACCCGTCATCGAGGTGACCGACCAGTCGCTCGCCGAACGCCGCTTGATGGTGCTGCGCGACGTTGCCGATCGCACGGTCGAGGCGAAGAGCGTCCTCGCAACCTGCGAACTCATCGCTCAAATGCTGGCTGAGCACGCCCTCGACGTGCCCTTCGCGATGCTGTACCTGCTCGATTCAGAAGGCCGGCGCGCGACCCTCGCTGGATGCGCGAGACTTACGCCCGGCTCCGTCGCAAGTCCCTATATAATCGATTTCGCCGCCCCATCCGAACCATGCTGGCCGATCCTGCAGGCCATGCATAACAGCAAGACTGTACAGGTCGATCAGCTGCAGGAGAAACTCGATCTGCGCGATTGCGGGCCGTACCCTGAACCACCACGCTTGGCCTTCGTATTGCCGATCACCATTTCCGGAATCACGCATCCCTTCGCTATAACGATAGCTGGCGTCAGTCCCCGCCGGGCGCTTGATGCAACCTATCGCACCTTCTATTCGCTGTTGCGCGCGGCAGTGTCCCACGAACTCACGAAGGCGCGGGCCTATGATCAGGACCGCCAGCATACCGAGACGCTCGCCGAGTTCGATCCGCCAAAATCGCACATCTGTCTCCCGATCACGTCAAGGCGCTCGGCGCATCGGCGTCGCCCGCGATCGGCGCACATGCCTTCTACGAAGCCCTGACATGGCTACCGCAGCGCGCACAAGAAAGCTTTGCCCGATCACGCATCCTCAGCGAAGCTCCTATATCGTTCGATTAACGCTTCGCCGGAACCTTCGGTACGCGCATCGTATTAGCTGACGACAACGCCGACACGCGCACCTATGTCCGCGACTTGCTCGCTCATTCGTACATCGTCGAAACGGTGGGCGACGGCGGGCAGGCGCTCGCTGCAATTCGCCGCCACCGTCCTGACCTGATCTTGACCGATATTATGATGCCCCGGCTCGACGGCCTTGGTCTGCTCAATACGCTCCGTACCGACCCCGGACTCAGAGCTATTCCCGTTATTTTCCTGTCAGCTCGCGCGGGCGAGGACTCGCGTATCGAAGGTCTCGACGCCGGCGTTGACGACTATTTAATGAAGCCGTTCTCAGGACGCGAGCTTCTCACCCGGGTGGGTGCGCTGCTCGAATGCGACCGGCTGTATCGAGAATCATTGGAACAGGCGCAGTCGCTATCGCGGGCCGCCCAAGCCGTCAGCACGCGCCTTAACCTTGTCATATCAAGTATTACCGATCAGTTCTTCGTCCTCGATCACGACTGGCGCTACATGGTTGTTAATCCTCGGGTGCTCGATATTACCGGCAAGTCACAAGCAGAGTTGATTGGCCACAACATCTTCGAGGCGTTTCCCGATTTGCGTGACACTGAGTTTGACAGGCAGTTGCATGCGGCTTCCGACGATCGCAGCCCAGGTCGCTTCGAATACTAGTACGGCGCGTACGAACGCTGGTTTGAGGTCGCCGTTTATTCGTCCTCCGAAGGCGTTGCTTTGCTGGTTACCGACATTACTCAGCGCAAGCGCTTGCCGCTGCATGCACTGCGCAATTCAAGACGCTGCTGAAGGAAGCACCCATCGCTGTGTACCTGGTGGATGCTGACTTTTGCATAAGACAAGTTAATCCAACTGCACACGCGGTATTCGGCGATATTCCGGATCTGATCGGTCGTAATTTCGACCTAGTGATGCATATTCTTTCACCGGAATTCTACGCGGACGAAATCGCGCAGGTATTCCGCCACACGCTGGACACGGGCGAACCCTATTCCACTCCAGAGCGCATTCAGGAAAGAAAGGATAGCCGAAACACGCACTACTACGAGTGGCAGATCAGCCGCATACCGCTTCCCGATAATCGCTATGGCGTCGTCTGTTATTTTCGCGATATTTCAGCTCAGGTCCACGCGCGAATGGCGCTGGAACAGACAGACCGCCAGAAAGATCAATTCCTCGCGATGCTCGCGCACGAGCTGCGCAATCCGCTCGTGCCAATTGCCAATGCCGCTGAAATGTTAACGCAAACCAGGCCCGCTGATTCTAAAGCGCAAACCGCGGGTGGCACGATCAAGCGGCAGGGGACGCAGCTCACCCGTTTGATTGACGACTTGCTCGATGTCTCGCGCATTACTTGCGGCCGCATTGACCTCAAACGCACCGTGGTGGACCTCTCACAGGTGATCGGCCACGCCGCGGAAGCCGTTGAATCGCTGGTGCGTCAAAAACAGTAGAAACTCTCGATCAGGCCCAGCTTTCATCCATTACTCGTGGACGCGGACTTCGCGCGCCTAGTGCAATGCGTCGAGAATCTTCTGATTAACGCCGCCAAGTACACCGATACGGGTGGAACCATTCGCGTGCAAACGCGTGCCGAACAAGAAACCGCCATCATCGAAATCTCTGATATCGGAATCGGCATCTCTCCCGATCTGCTCCCTCATATATTTGATCCCTTCGTCCAGAGCGACCGCACGCTGGCTCGTTCTCAAGGCGGCGGCCTCGGAATTGGAGTATCCGGGGTCAAAGGTTTTATCGAGATGCATGGCGGTCTGGTCGATGCTCACAGTACGGGGCTGGGACACGGCTCCGTCTTCAAAATTCGTCTGCCGCTCCTTCAATACTCCGATGACGCGATTACCGAGATCGAAGAATTCAAAGTCTCGCCGCGCCGAATTCTCATCATGGACGACCATGCCAAAGTAGCCGCCTCGCTTGCTTCATTACTCACGTTGGTTGGCCACACCACAGAAACTGCCTATACACCGGCCCAGGCGCTCGAACGCGTCGCGTCATTTAATCCCGAGGTGGTGCTGCTTGATCTCGGCCTGCCGGAGATGGATGGATACGAGCTCGCCGGACGACTTAGACAGACGCCGCAAGGTGCAACAGCCAGGCTGATTGCATTGACCGGCTATGGCAAAGCCGAGGACCGATAGCGCAGCCGAGCAGTAGATTTCAACGACCATCTGATAAAGCCGGCCGATCTCAATACCCTTCAGCGCGCGATCGCAGGAACCCGCAGCTCCTAGCCGAACCGTTATTACTGAGCTTCTCCGCGAAATTGTCACTGCTCAAGTAATACATGCGATATCAAGGCAAGTCATTATGCGAATGGCTATACAAGAATTAATTGATATGAGTGTCCTCGTGAACCGAAGCAACCGCTCGACTCCTCTTTGTCACGTAGCCTGTAAAGCACTCAAGCAAGAAAGCCTCTTGTGAAGGAAACTTTGGCAACATCCCTACAGTCCACTATTCCCACTGATTCCTACGACCTGCAATTGATTAACAACGTCCGCCCGCCGGAGTGGCGGAATCCGGAGCCCGCTGCGCGCTACAACCTAGTCGTAATCGGCGGCGGCACAGCCGGACTTATTAGCGCTGCCGGAGCAGCCGGGCTTGGTGCAAAGGTCGCGCTGATCGAGCGAGGGCTGATGGGGGGCGATTGCCTCAATGTCGGATGCGTGCCATCAAAGGCTCTGCTCCGGGCGGCACGAGCATACGCCGATACGCGTCGCGCCGGCGAATACGGCGTCACCATTCCCGATGGTGTTCGAATCGAGTTCGCTGCAGCGATGGAGCGGATGCGACGCCTTAGAGCAGGACTCAGCGCGAAGGACTCGGCCGTCCGTTACCACGACCTCGGGGTTGACGTCTTCATCGGCAAAGCCCAGTTCTTAAGTTCTGACTCGCTCCAGGTGGACGGAAAGACTCTGCACTTTAGCCGAGCGGTGATCGCGACCGGAAGCCGCGCGAGCGCGCCTCTCATTTCAGGCTTAAGCGAAGCCGGATTTCTTACTAATGAGACGGTTTTTTCATTGACTATGCCCCCCAAGCGTCTCGTCGTCATCGGCGCGGGACCGTTGGGCTGCGAGCTGGCGCAAGCTTTCAGTCGCTTCGGTTCAGATGTCGTGCTGCTGGAATCCGAGTTAGGAATCTTGCCGCGTGAGGATCGGGAGGCCGCTGAAATCGTCGGGCGCGCTCTGGTACGCGATAGGATCGAAATCGTCGAAGATTGCAGAATCCAACGCGTTGCGGCAAATGGCTCCGAAAAGCTCATTAATCTGGAGTGCGGCGGCGCGAATCGCGAGATTGCTTGTGACGAGATCCTGGTCGGAGCGGGCCGGGCGCCGGTTGTGGACGGACTTAATCTCGAAGCGGCGCGTGTTGAGTACGATCGTCGAGGCGGCGTGAAGGTGGACGACCATCTCCGCACCAGCAATCCGCGGATTTTTGCCGCGGGCGATGTCTGCTCGGCATACAAGTTCACGCACGTGGCGGATGCTATGGCGCGAATTGTCATTCGGAATGCCCTCTTTCTTGGACGCGAGCGGATGAGCGCGCTGACCATCCCGTGGTGTACATATACCGATCCGGAGATTGCCCAGGTGGGACTTTATGAGCATGAGGCGCGCGCTCGCGGCCTCCGGGTCAGCACCTTTGTACAGCCACTTGGCGACGTTGACCGCGCAGTGCTCGACGGCGAGGTGGAGGGTTTTGTCAAGGTTCACGTGCGTGAGGGCAGCGACCAGATTGTCGGCGCGACGGTGGTGGCGAGCCATGCCGGCGAGATGATCTCGGAGCTGACCCTCGCGATGGTCGGCAAACTCGGGCTTTCTACCATAGCGCAAACCATCTATCCATATCCGACTCAGGCCGAGGCGATTCGCAAAATTGGCGATGCTTACAATCGCACGCGACTCACGCCGCGCGTGGACCGGCTGCTTCGTCGATGGCTCGCGTGGAGAAGATAGATTCGCTACGTCCTTTACCAGGGTAGATCGTCAGACCGCTCTTTCCCGGAAGATCACCGGAAGATCAACGGATGCCTCCACGCTCGCTAGAATGTTTAAACGGCGGACTAATTGCCAAAGCTTTTTGCCTGCTCTCGTGATGGTCAGCGATATTGGTAGAGGATAGAGGCTGGGGGCGGGCCAAAATGACTTATCGAAATGGTGCGGTTTAAGGTGGCGGAGAAGAATGACTGCAATCTTTGACTCACGGGCGGGTTGCCTTGGCAACAAGGGCTGACCGAAGAACAAGATAGCCGAGCTGCTAAACTTTCGCGAGAGCGTCATTCTTACTGCGCGGGAAAAGGCGGCGGTGTGGTATGCGAGGTGTTGGCGGGCGATCATACCCAAGCTTCTGAAGCGCTATATGATGAACTGCGCTGCTACTTCACCGAGCGGAGATTATTGATCTGGGGTTTCGCATTACGGCATTTGTCGGCTACGGACGCCTGATTTAGGGCTGGGACTGGAAAAGGGCGATACCTGCCCGCTGCCGGAGTCGCATGACATCTCGCAGCAGGCAGCGTCCACGTGACAGAGACTTGGCACTGAGGAACGCTACCGGCTCATCAGTGACGCTGGTGGTGAACATCAGTCCATTCATCTACTGAGGATGATCAGCGCTTCATCTCACCATCTTTTATACTGCCGCGACATATTCATACTGGCGCGATTCTTGAGATATTCACTCACCGCGCGTGAGTCTTTGGTTGAGCGAATCAATCAGCGGGAGCGACAGGACTAAACTGAACATGTCAGGCATGGATACGATTTTTGGAGTAGGTGCTCTAACTACAAATGTCAAATGGTGGCAGGAGTGTGCACGCGCGGCACTCATTTTTGTGTATGGGTTTGCGGTGGTCCGCATTACCGGACGCCGCGTATTCGGCAAATGGGCAGCACTCGACATCATCGTTTCAATTGTAATCGGCTCAAACTTAAGCCGAGCGCTCACCGGTCAGGCTCCATTAGGTGGCACGCTGGCAGCGACTACGTTGCTAATGGCTTTGCACTGGCTTTTGGCTCAAGCAGCAGCACGATCACTGCGAATTTCGAGGCTTCTGGAAGGCACGATGATTGAACTGATGCGTAACGGGATCACTAAACCATCAACGCTCGTTCGGGAAGCAATCAGTGAGGCGGATCTGAATGAGGCGGTCAGGGGAGCTGGGCTGGCGCAACTTTCCGAAGCACAGCTAATCGCACTTGAGCCAAGCGGCAAGATATCCGTTGTGAAACGAAATGAGCAGTGTTTACCGAGGTCATAAAACAATTCACTATCTGGCTGGCTACGGGTACGGAGCTCATAGCCGGACTCGTAATTGCGATCGCGGTGATAGAAGGAGCCATCCGAACGGGGATCGTGATCGCTCAATATTCCAGCTCGCACAACCCGGAGTGCTCACATGAAGCTAAAGAGGAAGTACGTCTGCGTTTGGGGCGCTGGCTAGCTTTAGCGCTGGAATTCGAGCTTGGGGCAGACATTCTGCGCACAGCGATTGCGCCCACCTGGTCAGAGATCGGACAGCTTGCCGCAATTGCGACTATTCGGACCGCCTTGAATTTCTTCCTCCAACAGGAAATCGACAATGCCACCGCCCGTCGCGCCGCTCCGGAGCAGGCACGCTCGGAGCCGTCAGATGTTCACTGACAGTATTCGTGATGGGCGGAATTCTTTTTGCGCTACAACCATTGGGTCTAGTGAGACCAGCGCCGCTCGTCTTGCAAGGTAATCGGCAGTCTCGCGCAGAGCCTAGATTGTACGCGGGTAGAATACTCTCGGTGGACGAAGCTGACGTAAGCGCTCGGTCAATTCCTGGAGTTCAACCACTGATTCCCAAGCCATATTGGGAGCATAATGTTCGCGTTCGACAAACCGTTCGAGAAGAATATGCGCCTCGTCAATCAGCTCAATCACCTGAGCCAGGTCGTTGCTAATCGCCGCCGTGCACTGCCCATCCTCACGGCGCTTTAATGTGTAAGTTTGACCAGATGTTAATTTTTATTCGCGCGACACGCAAGTACGGCGAGCAGCTCTTTGCTGCGCGTCGTAGAGCGTGCTACCTCGGCGCTTCGTTAAGGTTGAGCGTTGGCGTCAAGGTTTGCCGGAAATCCATAGTACTCGACCGAAGAGATTGACCTGATCGGCTGATGCTCGGAGCGGTTCATAGGCGGGGTTATCGCTGCGGATAAGAATTGTGCCGTCGAGCTGGCGCTGGAGCCGTTTGAGCATCAACTGGTCGCCATTCGCAATAACATAGAGGCCGTCATTACAAAATACGGACTGATGGCGACCGACGAGGACCAGGTCACCGTCGTCGATGGTGGGGGCCATCGAGTCGCCGTAGACCTCGATCAGCGCGAGCGCATCCGGGTCGATGCCGAATTGACGCTGAAGCCAATCAGGACGGAAGCCCAAATAATCGACGAGTTGGAGGCTTTTGAGTGATGCGCCGAGGGCAGAGGCGGGGACAAATGCATTCGGCATCGAGACCAGATTGGCAGAAGCTCGAGGGGCATCGTCGAGCTGGGTGAGAGTCGCAGATCCATGGCCGGTAGCCAGCCATTCAATGGATACTCCGGCAGCTTTGGCCAGATTGACAAGGCTGGTCATCCCGGGTTGGCCGCGATCGGACACCCATTTATAGATAGCATTGTCGGAGACGCCGATGGCTTTAGCGAGATCGGCGACGGAGCCGAATTGCTGCATGATCAGGCGCAGGCGGCGTCTGAATTCCTCTTCGACGCTAATTTGACATCTCTCCTACAGTAGGATATTACATCACAAATGACAATCCTTTAACGCGCATAAGTGACATAAAAACAAAGCAATAGTTTTTAACACCCGTAATAATCCTACTGTAGAGGAATTAAATCGCATGTTAAACAGAGCAGGCTTCATTGATGAGGTGCAGAATCGAGTAGCCAAGGCGTTTGCGTTAAGCCGGGCCGAGTTGCTTTCGCGCAGCCGAAAGCGAGAGGTCGCGTCTGCTCGCCAGATTGCAATGTATTTGTGCCGGGATTTAGCCAAAAGTGCGGCATATGGAGCCTCGAGCATGGGATGGCGTCATTTCCGCGGATCGGAATGGCATTTTTGCGAGATCATTCGAGCGTTATTCACGCATGCAATGTGGTATCGCAGCGACGGGCGCTTGACGGTAGCTTTGCCAAGTTATTGGACGAGCTAAGGCGCGATCTTTGCTTGCATGATTCATCTTTAGCTGATCGGGGGGTGTGATGATAGAGCGGCGATACTTTAACAAGCCATCGTTGTCGCTCGACGCGCACGACAGTGAGCATCGACGGGGCGAGGGGGCGAGAGGTCATGGCGTCGCACGGTCCGGGCGTTCGTCGATGTTAGATGAACTAATCGAGGCGATCGGAGAGCCGGCGGCGCTCAAGCTGGTCGAATCGTTCGGGGGCGTGCGGGTCTATGTTCCGCAAATGCCAGAGCCGGAGGACGTTCTGAGTCAGCTGATTGGGACTGAGGCGACGCTGAAGCTGGCGCAGATTTACGGCGGCGAACGGCTCGAGCTACCGCATCCGAACTCGCGGCGCGGCAAGATTCTGAGTTTGCGGCGCATGGGCTTAAGCGTCGATTCGATTGCGCTGCAGGCCGGGTGCACGCGACGGCGGGTCTTCCAGGTGCTGGCTGAGGAGCGCAAGGCGTATCGTGCGCAAGCCGACTTGCGGGTTTCACCATCCGGCAGCGAGCGAAGATTTTCGCAATAGAAAGCGGCTGAGTATCGGTGGGCCGCGAAGCCCTGGCGAGCCGAGCACCTATTCCTGGACATGCAGTAGTGGTCCGAATCAATTTAATGGGGGAATCGCGGATATACGAAATGTGAACGCCACGTCACCAATTGATACCAGTACTGGCGTCAATACGGGTGGCGCTACTGTCAGTTTGCCGCCGCTGGTACCGGCATCAGCTGGTGAGCTCGCGTTAGTAGCAGTATCGGGCGGCGCAAATCTGTACATCACTACGCCGGTAAATGGCCTCAAGAGTCTGTGGAGCCTGGATCAGGCAGGCAACTGGGGCGCCTTAGTGGAGTCATTTGCACAGTTCAACCTAAGTGGTACCGGGATTTCAGCACAATATGGCGCCGCTCAAGGGACTACATTCAACGCCAGTGAGATATTGATTAAAGGCGCTGCCGGAGCTGCTGCGGCGATTACTACGATCGCTAGTAATGCGAGCGTTCACAGCTTACGGGGCGGAGCGAGTGATGGCTCGAACAATATCGACGGTTACAACATCAACGGGGTCTATAATGTCGTGGCGTTCGGGGCGACATCTGACGCGAGCACGGACTCGTCAGCGGCTGTACAGAGCGCCGTCAATGCCGCGTGTGCCGCGGCGGACAATGTTCCGGGGGGAACGACGACAGTACCAGCCGTCTATATGCCTGCGGGACAATATCTATTTCTAAAGCCGGTAATAGTGCAGTGCGGTACCGGTATGCGAATATATGGCGACGGCATGTATGCGACGGCGATTGTACAAAAAACGAATGCTCTTGCGACAAGCTACGGACCATTGTTCGTCGCCGGCGCTGCGAGTTTAATATCGTCATTAAACGGAGGAACGATCGCTGCCGCTGCTTTGGCGAGCGGAGCGGGCCAATCACTTTTCTGGCATGACAGTACGACGCCATTTGTCCTGGATTTAGGCGATGTGATGCGAGCGGGCGGGCTCACGCCACTCAATGGTCTTAACGCGTTGGACATTAGGGGATTCATGAAGGTTGGCGCGGCGCCGCCTAGCGACGGGGCATTTTTATTTGCCAGCGACGGCGAGCTGGATGGCCAAGGGTGTGGCTTCAGCGCGCCTGGGGGCGCGTGGACTTGCAATGGCGCGGCGAAGATTTACATCGATTCGAATCTCGCGCTGCACGCAATGTTCAAAGTAAGTGGTACCGAAACCGAAGTGCATAGCGCTAACAGCGCGTTTACGCTTAACACGGCACACGAGATAGAGGCAGTGTTTGACGGAGCGAACGTCTGTTTATTTTTGGATGGTGCACGCGTGGCAACTGCTGTTCATAATGGCACTATCACGCAACGTGCCGATGAGGACGAGGTATTGGGCGGGTCAATGGAAGTGTTTCCCATGGCCGGGCCGACCGGAACGCTTAACAATGTCGGGCCAGCAATGATCGATTCATTTGAGATTCGCAAACTTATTCCAGCAGGTCGAACATGTACGAGTACATCTTACCCAGCTGATTCGACCAAGTTTGTCGGGGATTCGAATAGTCTGTTGCTATTGAACTTTGATAATTTACTCAGTATTAACGGTACGCCGACCTCAACGAGTCCGTTTTTGATCGGCGCAGATCGCTGGAACGGCATCGATATGGCGCCAGATGATGGGCCTTCAGGCGCTGGGGCCTGGCTGGCAGTGCGTAATTTAGGATTGACGCTAGGCAGCGGCGCCGAGTTCGATAATTTCGGCGCGAGTGGAACAACTGCGATCTTATCACTGGTCAACACCGGAGGGCGGTATCACGATCTGGAACTCAATGGCCAATATGCCGCGTTATTCACCGCAGACTCGTCGTTCAATACAGAGCAGTCCGATCTGCGGATGAGTGGCGCTGGTGGGCTATCGGCCTACATTGACACCAATACTTCGGGGGTGACCAAGACGGATAATCTCTAGATCGACGCCTGCGGATGGGCTTGCATGATTCTGACGGGCAGCGGCGGAACTTGGTCGAAGACCTATATGTCGCCGCAGAACAATACTGTCTGGAGCATTATCGTCAACAATTTCAATTCGAGCTTTAATCTGTTTAATTTTATTGATCCAGCCCTTGATGTTGAAAACGGTGGTAGCGCCGGCGCATTGTTTGTTTCCGGCCCAGCATCAGTCAATGTGTTTGGCGGAGGCCTTACTTCGCGGGCACGACACCACTCATCACTATTTCACCTCAGAGCACGGGTAATATCGCGATTCGTGGCAGTGCGCTTTCAGTAAATAGCGGAACACCCGAAATAGTTAATCTGGAATCGGCAACCAGCGCGTTTGGTAGTCAGGCAATGCAGGGTACGGTGCTATTCGACGAGATCGAGTTTGGTACTGCGCCACCACAATCAAGCCCGCCGGATGGCATAGCCTGGTCCAATCAGCCGAATTTGGTTCAGACCATCGGGAACAACTGGACGATAGACGGTAACATAACGTTTGGTGGCGTTCCGAGCTTCACTGGCGGCCTGCAGCATCTTGCGGTTACTGCGCTACCAAATCCTGCGGCACCAGTAATTACAGTAGTAGGCGCGACGGGAAGCTCGCCATATGGCCCATATTATATTGTCTGTCATGACTATAATGGCGGCACTACTTATCTTTCGCCATCCTCGAATACCGTAGCGAATGGCCCGGCAACGCTAAACGCGTCGAACTACATCCAGATTAGCTGGACGGGAATTAGCAATTGCTCGAGCTGGGACGTGCTGAAAGGTAGCGTAACTACAGCGCTTGCTACCAATGTCGCTGGAAAGACGACGGCATTCAACGATCAAGGGCAAAGCACGAGTGCTTATACGCCGCCGCTCCGTAATAACAGTGGCGACGTAACTGCCGGGACGATGTTCGTCAGCTCGGGTCTAAGCTTTGCGGCAACTCCTTCGAGCGTCACCAACGGAGCGCACTTTTATTGCCCTGATTGCGATCCACCCACAAATCCTTCGGCAGCCTGCACTTCGAACGGCGCTAAAACAGGTTCGATGGTTTATGGAGTACATAATCAGCGGGTATGTGCTTACTAAATAGGGCGCGAGCCTAGAAAAGACATCGAGTAGCGGGAATCTAGGAGAGTAATGATTGATCCAGGTGGTGCAACTTTTTCGCTGATGTACTTGCCCGTCGGCACGGTGAGTTTGCCAACTCCGGTTGCGGCGATAATCCCTATGACGCCAACGACGCGGGCGGCTCTGGGACTAGGCGCAGTATGGGATGTCTCCCTCACACGGCCGACGGCTGATAATCTGAGTGCGACCGCTCAAACTCTAGTGCTTTGCGCAGTCTATCCACTGGGACAGGTTCCATCCTTATAATTGAGCTTACTTCTCACCCGTTTTTTGAGGATCAGGAGTTTGACTAGTAGTTTTAGCAGGTGCTTGAGTAGCAGAGTCCGACGATAAGGCGCGCTTCGACGGGTCAGTTGACAAAATGACCGTTTGGTTGGAATCCGCTGATGGCTGCAAGGCTGGCGTGCTTGGAGCGACCAGTTTAAGGCCGGGCTCACGCTTAATGGTATCGACCAATCGACGCGCAATTTCATCTGACGTTTTCACCGCGCTACTTAGACGCGCCGGATAACGGATCACAATTTCCAGACCGGACGAGCCCAATGCTAATCGGCTCTGCGGTCGCGGCATTTCGATGCGTATGTTGAGCTCTCGTTCCATGGAGCGATATTCACTCTGAATAGTATCTCGATAACGCGCGAAGACGTCATTGACGACTTCATCGAGACGTTTTTCGGCCAGCCGATAATCACATTCGGGGGCCAGAGTGAGGCGTAGCTCGCTCCAGATGAAATTCGATCCGGGAAGCTGGCGGAAAAAATTACTGTTTTGCTGGAACACGACTGAATTGGGAAAGATAACTGCCCTGCCAGTCGGCTGACGCCCGGAATTTTCACCTGCAAGTTCCAGCAGGGTCATCTTGAAAAAGCCAATTTCGAGAACGTCGCCGTCCACGCCGGAAATTTGCACACGATCGCCAACACGAATACCGAAGCGTCCGCTCAGATAGAAATATCCGGCAATTGAAATAATGACGTTTTGCAAGGCGAGCGCGATACCAGCCGCAGCAAAGCCCATCACCGTAGCCAGAGTGCCAAGCTCATTGGCAAATCCAAACAGCGCGACCAGCACAAACGCGAGAATCACTACGAGCCGTCGTAGCTGCAGCAGCTGCGAGCGACGCTGCAAATCCTGTACGTAGCGAAAGGTCAGTCTGCGCCAGACTGCGGCTGCAATGAAGATCACGAGCAGTAGCGCAACAATGATGGCGACGCGAATCAACAAGCTGCGCAAGGCGATATTAAATTGCCGATGTACATTTCCACGCCAATGCAGAAGGTTGGCGGAGTCGAGATTTAAAATGATCAGCTGCTTGGATAATGGTAAAATGGCATTACTGACTAGTTCACTGCGATGTGTGAGATTCTCGAATTCGAGCTTCGTTTGCTTAATGGTCGCGAGATCGGCTGAGCCGATTCGCGAAGTTTGCGACAAGCCGCGCTGATCGATTTCGCTTAAGATTTCAACTAAATCACCACGCAATTCGGTAGCCGAGCTGGCCAATTTGTGAGTGTGATCAATGGCTGAACTGAGCATTTGTGCTTTGCGCGCAAGACTGAGCAACAATTCAAGCCGCCCCACGATACCAGCAGAAGCAGTGGCTTCAATGGATTTGATTGATCGCGAAGCTGTCACGTTCGCCGCCTTAGTTTGTGGAACAGAACGTTCGAGCTCGTCAATTTGAGCTTCCAATGCAGTAGAGGACCCGCTCTTTTGAGCGGTGCTCGACTCGAAATCGATCATCGCGTTAAGTGATTCGAGGCGTGATTGTGCGAGTTCGATCTGAGCTTGAATAGCGACTATCTCGCCGGACATGGTAGTCCGATTCTTAGTCGCTGCTTGCGATAGCTTGCTTTGTAAATCTTTTTGCTGAGCGTTTAGCTGAACGAGAGTGGTTTGAACCTGATCACGCCGTGTGCGCAAAGCATCAATCACGGGAATTCCGGTAATAGTTTGTGCTTCGGGGGTTTTTTCGGACGATGGCGGCACCTCAGGTTGATTGTTGCCGATCGCGTTTTTGGTCCGCTCCTGGATTACGAGCGCTGCCGCCCGAGCGAAGTCGAACGCCAGCTTCAAGACTTCATCCGCCATCTGGCGGGCGTCGGCAGCAAAAAGTGTTTCATCAGGATTTGTAACGTATACCGTCAAATCGCCAAGGCTGCGACGCCAAGTAATCATTTCACTTAGATATGCAATCACTGCAGCACGATCGACTCTCGATTTAGCCGAGGACGCGCTGGCGGACGGCTGATGCATCGGGGTTGATGTGGCAGTCGCGCCGAGAGATGCTGTAGCGTTCTCTGACTGATTCGCGCTAGTGGAGCGGGACGACGTCGGAGAAGGCGCTGAAATTGGCGATAATGCCGCCCGAGATGTGGTCTGGGCCTGTGCAGAGCGCATCCCAATCCAACCAACTAACAAGATCAGACTCAAAGTTGAACCGAGCCGCAATATAAGACTAAGCATCTCGGAAGATCAGACCACGATCGTCGCGTCTTTAGTAGATGATCAGGTTGGACCATAGAGGCGATTCTTGAGGCGACTAACGTCAATAGCACGTATAGCGCGCAAAAATGCGCGTTACACTATTTTCGAAGATTGCGATCACCCGGCCGGCGATTTCATTGGAAGATTTGTGGAGATCGAATCGGCTAGCTGTCCAAGGAGCTGGCTCATAGCGGCAGCCTGTGATCCAGCATCATCGCCCGATGCTTTGCATTCCAGAGTCACGTCACGATTCAAGATCGGCGTGGCGGGATTCCCATGCAGCAATGTCCAAGTAGCGTCGAGTTTTACTCGTCCGTCGTAAGTCTCGTCGAACTTCGCGACACTCACCACCAGATGCGCCGCAGAGAGCGGCGCAGGCGCATCCGGCAGAATGACCGCACTTTGCGGCAAGCGCTTCATCAAGTCTTGAGCCAGAACGTTCCGAGCCATTTCGCCGAGTGGCGCACCCCAGCGATCGCGATCATCAATGATGAGGGTATTAGCGCCGCTCTCATGAACTAATTCGGGCCGATCGAGTATCGGTGGGATATGAAAGGCGTCGACTTGTACGGGCATAGATGGCTTAGCCGTTGCGCGCTGTCGGGAAGATATCGGTGTGAGGGCAAAGAAATGAGTTGGCTTGCTGCTCCCACAAGCGGCGAGTGCGAACGCAGCAAATACGATTACCGAACGTCGCACAATTATCATCCGGCGTTGCCCCGAATCAGTGCCTCAGGATGGCGATCGAGGTAGTCAGCAAGCGCACGCACCGACCGCGCAGTCTCGGTAAGCTCATGCAGGGCCGTACGAACATTGCTGTCCTGATTGGTGGGGCTGGCGCCGAGCACACGATTAGCTGCCATCGCGGTCGTATCCATCTGGCCGGCGGTCTGGCGCAAGGAGGTAACGAGCTGCGTGATCTGTGGTCCGGCGACGCGGACGGTGCGGTCGAGCTCCGCCAGGGTTTGATCCAGATGCTTGATGCTGTCGTGCAGGCTGGGCGACGAAACGATACCTCTTACTTGATTTGTTATTTCGAGAATCTGCTGGGCGATTTTATCGATTGGTACGTTGTTGACCTGTTGCATGATTGAATCAGCGCCGCTAGTTGATGCCGTTGGGATTTGGGTCAAACGGCCGACCGTAGTTAATCGCGTAGCCGGAGCACCCGGCACGAGATTTAGTGAGATATCATAGCTGCCGATGAAAGGCGGGCTCTGCATTAGCTGTCCGCGCATCCCTTCATTGATAAGCTGCTGTAGCACCGAGTCCATTACCGGTTTCCATTGACCATTGACCGGCAGGATTCCACCTTTAATGTGAAATTGCTTGGGATCCAGCGCAATCGTTACCGGAGTTTCGAGCTGATGGGTGGCAGCGTCGTAGTTCAGTGCGATTCCTTCAACCATGCCGACCGTAAATCCGCGTAACGTGACTGGCGCATCAGGGCCGATTTGTCCGACAGCGCCCTCGAACGACATCATATAGCGCACCAACTTATCTCGCGATTGCAGAATGCTCGGGCGATGATCCAGCCCGACAAAATGGCGGGTCGGAGTCCCATCACCAGGCTCCATGATTATAGTTGGTCCGGTTATGACCCCTTTAAGTGAGGATAAATCGCTGAAACTGGGATTCGCACCTTCCAACCAAAATTGAGTGCCGGTGACGAGATATTTCTTGACGTTTTTATCGATTTTGACCTTGGCCTCTACGTGTTGACCGTTAGTGGTAAGTGAGAGATCGGATAGCGTGCCAATCTTCAATCCACGGTATCTAACGTCAGTGTTGCCGGCGTTCATGCCGGAGGCCTGAGTGAATTGGATCGTAATGTTCACACCGCGATTGATGAAGACGCGGAAAGCGAGCCAGACACCGATGGCAAGTGCCGCGATCGGTACCGCCCATATCCATCCCGGCCATCTGCTGCGATGAACCGCAGCATGGGTGCGCTGCACGGTTCCAGCGTCGCCCTGTTCACTCATCAGTGGTTTTCCTCTGCGGCGTCCCACATCAAGCGCGGATCGAAAGCGATCGATGCAAACATCGTGAACACGACAACGAGGATGAACGGCGTCGCTCCTGGCGCCGCTTGGGAAGAGACTAATGAATCGAAGTGCATCAGCGGTACAAAGACTGCGATCGTGAAGGGGTCCATATTTGACCAGCGTCCCAGTTCATCGATCAGTCGATACAGCCTGGTTTTCACAACCAGATGTTTAGGCGAGCGGCGCACCACTGAGGACACGCACCATGCCAGCCCGAGGATTTTGACGACGGGAATCGCGATGCTTGTGCAGAAGATCAGGATACCTAGCGGCGCCAAACCAGCTCGGAAGAGCTCCCGAACTCCATCGATGATCCGATACGAGACATAATTTCCACCCTGAAACGCTACGTTCATTGGGAAGAAATTCGCCGGCCAGAAAAGAATGAAGCCGGTTATTATCAAAGCGACCGTCCGGACGAGTGAGTCGGTCTTGCGCGCTGTTAGGCGGGCGCCGCATCGCGGACATCGTTGACCTTCGCTGGTGACAGGCATTACCAAATCGCAGGTGGTGCAGGATATTACGCGTGAGTTGTTAGCAAGCAGCGGGACTGTTCGATTAGGCGTAATCTCCCGCCAAACGGTTCGACGGTCGAGCGCAGCTCGCGAAATCATTGATAGGAGCGCGGCGGCGATAAAGCAGTACCCGCCCGCTTCGATTGTCACATTAAGATTAGCAGCGATACGGCTGTAACCGACAAAGCATCCAAGTAAAAAGACGTCCTGCATCGCCCATAAATCGAGCCACATAGACCATCGAAAGGCCCACCCAAGCCAAAGAGGACGACGGCCTAGATAGATTGCGCCTAGTACGGCGCTTAATAAACCAAATCGGATGAAAGGCAGAATCACGGCGAAAAGCCCAACTGCTATGGCGAGCACCGGCCAGCCTTCGTGCCAAACCGCTATGACTCCTGAACCCAGACGATCCTCCCGCCGCATTCCAAGCAATGTGACACTCATCAGCGGGGCGAGGTTTGCCGGAAATAATAAGAGGAAAGTTCCCAGCGCACATCCAAGTGCGCCAGTGATCGTCCGTCCACTGGTAAGTTCAAGTCTCCCGTCGCAGATTGCGCAGAGCGATCGACTATTAGGTGGAAGTGGCGGTAGCTCCTCCAGTGTTCCGCAATCAGGACAGGCTATCGTCATAAAATGAGCAGTTCCGAAACTCTGAGCTTCTGCAAATCTCTCAAGAGCAAAATTTACCGTTCGTCTAGGCGACGGCGCTCCACACAGCCTTCGCAAATAATCATTTATGCTATCCATCTGTCGCTCGATGATTAATTTTTTACAATTTTGTTTCTAACTACCACTTCCCCGTCGCGTGCCTTATTGGATTGAGCAATGCGAATGCCACAATGAAAGTATCGAAGTAGGCATCCTCGACGGATGCTCAGTCCCGCGGATTGGACGAAACCTAAGTCGTCGCTTTGATGGATTTACGATTAATCGCCGATCTTAACGATCGTCGCTCCGGCGCCGCCCTGATGTGGTTCGGCCTGGCGAAAGGCGGAGGTATAAGGCGAGCTTGCCAGATAATCATGAATCGCTTTCTTGAGCGCCCCTGAACCGATACCATGAATCACGCGAACTTCGGACTGATTCGTTAAATAAGCCTGATCGAGAAAATCCTCGAGCTTGCGCAACGCCTCGCCGGTGCGTTCGCCGACTAGGTTGATTTCGCCGCTCGCGTCGCGCGCGGACGAGACTGCGATGATTGGAGCGGGGGTGGGGGGCGTAGATGAAACACGTCGCAGCCGCTCCGGTGCGACCTCGATCCGCAAACCGCCACGACCGAAGACCGCCTTCCCCGGTTCAATCGCCAGCAGCTCGCCGCGAAGATTACCCAGCTCCACCTGATCGCCCGCGCGAAGTGGTTCGGTGGATTCCGGTATCTGAGCAGCATCGGAAGGCGCAGTCTCATTCAATTTGGCCGACGCCGTGGCAAGCACGCGGGACAAGTCATGGCGAGTTTTGTTCTTGTTGCGCAGCTCCGCAATCACCTCCGAGCCTTCACGCCGCAGGTTTTCTATTAGCTGGGTACCAGACTCGCGTAATTCGCTCCGCTCCGAGGCTAAGCGCGCGCGGTCGCGTGCAGTCGTTCTGAGCGCTTCGCTCTCGCGCTCCAGCAGGACGCGCTCGCGGTCGATGAGCCGATCCGTATGCTGTTTCAGTCCGGCGCGCTCCTGTTCGAGCCGTTCCAGAGCTTCGGCCAGTTCAGTGCTTCCCGCGGGCAGCGCTGCTTCCGCTGCGCTTACGATTTCAGAGGGAAGGCCCAGCCGTCGTGCAACCGCAAGCCCATAGCTCTGGCCGATCGTATGGGGTTTCAGCCGGTAAAGCGGCGCGAGCCGTTCAGGATCGAAATCGACCGCGGCAGCATCGAAACCGCTGCGCGAGTAGGCGTGGAGCTTGACCGCAGTCGAGTGGGTCGCGACGGCCACAATGCAATCGCGCGCCGCCAGATAATCCATCAGGCCGATGGCGAGCGCCGCACCTTCACCCGGATCCGTCCCTGCGCCGGGTTCGTCAAGAATTACCAACGCGGGTTCGTCAAGCGATTTGACGATATCAGTCATGTTCACGATATGCGCGGCGAAGCTCGAAAGACTGGCCGCGATCGATTGCTCGTCGCCAATGTCAGCGAAGATACTGCGGAAAATTTTGAGCCGCGCGCCAGCCGCGGCGGGAATCAGAATTCCCGCTTGCGCCATCAGGGCGAGTAATGCGAGGGTCTTAAGCGCAACAGTCTTCCCTCCGGTGTTCGGTCCCGAAATCACCAATCCATGTTGGCCCGCGCCGATCCGCAAATCGATCGGGACTACGGTCCTGCCGGTTGCGACCAATAGGGGGTGACGCGCAGAGTTTAGCTGAATTTCGTCGCTGATCTCGGGCTCGATACAGCCGAAGCGCTCCGCAAAAATCGCACGCGCATTGAGCGCGTCGAGTTCGGTCAACGCCTCAAACGTGAGTTCGAGTTCGGCTCGATAACCACGCACTATCGCCGACAATCGCATCAGCAGCCGATACTCTTCGGCAGCCGCCTCGCGCTCGGTGAGCATCAGGCGATTGTTCAGCTCGACCGCCCACATCGGCTCGACGAAAAGCGTTTCGCCCGAGACCGAGCGGTCCTGCACGATGCCGTCGAGACGCTCCGAATAATTGGGCTTGAGCGGCAATACGAAGCGACGATTCCGTATTGTAACGATATAGTCCGAAACAAACGGCTCCATGCCGCCTGCATTGAGCGAGCGGGCCAAGCGGGTCTCGAGATCGAGCCGCTGATCGCGCATTCGGTTGCGCAGCCGCTTCAGCTCCGGGCTGGCGTCGTCGAGCAGTCCGCCATCGTCGGCCAGCGCTCGAAGCAGGCCGTCAGCCAGTTCCTTGGGCGCGAGCAGATTGTGCACGATCGCTCCCAGAAGGGGCAAGGTCTCGACTCGCGAGCGCAGGAACGCCTCGGCTGAACGCGCGGCGATTACAAAATCACGAATCCTGACTAGCGCCTCACCGCCGAGCACCGCGCTCTCCGGCGCGACCGCCAGCATCAGTTCGCGTTGATCAACGAAGTCGTCGAGCGGAACTCCACCTGATCGTGACCGCAACTCGACTAGTTCCGCAGTCACGCGCAGCCGATCCCGGACGTCGGTCTCGTCAGTGGAAGGATGCAACGCTGCGACGCGTCGCCGTCCCGGCTCCGAGACCGCGAAGCCGGTGACAATCGCGACCAGCTTCTCAAATTCCAGCGCTTTCAGATCGCGCTCGCGCATTAGGGACCGTACCTGTTTCGCCAAACTCCACAGCTTAAAGCTATTATCTACCGCAACCTTTTATGGAGACAACGCAGCACCGCATGGAACGCATCGAATCGCGTATCAACTCGCAAAGTCCCGACTTCAAGCAGAATCATGCATCGATGATCGCGCGATGCGCCCAGCTGCGGACTGACATCGAACGCATCCGGCAGGGTGGTTCCGAAAGTGCGCGCAAGCGTCATGTCGAGCGCGGTAAGTTGCTGCCGCGCGATCGCGTCAAACGGCTGCTCGATCCCGAGACTCCCTTTCTCGAACTGTCGGCGCTCGCTGCCTACGGGATGTACGACGGCGATTCGCCGGGCGCGAGCATCATTACCGGAATCGGCCGTATCCAAGGGCGAGAAGCCGTGATCATCGCCAACGACGCGACGGTCAAAGGCGGCACCTATTATCCGATCACCGTGAAGAAGCATCTGCGGGCACAGGAGATCGCGCTCGAAAATCGGCTGCTGTGCGTTTATCTGGTGGATTCCGGCGGAGCGTTTCTGCCGCTGCAAGCCGAAGTCTTCCCGGATCGCGAGCACTTCGGTCGCATCTTCTACAACATGGCGCGGATGTCGGCGGCGGGAGTCGCGCAGATTGCAGTCGTGATGGGTTCATGCACCGCGGGCGGTGCATACGTCCCCGCGATGGCCGACGAGAACATCATCGTGCGCGAGCAGGGCACGATCTTTCTCGGCGGTCCGCCGCTAGTGCGCGCCGCAACCGGCGAGGTCGTCACGGCTGAAGAGCTTGGCGGCGGGGACGTACACACACGCATCTCCGGCGTTAGCGATCATCTCGCCGAGGACGACGAGCACGCGCTCGAACTCGCGCGCAATATCTTCGAGAATCTCGGCCCGCGACCTGATCCTGCTTTGGTGCTGACGCAGGATGCGCCCGAGGATCCCTATTACGATCCGGCCGAATTGTATGGCATCATCTCGGCGGACCCGCGCAAGCCGTATGAAGTTCGCGAGGTGATCGCACGCATCGTCGATGGCAGCCGAATGCATGAGTTCAAGCCGCGTTACGGCGCGACGCTAGTTACAGCATTCGCGAGAATCTTCGGCTACCCCGTCGGAATCATCGCTAATAATGGCGTGCTCTTCAGCGAATCGGCCTTGAAGGCTACGCATTTCATCGAACTATGTTGCGCACGTCGCATTCCGCTCATATTCCTGCAAAACATCACTGGTTTTATTGTCGGCAAGCGCTACGAGCAGGGCGGGATCGCGAAGGACGGCGCCAAGATGGTCAATGCAGTTGCCAATGCACAAGTCCCGAAATTCACCGTAGTGATCGGCGCGTCGAACGGCGCAGGCAACTATGGTATGTGCGGACGGGCATATTCGCCGCGACTGCTCTTTATGTGGCCGAACTCGCGTATCTCGGTGATGGGCGGGGAGCAGGCCGCTAACACGCTGCTCACGGTCAAGCTCGATCAGCTCGCGCGCGAGAGCGGTACGATGTCGGCGGAGGAGCAGGCCGAGTTCGTCCGTCCGACGCTTGCAAAGTATGAGCACGAATCGAGCTGCTACTACGCCAGCGCCCGGCTTTGGGACGACGGTGTAATCGATCCGCTCAATACGCGCGCCACGCTCGCACTTGGGATCGCGGCATCACTCAACGCCGGCATCCCCGAAGCGCATAACTTTGGCATATTCCGGATGTAGGTTTCGAGTCACTAACGCTGCACCGTCTGGCTGCGCTAGAATGCAGCTCAAAAGGACCGCACCGATTTCTCAATTTCGACTTAGCAAGGAGCCTTACGATGAAAGGTTTCGGTGTTACCGTTTCTCCGATGTCGGGAATTCCTTACGCAGAATTCGTCCAGCTGGCTCGCGAAACTGAGGATGCCGGGTTCAGTGGCGTCTTTCTCCCGGAGGCCAACAACGATGCTCTGATGTGCTCGCTCAGCGTCGCCGATGCGACCAAGCGCGTGAGTATCGCGACCTGGATCGTGAACATCTATCTGCGTGAGCCGTCGCTATGCGCCGCCGCCTCCGAGATGGTGCAGGACGCGGCGAACGGACGTTTCGTGCTCGGGCTCGGCGTCAGCCACCGACCGGCGCTGGAAGCGCGCGGGATCGACATGGGCAATGGCCGCGAGCGCTTGCGGCGCGATACCAAAGTGATTCGGCAGGCTTTTCATGGCGAGCTCGATATGTTTGGGATGAAATTTCGCGCGCCGAAGAATCCAATTCCGATCTACTATGCGGCGCTCGCGCTCGAAACTTCCAAGCTCGGCGGCGAACTCGCCGATGGCTTGATGCTGTATATGTGCACGCCCGAGCGGATGCGCAAATCGATCGAGGCGTCACGCGAGGTCGCCACGAAAGCCGGCCGCCAGCCCTCTGATATTACAATGACCTGCGGGCTGCCGGTCTTTCTGCATGATGATCTCAAGGTAGCCTATGCCGCCGCCCAAAAGGGCCTCGCATTCTATGGCGCGCTGCCCTTCTACAGCCGGATTCTGGCGCGCAGCGGCTTTGAGCGTCCGGCAACGCAGATCATGGAAGCGGCTAAGCGGCGCGACCCCGCAGGAATGGCCGCCGCGGTCACCAACGAAATGGCCGATGCAGTCGCGCTGGTCGGTCCGGCTTCGCGATGTATCGAGCGGATGCAGCAGTATCGCGCGCAAGGATGCGAAGTCCCGATCTTCGTGCCGAACGCGGTTAACGAAGATTACGCGAGCAGCGTGCGGCGCATTCTGCGGGCTTTCGAAAAACTGAACTAGGTGAACGTTGATGCCGCGACTCACGCCCGAAACCGTCAAAGCGCTCGCGATACAAATCTATGATTACGAACTCGACAGCGACGCAGCAGCTTCGGTCGCGCATATAGTCGGGGCAATGACGGCCTACTCCCGCCGTCTGGAGGCGCTCGGGCTTAATGGCCTCCAGCCGCCGTTCGGCTATCCGACGCTCGTCGCGGAAGCGCAGCGCGTTCGTGACCGTGGAGATATGAAATGAATGCTCGAGCCGATTTGCTGAATCATGAGGTCGCGGTACTAGGTGACAAGCTGCGCCGCAAAGAAGTCTCACCGGTCGAGCTCACGGAGGCGTATCTCGAACAGATCGAACGGCTCGACGCGAAACTCGGCTGCTACATCACGGTTACTGCGGAGTTCGCGCGCAACTCCGCCAAACGCGCAGAACAGGAAATTCTCGCCGACAACTGGCGGGGTCCCTTTCATGGCGTCCCGATCGCGCTTAAGGACTTATGCTCGACCAAAGGAATCCGCACTACCGGCGGCTCGAAAATCCTTGCGGATCATGTGCCCGATTTCGATTGTACGGTCTGGCAGCGGCTCGCAGACGCCGGCGCGATTCTGCTTGGCAAGCTTAACCTTCACGAGTTCGCGGCCGGCGCGACCAACACCAATCCGCACTGGGGAACCTGCCGTAATCCATATAATCTGGCGCACATTCCCGGCGGTTCCAGTGGCGGCTCGGGCGCCGCGATCGTGGCCAAGTTAGCTGCTGCGACGATCGGCACCGACACCGGCGGCTCGATTCGGATTCCGGCGGCTTTCTGTGGATGCGTCGGGATGAAGCAAACCTACAGCCGCGTCAGCCGGTATGGCGTACTGCCGCTCGCCGATTCGCTCGATCACGCGGGATCGATTACGCGAACGGTCCGCGATGCAGCCCTGATGTTGCAGGTGATCGCCGGTCATGATTCTAATGATCCGACTTCGAGTCGTGAACCAGTTCCGGAGTACGCTTCGGTGTGCGGTCGCGAGATTCGCGGGATGCGACTCGGGATCATTCGCGAGCTGCGGATCGGCCTTGATAAGGACGTCGAAGTTTCCTTCAAGGTGGCGCTCGCCAAGCTGCTTGAGCTAGGCGCTGAAATTGACGAAGTATCAATTCCGTCGATCGAGCATATCGCTGGAATATCCTCGACTATCACTTTCGTCGAAGCCGCTGAATACCATGAGGAATGGATGCGCACGCGGGCTGCCGACTATGGGATCGACGTTCGGCGCGCACTGGAAGCCGGGATGCTCACCCCGGGACTTCATTATCTGCGCGCGCAACGGGCGCGGGCGGTGATGCTCGCCCAGGCTCTGCAAGTATTAAAAAATCGTTCCGTGCTAGTCGCCCCGACCGCCGCAATCCCAGCCCCGCGTATCGATGTCGGCGCGCGCGCGTTGCTGCCAGGCGGCGAGCCTGCGAATCTGCTCACAGCGGTATTACGCTTCACAGCGCCCTTCAACGTGACCGGACAGCCCGCAATAGCAATCCCGACCGGACTGTCACACGAAGGCTTGCCGCTCTCGATGCAGATAATCGGACGGCCTTTCGATGAATCGACCGTCTTCCAAGTCGGCGCAGCGTATGAAGCCGCGCGCGGGCCGCTCGCGCAGCCGAATTTATAGCCGCTGGTCGAACTGCACGATGATCCCGTCCGGGTCCTGAAACAGGCAGGTCAGTACCTTCCCGCCCGCTGGTTCACCATACGCGACGGTGTCCGACTGAGTCGGCCGTACGAGAATTGGCACGCCGGCCGCTTCGAGCTTCTCGACGCGCTGGCGCAGATCATCGACCCAGAAGGCAAAGTGATGAACTCCTACCTGATCGAGCTTGATCGCTTCGCCTGGGGTCTCGTTCGGATTCTGCGATAGCACGAGAAAGCTCGAATGCGGTCCGTCCTCAAATCGTAGATAAACTGCGCGGCGCTTACCCTTTTGCGGATTGGTGAAGAGCGACTTGAGCCCGCCGACATTCTCCATTGTATCGAGGCAAACCTTAAGGTCGAGCAGGTCGCGATAGAAGCGTAGCGAGCGATCCATGTCGCGCACGCCGATGGCGATATGTGAAACAGCCTTCATCACTTTTCTCCTCAGCCCGCATTGATTCTCTCAAGCGCGCGCTTCCATACCGCCTTTTTGATTCGCTTCTGCTTTCAGGAACGCTTGCGCCTGTTGCTCGACAATCGTTCCCTTGAAGAAGTCTGGATTCATCCCGCTCCAGAACTCGACCGGATAGCTGAAGAGAAAATCTCGCAACTCCGCTGTCCCGATAATCCCGTCATCGACCAGCTCGTGCGCCTCGACCAGAACCTCGAGCATGTCAGGCACGTCGAAGTGGCCGATATCGAC
Organism: uncultured Pseudomonadota bacterium; assembly: GCA_963795945.1. Classification (GTDB taxonomy): domain Bacteria; phylum Desulfobacterota; class Binatia; order Binatales; family Binataceae; genus JAJPHI01. The sequence goes on from CAWCJN010000001.1 coordinate 321,143, forward strand.
CCGAACAGCGTCTTGAGCCGCGCGCCGTATGGATTGACCTTATCGTTGAAGCCCCACGCATTCATCGGGTCGTCGGCTTCGCAGCCGAAGTAGAAATTGCGCGTGAAGAGATCGCGAATATCGGAAGCTTTCTCAATTGTGCAGGCGGCGTAGTCGTCGATCTCGTCCGCTCCGCGCGCCGCCCACTTGGCCGCCGCGGCGTCGCCCTCCGGCACCGATTGCCATCCGTTCAGCTTATCGGCGGCCTCGTTGCTGCCGTACTTTATGAAAAGTTCCCGCAGCAGCTTGCGATCAAGATTGGCCGGGTTCACCTCTTCGAGCGCTTTCGGATTACGCTTTTTCCAATGCCCGATCAGGTCGGCATAAAGCTGACAAGCCCATCCGACGCCGCCTTCGAGAAAGGCGAACTTGAGCGTTGGAAATCGCCGTGTCACTCCACCCATGAAGAGCGCCTTACAGACCGCCTCGCCCGCGCTCGCGAAGTGACCGATATGGTTGTACGTGAAATTCGACGGCGATACACGAAAACCCAAACCACGGCCCGCACTATGGAACGTCGGTGCAAAACCCAGCTCGACGCATTTCGCCCAGACCGGATCGTAGTCGTACGCACTATCGATCCCGAGCACGTCGTAAGTCGCTGCCGAGCGAATCCGTTCGCCCTTGCGATCCAGTGCCGGGATCGGCCGGCGGATCGCACTGCCCATTACGACTACCTTAAGCCCGAGCGATTTGACGTGCTCTAGCTCTGCGATCGCCTCCGTCGGCGTGTGCATCGGTATCGCCGCGGCAGGCGTCACCCGGTCGGCGTATTCTTTGAAGACATCCGCAACATACACGTTGAATGCGTGGCAAGTCGCCTGCCGCATCTCGGGCTCGCCAATCGAATAGATGCCCAAGCCGGTGGTGGGATAGAGCACCGTGAAGTCGAGGCCCAGTTCGTCGAGCCGACTATAGAGTAGCTTCGGGAGCATCGCGGTAGCGCGATCAAGCGTATTTTTCGTCGGGAAGGGCCACCACGATTGTTGCGCGCGGCCTTCGTCACGACGCTGTTCGTTGGTCAACCCTAGAATTTTGCCGACTACGTCGTCGCGCGACTTCAAGCCCTCCGCAGCCTTCGTGCCTGCAACTTTCTTTAGATAATCGAGGATCATCGGCTGATACTCGATCCAATGGCCATCCGAATCGACCACCGGATGATTCAATCGTGCGCGAATCGCTTGCGGATCAATATGATTATTCCCGGACATGACAGCGCCTTCCCTGATTGGTTCCTTTTCTACTCAAGAGCTAACGAGGCAGATGTTTCGATGTCAAGGCATGAGCGTGACGCGGGCGTTTGGGGCTCGACATAATATCTTGCTAAAACGCCACTAGCATCCGCTCAGGGAGATACTGCGATGGGCAGGCTTGAAGGCAAAGTCGCATTCATAACAGGCAGCGGTTCAGGGATCGGTCGCGCGGGCGCAATTTTGTTTGCGCGCGAAGGCGCACGCGTGGTCGTCGCGGATATTTCACGTGAGGGTGGCGAACGCACGGTCGCGATGGCGCGGGACTTGGGCGGTGATGTCACGTTCGTGCATACCGATGTCACCGAAGCCGAGAATGTCGAACGCGCCATCGCGGCAACGGTCGCCGCCTACGGCAAGCTCGATATCCTGTACAACGACGCGGGCGGCTCGACCGCGCAAGACGGTCCGGTCACTAAGGTCTCGCTCGACGAGTTCTGGCGGACCATCAAGGTCGATCTGTACGGCACGTTTTTGTGCTGCAAGTACGGTATTCCCGAGCTGATCAAGGCGGGCGGCGGCTCAGTCATAAATACAACCTCGGTGGTCGCGCTTACGGCAGTACCCGGACGCGACGCCTATACCGCAGCAAAAGGCGGCGTCCTCGCGCTGACCCGCTCACTTGCTGCGACCTACGCCAAACATAAAATCCGTGTAAACGCGATTGCTCCCGGCGCCGTCTTGACTGATCGAGTGCGAAAACTTATCGGCGACGCGCCGCAACCGTCCGGAATAGCGGATCATCATTTACTCGGGATGGGCGAGCCGAACGACATCGCGCAGATGGCGCTATTTCTTGCTTCCGACGACGCGCGCATCATCACCGGCGCGATCTACCCGGTCGATAGCGGATGGTCGGCGCAATGAGGCGGACCACCTAAGCCAGTTAGCCTCAAAGGAGGTTCCAAATGCCCTCAGTGCTGGAGGAAAAAGAAGCGATTCGGGACCTGATGTCGGCGTACTGCTTTTACGTCGATAACGGCGAGTTCGAAAAATTGGCCGGGCTCTTCACGATCGATGGTACTTTCGAAACCGGCCCCTTAGGCAAACTGAAGGGCCGCAAAGCCATCCACGATTTTATCGCGGCGCATGTGCCGCGCGCCGGCGAAGGTCCCGCGCGCAAGCACTGCACGATGAATCACCTGATCCGCGTGAACGGCGCGGAAGCTCGCGCCGACAGTTACATCGTCGTAATCCGCGAATCAGAAAATGGTATCGTTGCTTCGCTGGCCGGTCGCTATGAAGATACACTGGTCAAGGACGGTGCCGATTGGCAATTTCAGTTGCGTAAGCTTCACTTCGATATCTCGGGCGACCTAGGCCTGAAGAAGCCTGCTTGAACCACCACAATGAGTGAAGGTCGCGCCAAGCCAATCCCCCAGCCGGACGAAGTTTCGGCGCCATTTTGGGCTGCTGCTCAGAATCGGCAACTCGCGATTCAGCATTGCACGTCATGCGGCTACTACAATCATCCCCCGCGCGCGGTATGCGATGCCTGTCTTTCACAGGATTTAAGCTTTACGTCGGTCAGCGGACGCGGCTCGATCTACAGCTTCACGATTATGCATCAGAAGGATGTCGCCGGATTCGAGCATGATGCGCCTTTTATCAATATTGTCGTCGAACTCGACATTCAGCCGATGCTGCTGATGGTCTCCAATCTGCCGCTCGCCGAACGCGAGCGCGTCAAAATCGGTGTAGCCGTCGAAGTGTATTTCGACGATCGCGGCGATAACGTGATGGTTCCTCAATTTAAGTTGATGGGCTGAGGCGCGGAATCAGAATTTATGTGGTCCGGACGTGGGAAAACCGCCATCATTGGTATCGGCTATTCGGAGATCACCCGTAAGCCGCAGAAACCGTTGGGCTTGCTCGCGCTCGACGCCTGCCGCGCAGCAATCACGGACGCGGGTGTTGATGCTGATCGCATCGACGGCCTCACGACTTATCCCGAATCCCCCTTTGCGGGCGCCGGTAATCGCGACGGTGAAGACGTCGTCAGCGTGATGTTCGTCGTCAATCATCTGCCGCTCGCGTCTGACATTCGATGGTATGCGCAGATCGAGACAGGCATGATCGCAAGTCCGATTATCGAAGCGGTCAATGCCGTCCTCGCGGGAGCGTGCGATTACGTTCTGATCTGGCGCGCGCTCCATCGACCAATACCGCGCACCAGCGGTGCTCGCTCGACCGGTCCTGCGCGCGCGGCGGGCGACGCGCAGTTTGTCGCGCCTTACGGCTGCAGCTCGATAATCCAATGGCACGCGCTCGCGTGGCAGCGTTACATGCATCAGTATGGCGCAACGCGTGCCGCGCTTGCCGCACTTGCGATGAACAGCCGCCAAAATGCCAATCTGAATCCACGCGCCTTTTTCTATAAAGAGCCGATGTCGCGCGACGACTATTTCAACTCGCGCTGGATTGCCGAGCCGCTATGCCTGTTCGATTGCGACGTGCCAGTGGACGGCTGTGTCGCAATCGTGATCACCAGCGCCGAGCGCGCCCGTGACCTGAAAAATCCGCCAGCTTACATCGCTGGGTATGGCCAGAACACCGCTCCGCGTCGCACTCTGCTGCATTATGCTCTGGACGATTACATGGAGTGCGGCGGCTCGCTCACGCGCAAGCTCTGGTCGTCCGCGGGTGTGGGTCCTAGCGATATCGACGCGGCAGAGCTTTACGATGGCTTCAATCCGTCGACGCTCTATTGGCTCGAAGCCGCAGGATTTTGCGGCCGCGGCGAAGGCGCTTCGTTTGTTCAGAACGGGCGGATTGCTTTGGCTGGCGAGTTGCCGGTCAATACTTTTGGCGGCAGCTTGAGTGAAGGACGGATGCACGGGATGGGGCATATCGCCGAGGCCGTGCGTCAAGTTACTGGGCGTGCCGACCAGCGTCAGATTCATGGTGCGGAGGTCGCCTGCGCAATCGACGGCTCGCCGATGCTGCGCGGCAGCGGAATCGTCGTAACCAAGCATCCTGGCTAGGCGGAATGGACATTAGGAGAAGCGTAGCGAAGCCGAGCATGAGCCTGCTCTGAGGAGTGCAACGACGAAGGGAGTTGCGAGCTGCGCCCAAGTAGCATGAATTCCTATCTCGATGAAGTTCTCGACCGTTTGATCGCGTTTGATACGGTCAGTACGCAGAGTGACCTGTCGGCGATGGAATACCTTGCTGACCATCTCGATCAGCACGGCCTCCGGACCGCTCTGCATAAAAGTGAAATCGCGCGTGTGCTGCAAGCGAATCTGGTTGCGTGGCTCGGTCCGCCGGAACCCGACGGGCTGATCATCTCGGGACATCTCGACACGGTGCCCTTTGCCGGTCAGCCGGGATGGACCCGCGAGCCGCTACGGCTCGAGACCTCCGATGACCGCCTCTTTGGCCGGGGCGTGACCGACATGAAGGGATTTCTCGCGCAATGCGTCGCGGTCGCTCGCGCACTCGATTCGAATCGGCTACGGCGGCCAGTTGTATTCGTTTTTACCGCGAGTGAGGAGATTGGCGGCCTCGGTGCGCGGCTGGTCGCGCCGGTTTTGCAGGACCTGCTTGGTGACATGCCTTGCCCGACGCTGGCGTGGATCGGTGAGCCGACTTCCTTCGCGATTCATGCCGCTCATAAAAGTGCGGCATTCCTCGAAATTCGGGTGCGCGGACGCGGCGGCCATAGCGGCGCGCCTCATCGAGGCGTTAATGCCATTGCGATAATGGGCAAGATTATCGAAGCAGTCGGGAAATTGCAGGAGGAACGTCGCACACTCGCGAATCCAGAGTTCGTTACGATGTTCCCGGATTCCCCTTACGACGTGATGAATTTCGGCACGATTCGCGGCGGTATCGCCGAAAATGTCATCGCGGAAGAATGCGTTATGCGCGTCAGCTATCGAAGCTTACCCGGCATTGACGGGGCGGCGCTGCGCGACGAGATCGCGCGTCGTTGTGCCGCCATCGATACGCATGACTACGCGTCGCGCGACCATTGCGCAGTTATTGAAGTTGGCGAGGCTAAAGTGATGCCCGCGATGGCCGCGCGTCGCGGCACTTCGCTCGAACGGGTATTGCGCGATGTAACCGGCTCCAACGAAGTCTCCGGCGCGCCTTTCTGCACAGACGGCGGATGGTTTGCGGACGCCGGGATCAGCTCGCTAATTTGCGGACCCGGTGAATACGCGCAGGCGCATCAGCCGAATGAATCGATTAGCCGCGCCGCCTTCGAGCGCGGTCCGGGAATTATTCAGCAAGTTATTGAAAGGCTGTGCGCCTGAATCGTTAGCGATTCTCGCGCAAGAAATCCATCACTAACTCATTGAACTTCGCGGGTTGCTCGAAATAGACCGAGTGCCCTGCGCCGTTGACTTTGACGAAGCGTGCATGCGCGATCCGTTGCGCCATCAATTCCATCACCGCAGGCGGCGCAAGCGCATCCTCTTCCCCGACTATTAGCATTGTCGGTATACGATGCTCGATTATTGGTTCCACTCGATGCTTCATACTGGTTAGCGCGGGCAGAAGATTCGGCGACACATGTCGATTGAGTCCCGAGATTTGCTGGTAAAGAAAATGCTTCTGCGGTTCGCGCTTCGGAAAATCCGCCGCGTATGCTCGTGTCAGTATCTGGGCGAGCCCGCCCTGCGCCGCGGCTTTGATCGCAGCTGCTGATTCGCGAATCACGTTAGGGTCATCCATTCCAGCCGAGGTGTCACACAGGATCAAAGCGCTGACCCGTTTCGGAAGAACCGCAGCAAAACCGAGTACCGTCCATCCGCCCATCGACTGTCCCGCCAGCGCCGCTTTCTCAATCCCAAGATGATCGAGCAATTGACGCAAGTCCTCGACGAAGGCCTTCGGTCCCGGCCCATCTGTCGTGTCTTGCGAATCGCCAAATCCTCGATGATCAAAGGTAATGCATCGGAAATAGCGCGAGAGCTCCGGAACCTGCTGCCACCAGCTCAGATGATTCCCGCCTCCGCCGTGCGCCAGCACCAGCGTAGGCCCGTCACCATGAACTTCATAATAGAGCTTGATTCCATTGATCGTTGCGTGTGGCATAGCTTTTCCCTATGCGCGGTGAGTTGGAAAAAGTCAAACGGCTCCGACGGAAACCCATCCGCTTTTTTAGGCAATAGCATGCTATTCGCGCGTTGACGCCAACTCCGTAATGATTAAGCTGAAACTGCGGTCGCCTAGCCGCGCGGAGTATCCACAGTGAATGCTGCTTTGCCGCTGCTCGAAAAAGTCTCACGTGCGACTGTGAGCATCCATGTTCAAGTCCCGCATACCCATCCTTCAGTAGCGATCGGGCTGGGCACTGATCGGCGCGGCACCGGCGCGTTAGTCAGTCCCGACGGACTCATCGTGACAGTCAATTACATGATCATGGGTGCGCAGGACGTGATCGTCACCTTCGTGAACGGCGAGCAGGTTCAGGGGAAAGTGATCGCGCGCGACTTCACCACCAGCCTCGGCCTTGTGAAGATCGATGGGCGCAAACTGCCCTTTCTCGAAGTGACGTCCTCGCAAACCGCTTCGATTGGTGAAGACATCCTGATCATCTCGAGCACCGGCGGCGAAAAGCGCTGCGCCGATACCGGCATCATCACTTATTTGGGCCCCTTCGATGCGGCTTGGGAGTTCGTGCTCGAACGATGCGTGTGCGTCACCGCATCGGCGCTCAATATCGGACTGAGCGGCGGTCCGATCGTTAACTCAAAAGGCCAACTACTCGCGGTTTCATACCTGAATTTCGCCGAGCTGATTCGCCCCATTCTTGGAATTCCCGGCGAGTGTTTCCTGTCCGGTCGCGATGAACTTGTCCGCCATGGGCATCGGGTTAGCACTCCGCCCCGACTTTGGCTGGGTCTACTTTCCTACACTTTGCGCGAGCACGTGGTGATCGCGGGCGTGATGCCCGGGAGTCCGGGCGAAAAAGCCGGTCTCAAGCAGGGCGACCTCGTGCTGAGCGCCGATGGCCGCGAAATTCACGAACGCAAGCGCGCTCTACGACGCAATCAATCGTCATCGTCCCGGCGAAAACGTGCAGCTCAAGATTATGCGCGACAACCAGGTCCACAACTTCGCAATCGCCGCCATCGAGTCGATGACTACCTCGGCTAGACGTCCTTAAAATCGCGCTTGGGTTTTTTGGCTTCGATCGCGGCCTGCGCTGCGGCCAATCTCGCGATCGGCAGCCGAAATGGCGAGCACGAAACATAGTCGAGCCCGAGGCGATGGCATAGCTTCACGCTCTCGGGATCGCCGCCATGCTCGCCGCAAATGCCGATCTTGAGCTCCTTGTTGGCCTTGCGTCCGCGCTCGATCGCGATTCGCATCAGACCGCCGACGCCGTCGGGATCGAGTTCCTGAAACGGGTCTTCTTGATAGATACCCCGTGCGATGTAGTCATCGAGGAAATTTCGACGAGTCGTCGCGCGAGAGACCATAGGTCATCTGAGTCAGGTCGTTGGTGCCGAACGAGAAAAAATCGGCGACCACGCCGATCTCGCCGGCCTCGATACAGGCGCGCGGCACTTCGATCATGGTGCCGATCGATATAGGCAATCTGCCGCCGTTCCGACCTGCCACTTCTTTCGCCACCTCGCGAATTTCGGCAGCCAGAAAATCGAATTCGCTGGCGCTCGCCGATCAGCGGCAGCATGATCTCCGGGATCGCGTTCACGCCTTCCGCACGCAATTGCGTCGCGGCCTCGAGAATCGCCCGCGCCTGTGCTCGGTAAATCTCCGGATAGCTGATCCCCAGGCGCGAGCCGCGATGCCCGAGCATCGGGTTGAACTCGACAGGCTATCACGCACTTGCGTGAGCCGATCCGGATCGGCGCCGATCTTCTCCGCGAGTTTGCTAATTTCGTCGTCGTCTTTGGGCAGAAATTCATGCAGCGGCGGATCCAGCAGGCGGATGGTGACCGGTTTCCCTGCCATCTCGCGCAGGATTTCGACGAAGTCGCCGCGCTGCATCGGGATAATCTTCTCCAATGCGCGTGATCGCTGCTCGTCGTTCTCGGCCAGGATCATCTCGCGTACTGCATCGATCCGCTCAGGTCCGAAAAACATATGCTCAGTGCGGCACAGACCGATGCCTTCGGCGCCGAATTCGCATCGCGACACGGGCGTCGTTGCGGCGTATCGGCATTGGCGCGCACGCCCAGGCGGCGCTCCTGTCGGCCCATTTCATGAAATTGCGGAAGAAATCCGACATCTCGGGCTCGAACGGTCGGCACTCGTCCGGCGATGACTTCGCCGGTTGAGCCATCGAGCGTGATGAATTCGCCGCGCCGCAGCACGCGGTCGGCGGCTTTCATCGTGCCGCCCGCATAATCGATCTCGATTGCGCGCGCATCCAGCGACGCAGCACTTGCCCATCCCGCGCGCAACGACTGCGGCATGACTGGTCATCCCGCCACGCGCAGTCAGGATGCCCTCCGCGACCTGCATCCCGTGGATGTCCTCAGGCGATGTCTCGTGGCGGACGAGTATCACGCGCCGCCCAGCGTTATGCGCCGTGACCGCCTCGTCGCGCTGAAAACACGACTTCGCCGAAAACCGCTCCGGGTGAAGCCGGGAGACCCCGTGCAATGACATCTTTTTTGGCCTGCGGATCAAGGCGCGGATGCAGCAGCTGTTCGAGTTGCACCGGCTCGACCCGGCACCAGCGCCGTGCCGTCGATCGATCAGCTTTTCGTCCACCATCTCAACCGCGACGCGCACTGCGGCCTCCGCGGTGCGCTTGCCGTTGCGGGTTTGCAGCATGAAGAGCTTGCCACCCTCAATAGTGAACTCCATGTCCTGCATGTCGCGGAAGTGATGCTCAAGACGGCTCGCGATTTTCAGCAGCTCTTTGTAAACCGTGGGAAATCGCTCTTCGAGCGTCGCGAAATGCTGAGCGCGTTCGGCCTCTTCGATCTCATGTTGCCTTTGCCCATCGACGCCCTGCCGCCAGGCTGATTTCGAGCGGGCGTGCGCATGCCGGCGACCACGTCCTCGCCCTGAGCATTGGGCAGGAATTCGCCATAGATGCCGCGTTCGCCAGTCGAGGGATCGCGCGTGAAGGCCACGCCGGTCGCGCAGTCATCGCCGAGATTCCCAAATACCATCGATTGCACGGTGACGGCGGTGCCCCAGTCGCCCGGGATATTGATTGATCTTGCGATAGGTCGATCGCGCGATCGTTATTCCACGAGTCGAATACCGCGCCGATCGCCGCCCAGAGCTGCTCTTTCGGATCCTGCGGAAGGTCGCGGCCAACTCGCGCGCCGGATTAAGTCGCGGAATTCCGCAGACCAGTTCCTTCAAATCATCAACCGATAATTCGACGTCCTGCTTGATGCCGCGCGCCGTCTTTTTGTGCTCGATCAATTCCTCGAACGGATCGCGATCCATGTTTGTTCTCCGGCTTGAGCTTAAGCACCACGTCACCGTACATCTGGCAAAATCGCCGGTACGAATCCCAGGCAAATCGTGCATTACCGCTTACTTGTTCAAGCCCCTCGACGGTCTCGATCGGTCAACCCGAGATTTAGCACCGTATCCATCATGCCCGGCATCGAGACGCGCGCACCCGAGCGGACCGACACCAGGAGCGGGTTTTTGCGATCACCGAACTTGCGCCCCATGATCTTTTCGATCCGCGCAATACTCTTAGCGACACCCTGCTCAAGACCCTTGGGATACTTGTGCTTATTCTCGTAGAAGTAGTTGCAAACGCGCGGTTGAAATTGTGAAGCCCGGCGGCACCGGCAACTTGAGCGAGGCCATCTCAGCGAGGTTGGCGCCCTTGCCGCCAAGCACGTTGCGCATCGCCGCCCGCCCCTCAGCCACCCCGCCGCCAAAGAAATAGATTTCCTGATGAACCCGCGCCATTTCTAATTTTCTCCGCTCAAAATCGCTTGCGACAAGTTTATTGGCAGTTCCGCCCGGATGCCGCGGTTCGCGTATCAGCGATACCAGCCGATACGTTCGAACAGCGTATGGACCAATTCTGAAATCGCGATCCGTTCCTGCGTGGTTGAATCGCGATCACGCAACGTTACGGTATCGTCTTCCATCGTCTGATGATCAATAGTGACGCCGAACGGCGTCCCAACTTCGTCCATGCGCCGATAGCGCCTGCCGATCGAGCCAGCCTGATCGTACGCAACCGTGAAGTAATGTTGCAGCGTCTCGCGCACGAGCTGAGCCTTTTCCGGCTGACCGGCTTTCCGCAACAGCGGATAGACCGCGACCTTAATCGGCGCAAGCCGCGGGTCGAGGCGCAAAACGATTCGCGTCTCGCCCTCCACTACGTCTTCATCATACGCGTCGAGCAAAAAAGCCAACATCGCGCGATCGACGCCGGCAGCCGGCTCGATCACCCACGGCCGGTAGCGGCTCTTGGCCTCTTCGTCGAAATAAGTCAAATCCTTGCCGCTGAATTTCGCGTGCTGATCGAGATCGAAGCTGCCGCGCCGCGCAATTCCCTCCAGCTCACCCCAGCCGAACGGATAAAGAAATTCAACGTCGGTAGTGCCGCGCGAATAATGCGATAGCTCGTCCTGCGCGTGCGGCCTTAGCTGCAGATGCTCAGGATTTACGCCGTACTTGACGTACCATCCATGGCGCTCGCTCACCCAGTAATTGAACCATTTCTGTTCTTCGTCCGGTTCCGGTTTGACGAAGAACTCCATCTCCATCTGTTCGAATTCCCGCGTGCGAAAGATGAAATTTCCCGGCGTGATCTCGTTCCGGAATGACTTGCCCGTTTGTGCAATCCCAAAGGGAAGTTTGACCCGCTGCGTATCAACTACATTGGCAAAATTCGCAAAAATTCCCTGCGCAGTCTCGGGCCGCAGGTAGATCGTATTGGCCGTATCTTCGACCGGGCCCATGAAGGTCTTGAACATCAAATTGAACTGACGCGCCTCGGTCAGCTCGCCACCACAATCGGGACAGCGCACGCCTTCGATGTGATCGGCGCGAAAGCGATGCTTGCATACTTTGCAATCGACCAGTGGATCGGTGAAATTCTGTAGATGGCCGGACGCCTCCCAAGTGCACGGATGCTGCAAGATCGCGCTATCCAGTCCCATCACATTGCTGCGCGACTGCACCATGTCGCGCCACCACGCTTCTTTGACGTTGCGTTTGAGCTCGACCCCGAGCGGACCATAATCGTAAGTCGAACCGAGGCCGCCGTAGATATCGCTGGTCGGAAAGACGATCCCGCGCCGCTTGCACAGGTTCACGATCTTTTCCATCGTGACCGTGCGCTTAACATCAGTAGTCGCGACTGAGTCAGGCAATAATTTTCCCTCGGTATAAGCTCTAGTCAGAGATGGGCGTGCTGAAACGGCTAGCTCAAGCTCAGGATTTCAGTTGCGATCCGGCCGCCGCTGATTTCAAGAATACCCACAGTGCCCGGTACGTTCACCAGATTGCGCGGCAGGGTCGCACTCCCTGGATTGATAACCGTCGTTCGGCCGAAGCGCGTAACTCCTTCGAGATGGCTATGTCCCATCACCAATACGTCCACTGGACCGCCGAAATGCTGATCCATCGCGCGCAGAAAAACCGCTTCTGAAGTCTCGTCTGGAGTCGGGAGCGCATGCGCCAGTCCGACGCGCACACCCTCGATCGTCAATTGATGCACTGGTTTGACCCGTTCGTCGGGCTCAAGCCTGAATTTATGGCCGTCCAGTCCTTCGTCGCCATTACCAATTGCTGCAATCACAGGCGCAATCGCGGATAACTCATCCAGCACCCGGTTCACATACACGTCTCCGGCGTGCATCACGAGGTCAACGCCTTTGAAGACTTCAAAAATCTTCGACGGCAGATGATCACAGGCTTCGGGAATGTGTGTATCGGAAATCAGTCCAATGCGCATGTGATCCGCTCCCGACGGCTTTCCCGAATGGAAGCCGTAACGCTATCATGCGTCGGCTAGCCGAGCAATTTTGGCCTAAATTCTCTGGTTCTGCAGATTGTTGAAAGCTCGACAAGGTGGATGACCAATTGAAGAGATCAATTTCTCACATTCGTTTATTGCTGATAATCGCGATCGCAATCGGGCTTGCCGGATGCGGCCATAAGCTTATCGCGCATAATGGCGATACGACTGTGAACGTGTACGCGAACCGTCAGCAGTTCGACCGGGTCAGCTCGATGAAATCACAAGGCGGGGCAGCGGCGCTTTTGGGCGGACTTGGTGAAAGCGTGCTCGCCAAAAAGGTCGCCGGCGATACGCCGGTCAAGGTGCTTTCCACCGATGACGAGGGCGCCACAATCGAGGTCATCGACGGCCCCGATAAGGGCGTCCAAGGCTATATCGCGAAAGATAATCTCAATTAGGGCACCTGAGTCGCGTCCGCTCGAGAGCGGGTGTATCGACGTTAGCGCAGTTGCACCGCCATTGGCTTACAGTGCGTTGCTCCCGCGTTCTCCCGTCCGAATGCGCACAACTTCCTCCATTGGCATAACGAATATCTTCCCATCGCCGATTCGTCCGGTTCGCGCTGCCCGTTCGATTGTTTCGACCACCTGCGCAGCTATTTCATCCGACACAATTATTTCGAGTTTAACCTTGGGCAAGAAATCTACGACGTATTCCGCGCCGCGATAAAGCTCCGTATGACCTTTCTGTCGTCCGAATCCCTTGACCTCGCTCACCGTGAGGCCTTGCACCCCAACGCTCGATAGCGCCTCTTTAACTTCGTCAAGTTTGAAAGGCTTGATGATCGCCTCAACCTTCTTCATATGACTCCTCTGCCTCCGGCGGGTAACACCGCCCGGACGTCGCCCCGGCAGCTTTTCCTCTGTAGCTCTTTCAGAAATGGAGTCGTTCACGCAAGTACCCCACTTGAAGTCCGCGCGAGCGTCACGCAATCGCGATGCCATCGCCTGCTATCTACGCCATTCATTGGGCCCGGATAAGAATGTCTGATTAGCAGGCATTCCGCTACAAAATATGCAATCGTTTGCGATGCGCGGCGCTAGGCTGTCTGATCCGAGCCGATTCGCACTTCTTCCCCTCTAAGCAGCCGGCCGATATTTTCCCAATGTCGAAACACAACCAGTGCCGAAATCAAAATTGCCAGCAGGATAAAGGGTCGGGGACTACCGAATGCCGCAACCGCCGGAGGTAACGACATCGCTGCTGCCAGCGACGACAATGACACGATTCGAGAGACCGTCAGTATTGCAGTAAAAACTGCGGCCGCGACTGCTAACGGTATAGGCGCCAAGCCGATCCATACACCCACCGAAGTCGCTACACCCCTCCCGCCTCTAAAACCCAGAAATACCGACGCTATCGATCCAATAAAGGCTGCGAGCGCAACCAATGCCATCGCGACTACATTCGCCGGCAAGACCTGCTTGACAATCAGTACCGGAATCAAGCCTTTGAGCACGTCCCCCGTGAAAGTCACGGCCGCCGGGATTCCTCCGCCTGCCCGGGCGACGTTGGCCATTCCGACATTGCCCGATCCTACCGCCCGCGGATCGAAACCCCAGAGCCTGCCCACGATCACTCCGACCGGAATCGATCCGCACAGGTAAGCCAGAATTAGCAGTAAGCCTGGAACCAAGTCTCTCCATCGGCCAGCCTATACATTTTGCGCGATCGGGGCGATATGCAGTGTAGGTTTGTTTGCCAAGCCGTCTAAATAGTCTAGACACAGTTGGCTGCACGGATAATGACCGATTGGTTGGTCGGGGTGACTGGATTTGAACCAGCGACTTCTGCGTCCCGAACGCAGCGCTCTAGCCATGCTGAGCTACACCCCGATCCGTCGAAAACGCTTGCAAAGGCTTCTTTTTATAGCATCGCGCCCGCAATAAGGCGAATGATACAACGAGCTCTAACCTTCAGCCGCTGCCATCAATCGCCTGGCGCATTCGAGAGATGATTTCAGCGTAATCGCGCTGCCCGAAGATTCCCGAGCCCGAAACAAAGACATTGGCGCCTGCGCCAGCGACGCTGGCTATGTTATCGACCTTGATCCCGCCGTCCACCTGCAGATCGATTTTAAGCTTACGGTACTCCAGTTCTTGACGTATCGCGCGGAGCTTTTGCAGGCTATCAGAAATAAATCCTTGACCGCCGAATCCCGGATGAACGCTCATCACCAAAATCATGTCGAAATGTTCAGCCGCGGCAAGCACTCGGTTAGGTGATGTTTCAGGATTGATTGCTACCGACGCATGGATTCCCAAGTCATGCATTGCATGCGCTATTGCCGGAAGATCATCACAAACTTCTGCGTGTACTGAAATCGAATCGGCGCCGGCTTCGACGAATGGCTTAAGATAGCGCCACGGCTCATCAATCATCAGATGCGCATCGAGCGGCAGCCTGGTGATTTTTCGTAGCGATTTGAGCACTGGAATCCCGATCGACAGATTGGGTACGAAATGCCCATCCATCACATCGAAATGGATCATATCGGCGCCGGCAGCTTCGACACGCCGAATCTCATCGCCCAGAGCGGCAAAATCCGCAGAAAGGATCGAGGGAGCAATTTTCCAAATGCGCGCCATATCTGCAAGCTATCGCCGAACCCTATCTCTCGCAAAGACTGTTTCAAATGGCGTAAAAATTACCGATTCGCAAGCAGGTTGATAGTTCTTTTATAGATAATTAAACTAATTTAACTTGAAATTGCTTAATTTAAGCAAAATTATCTCACAGCCATTTCTGGCATCGCGATTGCCTGAACACCTGCGTGGCATCGATGATGACGACGCTGAAAAATGCGCTCTTCCTGCTTGCGGCGCTTATCCTACTAGGTATCGTGGTGGATTCATGTGTCCCCTCTCATCCTCCCGAGGCGCTGACGCCCGCCGCTCCTTTAATCCAGCAACCTGCGCTTCCGATGCCATCGGCGAGCCCAATGATTCATCTGCTTAAGGCTTCTTACTACGCTCCGAAATTTGACGGGAAAAGAACTACTAGTGGGGAACGCTACAATCCTAACGCACTGACCGCCGCATCAAAAACCCTTCCCTTAGGTACCATAGTAAAAGTCGTAAATCCAAAGAATGGCCGCTCGGTAAAAGTTCGTATCAATGACCGTGGACCGTTTGTGAGGGGCCGAAGTCTAAATCTATCGCATCGGGCAGCCCAAAAAATCGGGATTACTCACGATGGCGTGGCGCGCGTGAAGGTCGTCGAGCAGAAACATTCACGGACTCACGATGCAATCATTCCTGATACTAAGGAAGCTTCCGCCGACTAGCATCGCCTCAAGCGAGCCGCAAAAAAGCCGGCATCGCTGACCTGCTTGTCAAGCGAAACGGCTGGAACGACACTGCATTCTCGCGGATCAGCGGTTTGCTCTGCTTGGAAATCAGCATGATTACGGAGAAATGCCTTCACAAGCTCAAGACCTTCTTCGGGAGCCGGGCTACAAACTGAATAGACCAGCGTACCTTCGGCCCCGACTAGCTCGGCGACCTCGTCGAGCATCCGTTGCTGTAAGCGGCTCATTCGCTCAAAGTCATCAGGCGAGAGACGCCACCGAATCTCTGGATGCTCCCGCAGCGTTCCCAGCCCGCTGCAAGGAGCATCAAGCAAAACGTATCTAAAACTTCGACGCGAAAATGGAAGAAACCTCGTCAAGTCGCATCGTATGAAGTCAATATTCTGATGCCCGAGCCGACTCGCAACCGCGCGCGCCTGTCTCAAGCCACTTAGCTTGCGATCGACTGCGATCACCCGGCCCATACTGCCGACCAGTTCAGCCAGATGAGCGGTCTTGCCGCCGGGAGCGGCCGCACAATCCAGTACCGTCGCGCCGCGCGGCGGCGCGAGCATCCGGGCGATTACCTGTGACGCTTCGGACTGCATTGTGAAAATTCCGTCGCGATATGAAGAGCTATCGAACAAAGGCGCACCTTCCAGAATTATTGTTTCGGGAAAGACCCCACGGCGCGCCACTCTCATCCCGTCGTGCTCGATTCTTTCGCTCAGCTCCTGCGCAGTCCTGCGCGCCAGATTGAGCCTGCTCGCATTCGGCGCTGCTTGATTGTTCGCGGCCATGATCGTTTCAGCTTGGTCCGGACCGAACCATGAACGAAACTTCTCGACCAGCCATCGCGGATGCGAATACAAAACCGATAGGTATTCAATCTCGTCGCGCGAACGATCCGGCAACGATGGCCCGATGCGCGTTGCCGCCCGCAGCACGGCGTTGACAAAGCCTCGAACGCTGGCGTTTCCTGAGATTTCGCGTGCCAGCCTCACCGAGGTATCGAGCGCGGCGTGAGCGGGAACCCGGGTCAGCATACGCAACTGATACAGGCCCATCCGCATCAAATTTAGAATTGGCGGTTCGATCGCCTTCAAGGGTCGCGAGGAAAACCGCGCGAGTTCGTAATCCAGCCGTCCGCGCCATGCGATCGTACCCAAAACCAACTGCGTGACGAGCCGCCGATCGGCTGGATTGTCAAGGCCGGCCAACCACGAGCCGAGAAGCACGTCGGCAAATGCTCCTTCAGTACCGACCCGTATCAGAATCTCCAGCGCGATCCGCCGCGCTTGAATTCCCGCCGAGTCCGCCGCTGTCTCATGACTGGATGGGTCCCGTCTTCGGACATTGACGCGTGGCGAGGACTCTTGCTTCATTCCCCCAAACGCATTCCTACGGTCGCTCGCCGTCCGCGAAAAAACTCCGCCGCGCTCATTCGCCGCCGCCCGCGTGCCTGAACTTCGATTAAGTTTAATAGCCCCTTTCCACAGCGCACGATTGTGGCGGGTTTTAGCTGAGTGATCGTGCCCGGAACGCCGGACTCATCCTCGGCTTCACCGCTCGTTGTTGCCTTCCAAATCAATAGTTCTTCTTCGCCAAAGGTGGTTCGCGCCGTCGGCCATGGATTGTAAGCGCGGACCATCCGCTCGATCTTCGCCGCATCGGCACTCCAATTGATCAAGGCATGTTCTTTCTTAATGAGCGATGTATAGGTCGCGCGAGTCTCGTCCTGCGGTTCTTCGTGCAATTCGCCACGAGCAATCAGCGCGAGCGTTTCGAGCAGAGCGCTCGCTCCCAGTTCAGCCAGCTTCGCTTTGAGAGTGCCTTGGGTTTCATCCGAAGCCAATTCAACTGACCGTTGCAGCAGGATTGGACCTGCATCCATCTGCTCGGTAATTCGCATGATCGTCACGCCGGATTCTCGATCACCGCTGAGGACTGCTGCTTCGACCGGCGCGGCTCCTCGATAGCGCGGCAGTAACGAGGCATGCACGTTAACCGGCATCAGGCGAGCCGCTTCGAGCACCGGATTCGGCAAAATCCTGCCATACGCGACCACTACCAAAAGGTCGGGGGTGAATGCGGTAAGTTCCGCCAGAAATTCCGCAGTCCGGATTTTGGTCGGCTTGAGCGTCGTGACCCCATAGCGGGCCGCAACTGCCGCAACCTCGGAAGGCTCGGTCTTCATTCCGCGCCCGCGCGGCTGATCCGGTCGGGTGACCACACCGGCTACTTTGAAGATCGCGTTCTGATGCGTCAGCAGTTGCTCGAGAACGTGCGCGGCCAGCGCAGGCGTCCCCATGAAAACGATCCTCAAGCTTGAATCAACTTGATTAGATGAGTGCGGCGGAGGGCGGCTTGCCATCAGCTTTGCCCTCCTTGATCAGTTTTGCGATCCGGCGCCGATACAGATCGCGTTTAATTCGGCTGATTCGATCGATAAACAACCTGCCGTCGAGATGGTCCATCTCGTGTTGCAGCGCAACCGCCAGCAGATCGGTTCCCTCGATTTCCACCTGCTTCTCGTCCGGCGTCCAGGCGCGCACCAGAACCTTAGCCGCCCGTTTGACCTCAGCATTGAAGTCAGGAACCGAGAGACATCCTTCTTCCCACAGGATCGATCCCTCACTCGCGACAATCTCGGGATTGATTAGCTTGAGCAGGCGTTTCCCGAGATGCTCATGATCGGTATCGAGAACAATAATCCGGCGCTCGTCGCCGACTTGCGTTGCTGCCAGACCGACGCCGGGCGCAGCATACATCGTCTGCACTAGGCTCTCGATAAAGCCGTCAAGACTGCCATTGATATTAAGTACCGGCTCAGCCTGAACCTTCAGGGCCGGGTCCGGAAATTTACGAATTCTGAGCAGCGCCATAGTATCGATATTGAATTTTATCAAAGCGCGCGGTCGCCCAAAAGCCGCGGCGCCGGAGACTACAATACCCGATTGGCATTGCTTTCGGCGCTCAGCGAATAACGCGCGCCATTGCGCCGCAGCACGACAGGCGCATGAAACGCGTCCGATAGTACTGCCGACCTGAGAACCTCCAACTTTGGTCCCGCTCTGAGAACTCGTCCAGCTTTCAGCACCAATACGTGCGAAAACGCCGGCATGATCTCTTCCACATGATGCGTTACCAGCACCAGCGTCGGGGCGCCGCGCTGACGCGCAAGCCGCTCGATAAATTGAAGAAAATGCTCGCGCGCCACTGGATCGAGCCCGGCGCAAGGCTCGTCGAGGATCAGCAGTTCCGGCGCGGCCATCAATGCTCGCCCGATCAGCACGCGCTGGCGCTCGCCCTGGGACAGCACCCGCCATGGCCGATTTTTGATCGCCTCGGCTTCGATCTGACGCAGGATTTTCTCCGCCCGTTTGCGCTCGGTGGCCTCGATTTCGCCCCACATCCCGATCATCGCATGACGCCCGCTGATAATCGTTTCGAGCGTGTTTTCGTGCCCGGCCATCATCTGATGCACGCTCGAACTGACAATTCCGATCCGCTTGCGCAAATCGCGCCAGTCAGTGCGGCCGTAGATTTCGCCTAGCACCGCGATCGTTCCCCCGGTCAATGGCATGTAGCCGGTAATCGTGCTGAGCAGCGAAGTCTTGCCGGATCCGTTTGCACCGAGAATTACCCAATGCTCGCCGCGCCGCACAGTCCAATCGATCCCGTCGAGGATTACGGCGTCGCGCTCAACGCGTAGGCCCGCGATCTCGATTACTGGCAATGCCGCTTTAATCGTCCCGCGACTCGTCAATTGATCACACGATGCAATTTCAGGAAGGATTCCATTGCCTCGACGCATTCGCGCGGCTTCTCAATTTGCAGAAAGTGAGTCGTTTCCGGGATCGCTTCATAAGCAACGCCGGATTCAGCCGCAACGGCGCGTCCGAGTCGCGCCGGCGGCATCGAGTCTTCCGCCTCGGGATCGCCACAGATGAGCTTGACCGGAACTGGCATCCGCCCCAGCCCGGTCCAAGCGCTCGTGTCACGATTGCCGCGAAAGACTTGGGCTTCAAATTCGCGCGGGCACGCCAGCACCCATTGATTGTGCGCGGCGTCATGCCGCAGCGTCGCCCGCGCCATCAACTCGTATGCTTCCGGCCTCCATCGAGTCATCCGTCGCGCGAAGCTAGCGGCCAAGTCTGATGGATCGGCATATTGCGAAGTGCGCTTTTCGGCACGCGCAGCAATCTCTTCCTCATTGTTATATTGCACTCGACGCAACTGATGATCTTCCGGGGGATAGTACGGCGGATCGAACAAGATCAGCGGATTCCAGCGTGGGCCGAAGCGTTGCGTTTGCATGGTCGCGCTAACTGCCGAAAGCGAATGGAATACGCCAACCGTTGGCTTCTCACCGAAATGCTCCTGAATTGCCGCAAAGATTCGTTCGAGATCACGGATGAATTGCGGCCAGTTATGATGCTCGAAATTACCCAACGGGTTCTGCCCGTGATTGCGAAAATCGAAGAGCATCAACTCATAACGATTACGCAGGAGATTCCAGAACGGAAAATACCCATCGATCGCAAGTCCATTGCCGTGACTCAGCGCCAGCCGCGGCCCCGCGGGATTGCCGTGCTGACGAACCCGGATCAACGCGCCATCGTCAGCTGCGACTTCGATAATCTTATGGGGTGTCGGAAGCGCGCTCGCCAATTTTCTCTCCGGCAGAACCGTCGATGCTAAAGCATCGGTCGCCAGTGCGCAAAACTCAGGACGAAATTTCTGCGCCGCCGACTACATCATGTTGACGGGATCGATATCGATCGCGACGCGAACCTTGGCGCGCTCCGCGGGTTCAGCAATCTGTGCCCTCATCGCTGCAAGCGCCGCTCGCATCGCCTTGAAATCCTGTGATTTCACCACCACCTGCCATCGATAACGTTGCTTAATTCGCTCGATAGGCGCGGGCGCCGGCCCCAGTACACGCAAGCTCTCCGGCTGCGCCAAGCGCCCGAGGATCGTCGCGACCCGGCGCGAAATATCATTCACGAGGCTTGCGTCAGCGCCCTCGATCCGCACCATCGCCAGTCGTGCAAACGGGGGATAATCGAGTTCGCGCCGCAAATTGAGTTCGCGGCGCATGAAGCGCTCGTAGTCCTGATCACGCGCCGCTCGCACGCTGTAATGATGCGGCGCATAGGTCTGGATCAATACACGGCCCAGATACTCGCCACGGCCGGCGCGCCCTGCAACCTGGGTCAGCAGTTGAAAAGTGCGCTCAGCGGAACGGAAATCCGGCAGATTCAACGTCAGGTCAGCCAGCACGACTCCCACCAGCGTCACGCCGGAGAAATCGAAGCCTTTGGTGATCATCTGCGTGCCGACCACGATGTCGAGCGCGCCGCGCCGCAACCCCTCGACGATTGCTCCGCGCGCACCCCGCCGCCCGCTCGTGTCGCTGTCCATCCGTTCGATCCGGGCGTTAGGAATCAGCTCGGCAATTGTGTGGGTCAGCCGCTCCGTTCCGAAGCCCTGTCCTTCAAGACCAAGGCCGCCGCACGCCTCACACTTTTCAGGAGCCGCGCCGCTTTGCCCGCAGTAGTGACATCGAATCGTGCGATCGCGCAGATGGAACGTCAGGCTGACGCTGCAATTCGGGCAGGCAATCACGTTGCCGCACAGATGGCATTGCAGGAAATTGTGATAGCCGCGCCGATTGAGGAAAATAAGACTCTGTCCGCCCGCCGCCAGATTGGCGCGTAGCGCTTCGATCAAAACGGGTGAGATTGGCACCGGTGAGGCGTCGCCATCGGTGCTCGACTGATCACTGCCGGGTGCAGCCTTTGCCGCACGATGCTCGCGCAAATCCACGACTTCGACCGTAGCGAGTGCGCGCCCAAGCGCCCGACAAGTCAGCCGTAGCAGCTTGTAACGTCCCCGCCTGGCGTTCGCGTATGATTCCGCCGATGGTGTCGCCGAGCCGAGCACGACCGGACATTGGCTCGTGCGCGCCAAGGCTACCGCGAGGTCGCGCGCATTGTAACGGATGCCGTCGTCCTGCTTGTACGCAGAATCGTGCTCCTCATCGACTACGATCAATCCGATATTGCTCAGGGGGGCGAATATCGCCGATCGTGGACCGATAATAATCCGGGTTTGGCGACTCAGCGCCGCCATCCAGCCCGCCCATCGCTCACTAATCTTTTGCTCACTATGCATAATCGCGGCAAGTGAACCGAAACGCTCGACGAACGCGCGCACGACCTGATTCGCCAGCTCGATTTCGGGCACCAGCAGCAGAATCTGTCGTCCGGTTTCCAGCGCTTCAGCGGCAAGCCTGACATAAACTTCGGTCTTGCCGCTGCCAGTGATTCCCCACAGCAGAAAGCTGTCAAATCGATGCTCGCGAATTGCCGGTACGACGGCCTTGATCGACGATGACTGCTCGTCACTTAGCTCGAACGGTGATTCGGTTGCTGCACGATCAATTGTCAGCGGGTTCGATGCTCGTGTGGTGGCGACCAATTCGATCAGACCGCGTTTAGCGAGACCGCGTAACCAGCTTCGGGATACCCCAGCGCCGCCATCAGTCAGCTGATCACTCGAGATACCTTCCGCGCCCGCCTCGGCCAGCCTCTCGAAAATGATCCGCTGTTTTGCGCCACGCATCTTCATTGGTGGGCGTCCGCTCGTCAGCCGGACGATCTGGCTCGCCGGCTCGCGATGGCGTCCGCTGGTGCCCTCGCGCTGCTCGATAAATCCTTCCGCTTCCAAGCGCTTCACCGCCATTTCAACGGCCTTCGGATTATCCAGCTTCGTTAATTGGCGGAGCGTTTTGGGACTTTTTGTAATCGCCGAAATTATCTGCCGACTCGAGTGACGTGAGTGCGGCTGCGGCAAGCGGCAATGGCTCGCTATCGATGTGAAACCGACGATGCGATTCGACGCGGGCGCTCGCCGGAATCACACTACGATAGACCTCGGCAATCGGCGCCATGTAGTAGGACGCGAGAAAATTGAACAATTCTATATGCGCGCGATCAAACAGCGGTTGTGATTCGAGTAGCTCGATAATCGGCTTGAGGCTCGCGCCGCCGGTATCAAGCGCCTCGCCGATTTCCAGCACGATTCCGGTCAGCCTTCGCGCTCGCATCGGCACTAATACCCGATGACCCACGCTCAGCCGTCCCATTAACTCCGAGGGAATCAGATAGGTCAGCCGATCGAGCTCACCGCTCGCGCCGATGACCACCACTCGTGCCAGCAATCGTTGCGGCGTAGCGGCATCGCTTAAATCTGATCGAGCCTCCATCGTCAGCGACGAAGTTTAACATGGCTCGACAGTTAGTCGCGGTATTCGTCAAATTGCATTTTCGTGACGCCCTGCTAGAAGCAGCACAGATACTATGGAGGTGCGTTGCCGATGAAGACTCGAGAACAAAGTTGCAATCGTGACTGGGGCCGGACGCGGCATGGGTAATGCCATCTCGCGGCGCTTCGCCAATGAGGGCGCGCAGGTCGTCGTTGCCGAAATCGATGAATCGAGCGCTCACGAGACCTTCGAGCAAATCGGCCGCCGCGGGATCCTTGTGATGACTGATATGAGCAGCGTCGCCGATATCAAAAACCTGATTGATAAGACCGTCGCTCAATTCGGCCGGCTGGACATTCTGATCAA
This sequence comes from uncultured Pseudomonadota bacterium, assembly GCA_963795945.1. Classification (GTDB taxonomy): domain Bacteria; phylum Desulfobacterota; class Binatia; order Binatales; family Binataceae; genus JAJPHI01. The sequence goes on from CAWCJN010000001.1 coordinate 344,299, forward strand.
TAATGCGGGCGTCACCAAAAGCCTCGGCTTCTTCGACGTGACCGAAGCCGATTGGGACTGGATGCATTCGATTAATGCGCGCGGAGTTTTTTTCTGTATGCAGCATGCGGCGCGCCAGATGGTTAAGCAGAATTCCGGTAAGATCGTGAATATTGCGTCGATTGCCGGCAAGGGATTTCGCGGCACGTCCAACATTGCCTATGCGGGCACCAAAGGCGCGGTGATCGCGATGACCCGGATCGGCGCGTCACAGCTCGCGAGCCACAATATTAATGTCAATGCGATCTGTCCCGGCGCGACGCGCACCCATCTGTACGAGATGATCCAGAATGAGATTGTCACCAAACGCGGCATCACCCATGACGAGGCTCAGCGCCGGATGGACGCGCAGATTCCGCTCGGACGATCTAATTCGCCCGACGATATCGCGAACATGGCCTGCTTTCTCGCTTCCGCCGAAGCCGACAATATCACCGGCCAGTCGTATAACGTCGATGGCGGACTGATGTGGGATTGAACCCCGGCCTCGACGCCGCGCCGAGGCGATTGATTCCTCGCGCCCCTCGAGTCGAATGTGCGCCCGCGAATCCGCTCGACGATCTACGGGTGGCGATGCTCGGATGCGCCCGCTGCGAGGCGCTCGTGTGCTCCCGCTCGCGCGTGGTGCCGGGCGACGGCGCGATACCGGCTGAAATCGCGTTTGTCGGTCTCGCTCCCGGACGCTTTGGCGGCGACCGCACCGGAATCCCATTCAGTGGTGATCGCTCCGGCGATCTGCTGCGGCGGATGATCAGTCGCGCAGGCCTGCGTCACATTTTCATCACGAATCTCGTCCGCTGTAACCCGCGTGATAATGCCGGCCGTAATCGCGATCCGGATCGCTATGAGATCGCGAATTGCCGCTCCCATCTTGAAGCGGAATTAGCCGTGGTGCATCCGCGAATCGTCGTGTGTCTCGGTAGGATTGCGTGGCGCGAGCTCGCCGGTCGCGACGCGCCGTTCAATCCGCTTAGTCCATTAGTGATTCATATAAGGGAGTGGCTGCTCTATCCAATGTACCATCCGGCCTACGTTAATCGCGGGGCTTTTCACAACGATCTTACGCTAGACAGTTCACGTCAGTGCGACGTTTGCTCGCCCGCCCGACGATTGACTGATCAGGCCTGCGCCGCAATCCTCGAAAGGTGGAGATTACCCCCGAATTCATCAGCAAGGGTTTGCGACGCGCCAAATATGTCACTAATGAACGCGCGGAGATGGCGATTTTTCTCGCACTGGCATTGGAAAAGCCTCTGCTGATCGAGGGTCCCGCCGGAGCAGGCAAGACCGAAATCGCCAAGGTGCTCGCCGAAATCCTCAACACTGAACTGATCCGGCTGCAATGCTACGAGGGCCTCGACGAAGCGCGCGCGCTTTACGAGTGGAATTACCAAAAGCAGTTGTTGCGGCTTCAGGCCGGCCAAAACCAGAAGCTTTCATGGAGCGAAATCTCGGAAAATATCTTCTCGCGCGAATATCTGTTCGAGCGTCCGCTGCTCAAAGCAATACTTGCTCCGCGCTTGGTCGTACTGCTCATCGACGAGATCGACAAAGCCGACGAGGAGTTCGAAGCCTTTCTGCTCGAAGCCCTTTCGGATTTTCAGGTGAGCATCCCCGAACTTGGCACCTTGCACGCGACCGTCAAACCGGCTGTCGTGCTGACTTCGAATCGCTCCCGCGAACTCTCCGAGGCCTTGCGCCGACGTTGCCTGCACCTGTTCATCGATTTTCCCGGCATCGAACAAGAGCGGCACATTATTCAGCTCAAGGTCCCGGATCTTTCGGAGCGGCTAACGGCCGAGGCTGCGCGGATGGTCAATGCTTTGCGCAAGCTCGACTTGAAAAAGACGCCCTCCATCGCCGAGACTCTCGATTGGACGCAGGCCCTCGTACGCCTCGGAATTCAAGAGCTCGATACTCCGGCGATCCGCGCCACCCTCGGGCTGCTCCTCAAACACGAAGAAGACCGCACGCGTGCCGAAGGCAAGATTTCGAGTCTAACCGGACGTTCGCGATGACTCATCCGGTGCCTCGATGAATAGGGCATTAACTGATGTCCTGCTCGACTTTATCGCCGAGTTGAGGAACGCGGGCGTGCCCATCTCGGTCGCGGAATCGCTCGACGCGATGCGCGCCATCACCCTTGCAGGTTTGGCCCGCTCGCGCTTGCGTGAAGCGCTGCGCGCGTCGTTGATCAAGGACGAAGCGCATCGCAACACTTTCGAGCGCGCCTTCTCAGTCTTTTTTACACCGCCGCACAAAGTTTCCAAAGACCCGCACCAGAGCCGGGGCGGGCTTATCGGATTACACGGCGCGCGTGGCGGGAACAACTCGGATCTTTCCCCTCCACCATCCCGCGTTATTCAGCCGACATCGTCGCCATTATCGAAATCAGGCTTCGCGCGTATTGATTCCAGCCGCGAGCGGGTTCCGCAGACTTCCAAGCAAGAAGCGTCGGCTCAATCTGCATCGAACGAATCGGGGCATACAAGACCCGGCGGCTTAGCTCCGCACTATCCGGACAAAGCCGCTGCCGCTATCCGCGGACGCGACCCGCCTCGTGCAGGTGAGGCATCCAGAGCATCTTTAGATGTTATCGAACGTATTCCGTTCGTGAGCTATTCGCCGCTCGAATACCAGCAAGCGCGGGAGGCGCTGGTGCCTCTGCTACGACAACTCCGCATCCGACTTGGCCGCCGAATGCGTGCGGCCCGCGGTGGGCGGATCGACTTGCGGCGTACTTTGCACGCCGCAGTCCAGCGGGGCGGTTCACCGCTCGATCTGCGGTTTCGGGAGCGCCGCCCAAAACATATCGAACTCGTTGTGCTCGCCGATATTTCCGGTTCGGTGCAGTACGCTTCGAACTTGCTGCTGGAACTGACCGCTGGCCTCCGCGACTATTTTCGGCGGGTCCACAGTTTCGTGTTTATCGACCAGCTTGCCGAAGCAGATTTCGAGGGCGGCCATTTGGTCATTTCGCCTAATCTGGACTTCTACGCTCGGTCGGATTTTGGCCGCGTGCTCGCGCAATTGAGCGACCGCTATCTCGACCTGTTCAATCGCGCCACGGTGATGGTGATCATGGGCGATGGCCGCAATAATCGACGGTCTGCTCGCGTGGAGTTGTTGCGCAGGATTGGCAGTCGTTGTCGCATGAAGCTTTGGCTGAATCCAGAACCCGTTGATCGATGGGGCACGGGCGATAGTGCAATTAATACTTACGAGGCCGCAGTTGACCACCTATTTTCTTGCGATAACTTAGGCTCGCTTACAAACAGGTTAGCTCGCTTGTGATTAGGTAATTCTGCTAGTAATAGCTTCTATTAGAAATAAATGGTATTTGTATTGTAAGGGCGTTGTTGAGCGGCATGTCCGAGAATCACGTAATTCTGACCAACTCGCAGCTGCGCTGCCGATGCATAGCCTTGCTGATAATCCTGGCAAGATTAAGCATCGCAAGCTTAGTTTGGGCTCAGAACGTATCTCCGGGGAGAGCGGGTATGATTAGCGCTCTACAGGGTACGGTGATCCTCACGCGCGGCGCACAGAATCTGAATGCCGTCCATGGGATGGCAGTCATAGTGGGCGATCGCATCCGCACCGGACTGCATAGCCAAGTAACCATCACCTTGAGTGATGGCGCCCAACTGGAACTGGCGGAGTCCAGCGTGATGGTAATCACCGAAGAGCGTGTCGATTGCCCACGGGCAGCGGCTCGCGACCCGGCTGGAACTGCTGGGCGGTTTACTGCATCACTGGTCCGCTTCGCTCCTGGAGTAGCGCCCAATTACGAAGTGCATACGCCTAATGCAGTCGCTGCGGCGCGCGGCACCACTTACGATACGGATTATACCCAGCGCCAGCAGCGTAGCGGTTTTGCGCTCTGCCGCGAGTTCACCGATGTCGCAGTTTTCGACGGCACGGTCGAAGTCTCGAATCCGACCAATAAGACCAGCGGCAACGTCGAGGTGCAACGCGGTCACAAGACTACGGTACCGTGTGGACTCGCCCCCTTGTCGGCAATCGCGACCAGCAGTACAGCCATCACTTCGAGCGCGGCGACAATCGCCGGAGGCGCGATGCTCGGTGGCTCGCTGGCGGGCGCTGCGGTAGTCGGCAGCGTAGGCGCTTCCGGCGGCTTCGGCACCGACTCCACCCCCTCCCCCATGACGCCTTCGCAGTAGGGCCGGGTGGAGTTGGTCGCGCTTCGCTAGCGAATCTGCGAGCTACTGTAGGAATCCATTGAAAGGACGAAGTTTACGCTGAACGTAGACGAAGGGCGAAGCGGTTCTAAAACGTTCACTTGCTCAGAGCTTCCTTAGCAGGCTGCGGCGAAACGAAAGTTTTTTCATTTGGCAGGATATAGTTGAAGAGCGAGCGGTTGGAGGGAAGCGGCCGGAGTTGGTGCGCGCAGGGCGCGAACAGCCGGGTTACCCCGCACCTCGCGCACCAGGTCAACCGTGCGCTGGACCGGCGCCGCCTCAATCAATCGAAACCAGACTGGGGCGGTCGTTCTCAAACGCTAACCCCCGGCCCAGTTTCCATAGCCCTAACTCACCCATAGGAAAACCACTGACCAGCTGACGTTTTTCCCGCAGCCTACTAGATGGTCCAAATTTTCTGGACAGCATCGCAGACAACAGTTCAAAAATAATCTACGTATCTCGTCTCAACACTATTCGCGTACATAAGTATTCCAATAGTGATCGCAGTCCATCGGAGCACGTGCTGGAAAAGCGAGCGGCATCTCCGCGAAATTACGCGAATCGGATAACCAACTATCCCATTCAGTACAGTTTTAAGGCCAGTGACGCGAATGTTCGCCGCGCTCCCATCACCACACCTCCGCACCCACTCATCAATCCCTTTATTTTATCTGAATCGACCAACTTCTGCAGAGCTGCCCGAGTGGAAGCGGGCTGCTAGACACTAGACGGAACGCAGTGGAGCCGAGCAGGTAGGCAGCCTGCCCTGAGTCCCTCGAAGGGGAGTCTGCGAGCTGCGCAGCGAAGGGAGCGAGCAAATCAAACCATCAGTCGAGGTGGACCGCCGATTTGCGTTAGCGATTCGCGATGTTCTACTTTTTAGCCAGCTTTGTCGGTGGACCGAACGGGGTCGGTACCCATGATAGTTGGAATCGATATAGGTGGCTCGACGACCGACGCGGTAATTCTCGATAACGGGAATATCAATGTTGTAACAATCGAGGCTAACGATCCGATCGCGGCGGCTGCCGGCGCGCTCGGCAAACTAATCGATAGCTGTTCGCTGCCGCTCGAGAAATTGAGCCGCGTTGCGGCAACCGGTGCGGGTTCACGCGCCTTGGGCGAGTCACTGTTCGGATTGCCGGTGACCAAAGTGAACGAGTTCGACGCGATCGGAATCGGCGGGACTTCGCTGGCGAACAAGGAAAATGCGCTGGTCGTGTCGCTCGGTACTGGTACGGCGATCGTGTCGGTCAACGGCGCTAAAATCTCTCACGTGAGCGGCACCGGTCTGGGTGGCGGCACGCTGCGCGGATTATCGCGACACATGCTCGGGGTCTCCTCGCTGGAGACGCTCGAAGCGATGGCGGAACGGGGCGACCTCACGCGCGTCGATCTCACCGTGCGCGATATTGCGGGCGGGGCGATCGGCGATTTGCCGCCGGGCACGACCGCAGCCAATTTCGGTAAGGTCGCATCCGACGCAACTGCTGACGACAAGGCGCTCGCGATTATGAACATGATTGTCGAGGTCGTGTCCGTACTGAGTATCGCGGCAGCACGCGCGTCGGGTCAGCACGATATCGTCTTGACCGGCAAGTTAACCCGCATCTTTCGCTTCATGCAACGAACCAAACGGATGAACTTTGTTTTCGGCGGGGGCTTTATCATTCCGGAACACGCCGACTATGCAACCGCGATTGGCGCGGCACGCGTTGCCTCGCGTCGCGAGTAGCAGGCTAGCGAGTCCCGCGCGCAGACGAGCCGAAGGAGACATGACGGATGCAGTCTGAACTACTGAAGGGTTTCCGGATGCTCGATCTTGCCGACGAGAAAGGCGCGCTATGCGGGAAAATCTTCGCCGATCTGGGCGCTGACGTGATCAAGGTTGAACCGCACGCCGGATGCTCAACGCGAACGATCCCGCCGTTTCTGGAAGATATCCCCGGGCCGGATCGCAGCCTCTATGCGATTGCGTATCATGCCGGTAAGCGCTCCATAACGCTGAATCTCGAAGTCACTGAGGGGCGGGACCTATTTACCGGCCTCGTGAAGCACAGTGACTTTGTCGTCGAATCCTTCCCACTCGGCTATATGGACGGACTTGGCCTTGGCTACGCCGCGCTTACTCCTTGCCGCCCGGCTCAACCCAGGCATGGAGGCGGGAGCCCTTGGTCCCCTCGCGGAGCCCTGCGTACGTCCAGGTCTCATCGGACCATCCGGCGTAGCGGTCCTCCGGCGCCGTGGTGTCGGTGTCGGTCATGATCAATTCTCCTCAGGCCTGGTCTCCTGCAGGCGGGCACCAGGCGGCGGGTGCGCAGATCCCAGCGGAGGGGTTCCCGGCTTGATGATCTTGGAGCGCTGAATGAGGTGGCGGGCGAGGGTGGTCCGGTCCGGGAGATCCCGCGGGTCGACGGGGCGGCCGGTCTCGCTGACCTGAATCCCGGTCACGACGTCATCGAAAACCGGGAGCCGGGTGTTGGCCGGGTCGGACAGGATGATCTCCATAGGCCCGTTCGGGCCCTTGAAGATGATCTTCTCGAAGAAGGTCATGACGGCTCGTTGTCCTCTGCGATGTCCTCAGCGATGCCCTTGGAGAACTGGGCAGCCCATTCCGCGTCTTCGGCCGCGATGTCGTCGGCGTGGCGGGTGCAGTCGTCGCGGTGGTTCTTCTCATCGTCGCGAACGCCATTGAACGGGCCCTCGTCGATGATCAGTTGCTCGCATGCCGGGCAGAGCCAGCGGACCGGGAACCCGGCGCCGTCGCGGTTCCAGTGACCCTGCTCGGTGGCGAAGTCGTAGGCGGCCTCTGCGACTTCGGCATAGCCCTCGTGCTCCAGGCCCAGGCGCTCGCCGATCTCGCGCCAGGAGACGCCGCCGCTCGCGCAAGGGGGATGTACTCGTGCCGCTGCAGGAACCGGGCGGCGGCGGCCATCTCGTCGGCCAGGCGCATGGCCTCCATCGGCCGCGGGACCTTCCGGCCGAGCCGGTCAGTGACCCGGGTGTACATCGGGACGTCAAGCTCCCTGGACAGCTCCTCGATCGCGCGACCGAGGACACGACGGGCCCGGTCGTGATCGGTAGGCTCAAGAGATCCCAGCGGCGAGGAGCGGGCCTCTGGCTGGTCTGTCATGTTGATCTCCTTCTCGTTGAGCTGGGGCCAGTCCTCTCACGTTCAGGCCCCTGGGGCTCGGGTCCCGGGCGGGCGATTCCGCCCGGGACCCCTAACGGGCGTTTCAGTCAACGCCCAGCAGCTTGCGGAGCTGCATGTCGACGACCTCCATGGAGGTGTGCGCGTCCTCGATCGAGTTGCCGAGTAGCTTCTCGTGCTCGGCCGCGGTGGCCTTCAGCTCGCGGAACCGGCGAAGCAGGGTCTTGACGATCGGCGAGTCCTCCTTGACGCCGTTGGCGCGGGCCTCGCGGATCTCCTTGGAGAGCTTCTGCAGCTCCTCATCGGTCTGGGAGATGAAGGCGGCGATCACCATCTCGCGCTGTTCGTCGGAGTCGGGGATCGGGATGCGCGTCACAGCCGACTTGCTCTGGAAGCGGCGCACCAGCTCGCGGAGCGATCCGAGCGTCTTGGCGTGCTGGCGGCCGGTGAAGTAAACCCCGCTGCGGATGCGAACCGGCTTGAGGGACTCGACGTAGTTGCGGATCATGGCGCGGAGCCGGTCGGCGCTCAGGTAGATCCGGCCGTTCTGCATGGCCTCGTTGATCTCGTCCAGCATGCCGCGGACCTTGATCTGCTCGGCCTGGCTCAGGTTGCCGATCGCGGCGCTGTCAGCGACCACCTGAAGCGACCCGGCACCGTGAGCGGCCTTGGGGTCCTGATCGCGGCGGAAGATCACCGTAGCCATGTGGCTGTCGTAGCTCAGGGCCTTGGCCCCGGCGTCCCGGACCTCGCGGACCACGTGGCGGACGATCTCGTTGCCGTCCCGGCTGACGTGGCGGAGCATGAGGGTCACGGTCTGGCCCTTGTCGCCGTCGGTGTTGCGGCGGTACTTGGACTGCGCATCGCCCAGGGAGTAGATCCGGTGGACCCCGGACGGGCCGGTGATCTTCTCGAAGACATCGCTGGGGCGGATCTCGCCAGGCAGGAAACTGGCGTCCAAATCCAGCTCGCGGAACCAGTTAGCCAGCGCGTCCGGGGTGACCGGGGATTCGTAGACCGAGTACATGACCAGGTGCCCCAGGATCGGGGCCCCGTCGTTCTCAAGATCGGCTAGGTAGGCGGTGAAGTCCTCAGCCTGTGCCGGCTCTGTCATGGTCATCTCTCTTGCTCCCTCATCCGGTTGACCCACCGAGAGCAACGGTACCCATAACGCTCGTTTTCAGTCAACTGAAATCAGGCAACTAGTGAAGATCTTTTAGGTATTCTCAGTCGCGGCGAACGGCGGAGCCGATGCCCTCGGAGTAGGGCTCCGGGTGCGGGCTGGCCCATTGTGATCTTGACCAGACCGCCACGGCGCACCGCTGGCAGTAGGGACGGCCCGACTCCCGGGTGGCGGCCTCGCCGATGTACTCGCCGTAGACGTCGCCGATCTTGACGTCCCCCAGGCAGTCGGCCCGGTAGTTGGCGTTGGGCGGGGCGGATCGCCTTGAATATGCCGGGCTTGGTCGGGCTCGCACAGACACAGCGGTGAGGCTTGCGGGCCGTCCGCGCGATCACGAGGCCATCGTCGACAAGCGCGGCCAGCTCGGCGCGGGTCAGCAAGACCGGCTCGGCGATCACCTCCAGGACCTGAGCGAGCCTGCCGGGGCCGGTGAGCTGGCGGCCGTGGCCGCCCTTGTCCTGGACGGTGGCGATCGCGATAGCGAAAGCCCTGGTGAAGCTCACCAGGACCTCGCGGTCTCCGCGGTGCAGCTCCAGGAGCTGCCAGCGGGCAGCGCCCTGCCATGTAGCCGTCCAGCCGTCGGCGGCGGCGGCGTCCTCGATCTGCTTGCCCGCGCTGATCTTCACGAGTCCTCCACGGCCGTGATCGTGTAGCTGCCGGCCATCTGCCGACACCGTGACTTGCTGCAGTGCCATTGGGTGGTGTCCCTCCTTGGGGTTGTGGGGGGGGCCCGGAGGGCCCCAGGTTGCGTCAGACCGCGCGGAAGATGTCCGCCGCGGTCTCTGGCTCGGTCAGGTCCTCGATCGACCGGACGTTGTCGCTCAGAGCGTCCAGGATGCTGCCGACAGGGACACCGATCCGGATGCCGAAGGTGCGGCAGCCGATGCGGGCCTTCTCGGCCTGGTATGCCTTCATCCAGTCCTCGTCGACATAGGCGATGCCGTCGGTCACGAGGGCGATGTCGCCGTTCTCCAGGGCCTGGCCGTCGTACTGGCCGGTCAGGATCTCCATCGCGGCCGTGACGGGGCCTCAAAGTCGGTCCCCCCGCCAAAGAAGTGCTCGGCGAACTCGATCACCTGAGCGATCTGACCGGCTCGCGGGCGGGGAAGCGGAAGACCTTGACCTCGTCCTCGGATGAGAACAAGATCCCGGCAAAGTCGCGCCTTTCGGCCCTGGCCTGGTCAAGCATGCTCAGGGCGAATGCCTTGGCCCATGCCTCCGCGGAGATCCCCGAGGTGCCGACGATGTCCTTCATGCTGTAGCTGCAGTCGACCAGGCAGACGAATCGCGCCCTTGCCGGCCTCGGTCTCGCCACGCTGCTGGTACTGCAGGGCCCGGCCGTCGACCAGGCGGGCGATGAACTCCTCACGGAGCCCGGGGACGGCCAGGTTGGCGATCTCGGCCGGGATGATCCGGGAGATGTCCGAGCCCAGCTCGATCCCGACGACTTCCCCGGGGACGTTCTCGACCCGGCGGGCCCGCTGCGCTGCAGCCATCTGGCGGAACCGGCCGATCAGGTTTGTGAACTTGGCCATCCGGCCGGAGCGGAGACGGTTGGCCAGCGCGGCCCTCTCGTCGAAGGACAGACGCTCCAGCTCGCCCGGCCCAACGCCCCAGGACGTCATCAGGGCGGACTCTTCGCGGGCGTCCTCAGCGGCCTTCAGGGCCCCGCTGCGCGCCGTGGCGTTCATCTCCCGGGCAGCCTTGGCCAGTGCCTGAGCGAGGGCCTTACCGGCGTCCGCAGCGGCATCGGCGGCCGACTCGGCGGCGGCGGTCAGATCCTCGATCTCCGCGGCGGTGTCATCCTCAATCTCGCCGTCATCGCTGGCCCCGGCACCCGCAGCGGCGATCGCATCGGCGAGCTGGCGGGCAGCGTCCTGAGCGTCGGAACCGGCCTGCCCGGCATCCTTGGCGGCCTGCTCGGCCTGCTCGGCCTGCTCAAGCATCCTCTTGATCGCGGAGGTCTGGGAGATGACTGCCATGGCGCTGGCGTAGGGGTCACCGACCGTCTCCCGGCGAAGCTCGGAGAACTCCGGGGAGTCCAGCAGCGAGGAGACCACCTGACGGTTGACCGCACGGACCGGGCTCAACCGGCTCGCGGACCTGAGGCTCGGTCTTGTAGGCGGCCATGAACAGATCCTTGACCAGTTCATCCGCGTAGTCGTGATGCGTGTGCAGGTCGTCGGCCAGCTCACGGAGGCGGCGGGACTGCTGGCGAGTGTCGCCCCAGGTGATCGCGTCGAACTTGTCACTGACCACAACGCCCGTTTGGCGCGCGGGGGCCGGGGCGGCGGCGTTGCCGGCCAGGAAGCGCCCGGCCTTGGCGGCCAGGTCGCGGAGCTTGATCATCTCGTCCCCTTTGGGGTCGGTGAGCGGTACAAGGCAACCTTACGGCTAACGCTCGAATCTAGTCAACTGAAATCAAACAACTCGCTTAAATGGCTGAGGCCCCTGGCCGGGATGACCGGGGGCCTCGTGGCGGCGGGGATCAGATCCCCAGGGCCTCCTCAGCGACCCGGGCGCGGACCTCGCGGCACCGGACGATGATCGGGTCAAGGGTGGCGACGGACCGGCTCGCGGCGGCAGCCTCAGCCTTCATGTCGTCCAGGCGGGCGGCGGCGCGCTTGAGGTTCTGGTTGGCACCGAACCCCCACGAGGACAGCTTCTCCGCCGACTGGCCGGCCATGGCGTCCAGCTCCGCGGCGGCCTCGTTGATCGCGTCCAGCAGATCGAGGGCCTCCCGGGCGTCCGGGTTCACCAGAGTGAGAACCTCGCGCTCGACGTTGGCGCGCTGGCTGATCTGCTCCCACAGAACGTCCTTCAGGATCACCAGGTCGTCGGCGTCGACATAGTCACGGCCGTCCAGGTAGGCACTGGCCTGCAGCAGCCTGATCGCCTGCTTCCAGCGGCGGTCAGAGACGGTGATCTCGGAGCGGCGGAGCTGGGCCCTCAGGGTGCAGATCGACTCGATGACCGAGTCGGGCACGTCGACCGCGGGGACGTCGTTGACGATCGCTTCGCGGAGATCCTCCAAGGTGACCTCGGTCGGGTGCGCCGGAGCGTTCCCGTCGACAGCCGAGCGGAGAAAGCTCGCGAAGTTGCTCGGGTCCTTGATGTACCCGACTTCGATCCGGACCAGCAGCCGGTCGAACATGGCCTCAAGAGCATCGGTCTGGGCCAGCTCGTTGCTCGCGGTGATCGCGGAGATGAGGCGGCAGCCAACGGGCTCGCCGCCGGCCTCCGGGTGGTACAGGCGCTCGTTCAGGTAGCTCAGCATCGAGTTGAGGGCGGCGTCCCCGCACTTGAAGATCTCGTCGATGAACGCGATGTGAGCCTCGGTGGCGTGGGCCCTCGAAGACCTGGCGGTACTCGCCTTTGGCGGTCAGGGCAGCGACGTCGACCGGGCCGAAGATCTGGGGCGGGGTCGTGAACTTGGAGAGCAGGATCTCCCAGTAGTTCGCCCGGGTGAACCGGCCGGTCAGCTCGCGGGCCAGGGCCGACTTAGCGGCTCCAGGCGGCCCCAGGAGGAGCGAGTGCTGACGGGCCAGGATGGTCACAACCAGCGAGCGGATGACGTTCTCACGCTCGCTGAACATCGCCGACATCTCGCTGACGATCTTGCGGAGGTCTGCGGCGGTCTCGCTCATCTCGGTGTCTCCCTCAATCATCGAACCCAACAACCCCACCCTACGACTAACGCTCGTTTCCAGTCAACTTGATTTGTACAATACGCCAAGATCCTTTTCCGGAGCATTGCTCCGTACCAGTCGACCGGATGTGAGACACTGGTCGGCATGGAAAACCACAGCGACTCCGCCGCGGTGGAGACCGGCCCTCACCCGCTGCACAGTGGGCCCCATCCCCTGTTTGGCTTCAGGCCCCCACCGGAGTACGTCACGGCCGCCCGGCAGCGGCTCAGCGGCTCGGTCGGGTGGAGCGTTGCGGCCTACCTCGAAGCGTGCCTTCACTGGCTCGCTGAGGAGCCGAAGACAGCAATCGCGGCGGCGGCCCCGTGGTCGGAGCCCCGAGTGCAGCATGAGCGGCTTGCCAACGTGCTCCGCAGCAGGATCGAGTCCGGGACGCTGACCGACCACGTCCCCGCGGCGGCCTGGCTCGCTCAGCACTACAAAGTCAGCCGGGGCACCGTCACGGAGGCCCTCGCCGTGCTGGTTAACGAAGGGCTGATCGTGAGCGCTGGCCACCGGCAGGGATACAACGTCGTACCTCGCTCGAAACGGCAGCGTCACCGGGCCACCTCGTTACCTTGAACATCGTTACCTTGAACGTCCGTTTGGGGAACTAGCCGGCTCCGCATGAGGGCCCGTGCCAGCTCGGCTCCGCGGTGAGCTACTTCGGCAGGCCCCGAGACCGGCGACACGACCGGTTCCAGCACGCCGGCGTGGGCTTGGCGCAGAGCCTCGATCTCGGCGAGCTGCTTCGGGCCGAGCTGGGCCAGCCGAGCCTGTCCGGCTGCTTCCAGCAGATCCCGCGGGGCCGGGCCGGGGGTGCCGTCGGCCTGGAGCCAGAACGACATCCGCCACCGGAGCCAGCGCTCAGGGTCGTTGACCTCGGTCGCGTACCGGTGGGGCATGCCCCCGGGCGGCGCGTTCAAAGCGTCGAGGACGCCCCGGAGCGACCATGCCCACGGTGAGCGGAACCACGGACTCAAGATCCGCCGGAGGCGACGAGCTGACAGCCGTCTGAGCACCATGTGACGGGCTCGCAGGGTCATGCAAGCCTCCAGCATCTCGCCCCGTCGCTGAGGTTTTCTCGCTAGGGTCCGCTCGGTCGCATTGTCCAGCCGGAGCGGCGGGGCGGCGGAAGAGCCGGGCGCGGAGCGGCCGTCCAATCCAGGGTCTTGACCTGCGGTGTCGTCTTGCGGTACATCGCGTGTGCCTGCGTTACTGGGCACCCGCTGAAGCGGGTGCGATGGGGTGACAGATCGGTGAGCAAACGTCAGCCGCCACTCCCGGGCAAGGTTGGTGGTCTCACCGTCCAGGGCGCGGCGGCGGTAGCGGCTGTGAGGGAAGTCGGGGCAGCTCCCCGGCTCGATCAAGCACAACCACCCGCGACCCTCAAGCCACCTCGTCCACCTCTGGACGGTCCGCAGGCATACCCCGGTCACCTCTACCAGGCGGGCCAGGGTCGGCCTCGATCGGAGGTTGCCCCAGGTGGCGCACTCGACGATGCCCCGGGCGATCTTGATTAGGTTCTTCTGCCCGATCGGGCGGAGCTTGGAAGCCTTCACTTCGGCGATCACATGATCAAGCCAGCCTTGATCGGCGAAGGGGACCGTACGGACACGGCCAGCGATCGCCACCGCGGGCGAGGTGATCCGCAGCGGATCGGCCAGATGAACACGGGGGGTAACGGCCAGGCCAGCGGGCCCCGTCGGCGTGTCCGATTCGGGGCATGCTCGCATAGCCGCATGCCGGGGTGTTATCGTGGCACCGCCTTCCTGAGTTGGCTCTTAGGGCGGCATGCGTAGGGCCGGACCCGTTAGGGCCCGGTTAGCGGGTGGACCTGGCTAGTAGTCGGCGGCCAAACCAAACTGGCTAGCTCGGTCCTGGTGATCTTCAGTTGTGACGGGTGGCGTTCCCCCAAGACGGGGGGAGCGCCGATTTTTGTCTCTCCCTTCAGACCTCCGGTTGCGATCAGAGGCCATGAATGGCCTACATCCTTGCCGGCCGGCCGGGCAGGCAAGGCCACCTGATAGGGGTCGGCGTGTCTCCCCAGGTCAGCGACATATCGGCCGATCACGCTGCCTCCTCCATCAGGTAGCGGGCCAGGTGCTGATCGAGGACCACGGGACGGCGGGACCAGCTCGCGGTCCACTTCACGTAGTTCTCAATCACCTCGGCCGGGCAGGCGTGGGGCATGTACTCCCCGCAGCGCTCACAGATTCCGTGCGGGACTTCGCTCCCGGCGGAGCCGATCGCGGCGATCATGAGCCCCCACCTCCGAGCCGGGCAGGGATGGCATCCCGGAACCTGGCCACGTCGTCATCGCTCATCGGCTCGCCGTCGATCGCCCGTAGCGCTCGCTGGCCGAGTACCCAGGCATCCGCGCGCCTGCTGTTGTCCAGGCCCCAGGCCCCGATCAGATTGAGCGCGTCAGCCGCTTCGCGGGCGGCCTGGAGAACCGGGTCCGGGGTCGGCTCGAAGCGCTGCCAGATGATCAGGACGCACGGCAGCGGGCAGATAAACAGGGTGCTGTGGTCCTTCGACAGATAGCCCCCGACCCAGCCGTCCCGGGGCTCGATGCCGATGCTGATCTTCATCACAGCTCCCCCGTCGCGACCGGGTACAGACGCGCGCTGTTGCCCAGACGGGCCGGGTGCAGCGGTTGTCTGTCCTTGGTCAGCCCGAACGCTCTGCAGGAGACGCTGTGGCTGTCCAGGAGTGCCCAGACCTCGTCTGTGCGGGTGCGGAGCTGGGGGTGCGCTCCCCAGCCTCCCCAGGCCAGCACAACGATTCGCGGCGGCGCGCTGGGGATGTCCCTCGCGGTGATCGCGTCCATGATCGCCTGATCGTTAGCCCAGCCGACCGGGGCCTCGTCTATGCAGAGCTGGCGGGGGTTCGTCGACACTAGGGCGAAGAGGTTGACGACCGTGATCGAGGTGCAGCCCTCGCGGCGGGCGTACCAGACACAGCGACCGATCGTGTGATCGTTCGTCGTGGCGTCGGCCGTGCTCGGGTTCAGCATGAGCCAGACCATGTCGGGCGCATCGGCGTCACCGTTGAACCAGGCACGCCGGAGAGCCCACCGGTAGCGGCGATCGGCTGAGAAGTTGGCGAACCCCAGCGAGCCGTCCGGGAACTGGCCCGACTCGCGGACGAAGGCGGTTGCGGCCGTCATGCCCGGCCGGACCGGGCCAGCTCGGCGAGGGCCCTGAGCCCGTCAAGGCCTTCGGGAGCGACCTGCAGCTCATCCACCTCGTCCATCATGAGCACGACCTGGGGGGCGGGCTCATAGCCGGGAATCGGGCGGCCAGCTTCGGCAGCACACCGGCCGCATTCGGCCTGCCGTACCCAGTGACTGAACTCGCCGAAGTCGTGAAGGCCGGGGCTCACAACGTGCTCGTTGTACAGCTCCCCCGGCTTGATCGCATCGCACCGGCTCCGGTAGGTGTTGCACTCCCGGACCTTGCGGGACTTCCGGACCGTGGTCCTGGTGAACCCGATCATGATCTTCTCCTTCGCAAACGGGCGTTTCAGGTTGACGCCCCTCATGCCCGGGGCCGGGGACGGGGGAAGAACCGGCAACGGCCCGAGCATCAGGGATCAGCTCCTCGGTGTCCGCCGACGGCGGCGGACCCAGGCCACCAGGAGCCCTATGGGGCCGACGATGGCCACGAACCCAACCACGGTGTTGGTGGCGGTGTACTTGCTCGCCGTGGCCGTGAGCGCGTTGCGGGAGCGGGCCCGGCGACGGCTCGGCTGTCCCGTTCGGATCGGCTACAGGCTCCGCGGTGAGGGTGCCTGCCTTGCTCGCGGCCAGCCAGGCAGCACAGCCGGACGGGGTCGACGTATCGGGGTACTGGCCCCCGATCCACGGGACCGAGTCGTTCAGCTTGCCGTCACGCTGAGTCCACAGCGCAGCGCTCGCGCAAGTCACTACCGGCCTGCCACCCCGGTAGACCTGGCCCGATCCGGTGTCCGTCTCAAACCAGCCGCCCGGCGGGGTGTAGACCCATGCGTGGATCTGCCCGCCTTCCCAGTTCCACCCCGGCGGCGGGGTCGGGTCGGAGCTCCCGGCCCACTGCTGCCACGACTCGTAGGCCCCTTCCGGAGCCCAGCAGTTGCCGGTGGCCGCGAGCTGCTTCGGCGTCCAATGAGGCTTAGAGATCCCGACCGTGAAGATCATCGGGACCTCTCCCCCGGCCCCGAACTGGTAGCCCTCGGAGCCGGTCGACGTCGACACAGCGAGCCCAGCGACATAGGTACCGCGGGCGGCTCCCGGCGGGACGTTCACCGTGACCGGGATGATCGCGGTGCCCCCGGGCGGCAGGGTGACCGACTTCGAGCTGAGGATCAGCAAGTGCTTCGGGTAGCCGAAGGAGACCCAGCTCGCCGGAACGCGCATCCCTGGGAGGTTCCATGCCTGCCGGGTGACCGACAGGGCCAGGGACTCAGAGCCGGAGCCAGTGTTAGAGACGTCGGCCCCCTTGACGTCCGAGAACCCGTTGGTCTCCATCTGATAGCCCTGGCCGGCTGAGCGGCGTCCCCAGGCAGACCGGGTCGGACTGGATACCAGCCCCCGAACCGGAAGTGTCAGCAAGTGCAGTCCCGCTGATCGACAGGACACCGGCGGCGGCAGCGATCGCGGCGATCGCGATGTAACGGGCGTTCACTTCGCACCTGCGTAAAGGTCGATCGCGCGCTGACAGCTCTCGATGTCCGCTCGCATGCGGCGGTATGTCGAGTCGTCACCGGGCCCCAACAGGGCCTCGCGTTCGGTCAATGCGTGCTCGGCAGCGGTGAGCTTGGCTTTCCAGGCCCTCAGCTCCTGCTGCACAATAGGGAGGAGCCGCCCTCATCAGCTCGGCCGCTTTGCTCGAGACGGGCCGGGGTATCGGTAGACCCCATGGCCGGTCAGGAAGTCGCCATCCGCGGGCATCGACCCGTCGTTGGCGCGGTCCCGGACGATCTCCAGGGCGGAGGCGTAAACGTCCTCGTAGTCATCGGGCACCCTGTTGAGCGCGGCCATCGCATCGGCGATGTCCTCGTCCAGCTCCTCCAGGAGCGAGAGCTGTTCGCGGCAGCGCTCCATCTCCGACTGAGCCGCGCGGAACTTGTCGGCCGTTGCCCTCGATCGCGGCCTCCCTGGCGGCATGGCAGCCGTCACAGGGGTTGCTGACTCCCATCGCCCTGGCGGCGGTCAGCTCAGCTTCGGCCGCGCTGCGGCGGTCGTTAGCGGCGATCAGATCACGGCGGGTCCGCTCGGCATACTCAGCCTCATCGCTGTCCGCCGTGGAGAGCTGATCGAGGATCTCCCGGATGGCCTCGAACATCTCCGCATCGGTCCGGTAGTCCTTGCGGCCGGAGCCCTTCATCGCGTTGTCGACCGCAGAGGCGGCGTCCTCGTCCAGCGCTTCGACGGCATCGACCAGACCCTTCAGCGCGTTCCGGTCGACCCGCGATGATCTTGCTCTGGAGATGATCGTGATGATCTCCCCGGCGATCTCCTCCAGTTGGTCCTGGAGGTCGGCGGCCTCCCGCGCGTGTGAGTCAGATGCAGCTTCGGCAGACATGTTGATCATGAACTCCTAAATTGAGGGGACGGGCGCGAGGGTGTGTCCGGTGCCAGCAGTGCCAACAGATCTTGGCTCGGAACCTCGATAAGCTGCGCAAACGCCCGGTTTGGCACCGCGGGGCTGTTGGCAGCGTTGGCAGCGTTGGCAGAGCAGATCATCATGTGGCAGCCCCTGCCGGTTCGTCGTCGTCAAGGCCCTCGTCTTCGCCCCAGTCGGGCTCATCGGTGTCCGGGTCCTCACGCGGGCGAGGTGGCCGGGGACGTGCGGGGGCGAGAATCTTGGCGATCTCGGCGCGGATGTAGTCCGGGTCGTGGGCGATCAGCCCCAGGGCCTGGCCGACCACGTGAGGCGGCAGGCTCTTGAGGGCGTTGGCCCGGCCGGTCTCCAGGTCGGGGGCCCGGAGAATCCAGTGCGCGGCCATCATCACGAGGTCGTGACCGGAGAACCCGGTCAGGTTGACCGCGGGCTCCTCGTCTGAAACGGCCGTTTGAGGAGCTGGCTCGGGTGCTGGCGTCGCCGGGCCCGGGTCGGGTACGGCGTGGAGGTGTACAGGCACCCATCGCTGTTCAGCTCCCCGGCCGGTCAGCCGGGCCTTGCCCTGGTTGCGCCAGATGTTGAACTGACGCCGGACGTACTCCTCAGACCAGGACTCGCGGCCCGGTTCCGGGTGGACCCGGCGGAGCGGGCCCCCGTTCTCAGGGCGGCGTGTCGAGATGCCGCCCTCTGTGTCCTGGAGGAGCTGCCAGAGAATGGGCCTCATCATCGGGCCGGAAGAACCTCACCCCGGAGGCTGCAGGAGGCGTCTGGGCGCGCTGTGTGGGCACCTGAGCGGCCGGGGCTGCAGGACTACACCGGCCGCGCCTTCGATCTGATCGAAGATCGCGGCCAGCCCGATCCTGGCGAACGTCGGCGACGGCGTCCTGAGAGGCAGCCTGGCCGCGGTCGGCTTTCTTGGCCCTGACCTCAGCGACCTGGGCTGACGTGGCGTTGCCGGTGATCTCAGCCCACTGGGCTCCGAACCGGTCAGCAAGGCCCCGATCGAGGACGGGCATCGGGTTGCGACCACCGAGGGCCTCCGACCTGGCCTTGATGATCGAGATCAGCCCGTGAGCTGGCTACCCAGAAGAACGCCCGGCCCCACGTGACCGGAGCACCCTCACGCATCGGGAACTGTGCGACACCGAACACACCTGAGACGCCCTTGCCGTAGGCGTTCATGTCGGGCAGCGCGGCGAGGCCCCCGCTGGCCTGACTGAGATCGTTGCTGCGCAGCGTGCCCCAGGCGATGTCCGTCAGGTTGCTGCGGACCATGCCGCCACCGACGTAGACATCCTGGGGACGCTGGGACCCGATGATCAGGATCACGCCCTCTGACCTGCACTTTGAGGCGATGATCCCGAGCTGATGCTTGCGGTCCTCGTCATCCGCGGTGGTGTCGACCTCGTCGATCTTCAGCACGAGCGCGGGCTCACCTGGGGTCGGCTCGTGGTTGTCGTAGCCCATCGGCCGAGGGCGGCCGTTCTTGCAGATGTCGTGGATGAAGTCCAGGATCTTGAGGGCCTTATCGCGGTTCGCGTCCGTCAGGGCCGACGCTGCGGCGATGGCCTCCCACCACTTGTCCTCGGTGGCCTTGGCCAGGTTGATCTGGAGCAGCTCGGCATCAGCACAGGCGGTGATCCGCTCGGTGATCGTGTTGAGGATCGTCGACTTCCCGGCCCCGGACAGTACCAGCACCAGGACCCGGTGTGCTCCCTTCTCGTCCATGAGCACGAGGAGCATCGGCTCCAGGGTCTCCGGGTTCAGCCCCAGGCAGATCGGGTCCTTGATCGACGGGGCCGGGTCGGCGAACCACTCCGCCCCCGGGGAGCGTCATCTGCCAGCTCGCCAGAGTGCAGCGGGTGCCAGATCAGCCCGCCCCCGCCGGGGCCCGCCCGACCAGGGCTCGCCGTGCTGGAAGGTGATCAGCAGGTGGTAGGCGTACACCGGGTGGGCTCGACCCGGACCCGGTCCATCGGGGCCTTCCACCCGCCCAAAACGGTCGTTTTCTGGCCCGTGATGATGTGAGCGGTCCGGCCAGCAGGGACCTCGCTCGCCAACTACCAGGCCCCGTAGAGGTCGATCTCCCAGGTCTCGGAGTTGTTCTTGTTGGGGGTGGCATTCAGCAGGTCAGAGCCGTCAAGGCCCACCTTGTGGGCCAGGATGTGCCACTCCGTGCACTTGTCTAGCCAGGCTTGCTCCTCCGCGGCCAGGCGGGCGGCCTCCGTGGCGGCCAGCACCTTGCCCGGCGGGCGACCCCTGGACTGCCTCATGACGGCGAAGCACGACGGGCCGAGTGTACATGGGAGCGGACGCGCACGCGCTGGCTGGGGTCTTGTACGGGGCTTCCGATGTTCGAACAGAAGTCGGCGGACTGTGTGGTAGCCGAGGGTAGCCAGATCTCTGGCCGCCGATGTCTGGGTGATCTCAGGGCCATCAATCTCACGATGCTTGCTGCGGGCTGCCTTTCAGGCTCAACTTCGCGTAAGCCCAGCTCACGGACAGGACGGTGGCGATCGCTGGTACAGCAAAGCTCAGGTGTCCGGCGTGGAAGATCTCGGCGGCGGTCCACACGATGGGCGCGGTTGCCCAGGGGACTCGCTCGTAAGGGGCGTACTTCAGCCATGACCAGGCGTTATCTTGCCTTGGGCTCGGCGTCGAGCAGGTACTCATCGACCGGGCTCTCGTCGAGCGGGTACTCGTCGGTGTCTAGGGTCATGGCTTAACCCGTCCTTCCTGGGAGGTTGGCTGGGGTGTAGGGCCCGGTCCTGGAGTTGGCGCTCCAGGACCGGGCATGGGCGGATCGAGCCCCCGGCACCGTGGCCGGTGACGAACTCACCGTGCTTCGGCAGCAGAAGCCTGCCCGGCAACCTCTTCGGAGACGTTCTCGTAGCGCTTCGCGAACTTCTCCGAAGCGTTGGCGCATGCCGTAGCCGAGTCGGTGATACCGCCGGCGGCCTCGTTGGTCGCCGTCATGGCGAGCTTGTCCAGGTGCAGGTCAGGCGCGCGGCAACGGTCGTGCAGGTCATGCATGGCCTGCCCCAGGTCGTGCTGGAACGCTGCCATCGCGAGGAGCACGTCGTGCAGCTCCGCATCGTCGGTTGGCGTGAAGTCGTCGACCCAGGCGATCATCGGCCTGCCCTCTGGCGGCACCCTGCGGCCTCCGAACCGTCCTCCGGCGCGGGTGGCTGCGGGTGCATCTCTGCTGTGGTCATCACCGGGAACTCCATCCGTTGAAGCGTCAGCGGCGGCGGGTGCCTCCGCTGGTTCGGGGGGCACGGTTGCGGGCCCCGCGTCTTTGGGGATCAGCAGCTGGATCGCCACGCCCTCCGGCGTGTGCCAGCCAGCGGTGATCCTGATCTCCTCGCCGAAGTGGCGGCTGAGCGCCCACGGCGGCCGGGGTCAGCCCGGCAACGGCCTCTGACCTGTCATAGGGGACGTCAAGCAGGCCCTCAGGCAGGTCGGCGATGTAGACCCCCGGGTATGCGTTCGCGGTAACCGCGTCTGGCCACTTCCCCCAGGCGTCGCTGATCGCTTTGGCGATCCGCATGCACATGTCGTCTGGCCTGTCGACGGCCAGATCGCCGGGGACCTCGTTCTCCGGGGGGACCTCGTCCTCAGGCAGCCGGAGCCACACCCCGTTGGGACTCCGGAAGCCATCGACAGCCACCGGATCGCCGTAGGAGATGCTCAGGGCCAGCTCGGCGTCATCGGGGACACGGCCGACCATCAGCATCACCTCGTCCGACAGGCGGACGAGGTAAAGCCCCGGCGAGTCCCTGACCAGGTTGATCAGGTCCGACTCCTGATCACACCAGGCGGCCAGGATCGCGGTGCGCAGACGCTGATAGACCTCGTCATCGCTGGCGCTGCGGTTGTTCCACCAGTCACGCGACCTCTTGACCAGCGCGGTCCAGCGTGGCCCCAGGGACGTGGCCAGCTCATCGTAGAGCTTCGTGAAGCCGACCCCTACCAGGACCAAGCTCCTCCAGCTCAGACGTAGCAGCCGGCGGCAAGGGCCCCGTGGTGCAGCCTGAGCAGGTGTGACATCAGCCCGCCGGCCAGGGTCACGATCGCGAGGACAAGCAGGAACCCCAGGACGATCGCGGTGAACTTCTCGAAGCCCCCCTGAGCTTTGCCGATCTCGGGAGTGATCCCCAGCACGGCGTAGATGAAGAAGCATCAGGACACCCGTGATGACGATCGCCCCGGCCAGCTCACCTCCGGTGATGAACCGGTGGCCGGTCTCCTCGGGCGCGTCGGGCGCGGGCGCGGCGTCGGCAGGCGCGTCCGGTACAGCCTTGAGCTTGGTGTCTGCCATGTTGGTTACCCCTGCCTCGCATAGCGGCGGCCCTGGCGGCCCCGGAGCTTGACTGCTATCTCCAGGCGCTCGCGCTCGCGGGCCCTCTTGTTGCCCGGTGGACGGTGGCGATGATCGTCCAGACCACGAACATGGACACGGTGACGAAGGCCCCGGCGAACAGATCGCCACCGACCGGGAGACCTGGGGTCCCCCGGGTGGTGCTTGGCGTGGTCGTGAGCGACGAAGGCCAGCACGATCGCCACTAGGACCCCAGCGCCGATGCTGGTCTCGATCCGGTAGCGGATGCCCCGCTTCTTCTTTGCCGTAGGTGGCTTCATGACCACCCCTCCTATCTCTGACCTGGGCTTTCGTCCCGGGTCGGTTGTTGTCAGCTCCGGACGGCGCTGACGGCTTTGCAGTCGGCCAGGAGAAAACCCGCGGAGGCGAGGATCATCAGGGCGTGCTCTCCGCCCTTCGGGCCGGGAGGTCACGTGCTGCAGCTCGGGCACCAGGTGCCGGAGCTTCGGCCCGAGGTGCCTGGTCACGTGCCGGGCATCGCGGCGCAGCTCTCGGAGGATGTGCCGTTTGGTCACCGCGGGCTCCGCGGGATGGGGCTGGCCGTCGGCCTTGCCCGGCCACGGGTGACCGTTGGGCTGGCCGCACCAGCACCCGCCGCAGTGCAGCGGGTTACGGACGGTCGGACGGGTCCCGGTTATCGACGAACAGGCTCGACCTGTAACGGCCGTTTGTGTCCTCGATCCCGAGGTCGGCCTCGATGACGTCCAGCGTGATCGGGCTCATGGCTGCCTCCTCGCAGCTCGTGGAGAACCAGCCGGTTCCCCAGGGCGAAGCGGCCACGGCTGACGCCACGGCCTGAGCGTTGTTCCCAGGCGTCCAGGGCCGACAGGATCGAGCCGTAACGGCCGTTTGTGATCGCGGTGATGTTGGCTTGCAGGCCCTCTGACCAGCTCGGATATGCCTGGACCGCGGCGCTGTTGTCAGGGATCGAGTAGGACCCGGGCTCGGTCTGTGTGATCCTGTAGAGCGGGTTGTGCAGGTGGCGGTGTCGTGACCCCACCGGCCTCGGTGGTCTCCCAGCTCTCGAGCGCGTCTTCGTTGCACGCGGTGACCGGCTCAGGGATGCCCTTCAGGAACGCCACCGCCCACTGAGCGGCCCCGGTACCCCCGGCCGCGGTGACAGCGGCAGGCGCGGGGAGCTGGCGCGCTGTGGCCGTGCTGAGCCCCGGCTCCGCCGAAGACGACCACAGTCCCGATCACGATGATCGCGAGCTTCTCCGCCAGGGCCAGCCGACGCCACCAACGGCTGAGGGCCCGGCCAAAGGTCGGGCTGCGGTGATGACGGCGGCGGTAGGTCGCGAGCAGACCCCGCCTCCGGACAACGATCTTGCGCTTCGTCATGTTGACCGAGTGCTCAGGGCAGATCGGGGCCTTGGTCCCGTCTCAACCGGAACGATCCGGTCCTGAGTGCAGTCCGGCCGCGGGCAGGAGTACCGGCGGCGCTTAGCCGTTGCGGTTGCCCGTTCCGGGTTCCCTTCCGGGGACCAGCCAGTCCGGTTGCTTCGCCGGGTTTTATTGCTTGGTCATGAGCCCTCCATCGGATCGGTGTAGCCGTACACGGTGGTCAGGCCGCCCACGAGCTGGGCAGGCCGAAGGACTGTTCCTGGACCGGGTTAGCCGCTCCCGTAGGCGTCGATGTCTGGCCCGGACCCGACGAAGATCGCGACATGGCCAGGTGGCGGGTCGATCGGGCTGCCGGTGAAGAACACGAGGTCACCGGGCTGCGGAGTGTCTGACGTGCTCCTCGGTGGCCCACTGCTCCTCACTTGTGCGGGCGATCGAGATCCCGGCGCTGGCGTAGGCGGCCTGTACCAGCCCTGAGCAGTCCCAGCCGTCATCACACGGGCCGGTGCCGCCGTCAACGTAGGGGCAGCCCTCCTGAGCCCTGGCGAAGGAGATGATCTGAGCGGCAGCTCCCGACGGGGCCCCCGCGCCCGTTCGGGGAGCTGCCGAGCCCGTGAGCGCCACCGGACGCCATGCCCAGCAGGGCAACAGCAACAGCGGCGATGCCGAGCGCGCGGCGTTCCTTGCGGCTCAGCCGGTGGTGACGGCGGTAGCGGCTCACCGGTACCGCCCCCCTGATCCGGCGGATCTTGATCCGCCGGGCGATCGAGCGCACCAGCCATCCCGCGGCCAGGCGGATGCCCAGGGCGATCACCATGCCGCCGATGACCTTGATCGCGAACGACGGGTCGACCAGCACGAACGGGTGACCGATGGCCAGATGGGGGGTCATGATGCGATCCCCCTTGCACGGTCGGCACAGTCGTTGCACTCACCGAGCTGCTTCGAGATGCAGTAGGGCTGAATAGCTCCGCAGCTCGGGCAAGTCATCCGCGCTTGCAGCGCACAGGCCAGCGATCCCCACTTCGCCAGCGTCATCGGCCGAGCCCGGAACGGCCTTGTCGATCAGGTACAGGTAAGCGACCCGGCGCTCACGGCAAGAACGGCCGTTTGAGGAACGTCGGCCACCGTGCCACCAGACGACCTGAGCTTGGATGCCCTGGCCACCAGGGCGAAGACCCATCCTGCGGAGCTGCCGGTAAGTCGCGTAGCCCTTGGGAGCGGCCCCCCACGGGTAGGTGGGCAGGCCCTCGAAGTTGGACCCCCACCGGTCGTAGAACTCGACATGACGAAGGACGCGGAGGGCCCGCTCGGCCAGCTCGGACGCCGGGCCGGGCCCCGGAGCGTAGCGCTTCGACGGCGGCCTCATCGGGTCACCACCTCACGGACAGCGGCGGCCCGGTCCGACCTGGCGGCGTTCTCCGCGACATGCCTGACGTGGCTCGGCAGGTTCCAATGGGCGGCCCGCGCGTTGTGATCGCGGATGCGGGTGAGGGCCGGGTCGTCGTGGGTGAAGCCAGCGGCGGCCAGTCGCTGAGCGGTCTGGCACGACAGGCAGGTGCCGTAGGTCTCGCGCTTCGCCCTCAGGAACTCAGCTCCGCATGCGCAGCGGACGGTGTCGGCGTGGATGCCCCGCTTGATCACGACAGCGGATTCGATCTTGGTCTCGGTCGGCGCTGTCATGACAGCCCCCCGACGAGAGCGTCACGGGCAGTGTCATGGGTGGTGTCACGAGGAGTGTCATGGGCGGTGTCACGGCGGGCCGGGGAAGTGTCACGGCGATGCGGCCGCATCGGCTTGAGGAGACACCAGGTGAGCCGACCGGGCCCGTACATGGGGACGATGCCCCAGTCGTCGGAGAGCACCTGAACGATCCCCAGGCCCCGGCCGGACTGGCACCTCCCGGCCTGGCTGACCCCGGGGTCGTCCTCGGCCCCCTCGTCCAGGACGCTGACCACGATCGACCAGTCCGGCAGCATCTCCAGCGTGACCGCGAACTGTCCCCCGGGCTGACCGCTCCGGGTGTGCAAGATCGCGTTGGTGGCAAGCTCTCGACGCAGGTCACAGCGTTGTCGGTCTGGTTTCCCGGCCTGCTGAGGACCCGGCGGGTAGCAGCTCGGGCGGCAGACACCGACTCGGGGCCGGCCGGGAGGACGAACCCGGCATAGCCCTTGCTGACGCGGATCTTGGGGTCGGTGCCAACGGTGCCAGTTGGCGCGCTGACCTGCAGCTTGCTGGAGGTCATGAGCCGGTCTCCTCGCCCGGCTGCGCGCCGGTCATGGAGGCTGCGGGCTCGATCACACGCCACCGGAAGGCCATCTGCCGACCCAGCGATGAGCCAGGCATGCAGCCCGCGAACCGGTTCAGCTCAGCCCCGGATGGCATCGTCTGGTTGTGGGTGACCTCGAAGTGCCAGAGGTTCCACATCGCCTGTCGCTCCGCGGTGGACACGCGCGCATCGGCGGGGGCATCGGCGAAGGGGATCTTGCCGTCTTGGGTGTGGGTCAGCTTCGTGACGGTCCCCGCGACGCTCTGCTTGACGGTCCCCGTGACGCTCGGGTCGTGACGCTGCCCCGCGGCGAGGGCTGCAGCCTGACGGCGAGCGTCACGCTCTTGACGGGCGAGACGCGGCCGAGGCGCGCTTGCGGGCTTCCTCTTCCTGAGCCTCCCGGCGGAGCTGGGGGGGCTCGGACTGGCGGAGCCGTTCCATCTCCAGCTCGCGCTGTGCGGCCCGGTCGGCGGCGGCGATCTCCTGCTGACGCTGACGGTCGGCAGCGTCCCGCTCGCGGTCCCTGCCGGCCTGGACTTCGCGCTCAGCAACCTTGGCAGCCTTGATCATGTGGAACAGGGCGGCACCGAGACCGATCGCGAGCACGGGCAGCATGGAGACGGTGATGATCACGAGCGTCGTAGCGCTCTTGTCCTTGTGGGCGGCCATCACGTGGTACATGGCCTGAGCGACCATCCCCAGGGCCAGGGCGGCAACCGACGTGACCCAGGCGAAGCGACGGCACCGGAGAGCTTCGCTGTCTCCCCAGGTATCAGGGCAGCTCGGAGCGCATAGGCCCCGTATGCCTCGACACCGAACGGCAGGGCCGGGGTCATGTCCTTGAACCCGCACAACTGCCCCAGGCCGATCCAGCCGTTCCACACGATCCACCCACCGGAGCCGCAGATGCCGGCGAGCGGGACGACGCCGATGTCAAGGCGCTTCCACCACCGGCTGTTCTCGGTCACGGTCGCGCTCATGACTGCCTCCGGGGTGCTGCCAACGCTGCCAACAGGCGGGATGCCAACGGCGGCAACTGCCTGGTCAGGTATGGTGCGAGGTCGGTCCAGCGACTAGGTCAGCCCGGAATCGAGGATCGGAGAGCCAGGCATGAAGCGGGACCGAGCGTGCGGGTACGTGCTCCGGGTGCCGCAGGTGGGGTTTGGCAGGCCCTTGCGGGTCACCCATGCGGCGGCGGCAAACGGCCGTTTTGAGATCCCGGGCGATCAGGCCAGCCTCAGTGATCACTGACATGGCCAGGGTTCCGACTTGCAGATACACCCGGCGGGCGATCGGGTCCGGGGTGACCGGCGGCGGCTGGGGGATCATGACAGCCCCGCTTCGTCGGTCTCCAGGTCGATGCTCAGCTCGGCCGCAAGGCGGAGGTAGGCGTCGGTCCGGTCAAGGTCGGAGCTGCAGGCGGAACAGAGCCCCGTCCTCGATGCAGTCAGCGCAGACCTGGGGGGCCCGGTGCTCGATCGCGTCCCTGATCAGCTCTCCAAGGGCGAGGAAGTTCTCGCCGCGGAGGACGAGGGAGTCTGGCAGCGGCAGCGCTGTGACCTCGGCGGTCATGACGCAACTGCCGCGGTGTGGAGGGCGGCGCGGCGGACCTTGCTGGGAGCCCGGCGCTGTCGCCTGCGATCAGCGTCCTTGGCACCGGAGGCGGCACGGGCAACAGCGCGGCAGGCATCGGTGTCGTACATGAGCTTGGCCGGGGGCTGCCGCCGCAAATCGGGCAGGCGCGTTCGGCCCTGGCGAGTCTGGCGCTGACGGTCCCACCTGCGTTCCTCTGCGGTCCGGCCGCCCCAGACACCGAAGTTCTGGTGAGTGTCCAGCGCTATCTGGAGACACCCTGACCGGAACGGGCAGCCCAGGCAGATCGCCTTGGCCCGGCGGACGTCGTCCGGGTCCTCGCTGAAGAACAGGTCAGGGTCTCGGCCCGTGCACGCCAGATATGCGCGGGCTCTGGAGAAGTCTGCCCAGGGTCACACGGCCGTGACTGCCGGCCGGTTCTGAGATGATGCTGGCTGTCGTCACTTGGGACCTCCGGTGGAACGGGTCTGCATTTGTCCGGGTGGCGGGGCCTCGTCCGGTTGTGCGCCGGGCGGGGCCCGTGTTCGTTAGCGAACCGATACCAAGATCGCTTAAATTTGCTGACGAACTCTTTAGAGGCTAGCCATTTTCGCTAACTTAGACAAGGCATATCGCTAGCAAGCTTTCGAGTCCGCAGTGCAGGTAATAGCAGCCAGCCTCAAAGCACTGGGCGAGCGAGAGGCAGTGCGGGACCGACGACGCGGATGAGGTGACCTGCGTTTATGCGATGCTCGATCAGTCATTCCGGGGTCAGCTCCTCGTGATGGGTTACGGGATGGCAGGCCCCCGGGGCCGGGTCGCATCCGGCCTCGGGGCCGCTTGTATGCCCTATCTGTTACCTGTCTGGACAGGGTGGACATGATGTACAGACTGATCGTAACCCTGCCTGTGCGGACTGGTCAACGTCCTGTTTGGACCTGGTAGCGCTGGATCACAACCTGCTTAGACAGGTAGGATGGCGGGCATGCAGCCCATTGACCCCGCTGACAAGCAGCAGTCCGAACGTCCAGATCGCTGCGAGGCATCAGGGCGGCGATCCTCACTGGCGAGCTGGACCCTGGCTCCCGGCTCCCGTCTGGCCACGAGCTCGGCCACGTTCTTCGGCGTGGCCCGGTGATCGTGCTACACGCGCTGCGGAAGCTCGAAGAGGAGGGCTATGTCAGCAACCGGGCTGGTAGCGGTGTGGACGTCCGCGACCAGGCAGCCCTCCCCGCGGACGAGGAGCACCCCCTGCGCGGGACCGCGACGTTTCTGTACGAGGCGGTTCTGAAGAACCTTCCCCGGGCGGGATGGCTGTTCCTGGGCATCCCGCAGCCAGAGAGCGTGGCCGAGCACTCGTTCCGGGTCGGCATGGTCGGCATGGTCCTGGCCGCGATGGCTGGCGCGGACGTCGGCCATACGGTGGCGCTCGGCGTGATGCACGACGTGCACGAGACCAGGATTGGCGATGTCCCCTCCGTGGGGCGGGCCTACGTCTCGACGGCAAAGCCTGAGGCCGTCACGGCTCACAGACCTCGGCCCTCCGCCGACGTGGCCAAGCAGATCCAGGAGCTGACCAACGAGTACGAGGCCAACGAGACACTGGAGGCCCGGCTCGCGCACGACGCCGACAAGATCGAGACATTGCTGCAGGCGATCGAGTACGAGGCCCAGGGCTATGCCTCTGCTGCGTGGCGGGAGACGTCGCTGGCAGCGCTGCGGACTGAAGTCGGCCAGGAGCTGGCCAGGGCAGTCGGTGCGACCGGCCCGGATGAGTGGATTGCCCCCTTCCAGCGGTCCTATCACGAACTGCGGTCCAGCACCCGCGGTGTCAGGCCCCCTCCCCCCGAGCCGTAAAGCAGCTATCCGTTGAAGCTTGACGACCGGTCCGGAAGTTGGCCGGCGCGGCGTTATCCCAAACCGGGGCCCGCTCGGGGACCCCCAGCGCTGGCCGTGTCGGTGCTTGAAGCTTGCAGGCGTGATGGTATACGCGCGTGCGTGCGCAGGTGCGCGCGCAAATGCTTGCGAGCGCTGCCAACTGAATGATCAGGGGCGTTGGCGAGTATTCAGGCAAGCAAGCATGCTGGTGCGCGCGTGCGCAAGCGCGCCCGCGGTCGCGCACGCTGTTATGTGGCCCCGTACACGGGCTTCTGAGCACTGCTCTGCGTGCGGAGCGAGGTAGACCCTCTATCCGCGCATGATCCCAGACGATCATGGGCCAGCGTGGCTCTCAACCCCCCCCTAGGACGGCGCCGCCCCCCTCGGGGGGGTTGATCCTGCCGGGGGAGGGGGGCTCGGCAGGGATTTCGACGTGAACGACGGGGGCCTTGGACGTTGGAACTGGTCACCATAGGGGACACGTCCAAGGTCGCGACGGCGCCGTACAACACGGACCGGTCTGAAGCGGAGGGACTAACGGACCGGTTGAAGCGGAGGACTAAGAGCCTCCCCAGGCACTAGGCGGGGATCGCCCTCAGCGGCACGTGACCCTTGGCGGCCGGGCCGACCTTGACGTCCTCATCCAGCTCGGGGAAGCCGACCATCGACTCCGGCGGGAACGACAGCCCCACGGCGGCCATCGCCCGCGCCCGCTGCAGGCAGATCCGGCGGGTGGTCTCCGACAGGGCGGCGATCTCAGCGGTCCTCGATGCCTGTCGGTCGTGGTGACGGTAGAGCCAGGTCATGGTCTCGTCGTACCAGCCGTCGGTGACCTCGGAGAGCGCGGCGAACGTCGACAACTCGTCATCGCCGGGGATGCCTGCCCAGCCACCGAGCGCGCGGAGGTGGGCGGTCCTCCACAGCAGGGCAGGCCCGTGGATCGGCCAGTTAGCGCCGTGGTCCTCAGCCCAGGCGTTGATCACGCCGGCTTTCTGCAGCCCGAACGGGATCGGGCTCGGGTACTGCTTGCGTGACTTGTCGGGCATCAGGTCGTCGGCCTGGCCGATGGCCCGGTGATCGCGTTCTCAGCGAACCTTGGGATCAGTGTCGCCAGGGCCCCCGGTAGCAGGACGTCATCGGCGTCCAGGGCCTGGACAAGGTCGCCGCGGGCACGGGCGAGGGCCAGGTTGCGGGTCGCCGCGATGCCGAGCTGCTGGCCGTTGGTCGTAGCGGGCGAAGCGGAACCGAGACATCATCGCCCATCGACGGGTGATCGCCATCCTCTTGGACGACCCATTCCAGGGACCAGCCCCGGGGCAAGTGCTGTTCGGCGATCGAGCGGGCGGTGTCGCCGATGTAGTCCGCCGTGGTCGGCGCGTAGGCGGCGGTGATCACGGAGATCGTCGGCATCGTCATCTCTCCAGGGTCGCAACGGTGTACGGAACGGGAGCTCGTCCGGACGCCAGGTAACAGGCGTCGGAAACCTCGACGACCCGGCCGGTGGTGTCAACGGAGATCCTCCGCACCCAGAGCATCGGGACGCCGTCCTCAAGGCCCCAGCGCTGAGCGTCCACAGGGCTAGGCGTGACCCCGGTGACCTCGTCGATCACGTCGGCGATCTCGATTCCAAGGGTCGCGAACTGGTGCATCGCCCCGCCCGGCCAGGGCTCCTCATCGCCATCGAGGAGCTTGGGGTTGGACTCGATCAGGGCAAGCGGAACGTAGCTGACCGAGTAGGCATAGCTGGTCTTCAATCCCGACTTGTCGCGGGTCTCGTAGATCTTGCGCAGCAGCTCGGCTCCCTGGGGCTAATTCCAACATACAGTTAGCAAGCCCCGGGGCGTGGCCTTGATCACCTGGTAGTCGGCCCGGAAATCGGTCTGATCAAGGGGCAACCCCAGGTCATCCTCAGCTTCGCCATGCTGGCGGCGGATCACCTCGGGCTCTAGTGCCCAGTCCTTCTCAGTCGGATGCCTGGCGGAGTCCCTGACCACCGGGCGGCGGGGGAGCCGGACTATCGGCGCGCGGCCCCGGCCGGTGGTGATCAGGCCCTGCTGGCGTAGCATCCCGATCGCGGCGCGGGCCGAACCGGTTGAGGTTTCCCAGTCGCCGGCGATCTGGGTGAACTGGCGGCAGCGAATCGCCCGGCCTGGAAGGTCCCGTCCATGATCGAGGCCCTGATCGAGGCAGCGATCTGGGGCAGGAACTGCGATCTGTGCCAGGTTGCTCTGTGCCAGGTTGCATAGCGATCATCTTACGGTTTGCTGGCCAGCGGCTGCTGTGGGCAACCAGGTCGTCGGCATAGTCCAGGCCTGACGAAGATCAGGCGGTCTATGCGGCCTTGCTCATGAAACGTCCGCTCCGGCTCCGGGACGTTCAGGTCGACCTCAGCGAACCCGGCGATCAGGAAGTTCTCACTCACGCCCTGGGCCCGGAGCTGGGCAACCAGATCCGTCGCCTCGGTCAGGGCCTCGTTGTACTTCTTGGTGGCGGCGGCCAGCAAGCCAGCCTTCACCCTGATCAGGTAGCGCTGGTCACGTAGCGACAGAGCGATCCCCGCCCGAAGCACCGCCCGGGGCGGCCGTACGCTCGGGCGGTGTTTGAGCCGTGGCTGATTTCGCCCCTGCGGCCTTGACCCTGGGGGCCCTGGGCTGCTTGGCAGCAACGGGCGCCGCGCTTAGGTGCAGTCCCGTTGGCGGCGGGGGCGGCGGGAGATGGCTGCTCGATCCGGCTTCATCTGGAGCTCATGTGGCATCATGCTGGAAATTGACTTACGAGGCATCGGTCCTCCTGCGGACTGACAGCAGCAGCTCGCCATGAGCGCGGTGGATGTCCTCCACGGGCATCGCTGGCGTGCCTGCCCCGGTACTGGGTGATCATCTGGCCGTTGGTGTGGGCCAGGCTGTGCGCGGCGTACTCGCGAACGAAACTCCGGAACCTCGGGATCTGGAGCTTGTCCAAGGTCTCGATCGCGTCATCAAGCATCGAGCTGCCCCGGCGGTTGTCGACCCGGTTGATCCACACACTGCGGCGGCGTGTATCGGCAGGCCCGGCACTTCTGGTACGCCTTGCGGGTCGGCGAGGGCAGGGAACGGGGTCGTGGACGTAGGGGATGATGACGAAGTCGGTCAGGGGGAGGACCTCGTCCATCACGATGGCGTCCAGGAGCACCTGCGGGCAGTCGACGAAGATTGAGTCAACACCCCGGACCTTCCGAAGTTTGACCAGGTTGGCGGGGTCGGTGTCGGCGACGAAGCTGAACGGCCAGGGGTTGCCAATCGAGTCGGCACGCTTGGCCATCTGGGCGGTGGTGGCCTGGTTGTCGATGTCGACCATGTAGGCGGTGCCGCTGTCGGCCGCCGTGGCCGCAGCGAACGCCATCGACAGCAGCGACTTGCCCACGCCACCCTTGCTGTTCCACACGGCGTAGACGTAGGGCTCGGCCAGCCGGGCCTCAGTGATCGTGGTCACGAGTCACCTCCGGCCGCGAGCCTGGCACGAACCTCGTCCGGGTGCGAGAGCGCCACGGCGATGATCGCGCCAAGGATGGTGTGCTTATGGCGGCGGGTCTCGTGGTGCAGATCCTCAACCGTTGCAGACAGGTCGTCAGCCATGTCTCCTGGCAGATACCAGGACCGGCGAGTCTTTTTTGCCGGGACCGGAGGTGCAGTAAATAGATGAAGCCTAAACGATTTTGTCGCACCTGTCGCACATCTCGCACACGTGAGTCACCTGCCCCAACCCGGAGATGACAAGCCAGTTCCCGAAACGGCCGTTTCGGGAACTGGCTCGAGGGGGTGGTGTCTACCGGCCGCGGTCCTTGCGGTCCTGGGCGGCGCGGGCCTCGGTGAGCGCGGCGTCGCGCTGGGCCTCGGCCTCGCGGCGCCCAGTCTCGGCGGCTTCGGCCTGGCCGCGGGCGACGTCGCGTTCGGCGGCCGCGCGGGCGGCCTGTTCGGCGGCGGCGTCCCGCTCGCGGCGCTGCGCGGCCAGCTCCTCACGGGCGCTGGCCAGGTCGGCGTCCAGGCGGTCCCGGTCGTGCTCGGCGGCCCGGGCCGTCTCGGCGGCGTCCCGGGCCTGGCCGCGGGCGGTGTCCCGTTCGGCGAGCGCGGTGTCGCGTGCCTCTCGGGCGGCCTGCCGTTCGGCGTGCGCGGTGGCCCGTGCGGCGGGCGTGCCGTTCGGCGGCCGCGCGGGTGGCCTCGGCGACGGCCCGCAGCTGCGCGGCCTCGGCGGCCTCCGCGCGGGCCACCGCGGCCGCCCGGGCCGGCTCGGCGGCGTCGCGCTGGGCCTCGGCGCGGGCGGCGTGCTGGCGGGCGGTGTCCCGCGCCTCGGCGGCCTGGCGGGCCTCGTCCCGGGCGCGTCCCGGCTCGGCGAGCGCGGAGTCCGCTCAGCGGCGGCCTGCTCCGCGGCACCGCACGGCGGTGTCCCGCTCGGCCACCGCGGCCCGGGCCGCCTCGGCCTGGCGGGCTTCCTCCGGGCCTCGGCAGCGGCCTCGCTCCGCAGCGGCGGCGCGCCCGGCGGCGGCCTGCTCCGCGGCCCGGGCCGCTCGGCGTCGGCGCGGGCGGCGTCCCGCTCGGTGCGGCCGCGGCGGCGGCCGCCCGGGCCTGCTCGCATCGGCAGCGCGGCGTCCCGCTCGGCGGCCGCCCGGGCCACCTCCTCGGCCGCGGTGCGCTGGATGGTGTCCATCTCCGCCCGGGCCGCCGCGACCGTGGCCGCGGCCGTGGCCTCGGCGCGGCTGACGGCCGACTGCACCCCGGCCGGGGTCAGCTCGGTGGCCAGCCCGTCGGCGATCCGGCCGACGAACACCTCCAGGCGGTCGACCAGATCCTCGGCCGCGGCGACGTCGCCGCCGATGCCGCCGGCGGCGCGCCGCGCGGCCCGGGCCCGCTTCGCCTGATCCTGGCAGTCACGGTCCAGGCAGTACATCCGCTTGCGCCCGGCCCCGGGCGTCTGCGGCACCGGCCGGCCGCGAGCTGAACCCGCGTATCATTATGACTTCGATCACTCCGTTCGGCGACAAGGGACCCGGCAAGGACTACAAGGCGGCGGACCTCGTGTCGTGGGCGTCGGGCGGGATGATGTTCCAAATGGGCGAGGAAGGACGTCCGCCGCTGCAGATGGCGCAGCCGCAAGCGGGGCTTCACGCCGGTGCGGAAGCGGCGATCGCGTCACTAATTGCGCATTATCCGCGCGAAATCGAGGGTCGCGGCCAGCATGCCATCGTGAATATGCAGGCCTGTATTGTCTGGACACTGATGAACGAGCAGGCGATGCCCTTGCTGCACGGCGATTATCTGCGCCGCAGCGGAGTTTTCACCGGCGCGATCGGCGGACGGCGTAAAACCGTTTTCAAATGCAAGGACGGCTACGTTTCAGGCCTGATCGCAGGCGGCGCATATCTGCCTTCAACCAACGCACTGATTGGCTGGATGCAGGAAGAGGGTGCTGCGCCCGAATGGCTGGTCAAGGACGGTGGCCTAAAGGCGCTGACGCCGGGCGCATTCATGACTGCCCAGGCCGAGGCGTTGAAAGAACTGGATATGGCGGAAGCTGCGGTCGAAGCGTTCCTCGCCACGAAGACCAAGCGCGAAATCTGGGAAAACATCCTTAAACGGCGAATCCTCGCCGCGCCGGTCGCGACTGTCGCCGATATTGCTGCGGACCCGCAACTGAAAGCTCGCGAATATTTTGTCGAGGCGGAATCTCCAGCCTTCGACCGTAAGCTCAAATTACCGGGCGCATTCGCCAAGCTGAGCAAGACTCCGATCGGACCCGCCGGACCAGCGCCGCGTATCGGCGAGCACAACCAAGAGGTCTATTGCGACCTGCTTAACCTGAGCGCAAACAAGCTCGCTAGTCTGCAGGCAGCGGGAACAATCTGAGGACTAATGCGATGAGGCGCTACGCATTCGAAGGCATCCACGTTCTCGATTTCACCTGGTACGGAGTCGGCCCGGTTACGGTCAAATATCTGGCCGATAATGGCGCGGACGTGATTCGAATCGAATCGCGGGCGCGGCTGGACGGTCTTCGACAGGCTCCGCCGTGGAAAGACGCGCAGCCGGGGATCGACAATAGCCAGTTCTTCGCCAGCTACAACACGTCGAAAAAAGGCATCACCCTGGACATGAGTCAGCCGCGTGCGCGCGAGATTTTCTTGCGGCTGCTGCCGTGGGCCGATGTTGTCACGGAGAGTTTTACGCCGAAGACGCTGCGCAACTGGGGTCTCGATTACGAGCGTCTCAGTGCGCTCAAGCCCGAATTGGTGATGCTCTCGACATGTATGCAGGGGCAGACCGGACCGCATCGGGACTATCCCGGGTTCGGCAATCTGATGGCGGCTCTATCGGGCTTTTACTACATCGCGGGATACTCAGAGGATGAATTGTGTCCGCCCTACGGCGCGTACACCGACTTCATCGCGCCGCGCTTTGCGGCCTGCGCCCTGATGGCGGCGCTCGATTATAAGCGGCGCACCGGTAAAGGCCAGTATATCGATCTGGCGCAATATGAGGCCGCGCTACACTTTATCGCACCGGCTATGACTGACTACTTCGCCACTGGCCGGGTGTTAGGACCGGAGGGCAACAAGTCAGAGCGCTATGCGCCGCATGGCTCCTATCGATGCGCCGACGAGGACGGTCACGAACGCTGGATCGCGATCGCAGTCGCTAATGACAACGAGTGGCTCGCATTGCTGAAAGTGCTCGGAAGCCGTCCCGAATCGCGTTTCGCGTCGATGAGCGCGCGAATTAAAGACACAGCCTCGATTGACACGCTGGTTGGTGAGCTCGTCCGCAATCGCAATGCAGAAGAGCTTACTGCTGCATTACAAGCCGCAGGCGTGTCGGCCTATCCCGTGCAGAACTGTATGGACCTACATCGCGACGAGAACCTCGAAGCCTTCGGTTTCTGGCACTGGCTCGATCATGCACATATGGGACCTTCGCCGTATGAAGGTCTCGAGCATCGGCTGAGTCGCACGCCCGGCGAATTGCGCTCACCAGCCCCGACGCTCGGTCAGCATAATGACGAGGTATTGGGCGGGATGCTCGGGATGACCGCCGCCGAAATCGAACGACTCAAGCAGGATAAGATTGTTTTTTAGTCAGTGTTTCGACCGTCGTATCTGAGGTCCTGGTCTTGGGACAGTAATCCACGAGGGAGTAGCGATGGCAGTCAAGGGTCCGTCGATAGAGGACATTGCGCGAACCGGACGCGCGCTCGGATTTAACCTTTCACCGCAAGACGCGGAGTCGTTTGGTCGGCTGCTTCGCCCATCAATTGAGGCGCTTAATCGGCTTGACGAACTCGTCGAGCCGACCCTGCCGGTCAAGTACTCGCGCAACGCTGGCTGGCGTCCGAGCTCCGAAGACAACCCGCTCAATGCCTGGTATTGGCGCTGTGAAATCAAGGGGGCGCCGTAAGGCCTTTTGCAGGGGAAGACCTTCGCGATTAAAGACAACGTTTGTGTCGCTGGAATCCCGATGATGAATGGCACCCGGCTGCTCGAAGGTTTTGTTCCGAGTATCGATGCTACCGTAGTTACACGAATCCTGGACGCTGGCGGTACAATCCTCGGCAAGGCGGTCTGCGAAAGCCTCTGCTTTTCCGGCGGTAGTCATACATCGGACACGGGACCAGTACGCAACCCCCACGATCCCCGTCGCACGACTGGAGGGTCGTCAAGTGGCAGCGGCGCTCTCGTTGCCGCACGGGAAGTTGACATGGCGCTCGGCGGCGATCAGGGCGGATCGATTCGCATCCCAGCCGCGCGTTGCGGAATCTATGGAATCAAGCCGACCTGGGGTCTCGTGCCTTATACTGGAGCATTCCCGATCGAGATGACAATAGATCATCTGGGGCCGATGGCGCGCACCGCGGCTGACTGTGCGCTGATGCTCGAAACGATCGCAGGGCCGGACGGCATGGATCCGCGTCAGCACGCGAATCTGTCCGGAAGCGCCTATAGCAAGGCATTGACGGGAGACGTGAAAGGCCTGCGAATCGCGATTTTGCAGGAAGGCTTTGGTCTGCCCGGTGCTGAGAAAGATGTAGATGACGGCGTGACTAATGCGGCGCACGGATTTGAAAGGTTGGGCGCGCGAGTAAACAGTATTTCGATTCCCGAACATCGCGATGCGCCGTCATTATTTGCCGGTCTTACTGAGGGCGTGCTCGCAACGATGATCACCGGCAGCGGGCTTGGCACCAACTGGAAAGGTTATTACGCGATCGGGATGCTCGATGCCTTCGCTCGCGGTCTCCGGACGAGCCCGGACGATCTTTCAGAAAGCGCCAAGATGTTCGCGATGCTCGGCTATTATCTGCGTGAGCGTTACCACGGCCATTACTATGCGAAGACGCGAAATCTGATCGAAGCACTGAAGGAAGTCTATGATGCTGTTTTGTGCGACAACGATCTGCTAGTGATGCCTACGCTCGGAACGAAAGCCTCCTTATTGCCTTCACCAGGATGTTCACGCGAGGAGTATCTTGACGCCGCAATGGGAATGATGGGCGTCTCAAATACTGCCCAGTTCAATTTCACCGGTCATCCGGCAATGAATGTCCCGTGCGGAATGTCGGAAGGCCTACCAATCGGAATGATGCTGGTCGGCAGAAGCGGCGATGATGCCACGGTGCTCCGCGCCGCCGATACCTGGCAACGAAAGTTCGCGGATTAAATTAGTTATCCAGGATGAGGCGTGATCTCGTTACTCCTCATTTGATACTGAAGGATAACTCCCCCGCAATCCATTATATGGGCCGGGGAACGCATCGAAATCCTTGAAATATGACCATAGAAAAAGGACTGCTGATTGGGTCAGCGGCGAAATCTGATTTCGTCGAGATGTTCCATAGACTGAAGGCTGCTCCGAACAGTACACCGACCCGCCAATCCTCCACAAGCGGGACTATCACAAGAACGCGGGTTTCTGGTCAGCTTGGTAAGACAGAAGGCGGCGCTACTCCGTTTGCCCGTCACGCGATTGCGGTGCTGCATGCTTATGGCAATACCGCGAGATCGTACGCGGGTGGGAGTTTCTCGGCGACGAGTGAGACCGTCTCGTCGCGTTCGTCGAGCTTGATTATTCCGCCATCGCTGAGTGCTCCAAAAAGCACGTGATCGTCGTCACGGTCGGCAATCAGCCGCATAATCATCCCGCGCATCGGATGCGGCATGCCGTCGGCATACGCGATGGGTTTGAAGCTGCTTCCTCTATCTTCGCTGCGGAATAGCAACGCGTCTGCGCCAAGCTGGTCCATCGTCCACGTTGCAGGTGGGCCGCCGGCGGCTGCGGTATAAATGAGTCCATCGACATTGCGCCGCAGCAGCATCGGTACGGTGTACGAACGGCTGAGTCCTCGGGCTTGCATCCACGATGCGCCATTATTGGCTGATAGATAAATTCCCTCGCCTGTCGTCGCATATAGCCGCGCGGAATTATCCGGGTCGGCGGCGATACAATGGATATCCGCATTGATATTCTGATCGAGCGGCTCGAAGCTGATGCCCCGATCGCGCGAGCGAAACAGGCCCTCTTGCTCGACAGCGACGTAAAGCGTGTTCGAATCGTTGGGGTCGAAACTGATGCATCGGACGCGCGGAACATGAGGCGGTCGCGCCGAGGACCAGTGGTCGCGGCCTGGCAATTTCGCAAAGGCAGCGTTTTCGCGCAGGGTTCGTCCGCCGTCATCGCTGCGAAACAAGCGGGCGTGGGAGGTTCCGACGAAGACTTCGCCATGACGATCAGGCGGTGTGGCTAAAGCCCAAACCTCCTCGTCGCGGATTGAGCCCGGTGTAATATCACGCCAAATGCGGCCGCCATCTTCGGAGATGGCGATGGCGCTTTTACCTCGTGCGCTGCCCGCCTGATTGTTGTGAATCGAGCCGGCATAGAGCAGTCGTGGATTGGAGCAATCTTGTGCGAGACACCATACTGACGGTGGATCAGCGGAGATCATGCAGGGCGCACCGCCCCGCTGCGGGTCCAGAATCACAATTCCTTTGGCGGTCCCCACGCATAGCCGCATACATCACCTCCTCCTCGTAGCCCGCCACGGCGAGATACTCTCGCCCGCTCTCTAGAGAGCTCTACCCGGCGCGTGATTCTAGCTGCATCGTGATGCGATCGCTACCGATTAGCGAGCCGGATGGAATGTGATCAGATCTTTTGCTCACCGCTCGCGAGCGTTACGTAACCCAGAAGGCCGATCGCATAAACTGCGGTGATCAGATAAAACGACGCTGAGAACGATCCGGTGGCCTCGAGGATAAAGCCGGTCGCCGCCACGCCGATAATTCCCGGAAGAGTCGCAAAGGTGTTCGACAAACCCATCAGAATTCCGGCGTAGCGCGGCGCGATATCGAGATGATTCACAATGAAGCCGCCAGTACCCAAGCCAGTTCCGGCCAGTGACACCGTCGCTATCGCCACTGCGACCTGAGGGGAATGGATTAGCGGAAGCATCATGATCGGCACGCCGCCAAGTGTGAAGGCCACGGTCTGGATCAGCTTGCGCGTCGCTCCAATGCTCATTCCGGCGCGACGCAGCCGATCAGCAATCAAGCCGGCGATGTTTTGCGTGATGAAGGCGCCGATATAAGGAATCACCGAGAAGCCGCCCAGCTTTTCCATCGGAACCGCGAAAGTGTGGTGCAAGTAGCTCGGCAGCCAGAGTAGCAGGATATAGAAGCCAAAATTGTTGCACAGATGCGCGATTACGATTGCCCAGACCGCTTTCTCGCGAAAAATCCTGGTCCACGGAATGGCGCTCGCAAGCTCGATTGGCGGACGGTCTGATTTGATTAGCGCAAGCTCTTGGGATGAGATGGTCGAGCACTCTTCCGGACTGTTCGCCGCCTTGAGTACCCATCCAAGCAGCCAAACCATCCCGCCGCCGCCCGAGATGTAAAAGACCCATTGCCAGCCCAAGTTGAGAACAATGATCGGACTGATCAGCAGGGCGATGACCGTACCGAAAGCAGTCCCGCTAAAATGCAGCGCGATTGCCCGTGAGCGTTCAGACGAAATCGTCCAGCGAGCGGCCAGGCTGTGGACCGCAGGGAAATTGATTGCTTCACCCGCTCCCAACGCAACGCGTGCCAGAAGTAGTGCACCAAACGAAAGCGATGCTGCGGGCGGGGTCAGGAAAGTCGCCGCAGACCATAGTGCGACTCCGGTAGCCAATACCCATTTGCCGCCGAGTCGATCAGCAATCCATCCGCCGATCATCTGCGGCCACAAGTATCCCCAAAAAAATGCCGAAAGAATCAATCCGCGTGCCGCTGGATCAAAGCCCATATCGCGCGCCAGCGGGATAATCGCAATCGAGATGTTAACCCGATCGACATAGCAGAGCGCAGTCGCGGTCGCGAAAAGAGCCACGACCGTATATCGCCGAGGCCAGGTGTAAGCTTGATTAGTCGGATTTGCGACGAGCGCCCCGGAGTCCATGGCGCTGCCGAGCGTGCCGCATTCGGGGACGCTTTACAACCGAAGAGGCGGAGAGGAATCTCCCTCTGAATGAACGTACGTTCAGCGGCCGAGTGCGTAACGAATCGTATTTAGGACATAGACAAAGTCACGGGGCGAGGCCACCTCGCCCATCGCGGCGACTCGCGCCAGCAGGTCCATCTCAGTGGTCGTGATGTTATGCAGTCGATGCATCCGTTCGTTTCGACGAAATTCATCCCACGCTGAACGTTGAGTTGGATTCGAGGGCGATTCGATCATCGCTAGTGCCGCCGGATTTGCGAGAAAAAACAGCTCTCGCCGGTCGAGGCCCAGGGTCTCCGCTAGGCGCGCGATGACCTTGTCGGACGGATGCCGCTTGCCGGCTTCCAGATGCCCAATATAAGGCGTGGAAGTTTTGATTCGGCGAGCAACCTCGCTCTGCGTTAAGTCAAGCTTGCGGCGTCGCTCGCGTACTACGTCGCCAAAGGAAGGCCGAGCTTTGTTACGTACCATGAGGTTCTTGCCCTTTGGCGATAATTTATCCGTAATCTTGGACATCAACGAGTATTGCTATATATTACTCCTAGTTTTATACGTCTTTGGCAAGCTTATTTATCAAAAAGTTTTCAGAACGATTTTGATTGATCGGTCAAGTCCATCTTTAGTAGGAGCGCGGTAGTTGTAGAACGTGTTCACTGACAGTGTTCAAAACCATTTCCTGCGAGACCGGTGCAATCTTGGTTAAACGGCATTCGCGGAAAAAGCGTTCCACATCATATTCCTGCATGTAGCCATATCCGCCGAGTGTCTGGACGGCGCGGTCGCAGGCCTCGAATCCGGCATCAGCCGCGCGCAACTTCGCGATGTTGGCTTCGGGCCCACAGGGCTTGTCATGATCGAATAGCCATGCTGCTTTGTGCACCATTAGGCGTGCAACCTCGAGCTTCGAGTAGGAATCCGCGAGTGGATGAGCAATCGCTTGATTCTGTCCAATCGGTCGGCCGAACACGACGCGCTCCTTGGCATACCTGACCGCTCGATCAAGGGCCGATCGTCCCATGCCGACCGATTCCGCGGCGAGCAGGATGCGCTCCGGATTCAACCCATCAATCAGGATACGAAAGCCGCCGCCTTCCTTGCCGACCATGTCCGAGGCGGAAACTTTTAGATTGTCGATGAACAGCATGTTGGTGTCGACCGCATGACGGCCAAGCTTGTGAAGCTCGCGTACCTCGACCGCGTCGCGATCAATATCGGCAAAGAAAAGGGTCATACCATCAGTCTTTTTGGTCACTTCTTCGATTGGTGTGGTGCGGGTCAGCAGGAGCATCTTGCTCGATTCCTGCGCCTTGGTGATGAACACCTTGCGCCCGTTCACTACGTAATTGTCACCCTCGCGGCGGGCGAACGTCTTGATATGAGTGATATCGTTGCCCGCATCCGGCTCAGTTACGGCGAAGGAGACGTGCAGCTCACCACTAATCGCGTGCGGCAAATGACGCTGCTTGAGTTCCTCACTACCATGCTTGACCAAGGGCATTAGCCCGAACATTCCCAGATGAATCGAGCTGGCGGCATTCATCGCACCGGCGTAGGCGACTTCGCTCATTAGAAGCGCGGTTTCCATCATGCCGAGACCAGCGCCGCCATATGCTTCGGGAATAGCGATGCCAAGATAACCTGCTTCGGCGATCGCCTTGTAGAACTCGTGCGGAAATTCGTGGCGCTGATCGTGCCCACGCCAGTATTCGTCAGGGAAGCGCTGGCATAGGGCACGAATGCCGCCTACGATTTCGTTCTGTGAGTCGGAAAGATCAAAATCCATCCTGAATCCTCCAAGGCGCTGCGCAGATCGTGAGTCGGATAATTATTACGCGTGGAGCGAATAACAATCCAAGCGTTGCGCGAGCATGAGCGCATCTCTCGCGATCGCGATTCTTTTGCTTTTATTCCTCGGGCCAATCGTGCTCGCGCCGGTCGAGCGCAATTTAGAGGCGTACTTCTTTGCGATCGGGTTACTCGCTGCCACGGTCGCCGGCGTCTGGACACCGAAACTTATCATCAGTGCTTTGCGTGCCCCTCTGCTGGTGACGGCTGCGGTCGTGATTTCCGGCATTGCCTTTGGACGCCTCCGCGGGAAAATCGACAATGGGTTTGCCGCTCTCCGGCGCCGCATATCTCGCCCTATTTTGACGGCTTCAACCGTGTTTGTAATCGCTTTGCTGTCCAGTGTGATTACGGCAATTGTCGCGGCTATCGTCCTGGTCGAAGCAATCGGGATGCTGCGGCTCGGGCCGCCGGCCCGGAGCAACGTAGCAATCGTCGGATGCTTCGGGATCGGCTTGGGTTCCGCGCTGACGCCCGCAGGTGGGCCACTATCAGCGCTTGTGGCTACCGCTCTCAATTTGCCGGCTTTTCGGCTGTTGCAAATGCTCGGTCCTTGGGTGCTACCTACGACCGCTTTTCTCAGTTTACTCGCTGGTTTCTTCGCGCACGGCGATTATGACCTCATTGCGGAGGATGCGAGCGTCCACGAAAGCATCAAGGATGCGCTGCTGCAGGGTGTTCGGATCTTTATCTTTGTAGCTGGATTGGTTTTAGTGAGTCAAGTTTTGGAACCCTTTGCACGCCGATGGTTGCCAAGCCTCAGCCAACCCGCACTCTTTTGGAGCAATACCTCTTCCGCCGCCCTCGATAATTCCACACTGGTCGCGCTGGAGGCTCGCGGAGTGGGAATTAGAGGATTGCCTTGGATAATGCCATCATTGCTCATTTCAGGCGGAATGCTAATCCCAGGAAATATCCCTAATATCGTCTGTGCCGGAATGCTCGAAATCAGAAGTCTGGAGTGGGCACTTCTTGGGGTTCCACTCGGTCTCACGATGCTCGGCATCGCATTTGCTCTCTTGCGAATGAGCTAACAGGATGGGTCGTAGCCAATCGAGGAATATAAGTCGTTGATAGGCTTTTTAACGTACCATAACGAGCAACGCTACTCACATAATAACGAACCCACGATCCAAAACAAGGTCAGCTGCCTAGAGGTTGAGCAGGCCACGCTGTTACAGTGCCGGAACTGGAAGTTCTCGCACCGATCGCGATAAAAGATTCAAGGCAAGATATGGCCAGCTCTCAAAATGGCCCGGAGGACAACGAGTCAGATGACGCCGAAACAAGTTTTGCAAATGATCAAGGACAAAGGGGCCGTAATGGTCGATATCAAATTTATCGATCTGCTCGGTACTTGGCAGCATTTCACTGC
Source organism: uncultured Pseudomonadota bacterium (assembly GCA_963795945.1). Lineage (GTDB taxonomy): Bacteria > Desulfobacterota > Binatia > Binatales > Binataceae > JAJPHI01. The sequence continues at coordinate 388,334 of CAWCJN010000001.1, forward strand.
GCCAGTCAGCGAATTCAAGGACGAAGCGCCATTCGAGGAGGGACTCGGCTTTGATGGCTCTTCGATTCGCGGATGGCAGGCGATCGATAACAGCGACATGCTGGTGATCCCCGATTGCGACACGGCGGTGATGGACCCCTTCACCAAGGATCCGACGCTATCGCTCATCTGCAACATTCAGGACCCGATCACGCGAGCGGATTATACGCGCGATCCACGTAACGTATCGAAGAAGGCCGAGGCGTACCTCAAATCAACCGGTATCGGCGATACAGCTTATTTCGGACCGGAGCCGGAATTTTTCATCTTTAATGGCATTCGCTTCGATACGAATCAGCATTCGAGCTATTACTTTATTGATTCGAACGAGGGCGCGTGGAATAGCGGCAAGGAAGGCCCAAATCTCGGCTATAAACCCCGTTACAAGGAAGGTTATTTTCCGGTTCCGCCCAATGATACGCTGCAAGATCTGCGCTCCGAGATGGTGCTGGAAATGGAGAAGGTCGGCATCCGCGTCGAGAAGCAGCATCACGAAGTCGCGACCGCAGGTCAGGCCGAGATCGATATGCGTTTCAACTCGCTGACTAAAATGTCGGATTGGTTGACCTGGTACAAATATATCTGCAAGAACGTCGCCGCCCGCCATAGCATGACGGTGACCTTTATGCCCAAGCCGATTTTTGGCGATAATGGCTCCGGGATGCATACCCATCAGAGCATCTGGAAAGGCGAGACACCGTTGTTCGCAGGCTCGGGCTATGCGGGAATGTCAGAAATGGCCCTGCATTATATCGCTGGTATTCTGCATCACGCTCCGGCGATCGCCGCTTTCACTAATCCGGGCACGAATTCCTATCGACGGCTGGTGCCAGGCTTCGAAGCTCCGATAAATCTGGCATATTCGAGTCGGAATCGATCGGCTTCGGTGCGAATCCCGATGTACTCCCCGTCACCGAAAGCCAAGCGAATCGAGGTCCGCTTCCCCGATCCGACCTGCAATCCATATCTGGCGTTTTCCGCGATGTTGATGGCTGGTCTCGATGGGATTCAGCGACGGTTAGATCCCGGCCAGCCGCTCGATAAGGATATCTACGCACTGACGCCGGCTGAGCTGGCTGAGGTGCCGAGCATGCCGTCTTCCCTGGAGATGGCGCTCGACAATTTGAAGAAGGATCATGAGTTCTTGCTCAAGGGCGACGTTTTCACGGAAGACCTGATCGAAACCTGGATCGACTACAAGTATAATCGTGAGGTGAGTCAGTCGCGCCTGCGGCCTCATCCCTATGAATTCGCGCTATACTTCGACGCCTAATCCATTTCTGACTTAATCGCTACGCGCGGGGCGAAGGACTAAGGTCGTTCGCCCTGTTTGCATTTCGCAAAGTGGAATCGCATTTCTTCGCAGAATCCTAATCATTGGTTGGGCAGATTCATTGAAACGGCGAAAATTAAGCATTCAAAAGTAGGGCTGATTTGTCAAATATTCTTTTAATTTCAGATACTTAGATCGCATCTAGCGTCTCGCCGGGCCGCCCGCTCCAATTCTCCGCGAATTTGGCATAAAGCTCGCTCATACACCCGTCAATGAGTACGCAGCCAATAGCAAAGGAGAATCTGAGGATGAACGCAATTAAATCGATTGTATCACTGCTGGTGGCGGTCTCCTTGATGGGCTTTATCATGATCGCGCAGCACAATTATCAATTGAAGTTCGCGCCGAATGCTGAAACTGCTGTTTCATCGACAGCGGCACCCGCAGCGGAAACAATAGCTCTTCGATAGGAAACCCGATGAGGCGTGGCGCTCCCCCCTCGCCAAGCCTCATATCACGATCGGGAAGTGGCCGGCTCCCACGGCCGCTTCCCGATTTTTCTTTATATTGATGTTTGGGTTTGGCTGAAGTCTAAATAAATTAAGATCGTTCCAGCTATACGGATGCTGAGATACCTGCCTTGATCCCAACCGTCGCCGTCGCTTTGGATACACTCAAGAGATCGGCGAGCGTGAATAGAGCCACGCACGCGACGCCTTCCCTTTCGATGTTGCGCTTCCCATCGTCCTCTTGCCGATCAACTAACACGATGACTTTTTCAACTTTCAATCCGGCCTCACGTGCTTTAAGCACTGCATCAATTGTGGAGCGGCCGGTTGTTATCACATCATCGACAATCAAAACCTTGTCGCCGGGTTTAGCATCACCTGCTAGCAAACTTGTAATACCGTGGCTTTTTGGTTCTTTGCGAACAACAAACGCGCGAACCGTGGTTCCTTTTTTTTCGTATATTTTATCCGAAATTGAAGTAGCTATCGGGTATGCTCCTATTTCCAATCCCCCTACCGCGTCTAGTGACATATCTTTAATGATATCGAGAATGAGTTGCCCAATCAGATCACGAGCTTCGGGGTAAGAGAGGGCTTGTTTACAGTCGACGTAATAACGACTCATTCTGCCCGAAGCAAGGCGAAATACAGCTGTGGGTTTTGAACGAAACGATGTCTGGCAGATGATTTTAAGCAATCTTAGACGTTCTGCAAGCATCATCTTACCTCTATTAGAACTTCTAATGGTCGCAAATTCTGACTGAAACGGAGCTGAAGCACAAGCACTCTCAAGATTGCGCGTGTCTTGATTGTGAACACAGCGGCCTCATACATGTTTATAACTTTGGCAGGTATCGTGTGCATGGTCCATATTGCCATTCGCTGAGTCGAACTGGTAGGAACGCATAGAGAAAAGCGCGCGGAAGAAGTAATTCTAAGGCAGAGAACGTGAAGTTCAGTTCCTTTCCGCGTTGATCGATGCTGTCTAACAGGACGGCCCATCACGTGAGTTGCAGTTGGGTTTTTCCACTGAAAATTGTAGTCTGAGACTGCGGAAGATTCGCACCGACCAGCATCGTTGGAGGTAATTCGATGAGCGCGACTAAAGCTCCAAATCCCCGACTCAAAGAACTCTTCGACGCGATGCTGGATACCGCGCGTCAGTTCATCCGTGACCATTATCTCACCCATGCTGAGTACCGGCAGGCAGTAGCGTTTGCGCTCGGGGTGGCTGAGAAAGGCGAGATTCCTCTGTTTCTCGACGTGCTGCTCGAAGCGACGGTCGATCAGGTCGATAGCGCCGGACGCGAGGGTACCGCAAGCTCGGTTGAGGGGCCGTTCTACGTGCCCGACGCTCCCGCGCTGAAATCGCCCGCCGTCCTACCGCATCGCGAGAATGAACCGGGAGAGGTGCTGTTTTTGGCAGGAACTGTACGAGCGACCGACGGCTCACCGCTGGCGGGCGCGATCGTTGATATATGGCAGGCGGATGCCGAAGGCGCATATTCTCATTTCAATATCCCGCAAGCCGACGCCCCCTTCAATTTGCGTGCTCGTGTCACCACCGATAAAGACGGGGGTTTTGAAGTACAGACCTGGGTTCCAGCCTCATACGAGATTCCGAAGCATGGACCTACGGGCGAGATTCTCAAGGCGACTGGTCGTCACGCGTGGCGACCGGCGCATGTGCACTTCCGCTTGAGTCATCCGGGATTTCAGACACTCACAACGCAACTATTTGTATCAGATGATCCGTGGATCGATTCGGACGTCGTGGGGGCAGTTAAAGCGCCGCTGGTGATTGATTTTGCTCGTCACGATAATCCCGAAGAGCTCCGCGAGCGCGGGCAAAAGCGCCCCTTCAGGACTGCCAAATACGACTTTGTACTGGCTTCGGCGATGGCCAAAGCGGCCTGAACTTAGAAATTCCAAGATTTCCAGCGCAAGCTTCGCGATTGCGGCTCGCTGCGAGGCAGCGTTGAACGTGCGCCCCTAACCGCATAAAATTAATCATCCGCGCGAAGTGATCGACACTTTGCGATCTAAGTTTTGAAATTATGCCGCTTGATTCTTTCAATCGAAATATAGACTACTTGCGCATCTCGGTAATCGACAACTGCAATCTCCGATGCGTTTACTGCATGCCACTGGAAGGTTTGCAGTTCCTGCCCAAGCCCGAGCTGCTGACGCCGGAAGAGATCGAGCGCGTCGCACGCGCCGCTGTCAGTATCGGATTCCGCAAAATCCGGCTGACCGGAGGTGAGCCGACACTGCGTGCCGATCTACTAGAAATTATCGAGCGGCTGAGTCGAGTGCCGGGCGTAGGGGATTTAGCACTCACAACGAACGGATTATTGCTGACTAAGCTTGCCCATAAGCTCAAAGCCGCCGGACTGACTCGCATCAATGTTCATCTCGATAGTCTCGATCCAGCTACGGTCGAGCGCCAGATGCGCTGGGGCAGCTTTGACCGGGTGTGGGACGGGATCATCGCGGCTGAACAGGCAGGCCTCGTTCCTATCAAACTCAACTCAGTCGTCACGGCGGGGTACAACGAAGCCGACGTCGTTGATCTTGCCCGCTTGACGCTGGAGCGGGACTGGCACGTACGTTTTATCGAGCTGATGCCGCTGGGCGGAGGCGAGTGCGCGACTCTGTCGATCAAGCGCTATGTCTCAAATATTGAGACTCGCCGCCGAATCGAGGCCGCGCTCGGACCGCTCACCGAATTGACCGCGACGGGTTCTTCCGACGAATCACGTAATTTCATGCTGAGCGGAGCGCGTGGGATTGTCGGCTTTATAAGCCCCGTCAGTGAGCCTTATTGCGGATCTTGTAACCGGATGCGGCTCACGGCCGATGGAAAATTCCATCTCTGCCTGCTGAACGATGACGAGCTTGATGTTCGGCGGGCGCTGCGCACCTCCGAGGGAATCGGCGAGATTGCTTTAATTCTCCAACGCGCCGTCTTAGCTAAGCCTACGGGACACCATTTGCTCGAGGGTCGTTCTACGCAGGATCGCTCGATGTACCAGATTGGCGGCTAATCAGAGCGAATCGGGCAGCCCTGTACAAGCACCACGCGATATTGGGTCTTGTCGTACTCCGTTGAGCCTATTGGACAGCTATGCATGTTGAAACTCGTTGAACGTCCCAGTAGTATCTAATCGCTATTAGATAGTCTCGAAAGGCGCTTAACATCCATGCAAGGGCATGACGATTGCTGGCGTGCTCTTGTCCACTGAACTAATTGTCCCGATATGGAATTCTCCAACCGCGAGAACTATCGCAACATCTTTGACGCCAGTCCGGATCCAATCGCGATTTCGCGGGTCGCTGACGGAAAATTAGTCCTGATCAACTGCGCTTTCGAGCGAATCTCCGAGTATCAGCGCGAGGAGGCGTTAGGGCGCACTTCCGTGGAGCCTGGTTTGTAGCCAATCGCTGAGGAACGTGAGCGCTGTTTCAAATTGCTACAAGCGACCGGCGAGCTGCGCAACCTTGATATGACCTTCCGTAGCCGCACCGGCAAGATTCTTCCCTTCCTGGTCTCGGCGGCCAAGGTTTGGTTTAACGGCGAATCATGCAGCATGACGGTCACGCGAGATGTTACTGAATTAAGGAAAGTACAGGCGGAATTGGAGGCGGCTCGCAATGTCGCTGAGTCAGCCTCGCGCGCTAAGTCCGAATTCCTCTCTGGCATGTCGCATGAGATTCGCACGCCGATGAACGCAATTCTCGGGATGGCGGAGTTGCTGGCGGAGACTTCGTTGGATGACCAACAGCGCAAGTATCTCGATCTGATGCGCAGCAATGGCAATGCGCTGTTAGCTTTAATCAATGATATCCTCGACCTCGCGCGCGTTGAGCGCGGCCTGCTGAATCTCGAGCTTACTGAGCTGGATTTGCAGCAAGTCGTTGACACCACAATCGACTTACTTACTGTTCGCGCCAACGAAAAGGGCTTGCGGCTGGTGAGCCGGATTGCAGAACAGCTATCGCTAGAGCGGATCGGCGATCCTCTGCGCCTGCGTCAAATCCTGATCAATCTGGTCGGCAACGCCATCAAGTTTACGCTGAGCGGCGCGATCACGATAAGCGTGGAACAGTCGGACGAGGCCGAAGATGCGCTGCTCTTTTCGGTAGCTGATACGGGCATCGGAATTCCGAAGGACCAGCTCGGAGCGATTTTTTCCAGTTTTACTCAGGCTGATTCCTCAACGGCGCGTCGTTATGGCGGCAGTGGCTTGGGCCTTGCCATCGTAACTCGGCTGGTAGCTCTTATGAGCGGCCGAATCTGGGTCGAGAGTCAGGAGGGCAAGGGTAGTACATTCTATTTTACCGCTCGTTTACCACGGCAGGCGTCGGCATCACCGCAAGAGGCAAGCGACCCTCGCGTGCTCAGCGCTATTCCGCAGCAGCATCCGCTGAAAATTCCTGAAGTGCTCGGTGCACAAGCGATTAACAAGAATATAGTGCGGCCGCTCAATATCCTGATCGTCGATGATTCAATCGATAATCGTTTTCTGCTGAAGTCCTTCCTGAAGCGTTTACCTCATACCCTTACGGAGGCGGATAATGGCCTGCGAGCAGTGGATTTGGCACCACCCGGCATTTCGATCTGGTGCTGATGGATATGCAGATGCCAGTGATGGACGGCTATTCTGCAACTCGCCGAATTCGCGAATGGGAAGATAATCGTGGCAGACCAGCCGTGCCGATTGTGGCGCTGACCGCTTCGGCCTTACATGAGGATGTGGCCGCCTGCCTCGACGCCGGGTGCGATTTTCACGTCAGTAAGCCGATCAATCGCGCCACGCTGCTCGAAGCTATCACTCGCGCGACCTTGGGGGAGACTCTGGCCGGTTCAGCTCCAGCCGAAGCTTCGCTCGGTTGAAATAACCAGTGATTAGAATCACCAGACATTGGGAATCAGATAATAGGTGACGCGGCGATAATCTGCGTATTGGTCGCCAAATTGGGCGAGCATCTCAGCTTCTTCGTTGCGCATCCGCCCACGCATCACGAAAATGCCAACAATCGAGGCGATCATTAATGTGACTGGTGCGCCGTACTCAAAAGGCCAGGCGAACAATACGACAAATTCCCCAAGGTAAATCGGATGCCGGATGAATCGATACAGACCGCCGCGCACCAGCGTCGGCAGTTTATCGTTGTTTGACGGCGGCGAGAAGAAGCCGAGCTGGATGCGCGCGCCGAGCGCCAGCCACAGACCCGCAAGTTCGATCAAAAGACCGAACGCCGCGAGCCATCGCGGGGCTTCTCCTCCATAGATGTAGGTTCGCTCGAAGGGTGCAGCGAAGAACAGCGCCAGCAGTGGAAGTTCATACATGATACGGCGTGAGAATCGTTCTCGATCGAGTCCCAATGCTGCATCATCGCGGACCAACAGATCGGCGCATCGAAACACCGCATACGCCATCAGGTAAGCTGCGACGTAACGATGCTCGCGCAGATATTTGCTGATACCCAAGCCGAGGGCGATTGCGCCGACAATCGCAGTCATCAGCACGAGCAGCTCGGCTAGCCGGATCGTGAATCCGCGGCGATTCGGTATGACCCCGCTCGCCGACCCCGCAATGGCCATAACCGGCGCTTTCAGCGAGCTAGTTGGGGCTTTCAGCTCACCGGTTGATTTGGGCAGGGAGATTTCCACTCCATCGGCATCAGTTAGTTCAGCCGCGCTCATTCTGGTCCTCAGGAATTATTGTTTCGGAGCAGCTGCGGAAGCTAACCAGCAGGTCCGAGAAGATGAGACACGGCATTCAAGCATAGTTCGCTTCAAGCCAGCGTTCCGCATCGATCGCGGCCATACACCCGGTACCGGCAGCCGTTACGGCCTGACGATATACCCGATCAGCGACATCGCCGGCGGCGAACACACCCTCAATATCAGTGAAGGTAGAGCCGGGGCGCACCTTCAAATACCCAAGTTCGTCGGTCGCCAGCTGGCCCTGAAAGATCGCTGTGTTCGGCTGATGGCCAATCGCGATGAAAACGCCTTCAGTATTGAGGTCCGTAGTGGTGTGAGTCTTTAAGTTATTGAGTCGCACTCCGGACACGCCGCTTTTCGGGTCGCCAAAGATTTCGTCGATCACGGAATCCCAGAGGAAAGCGATCTTCGGGTTCTTGCGCGCACGATCCTGCATGATCTTCGACGCGCGAAGCTGCTCGCGGCGATGAACAATTGTGACCTTGGTACAGAAACGCGTCAAAAAAGTAGCTTCTTCGATTGCGGTATCGCCGCCGCCCACGACCAGGACTTCCTTGCCTTTGAAGAATGCGCCGTCGCAGGTGGCGCAGGCGCTGACGCCATAGCCCATGAGGCGCTTCTCTGATTCAATTCCCAGCAGTTTCGCCGACGCGCCGGTGGCGATAATCAGGGCCTCGCAGCGGATCGTCTTGTCTTGAATCGAGAGTTCGAACGGTCGGACGGCAAGCTTCACCGCGCTGACTTCGTCCAGGAGGAATTTGGTGCCGAAGCGTTCGGCCTGCTTGCGGAAAATCTCCATCATCTCGGGACCCTGAATCCCGTGTTCAAAGCCCGGATAGTTTTCGACCTCAGTGGTGATCGTCAACTGGCCGCCGGGCGTAACCCCCTCAATCAGAAGCGGGGCGAGGTTGGCTCGCGCGCTGTAGAGCGCGGCGGTCAGACCGGCGGGTCCTGAGCCGAGAATTACTAGACGATGAAGTTCGTCAGTCATGCTGATTGCTCTATGATAAGTACCAAAATGGCAGGTGCGTGCAGAAGCGAACTGGACACGGTGCCGCCATTATATACACGAGGCGGCATCAGCCCGAAACTACGGATCGAATGGCAAGCAAGAAAACCACGACCGTCCCAGGCCGCGATTCGGCTCAACTGACTCATCTGGACGAGCACGGCCGCGTGCGTATGGTCAATGTCGGTGCGAAGCCGGTGACCCGCCGGGAAGCGATCGCGCGCGGCGCAATCAGCATGGAAACCGCAACGTTGAGCGCGATACTTGGCGGTACACTAAAGAAGGGCGAGGCTCTCGCCGCTGCACGAATCGCGGGAATCATGGCGGCTAAACGGACTCACGAGCTAATCCCCCTATGCCATCAGCTTCCACTCGAAAGCGTCGAAGTTGATTTTCGCCCCGACCACAAAAACTCGAAACTGGAGATCCAAACCCGTGCGATCACGCAAGCACGAACCGGCGTCGAGATGGAAGCGCTGGTCGCGGCGAGCGCCGCTGCATTGACGATCTATGACATGGCGAAGGCGATCGATCGCGGGATGGTGATCAAAGAGATTCGTTTGATCCGCAAAAGCGGCGGTCGCAGCGGGGAATTCGTCCGGCCGGGCGAAGCCGATTGGCTGAGTAAGTCTTAGCTCCGGAGCGCGCGTGCAACTTCGCGGACGAATTTATCTGAAGGCTGGCCGCGACGGACCGATACGCGGCGGCAATCCCTGGATTTTCTCGCGGGCGATCGGACGAGTTGAGCCGGACGGCTTGGCCGCCGGAGAGGGGGTGGAAGTTTGCGACGCGAGCGGCGATGCGCTCGGATTCGGGTACTTTAATCCGGACACAACTATCGCGGTGCGCATGCTGGCGTTCGATCTCACGGTTCCACCTGAAAAGATTGTCGGCTATCGACTTGATCAGGCAATCACCTTCAGACAGAAGATCGTTTCGCCGAATACCAACTGTTATCGCCTGATCAACGGTGAAGGCGACGGCCTCCCCGGGGTCGTTCGATCGTTATAGCGGCGCTTTGATAGTGTAGATACTGACTGCTGGGGCTGAGCGGCTCCGCGATGAATTGATCGACCAGTTGCGAAACAGACTGACGCCAACTGCGATTATAGAGCGGAGTGCAGGGGCTGTCCGGCGGCAAGAAGGACTCAGCGATCGGATTGGCTTAGTTTCCGGAGAGTGGATATCTGAGGTGATTGTCGAAGAACGTGGCGTGCGTCTGATGATCGACCTCGAGCGGGGACAAAAGACCGGCGGCTTCCTGGACCAGCGCGAGAATCGCTATCGCCTACGCGAGCTAGCGCATAACGCCCGTGTCCTCGATGGCTACTGCTATACCGGCGGCTTCGCGTTGGCGGCGCGCGTGAGGTGATCGCGCTCGATAGCTCTGCACCGGCGCTCGGATGGGCCCGGCGTAATCTGGAACTCAATGACTATGCTGAGGATCGATGCGCCCTCGTACAGGCTGACGTGCTCGATTACCTTCGCGCGAATCGCGATCAGTTTGATGTTGTAGTCATCGATCCGCCGCCCTTCGCTCGCAGCATCAAGGATGCTGATCGCGCCGGTCAGCTATATGTCGAGTTGAATGCGCTCGGGATGCGCGCTGTCGCTCCGAATGGGGTTCTTTTTACCTTCAGTTGTTCGGCGCATTTTACGGGCGAAAACTTTGTGCGGGCAGTGCAAATCGTCCATAGCCGCGCGCGACGGACTTTTCGCATTGTTGAGCGGCTTGGACCTGCGCCGGATCATCCGGTGCTGCTGGGTCATCAGGAAGGTCATTACTTGACCGGCCTATTGCTCACCGCCTTGGATTAATTGAGTCGGCGCGGCATGAACGATGGTTGATGTCACGCGCACGATCAGCGACGATCGACAAAGCGGAGCGCGATCACCAACTATGAAGCTTGAAGAGCTCGACCATTTTGGCCTCGAAGTAAATGAACTCGGACGCGCCGAACGGTTTTATACGGCAGTGCTCGGATTGAGCGTCGCGGCGCGCTTTGGCGATCAGGTTCTGATGCGATGCGGCACCCAAAATCTCGCGCTCTTCAAAGTCGCCCGCTTGCCGCTGAGCCTTGACGAACGCCGGGCACGTATCGAGCATCCGCTCGGCAAGGGTCATCACGCCTTTAAGGTCAATCGCGCGGATTTTGATGAAGCATCCGAGCGCCTTGAGGCTGCTGGTGTAGAGGTCGCGCCGATAATCGATTGGGGCGACCACGATTGTCGCTATTTTCTCGATCCGGACGGCAACCTGCTCGAACTCGTGAGCTATCGTTGAATACCGAGGGCGACTGCCCACCGCCTCGCGGAAATTCACCACACACGCGCTGCGGCCCGGTGAATCCCATTCCGCTTTTGGCCACGGGATTGCGAAAGAGGTACGGCTCTCATGTTGCATTGGAAAATTGCAATATCTCGCTCGGGTGCGGTGACCTGGTCGGACTGCTCGGGCCGAATGGAGCAGGCAAGACCACCACAATGTCGATTATCGCGGGGGTATTGGAGCCTGACGCCGGAACCGTGCTCATCAACGAGCATGATCTCGGCGAAGATGCGGAGGCGGCACGGCGGCAACTTGGGTTTGCACCGCAATCGCTGGCGCTCTATCCGAGCCTGACCGCGAACGAAAATCTTATCTTCTTTGCCCGGATGCAGGGGCTTGCGCGCAATGCGGCCCGACAAATCGCTGAGGAGCTGCTTGAAGCCGCTGGCCTTGCGAGCCGCGCCGATGATTTGGTCGCGACCTTCTCTGGCGGAATGAAACGACGGCTCAATCTGGTCTGCGCGATGGCCCATCGACCGTCGCTGCTGTTGCTTGACGAGCCGACCGCCGGGGTCGATCCGCAATCGCGCGAGCTGATTTTTGCGATGCTCGAAAGCGTCGCGGCTAATGGTGCTGCTTGCTTGTACAGCACGCACTATATGGAAGAAGTTGAGCGCCTGTGTAAGCGCGTCATCCTACTCGACCATGGCCGGATTGTAGGTCAAGGCTCGGTACCACAACTGATCGCCCAAGCCGGCGTGAATACACGAGTTGAGCTTAAGACCCGGATTCCGCTTTCCGCAGATTGGAGCAAGGGCTTGCCGGGCGTCGTGGAACTAATCTCTGAGAACGGAAATCCCTCGATAGTCGCGCTCGGACTCAATAGCAGCGATCGCGTTATTGAGGTCATGAAGGCTGCCGAAGCGCTCGGCGGTGGAGTCATCGAATTCAACCTACGCCGTGCGAACCTGCATGATGCCTTTATCAAGCTGACCGGCCACGCTCTACGCGATCCGGCTAATCCATGAAGCTGATGACGCGGGCGGTCGCGCTGACGATCGCCAAAGAATGGCGATTGTTGTGGCGCGATCGTGTAGGGCTCTTTATGCTGCTGATTGCACCCGTAGCGGTGATCGCCGCAGCCGGCTTCTCGCTCGCCAACATCTATGGCGCTCCACCGCGCGGAACGATTTATACAATCGCCATGCTGGACGAGGATCACGGGGCGATTGCGCAGGCGTTGATCACTGCGCTCGAGGCGCAACCCGCAATCCGCATCATCAATGCAGGCAATCGCGCGGCCGCCCGTGACTTGGTGATCAAAAATCGACATGCGTTACTCGCTCTGATCATTCCCGGTGGGACCACGGCGGCGATCGCGCGTGGCGACAACATTGATTTCCTCGTGATCACCGATCCGGTTCGTTACCTGCAAACCGTTCGCATCGAGGTCGCGTTAGCTGCGTTGTGCCGGCGGATCAGCGCGGAAGCGGCGGCCCGAGCGCGTGCAACAATCGCATTGCAAGCGGCGGTGGCACGGCGTGATCTTGCTGAGACAGCCCGCCGGATTCGTTCATTGCGCGATCGGTTTGAGCAGCTCAGTCGTGAATCAGTCGTGAATCAACAAGCGGCGCGCGCAAAGTTTCAAGCGCAGCTCAGCAGGGCGAGTGAACGGATGCACGCGGCGCTCGTGCAAGCGATCAGTGTGGCGCTGGCGCAGATCAATCAGCAGATTGCGGCAAGCTCACGGGAGCAGGAATCGGCACGAGATCAGCTGCACGTGTATCTTGCACAACTGACGATCGCACGGAATCAGTTCAACAATTGGTTCGGCGAGCTCAAAGCGCACGCGGGGCGCCGTGCTGCTGAAATCCCCGCGCCACCGAGATTCCCGGAGCCTCCGCCCGGTCTTGTGCGGTTGCTCGATACGTCCCCTCCGGCGATTGACTTGCAAATGGTCCGAGCGCAATTGCTCGATGCCGCGCGCCAATTGCAGTCGAAAATCCAGCTTCCCGCTGCTTCGGCGCGATTCGTCTTACCGCCAATCCCTGAGATAACGATTCCGCCTCTCAACTCAAGCATTCTCATCCCCGGAAACCTCGGTTTCCTCGAGGAATCCGCTGACCGGAGCCAGGGTGGTACACAGCACGGCTTCAACGCTTTCGATCTCCAGGTCCCCGGCTTCGCGATCACGTTTCTGCTGATCGGAATGCTGATCGGGCTGGCGCTGGCCCTAATCGATGAGCACGACTGGGGCACACTGATGCGGCTGCGCGCGAGTGCGGCGCCGTTGAATGCAACGCTGCTTGGCAAGGTAATCGCGCGATTCCTGATTGGCTTCGCGCAACTCGTAGTTCTGTTCGGCATCGGAACAATAGCTTTCGGAATGTCGCTCGGTCCACATCCGATTGCGCTGCTCGCCCCTGCTGCCGCGATCGCATTTGCCGCAGCGGGCTTCGGTCTGATCGTCGCAAGCGCCGGGCGTACTCGCGATGCAGTTCTACCAATCGGGGCTATCGTGATCATGACGATGGCGGCGATGGGCGGATGCTGGTGGCCGATTGATTTCGAGCCGTCGTGGATGCAGACCGTTGCACTCGCATTGCCAACCACCTGGGCGATGCGCGCCTTTAATGATCTGATAATCCGGGGTTTGCCGGCCTCGGCAGCGGCACTACCGACGGCAGTTAATCTCAGCTTCGGAATCCTATACGCTGCGACGGGCGCCGCACTGGCGCGCCGAAGATTCGCCTGAACGGTGGGGGGACGATGATACGTCGAAGGCTACTTGGATGCGCTGCAACTTTTCTGGCAATCCAGCTGGTGTTCCTCGATTTCGCGTGCGCCGAGATGATTCATCTCGAACTGGATATCATTACAAGCGAGATCAAGGCGATGGTCACCGAGCCGCTCAGTAACTTCCGCGATCATCCGACCACCACCGGAACCTTTCGCATCCTGACCGGCGAAATCGAAGGCGACCCGAACAATGTCGCAGCGACCGGACAGGTCAAATTGATCATCGATGCTACGACTTACGAATCAGGCAGCTCCATGCGCGATCGCAAATGTAATTGGCTCTTCGCTCGAAACAGGCCGGTACCCGTCAATTGAGTTCGATAGCACCCGGCTGGAGGACGTTCAAATCGACACGCCTGGGGTGTCCGGTAACGTCACAGTGATTGGCAATCTGGCTTTGCATGGCGTGGTTCGGCCAATCAGCGTGCCGATGGACGTCTCGGTAACACCGGATGGTGAATTCACCGCGCGCGGGGAGTTCACCTTTAACTACACTGATTATGGTATCAAGGCGCCCCGTCTGTTGTTCGCGTTTCCTGCTAGTCATGACGTAACGATCGCGTTCCACATCCGGGCGCGCCGTCCGGGCATGATGCCAGCGCCGTCTCCTATGCCCTAAAGCTTCGCGCAACCGGAACTCCGGTTTGGCATCCGCGCGTCCGTGCGATAATTGATGCGGAGAGCCGCCGCACGCGCTTGCGAAAGCCTAGACTAATACGATGCGGCGTGAAGGAGCGTGGCGCTTGAAATTCGGATTCTTTTTCCAGATGCCGTGCGACTCCGACCAATCTGAGGCGGACCGCTATCGCGAGACGATCGAGCAAATAATCTTTGCGGACGAGCTCGGTTTCGATACTGCGTGGCTGGCCGAGCTTCACTTCTTCCATCGCTTCTCGATCATGCCTGCGCCATTGCAGGTGGCGGTCGCGGCGGCCCAGCGCACGCGCAGGATCAGATTCGGTACCGGTGTCGTGTTATTGCCCTTCCATCATCCGCTGCGCGTTGCGGAAGAAGCAGCGGTGACGGACATCCTCACCGGTGGACGACTCGAACTCGGCGTCGGACGCGGGACAATCGCCGTGCATTTTCGCGGGTATGGCGTGCCGCGCGAGGAGAGTCGCGAGCGTTTCGAGGAGAGCCTCGCGATTATTCGGCAGGCGTGGGCGGGTGAGTCCTTCTCGTATCAGGGGCGCTTCTATCAGATTCCCGAGGTCGCGGTCGCACCCAAGCCGCTGCAAAAGCCCCATCCCCCGATCCGAATCGCGGCTAATAGCCCCGACACCGCGGAATTTGCCGGCGTGAACGGTTACAACGTGATGGTCGCGTCGCCGATCAATCCGATTCCGGGATTTTTCGATCATGTCCGCAAATATCGCGACGCGCTCGCGAACTCTAGCGCAAGTTCAACGACGGGTGACGTGGCGGCGCTCTTCTTCGCCTGTACTGCTGGAACGATCGCGCAGGCGCGCGCCGAGTACGAACCTTCGATGATGCATTATTTCCGTACCATCGGAGAGCAGGTCCTGTTGGGAGATCAGGGGCAATACGAAGGCTCGTATCAGTATCTTAGGCAAGTGCGTGAGCGCGCATTAAGCATGAAATGGGACGACATTGATCGCTCGATGGCGGTGTTTGGCCCACCTGAGGAATGCATCAAGCGCATCAATGCAATCTATGAGGGCGCGCGGATCAATCAACTCGTATGCTGGTTCAATCCGGGCGGCCGCATTCCCCATCGCGAGGTGATGGCGGCGATGGAGCGCTTCGCCGCGAATGTGATCCCCTCAGTGAGATCGCTGGGAGCTTAGCAGACTGTTGAAAAAAAGGTTCTCACGGCCTGCTAGCTTTCTCATGGACTGACAGTCAGACGAGAAAGGTTAAGTTATCGATCGCCTCATCGTTGTTCAGCAGCAGCACCTTTTTAACGGCGATCCGGAAACTATCGCCGGCAGGCCGCAACGTATGCAGCATCCGCGCGGCGAAGAGGTCCTGCCGCGACCGCCGTAGCTCTGCAATCAAGCAGTTCGCCTCGACGGCATAATCGCCGTCAGTTTCCCGCACCACGATGTTCGAGATTAGGCGCAGGGTGCGCGATCGTGGTTGCTGCGCCCACGCCGCTCCGCTCGTCAGCCGGTAGATCCGCTCGCTCAAGCGCGCATGATTATCGTAAATAATCATCGCCTGAAGCGCGGGGTCGGCATCATCCGCATTGCACGGTACCCAGTAAAGGGCGTCCTCGGTCCACAGCGCCAGCCATTCCTCGTACCGATGCTCGTCGAGCAATCTGGCCTCAAAGCAGAGGAACTCCCCGACGCGCTCGCGCAGATTTGCCACTGATGATGCTCCGGCCTAGTCTACCGCCATGAGGCGCATCGACTCAGCGCTTTCAGCTTCATCATCGCGACCGGTCATAACGCGCTTCCATTCCCGCCAAATCCCACGTTGGGTCACCTCGTCGGTGACGTGTCCGACGCGCGTGCCGTCCGGCTCGCGCCGTTCACGCGCCATTCCGCGCGACAGGAGCACCCATGGATCAAGGTCGTTCTTAAGCCCGATCTGCATTCGCTCAAACATCTCGAGGTCATCCGGCGCGCCGAATCCCGCCGGTCCGAAGAAGCCCTCGTGGCCGCGCAGCCGCCATTGGTTAAGCTCCGGTTCTACCCCTTTCAACAGCGTCGGATAGAGATAGACCTCGGTTTGATCGTGAGCGAGTGGGCGCACGACCCTGAGTTGCACCCCGATCATCACGAGATTCGGGAATACCAGCAGATGAGTTCCGCCACTATTGATGATTTCCTTGGCGCGTTCCTTGCCGTGACACTTGACCATCGCGTCGCGGTAGCTGTCCGCCCCCTGCACGACATTAAGGATCTGCCCGTCGCGATTGCATTCCCGATAATCGAGCATCACATGGCCGTGACCAAAATCGCGCGTGACCGCAATCGAGCTGCCGCCGAAATGACGCGTCGGC
The DNA here is from genome assembly GCA_963795945.1 of uncultured Pseudomonadota bacterium. GTDB lineage: Bacteria > Desulfobacterota > Binatia > Binatales > Binataceae > JAJPHI01. The sequence goes on from CAWCJN010000001.1 coordinate 404,937, forward strand.
GTCTTGATCCCGCGCCGCCCCATCATGCCGAAGAAAGTTTTATGCACGAAATTTGGATGGTAGCCGTCCATCGAATTTTCGATCTGCATCTTCCAATTGCCGCGATAGCTGTACTTATGGATGCCGCCGCGCGCGTCGATTTCACCAACCGGCGACAAATCCACAAACAGATCGATCTGCGCGGTCGCCTTCCCCAAGTAATCCTGTAGACTCATTCCGGTCGGCGCGATACTGCCGAAGATGAACCCGCGATAGTTCGCCATCCGCGGCAGTGGAATCAGACCGAAATTCTCTTTATGGAAAGATCGATCGTAACCTTCCGGATAGCTCACCGACGCGAGCCGCCCGTCATTGCGGTACATCCAGCCATGATAATCACATCGAAAGAAGCGTGCGTTGCCGCGTTCGATCTGACAGACGGTATTCGCGCGATGGCGGCAGCGATTGGACAGTAGCCGGACCTCACCGTCGTCGCCGCGCGCCATGATAATCGGGTAACGCCCAACCCACGCTAGCCGGTAATCGCCGGGATTCGGTATTTCGCTGGCATGGCCGACGAACACCCATCCGCGATGGAAAATCCGCTCCATCTCTTCCTCGAAAATTTGCGGATCAGTGTAAAGGCGCGAATGAACGCTGTCCTCGTGCACAAGATCGTCATAGGCTATTGCTGGGTTCGACGGCATAGAACAACCCTCCTTAAGAAAGGGGTACTTCTGCTTTGGTTACCACAAACTTTGGCCAGCACCCAATCCGATGGGAAGCTGCTCCGAGTCAGGATAGCTCAGTGATTCCTAGGCGATAGACGTTAGGCGGCGGCGGTAGCCGGAGCGAGTTCGAATGCGCCCGGCGCGATGCCCTCAGAAGACCGGAGAATAATTTTGACTTCTAGCAGGCGTTCGGCCCGTTCGAGTTCCTTTGCGCCGGAGTCGTAGAGATAGCGAGCGATGGCCGGATTGACCTTGACCACCAGCATGTCGCCATGCGGATGGCGCGCCGCAGTCCGCTGAATTCCGCGAATCACGCCCGCTGCTAGTGTCGGCACGGACTTTATCACCCGCCGTCCCTCGCAGTGCGGGCACGGTTCCGTGAGCATCTCTTCAAGGCTCTCACGGGTGCGCTTGCGCGTCATCTGAACCAGCCCGAGCTCCGAAATCTTGAGCATCGAATTGCGCGCTTTGTCACGCTTGAGCGCCTGTGCCAGCGTCTCGCTGACGCGTTTGCGATCGGTGTCGCGGGCCATGTCGATGAAATCGACAATGATGATGCCGCCGATGTTACGCAGACGTAACTGCTTGACGACTTCTTCAGCCGCTTCGAGATTGGTGCGCAGGACCGTATCGTCCTGATTGCGCTTGCCGACGAAGCGCCCGGTATTCACGTCAATCGCCGAGAGCGCCTCAGCCTGATCGATCACGAGATAGCCGCCTGACTTGAGCCACACCTTGCGATCCAGCGCACGGTCGAGTTGCTGCTCGATTTCGTAACGGTCGAAAATCGGTTCCGGGTCTTCGTAGAGCGAGATACGCGAGCGCAAGCGCGGCATATAGGTATGGATGAATTCCAGTATTCGATTGTACGTGCCGGGATCGTCGCATCGGAGCCGTTCAACGTCACTCGAAAAAAGATCGCGTACAATGCGCAAGGCGACTTCCAGATCGTCATACAGCAGCGCCGGCGAGCGCGACGATTCACTGCGCTTGACGATCGAGCTCCAGAGCTTGGTTAGAAACGCCACGTCGCGCTGGATTTCGCGCTTGTTGACGCCTTCACAGGCGGTCCGCACGATAAAGCCGCCCTGCGGCGGCGCCAGCTCCTTGACCGCAGTGCGCAGACGACTGCGCTCCTCACGGCTTTCGATCCGCCGCGAGATGCCGATCCGATTGCTGGTCGGCGTGTAAACCAGATGGCGGCCCGGCAGTGAGATAAACGAGGTAAGGCGCGCACCCTTGGTCCCCATCGGCTCTTTCGCCACTTGCACGATAATTTCCTGGCCGCGCTTAAGTTGTTGCTCGATCGGCTGATGGACGCGCGGATGCGGTTCGCGCCGCAGACGGCCGCGCCGCCGCGGTGCTCCCTCGACCAGATCAGGCTTGCCGACCTCAGGCTCGCCAACTGCGGGTTCGATTAATTCGGTAGCTTCAATTGTCAAGATCTCGCTGGTAACAGCTTCGTCAGCGATCTCGACCTCCTCATCGCCCACCGGCTCAGTTTCGACGTCCTCACCGATTACCTCGGAAGCTGCGCCGAACCCGTCGTCCTCGTTGCGGAAATCTGAGACGTGCAAAAAACCGGCTTTCTCCAGGCCAATATCGACGAAAGCTGCCTGCATCCCGGGTAGCACTCGCGTCACCTTTCCCTTGTAGATATTGCCGGCGAGTCCGCCGCGTTGGTTACGTTCGAGGTAGAATTCCGCGAGTGCACCGTCTTCTAACAGTGCGACCCTGACCTCAAGAGCTGAGGCATTGATGACTATTTCACGTTTCAACTGTCCGGTGTTCCGTCCGACTAACGCAGTCCAGTGTAGGGACAGCGTCTTTAGCTGATTGAGCGGCATTTACGCAGAGTCGCCGGTCCATGGCATTATTAGAATTCTCTGCTGAGGGCGTAGCGATTCGCTTATCGATTGATAATACGGAGTGCCCGCAAAGTCCGCAAGGCAACCCTGACACGTCTTGCGTCTGTGCTCGGGGAGCAATATCAGCGGCTGAATTGCGGCATCACATTCGTAGCAAAGCGCTCAACCGACCGCATCGAAGCCTCATCGCTCAGATTGCCCCACGCGAAAGACAGCACGAGGTAATTGCCTCCGCTCCCTTCGAAGAAGCGCCCGACCTGCTCCGTCACCTGACTCGCCGTTCCGACGATTGCAGCTTCGGCCTTGGCTGCGACCCGCAAATCCGGCGTAAAGCCATACGCGGGCAGCGTGCGGAAGTCACGCCATAGTTTCGTGATGTTGTCGTAATACTGCTTATAGGCAGGCGCCGCGATTGCGTCGATCTCCCGCTCGTCCGCAGCGACATACGCATGTCGGATCGCGCCCATGATCGGCTCAGTCACGTGCGGATTCGTATCCTGCGGCTCACCCTTGTGACGCACCAACTCCTCGCGATATTGCGTGGTCATCCCTTTGACCATCGAAATCGGCCCGAGCCCGACCATATGCATCCCGTGGCGCGCCGCGAAACTCACGCTCTCGGGCGAGGTCACGCCATACCAGAAGGGCGGGTTGGGACGTTGACACGGTCGCAACTCCATCGGCGCACGATCGATTCGATAATGCGCCCCGCGATGCTCCAGATGATCGTTGCGTAGTCCTTTGATCAGCGCCGCCAGCGCTTCCTCGAAAATCTCGCGCGAATCCATGAACGACACGCCATAGTAGGCCAGTTCGAAAGGCGAAACGCCGCGTCCGACGCCGAGATCGAGGCGGCCATTGCTCAGATAATCGAGCATGCAGATTTCACTGACCAATCGCAGCGGGTTATACAATGGGAGCAGATAGACTAGCGGCCCAAGCCGGATGCGCCGCGTACGCTGAGTTGCGGCGGCAAGAAACAGCCCCGGCGACGGCGCCATCCCGAGCGGCGTCGCATGATGCTCGGCGACGTGATAACCGTAAAAGCCCGCCGCGTCGTACTGTTCGAGCAGTTTGAGCCGCCCCTCATAAAGCCCGTCGAGCGAGTCACCGCGCCGCTCAATATGGTCGAATACCCCGAACATCGTTTTCATCGGAGTTCCTTTCGTCGCCTCAGTATAAGAGGTCGGGAGGGTTCAATCCGAGCAGCGCCTGGCCCGCAGACTCGTCGATCGCGGCTGAAGTGAAGTGATGCTGGCTTAGCGTATGGATGTCGCGGAAACAGCGCTCCAGCGGGCATCGCGCATAGACCGAAGAGCCGCCATTCGCCTGATAGAGCAGATCAATCGCTTGGGTGCAGCTTCGATGAGTAGTCGTGACGGCGATCGCGAAGCTGGCGCGCGCCTCCAGAGATAGTTGGCCGCCGCTCAGGAGCGTCGCCCACGCGCTCTCGATCTCAGCGTAGGCCAGAGCGCGCGCCGAGCGAACGAGTCCCTGGGCCCGAGCGAGCGCGGCCTGTGCATTCGGCGACATCCGCAGCAGGACTTTCTGGCCGCCGAGAGCGGCCATCGTGATCATCCGTTGATTGGCGATTTCAATGAATGCATCGATGGCGTGCTGCGCGATTCCCAAGGCCACGCCTGGAAAGGAATAGGCAAAAGCGGGCGGATGCCGGTAGAGCGGCTCGGAGCGTCGGGGCTTCATCTCAGGGAAACTGGTGGTATGAGCAGCGGGAACGAAGACATCCCTGACCTCGACGTCGTGGCTGCCGCTTCCGCGCAACCCGGTGGTGTACCAGGGTATCGAGGATGTGGACCTTTGAGGCCAGCAGAAAGACAGATCGCATCTCTGGAGAGCCGTCGGGTCCTGTTATCGGATTGTCGTCTTGATCGAGAATGTGGCAGGTGAACCCGAATGTAGCGGCATGTTGGCCTCCACTGTTGAAGGGCCAGCGGCCGCTGACGCAATAGCCTCCATCGACGCGATGGGCTTTACCCGCGAAGAGCACACTGCCAGCGCTGGCGTCATTGACGTCAGGGAAGACTTCGTGTGCGTATTCATCAGGCAGCAGCGCCGCTGTGTAACCGCCCACCAAACCGATAATGGCGCACCATCCGACTGAGCCATCGAAATAAGACAACGTTTCGACGATGCGTGTTTGCTCGGGGATGCTGAGTTCGGGTCCGCCCCACGCCTTGGGCATGGCGACGCTGAAGACCCCTGCTTGCTTAAGTGCTTCGGCGATGCGCAGGGGCAGACGCCGTCCATCTTCGATTTCGTCCGCGGCATCGCGGATCAACGGTCCCAGCGCTACAGCAGCCTTTCGGATATCGCTCATCGCCCCATCCGTTTCGAGCTTCATCGCCGTCCTCTCGAGCTAGCTTAAGGCTTCGCTGATGAGACATTAGCTGCTTTGAAAGGCTTTGACTACTTCATCATCTCCACCCCGCCGGTCACGAACGCGATCGCGGTGCCGCCATGCTTCGACGATACGGTATGCGTGCATCCGTTCGGACGATAGTTCGCGTTGCCGACGCGTACCTCGCCCGACTCATCAAAGTTCGATCCTTCGATCATGAAGACTAACTCGTCGCCGATATGCTTATGCAGGGGTAGCTTGGCGCCGGCCTCAAAGCGGGCCAGAATCGCGCGGCGCTTGGTCGCCGGGTCGCTCCAGATTGGCTTCTGCTTGACCCCAGGCATCGCGTCGTTCCACGGAATCTCGCTGAGCACAATCGTCTGCGAGCGGGGCGCATCACCGACTTCTTTCGCTGATTCGACGACGCCCGTGATAATCGCGAAGACCGTCGCGCCATTTTTGCTGGTGACGCTGTGCGTGCATCCGTCGGGACGATAACCGACGCTGCCCGCCACCACCGTGCCGGCCTCATCACTAATCGATCCTTCGATCACATAGAGTAGTTCGTCGCCGGCGTGCCGATGCATCGGCAAAGTCGCCCCTGGCTCAAACCGCGTGAGCTGCACGCGGCGCTTGGTCGCCGGATCCGACCAGAGCATCTTCGCTTTGATCGTCGGCGTCATCGCTTGCCATTCGATCTCACTGACTTCGATTATCTGCGATGGATTCGCGGCTGCGTCAGGCATGATCTTCCTCCGTACGAATTTTCCGTCTTATGCGTTGCTAATCCGCATCGAGGTCGGGTGTCAAACACACTCAGGAAAGTTCTCTTCTTTGATTCAGTAAATGTTTGCGCCTACTTGAAGATATTAGATTGTGAAAGATCGCATTACTATCTAATTCTTGTAAACAGATGACATATGTGCAATAAGGTGCAAATCTATTCATCAGTAATGTGTTGGGCTATGATTTTAACGATCACTGCGCGAATCTGGGAGATATTATGATTCTAAGATTCTCAATCGCGGAATGCATCACAGGGCCAAGTCTGATCGCTTTGCTCGCCGCGCCCGCGATGGCGCAAATACTCACCCCGACTCCAGCCCAAACGCCAGTTCCGCATGCGAGCGGATCCATTGCTCATGTGCCTATCGCTTTGCCGATTAAAGCGCCACCAGATTGGGATCCTGAAACCTGGACGAATTTCCGCCGCCGCTGCCAGGAAGTCGCGGACATGAGCGCCGCGAATCAACCGATGGGCTCCGGTGATTATGGCTACTCCGACGCTTGTACGAAGGAGGGCGCATATTACTGGCCGGTTAAGCAGCGACCAAGAACGCAGGCGCACGCAACGACGCCGATGCCGACGCCCGGCCCAGACGGGCATATTCCATTAGGGTTGCCCCTCACTCTGCCGCCGGGCTCCCCGTTCGAGAGCGCTCCAGCAGAGTGGAGACTAATGTTGGCGGCGTGCCAAAGAATCGCTGACGCCCGAGCTGTACATGAACCAATAAATGATAGCGACTGGCACGCATGCGGTACGTTAAGAAATACTGTTCGTGTGTATAACAGGCCCCTGCCCCCAGTCGAGTCCTCACCGGCCGGCAACGCCGCCCCTTCACCGACAGCAACACCAACGCCGCTAGGACAACCGCAGGACCCGCAGTCTCTCAACAGTAATTCCCCAGTTGGTCCGTTTGGAACTCCATTTACCGGGGGTGGGGGAGACGCGTGCGTCGCCGGAACACCTCCCGATGTTGCCGCGGGTGTCTCGTCCATACAGATAGCTGAATTGCTAAATCAAGGGATCTGGGTTTTCAACAAACAGGGTCAAATTCAGTCGGGTTTCCCAAAGACCTTGGCGACTTTCTGGGCTCCTAATTCACCACCACCCACTAATATTTTGACAGACACCCAGATAGCGTTCGAGCCGCTTTCACAGCGTTGGCCGGCAAGCACGGAATCAGTTACTCAAGCGAAGGATGATGGCGATCTATATTTCGCAATATCCAACACGGCGGACGCTACGGGAGCTTGGACCTTCTATGACTTTCCAAAGATCTGCAGCAAGCCCGACAGCACTTTTCCTGTCCCAGATCAGCCTATTCTCGGTTATAATCAGAACTGGGTAGTGATAGATGTATCCTGTTTTGATCAAAGTAAGATTCCCTTCACCGATAATGATCAACTTCTACTCGTACCCCATAGTGCGATAGCAACTCATCCACCGAATCTCGGCGCTATCCAAGAGGCGGGTCCTACTAGAACGGGATCCAATGGATGGTTCGCCTCACGACCTTCCTGTGATATCTCTGGGAGTGCCAATCAAAATCTATTTCTCGTCAGCTCCGGACCACTTGATAGTCCCGGCTCCCGCGATTTAGTGAAGATCACATCGATCATCGATGTAAACGGCAACTTCGTTGGACCAGGCGCAGGCGGCACTGTCATTCAGAGTCCTCTAAATGGAGTAGCTGCAACGACTACTTTTAGTATAGCGCTGGCTCAACACGACAATTGCGGGGCGAACTCAGCTTGCGCTGTCAATCTTAACGATGCCCGGATTTCAAACGCGCCGATCCTCCAAGTTGGAAATGATGGAAACAAGTATCTCCTCACTGCCTTCCATGCGGGAGACAGCGCGAACAACACGGCACAAACGTTATTTTTCATGGGCCAGGTTAATAGTTTCGCGACGTCACCTGTATGGAACGAATGGTTTTTCGATGGACCCGGTTTCTGGGCGACCTACCCACCGTGAACATGGATAAAGACCTTGATATCGCCTACTCTTGGACAACATTTCAGCTGAATTCGACGATTTATCTGAACTGGTACACGGCGAAAGGATTCGTACCGTCCGGAGAGTCCTATCTTTCACCACCCTTTACTGGATACGGGATTCTCTATTCCGCGAACAGCACTGGCCCATACACCGGTCAGCAATCTTGTCCTAATCCGCAATCACCACAACGTTGGGGCGACTACATGTCCACGGTCTGGGATTCGAGCCTTTACAGTCCGCTGGAAATCAGCGGCTTCTGGACCGCGCAGGAATTCATCACAGGTGGATCGAATCAATCAACCGAATTTATCCCGCTGCAAGACCCGCTGCCGTTCTTCATCGGGTATAATGTGCCTACCGGTCCCAATGACGAGCTGGGCGAAGACGAGGAATGCCCGAACAATCCCGCTTGCCAACTGACTTTTTCAGCCCCGAGCGGCGCTCAGTTCGGCGACACCTTCGTGGCGGTGCTGGGTATCGGCGGCTCAAACAATGCGAACAATTTCTCCGCACCTGCCGGCTGGACTTTGATGCCGCTGGCTAATCACGGTAATAACCAGGCGCTGGTCTCGTCGGACCCGAATAGCCACTTTATCACTTCCTATCTTGCGACCTACATTTACGGCAGCCAGCTGAATGATCCCGGGCACTACACCCTAAGCGTCACTCGCTCAGTTCAAGGAGCAGAGATGTTGGGTTTCATGGGCGCCTATCGTGGCGCGAGCACCAATCTCAACAACTACACCGCCTATGGGTATTATGGCGTCGCGGATGTCAAGAGTATCCCGACCAAACAGCTGATTCCCGCAGCGGCCGAGCAGACCCTCGCGACCTTTTTCGGCAACACCTGCCTGGTCGAGAAGGACGAGACTGCGGAGAACACTTGGACCTTTACCGCGCCGAGCGGCTCTCCGCCCGAAACCGTTGAAAGCCCACTCAGTTCGTCCGGCAATGGCGGCCTCCCGTTTTTGCTTGCCGATGTACCCATCACCGACGCTGGATCGGTGTACGGTCCGTATACCGCCACTGGATGCACGGGAATAAATTACGCTTATAATCTGCTTATTCCTGAATAGAGTTTAGGTTGCGGGCACCATTGGTGATGGGTCCGCATCTTCTCGATGGCTTGAGCTAATGCCGCCTTTTCCGGCGATGGCCGGACAGCCTCGACTGATGCTATGAGAAAGTCATGCGAGGACCACGATGAAGCTCTACGAAATCACCGAACCCAAAGGCATCGATAGTCTCAAACTCACCGAGCGGGCGACGCCCAAGCCCGGGCCCGGCGAAGTTCTGATCCGCGTGCGCGCTACCTCGCTCAATTATCGCGACCTCGCGATCGTCAAGGGCGCGCTCGCACGGATGATGAAAATGCCGCTAATCCCGACTTCGGACGGCGCGGGCGAAGTGGTCGAGACTGGCCCCGGCGTCACGCAGTGGAAGAAGGGCGATCGCGTCGCCGGCATCTTCACTCAGGGATGGCTCGCCGGACCGCCTTTCGCCGGCATGTACAGCACTGCGCTCGGCGGCGGGATCGACGGGATGCTCACCGAGTACGTCGTGCTGCGCGAAGCCGGGCTGGTGCGAGTCCCGGAATACATGAGCTTCGAGGAAGCGGCTGCGCTACCCTGCGCCGCCGTGACCTCGTGGAACGCGCTGGTCACGGAAGGCCATCTTGAGCCTGGCGATTCGGTTCTCGTGATGGGTACCGGCGGTGTTTCGATCTTCGCCCTCCAGATCGCGAAGATGTTCGGCGCACGCGTGATCGCAACCTCCAGCAGCGACGCCAAGCTCCAACGCCTCAAGCAAATGGGTGCATCCGATCTTATCAACTACAAAACTACGCCGGACTGGGATAAGCGCGTCCTCGAAGTGACCGGCGGTCAGGGCGTCGATCACGTCGTCGAGATCGGCGGCGCAGGCACGCTGCCCAAGTCGATCAATGCGGTGAAAACCGGCGGCGTCGTCAGCCTGATCGGGATTCTCTCCGGCGCGGGCCACATCGATCCGATGCCGCTGCTGTTCAAGAATGCCCGCATACAGGGAATCATGGTCGGCTCGCGCGAGATGTTCGAGCAGATGAATCGCGCGATGACCGTCAATAGCGTGCGTCCGGTGATCGACAAAGTATTTCCGTTCGATCAGGCGCGCGAGGCCTATCGGCATCTCGAAAGCGGTGCCCATTTCGGCAAGGTCTGCATATCGGTTTGAACTGGCTTTATTGACGCCAGTTATGGGATAGATAACGCAGTAGCTTCCAAAAACTGACTGGCAGGAAGACGAAAAGGTCGGTCTCCTGACTGGAGGAAAAAAAATGTCCTACGACATAGTTATTCGCAATGGCACGGTGGTCGATGGTTCCGGGCTGCCGCGTTATCAGGCTGACGTGGCGGTCGAAAATGGCCGCATCGCCGCGATCGGCAAGATCAACGATTCCGCGAAAGAAGTAATCGACGCGGAAGGGCATATCGTCTCGCCCGGCTTTATCGACGGCCATACGCATATGGACGCGCAAGTCTTCTGGGACGCGCTCGGCACCTGCTCGTGTTGGCACGGCGTGACCTCGGTCGTGATGGGCAATTGCGGCTTCTCGCTCGCGCCCTGCGCCGAGAAGGACAAAGCGCGCGTCATCCGCAATCTCGAACGCGCCGAGGATATCTCGCCCAAGGCGATGGAAGCCGGTATCAAGTGGTCGTGGACCACTTTTCCCGAATATCTCGATGCGGTTGATCGGCTACCCAAGGGAATCAACTACGCTTCGTACATCGGCCATTCCGCGCTGCGCACCTACGTCATGGGGGATCGCGCTTTTGACAACGAGGCGAACTCGGAAGATATCGCCGCGATGAAGCGCGAATTGCGCAACGCGATCAAAGCAGGCGCGGCGGGCTTCACGACTTCGCGCAATCGCAACCACGAGACGCCCGACAGCCGTCCGGTCGCCAGCCGCCTCGCCAACTGGAGCGAGGTCCGCGAGCTGGTCGGCGTGATGGGCGACCTCGGTGCAGGCGTGTTCGAGCTGGCGCAGGAGGAGATCGAGCGAGATCCGGAGAAGATGCACGATTTCTTCGGGCGGTTGCAGTCGCTCGCGCTCGAAACTCGCGTACCGACCACTTTCGGCGTCGTCTATATGCGCAAATTCCCGCATACGTGGCGCCCCTACTATCGCATGATCGACGAGACCGTCGCGGCGGGCGGCCGGATGCTCGCGCAAGGGACCAGCCGCTGGATCGCGTCATTGCTCTCATTCGAGACTGCAATGCCGTTTGATCGGAATCCAGTCTGGGCGGAAATCCGCAAGCTGCCGCTGGCCGAACAGGAAGCCGCGCTGCGCAATCCCGATTCACGGCGGCGCTTGCTCGAAGCGGCCCGCGAATATATGGAAAAGCCCGACCGGGCGATCGGCGCGGAAGCCCGCAAGCCCGATTTCAATTATCTGTTCCTACTCGATAAGCCGCTGCCGCCCTATCGTTCGATCGCCCAGATCGCGAAGGAGACTGGCAAAGACCCGCTCGAACTGATCATCGATCTGGCGCTGGAGAAGCATCTCAAGCAGTTCTTTATCCAGCCGATCGTCAATGAGGATCAGGACGTGGTGCTCGGCATGATGCGCCATCCGCGCTCAGTCGTGACCTTCTCGGATTCGGGCGCGCATGTCTCGCAAATCATGGATTCGTCGATCCAGACCCATCTGCTGGGTCATTGGGTGCGCGAGCGTCAGGCGCTTCCGCTCGAATATGCGATCCGCAAGATTAGCTTCGAGCTGGCGTCGTTCTGGGGCTTGACTGGTCGCGGGATGATCCGCGAGGGCAACTTCGCCGATATTAACGTCTTTGATCCCGAGACTATCTCGCCAACGATGCCTTCGCTCGAATACGACCTCCCGGCAGGTGCGCGTCGGCTCAAGCAAAAGTCGATCGGTATCAAGACTACGATCGTTAACGGTCAGGTGCTGATGCGCAACAGCGAGCATACCGGAGCGCTCCCGGGTAAGCTCCTGCGCGGCCCATTAGCGGCAACTGCGTAATTCAGATCTGAGCTGCTTCGACCGGCGCGGGCGCGAAGGACTCCTCCTTCGCGCCCGCTGGTTTTTCTCAGCGCAGACTCACAACTCAGTAGTGGGCAGTTTTGGATCGACTAGTATGATCTAAGCTTTCTGTCATTCCCGCGCGTTTGTCTTTTCTGGCGCGCGAGGAATCCCTAATTCTTTCTATTTTGAAAATCACCCTTCCACAATCCACCCGCTTTGACCTCGTATATTCGAAACGTATACAATATTTATTGAATGGATCGGGCCGAGCGGCTTGAGGAGTGTGAAGGCTTTCAGTGGGACGATGGCAATTCCGTTAAGATTTGGGAAAAGTATCGAGTCGCTATGGCCGAGTGTGAGGAACTCTTTTTTAATCGGCCACTCATCATGGTTGTCGATGAGGAGCATTCAGTCTTGGAGGAGCGATTTTACGCCTTGGGTCAGACGGAGGCGGGGCGCCTTTTATTTGTCGCTTTCACCATCCGAGGGAGCTTTGTCCGGGTGATTTCCGCGCGTGATATGAGTCGCAAAGAACGAAGACTCTATTTGCTATCATGAAAAAGTCGATACCGAAGTTTAAGAGCGAGGATGCCGAGCGCGAGTTCTGGGCGACTCACGATTCCAGCGACTTTGTGCACTGGCGGAAGGGCCAACGCGTCGCGCTGCCGAACCTCAAACCTTCGTCCCAAACAATTTCTCTCCGGATACCGAAGCCGATGCTCGATCGCCTGAAAACTTTAGCCAATAAGCGCGACGTGCCTTATCAATCACTGCTCAAGATGTTCGTCGCCGAGCGGCTGAAAGCCGAATTGAAAGAGTAGCGATTGACATCCGCGATGAGCGATGGCTAAGTAAATGCTCAAGATGAATTGCACGGCTATCAAGACGGGATGGGCAAGCTGGCGCTGGCGCGTTGCAGCATTCGCTCGCCCTCCGGTTTCGTAGTCGTTCAGGATCAAACGGATTTTCGAGGCCACGGGCGAACCCCGTGGCCTTTTCGTTTTGCGGGTAGTGCGAAGTTAAATCTGAGAGGCGGATGACGACCCTAAGGAGAGCGCGATGATTACCCCAAGCGAACGTGAGTTCGAGCAACTCGCCGCGCAAGGTTTCAACCTGATCCCGATAGCCCGCGAGATCGCCGCTGATCTCGAAACTCCCGTCTCAGCTTTCCTGAAGATTGCGCGCAGCGATTACGCCTTTCTGCTGGAGAGCGTGCGCGGTGGCGAGAAGTGGGGCCGCTACACGTTTCTTGGCTCCGAACCTTCGATGGTGCTCTGCGCCCGCGACCGCCGTATGGACCTGATTCGCCCGGGCCGCGCGGTCGAGTCGCGCGCGGTGGCAAACTCGTTCGAGGAGCTGCGCAAGGAACTCCAGCGTCTGCGCGCGCCCGAAATCTTAGGGTTGCCGCGATTCTTCGGCGGTGCAGTCGGCTTTCTCGCCTACGATATCGTGCGATGCTTCGAGCCGCGCATCCCGGCCAGCGTGCACGACGACCTTAGCGTGCCCGACCTCTACCTGATGTTCACCGATACCGTGCTGGTCTTCGATAACGTTCGCCAGACGCTCAAGATTATCGCGAATGTGCCAATTGGCGAGTTTGCTTCGATTCATGAGGCCTATGTGAGTGGTCAGCACAAAATCGAGCAAACGATTGAGCGCCTGGGAGAGCCGGCGATTCCACCCGCGATGGAAGGCCGCCCGCTCGATACCTACGGCGAGATTCCGATCACCTCGAATTTGACCCGGGAGGGTTATATGGCGATTGTCGAGGCGGCGAAGAAATATATCGCCGCCGGCGATATTATTCAGGTGGTGCCGTCACAGCGCTTCGAAGCGCCCCTGACGGCTCATCCGTTCAACCTCTATCGCAGCCTCCGCACGATTAATCCTTCCCCGTACATGTTCTATCTGCGGCTCGGTGACCATACGCTGGTCGGCGCGTCGCCGAAACAATGGTTCGCGTTGAGGGACGTGAGATCACGCTGCGCCCGATCGCGGGAACCCGGCGACGCGGCGTCACCGAGGCCGAAGACCTGAGCCTTGAGCGCGAGCTGCTCGCCGATCCCAAGGAAATTGCCGAGCATGTGATGCTGGTCGATTTGGGCCGCAACGACGTTGGCCGCGTCGCCAAAATCGGCAGCGTCAAAGTCACCGAATTGATGGGGATCGAGCGCTACTCGCATGTCATGCATATCGTGTCGAATGTGGTCGGCGAGTTGAACGACGGGATGGATGCGTTCGATGCGTTTCGTGCGACCTTTCCGCAAGGCACTGTCTCGGGCGCGCCGAAAATCCGTGCGATGGAGATAATCGACGAGCTCGAATCGGTCCGCCGCGGCGTCTATGCGGGTGCAGTTGGCTACTTCAGCTATACCGGCAATACCGATACGGCTATCGCGCTGCGCACGCTGCTGGTGAAGGGCGACCGCGTCTATATTCAGGCCGGGGGTGGAATTGTCGCCGATTCCGACCCGGCAGCTGAGTTCGAGGAATCGTGCAACAAGGCGCGCGCCATGATTCGCGCACTCGGCGCGGCTAGGCAGTTCGAAGTCGCTGGATCAAGGTAATCCATCATGAGCACGCGTGTCCTGATGATCGATAACTATGATTCATTCACCTACAACCTCGTGCAGTATCTCGGCGAATTAGGCGCGGAAGTCACGACGCGCCGCAACGATGCGATCGATCTCGCCGGAATCCGCGCGTTCAAGCCCGCTGCGATCGTCATCTCGCCCGGCCCGTGCACGCCCGTCGAGGCGGGCATCTCGGTCGATGTGCTGCGGGAGTTCGCCGGAGAAATTCCGATGCTGGGGGTCTGCCTCGGTCATCAATGTATGGGCGCACGCTTTCGGCGCAAAGGTCGTACGCGCCGAGCGCCTGATGCACGGCAAGACCTCGCCGGTGCTTCACGACGATCGCACAATCTTCGCCGGCCTCTCCAATCCGTTCGAGGCGATGCGCTATCATTCGCTGTTGGTAGAAGAGATGACGCCGATGCCCGAATGCCTCGAAATCAGCGCGCGCACCGCCGAAGGCGAGATCATGGGGCTGCGCCACAGAAGCTATCCGATCGAGGGCGTGCAGTTCCATCCGGAGTCGATCGGGACGCCTGAAGGCAAGCCGTTGTTACAAAACTTTTTGAACGGTTTGCCGCGATGATCACGACGCGAGAAGCCTTCGAGCGCGTGCTCGGCGGACGTTCGCTCGATATCACCGAAGCTGAGAGCGTTTTCGGCGAGATTCTCGATAATGTCGTGCCCGAAGTGTTGGTCGCGGGCTTCCTCGTCGCGCTACGGACGAAAGGTGAAACGTCGCAGGAGTTGGCAGGCGGCGCCCGCGCGATGCGTCAGCGGGCGCGCTCCTTGATCCTCAATCACGGGCGGGTGCTGGATACGGCGGGGACCGGCGGTGATGGCGCAGGCACCTTCAATATCTCGACCGGCGCGGCGCTCGTCGCGGCGAGTGCCGGAGTCCCATGCGCCAAGCATGGTAATCGCGCGATTAGCGGGCGAGTTGGCGCGGCTGACGTGCTCGAACGCTTCGGCATCCGGCTCGAACTCGAACCGTCAGGCTTGCGCGATTGTCTCGCACGCACGGGTATCTGCTTTGTCTTTGCCCCAGCGTATCATCCGGTACTGGCGCGGCTGGCCGGTCTGCGCCGCGCGCTCAGGATTCGCACGATCTTCAATCTGATCGCGCCACTGGCGAATCCGACCAATCCTCGTTACCAATTACTCGGCGTAGCTGAACCGCGTCTGCTGCGCCCGATCGCGGAAGCGCTCGTCGCGCTCGAAGTCGAACACGCGATGGTCGTGCATGGCAATGACGGCTTGGATGAAATTTCTTTAACCGCTTCGACCTCCATTATCGAGGTTCGACGTGGTGAGCTGCGAACCTACGAGATTTCTCCCGAGATGTTCGGATTGCCGGTCGCGAGCGCCGCAGACTTCCTCACCGCCGACGTGAATGAAGCAATGAACCTCCTCGAACGCACGCTACGTGGTGAGCCGGGACCGGCGCAGGACGTGCTCGCCTTGAACGCCGGTGCTGCGATCTATGCTGGCAATGGAACAACTTCTCTGGCCGAAGGGGTCAAGCTTGCGCGCGAAGTGCTTGGCTCAGGACGGGCGCTCGAAACGCTCGAAAATCTTCGCATAATAAGTAATCAGGCGTTCTCGACCAGGGCGCAGGCATGAGCTCGGTTCTCGACCAAATCTTTGCCGCCAAACGCGACGAGCTGGCCGCGCGCCGCGCGCGTGTCAGTCTCGAGCAGATGATCGAAGCGGCAAGCCGCGCCCCCGCGCCGCGCGATTTTATTGGCGCGCTGCGCGCGAAATCTCCGGCTATCATCGCCGAAATTAAGCGCGCCTCACCGAGCAAGGGCGACATCTTCCCCGGACTCGATCCGGCGGCGCTGGCGCGTGAGTACGCGTCGAGCGGCGCAGCGGCAATATCGGTATTGACCGATCGTCATTTCAAAGGCTCGCTCGAAGATCTGCGCGGGGCGCGCTCCGCCGTCGAGTTGCCGCTGCTGCGCAAGGATTTTATCTTCGATGAATACCAACTCTATGAAGCGCGCGCGGCGGGTGCGGACTGTATTCTGCTGATCGCGGCGATGCTGCAACACGATCAATTAGCCAGCCTCATGCGTCGAGCGGATGCTCTGGGTATCGCCGCACTAGTCGAAGTGCATAATCAGATCGAGTTTGAACGCGCCCGGTCGCTGGACGCGAAACTTATCGGAATCAACAATCGGGATCTGCACACGTTCAAGACCGATATCGCAACTACCGAAGAACTCCTAGAAGACTATGCGGGTTCCGCGCTGATCGTCAGCGAAAGCGGGATTGAATCGCCTACGGATATCAATCGGCTTTATCATGCCGGCGCGCGCGCATTTCTGATCGGTGAAAGTCTGCTCAAAGCCGGCCAACCGCGCGAGTCCCTCGCGCTTCTGGCGCGTTCTTTTGGAGCCAAGTCCTGATGTTGCGCCAGCGACTTTCGATAAGGAACATTTGTCATTCTGAGCGCAGCGAAGAATCTAGCGGTACCTTATGCTCGATCTATCGCACTAGCTTCATCCGAGTTTGGCCTTTTCGACAGGGTGTTTGCGAGCATATTTCGCGATGAGCATCTGCGTAAAAATCTGCGGTATCACGCGCATCGAAGATGCCGAGTGTGCGATCGTATGCGGCGCGGATATCATTGGATTTAACTTCTATCCGCCGAGTCCGCGTGCGCTCTCACTCGAACAGGCCCGTGAGCTTCGCCAAGCGATTGGCGCGCGATGTGTTGTGGCGGGCGTTTTCGTAAACGCAGCCCGCGACTATATCGCCGAGCGGGTGCGCGAACTTCAGCTCGATTATATTCAGTTCCATGGTGACGAGGATGCCGAAACGATGCAGGGGTGGACGGTCAAAGTAATCCGTGCGCTGCGCATTAAGACCAGCGCGTCGTTGGACCACCTGCAACATCACGAAGCCGATTACACGCTGCTCGATACTTTTCATCCGACGCTGTTCGGCGGCACCGGAGCGAGCCGCGGGCTCGATGGCCTGGATACGTATGATCTTAGCCGGGTCTTCATTTCCGGAGGACTGACGGTCGAGAACGTCGCGGCCGTCGCACGATTACATCCCTTCGGCATTGACGTGGCGAGCGGCGTCGAGAGCGCCCCCGGAATCAAGGACCCCATAAAACTCAGGAGTTTTATTACTAATGCAAAGTCTGCCGGATAAGCGCGGACATTTCGGTCAGTACGGCGGCCGCTATGTGGCCGAAACCCTGATGCCTGCGCTGTTTGAACTCGAAGCGGCCTACAAGGAAGCGCGGCGCGATCCGCAATTCCGCGATACTTTGCAACGTCTCTCGCGCGAATACGTGGGGCGTCCTACCCCACTGTTCCACTGTGCCAATCTGAGCACGAAACTCGGCGGCGCAAAGATTTACCTCAAACGCGAGGACCTGTGTCATACGGGCGCGCACAAGGTCAACAACACCCTCGGTCAGGCGCTGCTCGCCGAACGGATGGGCAAGGAGCGTATCACCGCCGAGACCGGCGCAGGTCAACATGGCGTCGCTACCGCGACGATGGCCGCGCTGTTCAAGAAACAGTGTGAAGTTTTTATGGGCAGCGTCGATGTCGAGCGGCAATCGCTCAACGTCTTTCGCATGAAGCTGCTCGGCGCGAAAGTCACCAGCGTCGATAGCGGCAGCAAAAGCCTCAAGGACGCGCTGAACGAAGCCCTGCGCGACTGGATCGCGACGGTACGAAATACCTACTATTTGATCGGTACGGCCGCCGGACCGCATCCCTATCCGATGATCGTCCGCGATTTTCAGGCCGTGATCGGTAAGGAAGCGCGTCGTCAGATGCTCGAACATGAGGGTCGCCTGCCGGATATCATCATCGCGTGCGTTAACGGCGGCTCGAACGCAATCGGAATCTTCTATCCCTTCATCAAGGATAGCAGCGTGCGCATGATCGGGGTCGAAGCCGCAGGACTCGGCCTCAACGGCCCAATGCATGCCGCGACGATCACGGCAGGGACGGTCGGCGTCTTGCACGGGAATCGCACCTATTTGTTGCAGGACGAGATGGGCCAGATTCGCGAGACTCATTCGATCGCCGCGGGACTCGACTATCCTGGCGTCGGACCGGAACACGCCTGGCTGAAGGATACCGCGCGGGCCGAATATGTCGCAGTCACCGATGCGGAAGCGCTCGACGCCTTACGGATGCTCTCCGAGACCGAAGGGATAATTCCGGCGTTGGAAAGCTCGCACGCGCTCGCGTATGCAATAAAGCTCGCGCCGACTTTACCAAAAGAGCAACTGGTCGATCGTGAATCTCTCCGGACGCGGCGACAAGGATATGCAGACCGTCGCGCGCGCTTTCGGAGTGACATTGTGAAGCAGTCCGCAACGGCCGGATCGCCGCACAAAATTCCGCGAGTTGCGTGCGCGCGGCGAGAGCGCCCTAATCCCTTATATTGTTGCCGGCGACCCCGATCTCGACCGCACCGCGCCGCCTGGTGCTCGAATTCGAGGCGCGCGGCGCAGACCTGATCGAACTCGGCGTGCCTTTTTCCGATCCGATGGCCGACGGACCGGCCAATCAGCGCGCGTCCGGCGCGCGGTCTGCGCTCGGGCGCAACGCTGCCCGCGATTTTCGCGATGGTCGAGCGAGGTTCGTCGCGAAAGCCAGCATCCCACTGATCCTGTTCGGATACTTCAATCCCGATTCTCCATTACGGATGCGAGCGGCTCTGCGCAGACGCGGCGCGCGCCGGAATCGACGGGCTTGCTAGTGGTGGATCTGCCGCCCGAAGAGGCGGACGAGCTAGCCCTGCCGGCCCGCGCCGCAGGCCTCGACCTCATCTATCTGCTCGCGCCGACCACGCCGCTCGAACGCAGCCGCGTCGATCGCGCAAACGCGCAGCGGTTTTCTCTACTATGTCGCCGTGACCGGCGTGACCGGCGCGCGCGGCCAGCTCTGGCCGCCGATCTCGAGACAAATGTGCGCAACTTGCGCGCCGTGACCGATCTGCCGATTGGCGTCGGCTTCGGCATCTCGACCCCGGCGCAGGCGCGCGACGTTGCGGCTTTCGCCGATGCGGTCGTGGTCGGCAGCGCGATCTCTCAATTAATCGAGCAGCACGTTGCTTCCGATAATTTGGTGTCGGCCGTCGGGCGAATTCGTTGGCTGCGATGAAGAACGGCGATGCGCACGCGCGCGAAACCCATGCGCGCCGAGGCAGCCGAGGCTAGATTGAATGGCGGACTCGAGCTGCCACTGCGTGCCAGCCGCAAGCAATCGCAAGCGCCGCAATCCGCTGATGACATCTGGCTGAAATGCCCCGGATGCCGCGAAATCGCTTTTCGCAAGGAAGTCGAGCGCAACCTCAACGTATGTCTGAAATGCGGTCCATCATCTGCGGCTCACCGTCGAGCAGCGCCTCGCGATAACCATCGATCGCGGCACGTGGCGCGAGCTTCTTCGCGGATCTCGCCGCCGGCGACCCGCTCGAATTTGTCGACTCCAAGCCCTATCCCGAGCGCCTCGAACAGGCGCGGCGTACGAGCGGCCGCAACGACGCAGTCGTGACCGGAGTCGGCAAAATCGAAGATCATCCGGCGGCGCATTGCGGTGATGGACTTCAACTTCATGGGCGGCAGCATGGGCATTGTGGTCGGCGAAAAAATCGCGCGGCTTGATGGATCACGCGCTCAAGCAGCGGCTTACCGGTAGTCGTGTTCTGCGCGTCGGGCGGCGCGCGGATGCAGGAGGGCGCGCTCTCACTGATGCAGATGGCGAAGGTCTCGGCCGCGATCGCGCGTCTGCGCGACGCGCGTCTGCCCTATCATCTCGGTCCTGTGCGATCCGACCACCGGCGGCGTGGCGGCGTCGTTCGCGAGTCTGGGCGATTTGAATTTCGCTGAGCCCGGCGCGCTGATCGGTTTCGCCGGGCGGCGGGTAATCGAGCAGACCACCAATCAGCAGCTGCCCGATGACTTTCAGACCGCCGAGTTTCTGCTCGAGCATGGGATGCTCGATGCGATCGTCCCGCGCGCCAAGATGCGTTACACTCTCGCTTTGATGCTGAGAATGTTGACGCGGTCCGCGAGGCCTAAGTCGGCGAAATCAAAAGACCGTCGGCGAGCCATCGACCGAGCAACTCATTGATGCGGGCGAGCGGCTCTGCTTGTCCGCTCTTGCTCATGATCGCCTCGCACATCGCGGCGAAGGTCGCCCCCTCCCGCGCGAGAAGCATCGCGTCGTCCTCGCCTGCTTCCAGTTCTCGGTAAAATACCTGTGACCTCTGCCGCCAGACCAAAATTGTGAGCGGACCGTACGACGGCGGCTGCCATGATCGGCCTGCCGCGATCGCGCGAAAGACCTGTTCGACGTGCCACGCGCAAGCGAGCAGGCGCACCGCTGGATGTGTTTGTATTTTGATCACCGGCCACTCCTCCGGCGCAATCGCGGCCATTGCAGCACCGTCCAGCGGATAGGCGTCAGCGCTATGAAAGCTCTCCAGAAGGGCGCGCTCTAGCCATGCCAATTCATCTAGAAATGGCCGGCTCTCGCTCAGTGGATGGCTGGTAAGGAAGTCCGCCAGATGGCGATCCGCATAAAAGATCGATGGTTCGGATGGCGGATACTCGACGAGATATCCAGTGATCAGGTTATGGAAGTCAGTCGCACCTAGTATTGCCAGCGTCGCTGGATAGTCTTCTTTGAGTACGTCCAGCAACCGATAGAAATACGCGTCGGCGTAGATTTCGAGTCTTTCACGAGACGGAAGTCGGTCGTCTCCGGCCACGAGTTCCTCAAGTCCGCCCGGAATGACAGCTGTCTCGTGCAGCACGCCTTCGCCGACGCCATCGGTTGCAGTAATTAGGCGATAAAGTAGCGACTGGAGTCGCGCAAGTTCCACTGAGCTATGCTGTAGTGTGTGAGATGGTATCTACGTGCTCCATGCGCATCCGTGCCGCCGAAGCCTCCGTCTGTAATTCGGCGAATTCGGGTATTTGATCATCCCATTCAATTAGAGTCGGGACCACGCCGAAGCGTCGTAACGCACGCTCATAAAGTTGCCACACTTCGGCACGAACTTGATGATCATGCGTATCGAGCAGATGTGTCCCGCAGTCGCGATGACCCGCAAGATGGAATTGCGCAACCCGTTCGATTGGCATCTCATCTATATACTGTTCGGCGCTGAACCGATGGTTAAACGCGTTAACGAATACATTGTTGATGTCCAGCAGGATGCCGCAGTCTGCCTCTTTTGCAACCGCCTCCACGAACTCCCATTCCTTCAGTGTGGAATGAGTATAAGTGAAATAGCTGGAGATATTCTCGATGAGTATCCGTTGTCCGAGAACGTCTTGCGCCTCTCTGATTCGCCGCGCCGCGACCTGTACGGCTTCGTCGTTGTACGGCAAAGGGATCAGATCATGCAGGTTATGCCGTCCAGTCCGCGTCCAGCATAGATGATCCGAAATCCACGCCGGCTCGAAACGCCGGGCCAGTTCGGCCAGCGCACGCAAATAGTCAGTGTTTGATCCCTCAGCCGAGCCGACCGACATCGAGACGCCATGCAGCACGATCGGATAACGCGAACGAACCTGCTCTAATACTTCGAGCGGCCGGCCACCCTCAACCATGAAGTTTTCGGTGATGACCTCGAACCAGTCCATCGCCGGCCAGTTCTCCAGCACGTAACTATAGTGTTGTCGGCGCAACCCAACCCCGGCGCCCAGTGACGGGAATTTGGAGGGATTCATGTTGTCTCGATCGACACCGTGCGATCCGCCTGATAAACGTGTCGACCGACTACCAACTGGAGTCTGCTACTCGACGTGGCCGCCCTTCTGTGTGCACTCACTCGCGCTCGAAGTCATGATCCAGCCTTTGCCCTTGCATGAATTCTGGCCCTTGCAGCTATTACTGGCGCTCTTGCACGAGCTCAAGCCTTTGCAGCTATTACCGCCCACGCATTTGACCTGAGCTCCTGCTCCTCCATCAGCCAACAGGGGCTGAACGGTAAACATTAGGCCGATTGCGGTGGCCAGCATCGCTCCCGTGAGTGTCGCCTTGTTCATTGCCAACTCCTTGATGATCTTTCATATTGCGCTTTGCACGACAGACTACGCGAGCCGGTCACACCAAACCATTTCGACTCAGTGCGGCGAACTCGTCAAGTTCCGATCTCGCGGTTCGGGACCAATCTCTTGAGTCGCCATTCCGGATTCTAATCCAGAGCTTGCCATCCCGCGTATCTCCTTCGGCGGGATAGGCGGATGAGCCAGAAGCATGATATGGTCCCGCGCGGCGGATCATGGTATCAAACCGCGATCCTCGAGACCGTCGGCTGCAATTTGAAGGAGCCGCCTTACCTCACCTGGATACGCTTTATGCAGCCGCGCTGCGGCTGACACGTAATTCCGAAGACAGTAAAGATTTACTTCAGGAGACTGTCCTCCGGGCCTACAAATACTTCCATCAGTTCGACCCAGGAACTAATTGCCGCGCTTGGCTGTTAACTATCATGTATAATCTCTTTCGCTCGGCTTATCGACGGGTAAATCGCGAGCAACTTGCTGTTACCCCCGAGGAGTTCCAGCAAGCGATTGAGGCGAGCAGTGCGGCCGAAAACAATTCTGATGAAAGCCCCGAAGAATTTGTCGCGCGACGTAAAACGGGCCGGATCCTTGAGCGTGCGCTGGCGGACTTACCGAGTGAGTTTCGGGAGACGCTGCTCCTGATCGATGTGCACGAGCTGGATTATCAGGAAGTGGCGATTGTTCTAGATATTCCGCTCGGGACGGTTAAATCACGAGTGTCACGAGGACGCGCAATGATGCGGCTCGCACTCGAAAAGGCGAGTATTGTCCGTGGAAAGACAGGTACTTGACAGCGCAATTTATCGTCTATAGACCTGAAGTCAACATTTCAGCTGCTTTATATTCCTAATGGACTGTAATTATTACATCGACAATATTCTATCCGCGCATGCCGATGGCGAGTTACGCGGCCAGAGGAGCGCCTTGCCGAATCGCACATCAGCAGTTGTCTCGCATGCCGTCAACGGCTCTCTCAAGAACGAGAGCTCAAGCATCTCATCCGAACTCGAACTCCGGATATCACGCGTTCCAGCCGACTTACGTCTCTATATCCGCACAGCGCTGGGCGAACTGGTGGACGCAGAATTGCTCGCACAACGTCCAGCATGGTGCCGCTATGCTGAGACTGCGACGTATCGTGCTTCGCAGCTAGGCAAGTCAGCCTGCCGCCATCCGATCTATTATGCGATGCCCATCGCTGCGGTCACCTTGCTGATGATCCTCGGCATAAAATCGCGAAATTTCCGATCGGTTCCAACCGTTCCAGCAACGCCGGTGTTCAGTCTAGCGGTGAACAAATTCGACTCGTCAATACGAGACTTCGCTCCAAATGTAACAATCCAAAGTCCTTCGCAAAACGACTCGGACTTTGCGTGGATCATCAGATCGCGACCATTCGAGTAATACTCCCGACGAAGCCGACGATCTTGCGCGGTCCTACCGTGAAGCTGGTATACCGGAAGACATCTATGACTTTCGCTCCGTCGGATATGGACTCTATGGGGGGCGTATTGATCAGTCGGCGGATGGCTATCCGGCAGCCTACACGTTGTACATCGGAGAGCGAGGCGAAATCCTCAGCATTTGTGTTCACGCGGTAGGTTTTGCGGCTCCAATAGGAGCCCGTTACTGGGCAGGTACGCATACCTTCTATGAGTACCAGGGCCATAGCATCTGCTTGACCTTTCATCCGGCTGGCCATTTTGTCTCTATTCTGATCAGCCGTGAGCCGGTAACTACGCTGCTGCGCGATGTTACCGGAGCCGATGCCGCTTCATCAGAATTTTAGGATTCTCTCTTTACGCTTACTCGATTGAGCCGGTGTAACTTTCTCGCGTTCAAGCTGCAATATCTGATCCGGAACTTCGAGGCGCCGCTCGCGGCAAACCTCGTTATCCGTCAAGAGAGCAGAGCACACCATGAGAGAGTTAAGCGAGGTTCAGGCTTCAATTGGGGCCGATTTACGAGATTCATTCGATCATGAGATTTTGCGGCGCCTCGAAAGCTCCGCCGGATTGCTCTGCGGCTCACCGCAATCACGCCGACGCCAATGATCTGGTACAGGAAACGGTGCTACGGGCGTGGCGGTTCTTCCATCATTTTCGGATGGGCAGCAATTCGCGCGCGTGGCTTTGGGCAATTCTGCACAACAATTTTAGGAATCAATGGCGACGCCAGGAATTGGAGCGCATTGCCGTTCAGGTGAACGATCATTTCGCAGCAGATTTCGACCTTGATTCCGGAGCAATCCTCCACGAGATTCGACCAGAACGTGAGATCGGGGAACACCTCACAAGTCAGGCAATCGAATCCGCACGGAGAACTTCTGTTCAGCCTTGATGTTAGTTGATGCTCGAGAGTTGGCGTACCACGAAGCGGCGAAAGCACTTCGGGCGCCGATTGGGACAGTAGAATCTTGCGTTTCCCGTGGGCGAGCAATGATGCGGCATGCATTAAAAGAGCGCGCCCGTCTTAAAGGCCTCGTAGCGACGCGTCCACAGCAAAGATATACCCGTCAATGCCGCAATACTCATTAGAGATGACGTTCTCGCGGTCTAATGAGCGGCTGCGACTTTGCCGTGAGTCTGAGGACGACGCATCAAAAACACGACAGGCGTAAGTAAAAAGAACAGATACGACACTAGCCGGAAATCGTCGAGGTACGATAGTACCGACGCCTGCCGCTGTACCTGCAGATAAACCATCCCCAGAAAAGGTGCGGACCCGTGGCGCAGCAAAGACTTGCCAATTCCCAAAGTCATCACCGTCTGATGCGTGAGAGCGTCCATGCTGAAGGCATTCACGTGACCAGCCAGATAATTTTGATGGACCTGTGAATTAATCGAAAGCATCGCGACCAGTACGGCAATTCCGATGCTGCCGCCTACCGTGCGCACCATGTTGAAAAGTCCCGAGGCAGTGCCCATCTGCTCCTTGGGAACAGATGCGAGGCTCAGTGTGGTGATTGGAATAAAGATAAAACCCGAACCGATACCGCGCAGGAGCCCGGGCAAGGCAATGCTCCAGAAATCAATTTCAGCATAGAAATTGGCCATATAGGTAGTGCCAACTCCAGCAGCAATGCAGCCTGCGGCAACCAATAAACGCGGGTCGATTTTGTTGAATAAGCGTCCGGCAACGACGATGGAGAGGAACGTGCCGATACTCTGAATCGAGAGCACTTCTCCAGCCAGCACCGGCGTGTAGCCGGAAATCTGCTGACAGTAAAGTGGAATCAGGACGAAAGTCGCATACATTGCGAACATAACGATCGTTGTGAAGGCGGTGCCCACTGCAAAATCGCGGTTATTCAGAACACGTAAATCAACAATGGGCTCGCGCGTGTGCAGCTCTCGAATTACAAAGAAAATCAGGCTCACTACGCCGATAACTGTCATCCAAATGATCACGTGGGAGTTGAACCAATCGAGTCGCTCGCCACAATCAGCATTATCTGAATCGAGGCTATCCCGAGGACCAGATAGCCCAGCCCCGACCAGTCAATTCGTTTGATCCCACGCCGAATATAGGCGGGATCGTGGACGAAGACCGCCACCATGATCGCGGCGATTACCCCGGTGGGGACGTTGATATAAAAAATCCAGCGCCAGCTATAATTATCCGTGATCCAGCCGCCCAAAGTCGGCCCCATCACCGGAGCGAGCATCATGCCGAGGCCCCAGACTGACATCGCAGTGGCCTGTTCTTCGGGCGGAAAGGTCTCCATCAGGACGGCTTGCGACAGAGGCATCATCGCGCCTCCGCCCAAGCCCTGTAACACTCGAAAAAACACCAGATCTGAAGATTCGGTGCGGCGCCTGCCGCCAAGGACGAGCCTACAAACAGCAAGATGCAGGAGATAAAAAAACGCTTCCGGCCAAAGTAGGCGCTGCACCAGCCGGTGAGCGGAATCACGATGCCGTTGGCGACGATATACGAGGTTAGCACCCAGGCGGCTTCATCAACGTCCGCCGAGAGGCTGCCGCGAATGTGCAGGAGAGAGACGTTGGCGATAGTGCTATCCAGCACCTCCATCACGGTCGCGAGCATTACCGCTACCGCCACTAGCCACTTATTCGTGGGATCACGTTGTGGGATTACAGCGGGAGTGACTGGTTCGGGTGCAGCGGCCATCGTGAGCTAATTAAGTGTTTTATCGCCCCAATTTGATAAATGTACCCTATTCTATATCTTTCCTGATTGATTCTTAATTCTCTTCCATCTCAGCCGCAACTCCTTCCTTTTGGGGTGAGTCCTTCTCTCTTAAATTTGGAGAAGCGGGGCGGATTAAGTCGCAAACTCTATTGGATCACAATCGACTATTTCAACCGGAAACTGTTTCACAAGTGAAACGTTCGGGAGTTCATCTGAGATCCCCCAGCTAAGGCTTTCGATGAGTCCCCAGCAAATAAATTCCGGAGGCAAACGGTGTCGAGAGCACCACGGCGATAACCAGTCCGCCAATCACGGCGACCGCCAGGGGTTGTTGCACCTTGGCCCCCGCGCCCAGTCCCAAAGCGAGCGGCAAAAGCCCGGCGGCAGTGGCCAAGGTAGTCATCAGGATGGGGCGGAGGCGGATGCGCGCCGCGTCAATCAATGCGTCGCGCGGCGAAATCGTTGCGGACTCTTCGCGTTCAGCATGATCGAGCAGCAGGATTCCATTTTTGGCGGTGATGCCGGTCACCATGATGATGCCCATGAAGGACGAGATATTTAGTGTCAGGCCGCTCAGCTCCAGCGCGACGAAGCTGCCCAGCAGACATGCGACCGCGCTCAGCAGAATCGCCACGGCAGGAGTGAGGCGGCGAAATTCCCAGAGCAGTACAAGAAACATCGCAACCAACGCGGCGATCAGGACCAAGGCGAGCTGATGAAAGGCCGTTTGCTGCTCGGAGTACAGGCCGCCGTACTCGAGCGTGACCCCAGCCGGTAGCGTGAGCCCGGCCAGATTAGCTTTGACTCGCGCGATCGCAGTGCCGAGGTCGATATTCTCGACCCGCGCCGTGACATAGACCACCGGGCGCAGCCGCTCGCGATCAAGCTCGGGACGTTTACCATTAAACTGCAGAGTGATCAGATTTGAGAGCGGGACGAGACCACCGGACTGAGTTCGCATCAGGACCTGCGGCAGAAGACTAAGGGTTTTATGAAACTCAGCCGGATAGCGCACCCGCACGCCGTAGAGGCGATCGCCGACGCGCAAATTGGTTGCGACCGTGCCGAAAACTACGTTGCGTAGAGTCGCCAAAATATCGTCGGCGCTGAATCCATAGCGCGCCGCGGCAGTCTGGTCGATCAAGACTTGCTCTTCCGGATTGCTCAGAACGATCCCGCTCTTTACCTCCATGATATTGGCCAACTTCCTGATCCGGACCGCGATCGTTTTCGCGGTTACCTCGATGGCGTTCTGGTCTGCGCCGAATACCTTGATTGCGATCGGCTCAGGAGTCCCGGACAAATCGCCGATCAGGTCCTGCAAGACCTGCGAAAATTCAACTTGGACGTTCGGCACCGTGCTCTCGACCCGATGTCGCACGTCGGCCATTATGGTATCGATACCTCTGGTACGATTTGATTTAAGCCGAACTGAAATATCTCCCCGATTGGATTCAGTGAGGAAAAAGCCCCGCTGCGCGCCGGTGCGCCGTCCAAAGCCCGCCACCTCAGGCGTCGCGCGCAGCACGTTTTCAATTTTGCCGAGTAACTGCTGAGTATCGGCCAGCGTGCTTTGCGGCGGGGTCAGGTAATCGAGAATGAAAGCGCCTTCATCGAGCGCGGGAAGATAATCAGTGCCGATCCCACGGTAGAGCACAAATGTTCCGGCGAGGGCGAGCGCAACCGCGAATGGCGCGAGAATCGGTGCACGCAGAAATGGCCGCATCGCCAGCAGGTACGCACGATTCATCAGCTCGGAAAGGCGACCCGCAGGATGCGCGGGGCGGCGGAATCGCTCGAGCATAAGTTCCAGTGCGGGAGTGAAGAAAATCGCGAGCAGCAGCGAGACCAGCAATCCACCGCCCAAAGTGAAGGCGAGCGAACGAAAGAAAACCCCGGTCACGCCCGACACAAAAATCAGCGGCGCAAAGGCGACGATCACCGTCGCGGTGGACGCGATTAGCGGGCGCAGTAATTCCTTCAAGGCTCCGCGCGCTGCCGCTTCGCCCGTCTCCTCGCGTGCATGGGCGCGATGAATCGCCTCGATCATCACGATCGCGTCGTCGATAAATAAGCCGATACCGGCGGCGAGTCCGCCCAGCGTCATCATGTTGAAGGTCATCCCCGCCTCTTTCATCACGACAAAGGTAATCGCGATCGTGGAGGGCACGACGATCGCCGCGACGAGCGCGTTCAGGATGCTCCACGTGAAAAGGAAAACTACTGCGACCGCCAGCGCCAGTCCCAGCACGATCGCGTCGCGCACACTATTGAAGGATTCCATTACAAGGTTGGCCTGATCGTAACCGAAGGAGAACTGCACATCGGGATAGCGCGCGCTAAATTCATTGATCATTGCATGGGTTTCATTCGCGATCGCGACGGTATTGCCGTTAGGCTGTTGCGATATGCCGATCAGCACGGCGGGGCCGTACTCCGAACTGGTGCGGATGTAATCTTCGACAATGCCCAATTCGACGCGCGCTATATCCCGGACGTACACTGGCTGATTGTTTACCGTCGCGATTGGCAAGGCGGCGAGTTGATCTGCGTCATGCAAGTCGCTCGTAACGACCGTCAACAGATTCCGGTGAGCATCCTCGACCCGGCCCGCCGACGCGATCACGTTCGCTTTGGTCATACCGGCAACAACGTCCGCGGACGTAAGGCCATGCTGGAGCATGCGCTCCGTATTGAGCCTGACGACATACTCCCGCTGCTTCGCCCCGACCAGCTCGACGCGGTAAGTCCCGGTTATCTGATGCAGGCTCGGCGCAAGATCGTACTGCGCGATATCGGTAAGGCTCGCGAGGTCGCGGGTCGGCGAGCTCAGGCCGACTTCGATTATTGGAAATGTACCACTGGTCAAAAGCCGCGCGTCGGTTTTGGCGTCGGCCGGTAATCGGGTCTCATTGATTGACGCGTTAAGCAACTCGAAGGTCTGCACCGGATTGCTCGACTCACTGAACGTAACGTCGATCTCGGCGCTGCCGCGCGTCGTCGTGGAGCGCACGAGGGAGACTCCGACGACGCCATAAGCGGCTTCCTCGATTGGGCGTGTGACTGTCACGAGCATCTGTTCTGCCGGCAGATCGCCGGCATCGATCAGCACGATCGCACGGTTGAATTGAATTTCGGGAAAGACCGCGCTTGGAATCGATAACGCGAGCATTGCGCCCAGAACGGAAACAGCCAGAACTCCGAATAGCGCCAGGATCGAATTAGTCCGGCCCATTATTTCGCAAGCGCGACTGTCACGTGCAGGCCGTCGGAAACGGCGTAGCCGCCCGAGGTGATTACAGTCTCTCCGCCTGACAGTCCCGATGTAATCTGCGTGAGAGTTCTCAAGTTGACTCCGATGCTCACCGTAGTTCGATGCGCAACTCCGCCTGGGCCAACCACGAAAACGTAGTGGCTGCGGGTCGCGGCGTCTTCAAACAGGGCAACAGTGGGCACGACGAGGGCGTCGGGAACATACGAAGTGGTCACCCTGACTTGAGCCGGTGCGCCGGACTGCTCGATCAGCGCGGAACCGGTAAATTCGATGCGCGCCGGAGCGGTCGCGCCGCCCTGATTGAAACTGGGCGAGAGCGCCGCGACGCGGGCCAGATATGTTACGCCGGGACGGATCGGCGAAACGATCGTGGCAAGCATCTCGGGGCGAATTTCGCCTAGATTCTCGATCGGTACGGCGGCTTCGACGTAAATACTCTTCGGATCGACCATATCCACTATTGGATCGAGGTCTGCTACCATCTGGCCACTACTGACGAGGCGCTGCGCAACAATCGCATTCTCGGGCGCAGTAACCGCGATCGCCGCCGAACCACTATGGCGTTTGACCGCCGCCGCCAGCATCGCAGCATCGGCCGGATCGAGGCTCCGTGCCACATTGAGACCGTTTTGCGCGGCTTCAGCTTCGCGGTTGATAATGTGGGCGACGATTTCCCCTTGAGTAACGCGATCGCCACTCTGCAGGGTCAGTCCGACCACCTGACCGGCGGTCGGTGCGCGTAGCGTAATATGGCGCTGCGCGACCGTGGTCCCAAGCAAGCTCAGTTCGGAGCGCATCGGCGCGTGAGTGACTTTTGCGCCGGTCACGGCCATTACGACCGATGGCTTCGCATTTCCGGAAGCTCCGCTATCAGACTTCGCGGCAGACCGGTCGCATCCGGCGATCAGCGCAAGCGCAACGATCATGATTAGCCCAGTCAACTGATACCCGAGGCGCGATCCCAACAGGCTCACAAACCATTACCCAGAAGCAAGTTCGCTTGGGCGACGGCTTGACGCGCAACAAACTCGTTATCGATCCGCGCAATGCGAAGATTCTGAGCAACTTGAAAGGCGTTTATCACTTCCAGTAGCGTGACATTGCCGCCGCCCAGAAAACGCGTCCAGTCGAGCGCAAACGCGTCATCGGCGGTGGTTTGTGACCGATGCAAGATCGCGAGTTGGCGCCGCGCGCCATCGAAACGACTGAGCGCGTCGGCGAGATCGCGCTTGAGATTGAGCTCGATTTGCCGAAGTTGCGCCACGGCGATGTGCTGGGAGACGCGCGCCGCATCGATATGTGCGCGCACCAGCCCACCCTGAAAAATCGGCACCGTAACCGCGCCATCGTATGACGCGCCGAGATGATGACCAAAAGTCTTTGGCGGATCGATCCCCTCCCATCCCGAAGTCAGGATGAGCCGAATCGTTGGGGAGCGTTCGGCGCGGGCGGCGTCGATGCCCACGTTCGCTGTGGCTAACTGACGTTGGGCGGCGGCAAACGCCGGGCTGTGTGTAATGTCGCCGTTGGGCTGCAGGGGCATTGCCGGGATTTCTGCTAATTCGAGAGTTTCCGGCTGCGGCTGATTGATCATCGAACCAAGCACAATCGCGGCATGCGCCGCGGCCTCATTGGCGGCTGCCAATGACAACTCGGTAGCATCTCGTGCACTTTCAATACTGAGTACGTCGTTAGAGATTGCGCGGCCGGTACGCTGAAGGTTGCGCATGGTCGTGACATATTGCGAAAGGCGCGTGACGCTGCGTTGCAATTCGGCTGCAGTCGCGCGTGCGCGCCACAAATCAAAATAGGCGATTGTCGTATCGAAGATGATCTGTCCGCGCGCCGCGTCGATTCCCAGCGCCGCCGCCTGCTGGGCATAGCGCGCCGCGCGTACTTGATCCATCCGCAGGCCACCGTCGAAAACGATGTAACTCAAAGCGAGCTGCGCCAGAGTCAGGCCGCGGTTGGTAATTACTTGATCGTAGCCGGGCGCCTGAAAGTACTCGCCGTTGGCTGCGATGGAAGGCATCAGCGGAGCACGCGCCTCATTGACTCTGGCGGTGCTGAAATCACGTTGTGCCGCAGCCAACTCGTCCGCCGGCGCATAGGCAAGCGCCCGGCCGATCGCGTCGGTGAGAGTCAAGGTTTGCGCAGCCAACAAATCGGCGGGCAGAGCCATTAAGCTGCACGCGGTGAGGACAAGAAGACCCAAGACGAAGCGCCGCACCATGCGCTGATCATACCGAGGGATAGAGGTACATAATAATTAACAAATTTTAAGATGGCGAGACGTTGTAGCGGGCTGATTTCGAGTGCTTCAGTGCTTTTATCGACGCGCGTCAAGCCAAAAACTCTTTCAGCGACGGCTTTGTTGTACTTTGCGCTTCGGCAATCAGGTAAGCCAATACCTAAATGGGGACATGCTCTCTCCCGTCCGCTTAGAGCCGACGCGGACTAACCGACGTATTCGTTCTCTAAGGCAAATTACTCTCCACGGCACAATTGATGCGCTCTACTGTCGCGGGCGAGCAAAGAGACTGGAGCCGGAAAGCAGGTTCTCGCGCTCAATGGCTGATCAATCAGGAGGTAATCGACTATGACTCTCAGAAAGAAAATCATTGCTGGTGTAATCGCGATGACAATAGGTACGAGCGTTGCCCTTCCTACCCGTGCGCGAGCCGACAACGATGATTGGCATCACCGCGACAACCATGCATGGCGCTCGGATCATCACGACAAAGACGCGGACGATTACAACCATCCGGGCTACCGAGCTAATCCGTATGCGCCCGCCTATGCGTATCGACCCCAGCATGTTCCATCTAATGGGGAAGGCATGATCAATCGGCGCAACCCCAATCTCTACTGGGCATGCGATTCGGATGGCCATCATTGCCACTGGGCCCATCGCCGATAATGGATTGACGCGGTTATGCTCGTGAAATGCCGTTAATATCGAAATCCCGGTCGGGCTCGTGCCTGACCGGGCAAGATGGAAGGGTGTGAATTAAAGCGGCGCCTCATTAAGACCGGGAAAGATAAAATCTCACGCTTGCTACACTGTTGCTTTGGATAACGTGCAATCGAGCGCGGGCATTGTAATCACAAATTCGACCCCACCGGTTGCAAGATTGGCGGCTCTTATAACTCCATCGTGGAGTCGCACAATTTCTTGACAAAGACTTAGCCCCAAGCCGCTGCCGGATGTAATCGAGGATTTGCCGCGGAAGAAACGTTCGAAAAGATGCGGCAAATCATCATCGGGAATCGCCGGACCATCATTTTCGATACGTAAAATTGCGTTCCCGTTTTGTCGTGAGACTTCCAATCCGACCCGTCCGTGTACGGGTGTGAATTTCAGGGCATTGTCGAGCAGATTAATTATGAGCCGTTGAAGATGGTTTCGATTACCAGCAATGATTGGATCATTCTCTATACTGGCGCGCAAAGCGATCTGTTTCGCTTGAATTAGCGGTTCAACAGCCTCGATTACTTCCTCGGCGAGTATTCGCAGATTTATCATCTCGCGTTCCATCGCGGACTCATGATCTAAGCGCGCCAATACCAGCAGCTCATCTGCGGTTCGGCAGAGGCTTACGGTTTCATCGAGCGCAGCGTGGAGTGCTTCGTGGTACTCACGGCCTGAACGGTCGCGCGCCAAAGTAACCTCGAGTCCCGTGCGCAAAATGGCGAGCGGCGTGCGCATCTCATGGGCGGCGTCAGTTGCGAAGCGTCGCTCGGTGTCAACTGCACGAGCAACTCGCTCAAGCAGAGCGTTGATTGCACGAGTTAGTTGCGCCACCTCGTCCTCAACTGAGGCTATGGGGAGGCGCCGGCGCAATTCAGAGGGCTGGATTTTTGTAAGTCCGGCGATGAGGTCATGCATAGGAGCCAGCGCCCGCCCAGCGAGCCAATATCCGCCCGCGATGCTTACGGCGAGGATAATTGGAATGATCAGTAGAAGTTGTCGCCGCAGGCGAGTAATTGCGAGTCGCACCGGTGTCGCGTCGACCCCGTCGGCGAGCAAAGCGCTCGCCCCGCCGAGGGTGAAACTTGTCAAGCCATAGCGGAATATGTGATTTCGGCCGTCGGCGATTTTTCCCAGGCGAGGATCTCCCAACCGAGCTGGCAAATCCGCCTGCGAAGCTCCGGCCTCGGCTATGACATGTCCGGCGACGATCAGAATCACGCGGCGGGCGGGTCCGAGGTCGCGCTCCTCGCTCAATTGCCGCACAATGTCACGTGCAGAACCGAAACCGGAGTGGCGGATGTTGGAGGCGGCAGAATCGGCTTCTTCCATCAGCGCCCCATCGAGCTGCGCCCACTGACTCCGAGCGAAAAGCAAATAAACCGCCGCGCCCGAGAGCACCAGAATGCTGGTCAATAGCACCGCCCAGTAGAGCGTCAGTCGAAGACGGATACTCATTGGAGCGGGCGGATCGAGTAGCCCGCGCCGCGCACTGTAACGATCAGCGGTTCGTCCTTGCGGTCAACGATCTTGTGGCGAAGGCGATTAACAAATACTTCGATCAGATTGGTAAGATCATCGTAAGCCCCACCCCACACAGTTTCAGCGATCATATTTCGCGTGACCGTCTGCCCGGAATTTCGCATGAGCAATTCAAGCAGCATCGCTTCTTTGGGCGAGAGCGCGAGGTCCCGGCCGGCTCGCCGGGCGCGGCGTTTGATGGTGTCGAATTCAAGATCGCCCAGTCGCAAAATCGGCTGTGGCGCCGAAGCCCGCCGCCGGATCAACGCGCGCAAACGCGCCACCAACTCAGGAAAGGCAAACGGCTTGGTTAGGTAGTCATCCGCGCCACCGTCCAGCCCGGTGACCCGCTCAGCCAGCGAGTCGCGCGCGGTGAGAATCAGGACCGGAGTTAAATTGCCGCTCGCGCGCAGATCGCGCAAAAATTCCAGGCCGCTTTTTCCCGGGAGCCGTAAATCGAGCACGATTGCATCGAATTCGCCCGATGAGATCACCTTCTCTGCAATTTCCGCGCTGCCGGCGGTGAGTACGGCGAAGCCTTCTTCGCTGAGACCTCGGCATAGCTCGTTCAGCAACTTGAGCTCATCTTCCACTACGAGCAGATGTGGCCTACTCATCGAGTCATCACGTATCTCATTTATTTTACATAGAGAAAGATCCCTTCGTAAATCAACGCCGGTTTATCCGCGCCAACGACCTGCACCTGGCTTTCAGTCGTGACCTGTGTGCCCTGCGGTTTGGCTTCAACTGCGACAATCCGTTGACGCGCGTGAACCTTCGCTCCTGCCGGAACCGGCGAAATGAAGCGGAGCTTGTTCGCTCCGTAATTGACGACGTTTCGATAACCCGCCACTTTCCATCCACTGTCGATTTCGAACGCCGGGAGCAAGCTCAAAGTGAAGAACCCATGCGCCACTGGTCCACCGAAGGGGCTCTCACGCTTACAACGTTCGATATCGATATGGATCCACTGATGGTCCCCCGTCAGATCCGCAAACTCATTGATCTTTTGCTGAGAGAGTTCAATCTCATTACTCCAAGGTCCAAATTCGGCACTGATCTTTGAACGCAGCTTATCCAGATCGTCGAAACGAATGGTGTCCATAACGATCGCCTCCAGATACTAGGTTAGGACGCAGATTCCAACATGGTTCAGACCCGCTGGTAAAGAGCGGCGAGCTTGAATCAAAATAAAAAGCCGCAAGCTTGATAGCTCGCGGCTCCGGTCTAAGCGATGGCGCTACTGCTTGAGTACTTGGAGCCGATTGGCGCGCTGCTGTAGATAACCATCCTGGACTGCTCCGTACAGATCGACAGCATAGCGATCGACCTGCTCGAACAGATCGAGATGGAGCGAGCGATAGTTGACCGCTTCTATTGCCGCTTTACCGGCATCGGTTGGGACCGAGACGTACCACGGGACGAAGTAAGGCAAGGGGAACATAAAACCATCAGCGACGAGACCTGCGGTGTCGCGAATGGTTGAGGGCCCGAATGCCGGAAGAACGAGATAAGGTCCCGAGGGCATCCCATAATGCCCCATCGTCAGACCAAAATCGTTGGGATGCTCCTTCAATCCGAACCAATGGTCAGCAGGATCAAAGAGGCCTGCAACGCCGACCGTCGTGTTGATTCCGAAGCGGGCCACTTCAGTGCCGGCCTGCGGGAAGCGCAACTGGAACAGATTATTGGCAAAGCGCGGAATAAAGTTGATGTTATCGAAGAAGCGGCCAACGCTTTCGCGAACCGGCACCGGCGCGACCTTCGCATAATCCTCGGCCACCGGATGAACCACGTAATGATCAAGTTTCAGGTTGAACCAGAACATTTTTTCATTAAAGGGCGCTAAGGGATCGCTATAGACTTGCGTATTCTCGCCGAGCGGATGCGGTGGAGTTTGGTCTTGGGCGCGAGCCGGTATGGCCCATGCGAAGATGGCGATAATTACGAGGGCCTCCAGCCATTTGCTTGCATTCGGGTAATTAGAAATTCGTCGGCTCTCTTTGATCGTTTGAGCCTGAGCCGGAGCCACGGTTCTCTTCATATGCCTTGCTCTCAATAAAACTATATCCTTCATCCGGCCATCGAGGCATTGATCTGTTGCTCTTTGGCTTTCAAATCTGCCAGTAGCTTATCAAAGCCATTCTCGTTTATAACGCGATTAAACTGATTTCGATAGTTCGCAATGATACTTATATTATCGACCGTCACATCATAAACTTTCCAGCCGTCGTTTTTTTGTTCAAGCAAATAATTAACCGCAATCGGGTTTTTTCCGGTTTGTACGATATTCGTGAAGACTTGCGCGTAACCGGAACTGAGTGGAGCTTCCCGGATAAATTCGACTTTTTGACCCGAATATTCGTTGATCTTGCTGGAATAAGCGCTCTCGATGAAGGCCTTGAAAACTTGCGTGAAGTTGGCGCGCTGTTCGGGAGAGAGTTGTTTCCAATGATAACCCAAGGCCGATTTCGACATCTCGGTGAAGTCGAAGTTAGGTTCCAGTAGCTGCCGAAGTTGAGCGCTCCGCTGAGCCGCCGGGGTTTGCTTATCACTGAGAATATGCAGGGCTTGAGTGACGAACTGACGAGTGGCGTCCAGGGCGCCGGTATCGGCATGCAGTGGAGGGGCCAGCGCAATCGCGAGCGAAAACGCTGCTAAGGCCAACAAGTATCTGGAGGAGAGCACTGGGTGAGTTCTGCTTCGCACAGCTATGAATTACCTTTCGACGGCTGATTACAATTACAATTTGAGCCTACGCCCGGAGGATTGCTGATTCCGGGCGGGTTATTGATCGCGGGCGGCGCACCTCCACCGCCGGTCTTTGCTTCGCTGGATGATGAACTTGAACCTGAACTGTTGATTAGTTGGCCGATCGCATCCTCGAGCACGAACGCTGATTGAGTATGGCGGATTGTCGCTCCATCGGCGAGATTCTTATCCGAGGGGCCGAGGGCGATCGCAATGTATTTATCGCCGATAATACCGCTGGTCTTGACTGAGGCAATCGCGTCGTCGTCGATTTCGACACCCCGATCGATCCGCAACTTTACGTGCGCGCGATTATCGTTGAGCCCGATTCCAGTTACTTTGCCCACATCAACGCCGGCGATTTGGACCTGATCGCCACTTTTCAAGCCGGAAATATTGTCGAAATTGGCAAACAGCGTGTAGCTCGGCTTTGGGATAATCTCGACTTGGCCGAGCCGGAACGAAAGGATGGCTAAGGCGGCGATACCGAGCAGCGCGAAGATACCGACGATGAGCTTGGTAAGAGGGGTGGCGTACATTTCGCTTTATCTTTTCGTTCTATCTTCCGGGGGCGGCGATCGATCTGTGAAAGGGGCCGCTCGTCTTCGTTGGCGGCCTTGCCAGCGAGAAATTGCTGAAAGGTTTCGTTTTTCGCGTTCGTGACCTCTTCCGGCGAGCCTTCCAGCTCGATCTTGCCAGCGTGCATATAAGCGACTCGATCGGAGAATTCAAATACTTGCGGGACGTCGTGGCTGACCATCACGGCGGTAAGTCCGAATTTGCGCTGAGTGGAGCGAACTAGGTCGTGAATGGAATGGGCACGCGTCGGATCGAGGCCGGTGGTCGGCTCGTCGAGCATCAGGATTTTGGGTCGGCGGATTAAGGCCCGCGCCAAGGCGGCCCGTTTTTGCATCCCACCGCTCATCTCAGAGGGATACTTTTGGCCCATTCCTTCGAGTCCGACCTGCGCGAGAATCTCGTTTACGCGCTCGGCGATCTCGGAGGGGGTCAGGTGAGTTTTCTCGACCAAGGGGAAAGCCACATTCTCGAACACGGTCATCGAGTCGAAGAGGGCGCCGGCCTGAAAGAGCATCCCGAGCTGCTCGCGGACCGCGTCGGTGGCGCGCGAGCCGAGGCGGGTGACGTTGACGCCGCCAATGATGATCGTGCCGGAATCGGGCCGGAGCAACAGGTTGAGATGCTTCAGGAGGACGGTCTTACCGCATCCGCTGGAGCCGACGATGGTCATGATTTGGCCGGACGGACATTCGAGATTGACGCCGTTGAGCACCTGCTGTGGTCCGAAGCGCCGGCGCAGGTTCTTGACCGAGATTGCGCCCGCAGCGCGATTTCCGTCGTGATTCATTAGCGGGGAAGCTTAGCGAATTTTCGGAGGGGGAACTATCGAGGAATCTCCGGTAGCGATGTTTCACGTGAAACATCGAAAAACAATATCTATCGAAAAGGGTATCTAAGGGTAATGAGAGTATATGGACCTGCCTGATGACGTATTGCGAGACTGTATAATGGGATGTTTCACGTGAAACATCCCATTGTGGGATGATTTAGGCGTGGAAAACGTGATCCTCCAGGAAGCTCTGCACAAGTGAATGTTTGTAGGCTCGCTTCGCGGAGGTCCTTCGACACGGCTCGCGCTGCTCGCCGGCTCAGGATGACAAAAGGGGCTTGGGCAAGCTTCCCTGGTCATTTGGAGCGGGTCTGTCGCGAAAAATCTCGCTTGAGGACTGCTTTTGAATCGTGCGCAAGCGATGTTTCACGTGAAACATCGAGGGCCGGGGCAAATAAGGACTGGCGGGGCGAAAGCAGCGAGCAGAACTGCCCGTGGTTGTGTATTATTTCATCCTTGACGCGAGAAGGGTCCTAATCCGGGATTCCTCGCGCGCCAGAGAGCAGACGCGCGGGAATGACAGCATAAGGATTCAAGGAGACCTACTGCCGTTGGATGGGAAGCAGTGAGGAACCAGGGGGTGGGGCGTGGAGCTGAGCGAGCGGGACAAGAATCTAATCAAGGACTACATCGAGCGGGGGGAGCCGCTGCCGGCGAAATACAAGCTGATGCTGTTCGCCGACGCGCCGGAGGTCGAGCTGATCTGGCAGGGCAAGACCAGTGAGGTGACCACCGTGGCGCTGCCGTTCCAGTCGATCGAGCAGATCGACGAGCCGCGCACGCAGGTGGGCGAGCAGGTGGGCGGATTATTCGCGGCGGATGGGCGGGGCGGCAAGCGTCGGGATGGACCAACAAATTAATTTGGGGCGACAACAAGCTGGTGTTGTCGTCGTTGAAGAACGGGCCGTTGCGGCGGGAGATCGAGGACGCGGGCGGGCTGAAGCTGATTTATATCGATCCGCCGTTCGATGTCGGCGCCGACTTCTCAGTCGGGATTGATGTCGGCGATGAGAGACTAATTAAAGAGCCTACTCTGATTGAAGAGACGGCCTATCGAGATACCTGGGGAGAGCACGGGGAACGATATCTCCAATACATGTACGAGCGCTTAAGTCAATGAGGGATCTTTTATCAGAGGACGCCAGTATATTTGTACATTGTGATTGGCACGTGTCTCACTGGATGAGGTCTCTGCTATCGGAGTTGTTCGCAGAATCGACCTTTCGTAATGAAATCGTCTGGTATTACTACAATAAGATGCAGGGAAATGTGAACCGTTTCGCAGCGAATCATGATGTTATTCTGTGGCATTCAGAAATCAGACCCATTATTTCTTCAATCAGATAAGGGAGAAGCGTCCAAAAACAATCGAACAAATAAAACGTGTCTGGGATAAGGGAAAGGGTAAGCTCGTCAATGCAAAAGACGAATCCGGTAATGTCCTTTATATCGAGATTGACGAACGCACAGTTGACGATGTTTGGCGGCTTTCCATGCTCCAACCGGCCGATAAAACGCAAAATCTCGGTTATGCAACCCAGAAGCCGGAGACTATCGCGACAAGAATAATTTCTTCTGCTTCTTCTAAGGGTGATCTGGTTGCGGATTTCTTCTGCGGCTCGGGGACTACGATGGCGGTGGCGGAGAAGCTCGGGCGGAAGTGGATCGGGTGCGACCTCGGGCGCTTCGCGATCCATACGACGCGCAAGCGGTTGATCGGGGTCCAGCGCGAGCTCAAGGCGCAAGACAAGCCCTATCGCAGCTTCGAAATCCTGAATCTGGGCAAGTACGAACGGCAATACTTCGTCGGAATCGATCCGACGCTGCCGGAAGAGGCGCGGCGAGTCCAGACGATCCAGCGCGAAGAGTATTACATCACGCTAATCCTCGCAGCATACAAGGCGGAGCGGATTTTCCAGACGCCGCCATTGCATGGCAAGAAAGGTGGGACGGCGGTCGTGGTCGGGCCAATCGATGCGCCGGTAACGTTCGCACAGGTCAACGAGGTGATCGCGGAGTGCCGCCGCAAGCGGATCAGTAAGGTCGATGTGCTCGGCTTCGAGTTCGAAATGGGACTTTGTCCGGCAGCGCAGGACGAGGCCAAGCAGAAGGGGGTCAGCCTGAGCCTGAAGTACATCCCGAAGGACGTGTTCGATAAGCGTGCGGGGAAAAGGGTCAGGTGCAATTTTACGACGTGGCGTACGTCGAGGTGACCCCGAAGATCAAGGGGACGAGCGCGACGGTCACGCTCAAGGATTTCGGCGTGTTCTATCGTCAGGACGATCTGGACGCGATCGGCGAGAAGCTGAAGCCGGGCGGCAGCAAGGTGACGGTCGAGAGTGGGCAGGTGGTCAAGATCGTCAAGGACAAGTCAGGGAAGGTAAGCCGGGAAGTAATCACGAAGAAGTGGACCGACTGGATTGACTATTGGGCGGTGGACTTCGATTACGAGAGCCGGAAGGAGATTATCCGGATCAAAGAAAGAGAAGCGGACCCTCACCCTGGCCCTCCCCCTACTGATAGGGAGAGGGATCATGATTTAGAAGCGGTCGCTAAGGGAGCGGAGCGGGAGGTCTGGAGCGGCAACTATATTTTCGAAAATGAGTGGCAGAGCTATCGGACGCGGAAGGAGCGGACGCTCGAGCTGGTCAGCGCGGAGCACGATTACAAGAGCAAGGGGCGGTACAAGATCGCGGTCAAGGTAATCGACATTTTCGGGAACGATACGACGAAGATCGTCGAGGTGAAAGTGTGATGGGGGTGGAGGAGCAAGAGAATTGCGAGGGATCGAGCCTCAGAACCGCTAGATTCTTCATCGCCAGGCTCCTCAGAATGGGCTCTGAATGACAGAAAAGCTTGGGGGGAGTAATGGCGATCGGAAAA
Organism: uncultured Pseudomonadota bacterium; assembly: GCA_963795945.1. Classification (GTDB taxonomy): domain Bacteria; phylum Desulfobacterota; class Binatia; order Binatales; family Binataceae; genus JAJPHI01. The sequence goes on from CAWCJN010000001.1 coordinate 446,284, forward strand.
GACTTTCCGGCTGATCCATGCGCGGTACTTGATCCGAAGATCAGGTGGTATCCGGGCGAGGAGCTATTCACCGAGGACGGTTACGCAACGCTGATTCCGCCGCTGGTGTACCGGGTGCGGGAGGGTGTCAAGGGGTGGCGCGATAGTGGGTATCAGGGCGCGAGCGACACTACGCGGGCGCTGCTGAATTACTGGTTCAACACGGAGCACCCGGTGATTGGGGCAGATGGGGCAGTGTGGCCGTTCCGCTACTACTTCGGGCAGCGTGAGGCAGTTGAATCGGCGATCTGGCTATACGAGATCGAAGAGGCGCGGGACCCGTACGCGTTGATCAAGTACGACGCCTCCGGGCGCGTGGCGAAGAGTATGTTCGACGAGGACTGGACGCGCTACGTGATGAAGCTCGCGACCGGCACCGGCAAGACCAAGGTGATGAGCATCCTGATCGCGTGGTGCTATTTTCACAAGCTCTATGAGACGGGGTCGGAGCTGAGCACGAATTTTTTGGTGATCGCGCCAAACATAATCGTGCTGGACCGGCTGCGCAGAGACTTCGGCGGGCTGCGCATCTTTCGTGAAGATCCGGTGATCCCGGAGAACGGCTATGCGGGTCAGAACTGGAATGACGACTTCCAGCCCGCACTGCACGTACAGGACAAGATCGGCCCGGTGTCGGAGACCGGCAATATTTTTCTCTCGAATATCCAGCGGGTGTATCAAAACGAGACGGTTCCATCGTTCGAGGATGAGGATACGACTGACTATTTTCTGGGAAAAAGGCCGAGCGGAAAGACTAATCAGTCGCAGGTGGATTTGGGGCGAATCGTGCGGGAGGTGCGGGACCTGGTCGTGCTCAACGACGAAGCGCATCATATTCACGATCCGGCGATGGCGTGGTTCAAGAATATCCAGGATATCTGCTACCGGCTGCGGCAGAAGGGGAGCACGCTGTCAGCTCAATTCGATTTGACGGCAACGCCGAAGCGCAGCAACGGCGCGATCTTCGTACAGACAATTAGCGACTATCCGCTAGTCGAAGCGATCCGGCAGAACGTAGTGAAGCATCCGGTGGTGCCGGACGCGGCGTCGCGGGCGAAGCTGAACGAGAAGCAGAGCGATAAGTTCACAGAGAAGTATGAAGATTACCTGCATCTTGGTTACCTGGAATGGGAGAAGCGCGACGAGGTGCTGCGGCCGTCGGGCAAGAAGGCAGTGCTGTTCGTGATGACCGACGATACGCGGAACTGCGATGAAGTCGGCAAACACCTGGAAGAGAATTATCCGAAGCTGGGTAAGGCGCTGGTAATCCATACGAAAAAGAATGGCGAGATTGCAGAGGCGTCGAGCGGGAAATCGAAAGAGGAATTGGAGAAGCTGCGGCGGCTGAGCGGGGAGATTGATGACGCGGGAAATGAGTATCGGGCGATCGTATCGGTGATGATGCTGCGGGAAGGCTGGGACGTGCAGAACGTGATCGCGATGGTGGGACTGCGGCCCTATCAAGCGCCGAGCCGGATCTTGCCGGAGCAGACGCTGGGGCGCGGGTTGCGGCCGATGTTTCGCGGACAGGGAGTCGAGGAAAAGGTCAGCGTGGTGGGGACGGCGGCGTTTATGGACTTCGTCGAGTCGATTTGCAACGAAGGGGTCGAGCTGGAGTGGGTGCCGATGGGCGAGCAGACGCGGACGCGATCGCCGGTGATTGTGGAGGTCGAGCGGGATAGCGAGAAGAAAAACATCGCGGAACTGGATATTGAGTTGCCGGTGCTCGAAGCGCGACTCTATCGCGAGTACAAGAATCTGAATGACCTAAGTATCGAGGCGCTGCCGAGTCCGCAGCTGCCGATCAAACAATTCACGGCGGAAGAACAGCGGGAAATCGTATTCAAAGATATCGATGACGAGGATGTGAGCCATACGACGGTAATGGGTTCGGCGTTCGCGACAAATTATCAGAGCGCGATCGGATGGTTCGCGCGGGGTTTGATGCGGGAGCTGCGGCTAGTCGGCGGATTCGAGATCCTGTTTGGGAAGTTAAAGCAATTTATCGAGACGCGGCTGTTTGCGGCTTCGGTGACTTTGGAAGATTTGAACATCCTGCGCAATTTGTCGGAAATTGAAGCGATACGGGCGATCCGCGAGATTTTTCGCAAGGCGATCAATGAATTGGTAGTACGGGATAAGGGCACGACGCAGGTGCGCGACTATATCAAGCTGAGCAAGACCCGCCCGTATGTAGTCAATGAGCAGGATTATATTGCGGCAAAGAAATCGGTCTTCAATAAAGTAATCGGGGATAATAATTTCGAGTTGGAGTTTGCGGCTTTTCTAGAGAATTGTTCAGACATCGTTTCGTTCGGCAAGAATTATCAATATCAGGACACTGCGTTTAAAATTGAGTATCAGACCGCAGAGGGCGATATCCGGAATTACTATCCGGATTTTATCGTTAAGCAGAGCGCCTCAGAGGTGTGGATAATCGAGACGAAGGGACGGGAGGATATCTATGATGCGCTGAAGCGGGAACGGCTGGGGCAATGGTGCGAGGATGCCTCAGCAGTAGGCGGATGTAAGTATCGGGCGCTGTTTGTGCGGGAGGAGGACTGGGAGGAATACCGGCCGAAGAATTTCCGGGAGTTAGTCGCGGCGATGGAGATGGTTTAATTAACCTCACCCTCCCTCTCCCTTTGGACAAGGGAGAGGATCCGAAACATACAGTCTTCTTAAAGTAGGACCGAGGTGATGAAGTAGTCCCAGGCGAGGATCAGGACGCTCGACAGGACGACGGCTTCGGTGGTGGCGCGGCTGACGCCGGTGGCCATCCGGGCCGCATAGTAGCCCTTGTAGCAGCACACCCACATCACGACGATCCCGAAGATAAACGCCTTGATAAAGCCGGTCTCGATATCGTGCCAGGACATATTGTTAGCGATGCCGTTGAAGAACGGTCCAGCCGTCGCGCCCATCAGACCGACGCCGACGGCCCATCCGCCATATATACCAAGAACGTCGAAGATAGCGGTCAGCAATGGGAAACTGATAATGCCGGCCAGGATGCGGGGCGAGACGAGATACTGCACCGGATTGATCGCCATCACGGAGAGCGCATCCACCTGTTCGGTAGCTTGCATCGCGCCCAACTCGGCAGCCATCGCGGACCCGGCGCGTGCGGCGATCATCACGGCGGCAAGCACCGGGCCGAGCTCGCGCACCAGTACGAGGGCGACGACTGTGCCGAGGGCGCCCTCGGAGCCGAAGCGTCGCAAGGTATTATAGCCTTGCAGTCCGAGCACCATCCCGGTGAACAAGCCGATCAGTCCGACGAGAAAGATCGAATCTGCGCCGATGGCACGGAGTTGGCGAATAATCAGGCGCGGCTTGTAGGGCGGGAGCATCACGTAGAGGACGGCAGAAAACAGGAAGAGCACGAAGTTGCCGAGCCTGCCGATGCTGTCGATTATCGACGTGCCGAGACGTTCAATCATCTGAATATCCTACGCTGAACATCGAGATAGAGTCTGTGATCGAAGAGAGTTGCTCAGCCGTGGAGCAGCCCGAGCCGCGCAATATGGTTGTAGGTATGACTCAGGGCGGGCGTGCGCGCGAACTCGATCAGATCAGAGGGGACGTCAATATCGAGCGCCGGGCGGACCAGCCGCAGGATTTCGCAGGGGATTGAGCGGTTACGGCAATCGTTGCGATGGTGGACGAGGCTGAGGCGTCCGAACTGGGTATCGATCACGCGGGGCGGCGTCCGCAAGAGCATATTGGTGCCGGAGAAGTCGCGCGAGGGGACCAGCACGACGCCGGGGCCGGAGGAGGGCAGCGCGGCGAATGCCTCGTCGATGTCGCTGTGATGGACCATCGGGATGTCGGAGAGCAGGGTGCAGATCGAGGTCGCACCGAGCATCATGAGACGGTCGGTGGCGAGTCGGACGGCAACATTGAGGCCGCGCGGGAACTCCTCGTCGATGGTCAATGCACCGTTCGCTTGCGCGATTTCGAGGAGGATCGGATCAGAGGTAACGACGGCGACGCGATCGGCGGAACGAGCGGCGAGTGCGGCGCTCAGGACGTCACGGTACATCGCGGTGGCCAAGGCGGCGCGTTCGGCGGCGGCGGGCAGCGCGACGGCCAATCGAGTCTTGGCAAACGCAAGCTGCTTGGCGGCGACGAGAACGATTCGCACGGCGGACTATTATAACGCACATCGGGGAACAGGCCAACCCGCTCGAAAGATGGATTTGGGGCGAGCGCGGGAATCCACTTGATCTTTGTACAACCACGGCGAAAGATTAAAGCGTTTGGTGCATGCGCGAACCGCGCTGTAAATATATCTTTCAAGCGGTAACTGAGGCGTAGGGGTGAGGGAAAGCTGTATGCGAATTGGCCGAAATCTGCGGTTGTTGGGGGCTAAAAGCCTGGTATTAGGCATTGCGACGAGCCTGATCATTGGTTCGCTAATAGGCTGCTCGCATAAGTCAGTGGACGATTATCTAAAGGACGGCGATCAGGCACGGCAGAACTCGCAATTGGCGCAGGCTGAGGTCGATTATCGCGCGGCAATCAAGGCCGCGCCGGACGATCCGCGCGGGTATTTGGCGCTGGGCCAGTTATTCGAGTCGGAGAAGAAGCCGGAGCAGGCACAGCCCGAGTTTATCAAGGCGCTGGAGCTATCGCCGAAAGACTCGACGACGCATGCCGCGATCGGGGGAGCTTACGCTGATCAGACTGAGTTGGGCTTGGCTGAGAATCAGTATCGGGCGGCAGTGGCGCTCGATCCGGGGAACGCCGGCTATCGGATGGCCTTGGGGAAAGTTCTGAGGCGGGCGCAAAAGCTTGGAGCGGCGGAGGTTGAGTTTCGCACGGCGATCGGGCTTGAGCCGAAGAATGCGGGGGCCCATCTGGCGTTGGCGGACCTGCTGAGTGGCGAAGCCAATCGACAAGACGAAGCGCAGGCCGAGTATGCCGCGGCGAAGGCGCTGGGCGCGAGTCCGGCGGCTGCGGCTAGTCCGGTAGCGAATGCTCCGACGCCTGCAGCTGCATCTAGTGTTGCGGCGAGCACGCCCGCACCATCAGTCAAATTGATGGCGTTTAACCATCTCTTTCTGCTGACGCGAAATTCTCCAGTGTATGAATCAACCAGCGAGGGCGCACAGACGCTAGCGCAGGTCCATCGCGGAAAGAAGGTTCGGGTGACGGCGATCACGTCGGACAAGAAATGGCTGAGAGTGCAGCTCAAGACGGGGGTGGTGGGATTTATTCCGACGACGACGACGGAGTAAATCGGCTCGCAAATTCATTCGGGGGGAGTCTGCAACAGAAGAATTTCGCTTTGACGACCCAAAATCGGACAGGCTGGTGCGTTAGATCAAGCGTAAGAGGCCGCTAGATTCTTCGCTTCGCTCAGAATGACAAATTCTGCTCTCAGAAAATTTATTTGCAGGATACGACGTTACTCGGCCAGGAATCGGATCCGGTCGCCGAGCTGGGTGGTGCTATGGGCGGCTGTGCCGGCGGGGAGTTCGAGGGCCTTGCGCGCGGTCCAGACGATCGGCGAGAAGCGCCACGGCTGAAGTCCGGAGGCAATGCGAATGACGCGATCATTGCGATCGAGAAAGACGATATCGATCGCGAAACGCATGAACATCGTGTGCATCCACATGAAAGGATCGAGGTGACTACGGACGAAGAGCAATCCGTGATCGAGGGCTAGAGTATCGCGCCCGAGGAGTCCGAGGGCCTTTGCGGAGATAGTGGAGGCCTCTTCGAGACGAGCGCAGAGGACGGTATCGCGGGTGTGATTGATCGCCGTGACCGTCGATTTGATGGCGCGCGATTCACGAAGAATGGATTGGTTCACGTACCCGAGTGAAGCACAATCTAAGCCTAAGCGAATTCTGACTGAGCCGGACCGAGCGGAAAACGGCTGTCTTGTAAATCTGCCTTTGTATTAGAATTGCGGCAGCATCATGGGTTATGTTGCAGCGTTTATCGACGTTGCCGGGCAATCATGCGTAGTGATTGGCGGTGATGAGCAGGCCGAGCGGCGCGTCGGGATGTTGCTTGAGGCCGGCGCGAAAGTGACGGTGATCGCGCGTGAGTTAAATGCGGCATTGAGCGAGATGGCCGTCAACGGCGTAATAACTCATTGGAAGCGCCAATATGAAGTCGACGATCTAGCGGGCTTTCGGATCGCTTATTGGACGGATCCGAACAATAAACTCGCGCGACGGGCTGCGGCCGAAGCACGGGAGCGAGGCGTTGCGCTTAACGTGTCCGATCGGCCCAAGCTCTGCACGTTTATCGCGCCGGCGGTCGTGAAGCGTGGTGCATTGCAAGTCGCGATTTCGACCGGCGGCGCGAGTCCGGCGGTGGCGAAGATGCTGCGGCAGGAGCTAGCCGAGATAATCGGCGAAGAATACGCGCCAACCCTCGCGATCATGGCGGCGGCACGGACGCGAATCCGGCAGAAGGAGCCGGATTTTGAGCAACGGGCACGACTCAGCGCGATCATCGCAGATGAATTGCGGCAAGCCCTGCGACGGCACAATTATGCCGCGAGTGACGAAATCTTGCGACGTTATTTGGACATGCGGTTAGCCGATTGCGGGTTGGATTTTCCGTCAGAGACCGCTCCTCCCGCCTCGGCGGTAGATTCCGGCGAATCGCGATGAATCAGATCGGTCTGATTCCGGCACTAGCCGGCTACTTGTTGGCCGCGGTCGGCTTTATGATCGGTCGGGCCAGAGCCGATGAACGATGGGTGCGGGGAGCGACGATCGCGCTCGGTGCGGGCGCCGCGATGCAGGCGGCGACATTGGTGATCAGCGGAATTCAGGCGGGCAATATCCCGGTGGTCGATTTGACGCAGTCGATCGCTTTTCTAGCGTGGCTAACCGCACTCGCCGGATTAGTCTTGATTATACGATTCAGAATGGCGGTGATTGGAAGTTTTTTGGCGTGGCTGGTGTTTGGCGCAGTCGCGGCGACGGGGGTCGCGCGAGGTCCGCAGCGGATCGTGATGCCGGAACCATTGCGGAGCGCATGGCTGCCGGTCCACGTTACGTTAGCGTTCGCAGGATTTGCATTATTCGTGCTGTCGGCGGGCGTAAGTATCGTCTATCTGGTTTATGAACGCAGGTTGAAGATCAAGCGACCATTAGGTTCAGGCGACGAACGGACGCCGAGTTTGGAGAAGCTGGATCGGATCAATTACCGGCTGATCGGCTCAGGCTTTCTGATGTTGACGCTGGCGATTATCACGGGCGCGATTTGGGCAGACGCGACGTGGGGGCGCTTCTGGTCGTGGGAGCCGCAGGAAACGTGGACCCTGGTGATCTGGCTGATGTACGCGGCGCTGCTGGAGTCACGGTTGACCGCCGGATGGCAGGGGCGGCGGGTCGCGGCGCTGACGATCGTGGTCTTTACCGTATTGATCGGGTCGTTCGTGGGAGTGAGTCTTGTAACGCCAGGCAAGCATGGAGGCAATTTCGGTTAGCATCATGGAACGCAGACTCCTCGTCGTCGGGATAAACCATCGGACGGCCGCCGTTGCCGCGCGGGAGCAACTGGCGTATGCCGAGGACGAAGTTGCGTCGGCGCTCGGACGGATGCGTACGGCGCTGCCCGAAGTAAGCGAGGCGGCGCTAATCTCGACCTGTAATCGAGTCGAGATGATTGCGCTGGTCGATCAATCGAACAACGCGAGCGAGTCGCTGATGCGCTTTATCGCCGCCGATCGGGGGGTCGCGCCGGGAGATTTCGCGCAGCAGTTCTACAGTTTGGAGGGTCGTGAGGCCGTGCGGCATCTGTTTCGGGTGGGGGCGAGCCTCGACTCGATGGTGATAGGCGAGCCGCAGATTCTGGGACAGCTCAAAATTGCGTACGCGCAAGCCGCGGCGGCGGGTAGCGCGGGGCTAGTGCTTCATCGGGTATTCCATCGCGCGTTTGCGGTAGCGAAGCAGGTGCGGAAAGCCACCCTGATCGGACATGGCGCAGTGTCGGTAAGCTCGGCGGCGGTGAGCCTGGCGTCAAAGATTTTCGACTCACTGGCGGACAAGACGGTCATGTTGATGGGGGCGGGGCGAATTGCGGAGTTGGCGGCGTGCAGTCTGAAACGCAACGGCGTTCAATCGATCGTAATCACCAGCCGGACCTTCGATCATGCGGTGGCGCTGGCGCGTGAGCTGGGCGGCACGGCGGTGCCGTATGAGCAATGCAAGACTTATTTGAAAATGGCTGACGTGGTAATCGCGTCATTGGCGGTCAGCAAGCCGGCGTTAAGCGCGGACGAAATCGAAGCAATCGTCAAGGAGCGTCGCTATCGCCCGATGTTTCTGATCGATCTGGGTGTCCCGCGCAATCTGGATGAACGGATCAACGGACTGGAGAATGTCTATCTTTACGATATCGATGATCTCGGGGCGGTGGCGTCGCGCTCGATGGAAGACCGGCAGCGCGAGGCGCTGAAAGCGGAGGAGATCGTTGAGGCCGAAGCGGCGGGCTTCATGCGCTGGCTGGACGGACTGGAGCTGGTCCCGGCGATCAAAGAGATTCGGTCGAGTATCGAGCTGCTACGCAACGAAGAGCTGGAACGGCATCGGGGATGGTTGGCCGGATTGCCGGCGGAAGAACGCGCGCGAATTGAGGGGCTGACGCGGGGGCTGGTCAATAAGCTGTTGCATCGAGTACTCACGGCGCTGCGCGAGGATGAGCCGGGAGCGGCGAATCCACTATATGCCGCCGAAGTCGCCCGGCGATTGCTGTGCAGCGGACTCGCGCGCGACGCGATCGCGCTGGCCGATGATGACGAAGAGCACGAAGACTTCTGAGGCACGGTCGGACTGGTAAGCGATGGCAAGCAAGCTGCGGATCGGTTCGCGTCCGAGTGCTTTGGCGTTGGCGCAAGCCGCGATTGTCAAAGAGCGGCTCGAAGCAAATCTGGCAGGGCTAGCAGTCGAAGTGATTCCGATTACCACCGGTGGCGACAAGTTGCTGACGGCGTCACTGGCGCAAGTCGGCGGAAAAGGACTGTTTATCCGCGAGTTGGAGCAGGCGCTCAGCGCGCGACGGATTGATATCGCGGTGCATTCGATGAAGGACCTGCCCGCGGTGCTCGCGCCGGAGTATCGAATCGTTGCAGTGCCGGAGCGCGAGAATCCCTGCGATGCGCTGATATCGCGAACGGGCGGCGGTTGGAACGCGCTCGGGCGAAACGCGCGAATTGGAACGTCATCGGTGAGGCGGCGGCTCGAGGCGCTGCGGCTGCGTCCTGACTTGGAGATCGTGCCGCTGCGCGGCAACGTGGATACCCGGTTGCGCCATCTCAATGAGGGTGATTTCGACGCGGTGATCCTCGCGATGGCGGGTTTGAAGCGACTGGGGCGAACCGAGGGGTTGAATATAACCGAACTCAATGACGAGGAGTTCGTCCCGTCAGCCGGCCAGGGAGCGTTGGCGATCGAGGCGCTGGCGAATGGATCGATCAGTGACTCGGCGGAATTGAAAGAGGCGATTGCCGGGTTGAACGATCCGATAGCTGAGGCCGAAGTCGCAGCGGAGCGGGCGTTTCTGGCGACCATCGGGGCGTCGTGCGTGTCGCCGGTGGGGGTCAAGGCGCGCTTTGAACAAGAGAAGCTGAGGTTACGCGCGTTGCTGTTCAATTTCGATGGGACGAGGAGTCTCGCGGATCGAGTCGAGCAGGATGAGATGTTGGAGGCGGCAGGACTAGGTGTCGAGCTAGGGAGGAAGATGCTCGGGAGGGGAGCGGGGGAGCTGCTAGGTGAAGAAAATTCGTAAGACAAGGAATTGATCGCCTATAGAAAGAAGAATCACAAATCCTAAGGGGGATTAGACTTTGTTATCGCGGTTAGGAAGATTAGTACCGCTAATCCTAGTAGGATTGGCTTTAATAGTATTTAGCGCTCACTGCGGATTTGCTTCAGAAAACGGAACTAGGGACGATCAGCAAACCGGCAAGTCTGAGGAAATTTACGCAACTAACGATAGAGAGCCATCCACATCGCCTGCATCCTATGCAGCAATTCTTGGCACACTCCGAGCCATAGTGAGTGAGGAAGTTTTTAAACAGAAACAAGAGTATGCCGATCGCAAAGATTGGAACACGCCAAAATTCTGGGGAGCTTTGATTCCAAATGTTCTGCTCGTTATTATCGGAATAATCTATAGTCTCGCGGCTTGGAAGCAGTTAAGTGCGATCAAGCTGCAGGGTCGTATTGCTCAAAGAACCCTTGCTATATCCGACCGGCCATGGATCAACGTTGAAGGTTGGCGCTTCTCTGCTCCGCCATCGATCGATACACCAATCATAGTAAAGTTTTACGTCCGCAATTTCGGAAAAAGTCCAGCATGGATCAGTAAGTTATTTGTGAGACTTGCTACAATCGATTCTGGCGAAAACTTCCCGGAACCACCTGATTACTCCCCCAATCCGGTGGACGGGATTAACAATGATGCTAAGGGGCGGCTGATTGCTCCAGGCGAGGCCATCGAGTTTACCTGCCTAATGAGAGGCCGCAAGATGTTTGATTCAACTGAATACGCTCGCTGGAGAGATGGAAGCTTTTACATTTTTGCGTATGGATTTATTGACTATGAAGACTCATGGGGGAAGATTCGACCGATGCGGTTTTCCGCTCAACATGGTTTCATAAAGGCGGATATCGGATTGAAAGAGCTCGGAATAGACGTGAAGATCGACGTGTGGAACCCTAATGTCGGAGAGGGCAGTTACCATTTTCATGATCGTGAAAAAATAGAGAACTAGAATAGCAGCTTATTGGGTCATTCTATCCTTTTGCGCCTTTGTCCGTGCTCTTTAGTCTGATTCCGTCAGATACTTGAGGAAATCGGTGGGGCTGATGTAGCCGACGCGGCGCTTGCGAACGTGTCCGGTACTGTCGATGAAGACCGTGGTGGGTACGCCCTGCACCTTGAATTGTTTCATCAATGCCTGATTTTGGGCGTTGACTGAGGTTAGATTCGCGCGCAGGCGAACAAAGTTCGCGCCGGCGCGGACCACCGCAGGATCGGTGAACGTCGTATGCTCCATCTCGCGGCACGGCACGCACCAGTCCGCGCTGAAATCCACCACGACCGGCTTGCCCGCCGCGGTCGCGTTGCGGAGCAGCGCACTATCGAAGGATTGAAAGGCAAGGTGCGTTTGTGATCGATGAGTGAGCATCAGCAGGTAAATCAGCGCGACTATCGAAACTGCGCCGAGCGCGGTGCGGAAGACCATGAATGGGCGCCAGTGACGCCCGCACGAAGAGACGAACGCCAGAAAAAGAGCGGCAGCGATCGCATAGTAGGGCAGAACGCGGCTGATCAGCCGATTAGGTACAACAGGATCGAGAAAGTAGAGCGCCAGCCCGACCAGCACGAAGCCAAACAACTGCTCGACCCACGCCAGCCATTCACCGGAGCGCGGCAAGCGGCGGATACTTCCCGCGGCCATCGCGAGGCCGACATACGGCAAGCCCATCCCGATCGCGAGCGTAAAGAACAAGGCGAAGCCGAAGAGGGGATTGCCGCTGTGCTGCACGATCAAGAGCAGGCCGAGCACGATCGGCCCGATACAGGGAGCGGCGACCAGACCCATCCCGAGTCCCATGAGCATCGAGCCGGCATAACCGGGGCGGGCGACCCCCACCCGGCGCATAATCCATTGAGGCGGCTGCAACGCGAACAAGCCAAAGCTGGATGCTGCCAAGATCAGCAGGATCAGTGCGATCGTGCCGAGTACGTAGGGATTTTGCAGAGCTGCGCCGAAGAGTCCGCCGGTTAAGGCGGCTGCGACCCCGACTGCGGAAAAGGTCAAGGCGACGCCGATCACGTAAAGAATCGCGAGGCTAATTAGTCGGCGCGGTCCGCCGCCTTCGTTGCCGAAATAGGCGACTGTGACGCCGATCAGTGGATAGACGCACGGGGTCAGGTTTAAGGCGAGACCGCCGAGCAAGACGATCAAGAATCCAATCGGATAGCCGTGTGCGAAAAGCGAAGCAGAAAACGTGCTCGTATCCTGCAAGCTGATCGCGCCGGAGGCAGCTTCAGCGCCGGAGACCGTGGCGAGCATCAACGCCATCGCCAAAGGAATGAGCGCAGTTCTCCGGCCTGTCATTTGGCCTATCGCGCTCATTCTGATCAGCGAGTTGACTCAGCCATCTAAGGGGGCCTCACCATCAATCGAGAGCGGCGCATGATCGACGATCTCGAGACCATAGCCGGGCAGGTTGGCGAGGCGGGGCGGCTTGTCGGTCAGCAAGACCATCTGGCGCACGCCGACATCGCGGAGAATCTGCGCGCCGATTCCATAGTCGCGGAAATCAGTCTCAGGGGCGTTAAGCCTGGTGCTCGCGCGATTCATCGCGCGCCGCGAGTTGCCGTTGATATCCCCGGCGATCGCCTCTGATTCCCGCTTGAGATAGAGAATCACTCCCTCGCCGGCAATCGCGATATGTTCCATCGCCGCGCGCAACAATCCGCGGGTGTTGCGCTTGGTATAGCCAAAGACGTCGCCGGGCAGATACTCGCGATGGGCGCGCACCAGCACCGGTCGGTCCGGCGAAATCTCGCCCATCACGAGCACCAGATGCTCGCTTAGATCGACCAGGTTGCGATAGACCCGGGCCTTGAATTCGCCGCACGCAGTCGGCAGACGAGCTTCTGCGATCCGCTCGATCATCGTCTCGTTGCGCAGGCGATACTCGATGATATCGGCAACGGTCACAATTTTGAGGCTGTGGATCGTTGCGAATTCGACCAGATCGTCGCGTCGGGCCATCGTGCCGTCTTCCTTGAGAATTTCGCAGATGACGCCAGCGGGTTTGAGCCCAGCCAGTCGTGCAAGATCGACCGCTCCCTCGGTCTGGCCGGTGCGCACCAGCACTCCGCCTTCGCGAGCGCGTAGCGGATAAACATAGCCCGGCGTGATAAATTCCGCGCCGGATGCGTCCTCGCGCACGGCCTGCTGGATGGTAGTGGCGCGATCCTGAGCCGATACGCCCGAGCCGGCGGCACGGCGGGCCGTAATCGGTACGGTGAAAGCCGTGCCGAGGGGAGCCTGATTATCCCCGACCATCATGTTGAGCCCGAGTTGGTCGATGCGATTGGCGGACATCGGCAGGCAAATTAGTCCGCGTCCGTATTTGGCCATGAAATTGATCGCTTCGGCGGTGGCCTTTTCGGCGGCCATACAGAGATCGCCTTCATTCTCGCGATCCTCATCGTCCATCAGGATAAACATGCGGCCGCGGCGGGTTTCTTCGAGCGCTTCCTCGATACTTATAAAGGGGGCGATGGGGCCGTGTTCGCGAGGCGTGATTTCTCCAAACATGATCGTGACCTTTGCCGGTGGTTAGCGATTTTTCCCGACGTATAGGACCGATTCTAGCGCAGTGGCCGCTAACGCGTTAATCCCCGGAATCCAGTGAAGCTAGCGGTTAGGAATCCCGACAGGTAAATTCTTGAAATCGCTTCGTGCAGTCCCCTTCGACTACGCTCAGGGCAGGCTCTCGACATGGCTCACGTTGCTCCCTTCGAGAGACTCAGGGCAGGCTACCGGCTCGGGATGACAAATCCTGCTACGAGAAGCTATTGTGGGCAAGACTTTAACTCTTGGAGCCGGGCCAGGCGGCGGCAGCGCCGAGGCCTTCGAGCGCCAATCCATAACCGAGATTCTCGAGCATTAATTTCTTCAAGTTCTGGGTCATCGCGACGCGCGCGTAACGAACTGCTAACGAGGGGCGCGCGACGATCTGGCGGGCCAATTCCCAGGCACGGGGGAGCAGCTGGCCGCGTTCCACAATTTCGTTGACTACGCCAAGAGCAAGCGCCTCAGCAGCAGCTATCTTCTGTCCGGTCAGCAGAAAATAGCGGCCGCGATTCGGACCCAGAATCAGCGGCCACATAATATGGACCCTATCGCCCGGTACAACGCCGTTGGGAAAGTGGGGCGCATCCTGAAATTCGGCATTAGGCGAGGCGAGTACGATATCGCACATCACCGCCAGTTCAGCGTGGATCAATGCGGGACCATTGACCGCGGCGATCATCGGGACCTCGATATTGAGCAAATTGGTCAGCAGGTACTTGGCGTCAGACAGGTACTTGGCGTCAGAATAGATATGGTCCCAGGTCGTGGAGGGAATTCCGGCGGGTTTCGAGGGTCGAGCCTCTTCCTCGACTTGCAAGCCGGCCGGTCCGCCGCTCGTATCCATAGTCGAGCAAAAGGAATCACCCGCGCCGGTCAGGATTACGCAGCGATTTTCGTGGTCCCGCGCGAGATCGTTGAAGGCGTGGGACAGCTCTTCGTGGACGTGCGCGCCCCAGCGCAGCGCGCTGTGCTCGCTATGTAATGAAATCTGTAAAATCCCGTCGCGACGCTCCATCGCGATATGCGGATAACGGCGGCCATAGTCCGCCAGATTTGAAAAGGCCATAGATATTTCTCCTCGAGAGCTTTGCGGGGCGTCTCTGGAAGTAACGCGACCGTGCTTCGCGTATAAACCTTAAGTTCAGTACGATTGAGATCTCGATGTCCGAAAACTTTGACGACAGTTCTATCGATTTAGCGGAAGAGGCCCTCGGTCCCACACCCGCGACGGAATCTACGAAGGGCTGGTTTACGGCGTTCCGCGCGATGCGCCATCGGAACTTCCGCCTGTTCTTCGGCGGCCAGTTCACCTCGCTGGTCGGCACCTGGATGCAGATGGTGGCGCAAGCCTGGCTGGTGCTTAAGCTGACCAACTCGTCGATGATGCTCGGAGTGGTATCCTTCGCCAGTTACATTCCGGTTTTGCTAGTCACGTTATTCGCCGGCGTGATTATCGATCATGTGGATCGGCGCCGCTTGATCATCACCGCGCAGATCCTATTGATGCTCAGCGCATTTATCCTCGCATGGCTGACCTGGACTGGCATCGTTCGCGTCGAGCACGTAATCATTCTCGCGGCGTTCAGCGGACTGGTCAGCGCATTCGATTTGCCCGCCCGTCAGGCTTTCGTGGTCGAGATGGTAGGTAAGGAAGACCTGCCTAACGCGATCGCCTTGAACTCGATGATCTTCAATGGCGCACGCACCATCGGTCCCGCAATTGCCGGATTGCTGATTGCGATAACCAGCACGGCGATGTGCTTTTTTCTCAATGGCGTAAGTTTCATCGCGGTCATCTGGAGCCTGTTCGCGATGGTTTTGCCGGTATGGAGCGGATCGCGCGGTCAGGGCTTTGGGATGTTATCGCGGCTGCACGAAGGACTGGTATACGTGTGGCAGCATCGCCCGATGCGGATCCTGCTTGCGGTTGTTGCGATCAATAGCGGCTTCGGTGTGACTTATTCCGTGCTGATTCCGATCTTCGCACGGGACATCCTGCACGTCGGCGCGCACGGGTACGGCTTCCTGATGGCCGCGCAGGGCGTCGGAGCGGTGGCGGGAGGAGTTTACCTCGCGTCGCATTCCGGCACCGGCAGAAAATTGCGTCGGACTGTCACGATTGGTCTCTTCTGTTCCGCTTTGGCAACGATGTTGTTTGGCGTCTCGCGCTCGATGGCGCTGTCGATGGCGGCGCAGGTCGTGATCGGCGCCGGAATTATCAATTTTATGGCCGGCACTAACACGATGCTTCAGTTGTTTGTCTCAGACCATTTACGCGGGCGCGTGATGAGTATGTACACGCTCTCGTTCATCGGACTGGCCCCGCTGGGCTCGCTGGAGGTCGGCTATCTTGGGGAACATTTCAGCCCCAGTGTGGCGGTCCTGATCTGCGGGCTGATTTCATTTGTTTGCGGCATAATATTGCTGATCGGCATGCCAGTCATAGCGGCAGCTCAGGCGGAGTCTTCGGCACATTTGCAAGCGGCGGACTAGCACGGTGGGTGTGGGAGCTTCGCTATAATCGCGCCGATGTCCTCTCATCTTTCTAAGCCCAAACTCCTTTCGAACGAGCAGCCGCGAATCGATATGTTGCGTAAGCTGCCGTCAGTTGAGGAATGCCTCTCGATAGCCGAGTGCGAGCCCGCGCTGGCCCGCTTCGCTCTAACGTATCTTAAAGATGCGATTCGCAATGCGCTTGCACATCTTCGAAGCGAAATCGTTAATTCCGGAGCTGATTACGAAGATCGCAACGCTCTGAGTCAGGAAGTTTTGCGGCGGGTGCGGATCGCGATCGAGGCGGACACATTGAAACTCTCGCCGGTGGTCAATGCGACGGGAACCGTGCTGCATACCAATTTCGGACGGGCCCTGCTTGCTGAGAGCGCGGTAGAAGCGATGATCGACGCCGCGCGCTCATCGGTCAATCTTGAATATGATCTGGCCAGCGGCGCGCGCGGCGATCGCGACACATTAGTAAGCGACACGCTTTGCGCTCTAACGGGCGCGGAGGCCGCAACGATCGTCAACAACAACGCCGCGGCGGTATTGTTGATCTTGAACACGCTTGCCGAAGAACGCGAAGTAATTGTTTCGCGCGGTGAACTGGTCGAGATTGGCGGATCGTTTCGCATCCCGGAGGTGATGGCGCGTAGCGGCGCACGTCTGCATGAGGTCGGCGCTACCAACCGTACTCATCTGCGCGACTATGCTGACGCGATCGGGCCCGCAACCGCCTTGCTGATGAAGGTGCATCCGTCGAACTTCCGCATCGTCGGCTTCACCGCCGAAGTTGGCCTTGCCGAGCTGGTCGAGCTGGGGCGCGCTCACGATCTTATGGTCATTGAAGATTTGGGCGCAGGCGCGCTAGTTGATATGAGCGTTTATGGACTGCCGCGCGAACCGATCGTGGCGGAGAGAATAGCTGCGGGTGCAGGGTTGGTGAGCTTTTCGGGTGACAAGCTGCTCGGCGGTCCGCAGGCCGGGATAATTGTCGGTCGCCGGAAGTTAGTCGAGCAGTTGAAAAGCAATCCATTATGGCGCGCGATTCGATGCGACAAGTTGCGGCTGGCGGCGCTCGAAGCAACCTTACGGCTGTATTTGCGCAGTCGTCATCTCGTCGAGGAGCTGCCGACTTTGCGCCTGCTCCTGCGCCCGCTCGATCAGCTCGACAGGATTGCTCAGGCAGCGGCGGCAATTCTGACACAGCGGCTGGGGGCCAATTTCAAGCTCGAGATTGTCGCCTCAATCGCGCAGATCGGTTCGGTGCGCTGCCGATGGAGCAACTTGAATCGCGGGCCATCCGTATAACTCATTCATCGATTGGTGCGGAAGCAATCGCAGCGGGCTTTCGTCGCGCAAGAGTTGTCGGCCGCATCCACAACGGTTCGTTTCTGCTGGACCTGCGCGCGATCGAAACTGCGAACGCGCTTGCGGTCGATTATATGTTCCATCGATGAATTTGCGCTTGCGATCGTGGACAGCAAGAGCAAGACTGAATAAGCAATCCTGATTTCTGTTGAATGGGGGCGCTTCATGCCTGACAAAACCTACAAAATCGTGGATGTGGTCGGCGTATCCGATGAAAGCATCCATCAAGCCGTGCGCAATGCGATGACCAAGGCGAGTCAAACCTTACGCAATATCGACTGGTTTGAAGTGAAGAATATCCGCGGTGCGATGCATGGCAACGGGCTTCAGTTCCAGGTCGAGGTGCGGATCGGATTTCGGCTCGAAGGCTCGCCAGTCTGATCCATTCTCGCGTCAGTATAGCGCAGCTTGGTCAGTTGCTGATCGGCGCTGGTTGTTGGTTTTCGGCTAGTCTCACGGTTATCATCGACTCCGGATGATAATCGGCGGAGGCCAAAGCCAATCATGAATAGCTGTCCGCGCTGCAGCAGAACCTATCCCGATGTCGAGCGGTTCTGTCAGGACGATGGAACCGCTCTGGTTCCCGCCGCTCAGGGGGGGAGTCGGGCGACGACGGTCATGACCGATGATCCGGCCGTCGAGACGCCCGGCGGTATCGAATGTCCGGTCTGCGGCGGCAGGTCTCAGCCGGGCGAGGTCATCTGCAATTTTTGCGGGACCCGCTTGGCGGCAAGTTCCGCGGAAATGTCGCCACCCCCTGCAAATCCCAACACAGCGGCCCGCACTCGGGTCTCACCAGAAGGCTTCGTTCCCGCCAGTGACCGTGTCGGCTCCGGTCAATTCGCGGCTCCATCAGAGGTGCTTCCGCCCGCGGAAGAGAGCACTGGGCGAAGCATATTCGGCCTTCTGGGGTTCGCGATTGCGGCGATTATCGCACTTGCCGGAGGCGCGTGGCTGGCGATTTATCTGAGCAATCGGCATCAACCAGCGCCGATCGCGCAGGCCTCTCCGTCACCCGCGGCGATTAATACTCCGGGGGTCGTACTGGCGAAAACTATTCCGATCCAGACCGGCACTGGCGCGGCCGCCGTGCCGTCGCGCAACACCGCCACACTCTCTCAAGTCTTCAATGATAATAAAGCTGCGCTCGACGACATTTATCGCGGAGCGCTCGCCTCAAACGCCGGTTTAGACGACGGCATGATCCTGCGCCTGCACATTAATCCCGATGGGACCGTTAGTGACTCCTCGGTTCGGGTCTCGACGGCGCCTAATCCGAGCCTGGATGCTGACGTGGTGAAAGCCGCGTCGGCGTGGAAGTTCGGATCAGTTACCGGGGGCGCGATCGATGCTGACTATCCGATAATTTTTGCAAGCGCGCCCTCCAGTATTCCGACTGTCGAGGCGGCCTTGAGCGACAAGCTTGCTAGCTTGGGGCTGAATGAAGCGCCGGAATATGCACTCTCGCCCTCAGCGCCGCCGACTCCTGAAATGGCTGCGTCACCGGTTCCTTCTGCCACTGGCCCCGCCGTCGCGGCGCTGCCTCCAGAATCTGTTACAACGCCGCCAGCGGTGGCGCCCGCACCGGCTCGGCATAAGCATCGCGCGACCGCCGCACTACGCCCGCCGGCACCGCCGCCGCCATTGCCGCTGCGCGAGCGCGTTAATAACGCATTGGCGGCTAATCTCAAACTTCGCCGCGTTCAGGTCTATACCAGCGGCGGCAACGCTACACTCTATGGCAAGGTTTTCGACGCTAACGACCAGGTGCTGGCAGAACGTACCGCACGCGGTGTACCCGGCGTTACATCAGTGACTAATAACTTGACCACCGACGAACAAGACTGGGCAAGAAATGCCAGTCTCATCAACCAACAATTGCAAAGCGCTGGTTTAACTGGCGTGACGGTCAAAGTGATAGGCAAAAGCGCTTATCTTGATGGTGAGGTCAAAACTGACGCAGATAAGGATCGTGCCGTTACAATCGCTCAATCAGCGGCGCCAGTAACTGTACGAGTAAACCTGATTCGGGTGAAACCCGGCGGGGTTTTTTCGTTCTGATCCGGCACTCGACGAAGAGTTAAAGTGAGCACCTTTCGAGCCCCGCTATTGACATTCTTTTGGGCTGCCGATTATATGGATCAAAGTAAGGATGTTCATTTTTTTGCTCCCATCAGGAGGTTCGTATCCCCGACATGCCAGATGAGCCTACATCGTGTCAGCAGGTCTTTGATCAGATGCCCAGTCGTCTTAACAAGGACGCGGCAAAAGGCCTGAATGCGGTCTATCAGTTTGACCTGTCTGGTGATGATGGTGGTAAGTGGGCTGTGCTGATCAACAATGATCAGTGCGAAGTGCAGCAAGGAGCACATGCGGCTCCCAATATTACGATCTCGATGAGCGCAAAAGACTATCTTGATATGGTAGCGGGCAAGCTCAACGGCCAAATGGCTTTCATGACTGGTAAACTCAGAATCGCGGGCGATATGGGTCTCGCGCTTAAGCTTCAAAGCCTATTCGCGTAAACAAAACCTCTCTCGAAGTTCTTTTCAGTTTAATTTATAATCGTTTCTTAGACGAAAACCAGCCAAATCACCCCATACGGGGATGTTTCTACGCAGAGTTACAGATCGATACAAATCAATCTCGCGCGATGAAGTTGACGCTTCATCACGCCGCAAAAATTTATCTGCTTCGCTAATTTATTTGACAAATAAAGTTGTCTGAGGGAAACAATCGCTTGGATAGCAATGTTGTAAAAAGGAGACCAATGAGTCCGCAAAATAACGCTGACCAAGCGTCGCAAGAGGACGAACTTGCGCAGAAGGCTGATCGAGAAACTGATTCAGTTACAAATAAGCTCAGTAAAGAGCTTAGCAATTGGCGTCGGAAGAGAACCGGCGGCCGCCCCCATCGTCATGATGGGCCGGGCGCAGGCTTTCAATCAGACTCCGCGCGCACCATTAAGGTTCGAGGTCATGAAACGCTGGTTATCCGTAAATCCAAAGGCTCGGTCAAGCCACCGACTAATACACACGACTCGGGCCGCTAGTCGAACTCGGAGCTGATTGCGGCTGCTTTCCGCCGCGACTAGCCGTTATATCCGTGATCAGGAACGGAAAATCGCGACTGGCAATTCGCGTGAGGCTTGACGCGCCGGATATACCGCCGCCAGCCAGCATAGTGCGACTGACGCACATGCCACCAACGCGAAGCTGAGCGGGTTAGCATCGATCGGGAGCGTCGAAATTCCGTAGATTTTCTTCTCGATATGGATGAAGTGGTAGTGAGCCAGGATAAAACATCCGGCAGCGCCAATTATTAAACCAGCCGCGGTACCGACTGAGCCGACGATCAATCCTTTGAGCACGAAGATGCGCCGCACGCCTGAACGGGTCGCGCCCATCGCCATCAGCACGGCGATGTCTTTGCGCTTTTCCATCACCACCATGATCAGCGTAGCGACCAGATTGAACGCGGCGACCCCAATCAGCATCAGGAGCACGATGGCGTAAACGCGTTTGAGCAGTTCGAAGCCCGCGGCCGCGGCCTGATTGTATTCCATCCAGTTGCTGACGCGGAATCCATTGCCAAAAAGCCTGCGCAAGGTCGCGGTAATGGCTACTGTGTCGTCCAGATTGGCGAGCCGAACCTCGATTCCGTCCACACGTCCTTCGCGGCCAAAGAATTTTTGTGCGCTGCCGAGTCCCATGAACATCAGGTCGCGATCAACCAGCGCAATACCGGTCTCAAAAATTGCGCCGATCATGAAATGCCCGGTTCGCGTGGTCAGGTTCGTGTCGCCGCCGGCGATTATCGGCACGACTAGATTCACCGGATCGCCGGCTTTCACGTTGAGCCGCTCCGCCATCGTCGAGCCGATCGCAACTGTTCCGTCGTCTTTAGTCGTGACGCCTGTGAGGCTTTTGAGGGGTCCTTGCTGGATGTAGTTGCGCAAGCGGTCGATTACTACTGCGTTGCCGGGTTCCACCCCACGCACGAACACTCCGCTCAGACCGTGCGCCGATGACGCCATCCCTTGTCCGACGATAAACGGATCGGAACCGGTGACTCCCTTGACGCTGCTTATGCGGGCCTGAATCTCACCGTAATTTCTGAGACTGCCCGTGTTACTCTGCACCTCGACTTGCGGCGTGAGGCTCAAGATGCGTTGGCGGAGACTGGACTGAAATCCGCGCATCACTGCCAGGACGATGATGAGCGCTGCCACGCCCAGCATCACACCGACGGCGGTGAAAATCGTCGTGATCGAAATAAAGGCGTCACGCCGCCGCGCGCGGAGATAACGCATAGCGATTTGTAGTTCGTAGTTCAAGTTCGGATAGTTCGCGAGTGCCTTAGGATTGAGATTCGTTGATTTGCCATGAGCTTAGCTGCTCAAAGCTGTCAGCGTCCATCCTTGACTGAGGGAATTATCTGACACCACCCTGCTCGCGCGTCTAAACTATGTATGCGTGACAGGCCGGACCGCCGGTTAAGGAGGAGTAGGGAACACCAAGTAAGGAACAGCACTGGGGTTAGAGCGAAGCATCTACTGCTGTTCGGTTTTTTGCTCCTGTTCACGCTCGTCGGAAGTTTCGCACGGGGGGGGCAAAACGGAGTCTATCGTCAGGGTGCACTCGCAAGGGAGACCGCGCCGGTATCTCGGGATAGACATATCCGCACTTACCCGTCACGACCAAGTTCAGCGCCTCAATGGTTGGACTATAAGTTGCCAGAAAGTTGGCACAGCTATAGCCGCCAAATTCATCACAGTATTCAAAGAACCCTTCGAGGATGATTTGCTGCCGTCCGTTGTCAGCGGCGGTCAGATCGCTTTGGGGAATTCGATTTTCAAAAGGGATTTGGCGGTCCGAGCCCGCTGGAAGGCCGATTCCTCCCGGTATGCGCTCCTCTGCCTTCCCATCCTTACTGATCAGTCGAACCATGTGCTGTTGGGTACCAGTGTCATCATAATCGAACAACTGGACGTTGAAATTAAGCGCTGGTCCTTGGCCGCCATTATGAAAGAAAAGGAGGAAGCCTGCCTTTTCTTTGCCAATTTGAGGGTTGGGCTTAATAATACTACCAAAACTTCCGTGCTGCTTTCCGGGGATTACGTAAGGCAAATGGCCACGCTGGAAATTTTGTTGAACCAATACGTTAGTCGTACGCGAGGTTTTCAACAGGCAGTAAGTTAAGCCCGCATAGATGATTACAGCGACTAGGGTAGCCAGCTCGATCCGTAATTTTATTACCTCGAGGCGATACTTACGGTCCGCATTGGCATCTGGATGATTGCTTGGGGATGACGGCAAGTCTGTTTTTACTCCAGAGCTTTGGGCACTTGTGTTTTAAGCACTCTCTGCGCTTTATTCTTTAGGCGCACAATTTGTTCTTCGTCGGAAATCGGAACGCGAGTTGCGCGTCCGCCTCCGGCTGGCTTCTCGTTCGCGCCATTTTACCTCGCGAATGGCAGGAATAGCTGCCGTGGTTTGCTGATTCTCGATTACCGGGAGCACCGGCAGCACAGCGTACTCAGCATTCTGCTATCACGCGGTCGAAAACCTCAGGATTCTTGCGGTTGTTGAACTTTCGTTTGTTGAACCGGAAGGAAACTCGTTGAGGTGCAGCGGCAAATATTTTGCCGGCACCTTGTGATAATTCTCGATGATACCGCGTTTGAGTAGGACCAAAACGATTCAATGGTTTGAGTATGAATGCGGTCTCCAACGTACTCGTAATTTGGAATGGTTATAGAACCGTGCGGCCATTCCCTTGACAATTAAGCGAATAAAAAGCGAAACTCGGTAGAGGTGAGCATATGAACCTCGGGCCAGAGCTTCCACTATCCATCACGCCCGCCGGACCGGACCATCTCCGGGATGTCGAATTTATCGAGATGCCGGTCAAGCAAATCCTCAATCGATGCACCAGCCTGCGAATGCCGTTTCGGTGGACGATTAATCCGTATCGCGGATGTGAGTTCGGCTGCGTCTATTGCTACGCGCGTTACACGCATGAATTTCTCGAGCAGCGCGACCCGATGGCTTTCGAACGGAGAATTTTCGTCAAGAAACGGGCCGCGGAGGCGCTCGCGCGTAATCTCACGCATACCGCGCTTGGAACCGATCGGATAGCGCTCGGCACGGCGACTGATCCCTATCAACCGGCCGAGCGCAAATTTGGGCTGACTCGCTCGATGCTCGAAGTATTTGCGCGACTCGGCGGGATTAATCTTTCGATCACGACTAAGTCGCCGCTGATAATCCGCGATATCGAACTGCTGCGGACGATCAATGAGCGATCTAAACTAATGATTAATTTTTCATTGGCTACCCTAAGTCGACGCTTGCAACGAATTCTTGAACCACGCGCTCCGCGACCGGCTTTGAGACTGCGAGCGATTAAGGCGCTGAGTGAAGCCGGTATTCGCTGCAACGTGCTGGTGGCGCCAGTAATTCCGGGAATTACGGACCATCCGGCGGCGCTTGAAAACGTCATCAGGATGGCGCGGTGGGCGGGTGCGTCAGCTGTCTGGTGGCGGTCGCTCTATCTGATGCCCGCAGCGGCGCGGCGCTTTTTGCCCTTTATACGCGAGCATTTTCCGGCGCACCGTACGCGTTTCGAAGATTATTACGGGGGCAAAGCTTATGCACCAGCTGACTACGACGCGCAGGTCGCGCCGATTTTCGATGCGTTGCGGCAAAAGTACGGATTCGAGGTGGCGCGCGCCGACGCTAACCTGACAGCGCTCACTGCTTCAGCGACTGGCGCTCAGCTCACACTCTACTGAGCGTTGATTTTTGTTCCTCTGGTTTTTGGATGGTGCGCGGGGCGGGACTTGAACCCGCACGGTATTTCTACCACGAGCCCCTCAAACTCGCGTGTCTGCCTGTTCCACCACCCGCGCACTAACGAGACCGTTGAGCGACGACCAAGCCCGAAAACGTAAGCGTTATCTGTTTTGCCGCCGGAGAGGCCGGCGCGACCGGATGCGGCGCGGTTGCGGGCGCTTTGACCGGCGGCGGCATCACCGGCGCACCGACATTACCGCGCGGCAAACTGTTCAAGGGAATTCGGCCACCCTCAAAGATACTGCCGGTAACCCGTCGTGTCGATGAATACGCCAAGATAATCGAAGTTGCGAAAAAGACGATCGCGCAGCTCCAGGTTACTTTAGTTAATAGATTGCCTGCACCACTCGCCCCAAATACCGTCTGACTCGAACCGCCGAACACCGCACCCACATCAGCGCCTTTACCCTGTTGCAGCAGAACGACAGTGACCAACGTAAGACAAACAATAATATGAATTACGACTATAATCGTGATCATCAGAACCTAGATTTAGCCGAGCTTGGCGCGCGCGATACGCGCAAAGGAGGCTGCCTTCAAGCTTGCCCCACCGACCAAAGCCCCGTCAATATCGGGCTTGGCCATCAGAGAGTCGACATTCTCGGCAGTGACGCTGCCGCCATAGAGAATTCGGATGCTGTCGGCGTCCGAGCGCGAGAAGTGGTCGGCAAGGGCCTCGCGGATTGCCGCATGGACCTGCTGCGCCTGTTCCGGAGTCGCATTGCGGCCAGTGCCAATCGCCCAGACCGGCTCGTAGGCGATAATCACGCGAGCGGAATTATCGCCTTTCAGGGCGGCCAGTCCTGCCTGAAGTTGGCTCAGAACAACTTCAATCGAGCGCCCGGCATCCCGATCGGTCAGAGTCTCGCCGACACATAATATAGCGTTGAATCGTTGGGCGATCGCGCCCGCGACCCGTTTACCGATTAACTCGTCGGTTTCACCGAATACATGACGGCGTTCCGAATGGCCGAGGATCACATGGGTTATGCCGAACGCTTTGAGCATCGCGCCGGAAACTTCGCCGGTGAACGCGCCTTTCTCCTCGAAGTGCATATTCTGTGCGCCGAGCAGAATTGACGAGCCCGCCAGCGCCTGCGATACCGCTGGAATGGTCAGGAACGGCGGGGCGACCAGGACTTCACGATCGGCAAAGAAGGCCGCCGCGTCCGGATCAAGCTCGCGGCGCAACTCAGCGATGAGAGCTCGTCCCTCGGTCGGAGTCAGGTTCATTTTCCAATTGCCAGCAAAAAGCTTCTTGCGCATTTTGAATCCGTTCTATTCTTAATTAGGAACCGGCGATCTTTATGCTTCGAGAGCTTTGACGCCGGGCAGCTCGATTCCTTCGAGATATTCGAGCGTCGCGCCACCACCGGTTGAGATGTGGGTGAACTTACCCGCCCAAGGCTGACCGGCCACAGCCGCGGCGGTATCGCCTCCGCCGATAAGGGTCGTGACGCCAATCAGATTGGCGAGTGCTTCCCCGACCTGCAAAGTTCCCTGAGCGAATGGAGCCAGCTCGAAAAATCCCAGTGGGCCATTCCAGACGACGGTTTTCGCATCGCTTACTTGACGAATGAACTCCGCGACGGTGCGCGGACCGATATCGAGCGCCATCCGATCGCCCGGGATGGTTATCGCGGTTTCCGCGATAACCGACGCTTCAGGAGCGGCTGCAACGAGGTGGTCCGACGGCAACACCATCGGAACCCCTTGCTTTTGTGCGAATTCAAGCAGCTCGCGCGCGAGCTCGAGTTTGTCATCCTCGACCCGCGATTGCCCAATCGGCACGCCTTGAGCTTTCAGGAACGTATAAGCCATCGCGCCGCCGATCAGAAGCGAATTGACCTTAGTCAGCAAATTGCGGATCACGCCGATTTTGTCGGAGACCTTTGCGCCGCCCAGGATCGCGACATAGGGACGCGCGGGATTCTCAGTCACGGTACTTAAAGCCTCCAATTCGCGCATCATCAGGAAGCCGGCCGTGCGCTCGTGGGAGGAATTTCGTCACACCGACGGTCGAGGCGTGCGCGCGATGCGCGGTGCCGAACGCGTCATTGACATAAATCTGCTTGCCGCGCGCCAATTCATGCGCGAAATCGCGGTCGTTTTTTTCCTCTTCAGGATGGAAGCGGAGATTCTCCAGCAGCAGCGCTTGGCCCGGGGCGAGAGCGGACACCATCCGCCCTGTGATATCACCGATACAGTCGGGTGCCAATGCGACTTTTTGGTCGAGCACATTGCTGAGGTATTCGGCGACTGGCTTGAAACTCAAGTCGGCGCTCCGTTCTTTGGGTCGCCCCAGATGCGAACATAGAACAGCTGAACCACCGTGACTGAGGATATAGCGGATGGTTTCGAGACTCGCATCGATGCGCGCCGGATCAGTGATACGGCCAGCGTCGAGCGGCACGTTGAAATCGCATCGTACGAGCGCCTTTTGACGCTCGAACCTACAGCTGGTGATTGGAGTCGCGGCCATGCGAGTCGAGGGTGCTGCTTCGATCAATAATTTCCCAAAAACGGCGCGTCGCGCAAATAATCAATTGCCGGTGAATCGCCGCCTAAGAATTCCGGCCGCTTGCGCAAATCGGAAAGAACTAGTGCGCACATGGAACATAAGAAACCGCTAGATTCTTCGGTCGCAGACTCCCTCAGAATGACAAATTGCACTTTGCAACCATTAGACTGGCCTCGACGTACTTCGCTATTGCCTCATTTATAGGCGCGCGGCGACGAATGCGGTGATATCGGCCAAGCGGTTGGAATAGCCCCACTCGTTGTCATACCACGAGAAAATTTTGACCAGCCGTTTGCCCAGGACCTTCGTGAGGGGCGCATCGAAGATCGACGAGTGAGGATTACCATTGAAATCGATCGAGACGAGGGGCTCCTCATTATATTGGAGAATACCCGTAAGCTCGCCTTCGGCGGCCTTTTTCATCGCGGCATTGACGCTCTTTTCGTCGGCGTCCCGCTCGACGACCGCGGTTAAATCAACAATTGAGACGTTGGGCGTCGGCACCCGCATCGCGGTTCCATCCAATTTGCCATTCAGCGCGGGTAATACCAATCCGATGGCTTTGGCTGCGCCGGTCGAGGTCGGGACCATCGATACTGCCGCGGCGCGGGCCCGGCGCAAATCCTTATGCGGACCGTCCTGCAATGATTGGTCGGAGGTATAGCTGTGCACGGTCGTCATCAATCCGTGGACGATGCTGAAATTATCGTTCAGGACCTTGGCGATCGGAGCGAGGCAATTGGTCGTGCAGGAGGCATTAGAGATGACGTCGTGCTTTTTGACGTCATACGCGTCCTGATTGACGCCGAGACAGAGGGTGACGTCTACGCCATCGGCGGGAGCGCTGATGACGACTTTGCGCGCACCTGCGCTCAGATGCATCGCGGCCTTGTCACGCGCCGTAAACAATCCGGTGGACTCGACGACCACCTGCACGCCGAGGTCCTTCCACGGCAGTTTGGACGGATCGCGCTCGGCCAATACTTTTAGCGCATGGCCGTCGAGCATGATGGAGCCGCCCTCAGCCTTTACTTGATGAGGCAATGGACCATGGATTGAATCATATTTGAGCAAGTGGGCAAGAGTCGGAGCGTCCGTGATGTCATTGACGGCGACCACCTCGATCTCTTTTTTACCGAGAGCGGCGCGATAGAACATCCGGCCAATGCGGCCAAAACCATTAATGCCAACCTTTATAGCCACGTAATTATCCTCTCCTTGGAATCCGGACGCTTCAGCGAATCCCCGAGTGCAATGTCAGCCATGAAGCTAGCAACACGGCGCGCGATTTTCCACGACGTAAATCGGTATAGCCGTTGCCCCACACGTGGCGTAACAGCTGCGTTCCGCAAATTGTTCGGTTCGTGCGCCAGAGTGTGGCGTTCAACCGGACGTGCCTATCAAGCAGCCTTGAAGAGAGGCTGGTCCTGGCGCGCGGGCGGTTGTACCGCAACCGCGCCTTGCCGCGCCCTCGGCAACAACCGTGCGGAGTTCAGAATGAAGGTCATTTCCGAAGCCACGTGCACGAAGGCAGCCAATGTTGGATTAAGCACGCCGAGCGCAGTCAGGACAATGCCGGCGAGATCGACGACAAGCGTGCCGGCGAAGTTCTGCCATATAATTTGCCGCGTCCAGCGAGCGATCGCCAAGGTCTCGGCAAATCTGACCAAATCATTACCAAGCAAAACGACATCGCCGCTCTCGCGGGCAACATCGGTCCCTGAACCCATTGCAACGCCGACGCTAGCGGCGGTTAGCGCGGGGGAGTCGTTGATTCCATCGCCAACCATCGCGACAACCCGGCCGTCAGCTACCAGTTGCTCGATGCGGGCGAGCTTGGCCTCGGGCAGGACCTCGGCCTCGGCCTGTTTAATTCCAAGTTGGCGAGCAACCGCATCGGCGGCAGGCCTACTGTCACCCGTCAGCAGAATGCTTTCGATGTTCATCCGGTCAAATGCTTCAATGGCGCGCTTAGCCTCGGTGCGAATGGTATCGCCGATAACGACCGCCCCAAGGAGGCGCCCATCTCTTGCAACCAATACCTGAGAGCCCCCATCCGTAGTGGGCGCGCTTGCGGACAGCTCAACGCGCGAGTTGTGCATCAGTGCGCGATTACCGGCTGAAATGGTCGAACCGTTCACAGTAGCCGCGATCCCCTGACCCGGCACATAGTCAAATTTATCCGGCTCGCGCACGGATAGGCCCATCAGCCGTGCGCGGGCAACGATGGCCTTCCCGAGTGGATGTTCAGAACGGATTTCTGCTATTGCGGCATTTTCGATGACATCCCGTGTAGTGCTGCCCTCGGCTGCAAAGACCGATTGTACCTCGGTGCGGCCGAAGGTGAGCGTGCCGGTTTTATCGAGCACGACGGTATCGACACGGCCAAGAGTTTCTAGATAGAGGCCGCCCTTGATGATTGCGCCAAGGCGCGCCGCCCTCCCAATCGCTCCCAATTCGCCAGCGGTGTGCCGGCCGCGATACCGCAGGCGCCAGCAACGATTACTACTGAGATCGTGGAACGAATATCGCGCGTGACAATGAAGGTAAGCACCGCCGAAACGAGCGCGAAATAGACGAGATATCCGGCCAGCCGATCGGCGAGACGCTGTACCGGCGCCTGCGAGCGTTCCGCGCGCTCAACTGCCTCGATAATCTTGCCATAGCTGGTATCGCGGCCAATTTGCTCCGCGCGTATCTCAAGCGCGCCGGACTGGTTAATCGTTCCGGCATAGACCGGCGAGCCGGGGAGCTTTTCAACCGGTAGCGATTCGCCGGTAATGCGCGCCTGGTCAACGAATGAATGACCCGCGATGACTATGCCGTCCACTGGGATCAAAGCGCCGGGATTAACTAGGACCGCATCGCCAGGGCGCAACTGGTCAGCGGAGGTTTCATGAAGGGCGCCGGCGTGACGCACCGTAACTACGCGCGGCAGAAATTCCAGTAAATCGTGAATTGCCCGCCGGCCGCGGGATACGGTCATATGTTCGAGCACTTCGGCCGCCAAGACGAACAAAGTGATGATGAGCGCGGTAAAGAACTCGGAGATTGCCGCGGCAGCCAGAATCGCGATGCTCATGGAAAGTTCCATAGTCATGCGCCGCGCAACGAGATTCTCGGCAGCTTCTTTGAAGATGGGCCATCCGCCGATCAGAACACCGGCGATAGCTAGCCAGTTGAGGGCCGGCCATGGCCCCCAAGGATGAAAGCGAAACGCCGTCGCCACTAGCGCCACGACAACTATTCGCGTCGCCTCTAACCATCCGAACGGGGGTTGGCTCTCAGCCTCGTCGAAGCCGCTATTGTCCACCGTCAAACCGGTAGCAGGCAGTGCGCCATCGTGAGATTCCATTTATCGCTCCGAAGCTATTTTAAGTAGGCCTGCACGATGTCAATCAGTTCTTCAGCGCCCTGCGCCCGACTGCGGTCGCGTTCACGCGCCGGATCGACGACGTGCATCCGGATATGATCCGCGATGATCTCGGCCATCAGGCTGTTCATGGCTCCGCGTGCTGCGACAATCAGGTGGAGCACATCGGCACAGCCTTTCTCCTGGTCGATCGCCCGTTCGAGGGCCTCAACTTGGCCTCTAACGCGGCGCACTCGATTGAGCAGTTTTTCTTTCTCAGCGATCGTATGCCCCATATAGTGCAAACCCTTATACCCGGCAGGGTATAAGTAAACAATATCGCATTCAAGGCCTATATATGGTAATTTATGATTGAAGTATCATATACGGTAGGCCGTATGGCTTGACGTCGCGCCGATCGGCGGATAAGTTCGAGACGCCTCTAAAATAGACGAGAGGCGCAGACCACGTTGATGATGCGCCGGGGCGGTCCGGTTCATCGCCTCGGCGCGCATGAGTTAGCGGTCCGGGCTGACGCGAAGGCAGGCGGCGCAAAGTGCATAATCAGTGGACCGAAGCAGTTGTAAGCTTCGCGTAATGCGGAGGGATGTGACTTACCGGTAACATCTGCCGAGCCGTATCGTAATGATGCGATGCCATGCTGCGCAGTTTAAGCAGGTCTGATGAGGCATAGCTGCGTCAGTGGAGGACGTAATGCCGCGAGGACTCGGAAAATTGATCGTGTTGAGTATCCTGCTTGCTCCTGCAATCGCGATGGCCGGCGGCGATTCACCGATTGGTTTGAATGCGCTGATTGAGGTCGCGCTCGAGGTCAATCCACAGGTACATGCGGCGCGCGCTCAATGGTATGCGGCGATGCACTCGATTAAGCAGAACTATGCGCCGGCCGACCCGGTTTTCGGCTACGCAAACGTCGATAGCCCAACTAATGGGTTCAGTCAGGCGTCGGTCCATGCGCTCACGGTCAACGAGGCGTTCCAGTTTCCGGGCAAGGCATTGTTGCAGGCCGATCAATCGAAATTGGCGGCCGAGAGCGCCCGTTTGGTGTATGAGGCGAGTCTGCGGGATGTGCGCGCAGCCGTCGCGACGGCTTTCTATCAGGCATTGCTCGATCAGCAGCTCGCCGCAGCGCAGGAGGAAACGGTCGCCGAGCTGACTCAGGTAATGCAGGTGACGCAAGTCGCGTATTCGGCCAGCCGCGCCAGCCAGACCGATTTTATCTCCACGGAATTTGATCTGGCGGCGGCGCGCCAAAGCGCGCAGCAACTGCGGATTGCCGAGTTGAACGACAAGACAACTTTGAATCAGCTGCTGGCGCGGCCGCCGGATAATCCACTGGTACTGGAACGCAAACTGGAATTCAAACCATTGGAGTTCCCGCTCGATAAGCTAATCGATTTGACGAGCACGCGGCGTCAGGAGATTATCGAGGCAGCGCTCGCGGCGCGCAGTTCGAAAATCGGGACTACGCTGGCGCGGCTCGAATATGCTCCCGACTACACTCTGGCGTACACTTTCGACAATTATCTATTGTCCAGCGCCGCTCCATCACCCAACCGGCTGCAAGATCACGGGTTTGCAATTACGTTCAATTTACCGGTCTTTTTTTGGTTGAAGCAGCGCGAAGATCGGCAGCGGGCGCAGTTTACGCTCGAGGCCGCGCGGAGCAATCTCGATTTGATCCGTAATCAGACTGCGGCTGCCGTAACGATTCTTTATCGCAATGCACAACTGGCGGTGCAGACCGCTGCGCTGTATCGCGACAGCCTGATTCCTCTGGCGCAGCAGGATTATAGCGTCGCGCTGATTGCTTATCAGTCGGGTAAGGTTGATTTCGTCACGCTCGCAACTACCTTGCGCCATCAGTACGACGCGCATGTGGCTTATTTGCAAGCGGTTAATCAGTTCCTCGCGTCCAAAGTCGCGCTCGAGCAGGCCAGCGGGATTCCGCTGCCGTGAGACTTTGTCAGCTAAAGATACGCGCCACGATCTGGATCGCACTGGCGTTCATCCTGACGCTCGGATTGGGCGGCTGCGACGGTACGAGCACCGGGCGCGCCGCAGTTGCGACGCCCGAACCTCCGGCGCCTCGACTGGTCCGGCAGACCGACGGGATTCAGGAGCTGCAACTGCCGCCCGGCGGCGTACCCGGGATGACGATCGTGCCAGTGCAGCAGGTCATGCTGCCGGGCGTGTTGGAAGCCAATGGCCAGATCGCTTTCGATGATCGGCGGATCGCGACGATTATCTCGCGGGTCAACGGTCGAATCGAGCAGCTCCGTGTATTGCAATGGGATAGCGTGCGCGCCGGGGCGCCGATCGTCGAACTCTTCAGCCCGGACTTCATGACGGCGGAAGCCGAGTACCTGCAGGCCAAAACGACGGTACGGCTCAGCACAGCAGCATCGATCGGGGGCGGCAATCTCGCAGGCGCGATGGTTTCCGCGGCGCGTCGCAAACTCGAATTGCTGGGGATGAGTGATACTGACATCGCCGCCATCACTGAACCAAATCCGACCGTCTGGATGCGTGCGCCGATCGGCGGGACAATTACTGAAACCAAAGTGACGCGAGGCGCGCAGGTCAATGCCGGCGACGTGCTGTTCACGGTCGGCACGCTCGATCCGATCTGGGTCGTCGCGGACATCTATGAGGATGATTTGGCGCGGGTTCATGAAGGACAGGAACTCGAAGCAACGACCACGGCCTATCCTAACGAGGTATTCCATGGCGTCATCTCGCGCATCAGTCCCAATATTGACCCGCAAACTCATACCTTGCAGATCAGATGCGACATCCGGAATCCTGAGCATCGGCTCAAGCCGCAGATGCTGGCGCGGGTCAGGATTCTAACGCGTGCGGGCGAGGCGCTAATCCTGCCGCAGCAGGCGCTGATCTTCGACACGAATCAATATTATGTTTTCGTCGCGTTGAGCGATGGCCGCTTCGAGCGGCGGGCAGTTACGACCGAATCGTGGCGGGATGAAGGTTTCGTGCGGATTATCCGCGGCGTGAGTGCGGGCGAGCGGGTCGTGGCCCGCGAATCGATCCAGGTCAGCGCGTTGTGGCACGAAGCCAACGGCGAGAGTTTCTGAGGATCACTTATGATTCGCGCCATAATGGACGTCGCGCTGCAGCAGCGGATCGTCGTGGTCGGGCTGGCCGTAGCGCTGGCGTTGATCGGCGCGTACTCTTTCTCGCAGATTGATATCGAAGCCTATCCCGATCCGGTGCAGCCGATGATCGAGGTTCTCACGCTGCCGAACGGCCTCAGCGCGGAAGAAGTCGAGCGGATGATCACGGTGCCGCTCGAATATGGCCTCGGCTCCTCGCGGGAACTCGAGCGAATGAGCTCGATTTCGATCTTTGGTCTCTCCGATATTCGCTGCTACTTCAATTGGGATAGTGACTACTACTGGGATCGGCAGGAAGTTGTCGATCAGTTGCCACAGGTCACGCTGCCTTCGGGAATTATCGCAGGATTGTCGCCGGAGAACTCAATCGGCGAAATCTATCGCTATACGATTGACAGCCCTGACCATGACCTGATCAAGGAAAAAGAAATCAATGATTGGGTGGTCGCAAAGCAGCTCGCGACCGCGCCGGGCGTGGTGGGCGTCAGCACCTTCGGCGGCTTGACCAAAGAATACCACGTCGATGTCGATCCACAGCTGATCGATCATTATCAGGTCCCGCTATCGACGCTCATCAGTGCGATTCAGGCCAGCAACAGCAATGCGGGCGGCAACTATCTGACAGTCGGTGAGCAAGCATTCGATGTGCGCGGGATCGGATTTATTCATTCGCTCTCGGATATTCGCAATATCGTGTTGTCTGCCAATAAGGGCACGCCGATTACGGTGGGGAATGTTGCGCAGGTGGATATCGGTTATGCGCCGCGTTTGGGCATCGTGGGGATGAACAATCGCGGCGAAGTTTCCACCGGGATCGTGCTGATGCGCAAGTACGCCAATACGATCAAAACGATTCAAGGTGTGCGGGCCAAGGTTACGCGGCTTAACAGGTCGGGATTGATGCCGACCGGCTACAAGGTGGTTCCGTACTACGACCGCACCAAGCTGGTCGATACGACGCTGCACACCGTGCTCGAGAATCTGACGATCGGGATGGCGCTGGTTTTTATCGTGCTGCTGTTTTTTCTGGGCAATCTACGCGCGGCGATCATAGCGGCGATCAATATACCGCTGGCGCTGTGCGGGGCGTTCACGCTGATGTATTTCAGCAATACGCCGGCCAACCTGATTTCGCTCGGCGCAATCGACTTCGGCATCATTATCGATACGACTATAATTGTTGTCGAGAATATCCATCGGCATATTTCGGATAGTCAGCCGGCGCCTCCGGCGCGCGGATTGCGGCTCTCGATTTTGCACGCAGCACAGGAAGTCGGCGCGCCGATGTTTTTCTCGACGCTGGTTTTTCTGATTGCGTTTCTCCCGCTGTTTACGATGCGTGGGGTCGAGGGGGCGATCTTCTCGCCGATGTCTCATACCTATGCTTACGCGCTTGGCACTGCGATCGTGCTTGCGATCACACTATCGCCGGTGTTGGCGTCGTATTTGTTTCGGCGAGGACTGACGGAATCCGGGAATTGGCTATGGAATTTAATCAGCCGATTTTATCATGGATTATTCGTGCAGGTGCTGCGATGGCCTCGGCTGACGCTGGCGCTTATCGCCATATTAGTGGTCGCTGTGTTGAGCCTGTTTCCGCGACTCGGTGGCCAATTCCTGCCCAAGCTGGAGGAGGGGAATATCTGGGCCCGCGCTACTATGCCATTGACGATCTCATTGGATCATAGCGGCGAGCTGGCGAACCAGATGCGCCGCGTGTTCAGGTCGTTTCCAGAAGTCGGGACAGTGATTTCACAAGTCGGGCGGCCCGACGATGGTACTGAAACTACTGGATTCTTCAACATCGAGTTTTCAATCGATCTTAAACCGCAGGACCAGTGGCCGGCCGGACTCACCAAAGCTGAGTTGGTCGGACAGATCGATCGGAAACTGAACCGTGAGTTTCCGGGTGTGAGTTTCGGCTATTCGCAGAATATCGAAGACAACGTCGATGAGGCCCTGTCGGGTGTGAAGGGCAGTGATTCGGTCAAGATTTTCGGTCCGGCACTCGACGTCGATGAGCGGGTAGCCAACGATGTGATGCGCGCGATGGAGGAGGTTGACGGAATTGTCGATTTGGCGGTTTATCGCTCGCTGGGACAGCCCAGCGTACTGATTACGCCCGATCGCGAGAGTTGCGCCCGCTATGGCCTGAATGTGGGCGACGTGAACGCGGTGATTCAGGCCGCGATCGGTGGGCAGGCGGTCACGCAAGTGCTCGAAGGGGATCGCAGCTTTAATCTGGTGGTGCGCTGGAAGAAGAATTATCGCACGAGTCTCAACGAATTTCGGCGGATTCGCGTCTCGGTCCCGGGCGGCGGCTATATCCCATTAGGACAAATCGCCAACATTCGCACCGCGGAGGGCGCATCGTTTATTTATCGTGAAAACCTCGAGCGTTACGTACCGCTGCGCTTCGCCGTACGCGGGCGGGATTTCCAGAGCGCAGTGCTGGACGCGCAACAGCAGGTCGCGCGTGAAATTCGTCTGCCGTCCGGCGTGCATCTCGAGTGGGCGGGCGAGTACCAGGAACTGCATCAGGCTAACCAGCGGCTTAAGGTCGTTGTCCCGATCGCTCTGCTGCTAATCATTGGAGTGCTATATGGCGCAACCACCTCGCTGATCGACACGTTTGTGATCATGGCGCAGATTCCGGTGGCTTGTCTCGGCGGAATCCTGGGTCTCTATCTCACCGGTACGCCATTCAGCGTTTCGGCGGCAGTCGGATTTATCTCGATCTTTGGGATCGCCGTGATGGACGGCATCATTTTGAGTTTTTATATTCGCCAGCTGTGGCGCGAAGGCCATCCATTTGTCGAATCGATCATCATGGGATCCGATCGGCGGCTGCGCGCGACCATGATGACCGATCTGGTCGATGCGCTGGGACTGTTCCCTGCGGCGATCTCAACCCGGATCGGCGCGCAGACACAACGTCCGCTGGCGATCGTGGTGATCGGCGGCGCGCTTGCGATCATGCTGCTCACGCGTATCTTGCAGCCGGCGCTGATCTATCTGTGCCATCGGCGGCTGCGCCTGCTCGACGAACGCCGCACTATACCGCTGCAAATTTCCGAGACCTGATCTGGAATACGGCTGAGGCGTTCACGCTTGACGCCGCAACCGTGGTAAATCCGGACCGAGGAGGGCATCCCATCATGGCGGAGCTCGAAACATTAGCGAGTGGGTTTGGCCTGATCGAAGGGCCGCGATGCGACGAACAGAACCGACTCTATTTCAGTGATGTGCCGAATGGCGGCGTCTATCGGCGCTCGCCTGACGGCAAAATCGAAACTTTAATCCCGAAACGGCGTGGTGTGGGCGGAATCGGCCTGAACGAGGGCGGTGGCATCGTCTGCACTGGTCGCGGATTGATCTATTGGAATGAGGCCACGCGCGCCAGCCGCGATCTTTTCGTTGAATGGGAAGGGCGCAAACTCAACGGCCTCAACGATCTGCAACCGGATGATCACGGTTCGATTTTTGTCGGATCGCTCGAGCATAACGCGCTTGAGGAAGGCGCCAAGCGGATTCCAGGCAGCCTGTTCCGGGTCGATCCGGACGGCAAGGTGACCAAGCTTTACGAAGGGATCGAAACCACCAACGGCATGGGCTTCAGCCCGGAGCGCAAGCATCTCTATCACGCCGACTCGACGACCAAGGCGGTGTGGGTTTATGACGTGCAACCCGATCGCACCGTGAAGGATCGGCGAGTATTTGCGAAAGTGCCGCAGGGATGGCCGGATGGAATCGCGATTGATGCGGAAGGCGGCGTGGTGGTTGCGGTCGTCAATTTCGGCGAAGTAGTGCGCTTCAAGCCCGACGCGACGCTCGATTGGCGGCTGAAAGTTCCGGCGAAGATGGTGACCAGTCTGACGTTCGGCGGCGCTGGTCTGCGCGAGCTTTATATCGTCACGGCGGATAACACTGACGATCCGAGTAAGCAGGGCACGATTTTTCGCACTCATGCGGAAATTCCGGGATTGCCGGTACCCAAGGCGCGATTCAACTGAAGCGCTTTGCCTCTGCTCGCGTCAGAAGCTAGGTTAGGAGCCGAATTTCCAGTCAAAATCAGGATTACAAGAGGAGAAAATACGATGGCTTTGCCAGTAGGATCGCAGGCGCCGGACTTCACCTTGAAGTCAAACAAGATGGAAGACGTAAAGCTCTCAGGCTTGCGCGGCAGCAAGGTGCTGTTGCTGTTCGTGCCACTTGCCTTTACGCAAGTATGCACGGGCGAATTTTGCAGCATGCGCGACACGCTCAAGGACTATGAAGGGCTCGACTGCAAAGTATATGGCATCTCGACTGATAGTCCGTTCGCGCTGGATGCATGGGCGAAAAAGGAGAATTATCAGTTTCCGCTGCTTTCGGATTTCAACAAGACGGTAGCCCGCGAATACCAAACCCTCTATGACGATCTGATGGGCTTCAAGGGCGTCTGCAAACGCTCCGCCTATGTAATCGATAAGGAAGGTAGAATTCGCTACGCGTCGGTTTCCGAAGACGCTCGCAAGGTGCCTGATTTTGAAGAGATCAAATCCTGCCTGAAACAAATCTAGAAAAGTTGCCTGGAGGGCCAGCACAAGTTGCTTGGCCCTCCAGATCATTTTCTCGCCAGTGCGGCTGAGCCTTGATGCGAGTTGGCCTGAGTAGAATTTGATGCGCGTCGAATCGCCGGGTCATCCCGTAGCTCGTAACGCGCTAGATTCGCCGCAGGCATGGATCATGGCAGCGGCGGCCTTCATTACCTGTTTCGTGGCGTTTGGCGTCGTGTACAGCTTCGGGGCGTTCTTCAAGTCAATCGCGGCGGAGTTCGGCGCGACGCGTGCCGACACTTCGGCGGTATTCTCAATTACCGCCGCGATCTACAGCTTGCTTGGTCTTGCGACCGGAGCGCTCGCTGATCACTATGGGCCGCGGCCGGTGGTGCTAGCCGGCGCGATCGCGATGGGCGGCGGCTTAATCGCGACCGCCACGATCGGCCATTTATGGATCGGGTACGTCAGCTATGGATTGGGCGTCGGCGTGGGGGTTGCTTGCGCCTACGTGCCGATGCTCGCGTTAGTCGGCGGATGGTTTTCCCGCCGCCGTAATCTCGCCCTTGGGATCGCGGTCTCGGGAATCGGCGCGGGCACACTAATCTTCGCGCCCATAGCCGCAAAGTTGATCGAACGCTTCGGCTGGCGCGAGGCGTATCTAATACTCGGCGCGACGAGTCTCGTATTGCTCGGCGGATGTGGGCTGATCGTTACGGGGCCACCGGCCATGCGCGATGTGGTTCCCAGAAAAATCAAGCATTTGGCGCGTTCACCGGAGTTCCTCCGGCTTTACGTGGCATGTCTGCTCTCGTCAGTTTCGATCTATATACCATTTGTTTATCTACCGGATTTTGCACAATCGCGCGGCAGCAGCGCAGTCTCGGCGGCGGGCCTCGTCGGGATCGTAGGGGCGTCGAGTATTGCCGGAAGGCTCAGCTTCGGCGCGCTCGCCGATCGGATTGGAATTGTTCCGTTCTACAAAGCGAGTTTGCTGGTGCTCGCTCTGAGTTATGCAATCTGGCCGATCGCTTATTCCTATTCGATGCTGCTATTGTTTGCGATCGTGATGGGCTCTGCTTATGGCGGCCTGGTTTCCTTGACGCCCGCAGTGGTGGCTGAGTTGTTCGGCGTCGAGGGACTGGGCTCATTGCTAGGGGCGCTCTATACTAGCTCGGCAGTTAGCGCATTAGCGGGTCCGCCTTTGGCCGGTTTCGCGATCGATCGCGGCGGCAGTTATTTGTGGGCTGCCGCCATAGCCGGAATCGCGGGCCTGGGCGGATTCGTTGCGTTGCTGGCCTTGCGGCCGGGCGTCGCGATGCCGGTGGTCCTGTCCGAGACCGAAGTCGCTGGTACTAATTCATCTCTTATAGTACACTGAGTATCCGCTCCAACACCGGATTCACTACGGATTTCCACTATTGCGGTACTAAGTGATTCGACATCGTACCCGTAGATGCTTGCACTCGTAAGTCAAGCGCAATAGAGCACATATTCTCGGAGATAGTATTAAGAATCGAGGAGACGATGTAGGGCAAATAGTTGGTCCCTGCAATCCAGTCGGGATCGCACAGAGTCATCAGCATAAATAAAGGACCGTCCTCGTCGCTCACATTCGCGGGGAGAGCGACAGAGTATTGAACGTAAAGGCGCCGGTCGTGGGGCCGATTGGCAGGGCAGTTCAGCTCGTCAGGGAGGATTGTATGAGGTTCGTAAGCTGTTTGAGTTCTGATGTGTTCGGGGGATCCGCAAGAATCGCTTCAATCGTAGCAACGGCGGCGCTCGCAATAGCCCTGTCTATCGTGAATAGCTCCGCCGGTGATTTATCGATGCAGCCGGCGGACGGTCTCAGTATTACTAACTCCGCCACCAAATTACTGCCGCAGACGCAAGCCAACGAATCGAGCTGGCTGGGCGGACTGCACGTATCCGGTTATCTGAGTCAGACCTTCGGGATGTGGCAAAATCCGCACGCGACACACGAATGGACAAGTAGCTCGAACGCGCTGGCGGTCTCGCGGACATTATTGCAGGTTGACGAGAACTATCGGCTCAATGAGAGCAATACGTTCTTCGCGCGTGAATGGTTCGTTTACGAGCCGCCGTACTCGTTCAATAGTGCGAATAACCTGACGGATGCGGCGATTCAGAACGGCTATCTGAGCCCCTACTGCACCCCGCCAGGGCTTACGCCGGCGCCCACACCCTCACAGCGAAGATGCTTTACAAGGCGCGAGTACGCACCCGCTATCGGCCATACCCAGAACGACTTCTACAACAACTACCAGGTGCGCGACATCTGGTGGGAGAATAAGTGGGGTCCACTAACGACCTTCGTCGGCAATCAAATAGTAGTGTGGGGTCAATCAGTGGCTTTTCGCGTTGGCGACGTGATCAATCCGCAGGACTTAGTGTGGAGTTTCGGCTTTGCCAATCTGGAGCAGTCGCGCAATCCGCAGTGGATGATCCATCCGATTCTGAACCTGCCGGAGTGGGGTCCGTTACAGTCGAACTTCCTCGAAGTAGTAATTCAGCCGGGCTTCCAGCCGCAATGGTGGGAAAACGACTTTTACGATAATCGCTTCGGCGGACCGGGCGGCGATATCAAGGACGGCCGCGTGGCGACCTTTGGTACGCACTCGCTCAGCATGCGGTTCGACGTCGCGTACGACAATCGGCATTCATGGAGCAAAGAGATGACTGCGGCCAGCGGCCCCGGCCCGTACTTCGGCTTTGCGGCGGGCAGCTATTCTATCACCCCGCCGCAATTGGCCGCGGCGACGCAAGGGTATAAGCGCTGTAACGCGAACGGGCAGCCGAGCCCGGGAAGCGCGACGCCCTGCTGGTTCGGTGGCAGCATCATCGGCGCGCCGCTGATGCATACTTTTTGGGAATGCTTAGGCGGCGGTCACCTTTTGGGAGTTTCCAAGCCCAACCACCACGTCTTGTTCGACCCACTACCCGCGGGGCTACGCAGCCCGACTGGATGTGCGCCGGGGACCGGCAGATTTGGGGGGTTCGGCAACAATTTGCTGCTGTCGCATAATAATAATCCTTTAGGCGCTGCTGGTGATTATGCCCTGTGGGATTTTGGCGTATATCACATCCCGGGCATGCAGCCGACGAACTGGAATGACGGAGCACGACTCCATACTTTGATCGGCGCCACCGAGCTTACCGCCTTGTACTACAACGACAACATGGATCAAGGTTTTCCGACCGCGCGCTTTACGCCGCCGTACTACACCAATTTGGGCAGCCTGTTCTTTGCCGATATCCAGGAAGTAGGTATTACGGCAGACCGTCCGTTGCCGGTGCCAACGTCGCTTGGTGAGTACCTGCCACTGGTCGGCCGGGCGGAAGCGCTTTACATCAATCATCAACCGTTTATGAACGATCGGCCCCTCGCTTTCAGCGGCATCCGCTACTCGGACGTGGTCAGGTGGATGGCCGCGCTTGATATCGACCAAGCCTACGCGCCATGGCTGACCAGCACCGGCAACCTGACGGCGTTCTTTGAGGTGTACGACAACACCACCTTGGATAACTCGAAGCTGACACCAGTGGGCCCATTGCTTTCCGAGCGCAACGTCAAGAACCAGGTCTTCACGCTGGCGAGCATCGGCACTGGTTGGTTCTGGGAGGACATCGAGCCAACCTGGACGATGATCTATCAGCCCAAGGGAACCACCTTCGCGTTGTTCCCGACGGTGGTGCTTAATCCGCCGTGGACCAAGAAATACTTCGTGAAGCTCCAGGCGATCGAAGTCATGGGGAGCGATAGGGGGCAAGGCTTGGGATTGTTCAAGGGTCAGAGCCTCTTGACCGCCCAGTTCCAGTACAACTTCAACCTGCTCTGATTTGAAACGGGGCGGGGCATATGGAAAGGGTACAAGCCATTTTGTATGCCCTGCACGAGCTCAGATGGCGCGGAATTCAATCGAGTATTCAGGTAAGTGATGGTTGAGTTGATATCGGCCGGATTGAGAATCGAAGTTCGCCCAAGCCGTGGTCGCTAAAGCCGTACCGCCGCAGGGTCCCAAATACCACCTGCGGAATAACTCGCGACCGCAGACCGCGAGTTCCTAACGGGGCGTTTTCCTCCGCCAACGGATGGTGAGGGCAGCTGGAGCCCCTCGCACTGCGGCTTGGGCGTTATCGCAGGCTGAAAATTTCTTGAGGTGCAGCGATGGGTAGAAATGCCCATTCGCTGCATTTTGTTATTGGTGAGTGTTGCGTTTCTTTTAAGCCTCCGCTATGTAGCTCGTTTAATAATCCTGTAAACGGATGATCGAACAAAGGAGGTACTCGCGAGCCGAACGATTCGAATCAATTGATTTTCGGGTCAAGACGCAAATAGCGGCATAATATAAGTGAACCGTCCTTGTTGCCTTTCTGTTGGTAGGGCAACACAGCAGTAACCAAGAAGTCCGCCGTGGGGACGGCAGACAAATGGTCTCCAGCTCGTTAGGGAGGAATGGTATGAGGTTCAGAGTCCATCAGATTTCTGATGTGTTCGGGGGATCCGCGAAGTTTTTCTCCGTAAAGATTTTTTCCATCATCGCGGCGATGATGCTGGGGATAGCACTGTCGGTCGCGAGTAGCTCCGCCAGCGATCTGGTGCCGCAGCCGACGGACGGTCTGAGTGTTACTAATTCCGCCACCAAGTTGTTGCCGCAGACGCAAGCCGCTGAATCGAGTTGGCTAAGCGGCCTGCATGTGTCGGGCTACGCTAGCCAGACCTTCGGGATGTGGCAGAATCCGCACAATACTCACGAATGGACCCATAGCTCGAATGCGCTGGCGGTCTCGCGCACGCTGCTGCAAGTCGATGAGAATTACCGGCTGAATGAGAACAACACGTTCTTCGCACGTGAATGGTTCGTCTATGAGCCGGTATATGCATTTAACTCATCGAACAACGTAGTCGATTCGGCGATTCAAAATGCCTATGTATCTCCGTTCTGCGCAACCAGTCCGGCCTGTCGGGTGCATCGCGAGGTGGCTCCGAGCCCGGTCACTTCACCAATGATTTTTACAATCAATATTCAGTGCGAGATTTCTGGTGGGAGAATAAGTGGGGACCGGTGACCACCTTCGTAGGTAATC
Source organism: uncultured Pseudomonadota bacterium (assembly GCA_963795945.1). Taxonomy (GTDB): domain Bacteria; phylum Desulfobacterota; class Binatia; order Binatales; family Binataceae; genus JAJPHI01. The sequence goes on from CAWCJN010000001.1 coordinate 489,076, forward strand.
AGATCGTAGTGTGGGGTCAGTCACTCGCGTTCCGTATCGGCGACGTGGTTAATCCGCAGGATTTCTCGTGGAATTTCGGCTTTGCCAATCTCGAACAGTCGCGCAATCCGCAGTGGATGATCCATCCGATTCTGAATTTGCCTGAAGTTGGTCCGCTGCAGTCGAACTTCCTAGAACTAATAATCCAGCCGGGCTTCCAGCCGCAATGGTGGGAAGACAGCTTCTTTGATGGACGCTTCACCGGTCCCGGCGGAAGCATCAAGGACGGCCGCGTGGCGACCTACGGCACACACGGCTTGAGTCAGCGCTTTGATATCCACTACGATCACTACTCGATTCCTTACATGAACGCATCGACTGGACCTGGGCCATGGGGACCATTCGCCTCGCAGTTCTGGTCGGCGAACAACAATGCCACACCGTGGGAGCCGCTCGGTTACGTACATTGCAATCCGGCAGGCCAGGTCGCCAGCAACGTGGGATCAAGACAAATTGCTGGGTCAGCGGTAGTTTGGTCGGACCACCTCTCGTGCATACTTTCTGGAACTGCTTGGGGGGCGGCCAGCTTCTTGGCGGGCATATGTATGATCCGCTACCGGCGGGACTGCGCAAGAGCCAAGGAGCAGGGTGTAATCTGGTGCTCTCGCACAACAATCTCCATTATGGCGCGGCGGGCGACTACGCGTTGTGGGACTTCGGCCCGTATCGCATTCCGGGGATGCAGCCGACCAACTGGAACGACGGCGCACGGCTACATACGTTGATTGGCGCAACTGAGCTGACCGCGCTCTACTACAACGACAATATGAACGGTGGCTTCCCGGTCGCGCGTTTCGGTGGGCCGAATAATCCATACTATACCAACTAGGCACGATCTTTTTTCCCGGACATTCAGGAAGTAGGCATGACCGCCGATCGGCCGATGCCGGTACCGGCGTCCTTGGGTGAGTATCTGCCGGTGGTCGGACGCGCCGAGGCGGTGTACGTCAATCACGAAGCAATTCTATGATGACCGTCCGCTGGCCTTCAGTGGCATCCGCGTATTCGGACGTGGTGAAGGTGATGGGCGCGCTGGATATCGATCAGGCCTATGCGCCGTGGCTGACCAGCACCGGCAATCTGACCGCATTCTTCGAGTTCTATGATGACATCACGATGGACAACTCGAAGCTCACGCCGGTCGGCGCGCTGGATTCGATGCCTAATGACAAGAACGAAGTTTTCACCTTGTTGAGCGTCGGCACTGGTTGGTACTGGGAGGATATCGAGCCTACCTGGACGATGATCTATCAGCCCAAGGGGACCACCTTTGCATTGTTCCCGACGTTGGTGCTGAATCCGCCGTGGACTAAGAAGTACTTCGTGAAGCTGCAAGCAATCGAAGTCATGGGCAGCGACATGTTGCATGGACTGGGTTTGTTCAAGGGCCAGAGCCTCTTGACCGCTCAATTCCAGTACAACTTCAACCTGCTATAATCCTGGACTACAGCAACTGACAAAAGGGCGGGAGCGTGAAAGCGTTCCCGCCCTTGACTTTCTGCATACGTTACACTCGCCTCGGCTGTCGCAGCTTTGGGGCCTATCCAGCCGAGCTGGAAGCTGTATTGAGCAGCAAAAAGGGCTGCTGAATTGATTCAGCAGCCCTTTCGAAACGGTGAGTTAGTGCTTTAAGCTGCGGCCGGACTGAATGCGTCGCAGGTCAAAGCACCAAGCAGCTTATGCCATGGATGACCGGGGCGCCGTTCGACATCCTGAACGACGCGCGCCATTTCCGACAGTACCTTCGGTCGCTCCTCATCGTACATGTCGCCTTGCAGGAGCTTGAGCACATCGAGCCGATAGCGGCGGTCCTGCAGGAAAAAAGTAAAGAGCACGTTGAGGCAATAATAGAGCGAGATGAACTCGTACCAGTTCCGCGTGCCGCGCCGCATCATCGCCTCGAAATCATCGAAGGCGGCTTTCTGGAAACCGCCGTTATTCGCCGCCTTGATGATGTCCTGCAAGGCGAGCTTAGCGCTGTTCAAGGCGATACTCACGCCGCTCGAAAAGATTGGATCGACGAAACGGGCGGCATCGCCAACCAGAACGTAGCCATCGCCGCAGATCTGCTTCATGTTGTAGCTGTAATCGCCTTCGTCCTTCAGCGGACGTAATTGCTTTGCAGCGTGAAGCGCCTCACCAAGTTCTTTGCGTGATTCGACGCATTCCCAGAAGAACTGCTCGCGTGATTTGCGAGTTTTCTGGAAGTTTTTCTTTTGCGTAACGACGCCAATACTGGTGATGGTTTCGGTGATTGGAATCTGCCAAATCCAAGTGTTATTGACCGGCAGAAAATGGATAAAGATGTAATCGCCGTACAGTTCCTTCTTGGAGACGGCGAGGCGGTCGTAATTATCGAACCAGGTGTGAATCGCGTATTGGTCGAACACTTGATCGGCCTGCTTGAGGCGCAATTGATTGCCCAGCAGAGTGTGACGTCCGGACGCGTCGATCACCATGCGTGAACGCACAGTGAGTTCCTGACGACCCATCGTGAGTTTAACCTTGGGCATCGCGGGATCGCTGAAATCCACCGACTGCACGCGCATTCCCTCATAGACGGTTGCACCCATCTGATTGGCGTTATGCAGCAGCATGTTGTCAAACTTGCTGCGATCAACGTGCCAGGTGTAGTTGAGGTTAACTCCCGGCTGAGCCCGTTCCTCGAAGCGGACATTGGCGGCGATTTCCTCAGTTCCGACTGATTGTGAGCCGGTATCCAAGCCTTCCCAATCGACATTATAAACGGGCGCATACGAAGCCGAAGTCCAGACTGCGCCGAACTTGCGCGGAAACTTGAGTTCGTCCATCTGCTCAATCAAGCCGAGATCACCGAGGACGCGATTTGAGGCCGGCACCAATGATTCGCCGACGTGCCCGCGCGGAAACAATTCGCGCTCGAAGATGACGCATTTCAACCCGGCTTTGGCCAAGTAGGCTCCCGCTGCAGAGCCGCCGGGTCCCCCTCCCAGAATTGCTACATCGAAATCGACCTGTGACATTCTTCTGACTACTCCTCCATTGCCATAACGAACGGTCAAGATACTAATTTTGATCGTTCTAAAATAACGTATAGATGAACGGTGCGATCGCGGTATATTCGGTTAAAATCACCGCAATACCGACGATCATCAGTACAGCGATAAATGGTGCCAGCCACAATTTCTTATGCTCGCGCATGAAGCCCCATAAATCGCGGACTGCTTCGAACATCAGTAGGGTTTCTCCATATCTGCGACAGAAGAACGCTGGCTGATTATTCGATAACTCGATGCGTTTGGCTCGAACTCCCGTTTCATGGGGTCCCATTTGAACAGCCGAGCCGCAATTCCGGCCGGAGCGAACATGACAAAAAACAAAATATTCAAAATAATCCGCGAATTAATCCAACCGAGCGCCTTGCCAATTCGTTCCCACACGATGTACGGATAACGCAATAACTGCGGCGTGATTAGCGCACTAGCAATGAGAATCACAGCCAGAAACCACGGCCAAAGCGGGACATGCGCATGCCGAATCCATGGGAACAGAAGTCCAAACAGGCCAGCGAACATGCCGCCGACGATCAATCCGAACTTCCTGAGTTCTCCGGATGAAATGCGCGAGCTCAATCCAGCTCGAACTCCTTGGTCCAGGATTGATCTACCGCGGGAACTGTTTGAGAGCTCTTGCTTAGGACAAAATTACCGAGCACGAGGTAATCCATCTCAGTGCGCATGAAACAAAGATACGCCTGCGCCGGAGAACAGACTATAGGTTCTCCTCTCACATTAAACGACGTATTTACCAGGAGTGAAACGCCCGTAAGAGCCTCAAATCGTTCAAGCAGCCGATAAAACCGTTGATTAGTCTCGGCATTGACGGTTTGAACGCGAGCCGAATAATCAACGTGAGTTACTGCAGGAATACATGAACGCACCTCATTGAGCTTGTCTATTCCGAATTTAGCCCCATTTTGCCTATTCTGGATAATTCTTAATTTTTCGCGTATCGGTGCGACTATCAGCATGTATGGACTCGGCCGATCGAGCTCAAAAAAATCCGCAACGCAGCGGTCGAGCACGGCGGGCGCGAAAGGCCGAAATGACTCCCGGTACTTGATCTTGAGATTCATCACGGATTGCATTCGAGGACTTCGTGCATCACCGAGAATCGAGCGATTGCCAAGTGCGCGCGGTCCGAACTCCATCCGTCCCTGAAACCATCCGATGACGTTTTCCGTCGCCAGAAGTCCGGCAACCCGATCATAAAGGTCGGCGTCACTCAAATATTCGTATTGCGCGCCGAGCTTATCGAGCGTGGCGCGAATTTCTTCACTGCTGAATGCGGGGCCGAGAAAACCGCCCTGCATACAATCAACTGGATGATTGCGCGGCATGTCGTGATATTCGTGCCATGAGGATAATGCGGCTCCGATTGCGCCACCGGCATCACCGGCGGCCGGCTGAATCCAGAGATCGCGCAGGCCACTCTCGCGCAGTACGCGTCCATTGGCGACGCAGTTGAGCGCGACTCCGCCAGCTAGGCATAGATATTCGACATCGAGTTCGCCGCGGATGGTGCGGGCAAGTCGAAGAACAACTTCTTCAGTGACTTCCTGAATCGAGCGCGCCAAATCCATCTCGCGCTGGGTGATTGACGCCTCGGGTTTGCGTGGCGGCCCGCCGAATAGTCTTGCGAAAGCGCCATTCGTCATCGTGAGGCCGGTCACGTAATTGAAGTAATCCAGATTCAGACGGAAAGTGCCGTCATCCTTCAGATCAATAAGTTGATCGAGGATCAGGCTGGCGTATTTCGGTTCGCCATAAGGAGCAAGGCCCATCACCTTGTACTCACCGGAATTGACTTTGAATCCGGTGTAGTAAGTGAAGGCTGAGTATAAGAGACCGAGCGAATGGGGAAATGCAATCTCCCATTGCGGCTCGAGGCGGTTGCCGTCGCCCAGCCATACTGAGGTCGTAGCCCATTCCCCGACGCCATCGAGACACAGCACGCCCGCTCGCTGGAACGGACTCGGAAAAAATGCGGACGCGGCATGGGCCTGATGATGCCGCGTGAAGCGCAGCGGCGGAACTTCGCTGATACGTGCGCCGACGGTCTGCGCAATCTCGCGGCGCAAAAGTGATTTCTGATAGAGCTTTTCTTTGAGCCACACGGGCATAGCGGCAACGAACGAGCGGCGTCCGCGTGGTGCGGATCCTAAATAGGTTTCGATCAGCCGACCGAATTTCAGCAGCGGCTTATCGTAAAAGATAATCTCATCAATGTCGCGCAAGCTAATCTCGCCTTCGCGCAAACAATAGGCGAGAGCCTGACTTGGGAAGCTCGGATCATGTTTTTTGCGCGTGAAGCGCTCTTCCTGCGCTGCCGCGATGATTTCACCGTCGCGAATCAGAGCAGCGGCGCTGTCGTGGTAATAAGCGGAAATCCCAACCAGATTCATGGATGATACGGATTCGATACAGATCAATCGCGCATAATTGGTCTAGCAGTCCTGTCCCTGCTAGCCAATATCGCGTTCACGGGATCAATTTAGATCAAGGCGCTATAGTTCAGCGCGGACAAGCTGCGCTCCTGCGGCCAGCGCACACAGCTTATTGAATGCAGCCTCACGGGCGAGATACTTCATTCCGCAATCGGGCGCTGCAACCAATCGTTCCGGCGGAATTATCTTCAGCGCTGCACGCAGTCGCTCGGCGACAACTTCGAGTGTTTCAACGTTATGCTTATCACCGAGATCAAGCACGCCCAGAACAATCGTTTTGGAGGACAGCTCTTTGAGGACTGCCAGATCCAATTTGGGTTGCGCTGCTTCGATCGAGATCTGATCGGCGGCGCAGGCGTCGAGTTCGGAAAGGAAAGAATAAGGCGAGTTTTTTTCGCGGATATAGTGCCCGTATCCGAAACAGAGATGCACGATCGTTGTTCCCCTTATATCCTGCAACGCTCGATTGATCGCCGGGACCGCGTAGCGCCGGGCCGCCTCCGGGAAGGAATCCATATAGGGTTCATCGAGTTGAACGACATCGGCGCCTGCCGCAAAGAGGTCTCTGATTTCTAGATTGACGGCTTCCGCATAAGCCATCGCGAGCGCTTCCTCGTCGGCGTAGTAGGCGTTTTCCGCCTGACGGGTCATCGTGAATGGACCAGGCAAGGTAATCTTGATTTGGCGATCGGTGTTGGCGCGCAGGAATTCGAGATCGCGCACTTCGACCGGCGCGATTCGCCGGATCGGTCCCGAGACGAGCGGCACCACGTCGGGTCCTCCGCGCCGATTGAAGCCTGCGCCGAGGCGTTCCCGATCAATACCACCAAGCGCGTTCGCGAAACGATTCGAATAGCTCTCTCGGCGCATCTCACCATCCGAGACGATATCTATTCCAGCGCGTTCCATCTCACGGATCGCGAGAACGGTTGCGTCGTCCTGCGCCTGTTCGAGCCAAGGTTCCGGGATTCTCCACAAATCGGAAACGCGAACCCTCGCAGGGACCTGCTTCTTGAGCCGTGCGCGATCGATCAACCAATCCGGTTGCGGATAGCTACCTACGACAGTAGTTGAGATCAACTTCGTTTGCTCCATCGGCTCAGATCATTCAAGAGACTCGCTCAGTTCAGTCCCTACCAGATCATCTTCACACCACTTTAAGCCGAATCACAAGTGAGACCGCCGATAGCCGATAAAGGAAACACATTGGGAATAAGGAAAAAGAGCGCCGAATCTCTTAAGATCCGGCGCTCGAATCAGATCAATCGATTGCTGATTGGTTTAATCGATGCCCTGCGACTTGAACCATTCGTTAATCGATTCCTGTGAGTCGCCTGAGCGTTCCCGAATTTTACCCATCAGTTTTTCCATGCTGCCCTGCGACTCTGTAAGGTCGTCTTCGGTGAGCTTGCCCCATCGCCGCTTTATCTCGCCTTTTATTTGATGGGACTTGCCTTTCCACTGCTCTTCGTTCATGTTCGCCTCCTATTACTCCGATTCAGTGGTTGTGGTGGTGGATTGAGAGCTCCGATGATGCGGATGATGGTTTATTGCGTGACGCTCGCGCCGCTTTACCGCGTGATTTGCGCTGGTATCCGACTCGCGATTGTTGCCGTAAGCTGATGGACTCATCGCAGAGGATGATGGATTGGTCGAAGTCATGTTACCGGCGGTCGGGCCGTGATGTACGGCGGTATCTCCAGCAGTAGAGCCTGGAACTGCGGGTTCCGATAAGCTGCCGCTAACCGAGCCGCCCAGCGTGGAAGGTGACGTCGCAGCGACTCCGTTATTACCGGTTGCACCACTTCCCACAGCTGCACTCCCTGCCGCGCCGGAAGCTCCTCCCGCTGCGCCGCCGCCTCCTCCAGCAGCTTGCGCATGAACCATCGGTGCAAATGCCGCCAGCGAGAGGCTAAAGCATGCCCCCGCCAAAATGTATTTTAGATTTTGTTCGATTTTCATTTCGCTAACTACCCAGTTATGAAGACGTAAGTAAGAGAGTTATAGATTCGCCAATATTAATATCCAGTACTGCCGCTGCTACCCGTGCCGCTAGGATTACTTCCTGAAGCTCCAGTAGAACCAGTGCCCATCCCATTTGAACCGGATGTATTAGGATTATTGTTGTTGGTCATTCCCTGGCCGGTCGGGTTTGATGACAGTGTTCCATTCCCCGTGGCGGAATCTCCGGCACTCGGAGGCACTGTTGTAGTTGTTCCCGAACCCGCCGTGCCGGGCATCGCGCTCGTAGCACCGCTGCCGCTATTGCCAGTAGCTCCTGCGGCGCCCATACCGGGTCCTGCCGACATGCCGCTACCAGCGCCTGTAGCTCCGCCACCGCCGGCGACTTGGGCAAAACCGATCGGTGCAAAAGCCGCAAGCGAGAGCGCGAGGCCCGCACTCGCAATCACATATTTAAGTTGTCTTTCGATACGCATGGCTCTCCTGAGTGGCCACCGTGAATTACTACTAGTGTCGGTTCTAAACCGGCACATTCGGCTGCCACGATTAAGAGCTAAGTAAGCGCAATCGCCATGCCATTAAAATTGACAACATTTGCTAAGCTAAGGTATCTAAAGCGCGGGAAAAGGACCGAGCGATCTCTCTTGATCAGTCCGACTGTAGGAAAAAGTACCCGAAGAAGTTATGCACTACCATTTCATCCAATCTTATAGGTAATAAGTGCGTCGGCCACCAGTTGATTACTGGAGTCGCGAATCTCGACCGTAAGACTTGCTATACGCTTTCCCGCTCGCTTTACCGTCGCGTGTGCAATCAAATCACTCCGGATACCCGGAGCAGTATAATTGACGGTCATGGAAATGGTTGCGCTCTGGCGAGTTTGCGGCAGGGTCCAAACCGCAGCGCACGCAACGAAGTCAGCGAGAGTTGCGATAGCGCCGCCATGAATCGGCACGTCGGGCGGTCCGTAGTTGAGCAAATGGGGATGAAATGGCATCCGCACCGCCACTTTGCCCGCATCAGCCGTTTCGATTCGAAGTCCGAGCAGGGCAGAAAAGGGACCGTCCTCGAGCGACGCCAGCGCGGGAAACTTTTCTCTGGCGAGCTGCTGCACGGGTCAATTGTGGGTCATTATCCTTTTCCGCGCCAGTCGGAGGCTGTTGAAAAAAGAGCCTTTGTCAACAGCCTCGCTGCACCTAAAAGCGCCAAATACAAGACACTGGTGCGCTAAAATATTCCAAACTCAAGGGGGAGATACGATGCCGAACGGAAGGAGATCGTTTAGAAACGTAAAGTGTCAGCAAATCTATCCTGTTTTGGGAACTAAGAAACAAACCTCCGAACTCAAGACGGTTGCGTTCCAACTTAATCGCGAGCAGGCAATTGATCTAGCCAAGAAATTGATAGGGCTGCCCAAAACTCAAGTACCATCGATATCACCGGCTTTAGACTAAAAAATACTATTACGGTGACGATTCCTCCGGAGTAAGCAGGCTTAGACAGATAGTGAAGCGCGAAGCAAAGTAATCAGGAAAGAGACAAGAGATGAGTTTCGTCCATCTGCACGTTCATACCCAGTACAGCCTGCTCGACGGCGCCAATAAGATCGGCCCGCTGCTCGAGCACGTCAAAAACTCCGGGATGCCGGCGATCGCGATGACCGATCATGGCAACATGTTCGGCGCGGTCGAATTTTTTCAAAAGGCCGAGGCCAACGGAATCAAGCCGATCATTGGATGCGAGGCTTATCTGGCGCCCGGCAAGCGCACCGATCGCACGCAGACGCAGCGCAGCGACGATGTCGAGCGGCGGCAATTTCCATCTGATACTGCTCGCCCAGTCGCGCACGGGCTATCAGAATCTCTGCCGCTTGCTCACCGCGGCCTACAGGAAGGGCTCTACTACAAGCCGCGTATCGATAAGGAGATTCTCGCTGAGAACTCGGAGGGCTGATCGTGCTCTCAGGATGTCTTAGCGGGGAGGTCGCGCGCGCGCTGCGCAGTGGAAAGCTGGACAAGGCGCGCGAAGCCGCCGAATGGTACGCGCGCATGTTTCCGGACCGCTTTTATCTCGAATTGCAGGACAACGCTCTGCACGGGCCACTGAATGAGGCCCTGCGCGAGATCGGCCGCACCGCCGGCATGCCGCTGGTCGCCACCAACGATTGCCATTATCTCCATCGCGAGGACGCGAAAGCCCATGAAGTCTTGCTCTGCATCCAGACCGGCAAGACGATGGCGGACGAAACCCGCTGGCGTTTCGATACCGACGAGCTTTACGTCAAGACGCCCGAGGAGATGGCGGCGGCGTTCGGCGCGGATTCCGAGGAGATTCGCAACACGATGGAAATCGCGCGGCCGGGTCGATTTCGAATTCGAGTTCGGCAAGTTCCATTTCCCGATTTTCCAGCCGAAACGCACTGCAAATCCGTCCGGATCGACGTATCAGCTGTGCAAGTCCTTCGCGATTGAACAGCGCGTGCGCAGACTGGACCATATTGGACAGCAGGTCGCGACGGACTAGCCGACGTTAGACTGCACGCGCGGCGCGGCGAATTCGACGAAGCGCCTTATTTCGAGCGGCTCGCACCGCGAGCTGCCGGTCATCCGCGAGATGGGCTTTTCCGGCTACATGCTGATCGTCGCCGACTTCATCAATTATGCGCGCAGCCTCGGGATTCCGGTCGGACCAGGCCGCGGCTCGGTGGTGGGCAGCCTGGTCTCCTATGCGCTCCGGATAACCGAGGTCGATCCGATCGAGCACAAGCTGCTGTTCGAGCGATGGCTCAATCCGGGCCGCCGCTCGATGCCCGATATCGACGTCGATTTCTGCTTCGAGCGGCGCGACGAAGTACTCGACTACGTGCGCCAGAAATACGGCGACGATCGCGTCGCGCAGATCATCACCTTCGGCACGATCAAGGGAAAACAGGCGATCCGCGACGTCGGCCGCGTGCTGGGACTGTCGTTCGCCGAGACCGATCGCATCGTCAAGCTTTATCCCGCGCCCAAGCAGGGCCGCGATTTTCCGCTTAAGGACGCGCTCGAAATGGAACCGCGGCTCAAGGCCGAGCGCGAGCAGCATCCCGAACTGTTCGAGTACGCCTTCAAGCTCGAAGGGCTGCTGCGTCACGCCTCGCGCCATGCGGCCGGCGTGGTGATCTCCGACGTGCCGCTGCACGAAATCGTGCCGCTCTACGTCGACAAGGAGCAGAGCGGAGACGGCGCATGCGATTACCCAGTACTCGATGAAGGGGGTCGAGGAGATCGGGCTGATCAAGTTCGATTTCCTCGCGCTCAAGAACCTCACACTGATCAACGACACGCTCGATCTGGTGCGATGCGGGCGGCAAACGCCGCCCGACCTGAATCGGCTCAATCTCGACGACCCCGAAAGTTACCGGCTGCTCGCCCGCGGCGACACCGTCGGCGTGTTCCAGATGGAAGGTTCGGGGATGCGCCGGTTTCTGACCGAACTCAAGCCCTCGTGTTTCGAGGACGTGATCGCGGCGATTTCGCTGTTCCGGCCCGGGCACCCTCGACGCCGGCATGGTCGAGCCGTTTATCCAGCGCAAGCATGGCAAGGAGCCGGTCGAATACGATCATCCGCTGCTGGAGCCGGTGCTGCGCGATACCTACGGCGTGATCATTTACCAGGAGCAGGTGATGCGGGCGGCGCAGGCGCTCTCCGGCTATACGCTCGAAGAAGCCGATATCCTGCGCGCCGCGATGGGCAAAAAGCAGATCGCGGTGATGCAGAAGGAGCGCGAGCGCTTTATCGCGGGCGCGGTGAAAAACGGCGTCGATAAGGCCCTCGCCGAATCGATTTTCGAGAAGATCGCGACCTTCGCCTCCTACGGCTTCAACCGTTCGCATGCCGCCGCTTATGCGCTGACCTCTTACACCACCGCCTACCTGAAAGCCCATTTCCCGCACGAATTCATGGCGGCGCTGATGTCGCTCGACATGGACGACACCGACAAGACCTACAAGAATATCGCGGCCGCTGCGCGAAATGCGCATCCCGGTGCTGCCGCCCGACGTCAATCACAGCCGCGTCAAGTTCACGGTCAGCGATGGCGCGATTCGCTTTGGCCTGGGCGCGATTCGCGGGGTCGGCGCCAAGTCCGCCGAAGAGATTATCGCGGTGCGCGAAAGCGGCGGTGACGTTCAAGAACCTGGCTGATTTCTGTACTGCGTGTCGGCACGCAACTGGTCAATCGACGCGTGCTCGAAGCGTTAATCAAGTGCGGCGCGTTCGATTCCACCGGAATGCGCGCGCGGCCCTGATGGCGCAGGTCGACGATGCGCTGAAGGCTGGCGCAGCGCGACGAAAGCGATGCTGCCAGGAACCAGATCAGTCTTTTCGGTCAGAACGATCGTGCCGCCGGCCCTGAGCTGCCGCGCGGACCGGTCGCCGAATGGCCGCAGAATGAGTTGCTCAGTTTCGAGAAGGAGGCCCTCGGCTTCTTCATCACCGCCCATCCGCTGGACAAGTACGAACGCGAGTTGCGCCGGATCGGCAAACTGACCACCGCCGATCTGCCGTCCGCCCCGGATGGCAGCCAGGTGCGGCTGGCGGGCGTGATCCATGCGGTCAAGCTCAAGAACAATAAGGCCGGCAAGCGCTATGCGACGTTCTCAGCTCGAGGATCGCGAGGGGGCGGTCGAATGCATCGCGTGGCCCGAGACCTATCAGAAATATGAGAGCACGATCACGGGCGACTAGCCGGTGGTTGCGAAAGGCAAGCTCGACGTCGACGACGAACGCGCGCAGATCATCGTCGAGAATGCGGCCGCTGGGCACCGCGTTGATCGAGGCGGTGCGCGAGGTGCGTATCAGCGCGCCGCGGGAGCGGATGGCCAACGGCGAACTGGAGCGGCTCAAGGAGCTGCTGCGGCGCCATAACGGGCAATCGATGACCTATCTGCATCTCGAGTTTGACGACGGCCACGAGGCGATTTTCCTGCTCGGCGATAACTATCGCGTCGCGCCCACCGAGGCCTTCGTCGCAGAAGTCAGGGAATTGCTCACGGCGGATGCTGTCCAGTTGCGATAGTGTTCAATCGAAAATCACTATGGGGAGCTGGATTGGCTATAATTAGAGAATTGCAACCGCGAGCTTTTGATAAATACTCAGCGCACACCGAGGTTGACGCGACTTATTCTCTGATCGATGAACCCGATGGGACGAAGACCCTACAGGTCGATACCTATGGCTCGAAACATCGCCAAATTCCGGGTAAGGTCAGCCAATCTATCAGATTCACTAGCGACGCCTTGAAACAGCTCACAAAGATCATCGAGGAAAATTTCTGAGCATATTGAAATAGTTTGTGATGAGCAATCCAGATCAAACCAAACGAGCGACCGTCAAAGGGAAAACATGCCATGTCTTACCATAAGAGACCCATACGCCCGGAGGTCGGAAAGACTGTCATTAATGAACTCGGGCCAGCACTCTTAAAACGTGATGAATATGGCTGCATGGTTTGTGGAGCACAAATTGGAGATTCTGATCCATACCGTCCTAAACGAGCGATAGCTCTAACCTTTGGTTACGTTGCGGAAGTGCCGAAAGGTCGAGATGTTTTTCATTACATTAGGACAGAATGCGAGAATTGCCACGAAGGTCTACGATATCTTCCTTTTCCTAAATCTTCGCGCGTACAAGTAATGACCCAGATTCGGCGCGCTACGCCAGAAGACCAAGAGGTAGTTCTTGCCTGGCTGACGAAGAAATTCGCGCCATCAGTCTCAGAAAATCAGAGCCATAGTTGATTGAGGTAGAATTTTTATTTCTGCATGGCTGGGACGGGTTGCGTGATACGCGGGGCGATTTTTGGGCCAATGCGCGTGGGCATCACGCGGACTGGCAAGATCACTAGGCTCAGACCTTCGGTCTGGAGCCGCTTCTGCAATTCAAGCGCGATATGGTTGTGCAGAAAACGGCTGATATAACCATCGAGCTCGTTGGTGAATACCAGCTTTCCGGCGAAAAATACTGCGTGCGGAAACTCGTTCGCGACCCTAAGGCAGAGCCGATGCAACTCAAAGGCGACATCCGGACCGATACCGGCGCGCAGCTCGGAGTGGAAACCTAAATCGCTCGCGAAACGGCAGTATTCGACCAGATCATCGGCCACCTGCTGTTCGAGATGGCGTACTTCTTCCGGTCCCTTAAGCTGGCCCGAATCGACTTCCGCAACGCCGACGAAAACCACGTTGGGAAACTGATTCCTGAAGAGCCGCTGAATCGTCGTCATCGTCGCCAACCCGATTCCATTGAAGCCGCTGACAAGAATCACGGCAGTAGGAGCATTCGGGTCACGTTCGACCGGCGGTTTTTCGTCGGCGGCGAAAATTTCGGGCAGAATATCGGCCTCAAGCTGCGCGATCGCTTTACCTACGCGATTATAATGCATCCGCACGGCATAGCAGATTACGATCAACCCGCCTGTCATCAAGATCGTGACCCAGCCGCCCTGGTCGAATTTGAGCGTCACGGTCAGGATCAGGATCAACCCGGTGAAACCGCAGCCGACGCCATTGATGAGCAGCTTGCGTATCCATCGCGGTTCACTCCTGCGTGACTGCCACCAATGCACCGTCATACCGAGCTGCGAGAAGGTGAAGGTGATGAAGACGTTGATCGCATAAAGCACGACGAGCAAGTCCACGCTGGCATGCGTGCCGACCAGAATCACACCTGCCGCCAAGCCCATCGCCAGTACGCCGTCCTGCGTGACCAGCCGAGCACTCAGGTTGGAAAAGCGCCGCGGCAACCATCGATCCGCCGCCATCGTCGCGAGCACCCGGGGGCCATCGACGAAGCCAGTCTGCGCCGCGACAAACAGCAGCGCGCCCTCGGTCAATAAAGTAAAGGTGATAATCGGAGAGCCAATCGCGAGTGAGCCAAGATGCCAATGCGAGGCCATTTTCTGGAATAACACCGCGTTCAAGGTCTCGCCTGGATGGGACCGACGTTAAACAGCATGTAGCCGAACAGGATTCCGCCGGCTACAAAGGCCAGCGAGATCGACATATAGATCATGGTGTGTTTGCCGGTCACGGTGCGCGGCTCGCGCAGGATCGGAAGTCCATTGCTCACTGCTTCGATACCGGTGTAGGTGCCGCCGCCGAGGCTATAGGCGCGCAGGAAGATTATCGCGAGCGCGATGAAACCGATGCTGTGGTAGCTCCGATGCACCTCGCCGATCGCGTCATGCGTGATCTGTGGGAGCATCGGGGCTTTTTCGATCAGCGCGTAGGTAATCAGCCACACATGAGTGATGACGAACGCAATAAAAATAGGCAGCAGCGTTAGTACAGATTCTTTGACGCCGCGTAGATTCATCCCAACCAAGATGATTACGACCAGCACGCAGACCCAGAATTTGTAGGGCAGCCATCCGATCGGCAGAAAGCTGAAAATCGCGTCGGCGCCGCTGGCAATTGAGATCGAGATCGTGAGCACGTAATCGATCACGAGAGCACAGCCGGAGGTCAGCCCGGCGTAGCTGCCGAGCAGCTTGGTCGCGACCAGATAGCCGCCGCCGCCGGTCGGGAACTCATCGATCGTCTGTGAATACGACGCTGAGATGATAAAGACCGTCAGGGCGGTCAACATCGCAAGGAAGACAGCGAGATATTGATGAGGCCCGAGCGCGAGAAAGGCTTCTTCGGGTCCATAGCAGGACGAGCTCAAGCCGTCCGAGCCCAGGCCGACCCAGGCGAGAAAGGCGACGAGTGACAGGCTATGAAAAATCTCCGGGTCGCGAACATTGCGCGCCGGCCCGATCAAAACGTCGCTCAGCGTACGCTTTTCGCCACTGTTGGTCGTGC
This sequence comes from uncultured Pseudomonadota bacterium, assembly GCA_963795945.1. Lineage (GTDB taxonomy): Bacteria > Desulfobacterota > Binatia > Binatales > Binataceae > JAJPHI01. The sequence continues at coordinate 504,407 of CAWCJN010000001.1, forward strand.
GCGTTTCTTTTTTTGGTTGCTGATTAGGTTGCATCCTGTTGCTCACACCGAATAAGCGGCGCGTTCGAGACCGAGCCGGTAACGTGCGGCATCGATCAGATTTTGCATCAGCGCCAAAACCGTCATCGGACCAGTACCGCCGGGATTAGGCGTAAGCCAGTTTGCCACTTCACTGACCGCAGTAAAATCGACGTCGCCGGTGAAACGGCCCGGACCGATCCGACGAAAGCCCACATCGATCACACAGGCTCCGAGCTTAACCATCTCTGCGGTGATCATGAACGGCCGATCCCTGAGCTCTGCGCCTGCGCAGGAAATGAGCAGGTCGGCTTCGTGACAGATTTCCTCAAGATTACGCGTATGGCGATGGCACCAGGTGACAGTCGCGTTGCGCAAGCGACCACCCAGGATCAGCGCCATTGGCTTGCCCGAGATATCGCTGCGTCCGATCACCGCCGCCCCTGCGCCGTCCACCGGAACCTTGTAATAATCGAGCAGCGTCAGCACGCCGCGTGGCGTACACGGGATAAAGCGGCCCCACTCGCCGCGATAAAACCCGCTGATGCTCCCGGCGCCGACCGCATCGACGTCCTTCTCGGGGGCGATCGCGTCGAACAGGCGAAAGACATCGACGCCCGCGGGCAGCGGCAACTGCAGCAGAATTCCCGTGATGCGAGGATCGTCATTGAATTTAGCGATCGCGTTAAGCAGATTGCTGGTAGTAGCTTCGTCACCGGACATCGTACGAATCTCGGTTTTGAAACCCAGTTCTTCAGCCATCCGTCGTTTGTTCTTAACGTACTGCAACGAACCCGGATTATTACCGGCGAGAATCGCTCCGAGCATCGGCACAATTCCGTGATGCTCGGTCAATTCACGCGCATAGCGTTGCAATTCTGGTTTGAGGCGCTCGCTTAAGGCGCGACCGTCCATGATTATCGCCGACATAAAACTGGATCGAACTTTATCATTTATTGCTTCAGCGGAGGTGGCGTGACGAAAGGCTCGTGCAGGAACCGGAATCGTCCAAGAAGTCGGCGAGGCATTTTCGTTGCCGTTCGATAGTGCTGCGTTAGGCTAAGCGTGGCGGACGGCTCGGTCAAGCGCGTCGGGACCCGTGCTTTTGAAGCTATTCGGAGAGGCCAAGCTTAAGCGCGCGCGCGTACTCCTCAGGCGTATTGACGTTGGAAAAACTGCGCAGATCAGAATCGATGAGGCGGAGCTCGGCCTCACCGACTCTCCGAATGGGTAATTGTTGGACGATCGCGGTCAGTCGTTGTTCTCCATTGTTGAGGAGCTTTTCGATTATGTCCGCACAAGACCGGCGATAAGCGGCGCATAGTGGTTGCTCACGTCCGTCGATTACCGGGACCACTGCGTCAAACTCGCCCAGCATCCCGACGAGAGTGTGTGCGATTGAATGTTGAAGTAGGGGCAGATCGCACGAGCATACGAAGGCTACTGAGTGGCGTGCGGCGTGCAACCCAGAGATGAGCGCCGGTACCGGTCCCGCGAAAGCCGTACGATCGCGGACGAGCGTGATCGCGACCTCTTGAGATTTCAGCAAATCCTCGATCGAATATGGTTCCTGATCACGTGGCGCACTGACGATCACGAAATCGTCGAAAGCCGCGCGCAATTCCTCGATCAGATGTTCGAGGATAGTCGCGTTACCGAAGGGCAAAGTTGCTTTCGGACGACCCATCCGTCGGCTGCGGCCGCCGGCGAGGATCACGGCGCTTGAGCTGGTCGCCACTCGATTCCTAAATCACTACGTCTATAGCTATTCTTGCTGTTTGTGCGCCAGAGTGGTAGGCAAATTTGCTCCCAGCGGGGGGTAGGGCGCTGAATCATGGAGAGATTGTTACCGGCGACCATCCCACCACTGGGATAATCGGGAGACTACAGCAGCATGGCGAGGACGATTGGCAAAGAGCCGTGGGGGCTCGGCAAGTATATCCTGCAATTTCGTTTTCCGATTGGACTGGCTCTTATTGCGATCACGGCCTTCATGGCTTATTGGGCGGCACGCGTCCAGATTGCTACGAAATTTGAGAACTTCTTTCCCTCGCAGCACGAAAATACTCTGCTTTATCGCAAGTACAGTTATCGTTATGGCGGCGCCCAGACCCTCCTGATGATGCTGCGGGTCAAGCAGGACGATATCTATAACTATTCGACGCTCGGCAAAATTCGCGACATTCAGGCCGAGATGAACACTCTGCCAGGGTCGATCATAACGAGATCTTCTCGCTGGCGTCGTATCGCGTCGGTTATGCGAAGGTGCTGCCCGGTGCGATCGTGACAACCAACTTCATGTATCCGAAGATTCCTGACTCTCAGGCCGGGCTTGATCAGTTGCGCCATCTGGTCGCGGCACATCGAGAGATCGTTGCGGGCCTGGTCACCTTCGACAATAAAGGCGCGCTGATTCGCGCGAGCTTCAACGAAGACGGCCTCGATTACAAGGCGTTATTCGATGGAATTAACACGATCGTTAGGCGCTATTCGGACGCGAATACCGAGATTTTCGTCGCGGGCCAGCCAGTGATCTCCGGATGGGGTTACTACTATCTACCGCGGATTACTGCGATTTTCATAATTTCGATCGCCCTGATGCTGATAATTTTGTACCTGAGTCTCGGCCAACGCAGCAGTTGGTGGGCGCCAATTCTGACTGGCTCATTTTCGGCGATTTGGGGCTTAGGTTTCGTCAGCTTCATGGGTTACGACTTCGATCCTGTGATGTTGGTAATTCCATTCATCCTGACCGCGCGTGACCTGAGTCATGGGATTCAGTGGCAAGGACGCTATTACGACGAGCTTGATCGATTGGACGACAAGTTACTCGCCTGCGCCACAACCACGGATGTAATGCTGCCGCCGGGGATGCTCTCCATTATCGCTGATATCGCTGGGATTATTTTTATCGCGCTTGGCGGAATTCCGGTGCTTAAGGAAATTGGCTTGGGCGGCGCGGTCTGGCTGGCGTCGAGTCTCACGATGGTTTTCGTGTTTCAGCCGATCTTTATGAGCTATCTGCCGCGGCCACGAATTCGCGCGAACTGGCTTAGCCGCAGCGAGGGTCGCGCGCATCATAGTCCATTGCGCAATGCGCTCGATTGGCTTTTGCGAGTACCGGTTACACCGGGCATAGTGCGTGGTGCGCTGCTGATATTTGGCGCCGGATTCATCTTATGGGGAATCGGGTCCGGCTTGCGCGCTCGAATCGGCTATGAAACCCAGGGCACGCCGCTTTATCGACCCGATTCGAAAGTGAATCAGGATATTGCCGAAATTGGCAAATTCTTCCCGACTGACGAAGGCTGGGTGATCCTCAATACGCCGGATTACCCGGACCCTCAGTCAGGAATTAGTCCCGCTGTGCTGCGCATGACCGACGACTTGAATAACTTTCTGGTCTCGCGCGGTGATGCGCTCGGGGTAGTTTCTTTCAATTCGATTGCGATCGCACCTTTGAACCAGCTTTTTCACAATGGCCATCCGAAGTTCCGCGGCGTACCGAGCGGCACGCAGCTTGGCGGAAATCTCTGGTACCTGTTTTTCGGCGGGACCGCGCCGGGCGAGATGGAACGTTTCTTTGCCTACACGCCTCACATGACGAATAGTTGCATCCGTGTGTTGCTGCCGGATCACACGTACACTCGGCTGAATCGAGTTCGTGATGATATTCAGCGTTTCGTTCATCAACGCGTCACTCCCGATCCGGCGCTTAACCAGGTCACAGTAAATTATCTGGGTGGCGAGGCTGGCCTGTTTCTCGCGGCGAATGATGTACTCAAGCGCCTCGACTTTATCAACATAACGTTTGTTCTATTGGTGATCTTTCTCTGTTGTGCGTTCACGTTTAGGTCGGCCGTTGCAGGAACGCTCTTTATTGTATCGTGTATTATGGCGAATTTTGGCGCGTTTGTTTACATGAACGCTCGCGATATCGGTCTGACGATAGACACTATTCCCGTTATTTCGCTCGGTATTGGTTTGGGGGTTGATTACGGAATTTATACCGTCGCCCGAATTCAGGACGAAGTAATCAACGGCGCAACGATTGAGAGCGCTATCACCACTGCCCTACATACTACCGGCGCGGCGGTTTTCAGCACATTTGCGGTGATGATCGGCGGAATACTTCCGTGGGCTTTCTCGCCGTTGCTTTTCCATAATGAGATGAGCGTGCTGCTGATTTTCCTGATGGGTACGAACATGATCGCAGGCGTATTGATCTTGCCTGCATTTATCGCGTGGCGGCGCCCGCGGTTTATCGCGCGTTACGAGCGGAAGATAGCACCGCCAATAGCAGCCGTAAGTTAACATGCTTACGCTTCGCTAGCAGAGCACGGTTGAGGCGACGCTAGGCGGAAGCGCAGTGGAGCCGAACAGGCGGCTGCCCTGAGTCCTACAGGGGGAGTCTACGCTGCCGTTAAGGACAGAGTCAGCGCAGCGCGGTTACGTAGCGAGCACCGGGATACAGAGTTCGCGCCGCGCGGCCAAGATCATGAGTTGCGAGCTGCATTCAGCATCTAGGTTTTGCAGATCCAACCCTTATTCTAATGGCTTACGGAGCTGATTGGCCAAGTTGCGTAATTGCATCAGATTGTTTTATTCTTACCTTTTCGTTTCAGTTTCGCTACATAATTGGGGAATCAAAGCAAAGTTCCAGTCGTTAGTAGTAATTTTAGCTAATAGCTGCCGATTAATATTCTGAAGTGGTTTTGTCTAAGTTGTAGTCTTATTAATCTATGTCAAAGCGCTGGCATAGACTTGGCTTACTCGTACTTAGGTTGTATTTAAATGCTCTGCTAAGTATTTCCTCAGCATCACGTGGCTTTTGATGTTGCTGATTAGCTTCAGTAACGGCTTAAAAATATCTGATTATATCAATATTCACGAATGTAGACTCTCATGCGCGATTATGCAACATTCCGCTGGTATCCGTGGAACCGGGATCAGCGAGATGAATTCGTGGACCATAATAGAGCTCACATTCTAATCGTCGAAGAAGAGCCAGTAGCGCAATTCGCCGCATGCGCGGTAGTTAGCTCCGGCTGTGACTTCGAAATCGCGCATGACAGTCCTACCGCGCTTGCGGCGATTGAGCAACGTAATATCGATCTAATGCTCTGTGCCGTGCGTCTGAATGGCACAGATGGGATCGAACTGTTGCGTAATGTCCACGCTCGATGCCCGCACGTACCAATCGTGATGCTTACCGGCGATCCGAGTATCAGCAGTGCCGTTGCAGCAATGCGCCAAGGTGCTTTCGACTACGTGACCAAACCACTCGACGGCGATGAGCTGGCGGCGATCGTGGCCCGAGCACTCGAAATGATCAGTTTGCGGCGCGAAAACCGCCGGCTTCGACAGCAATTAGATGTAGCAAGTACTGCAGCTGGGTTTATTGCTGAAAGCCTGCCGAGCCGACAGTTGATGGCAATGATCCGCCGCGTCGCGCCGGCGCGTTCCACCGTGCTGATCGAAGGCGAAAGTGGCACCGGCAAAGAACTGGTTGCCCGAATGCTGCATTACTGGAGCAATCGGGCCCAGGGACCATTTGTCGCGGTGAACTGCAAGGCGTTTGCCGACGGGATTGTCGAAAGCGAGCTATTCGGCCATGAAAAAGGCTCGTTTACTGGCGCAATTGCCGCGCGTGCGGGATGCTTTGAAAGGGCGTCGGGCGGCACGCTGTTTCTCGATGAAATAGCCGAGGCGGGCGGAGATTTTCAGGCCAAACTGCTGCGGGTGCTTGAAGACGGAGAAGTTCTCCGGGTCGGCGCGTCCAAGACGCGCAAAGTTGATGTCCGAATAGTTGCTGCAACCAACCGAGTTTTGCGTATGAGGTCGCGCAAAATCGTTTCCGCGCTGATCTCTATTTTCGGCTAAACGTTATTCCGGCGCGTATCGCGCCACTGCGCGAACGACAGGCGGACGTAATCCCTCTCGCGAATCATTTTCTTGCCTTTCATTCGGCTGAAGCCGGTCGCCAGATTTCTCTGTCTCAGGAGGCGGAGCGCTCCCTAATCTCCTATTCATGGCCGGGCAATGTTCGTGAATTGGAAAATGCAATCGAACGCGCCGTGGTGCTCAGCGGGGCCGATATCTTGAGTCCGGAGGCTTTCGCGCTGGAGCCGCTCCCGGCAGAAGCTGCAACTCTCACTGAGACCACCCCGGTTCAGGTTGCAGTTGCGAATGGAAGCTTACAATCTTGCCTGGATCATGCAGCCGGCGTGAAGATCAAGTCGGCCTTGGCGGCAGCGAAAGGTAATCGCGCCGAGACCGCGGCTACGCTCGGAGTCGATCGCACCACCCTTTATCGCCTGATGAAGCGGCTCGGGCTCGACGCCTGAGCAGACGGACACCGTCCGTTTCAGGCATCGCTGAGCATCAGCCACCGACTTGCGATAAACTAGCGCGCTCAGGATCGCGTGCGGGTGATCGCCGGAAAGGCGACAATAATCGCTGCACTATCCCACGCGCCGCTTCGGCTTCGGAAGCGCCACCGTTCAGGCGTCGGCAGAGTTCTTCGACCGCGCGAGCTAGCGCGCTGCTGTGGCCGATCTGCCACAAATCCTGAGCGCGTACTTGAGTTAGTTCCAGCAACTTCTCGTCACGCGGAATGCGCGCAAAGATTGATTGTCCCAAGGTTTGCGAAATTTGCTCCGCAGTGATTAGCTGATGGGCCTGATAGCGGCCCAGCAAGAATGATGGTTCGAGATTAGGCAAGCCAAGCCGCCCAAACAAATCAATGAAGCGCCATGCTGAGCGGGTCGCTGCGACTGATTGGTCAACCACATAAAACAGGAAATCCGAACGCTCCCACGTGGCGACTGCGTTCTCGTCAACATGCCGCCCACAATCGACTACGACGAAGTCAAATAGCTGCCGCATCAGATCAAGCACCGCTACGACGGTTTGATCAGAGATCAACTTGCTGTCTTCAATCCGCTTCGGCGCGGACAAAAGATAGACACCGGAACGATGCTTGATGAGGGTCGATTCGAGCAGGATTGAATCGATTCGCCGGTTGCTCTCAGCCAGATCGCTGATGGTGTGTTCGGGTTCAAGATTGAGCAGACCGGCCATTGCCGCGCCCTGCAGGTCAAAATCAACTACGGCGACGCGCTTATTCAATGCATAGCGAAAACCAAGTGCGAGGTTGCAGGCGAGGTTGCTCACGCCGACCCCGCCCACCATGCTGAATAGTGAAACGATTACGCCGCCGATTTGGCGCTCGGCGCGGCGCCGGGCCTCGCTGATTTTGAGCAGCGCGCGAGTGGCTTCACTTGGGTCAAGCGGCGTAAAAAGCAGTTCGTCCGCGCCGGCTCGCAGAATACGTCGCATGAGCGCCGTCGAGCGCTCCGGCGCCAGCGCAAATAGCGCGGGCCGTGGCGTATGCTCAGCCTGTCGCGCCAATGCGTCCAGCGCAGCGTCTTCGTTGTCGCCGTCGAAGAGCAGCATCGTGATATCGTGTACTGTCGGATCATTTGGCGCGCCCGCATCGAGTCGTTCGGCTTCGTCGATTTCCAGCGGAGGGTCGTCGAGGCTTTCGAGCGTCACGCGCAAACTATGGCGGCTCTCGGCTGAAACTCCGACGAGCAAGATCCGAAGGGTCCCGCGCCGTTCTTCGCCATTATTCGGCATTATCAATAGCTGCTCCCGTGGGCATGTTGCTTAGAAGCGTGGCCGGCTTTCATCAGGTTGGGGAAGTCGTTCGGTGCGGATGTCGCCGGCAGAAAGTGGTGGGCGCTCGATCGGTGTAGCGGCGCGACCATCCACCGGAATCGGCTGAACGATTTGCGGCGTCACGCTCATCACGAGATCGGTATTCTGGTCATCGTAGGAAGTGTGCTTGAACAGGCTGCCCACGTAAGGCAAGTCGCCAAGATACGGCGTCTTTTGCACCTGTGAAGTGCGATTACGTAAGATCAGGCCGGCGATGATCAAGGTTTGGCTATTTTTCAGGCGCACCACGGTCTGCGCGCGGCGTGTCACGAAGGCCGGAACGGTGAAGCCGAACATCGAGACTCCGTGAGTATAGTCCGGCTCGGAAACCTCCGGCTTTACGTCCATCTCGATCGTATCTTTACCGACGACGGTCGGCACGAAGACGACCGAAGTGCCGAATTGTTTGAACACGATTGAGGTGTTGAGCGCCTGCGCGACTACGATTGGAATCTCTCCGCCGGAAAGAAACTCGGTTTTTTCGCCGGAGTTGGCCAACAGGTGAGGCTCGGCCAGAACTTTGGCTAAGTTGTGAGTTTCGAGAAAATTGAAGAAAGCTTGCGTCTGGACGTTAGAATTCCCCCAAGTAAGGCCATAATTCAGAGCGGACGACAGCAGCAGCGGAATTATCTGGCCGACGGCCGGCACCGTGCCGGTAACTCCATTAGCGACCGAGGCCTGATTGGGTCCGCCTAGCCCGAAAACCGTGCTGGGCGTTAAATCTGTTTGCGGAGTATAAGGAGTGGCCGCACCACCGGGGCCGATCCCAAGCAGTGATATATTATAGTTGCTCAGGGCAGCGCTCCAGTTGATCGCCTGGGTTTCCATCCGGGTCCGATCAAGTTCCGCTACAATTACATTGAGCAATACTTGCTGTTTGCCGAACGGATCGACGCGAACTTGCCGTTCCTCATAACGACCCTGATTGTCCCAGATTGGAATGAACCCCAAAATCTGGACAGCTGGAGGCGGACGAATTGGACCGGGCGGCCGGGCTTATCGGAGGAGAGGCTATGGCAAGGCACCGGAGCTTCAGCTTCGAGTTCAAGCGACAAGTGGTATTGGACTTTCTGGAGGGCCGCGCGGAGTTGCGCGGGCTGGCACGTCAGCACAGCCTTTCACGACATCTCATCCGCCTGTGGATCCAGAAGTACGAGGCGGGGCAGCTCAATGATGAAGTGGCTGACGCCACCCGCATCGCGGAATACGAGACCACGATAGCGAGCTCGAGCGCAAGGTCGGCCAGTTGACAATGGAGGTTGACCTCCTGAAAAAAGGGGCGCGCTGGGCACGTCGGCCGAGCGGCGAGAGTTCCTCGATCGTGAGCGGTCCGCAACCATCTCGGTTGCGGGAGGATGCCGACTCATGAAGCTGGCGCGCTCAACCTATTATTACCGCAGCCGCCGCTCTGCGACGGAGAAAGTAGTCCTGCACCAGCGCATTGCGGAACTCAGCGCGGAATTTCCGCGCTACGGCTATCGGCGGATTACCCATCAGCTGCGCGCCGAAAGGCTGCATATCAATCACAAGGCGGTAGCGCGGATCATGCGCGAAAACGGGCTCCAGGTGCGGCCTTTGCGTCGCTTCGTGCGCACCACCCAGAGCGACCATCAAGACCCGATCTTTCCCGACCTGACGCGCGGTTTTATTCCGACGGCACCCGATCAACTATGGGTATGCGATCTGACCTACGTGGCGATCGCGGCGGGTTTCGTGTACGTCGCCGTGATCCTCGATGCCTGGTCGCGGCGGGTGTTAGGCTACGCACTATCGAAGCGCATCGATACGCGACTGACGCTGGCAGCGCTACGTACGGCCGTCGACTCGCGCCGGCCTCCACCCGGCTGCATCCACCATTCGGACCGTGGCGGGCAGTACACGTCAGCCGCCTATCGACAGGCGCTGAAGGATTATGGGCTGCGGGGATCAATGGGACGGCGCGGTAATCCCTACGACAACGCGAAAGCCGAAAGTTTTATGAAAACCCTCAAGTGCGAAGAAGTCTACCTGAGTGACTACCGAACTTTCGCCGACGTGATCGAACGGCTTCCCCGTTTTATCGACGAAGTGTACAACGCGCGCAGATTGCACTCAGCGCTGGGTTACCTGGCGCCTGTGCGATTCGAGGAGGAACACACCCGGCAGCCGGTCCAATCTCCCGCCTGATAGGTGTCCAGCTCGAAGGGTTCACTCCAAGTTGGGGCCGTCGTGAAGCCCACTTTGTGACCGATTAGATTGATCTGATAAGGATTAACTACTTGCAGGTCGGCAATTTCCGTATCAGCGACAGAAATCCGCCTGATTCGCCGGCGAAAATCGAAGATTCGAGAGTTCCCAGCCATCAAGACGATCGTGTCTTCGGGCAGATAGTTCACTCCAGTGGGTGCGGCAGTAATAGGTGAGACCGGTATTGCTGGGGGATCAGTGGTGAATCTCCGCTTCGGGAGCGCAGTTTCGGGTCTTGATTGAGTCGTTAAAGCCGGCGGAGTGACGATGGATGGGGCCGATGTAGAGGGACTTCCGTTTTCTGCGGCTGAAGTTTGGCCCGAATTGGATGGGAAAAGATTTCGCTGGTCCGTGCTGTCTTCCCCGAAGACCACGCCTCCTGCCGCTAGCAGGACGAAGACGATTGCGAGCGGTCGGAAGCCGATCAATCCGTAGCGCGCGATTATGCCGGTTCTTCGATGCAAAGTGATGTTCACGGGATGTCGATCGTTTTTGCGTGAGGCGTTGCAAATCCTGCGTCATGGTCGGTCGCGAGATTGCCAGACGTACTCATATCTGCAAGCGGCGGGAAGTTCCGCGCTCTCGTCGTGAGCGCAAGTGCGGCTTGCGCCTGAGTGATTGCGGCGTCTGCCGCAACCGTTGCTCCGGCGGCCTCGCCATTAGGAGCGGGTCGTCCCGGAATTCCACTGGCGGCCCCGGAAGCCGCAGGGTTCCGGCTCGAGATAGTTCTGAACTCTTCTCGACTACGGGTAAAAGCGACATCCTCAATACTTTTTCCATCGCGCATAATCTCGACTTGAGCGGACTCCGGCCGTAGCGAACGCGTACCGGTTTGGCTCAGCCGGTGCGCGCTCAGAGGAAGCTGCGGCGGGTCAGAATAAGCACGCAGCATCTCCGCCATATCGACGCCGGTAGTCTTGATAATCTGCTTGTCGGCATAATTGCGCATCGCAAGCCGGAGCGCCCCTTCATGACTCGCGAGCGTGAGGCGCTCCGCTTGCTGTGGCGTCACCAATAGCGTAACCACGCGTGCAACCTCGGGCTTCGTAATTCCGGCTTTTTCAAAATCCTGAGCGCCGGCCAAAACTTCGATGTTTTGCAGCACGATTTTAGAAAACGGCTGATTTCCGGATTCACCCGCCGCAACTGACACCAGGATATCCACTCGCGAATGGGGCTGCACGAAACCTGCTACGTCGCTCACCTCGTCCACCGGCACTGACATCGCACGCATCCCATCCGGAATCAGCATCGAGAACACTCCGGCATTCTTGTCCGTGCCGAAGAGACAATCAGAAGTCAGTGGTTCATTTTGTACGAGGTTGGTTTTGGTGAATTGGTTGAGTAACGCTGTGGAGTTGGTAAATGCGCCCGGCGGAACGCTGTCTTTAAACCATCGGACGGCTTTGATCGTATCTGGCTTGAGCTTCGACCCGAGTGGGAGATCGCGAGCGGCGACGAAAATATTGACGGATTGCGCGGTCGTGTTATGCGTCTCAATATTGCGGTTCTTCAACGCGGAAAAGCCAATTAAGGCGGCGAGGACTATCGCACAAGCTGCGAGCGCGGCGAAAACGACTGACCGTCTCATTTATTGCTCTTCCTTGACGTTTTCGAGGATGTTTTCGAGCCGGAAGTCCGCAATATTGATTCGCTTATCCATCTCATTCTCATTGAGTACCGCGCCTTCAGCACGCGTCATGCCATCGGGAGAGCAGGCTTTTATTAAGTGAAACACTATAGAGGCGACCAAGCCTTGGGTATGAGCGGCGAATCGGTAGCGAATCATTTCAGTTTACGCCAAATTTTTGTCTCTTGATGGAGCCAGGCTCAGCGTGAAGGAAACACCAGACTGATTGTGGGTCGTAAGTTGACAATCGAAAGCGGAGGGAAGTATGAATTGCGCGGCAACCGCGTAGAATGACTAGCCTGAAACTCAGGCGCCACCTGACCGCATTCCCAAGAAGCAAGCTATGTTATCCGCTAATAAAATAGTCTCAACGCCGGAAAAAACAGTTAGCGACTCGGTACAGCAGCAGGCTCCTGTGTCGGATAAGGGAATCGTGGAGACGGACACTATCGGCGCGAGTCAGACGGCGGAGGCTCAATCGCGATTGGCTGCCGCGGCGTCACTTCCGAGCTCGATGGTCGTGCGTCCGCCGAATGCATCTAAAGATTCGACCAATGCCTCCGACCAGCGCTTTTCCGGAGAACTCGAAATGAGTTTTGATCATGCGTTGACTTGCATAATCCGATTGTCGCAGACGGATAAGACAAGTTCTGCAGGGAAAAAAACGTGGTTTGGTCGCGCCGGCTCAAAAATGCGGCGCACGGTGGCATTTGACGGATTTCGGCACGGATCACATGACGATAAGCTAGAACGCGATCGGCGATATGGCACCGTCTATACCGTAACGGAAGAACAAAATGCATATTTCGTGAGGCTGGAAATGCCTCGGCAGATTCCAGCGTCGGCGCTCAGAACGCTTTGGGCTCAGCAGCGAGAAATGCCGGATTACAGATATTCAATCGCGCTCGAAAAGAACGCGTTGACGATTAAAGGCGGGCTTCCCGACGAAACCTTGCGTCGATTGGCCTATGTATCGACATCGTTTCCAGCTGACTTTCTGACACGCATTGAGTTTCGGTTGCCAGTAGAAGGCTTTGTTCATCGAATGCGCGAAAAGATGCTGGAAATAATCGTCTTCAAAGCGGGAAGCACTGTGCAGACGAGGTAACTCGCACGACCAAATTTCGTCATCGGTCGTAAGATCCTTACTATGCTGCTCAGCATACGAGACGCCAATAGTCGCGACATTCCGAAAATCCTTGAAGTGGAGAGGCTTTCGTTTAGCCAACCTTGGAGCGCCGATTCTTTTTCTCGCGAATTGTCGCTGCCTTTCTCACGAATAATAATCGGCACAGTCGAAGCTGGTCGTGAGAATGTATTTGCTGGATTTCTCTGTCGATGGCTAGTCGCTGACGAGTGTCACATCCTCAATATTGCAGTACATCCGAATTTTCGTCGGTCAGGTGTGGCAGTCAGGCTGATAAATGAGGCTATAAACGAAGCTAAAGTGAAAAGGACCGCTGTAATAACGTTAGAGGTGAGACGTTCTAACGTGGCTGCCCGGAGCCTGTATCGGAAGCTTCTATTCCAAGAGCGACGGGTTCGGAAAAACTATTATGGAGCAGGAGAGGACGCAATTATCATGGAACGAAGCACGAAAAGCTGAAAGTAACAGTGTTTTAGCCTCGCGATCAGCATAGCAGGTTACAAATTATAAAGGTTTATGTCATAATTACATCATAATTCGCGTGCGTCGAGGGTCTAGATCTTGCGCTAAGAACTGAACCTCGAAATTGACGGTCGCGGAATAGTCACAGGTTACCAATGAATTTGACGTTCAAGAAGGGCGAGAAGGTAGTCTATCCAGCCCATGGGGTCGCGGTTATTGAGGATATTCAGAGCCGTGTGATCTCAGGTACGGAACGCCGCTTCTATATGCTGCGTATTCTGGGTACGGAAAAGATGACTATCATGATTCCGACCGAGAATGTGGAAGCAGTCGGGTTACGACATGTTATCGGCAAAGACACCGTTACCAAAATTTATAAAATCCTACGGGAAAAACGTGTCGAAGCCGATTCACAGACCTGGAATCGCCGATATCGAGAATACACTGAGAAGATCAAGACCGGATCGCCATTAGAGATCGCCAAGGTCCTGCGTGACCTATTGGTATTGAAGGCTGATAAGGAACTCTCGTTTGGCGAGCGCAAGATGCTCGATACAGCGCGCAGTCTGCTAGTCAAAGAGCTGTCAATTGCCAAGGCTCATTCGGAAGAGAAAATCATGGAAGAGCTTAAAACTATCTTCGCAAATTGACACATAGCACGATCTGAATCAGATTGAGCCGTGCTTGATGCGCGGCTTTTCTTTGCCTGCTTCTACATATCTTGAAATCTTAAAATGAAAGCCTTGGCCATAATCGTTGCAGCCGGCAGCGGAACGCGGCTCGGGGCGAGTGTTGAAAAAGCCTTTGTACCATTAAATGGCGCGACTTTACTGGCGCTCAATTTGCGCACTATCAGCGAAATCCAAGCTATTGGCGAAGTCATCATCACTGTCCCGCAAGGATTGGAGAACCGCGCCCGCGAGATCGCTTCGGCCATGCAGATGAGGATTCCCATCAAAATTGTGGCGGGTGGACAGGAACGTCAGGACTCGGTGTGGATTGCCCTTGCCTATACCAGCAAGGAAGCGGAGTTGATCGTAATACATGACGCGGCTCGTCCACTGGCGACTGCAACGTTGTTTGACTCTTGTATCAGGCAGGCAGACACAACCGGTGCGGCAATCGCGGCGGTCCCGCTGGCCGATACCCTCAAACGAGTCGCCGCCGGGAACATCCAAGAAACCATTCCGCGAGCCGGGCTGTGGCAGGCTCAAACTCCGCAGGTTTTCCGTCGAAATCTGATTATTAAGGCGCACGAGAATGCCTTAAATGGCGCAATCACCGCAACTGACGATGCTGATTTGGTCGAGAGGATAGGCGAACCCGTAGCGGTCATCGAAAGCTCGCCATTAAACTTCAAAATAACGACGGCAGAGGATCTCAACTTGGCGGAGATGATTTTAGCTGCTCAATTCCTTCGTTGAGCGAACCTGAACGGAAGCCTCTTAGATCGACGGTAACGAAGCGGAAGCCGATTCGCCTGAATTCGGTATCGACATGCTCTCGTATAGCTGGTGAGAGGAGGTGCGGCAGTTTGTCCGTTTCGACTTCGAGCCGCGCGATCTCACCGTGATAACGGACCCGAGCCACGGTGAAGCCGAGCGCCCGGAGTAGTTGTTCGCCACGTTCGACCTTGCGCAAACCATCTTCAGTAATGGTCGTCCCATAAGGAAATCGTGAGGAGAGGCAGGGAGAGGCGGGGCGATCCCAGGTCGGCAGACCGAGCCTTCGTGATAGCTGGCGAATCTCGGCTTTGCTTAGCTCAGCCTCGACCAACGGATGCCGTACGCTCAGCTCAGCAGCGGCTTTGATTCCGGGGCGGTAATCATGGAGATCGTCGAGATTGAGACCATCAACTATAGTATCGATCCGAAGCTCACGCGCCTTTGCTTCGCACACCGTGAACAGATTGTGCTTGCAGATATAGCAGCGATTTAGAGGATTCTGCGCATAACCGGGCACGTCAAGCTCGTTGGATTCGACTATCAAATGGCGAGCGCCGGTGCGCGCCGCCATCTCGACTGCGGAGCGTCGATCCTGCTCAGGCATAGTTGGGGAAGTGGTAGTCAGCGCGAGTAAACGCTCGCCTAGCACATCATAGGCCACCTTAAGCACGAAGGTCGAATCGACGCCGCCGGAGAAGGCGACGATCACATTCGGCATCAGCGCGAAAATCAAGCGCAATTGTTCGAGTTTGGTGTCGAGCAGATTCATCGAGACGATTAGATGCCTTCAGCCTGAAACAGGTCGGTCGTCAAATAGCGCTCGCCGGTATCGCAGAAAACCACAACTACAACTTTGCCTTTGCCGAGCCGCTGCGCGACCTGCAAGGCGGCGTAACAGTTTGCGCCGGAGGAAATTCCCACGAGAATGCCCTCCTCGCGCGCAAGGCGGCGCGAAAAGTTGGTCGCGTCCTCATCACTCACCTCAATCACTTCATCATATACCGAAGTATCGAGATTTTGCGGAATAAAGCCGGCGCCGATTCCTTGAATCTTGTGGAATCCCGGTTCGCCACCCGACAGCACGGGCGAATTTTTTGGCTCGACTGCAACGATCAGTGGTTTATTTTTGAGCTTTTCGCGCAGATAGCGCCCGACGCCACTGATTGTTCCACCAGTGCCGACCCCGGAGACGAACGCGTCAATGCGATCGAACTGCTCGATCAATTCCGGACCGGTACTGCCATAATGGACTTCGGGATTAGCCGGATTGCTGAACTGTTGCGGCATGAAATAACCCGGATTGCTGCGGACCAGCTCTTCGGCCCGCGCGATGGCGCCATGCATCCCACGAGTATCCGGCGTCAGGACAACCTTTGCGCCATAGGCGGCGAGTAGTGAGCGACGCTCCTCGCTCATCGTATCCGGCATCGTGAGGATTAGGTTGTAGCCTTTGACCGCGCATACCAGCGCGAGACCGATCCCGGTATTGCCGGAGGTTGGCTCGACGATCGTATCGCCCGGTTTGAGGCGTCCGTCGCGTTCCGCCTGCGTAACCATCGCGAGGCAGATCCGATCCTTGACGCTGCCGCCCGGATTGTAATTTTCGAGCTTGGCCCAGACTTCGGCGTCGTCCTTACCAGGCATCCGGTTGAGACGAAGCACCGGGGTATGTCCGATCAAGTCCAGCGGAGAGCGCGCAACGCTAATAGGCATGGGATGATTTTAGCTGGATTTCATCGGATGTTGCGACTGTCGATACGGTGTAAACCGGGCGCTCACTCGAAATATCGATCTCAAACTAACCTTTTGCTTTTCTTGTACGAAGTTACCGCAGATGGGCCTGAACTCTGTTTCGACAACTGTTCTGTAATGTGCGCTGCGCGCATCCCGCAGTTTTGCATCATGTTCAGGTCAGGTTAGTCAACCAGAACCTCGGGTTCGAGACGGATCGGCGTGGCGAGTGATGAAGATACCAAGCAGGCTTTTTCGCTTCAACCGCGGCTAAAAATAAGTGTTCTGGACTCCAGGCGTCTCCCGGCCCATCAAAATCAACCGGCGGCGCGGATTGAAGTTCCGGTAAACCTGCCACTGAGACTTTGGCTTAGCCGTCGGCGCCGCCGGCAAGCTGTACTTCGTATAGGTGCGGCAGTGGTTTCATAGATAATTTCGGCAATTATCCGACACTAGACTATCATCGCCAAAAACACTATGATTTTCTAGACAGGCCGGTACGTTCTCGAAGCCGACGCGGCTCAGCGGTTCTCGGCTTTCTTCTTCCGCTGTTTCTGGGGTTGAGCGGCCTTAGCTTCGGCGCGCTGCGCCTTCCGCTCCAGCATCTCGGCGTAATGCGGATGCGTCTTGGGATGGTAGTCAGCGCAAGGCCGACAGTAGAAAAACAAAATGGGCTGGGCGTATTTTGCCATACTGCCTCAATTACAAAAGCCTCGCTTTATCCAGTTTATAGAAAGGCCCGTGTGCCCGCGCGGCTTAATCTCGACAAGAGAAAAAGGGCCATAAACTTCGCTTGGCTTAGCGGCCTCTTCCATCTTAAAGAATCTAGGCACAAGAGTATCGATACTCTCACTACCCCAGTTCTTGTGAGCGTTCATGTATCTATCAATCGCTTCATGGTATCCGAGCAGGACGTATGGTACGGGGCCCTTTTGGCTGGCATCGCCAGCCATCGGAACGATGGTTCTTACGCCAGTGCGCCGCATGACGCGAAGGTACATATGCAATTGTCCTTCCTTAGCACCGATAAAGAAAACCTCAACAATGTCGGTACCAGTCTTACTAAGCAGATTGATTTTGTTCTTATCGGCGAAGTCCAGAGCATCCGCGACGCGCTGACCCGCTTGATTCAGGAAAGTAGTAGCCGCCGCTTCTACATTAGCGGAATATCGGCAAGCATCCGAAGCCATCTCTGGTATGTTGAAGTACTCAGGAAAACGTACCATACTGCTCACAGCGAACAAGCAATCCCCGACGATAAAGATTTTACAGGCTTGTTCTGGGGTGCCGCCTTCCTACGTGACTCTACTATCTGCCCCCAAAAGGATCTTGTCCTGACAATGGGAGAGAAGTCCGACGATGGCGGTAGCGTAAGCTTCACTTACCCAACACAATGCTATGGCCAACCCAATTACATTCGTCACAACGACGAATCTTTTGCTATGTTTGGTCGCCATACAGAGTACATCACTAACCACGACGTTGATGTGAGTTATGACGGTCGAAAATGGTTTCATCTGTTTGGTGACTATTGCCCCATGCATGAGCCTTTGTTTGTTGACGAAATTAAGCGCCGGTGCTCACAGCCTATTTGCAACAACGATCCGAATTGTATTCAACGGGATATCGGACTCTACGAACAGGTCCCTTTCTTTCAACAAAGTCAATGTCGGAAAAAGCTTTACCCAAAGCGTCGATCGCTCGCCGTTGAGAATCGCCATAAGGAGCAGGATTAACCATTATTTCGATACCAAATGGCACTTCTCTATTGAACATAAGGTCCCTGATTCGGGGTTCCGTGCCCATTTGCCAATGCAAGAAAATCAGAAGGTCAAGAAGGTCATTTGCGAACTCCCTCGACCTCGTATCGGCAATAGTCATGACTTGGGCTTGTTGACCCGCAAAAGGAGTCAGGGCAACAGTGAGTATAGCGCGCTCCTTATCAGTCATATGCCAATTACTCAGGCTTTCGATTCGTCGATTCTCGGTCTCCGTTTGCAAAGTGCGTTTTCTGTGCCCATAGACGAATTGCAGGGCTTCAAGTATGGCGAGGAGTCCAAGCAAAACAAAACCCGATATCTCCAACCAGTCGTGTATTCGTGTGACGGAACTCAGCGAGCTCCAACCAGGAAGGCTCACAATGACGACTTCCTAGCGCTTGGCATTGCTTGGATAGCTTCGATCATTCTGACAATGAGACTCGCGCGATGGTTTATTCGATGGTAATTTCCACGCTGATTTGCTGGCTTGCTTGGGCTTGCCCTGAAGCATCGCGCTAGTTTTGGTGTGTTTCAGGAGCATCGGACCGCGCTTCCAAATACATCTGGATTCGAGCGCTTATTATGACGGAATTGAAACTCAGCCAAGTAGAGCGGGAGATACTTGGCGCTCACATGATGATAGGTGCCCATCACGCCGCGCTTGAGCAGGCTCCAAAAGCTTTCGATGTTGTTGGTATGAACTTCGCCCCGCACGTACTCGCCAGTCGAATGGGTTACGCGCTCATGCGCGTAACCCATCGCACGGAGCCGCTCGTAACCGAGATGCTCATCAGTGGCGACCAAATCAACACGGTCACTAACTGCCTTGCGAACGAAGCCGCTAAGCGTCCGAGCGTTCGCTTTCTCGATGACTTGACAAACAACGCTGCCTTTGCGGCTGATCGCGCCAATAACCGTAGTCTTGCCGGTATGAGCCGCACCACGTCCGCTGTATCGGTGGCGCACATTCCAGCGTCTGTTTTCCTGCTTCCCGCCGATATGCGTTTCGTCGATTTCGACGATTCCCATGAGTTGCTGAAAATCAGGATCATGCATCGCGCCGCGAAGCCTCATGCACATATACCAAGCCGTCTCGTAGGAGCCAGAGCCAATGAGACGGTGAATTTGAGCCGCACTGATGCCCTTCTTAGACGTGAGCATCAGATGGAGAACTTTGAACCAAGTCTTGAGCGGCTTCTTGGTTTCCTCGAATATCGTTCCAGTCTTAAGAGAGAAGCGATAAGGCGAGCGCGGTTTCGGTCCGCACTTGGTGCACTGCCAGTGCCACGGGCGCGCCGTGCTCTCGTACAGCTTCGTATTGCCACAACGCGGACAAGTCGGACCGCTAGGCCAGCGCTGGAGAAGCAGATACGTCCAGCAGGCTTGTTCGTTCGGAAACGTCCGCTCGAATTCATCGAGCGGCATCTGTTTGGTGAACCGTGCTGCCATAGAAAGGCAACCTAACTCAAAGAGGAATGTTAGTCAAGTTTCAGATAATCGCCATAATTTCCTCTGCAAGCAGGCTGCGCTTAGTGCTCTCACTCGAACGGCTGCTCGGACACAGCTTCGGTTCTGACGAGCCTCACGACTTATACATCAGGCGCGATAAAATAGGGACTTTCAAGAAATCCAGCGCGATCAGGAACAACGCGCAGGCTAGAATCACCGATGCGATGATTGCACCGGGCAAAGGCGCCATCAAAATTCCCCGTCTCGCCATCAGGCACACCATCCCCACGTCAATAATCGAACTAAGCATCATCCAACCGCTCGGAGCGGAGTTCCAGAAGTGGTGGCGTTCGCGGACCAGATAGACCATCCCCTGACCCGTGAACACGAGCATTATGAAGACCAGCGTTTGCAGCTGTGAAAGCGGCAAATGCAGAAAATCTCTTCCGAAGAAAAACAGACCAAATGACAGCAGCAGGATGAGACTGCCGAGACTCATTCCAGCCATGATCAATCTGCGGATATCCCAACAATCCGGGGTGGGAGACGCGGACACGTGATCGGTCGCAATCGACATCGTTACGAAGTCATTCGTGAACAGCAGCATTACAATTAGTAGCGGCGTAATGACGAAAGTGCGCGTAGCAATCACACCGACGCTGAGAAATAAGCCGCTTTCCACCGTTTTGATGATCTTGTTGAGGGTATAGGTGAGCATGCGCTGATAGATGCGTCGGCTGGTTTCGACCGCCGCCAATGCGTCGGTAAGCCCAGGCTTGATGAGTACCAGGCTGGCCGACGCCTTCGCTACGTCGGTGGCGCTGGCGACCGCGATCCCGACTTCTGCCTGCTTGAGCGCCGGGGCGTCGTTGACCCCGTCGCCAGTCATGCCAACGACGTGTCCAGCCTGCTGCAAAGCGCGCACTAGCTGAAACTTGTCTTCTGGAAAGACCCCGGCGAAGACCGCGCAACCGAGCGCCTTGTCCATATTCTCGCGCAAATCCTGCGCCGAACATGCATCGCCCGAGATGCCGACCTGTGCAGCTATCGCACGGGCAGTCGCGAGTCCGTCTCCCGTCACCATCGCGACGCGAACGCCCAGCTCGGTAAGATTATGCACTACGGATTTGGATTCTCGCTCGGCGGATCTTGAAATGCCAAAAGTCCGATCAAGCGGCTGCCGTTCGCGCCTCCGGCGACCGCGAGAACGCGATAACCCCCTGCGGCAAGCCGTTCAACGTCGGCATCTATGCTGGCAAGAGGTCCAAGACGTGCCGCAACTGCTTGAGGCGCACCTTTAAGGGCGCGAAGTTCCTTGCCGTCCTGAGCAACGATGGCTTCAGCAAGTTTGCTTGCCGGCTCAAACGGAATGAACTTGAGTCTATGAGTCGGCGCCGGGAGGATGCCTTCGGCCTTGGCGCGCATGAAAACAGCCAGATCAATAGGATCTTGGCCCGCTTCGTCACTCGCATATGCTGCGAAGCGCAACAGGTCCTGCTTGGTGAACGAGCTGTACGGTTGCAAAACCTCCAGCGAGAGCTGATTCCGCGTGAGCGTGCCGGTCTTGTCACTGCACAACAGGTCGATCGCTGCGGCTTCCTCGATCGCCGATAGACGTGTCACCAGCACCCCGCTCCTGGCCAATTCAAGCGCACCTAGCTCGGTGGCCAAAGTGAAGGTGGCGGGAAGCGCAACCGGAACCGACGCCACTAGCAGAATCAGAACGAAGGGAAGCGTCTCGCGGAGAGGCATACCAGCGAGCACGGCATATAAAAAGACTCCGACCGCTAGAACCGTGTCCATCGCGACCAGATACTTCACGATCGAGAAGATAATGGATTGCAGGTGGCTGACCGTCTTGGCCGAACGCACCAGCTCTGCGGTTTTGCCAAAATAGGTTCGTCCCCCAGTCGCGATGATTTCGCCGCTCGCCTCGCCGCGCTTAACTAATGAACCCGCGTATGCAGTCTTGTCGCGCTCGATCTCGACTGGTACCGACTCACCGGTGAGTGCCGATTGATCGAGCAAAATCTCTCCGGCATGGACCGCGAGGTCAGCCGGCACGAGGTCGCCCATTTGTAAGTGAACGAAATCACCCGGTACCAGCTGCTTGGCTGGAATGAGCCCCCATACTCCATCACGGAGAACTCTCGCCCGGACAGCAAGCCGCTTCTGCAAGAGCGCGAGCGCGCTGCGCGCGCGGGTTTCCTGAAACAGGCTCAACAAGGCATTGAAGACGAGCAGACCCGCAATGAGAGCCGCCTCTAAAGACTTACCAAGGGCGAGCTCGAGCACTACGGTGATTTCGAGCATCCACGGTACCGGAGCCCAGAACTTGCTGAGGAATGTCACAAGTAGATGTTGCTTTTTTTCGCTCACGGCATTGGGACCGCATTCAAGCAGACGCTGTCGTGCTTGTTCGCTGGTAAGTCCGAATGACGCGCCGTCACCGCCGACTGCGTGATGGAATCACTCATGGAGAGCCTCGCATAAATCACCATCTCTGCTTGTTGCAAACGACTGCCCTTCGAAATGAAACAGGTCCAATGAGCAAGCTTGCTGGAACTGGATTAAGGCGACAAGGTTGTAAGATGTGATGCGTGACTGTGCCCATAGATAGACTTCGCCGCCGCTCGCTGATCATTTTTCCCGGAGCGCTCGGTGACATGATCTTATTGATTCCCACAATCCGTGAGATTATCCGTCGCGCGCATGGGCATCCGGTCGAGCTGATGGCGCGGTACGAGCTTGCGCGATTCGCGGTAGGTCGAATGGGGGTCGCGCGGGCGCATTCGATTGACCGGCCAGAGATCGGTGAGCTTTTCACGAAAAATGGTGCAAACCCACTATCGGCGCAGGCATTTTTCGGGAATTTTGAGCGCGTGTACTGTTTCTTCGCCGCTGGGGAAGTTCAATTTCGCCAGTCGCTTTCGGCGATCATGCCCGAAGCCAGCTTTTATCCATTTCGGCCATCGGACGACGGTCATATAGCCGTCGCATACTTGCGTGAAATCGGAGTAAAGGTGGGGTCACTCCCACGTGCAAACCTTGAGCTTCAGCCTGCGGACAAGGAGAGCGCCCGTCAAATCTTGACGCGCGCCGGACTGATTTCGGGGGAATTCTTATTGATTTTTCCCGGTAGCGGAAGCTCCCGAAAGAATTGGCCAGCCGAGAACTTCGCGCGACTGGCAGAAAGTCTCGCATCGACGATGAAGCCTTTAGTGGTGCTCGGACCCGCCGAAACCAAGATCGAGGAGTTTTTTCGTCGAAGCGGGATCGCAACGCTTAGCAACCTCGAACTTGGCGCAGTGACCGGACTCGCGTCTGCAGCTAGGCTTCTCGTCGGCAATGACTCAGGAGTATCGCATCTAGCGGCCGCGGCCGGCGCTCGCGGTATCGTGATATTCGGGCCAACCGATCCTGCGCGTTGGCGACCGCTGGGCACGCTCGAAGTTATTCAGCGCGAGCCGCTGGTCGATTTGACCACCGATGAAGTTCGTACGTCCTTACTTCGACTAATAGAAGATGAAGCCGCCAGCCGATGATAGTGCACAGCGTCTAAAATGATGCTTACATTTGTGATTAGGTGATTCGCTATGAGCATGCTTAAGACAACAATTCTGCTCGCTGCGCTTACTGGACTGATCATGCTGATTGGTGGTGCGGTTGGCGGCCGCGGGGGGCTGGAGATGGCGTTCATCTTCGCTATCGGGCTGAACTTCTTCAGTTATTGGTTCTCCGACAAGATGGTGCTGCGGGCCTATCGGGCACAACCGCTCGATCCGTCAAACGCGCCCGAGCTTTACTCAATTGTGAGTGAATTAGCTCATTCGGCGAGTATTCCGACACCGAAGCTTTATCTGATCGATAGCGATACGCCGAACGCCTTTGCGACCGGTCGCAACCCGAAGCATGCGGCAGTGGCGGTGACGCGCGGAATCATGCGAATTTGCTCGCGCGAAGAACTTAAGGGCGTTATCGGCCATGAACTCTCACACGTACTGAATCGAGACATCCTGATAAGCTCAGTCGCGGCAACCTTGGCTGGTGTGGTGATGATGGTCGGGAGCTTTGCGCGGTGGGGCGCGATCTTCGGTGGATTCGGTGGGCGGGACAACGATAGGGGCGGTGGTGGATTGGAGTTGATCTTCGCGGCGATCGTCGCGCCGATCGCCGCCACGCTGATCCAGTTGGCGATTTCCCGGACCCGCGAGTATCAGGCAGACGCGAGCGGCGCGAGATTGGCGCACGATCCGCTTTATCTGGCGAGTGCGTTACGCAAGCTGGAGAATGCCAACGAACGACTCCCAATGGCGGACGCGACACCTGCTACGGCCCATCTGTTCATTGTTAATCCGTTGAATGCGGGGTTCCTTGGGCGTCTGTTTTCGACGCATCCTCCGATTGAGGAGCGAATTCGGCGACTCGAAGTGATGGCGCATCACGTCTAGTCCTCGGCACGTTTCGTCGGACCAAATCACAGGCTGGAGTGGCAATGGAACACGAAGAAGAAAAGAACAAGGGATTCAAGGTTGAAGATCGTCGGAGATTTTCTGCCGAAGGTGAGCTGAAACCTGAGTTTCAGAACGATCAGCCAGCCGCAGCGACACCACCGCCGTCAGCACCGAGTGAAACTGCTGCGCGATCCAATTTTGCAGCGGCTCCGGCCTCGCCGACTCGCTCAACTCAAGCGACTGAGGAAAGTGAGATCAGTTTCACCGCTTTTATGGTCGGAATCTCAACTCAAGCCCTGGTGCATCTGGGTGAGATTCCCGATCCGCAGGGTGGCCAACCAGAGATAAATCTAGCAGCCGCGCAGCAACTGATTGATATTGTCGGAATGCTCAAAGAGAAAACCCGCGGCAATCTGGACAAGGATGAAGAGGGCCTGATCGATGCAATCCTGTTCGAGTTGCGGATGAAATACGTCGAGCGTTCGCGACATTCCTAATCGTTACTCAGGCTTTTTCAGTCCGGATCGCAGGAGCATTTCGCCTGCTCAAGCCGACCAGCTAGAATTCAGCTGGAAGGCGCGAGCGATAATTGATGCGAATAGGCAAGACGATTAAGCTCGGAATCCTCGGGGTGGCAATCCTGGGGATGTTCGCGCTTGCGCCCCTGATTTTCCAGTTCGTCAACTATTATAATGGTCTAGAACAGCAGGTCGTCGAACGCTTTTCGGGTAAGCGCTGGACCATTCCCTCGCTGGTGTACTCGGATTCGACGACGATCTACCCGGGGGAGAAGATCGACGATATCGGATTGTTTCAGCGCCTCGCCCGTCTAAATTACCATCGAGTTGATTCCGGGCAGGTCACGTCGCGCGGCGAATACAGTTTTGACGAGCAGCGCGGTCGCTTGCAGATTTTTCTGCACAGCTTCCATTATCCATATAGTCAGTTTCCGGGAGAATTAGTATTGATGCGAATCTCGCCGGTACATACCGTGATCGGACTTACCGACGAGGCTACTCATCAGACGATCTACTCAATCGAGTTGGAGCCCGAGTTGCTTGGCGCGATCTTTCAAGGTGATTGGGAGCAACGGCGGCTGGTGCCACTGGCGGAGATTCCGCCCGGAATGATCGACGCGGTGCTGGCTGCCGAAGATCATCGCTTTTATGAACATCACGGGATCGATCTGATCCGGACTGCCAAGGCTGCCTGGATTGATCTTACGGCCGGTCATGTCGTGCAGGGCGGCTCAACGCTGACGCAGCAACTGATGAAAAATTTCTTTCTCACGAGCAAGCGCGACTGGCATCGCAAGGTCACTGAAGCCCTGATGGCCTATATCGCCGAGCGTCGTTATTCCAAAGACCAGATAATGGAGAATTATCTCAACGATATTTATCTCGGGCAGCGCGGCAAGGAAGGAATCTACGGAATTTGGGAGGCATCGCAGTTTTTCTTTTCCAAGGAGCCGCGTGATCTGTCGATTGCCGAAATGGCCACGATCGCCGGGATGATTCGCTCACCGAATCACTTTAATCCGATTCGACATGCGGAGAGTGCACGTACGCGGCGCAATGAAGTTCTCGGTTCAATGCTGCAGGACGGTTATATCAGCAAGGCGGCTTATGATCAGGCGGTAGTCGAGCCAATTCGTGCGCGCGAACCGTATCTCGAAACCAACGACGCCCCCTATTTTGTAGATTACGTCAAGCATGAACTGGCCGAACGTTATCCGCCCTCGGTGCTGACCGGGGAGGGTCTGCGCGTCTTTACCACGCTGGACGTGCATACAGAGAAGCAGGCCGAAGCCGCCGTTGACGAGAATCTTGCGCGGCTTGAGGAGAAGCATCGCTCACTCAAGCGCAAAGAGAAAAGCGACGAGCTTCAGTCCTGCTTATTGGCAATTGAGCCGCAGACCGGCAAGATTCGCGCGATGGTCGGCGGACGCGACTATCGCGAAAGCCAATTCAATCGGGTGACTCAGTCGCGCCGCCAACCGGGGTCGGCGTTTAAGCCGATTACGTATCTGGCCGCGCTGCAGGAGACCCTCGATGGCGGGCCGGAGCATTATCTGCCAACCAGTTATATCGAAGATACGCCGTTTACCTGGAACTACGGCACGATGAGCTGGACGCCGCGAAACTTCAAAAATCGCTATTTTGGCCGGGTGACCCTTCAGTTCGCATTGGAAGAGTCGCTCAACTCGGCGACCTCGCGACTGGCCGACGCGGTTGGCCTGGATCAGGTGATCGCGATGGGCGAGAAGCTGGGCTTTGATAATCTACCGCCATATCCGTCGATTGTGCTCGGCGGAATTGAAGTCTCGCCGCTTCAACTGGCGCGGATGTATGCGGTTTTGGCTAACGAAGGACTCGACGCCCCGTTTTATGCAGTTACGGCAGTCGTCGATCAGCATGGCGCCGTGATCGAGGGGCATGAGCTCAAGCCTCAGCAGGTGTTATCGCCCGAACTCGCTTACACGATTGATTTCATGCTCGAGCAGGTGATCAACCACGGCACCGGAATTGGAGCGCGCAAGGCGGGCTTCACGCGGCCTGCGGCAGGCAAGACCGGCACTACGAACGACTCGAAGGACGCCTGGTTTGCAGGCTTCACACCTGACCTGATGGCGGTGGTCTGGACCGGCTTTGATCAGAAAGAGGTATTGGGACTTACTGGCGCCGAAGCTTCGCTGCCGGCCTGGACGTCGTTCATGAAACAGGCGACCGCCTCACGACCGGCGCTGGATTTCGTTGCGCCATCAGGGATTGTAACCGCGAAAGTCGATCCCGCGACCGGCTATTTGGCCGGACCAAACTGTCCATCCTCGGTGACCGGGGTTTTTCCGACCGCGTTGGCGCCGACCGAAACTTGCCCGTTTCATAAATCGGCGAATGTTTCGTATTCGAGCCCCGAGCAGGCTGCGAGCGCGCCTGATTCGGAAACTGATGCTGACAATATCGACTCTCCCAACGACTGATGCCCGCGTTATCTCATCGATCTGGGGTGCTGGTTCTCGGTGGAACTCTGACGACCGTGATATTAATTGCGAGCCTGGGATCAGCAGCGACCTTGAACTTGGGATCTACGCCAATCGTGATCGCCGCGCTCTCGGAGGAGAAGTTACCCCCGGAAGAATTACCGGCCGGGTCGCCCAGCGCGGGGATGCCCGCAGCGCAGTCCAGCACGACGCCAGCTCCGACGGATGACTCCGCCGACCAAGACAATTCAAGCGATGACGAGTCCGATCAGGCAGAAACCCTACCATCACCGGCCGCTTCAGCAAGCGTGAGCGCCGGTGCTGCGGCGAGTATGTCATCCCCTTTCGGAGCGGTAACACCAACGCCGGCAGGACCGCCGCCGGCGCTCGATCTGAGTGCGACCGGGCTCGCGCCGGATTTGGGCGCGGTCTCGCTCGAACCGGAACTCAGGAAAGCCGGGACGCCTGCTCGTGCAGCGTCGATTCGGCTGACCGAGGCTGCGCGCAAAGAGCTGGCAAGCGGAGCTACCGATGCGGCGCTGCGTAATTTGGCTCGCGCAGTGTCAATCGATCCAGGCAATCCGTTCGCATATTACTATCTAGGTCGCGCCTATCTCTCGCGACGGAACTACTCGCAGGCGCTGACTTTCTTTCAGCGCGCCGAGTTGGGATTTGCCGCGCGTCCGGATTGGCTCGGCGAGACGCTGAGCTATGAAGGTTCCTGCGACGAGCAGCTCGGGCGTCGCGACGACGCAGCCAAGGCTTATCAGCGAGCGGTGGCGGCCGCGCCGGGGAACTTCCGCGCGCAAGCAGGTTATGGACGCTTCGGACCGGCGCTCGCCCCGGTGGCGAATTTCGATTTGCCGCCTCCTGCATCGGGCGATGCAGCCTTGCCGCCGCCGATATCAGTTCCGGCGCCACCGCCCGAGGAACAGCCGACGCCTCCACCTGCCGACTCAGACGAATAGACTTCGAGTTATCCCGATTCCATCCGGAAGCGGAATGCTTGGAACACCCGCCGCCATCATGCAAGGATTTCAACATCGAGGAGAACGCGCCAATGCGACGAGACATTTTCACCGAAGAACATGAGATGTTCCGCACTCAGGTTCGCCGTCTGATTGAAACCGAGATCGTGCCGAAAATCCCGCAGTGGAACCGGGACGGGATGAGTGATCGGGCGAGTTGGCGCAAATTAGGCGATGCAGGCTTTCTCGGGCCCAATGCGCCCGCCGAATATGGCGGCGGCGGCGTGGATTTTCTCTATGACGCGATTGTAGTCGAGGAGATGGCGCGCGTCCGCGCTCATGGTCTGATGATGGCGCTCCATTCCGATATCTGTCTGCCTTACATCACCAGCTATGGGACGGAAGAGCAGAAGCGCAAATATATTCCAGGTGCTTGTAGCGGCGAGATTATCCTGGCGATTGCGATGACTGAACCGGGTACCGGATCAGACCTCGCGGCAGTGCGCACGACTGCGCGTCGTGAGGGCGACAGCTACGTCCTGAACGGGGCCAAAACTTTCATCTCGAACGGCCAAATCTCCGACGCCGTAATTGTGGTTTGCAAGACTGATCCTAATGCCAAGCCGGCGCATCGTGGCGTCAGCCTAATCATGGTAAATCGCGATTCGCCGGGTTTCGTGCGCGGGCGCAAGCTGGACAAGCTCGGCTTCAAGGGTCAGGACACCAGCGAATTGTTTTTCGAGGATTGCCGCGTGTCGCGCTCGAATCTTCTTGGACAGGAGGGGCAGGGCTTCAAGATGCTGATGGAAAAACTGCAACAGGAGCGGCTTACTACTGCGATAGGATCGCTGACCAGCGCGCGACGATGCCTCGATGATACAGTAGATTATACCAAGCAGCGCAAGGCCTTCGGTCAGCCGATCGCGTCCTTCCAGAATACTCAATTCAAGCTGGCTGAGATGGCGACCGAAGTCGAAATCGGGCAAGCTTTTGTTGATCGTTGCATGGTCGCGCATGTGCGCGGCGATCAGATTGTATCGGAAGTGAGCATGGCGAAGTGGTGGACGACCGAATTGCTGAAGAAAGTTTCAAGCCAATGCCTGCAATTGCATGGCGGCTATGGATTTATGAATGAGTTTCCGGTTTCGACTGACTATGCCGACGCAGCGATCCAATCTATCTATGCGGGTACGAATGAGATTATGAAGGTGATCATTGCCCGCCGGATGGGCCTCGACAATCGGGAGTGACTTGTACTTTCAGATAGTAGGCACGATTAAAAAAGCCGAAACGATTGCCACAGGAAATGCTATTCGTGAACTACCCCGGCTTGTGAAGCATTATGGCAATGGCAGATGATTGAAGCGCAAGGGTACAGCGATTGTACGGCTGGTAAAGTAATCCACTGCCGAGGTTCATTGGTATGAGGCTCATGGCATTGGCAGGAAAGAATTGAAGATAAAGCGTCTTCTTTAGGATTATCGATGGACCGTAGTAAGAGCAAAATTCGTTGCGTTTTATGTATCAGAAACGATGGCTATGATGCGTCGCTCGAGGTTCGCAAGATTTATCAGACTATTCTCGATCCTGCGACAGAGCAGCAAGGACTTCTAAGAGTCATTGACGAATCGGGGGAAGATTATTTATATCCGCATGATTTCTTCGTGGCTATAACGCTCCCGCAGGAAGCAAGATCAGCGTTTCTTTCGTAGAATAGTGGGGGTTTAGCTGAGCAGTCCTCGCGATCACGCCAGCATCATGCGCATTGGCTGTAGCGTGCGATTGAACGGATTAAGCACCAATCCCAAAATCTCCAGTGTTACTACTCCCAGAAGCGGCTCATCGCCCGGCTCTCCTAAGATTACGGGAGTGTGGCCCTCTCCAGCGAGCATCCTGATATGACACTCTGAGACGGCGCGTTGGATCGCGGTGCCATCGGCAAGGGTGAACGTCACGATGCGCTTCGGCGCAAGGTCGAGCGCCTTCCAGACGTCATGCGGCACCAGCGAGTAAATTGCTCCGCTATCGACCAAAAAGCGAACCAATGCCTGTCTTCCGTTTGGGCCAGTCAGCTCGCCCTCAGCGTATGTGAGACTCATCGAAAAATTCTGCTCCATCGTGTAGACGGATGCCTGTTTATCGTAGTTGTTTGCAGAGTAAGTATGAAGGGACTAGGAGTGGCGCAGGAGGACCCCTCGATGGCGACGCTCGATCTTCCCAAAGGCAAAACCGCGATCCTTATCATGGATTGCCAGAACGATATCGTGCATGAGAACGGGAAAATGGCGGCGATGAGCAACGGCGCGATGCCGCGGCTGATTAAGGAACGCAACGTGCTCGGCACGATCGCGAAACTCGCCGCTACCGGTCGTGCGGCTGGTATACCAATCATTCATGTCCGACACGCCTATCGGCCTGACTATCTTGATCTGCCGCAGAACATGCCGTTGCTGCGCGGGATGAAAAAGGGCGAGATGCTCAAAGACGGCACGTGGGGCGCTGAGATTCATGCCGACGTCGCGCCGCAAGGCAACGATGTCGTGATTCGCAAGACGCGGGTCAGTTCGTTCTGCTCGAGCGAACTTGAAGCGATTCTTTCAGCGCAAGGCATCACTCATCTGGTGCTGACCGGGATTGCGACCGATGGCGTGGTCGAGGGTACTGCGCGCGACGGCGCCGATCGTGGATATTATATCACGATTCCCGAAGACACCTGCGCAACGATGTCCGAAGAGGCGCATCGCGTGGTACTCAAAGGCGTGTTGGGATTTCTCTCGACGGTGTGCAAGGCCGACGACGTGATTAAGGCTCTGCCGAAGTAAGTCAGGCGGACTCTACCGCATATCCGGCCCCGCGCCAGCTGTCGAGTCCGCCCCGCAGAGCGCTAGCCCTGCTCACTCCCGCCGCCTTGATCAGTCGCGCTGCCCGAGCGCTGCTCGCCTCGTGCAGTCAAGTGCAGTAAGTAACAACGTCTTTACCGTCGGGAATCACTGCCAGCCATCCGGCAAGATCATTCGATGCGGGACGGACCGCGCCCGCGATTTTTTCACTCTCGGGCTGCTTGCTGACGTCAATCACGACTGCGCGTTACTGTCGAGCAGTTGTTTGGCCGCGCGCGGCTCGATGCATTCTGTCTGTTCAAGTTCACGGATCATGCGGGCATCGGCGATCATCGGGACGTAGCAGTCCCGGCACTTGGGTAACACGGCCTCGAAGTTCTGGAAGAGAAATGCGTTTTCTCGCCGACGCGCTTCCTGCACGACCGGTTCGATTCGATGCCAGATTGCGATCGCCGAACCGGCAACGGTGGGCAAGATGTCATCCTCTCGAATCAGGCCATGACGGACCAGGCTGCCAATGCGATCGTAGAAGCCGCCGATCCGATGCAGCGCGCGCTCGGTGCGTTCGCCCCGCCCGCCGGCGATAAATTCCTCCCAGCTTTGGATCGCGGATTTATGCAAAAGAAAGAGCTGGTCTTCCTGAAACTCGGGGCTTTGCCAGATTTCAAAAAGGTGCGCCGTGATCGCGAAATAAGATCACGTGCGGCTTGCCGGAGTTGCACGACGACAAAAATTGCGCTCGCGACGATCGCGATCGAAGACACAATCGTCGCGAGCGCTTCATCAGCCTGCCAGTTCATTTGAACAATCCATTCGACTATTTAATCGCGACTGCGTTGGGCGGTGAAGCGATCCCGCCTCTCAGATGGAGCGGCACCGAAACCAGCATAAACTCGTAACGATTATCTTCGGCACAGTCCGTCGCTAACTTGTCGAGTACGAATTGTTCGCCGAGCGGCAGTCCGAGGAGCGAGAGCGTGCGATAGTGCAATGCGCCATCATCCTTGAAGTCCCACGGCCACGGTTCGACGGCCGGGCAATCGGTGCCGATCGCGGCGACGCGGTTGTCCCAGAGCCATTCAACCATTGCGCGGCTGCCTTCGACTCCGCAGGCTTTCAGCTTATCGAGCGGCGCCATCATACGCTTCTGCTCAGGTGACGAGGCCAGATACGCGCCCATCCAGCCGGTACGTACTAGCAGGATTGAACCCGGCTTGAGTTCCGTATTTTGCGCTTTCAGGGCGTTCTTCAGATCATCGAGAGTGTACGTCTCGTCAGTCAGCGGATTGAGCGGACGGCTCGCCTCCTGCCGATAACGGAACGCGTCGATCAGCAGGCCACGACCGATGAACCGATCGGCCCAGTTATGGATTCCAAGCTTGGTACTCTGCTTGATTTCCTTTTCGGTGACGCCGTTGTAGAAGGCCTGCGCTCGAAGATTACCGACGTGGCCGAGGCCGTCCCACTGACTGCCTTCCTGCGTGTTGTAGCTGTTGAGCAGGTCGTCGAAGCCCAGCAGCCCATAACTTTCGAAGCTCTTCTTGATGTGCTCGACGGGTTCACGATTGAACAGCGGTGGTGACGCGTAGTTAACCGGCGTATCGAGTCGAAACACCTTGCCGTTGCGCACTAGCTGCGCGGCCTCGACGATACCTTCAGGAGTTAGAAAGTTGACGCATCCAACCTCATCGTCGTCGCCGAACACACCCCAGTTTGAATCCGGCGGCGCATCTTTGCGTATCGGTAGCTGAGTGAATTTTGGAATTTTATTGAAATCAACCTTCGCCATTTTCAAGCCTCCGCAGTAATACGCTGGCAATCCCGAGCGCCGCTTTTAATCAGAGTTACCCGTGAGCACGCCACGCCGATTCAAGCTTGTCAAGCTTAGCTGGACGGTAGTGGATCCCGCGCACTGAAGATAAGTTTATAGCGGCGAGACCAGTTGAGTTCGAGATCGAAGGAACACATATGAGGAGCAACGGGAGGGTAGCATTCGAACAGCATCACGGAGCAGGTGTGCGATTTGGGGCGCTCTGCCTCGCGCTCTCGATCGTTGCGGTTGTGGCGGGAGCCTGCGGTCGTGGAGTCTTCTCGAACAATTCCAGTTCGAGCGGTGGCGGAGGAAGCGGCGGAGGATCAACGACTCGCTCGGTGTACGTCACGAACTTTGCCGACGGCAAACTGTCTTCGCTCAATCAGTCCAACGGTGTTCTCAGCAAGCCTAAGACGATCAATGCCGGCAAAGCGAAGGGGCCGCTCGGACTGGCGGTAAATTCGGGACATACGGCGCTTTATGTCGCCAATGCGGGCGAAAACAAGGTTCACGAATTCAAGCTCGACACCAACGGCAACTTTAGTACGCTCGGGACCGTCGCGGCGGGTAACGCTCCACAACAGATCGCGGTCACACCCGCCGGTTCTTTCGCCTATTCGATCAATCACGTCGGATCGATCTCGCAGTACGCGATCAATTCGACGACCGGCGCGCTGACCCGCAATTCGACGACCAGCGGACTAGTGAGTCCGGTCGGCGGAGTGGCAACCGATTCTTTTCTATACGTTACCGATCCGCAGTCGGGCGCAGGTATCGTGCTGACCTACGCGATCAATGACGATGGAACGCTGAACTTCACCTCGGAAACTCCCAGTTTGGGAGTCTCGGGCGGCGCGTCGAATCCAGCGCAGATCACAGTTGATCCAACTGGCACGTGGGTATTCATTACGGACGCGACGAACGGCGTAGTTTCAGTCTTTCAAGTGCAGGGTAATGGGCTGGCATTAATCAGTTTGACCACCGCAACTGGCAGCGCAGCTGCCGGCTTAGTCTATGCTACGACAACGTCGGCAGATTTTCTGTTCGTTGCCAATCCGAGTGCGAATACTGTCACGACTTATAGTTTTAATACGACCACCGGAATTTTGACACCGACCGCAACGACCACTGGATTGAACGGACCTACTGGGATTGCAGTCGATAATCCGTCCAGCGCAGGCTTTCTCTTCGTGACGAATCAGAGCAACGGTACGGTATCAGCGTTCAGTATTGATCCTACTAGTGGCGCACTGACCTCAACCGGGACGTCGAATACGGAGAATCCTGCGAATAGCTCAAGTTCTCCGCAATTTATCGTCGTGACCGGCTGACGCGAATTCGTGAACTGCCTCGACCGCGAATCAGTTTATGCGACGGCATTACGAGTTACTGGTTTGGGGAGTTCCTTGCCCTGCCTGACCTGCACCAGCATTTCGCGCAGCTTCGTAGGATTAACCGGCTTCTTGAATATTGCGCCGGTCAAACCTTCGACGCGGCTGCGTTTGATGATGTGATCCTTGTCGTAGTAATACGCGGTCATCAGGATCACCGGTAATTTGGGCAGCTCTTCCTTCACCCGGATATAGAATTCGTAGCCATCCATTTCGGGCATTACAACGTCGGAGATAACTGCATCTATTTTGACGTTGCGCAAAACCCCTAAGGCGGCGCTCGGGCGAGTCGCGGTATGCACTACGCATCGTTCGGCGCGAAGCACGTCGGCTAGCGAGCTGACCACCGCGCCGTCATCATCAAGCACCAGCACGGCCATTCCGGTGAGCGGCCATTCTGCGCGCGGGGCGGCGTGGCCATTACCGTTGTTCCGGGCTTCAGCCGATTTCCCCTTGGATTCATTACGCGGCGCAAGATCAGCCATCTTGCGCCCTTGCAGATAGTCGCGGGTTTCATAGACGCCCTTGCGCGCCATATCGTCGAGTCTGCGGATGATTGCCTGAACTCTTTCGATACCGCCGCGGATACAATCGAGTCGCTCGCTCTCGGTAACCATCTCAGCCGGCGTCAGATGTGATTCGGCACAAGTTGCCAGAAGATCTAAGTTGTTGGTGATTGCTTCCAGCGGATTATTGATTTCGTGCGCGAGACTAACCGCGATTTCACCTGCAGTGGCGAGTTGCTCACGCTGGCGCATCCGCCGGATGTCGCGGGCAAAACCAATCGAACCGACCTCACTACCCTGCTCGTCATATATGATCGAGCCTGAAATCGCCACTGGAATGAGCTGCCCGTCTTTATCGCGGAGAATCGTCTCGAAGTTGGAGATGCGGCCGTTGTCCGGCGACTCACGCATCGCATGCATCACGCGGCGCGCCTCGTCGTCAGGGTAAATGCGCGTGATCTTTTGCCCGATCATCTCGGCCGACGTATAGCGCAGGTTCTTACGTGCGCCATCGTTGTAATAGATGATGACTCCTTCGCGATCGACCGCGATCACGATATCGGGCGAACTTTCGATTAGGCGTCGAAGATAATTTTGGTCCAGGGTAAACATTAGACAATTTCAACAATACCCGCGTGAAAAGGTCGTCGGGGTTGGATTAGAGTATTCATTTGCATGGGGAGAGTTTAAGAATTCTGGTTGCGTCGATGTAGCAGAAACGAAGAGCATCGTCCCATTTGGAAACACTCGTACGCTTCTATACCTCCAGCCTATACAGTTCCACTGCCTAGCCGCAATAAGGGAATAATGATGCGTACGCAGCCATGTCTATCCCCCGCCACACTGGCCATCAGAGACCCATGATCTTTAATCGCTGTACTCGATACCTGAGGGTTACGC
Source organism: uncultured Pseudomonadota bacterium (assembly GCA_963795945.1). GTDB lineage: Bacteria > Desulfobacterota > Binatia > Binatales > Binataceae > JAJPHI01. The sequence goes on from CAWCJN010000001.1 coordinate 539,849, forward strand.
AAGCCGGTCAGCAATCTCTGGAATGACTAGACTGAGGACGAGATCAGTCGAGCGGCAGATGAAAGGCGGCAGAAACGAAGCAGAGCGAGCGACAATCAGGTGCGGACAATCTCTATAAAAGCGATGCGATTGTCGGGATCGGGGAAGGTTCGTAAAGATGCGAGCTGATTAGCCGGTAGATATCTCGCCAATTCCTTAAGTTCAGACGAGTTACGACAAATCGGAGCCCAATCCATCATGGCTTCGAACCATGCCGCGCCATGGCCGATAGCGTTGAGACTCCCCAGCCAGAGCTTGCCGCCGGAGTTTAGCGCTCGGAAGGCCATTGTAGTGAGCTGAATAGTCTCCTGAGCTTCTAACTGTTCAAGCAAATTGGGCGAATAAATGAAATCGAAGTGACCCAAGGTATTGAAGGCCATCGATTCAAAATCCTTCACGCAATGCAAATCAGCGGCAGATGAATCGATCTCGCGCGCGAGCTGCGCGATTGCTCTCGCGTCCTGATCGGGCGCAACCACTCGCCCCAGTTGATCGTCGCGGAACGCAGCGCTTGCGCGAAGCTCGCGAAGATGTGCACAACCGAGGACCAGAATTGCGGGTGCATTGATCGTTGTTGCGATCCGATCAATTTCTGCCTTGAGCATCGCACAACGACTTCGCATCGCCTCGGCGACCCCGCCCAGCGACACATAGCCGTAAATGGGATGTTGCCGGATTCGTTGGGCAGCGGCGCGCCATACCGCAAAAGACAGGAGCGCCCGGAGTTCGATCAGATGAGTATTAAGATCATCGAGCATCGCAAACACTGCGCTGCCTCGAGGCTTGCCGGAGTAGTTTGAAAATTGAATCCAGCAAGGCGAGGAGCTCCGGCAGACTGCGGACCTGACGCCGACGGAATTCGGGAGCTAGATAAACTGCCGTGAGATTGATGATTTGTGCCGCCGAGCCCATGCCTTCCTGTCCCCCAACCGCAAAACCGAATCGTCGAGAATACTTTTGTCGAGAATACTTTTGAGGAAGAACAGCAACTTAGATGCCAAAAAGTAACTGGTTAGTAGTCGGTCGCGACGCAGGATAAACGTAGCTTTGTAAGGCAAAATTTTATTGGCGTACGTGGGTGTTTCCTAAAAAGCGAACAAAAATGTTTCGATTTGCAAATAAAACTATACAGCTCAGCAAATATATCTATGCGTTCGTACGTCTAAGATCGCGATTCACGGATTTATCTGCTGAAGTTAAGAGCAACCGAGTAATCTAATTGTTGATCAATATGAGCCAGATTCCACAGTCTAGGATCGAGCGGTCGCGTGTTGCCATCCATGAATGCTTGCACCTAGAATCACATAGGGAGAATCCAAATGGCGGCACCGCTAACTTTTAGCGCTCTCGCGAGCAGCGAACATGTGCTGTCGAGCGCCGAAAATTTCGTCCTTTACGTATTGCTCGAGGCAGTTGCAGGCGCAGGGGCGGGTAGCTCAGGCGCGCGGCTGCCATTGAATCTGGGGATTGTTCTTGATCGCTCGGGTTCGATGTACGATGAGCGCCGGCTTGAATTCGTCACCGAGGCAGTGAAGTTTCTTGCCGAGAGTGCCGCGCCCGAGGACAAGGTGGCGGTGGTAGCTTTTGCGGACTCGGCGCGAGTGATTGTGCATCCCGACCAGATTCACGACAAGGCAGTCGTGCAGCGCGCGCTAGATGATATCGATAATCTCGAGATCGGCGGTGGTACGCAGATGGCGCTTGGGATGCGCGCGGCGATTGACGAGGTGAAGCGGAATCTCGCACCCAATCGCTTGAATCGCGTCTTGGTCCTGACCGATGGACAGACCTATGAAGAGACGGCCTGTATCGATCTGGCTAATCAGAATCGGGATCAGATGTCGTTCTCGGCGATGGGCGTCGGGGTCGAGTTTAACGAAAAGCTGCTCATGCGAATCGCACAGGATTCCCACGGCAAGTATCACTTTATTGGCAATGCGGCAGAAATCCCGGGAATTTTCGAGGATGAATTGGAAGGCTTGCGCGCGGTGAGCGTCCGCAACGGCAGGATCGAACTCACGCTATCGCAGGGCGTCCAGATTCGGGAAGCGTTCCGCGCCAGTCCGGAAATCTACAGTCTTGGCGCTCCTCTCCTGGAAGATCGCAAGGTTACTTACGAGATCGGCGATCTTGAATCCAGCGTACCCGGTTCAGTGTTGCTGACGCTGGTCCTGCCGCCGCGCAAGCCGGGTCAAGTCCGTGTCGGTCAATCAGTGTTCCGCTATGAACTGCCCGGCGGCGCTGAAGGTAGTGCAAACGTCGATATAACAGTGGACTATACCTTAGACCGTACGCTGACGAGTCGCCGTAACGGACAGGTAATGAATCTGGTTGATCAGGTTTCGATCGCGAAATTGCAGGCCAAAGCGGAAGAGGAGCTTAAACTAGGCAACGTTGATCGAGCGACGCGTTTGCTCGGCAATGCCATTCAAGGAACGCAACGATTGGGCAATGTCAAGGCGACGCAGGCGCTGGCTGGCTTGATGGATCAGGTGAAGAAGACCCAAACTTTGCAGACTAAGGCCGCAAAGACCACGCTGCTGCAGGCGCAAGCGGTCGTGCGCAAGACTCAGATGCTCGACCCGGAAGCTTTGAAGGATATGCAAAAAGGGTGAACAGCTTGCTGCGGATAATCGGCGATAGCAGTGACCGGTAAACATTCGATAAGATTGAGATATAAATCAGCAGCCGGTGTTTTCGAGGCAGGCGACAAGGTGCGTAGGAAATCATGATCAAATGCGGCGAATGTGGTTATGAGAATCTCGATGGTCTCGATTATTGTGATGGATGCGGCGCCAAGCTTGAAACGAGCGCTGCCAGCGAAAACACCGCCTCGACCACTGCGGCGCCTGAGACGCCTTCTCCAGCGAGCGGCTTTCCATCACCCGAACCGGCTATGAGTGTGGCTCCACAGCGCCCCGACGCCTCGGGTATAGGGGCGACAGTCGAAAGCTCCTCAGGCGTTTCGGCGGCCGACGTAGCGGCGAGCGAGGGCGTTGGATCTCGCGCACCGACCGGCGAGATGAGACCTCTGGAGGCGGCGCAGCCGGTGTCCGTCGCGGCCGGAGCTCCGTTCAAGGCCAAACTGACGATTACGCGCGGTACGATTCCGGAGCGGCGTAACCACGAATTCGAATTGGAACCGGGTAAGAATCTGATTGGGCGCTGGGATCCGGACTCCGGTTCATTTCCCGAAGTAGATTTGGATGCGGATGATCCGGAGGCCAAAGTCTCACGCAAGCACGCAATGATTATAATCGAGAATGGAAAGATCACTGTCGAAGATATTGGCAGCCTCAATGGGACATTCGTGAATCGTCAACAACGGCTTCTGCCAGGGACCGCGGTAGAATTGAAAGATGGCGACGAAATAATTATTGGCAAAACTTTTCTTAAACTGACCATCAGTCCAATTTCGTAAACTCGTAGGTCCGCGCCGAGTGGGCGCCGGCCCGAAAATCTTCTGATGATTTCGTGATGAATCCCGGTGAGCCGCTTTCCGTCGATCACCTGCTCGACGGCCGTTATCGTATTCATAAGATACTCGGCCAAGGCGGGATGGGAAGGGTTTATCTTGCAAATGATACGCGACTCGCCAACCGGCCGGTGGCGGCCAAGGAGATGGTGCTGGGCGACGCGATTCAGGAGAAGAAGGCGGTTGAAGATTTCAATCGTGAGGCGAGTGTTCTCGCCAAGTTATCGCATCCCAGTATCCCCCAAGTAATCGATTTTTTTGTCGAGGGTGGCCGTCACTATCTCGTGATGGAGTTCGTGGCCGGCGGCGACCTACAACATCGACTGGATGAACTAGGGCCGAAGGCGCGCATACCTGAGGCTCAGGTTTTAGGATGGGCGCGACAGATTCTCGAGGTGCTGCATTTTCTGCATTGCCAAACACCGCCGCTCGTTTATCGCGATTTGAAGCCCGGCAATATTATGATTGATCATCAGGGGCGTGCGATGCTGGTCGATTTCGGGATCGCGCGCTTCCTTCCCCCGGGCGGTCGCGGAACACAGATCGGTTCGGTCGGTTATGCGCCGCCTGAACAATATTTGGGCAAAATGGAGCCGCGCTCGGATTTGTATGCGCTCGCCGCAACAATGCATCATTTACTGACCGGGCGTGATCCCCAATTGGAACCGCCCTTCAGCTTTCCGCCGGTGCGCCAACTCGCGCCCGAGGTTTCAGTGGCTACCGCAGCCGTCGTGATGCGTGCTCTTGAGCAAGATATTACAAAGCGTCCGGCTTCGGCTCGCGAGATGCGCGATCTGCTGCCGACGGTGGATTTCGAGGCCAAGTCGTCTAGTGCGCAGAACGGACAGAGAATCGCGGCAGCTCCGTATGCAAAGCCGAGCACGCAAATGGCGACCATCGTACTTGATCGGCCAGCCGCAGCGCCGATTACACGCGAGTCTCAGCTGGTCGTGGCGGCTAAGCCGGTTAATCAGCCCAAAACCCCGCGGAGACTGAAACTTCCGATCAAAGCATCCAAGCCGCAGGCGATTGTGTCGGCGACGGCAAAAACCCGCGACCTGAAAGTGACCGGTAAAGCTCCGGCTTCGGCGCCACAGAAGCAGTCGGCGGCAAGCGATAAGTCCGGAAAAACCGCCGCGCGCGTGCGAATCGCCGCCGCCGTGTCATCGATTCGTGAAGCAATTACCGCCGTGCAAGCTGCAAAAGGCATCGCAGCTTCATCGCCTCCAAGCCGTGCGAGCAAGACGGAATCGAGTTATCGGGGGAATGGCTCCATTCAACCGTTCTCGCGCCCTGCGCTGCCGCTTCCCACAAAAAAGCCCTTACCGGGGATTTCCGCACAAGTAGCTGCCGCATGGCTGAGTTCAGAAGGTGCGCGTTTCGGCTTAAATGGATCACGAATGGTGATCGGAAGAGTCGAAGGCAATGCTGCGGATGGAATTGATATCGACTTGTCGCGGCTACGGCGCAGCGCCGAACGCGTTTCTCGCCGTCATGCGGAGATTATCAAACAGGGCGCAGATTATTTTATCCGAGACTTGGGTAGCCTGAATGGAACTTATGTCGGAGGACGCGGCCGGTTAGGTCGCGATCAGCTTTACAAACTCCGAGACCACGATGAGATCGTATTGGGCGGAGCCAAGCTGGAGTTCAGGAGAGGCTAAGCGACGATGATCACCTGTCCTGAATGCGGCCAACTTGCCTCCGACGACGCGAAGTTCTGCGATCGATGCGGTCAGGGACTCAGCGCCCGCTCAAACGGCGCACCGCCGCGGCTTGTTCCACTCGAACCTGGCGTACATCTAGTGGGCGGTAAATATCAAATTATTGAGCTGTTAAGCCAGACCTCGCGTGAAAATCGCTACCGCATTGAGGACACGACGGCCAGTCACGCAGAGTCCTTTCAGCTTCGCGAACAGCTCGGTCCCAGTGGCGAAGAGGAAGCGCCCGATCTGAACGAGCACACTCCTGCGGCTGAGCCGGACGAAGCAGAAGAGCCGGCGGGTCCGCGTGCCAAAACCGCTGAGCTGAAAGGGCGACCGCAGCCGGCAATCGTTAATGGAGGCGTACCGAGCAACTCACCGGAATTGGCCCAAGCCGAACCTGAACGAGCTTCCGTTGGCGCAGACCCGGAACCACACTCAATGGAGCTCGAGGCCACAGGTTCGCCGGAAGGTGCGGCAGGTGAATTGGCGGAAAGCCACGATAAGAATACTGCGGCAGCTCCGGTTGAGCTCGATCAGAAGGCTGAAGTTAATCTGGAAGGTAACGCCGACCTCGGCGAGACGTTCGGGCGCGTGCTGGCATTATCGATGACTCTGAAGCATCCCGCAATCGAGCGCGCGTTGCATGGATTCGCCGAAAATGGGCGGGTGTACCTGGTTTACCGAGACGAGCAACTTACGCCGTTGTCCCAGTGTCCGGGTGGCCTGCGGATGCCGGAGAGTGAAGCACTTAACGTCGTGATTCAGGTGTGTCAGACGGTCGCGTTTATCCATCGGCGCGGCATGCGGGTAAATGATCTCTGCCCGGAGTCGATCGCCTTCGCCCCCGATGGTCGCGTCCGCCTTACCGGCCTCGATTATGTAAGCAATGATAACGAACTGCAGAGCGAGCCGGTGTTTAACGACGGCTATACTGCGCCCGAAATCTACCGCGGCAAGCGAGTGGACAAGCGCGCCGACATCTTTTCGATCGGCGCATTGCTGTATAGCTGTCTGACGGGCGAGCGGCTCGAAGCTGAGGGCTGGCGCGAGGAAGCCGGGCCGATTCGCTTCTATCCGCCGTACGTCGTCGCGCCTGCACTCGAACAAGCCGTGCGTCGCGCCTTGTCATTCGATCCGGCGGGACGATGGGCGAACGTCGATGCGTTCAAAACGGAACTGCTGAAAATCTCGGGCATGATGCAGATTCGCGCAGCCGCATTGACTAACGTCGGAATGATGCGCGAGCTCAATGAAGATTCCGTGCTGACGATTGAATATACCCGGCGATCGCTGCTCGAACCGGCCAGTGGATATCTCCATGTGATCGCGGATGGGATGGGCGGGGCTGAAGCCGGCGAAGTCGCGAGCGCGATTGCGGTCGCAGCGATTCGTGATTACGTACAAGGTAAGTTTGACGCCCTGAAAGCTCCTGAGATTCAAACCCTCTTGCAAGCGGCGCTCGAAGACGCGAATCGCAAGATTCTCGAATATGCCGGGGCGCATCCTGAGGCTCGCGGAATGGGATCAACTGCGGTCGCCACCTTGATCGTTCCGCCGGACGTTGCAGTTGCATGGGTGGGCGATAGTCGTGCGTACTTGAGTGAGAGCTCCGGGCTAAGCCAGGTCAGCAAGGATCATTCGCTGGTCCAGCGGCTGATCGAAATCGGCCAGATCACGCCGGAAGAGGCGCGTCATCATGAACATAAGAACGTGATCACGCGCTCGCTCGGTGCACGGCCACGCGGACCAGCGGGCGCGGAAGTTACTGGACTTCGACTCAAGCGCGGCGATCGGATTATGCTATGCAGTGATGGCCTTACGGCGCACGTCACGGATGAACAGATTAGCGAGATCATCCGACGTCATGCCGATCCGGCTGAGGCTGCGCGCGAATTAGTCGTGGCCGCGAATGCCGGAGGTGGAACCGACAACGTCTCAGTGGTGGTTATATTTGCGGTCTGAAATCGATGGCAGATACGCCCAAACCACCTGAGACCAGCGGAAATTCCTCCAGTTTGCCTGGCCCGCTTGAGCCGGGAGTAGTCCTCCAGCGGCGCTATAGAATTGATCGTTTGCTCGGCGGCGGCGGGATGGGCATGGTCTATCTGGCCCATGATCAGCGGCTATCAAATCGATCCTGCGCGATCAAGGAGATGGTCGATCACTTTATCGATCCGCAGCAGCGGATCGAGGCGAACGACTATTTTGCGCGTGAAGCCGATACGCTCGCTCAGCTGAAGCATCCGGCTATACCAGCAATCAGCGACCGCTTCGACGACCAGAATTGCCATTATCTGGTGATGGAGTATGTCGAGGGGCGTAACCTCGAAGAAGAGATTGCGTTCCGCAATGGTCCCTTACCGGAGGGTCTTGTAATCGATATCGCGCGGCAGTTATGCGACGTGCTGGGGTATCTGCATGGACTCCAGCCGCCGCTGATTTATCGCGATATGAAGCCCTCGAATGTGATGTTGACCGGGACGGGACGAGCGGTGCTGGTCGATTTTGGAATTGCGCGGCTGTTCAAGGCCCAGCGCAAGGGCACGATGATCGGGACGCTCGGCTTTGCGCCGCCCGAACAATATCAAGGAATCGCCGATCCGCGCAGTGATATATACTCGCTCGGCGCGACCTTGCATTATGTCCTGACCGGGCGTGATCCGGAGAAATTTCCACCCTTCAGCTTTCCGCCGGTGCGCGAGCTGCGTCCCGAGGTGTCGCGCAATCTGGCCGGCGCAATCAATCGGGCGCTCGCATATGAGATGAGCGGGCGGCCGGCAAATATCGCGGAATTTCGCGATATGCTGCTTTACGGTCGCGGGCTCAATATGGGCGTTGCGCAGGTAAGCTCGAAAAGCGGTACGGCGGATTTGGCGCTGCCGCCGACGATTCTTGATCAGGGGCGAATCTATGCACCGCCGCGCCTCCGGAAGGTCCGCAGCGGGCGACGGATCGCCGCGCTGATCGCCTTTCCGATTGTGCTAGCCGGCGTGGCGTTCGGCGCGACCTACATCTATCAGGATCCGCAACTCCAATCGCAGCTGGGGATTCAGCCATTCATCAATAATCTCCCTTGGAAACATCGGGAGCTGGTCGCTGAAGCGCGGCAGCATCCACTGAAATTTGATCAAATGACTCTAGAGCTATCAACCCGATCGGGCGCGCCATTATCGTCGCCTAAGGCAAGTTTTACAGATAGTGAACTGACGACTAATCCTTATCTCAAGTGGGATGCTTCCTTCACCAATGAGCTCGCGGGTCTTGGCGAAAATCAGGATGGGCGAATTGAGGCGCGTTTCTATGATGCGAGCGGGACGCAAGTCGCTTCCAGTTCCAATCAGCGCTTCGTCGGGCCGCAGCAAACCGCAGTCGATTTCAGCGGAGTGGCGCTGATCAACAACACTGGCGCAGTCAAGCCGGGAAATTATCGCATCGCGCTGTATTCGGACGACAAGTTACTGGGCGAACAGCAGTTTGCGGTGACGGAGGACTTAGCTGCGAAAGCTGCGGAGGTGCGCGCCAAGGCCGAAGCCGATGCATCCGCCAAGGCAGCCGCAAATGCAGAAGAGACCAAGCGCGAGGAGGATGCCCGCCGGCTCGCGATGGTGCAGGAGCGGATGCGTCGTCCGCTCCTGCTTCAGAGTATTGAATTTCTCAACAGTACGAAGGATGGGACCGCACTTTCGAAAGTATCGACCATCTTCAACGTATCAAAGGTATTGTTCATCGGATGGCGCACGGTCTTCGATAATCGGCTTTATGGTTTAGACACCAATCAGTATCGGGTTGACGCGGCTTACGTCGCGCCGGACGGCAGCACACTGGGAAGCGTCAATGATATTCAGACAGTGCAGCGTACCCAACAGCGTGCGGTGTTCAGCGGCCGAGTCGGAAACTCCGCGGGCGGAGCTTTTCTGCCGGGACAGTACACCGTCAACTTCTATCTGAACGGACAATACTTCGCGCAGCGCAAATTTCGCGTAATCGCTGACGCGGCGCTCCCCTCGAGCGGCGGCTACAGTGGCGGTTATAGCAGCAGCGGTGGCGGATATGGCGGAAGCACTCTCGGCAGCGCAGGCGGCGCCAGTGCGTTCGATGTGCCCACTTTAGCGACCGGCACGATCGAAGGAATCGGCGGTCACGGCCACGCCGGAATGGAATTACGATTACGGCCCCAGCCGAATGGATTCCTCGATGGCGAGATGGTGGTGGAGCTGGCCGGCTACGGACCCACCTTGCTCCGCGGGTTCGTGCGGGGCGATAATCTGCAATTCTCAGTAGCGTATGGAGCAAATACGTTTGATTTCGAAGGCCGGCGCCGCGGCGATAATATGAGCGGCACCTTCGATGGAACGTCGTCAGGCGAGCACGGCACCTGGTCGGCGCATGCCAATTAGTACCGCACCGCGAGCGAGAAATTCTAAGGCTGATTGAGATGACACAGAACGAGCAGAAGAAGCGAGCGCAGAAATTTCTCGAAAACTTCAATCATGCCGATCCGGAAGTCTTCGCTGCGCTGGTGACGGAGGATTTCACGTTCGAGATCATGTCGGGCCTTAAAGAATTCCCCCGAGTCCGTGGACGCGACAATTTTGCGAACGCCGAGAGCGCCGCGCTCAAGCGGCTCTTTCCGCAAGGGCTTAAGCTGAAACTCGGCACGATTATCAGTGATGGCCCGCACGTGGTAGTTCTGGCGGAAGCCGATACGATCGCGGCGCGCGGCCGCGCATATCGCCAGCGTTACGCTTTTTATCTGCGCTTCGAAGGCGACCTGATTGCTGAAGGTCGCGAGTACAACGATACCAATCTCGTACGAGAGATCTTCCTGACGTAAATTTCCCGGAAGTGTCGGCTCGCGCGTTGATGAATTGAGCGGTTGGCGGGCGGAAAAGAGCAGTTACGATGGCGATCAATGTTTCGCGAGAAAAGCTACTCTTCTATGTAGCTGCGGGCGCGCTCGGCGGACTCGGTGCATGGGCGGCGGCCGAACCATTCCTCGGTATCCGATCGGTTTTCACCCGTGATCTGCTACTCGGCGGGATCATCGGATTATTCATCGCCGCGTTTCTCGCTTCAATCGAGGCCTTAAGTGTCAGTCAGTGGCGGCAAGCGATCCGCGGCGCCGAATTCGGAATCGCGATCGGCGCAATTGGCGGCGCGGCGGGTCTCTTGATTGGCGAGTTGACGTTCGATGTACTGCCGGGCCTGATCGGGCGAATTCTTGGATGGGCTGTGCTCGGACTGCTGGTTGGTCTGGGCGTGGGCTGGGCGACTCGTTCGAACGCGCGGCGACGCAATGGTGCGATCGGTGGGCTATTCGGCGGCGCGCTTGGTGGTTTCTGCTATCAATTAGTAACGGCGGCGATGCCACAGGCCTTGGGACGCGCAATCGCGATCATCATCCTCGGCGCGCTGATAGGTTTCTTTATCGGACTAGTCGGCGAATTATTGAAGCGCGGCTGGCTGATGGTGGTGCGTAGTCAGAGTCGCAACGCCCGTGAAGGCCGGGAATATCCGTTAATTAAACCAGTCACCGTGATCGGACGAGCCGAAGAAAGCGACATTGGGCTTTTTGGGGATCAAAACGTTCTCGCGCGGCATGCGATCGTGCGCAACGAAGGCAAAAATTTTTACGTCAGTCCGACGACCGGCGGCGAGGTGTTGGTTAATCGGCAGCCGGTGGTTGGACGTTACGTGCTTAAGAGCGGCGATCGCGTCGAGATTGGGGGTACGTTGTTCTTGTTTCGTGAACGGACGCATACAGCGCAAGACTGAGCGGTGGAGCGCTCGGGCATGGCCTGCGCTGGTTGTGCTTTGCGTTTTGACGACATTTGCCGGATGCGCGGCGCAAAACGAGCAAGTCTCTATGCCCGCGACTTCGTTCCAAACAGTCCAATACTATCCATTTCAGGTCAAAGGATACGAGAATAGTTTTCCGAACCGCCGCGTAATCGTTCTTTTGGCGATTGACGCCCGGCCGGCTGAAACGACCGCAGTGGTAGGGCCGCCATACGAGGGGAACCCAGCAATCGGCGTCGTGATGAACGAGCAGGGTCACATCGAGCAGCGACTGTACGGTCCCTTGCTCGCTAGTCTGGTGCAGGGCGCGATCAGGAAGGCTGCACAGGAAGCCGGAATGGAGGCTTTGGCAATTTCATTACCACTCGATACCGAGTTGAAGGCGCGTAATGCCGATTATGTGATTTTGCCGAAGATTCTGCGTTGCTGGGTAATCAAGAAGCGGCTTCCGGACACCCGAGAAGGTCCGTCATGGACTACGGTCGCCGAGGTTACGTTCGATATCACGATTTATAAACCGCCCTTCCGTGTGCCGTTTTGGCAAGGCCAGACTACGGCGACCTATAGCGATCCGCCGCCTACGATAAATGGCGGTTTGGAGGATCAGACCGAAATCTACGATCAGGCGGGTGAGGTCCTGTCGGTGGCTTTGACGCGGGCCGCTGCGGGACTATTCAAGCGTGACGATCTGCGCAATCTGATCCAGCAAGACACACTGCAAATTCATTAATCCAGAGACTTCAGCTTTCACCGGCCTTGCACATGCATTAGCCTGATAATTATGCGGCCACGAAAATGCGCTGGCCGTTGCACACGCAATTCACTCCGGGTCGAGGTAAAACCTTATGGAAATCGGATTCGTCGGGCTTGGTAAGATGGGCATGAATATGGTCGAGCGGCTGCGTCGTGATAACCATAAAATTGTCGCTTTCGATCTGGACGCCGCCAAGCTGGGCGAGGTGAAATCCTTCGGCGCGGATGGTGTGAGCACGCTCAAGGATTTGGTCGCGAAGTTGACGCCGCCACGTGCGGTGTGGGTGATGGTGCCGGCAGGAGAACCGACCGAGAGTACGATTCGGCAGTTGGCCGAGTTGCTCCAATCCGACGACACGATCATCGATGGCGGCAATACGAATTTTCACGACGATGTGCGGCGTGCCGGTGAATTGCAAGCCCGCCGGATTCATCATATTGACGCGGGGACCAGCGGCGGAATCTGGGGTTTGAAAGTCGGTTACTGTCTGATGATCGGCGGCGAGGAACCAATCTTTCGCCGCTACGAACCAATCTTCAAAACGCTCGCGCCGCCGGACGGTTACGCCTATATGGGCCGCAATGGCGCTGGTCACTATGTCAAGATGATTCATAATGGAATCGAATACGGACTGATGCAGGCCTATGCTGAGGGTTTCGAGTGCCTCCATAAGTCCGATTACAAACTCGATCTCCCGCGGATTGCGAACTTGTGGGGTCAGGGCAGCGTTGTGCGTTCGTGGCTGCTCGAACTGGCAGCCGACGCACTGCGCAAAGATCCGGCGCTCGAACGAATTAAAGGATGGGTTGCAGATTCCGGCGAGGGCCGCTGGACGGTACTTGACGCAATCGAAAAGGACGTCGCGATGCCGGTGATTGCGATGTCGCTGTTTACGCGCTTCCGTTCGCGGGTGGACAAGGGTGCTGAGGGCAGCTTCGCCGAGCGCCTGCTAGCCGCGTTGCGTAACGAATTCGGCGGCCATGCAGTCGTCGAGAATCGCGAGTAAGGGGATATGGCGCAACTCACAGGTCAGCCCTCACGCCGCGCGGCGACGCCGGCCTTCTCCGGCAATCACACGGTTACGATGCCGCCACCCTGCTCACCGTGCGTGCTGGTGATCTTCGGTGGGGCGGGTGATCTTAGTCACAAAAAATTATTGCCTGCGCTCTACAATCTGATGCTCGAAGGCAGCTTGCCGCAGCATTTTGCGATTGTCGGCTTCTCGATGGAACAACTCGACGACGAGGCGTACCGTAAGTTTGCTCGTGATGGCATCGAACACTTTTCCCGGCAAGCCTTCTCGGAAGCCGGTTGGGACCGGTTTGCTCCGATGCTGCACTTTGTGTCGGGCAGCTTCGACCAGGCGAGCGATTACCTGAAATTGAAGCAGCATCTCGAGCAGATCGATCGGGAATATGGCACTGGCGGCAATCACATTTTTTATTTCGCGATTCCGCCGCAATTTATCGATACTTGTTCCAACGGCATGACCAACGCCGGGCTGGTCCATCGAGGAGAAGACTCGTCGCCATTCACGCGCGTTGTAGTAGAAAAACCGATTGGTCACGATCTGGCCAGCGCCACTGAGATCGATAATCAACTCGCCCGGCATTTCGACGAAGAGCAAATTTTCCGAATCGACCATTATCTAGGTAAAGAAACGGTCGAAAATCTGATGGTCCTGCGTTTCGCTAACGCGATTTTCGAGCCGATTTGGACCGCCCGCTTTATCGATCACGTGCAGATCACGGTAGCCGAGGAAGAAGGCGTCGGGACCCGCGCGGGCTATTACGATCACGCGGGAGCGCTGCGCGATATGGTACAGAGCCACATCTTGCAGGTGCTGTGCATGATTGCGATGGAGCCGCCGCGCACGACCGCGGCCGACGCTGTGCGTGACGCGAAGCTAGACGTTATCCGTTCGTTACGTCCGTTCGATACAGCCAACGTCGAACGCTGGGTAGTGCGCGGCCAATATGACGCGGGATTGATCGACGGGGAGAAGGTCAAAGGTTACCATGCCGAGGAGCATATACCGCCCAATTCAACGACTGAGACCTTTGTTGCGCTGAAGTGTTTTATCGAGAACTGGCGATGGGCCGGCGTGCCGTTTTATCTGCGCACCGGCAAGCGCCTGCCCAAGCGGGCCAGCGAAATCGCGATCTATTTCAACAGCGTTCCTCGGATTTTGTACAACACGCGTCCGGCGCCGCCGCTCGCGCAGAATGTACTTTTGATCCGGATCCAGCCCGATGAAGGATTGGCGCTAAATATAATTTCGAAATTACCCGGATCGCCATTGCGACTTGCGCCAGTCAACGTTGATTTCCATTACACGAGCACCAACCCGGAAGCCTACGAAACGCTACTGCGTGACGTGATGACTGGAGATCAGACGCTCTTTATGCGGCGTGACACGGTCGAGGCGGCGTGGAGCTTTATCCAGAACATCCTCGACGTATGGCAGGAATCGCCGGTCGCCCCATATCCATACGCCGCAGGTTCGTGGGGTCCAACTGAAGCAGCGGTAATGATCGCGAAAGATGGCCGCGCCTGGCGCGCCCCCTGATTACTGGGGGTACGATCTCGATGAATAATGCGCTTCTCGCCGGTGACATTGGCGGTACAAAAATCCATCTGGGGCTATTTGAAGCCGATGGCCAAGCGCTGATTCCGCAGCGCGACCAGATTTACCCGACCCGCGATTATGCGAGTTTGAATACGGTCGTGTCGCATTTCCTGGGAAGCACGACTCGGCTGATGGCGGCGTGTTTCGGTATTCCCGGGCCGATTATTGGAAATGTGAGTCGTCCGGTGAATGTGCCGTGGGAGATCGACGGGCGCATCGTGGGTCACGCGCTGGGTGATATCCCGACACGCCTAATCAATGATTTGGAGGCGACCGCTTGGGGTACGCTTCATCTCCGCGCTGAAGAATTGGTCCTGTTGCAAGCCGGCGCGGCAGACAGCGCTCCGGCGAACCGCGTCGTGATCGCCGCCGGCACTGGACTCGGCGAGGCCGGATTGGTCGCTACGTCGCATGGATGGGAAGCTATCGCAAGTGAAGGAGGCCACGCTGACTTTGCACCGCGTGGAGCAGAGCAGCTCAGGCTGTTGGAGTTCCTTCAGCGCGAATTTGAACACGCCAGCTTCGAACGGGTGCTGTCCGGCCCGGGGCTGCATAACATTTATCGTTTTTTGATATCGGAAAGCGATGAGCGTGAACCGGAATGGCTCGTCGCGCAAATGCGAACTGAGGACCAATCCGCAGTAATCAGTCAGATCGGATTGGCGGGGAAATTTCAGCCTTGCACGCGGGCGCTTGAGATCTTTGCGGAAATCTATGGTGCTGAAGCGGCGAATCTGGCGCTCAAGTATCTTGCTTTGGGTGGCGTCTATATTGGCGGCGGGATTGCGCCGAAAATCCTGCCCGCCTTACAAAAGGGCGGCTTGATCCGTGCTTTTCTTGCGAAAGGCCGTCTGCGTCCAACCCTCGAAAAAATTCCGGTTTACGTATGCCTGAATGAGAACACCGCATTAATTGGCGCAGCTCATGCCGCAGCCTCGATGCTCGATGCTTCGCCAAAGACACGCGCTACGCAAAATTTATCAGTCGAGAGTCCCCGATGATGTCGGAACGAGTAAGAGAAATTCTCAGCTACTATGATTCGGAAAATGCCGGCGTTCGCGCCAATCTCGCGCGGATGATGAATCATGGAACGCTGGCGGGCACTGGCCGTTTCGTAATTCTGCCCGTCGATCAGGGCTTCGAGCATGGGCCGGGGCGAAGTTTTGCGGTGAATCCACCCGCGTACAATCCGCTTTATCATTTCCGGCTAGCGATCGAAGCCGGTTGCAATGCCTATGCTGCACCCCTGGGATTTATCGAAGCCGGTGCGGCGCAATTCGCCGGTGAGCTCCCGTTAATTCTCAAGCTCAACAATCATGACGTATTGCTTGATGAGCACGATCCGATGCCCGCCGTGACCGGCAGTGTAAAGGACGCATTGCGGCTCGGATGTGCGGCGGTCGGCTTCACGATCTACCCGGGTTCCTCGGGGCGCCGCGAGATGTATGAGCAGATTCAAAAAATCGGCGAGGAAGCGAAAGCGCACGGCCTTCCGGTCGTAATTTGGTCTTATCCACGAGGCTCCGGGAATCAGCAAAGAAGGCGAGACTGCGCTTGATGTAGTCGCTTATGCCGCACAAATTGCGGCGCAACTCGGCGCGAATATTGTTAAGGTCAAGTTGCCGAGTTCGCATCTTGAAGAACCTGAAGCCAAGAAGGCGTACGAAGCCGCGAAAGTGCCGCTCGAGCCGTTATCAGAGCGAGTGCGGCATGTCGTGCAGAGTTGCTTTGACGGGCGGCGTATCGTGATCTTCTCAGGCGGCGCGCGCGAAGAAGACGCCGTCTTGATCGAGGAAATCAAAGGTATTCGCGCCGGCGGCGGCTTCGGTTCGATTATCGGACGAAATTCGTTCCAGCGCCCCAAAGCTGACGCAATCAAGTTACTGCACGAAATCATGAAAATTTATGCGTCGTGATTCGTTGCCGCGGATATTAAGCGCGGCTGACTGAGGATGTCGCAAACAGCGTCATCCCATTGATCCTGAAATTGAACTATGGTCATTAGCTTGGACGGGTAGCTTCCAAAGCCGCCCTAAAAATCCAGAATCGAACGAGGCGTGTGGATTATGAAGGCAATGGTGATGGAAGAAATCGGCAAGCCGATGATGGTCAAGGATTGGCCGGAGCCGAAATGCCCCTCCGACGGCGCGATCGTGCGCGTCGAAGCCAGCGGCATCTGCCGCTCCGACTGGCACCTATGGCAGGGCGACTGGGGCTGGATTGGCTTTAAGCCGAGGCTGCCGGCAATTCTCGGACACGAGTTCGCGGGCGTGATCGAAGAAGTCGGCAAAGATGTCAAAACAGTTAAGCCGGGTACGCGGGTGGTGGTTCCGCTCGCCCAAGGCTGCGGCATATGCGAGGACTGTCGCACCGGCCATTCGAATCAATGCATGCGTGGCGGGATGACGGGTTACGCGCGTTACGGCGTACTGAGCCATGCCGATTTTAATTATGTTCCTCTCCCTGAGAAGATTGATTTCATTGAAGCGTCTTCGATGGGCTGCCGTTACGTAACCGCCTTCCATGGGCATCATCGATCAAGGACAGGTTAAGGCCGACGAAACGGTGGTAGTTTATGGATGCGGCGGAGTCGGATTATCGACGATTCAGATCGCGTCGGCGCTCGGCGCGCGAGTGCTCGCGGTTGACCTGGATGATCGCAAACTGGAATTGGCCAAGCAGGCTGGTGCTAGCGACGTAATCAATGGCAAACAGACCGACCCGGTCAAAGCGGTGATGGAGTTGACGCGCGGCGGCGCCGATGTCAGCGTGGATGCGTTGGGTATTGCGGCTACTTGCCGTAATGCAGTTTTCAGCCTGCGCAAGCGTGGCCGTCACGTCCAGATCGGCCTGACCACGCAGGCTGAAAAGGGCGAAGTTGCACTGCCGATCGATCAGATCGTCTTCAAAGAGATACAGATCACGGGTTCGTTGGCGATCCAGTCTTTCCGCTATCCCGCGATGCTCAGTATGGTTGAGCGCGGGCGGCTGGAGCCCAAGAAGCTGGTCACAGAGACGATCCCGCTGGAGAAGGCTTTCGGCGTAATCGAGCAGATGTCCAAGTTCGAAAACGTCGGCATCAGCGTGATCAATCAGTTCTAATTCACGCGCGCCACTGGTTGCTGCGACCTCGACGAGATGCATTATCGATCCACAAGTTAAACTATCAGATCGCCACAGTGGAGCGAATGTGGCGATTTCTAAAGGTGATCGTAATTTTCGCTCTCGCTGCCGCAATGGTCACAGCGATGAACGTATATGCGAGGGAAATCAAATGCGCTACGACGAATATCAACATCTAATCTTTGAGCGGCATCCCGATGGCGTCCTGCTGATCACGATTAATCGTCCGGACGTCCTCAACGCCACCAATAACCGGCTGCACTGGGAGCTGAGCCGGGTCTGGCGTGATATCGATGACGACGCGGAAACCAATGTCGTAATCATCACCGGCAAGGGGCGCGCTTTTTCCGCGGGCGGCGACCTCGACATGATCGAGCGGATGAAGGGCAGTCACGCCGATATCTCTCAGGCGATGCGCGAGGCGGGCGATATCGTTTACAACATGATCGATTGCAGCAAGCCGATCATCTCGGCAATCAACGGCGTCGCGGTCGGCGCCGGGCTCGCGGTGGCTTTCATGGCCGACATCTCGATTGCAGGCGAAAGCATGCGTATCACCGATGGTCATCTGCGGCTCGGCGTCGCGGCGGGCGATCATGCGGTAATCATCTGGCCGCTGCTCTGCGGGATGGCGAAAGCGAAATACTACTTGATGACGGCGGATTTTATTGACGGCAAAGAAGCCGAGCGAATCGGATTGGTGAGCCTCTGCGTGCCCAACGATCAGTTGATGGACAAGGCCTTCGCGGTCGCGCGGACACTCGCACGAGGGCCGCAGCAGGCGGCGCGTTTTACTAAGCGCGCGCTGAATAACTGGCTCAAGATGTTCGGACCGGCCTTCGATGCGTCGCTCGCGATGGAGATGCTCGGGTTTTTTAGCGCGGACGTTGCTGAAGGCCTCGCTGCCGTCAAGGAAAAGCGCCAGCCGACCTTTCCGCATCTCAAGAAGTGATGCGCGCTGCGGTTTACCGCGCGCCCGGTGCTCCGCTCGAAGTGACGACCGCACCCGATCCGGTAGCCGGACCCGGCGAGATAGTCGTGCGGGTCAAAGATTGTGGAATCTGCGGATCAGATTTGCACGCTGCCCGATCGCAGACTCTAAAGATGCCGACTGGCACGATCATGGGTCACGAGTTGGCGGGCGTGGTTGAGGAAGTCGGCGCAAATATCTGATGGCTTTGCGATTGGCGATCGCGGTTGCTGCGATGTCCTACGTCGCGTGCGGCGACTGTGCGATGTGTCGTGCGGGTATCGGCGTTCGATGCCTCGCGTCTAAACCGCTCGGCTTCGGCGAACATCCGGGCGGGTTCGCGGAGTTCGTCAAAACTCGGCCTGGCAGTCTCTTCAAGTTGCCCGCCGGAATGAGCTTTCGGGCCGGCGCGACGATCGAGCCGCTGGTCGTCGGGCTCCATGGATTGCGCCGGTCGCGGTTCCAGATAGGCGAGACCTGCCTGATCATGGGCGCCGGATCAATCGGGTTAGTCACGCTGCTGTGGGCGCGCTTCGCTGGAGCCGGTACGATCGTGGTGTCAGAAGTGCTGATGCCGCGGCGCGATCTGGCGCTCAAACTCGGCGCGGACGCCGCCGTCGATCCGCGCATCCGCAATCCCGTGGCCGAGATGACTCGGCTTACCGGTGCAGGACCGGACGTGGTGTTCGAGTGTATCGGCGAGCCGGGAACGCTTGCGCAAGCGATCAATTATGCGCCGCGCGGCGGTCGCGTCGCAGTGCTCGGCGCGTCAATGGAGGATGACGGCTTTGCGCCCGGATCAGCGATGAGCCGGGAGCTGGATATTTATTTCAGCCTGGGGCTTGAACCGGGTGAGGTCGAAACTGCGATCGCCGCGGTTGCCTCGGAGCCGCATCTCCACCGAGGCCATGATTACACATACATTAGCCTCGATGAGTTGCCGAAAGCGTTTGCGGCGATTGGGGAATCAGGAATTCCCGGCAAGCTGATGCTCGAATTCTGAGTCGCCGTGCAAGGACCTTCCGGCGAAACCGACTTTCTGGAATACTCTGTGCGCTTTTGATTGAGCAATTTGGGAGGAGCCAAAGTGTTTAAGCAGGTAATACTGAGCGCGGCAAGTTTGACCTTCATTGCGTCGTTGTCTTTGGGATTCAGCCCGGTTAATGCCTTCGCCAACAAAGTCGATTGCGGAAAGGTGATGTCCGAGGCTTAGCGCGGGGAAGAAGTCGAAGGAAATCGCCAAGGAGATGAACATCTCGACCAGCAGTGTTTATCGCTGCAAGAAAAAGGCGGGAACTTCGCAAGACTTCAAATATGAAGACGACCGCCGTCGCGAAGCCCATGGCGACGGCTTCACCAATGCATAAGTAAGCCGGACGCCGCGGGCAGTCCGCAATCAACTTGCCCGCTCGCGGCAGCTATTTCGATACAGGGAGTGCGTCCCAGCAAGCGCTCTCGTAAAGATGCGTGCATAGCCGCATCGATCGCCGTCCAAGCCATCGCGATTGCTCCGTCGATTACCGCACGATCAGCTTCGGGCGTTATGCAATGCGCGGTAAATTCCGGCTGATGGTTTACCGCGGGCATCGAATTGATTCCGATCATCGGATGAATCGACGGGACCTTCAGGGAGACATTTCCCATGTCGGTCGAACCGGCAGCTTTCGACAAATCCGAGCCGCTCGCAACCGGAGCAGCATCGATCAATTTGCGACCGAGGGCGGCGGCGTTAGCTCGATAAATCGCGGCAAGATCGTGATCGTGGTGCATCTCGGCATAAGGCTTGTCGCCGCCGGTAATACGGAGCGTCGCGCCGGTTGCAAGCGCGCCAGCCTCGAAGCATCGATGGACTCGCGGGATTAGTGTTTCGAGCTTTGCCAGGCTTGCCGCGCGAATTCCGTACTTCGCCGCAGTATGCGCCGGAATTACATTGGGTGCGTCACCACCCTTCGTAATGATGCCGTGAATGCGATCAGTGCTGCGGATATGCTGTCGCAGCAGGCCGATCGCAGTCTGCGCGATCGTCATGGCGTCGCCGGCGTTAATCCCGCGCTCAGGGAACGCCGCCGCATGTGCTTCCTTGCCGGTATATGACACATCGAACAGCGCGGCAGCGATGATTGGCGGCTCGGCCATATCTATCGGCGCAGGATGCACCATTATCGCGGCATGCACATCATCAAATGCGCCGCGCTCGATGAGTTCGATTTTCCCGCCGGCGTTACATACTTCTTCGGCAGGAGTGCCGAATAAGGTAATCGTCAAACCCGCCTCATCAGCGATTTTGGCTGCGGCGATTGCCGCCCCGACGCCCATCGCGGCGATAAGGTTATGTCCGCAAGCATGGCCGATTCCGGGCAATGCGTCATATTCGGCGCATATGCCGATGTGCAATGGGCCTGAGCCTGCATGAGCGGTCACGGCGGTCGGCAAAGTCGTAAGCGCCGCGACAAACGTCAAAACCAGCATCGGCTAGAATTTCTGCCACCCACAACGATGATTTCTCTTCTTCCCACCCAAGCTCCGGGTGAGCATGGATGCGCCGACTCAGGCTGATCAAGCTATCGCGGGCTGAAGTGATTCTCTCGCGTGCTCCGTCCTTGAGGTTCATTTGTTTATGCTTTGCTCCGATAGCTCTGGTAAGTGGCGCGGCTGATCAGTGATATGACGATTCTGGGCTGACCCGGTCAAGCCTCGCCGGACCCTTGAGAGTAGTCAATTATCGGGCTGTGTATCGCTTGTGGAAGCTCGTTTGAGCCGGTAAGCCATTGTGTTATGGCAAAATGCGACCTTTGCGAATTGACGGAATATACCCCTTGGTACGCTCGGTTTACGCTCCCATTCAGATTCACGCTGCTCGATTGTGATTCGTGCGACACGCCGATGGCGGTGCTGGGAGAGCATCGCGCCACACCCACCAATCAAGAGCGTCAGTTCATGATCGAGGCATTATCGTTGATCGCACGCAGCAAATATGGCGAGAACGAATTCATTATCGATGGACTGATGCGTCAAATTCCAGATCATTGCCATATGCACGCGCGTCCCAAACGCTGGCGCGGTTAGTTCGAAAATCACGAGAACGGATTTCTCTAATAATACTAGCATCAACTGATCGAGGGAGTTGGAGTAGTCTCAAAGTTGTGATATATGCGCCAACCGGTACTCGCGCTGCTCGATCTTGGGGAGATTCCTGAACGCGGGTGCTGTTGCACCAGGGAGGTTCTCGGGGGATGGAAATGACAAATGGCGTGGTCAAGTGGTTCAGCCCCAAAAAAGGTTACGGCTTCATCACGCTAACTGACGGCCAGGAAGTTTTCGTTCATTATTCCGCGATTGATGGTCAGGGCTTCCGCTCGCTTGATCAAGGTGAGGAAGTATCCTTTGAAGTTGCCCAAGGACCAAAAGGCTTACAAGCGGCCAAAGTGCTGCGGCGCTGATTAGCAACCGGCTCGTCCGGGCCAGTCGCTAATCAGTTGCGTCCATCAGAGTCGCGCAGTCGAGCGGCTTTATATGAACGGCGCGTCTCAATAGAATAGGCGCGCATGAACAGCCTCGCGACGCGCTATGAAGGCGCAGTAACGCCGCGAGTGCGTCGACTCAGCCTGTTCGAGAAGCACGGGCTGGCGTTGGCGATTTGTACCGGATTCATCATCCGCCTCTACCTGAGCCTCACGAACTACTGCATCTCAGGCGATGGCGCGGCCTATATTCGCATGGCGCAGGATTATTATGCTGGCGCCTGGCGCAAGCCGCTCGGGGGGGTTTTCTCCCCGCTTTATCCATTATTCATCGCGGGCGCTCATGCATTTGGGCTTAATTGGGAGCTAAGCGGCAACCTAGTCTCGGCATTGGCCGGTACAGGCGCCATCGCGACAATCTATCTCTTGATGCACGAGGTTTTCGCGCAGGAACGAATCGCGCTTGGCGCGGCAGCGTTGACCGCGATTCATCCGGGGCTTGCGGCTTATTCCGCTTCCGTGCGGACCGAAGCCGGGTACATCCTGTTAGTGACAGCGAGCGTTTGGCTGCTGCTCAAAGGGATGCGACTGGAAAGACCCTCGCTCGCTATACTGTCCGGAGCGATTGCGGGTATAGGGTATCTCTATCGCACCGAGGCGATTGGCCTGATTGTAGTAGTCACGGTGTTTCCATCAGTTGCGGCGATCGTATGGAAGCTGAGGCCGCTTCATACATTCCTTCTGCTCAGTTTGAGCTTTGGGTTAGCGGCGCTCGCGTTTGTCGCGCCATATGTGATGATGCTGCATGCCACGACCGGCCATTGGACGATCGGTCGCGAGTTTACCGCTGCGATCATGTACGGCATGGCTGGTGCGGCGAGTAATACCGCACAATGGCAGCATCTAGGTTATTCGTTGAACGCTTCCCCGCTCGCGATGATGACTGCTTATCCTGGTCTCTACTTCAAAAAAATTAGCAGTGACGCGGTAATGTCCTTTTATGGATTTTTCCAGGCCGCCGGTCCGGTAGTGATTATTTTGCTGATCATTGGGCTTTGGGCGCATGGGCGTAGGATTCTGCAAAGTCCAGCAGAATCACTGCTAGCAGTGCTGGTCATTTGCTACGTCGGAGGATTTACTCTGTCGACAACTGGCGCGCGTTTCATGCTCCATCTGATTCCTTATACTTTTGGGTGGGTGATTCTCGGCTTCGAAACTTTGATCATTGGGATGCAACGACTCGCGGCACTTCGCGGCTGGCGATTGTCGCCGATGGTCCCCGCCGCGATCACGATGCTGATTCTGCTTCCGCAGACGTTATGGCCGATCGGTTATGACATGCGCGGGGTGCGCTATGCCGGCGAGGCGATAGCGTCGGAAAATCCCGCGCGGGGAGCAGTCGTTGCCCGCGACGGGCGAGTCGCATGGTATGCGAATGCGCCGTTTGTGGCATTGCCGATCTCATCCACCCCGGACTTATGTGAGTGGATGAAAGAGCAAGAACACGCCAGTTACTTATTGATCGGGGACCGCGACGAGCATCATTTTGCGGTCTCGCCGGCGACTGCTTGCCTCGATTTCATCAGGCGCTATCCACGTTACGGGACGGGCTATTACGATCTTTATGCGGTGCGTCGCGGGGCGCTGAAGCGATGACGGTATCTTCGCGAGCGCTGGCAAATCGAGTGGTGGCGATTTCAACGCAAGTCGGCGACGATCAAGCTGAACACAGTGGTGCGTCGCCAGTCGAACTTTCCATCGTCATTCCATTGCATAACGAGGCGCAAGTCCTCGACGCCCTTTTCGCGCGTCTGCTGACAGTGCTCGCGCGCTTGCGAATGACTTACGAGATCATCTGCGTTGACGACGGCAGCAATGATGACAGTCTCGAGCAATTACTACGGCTGCGTAGCCAGCATCCGTCGCTGCGCGTCGTGAGCTTGTCGCGAAATTTCGGCAAAGAGGTGGCATTGAGCGCCGGGCTGGAGCATTCGTGCGGTGCGGCGGTGGTGCCGCTCGATGCGGACCTGCAGGACCCGCCGGAATTAATCGAAGCGATGGTCGCCAAGTGGCGTGAAGGCTTCGATGTGGTGTACGCGACTCGGCGACGGCGTGATGGCGAAAGCTTTTTCAAGCGCGCCAGTGCGCGCTACTTCTATCGTCTGTTTGATCAAATTACGGATTTTCCGATCCCCCGCGATACCGGGGATTTCCGTTTGCTCGATCGTCGCGTGGTCGATGTATTAGTGCGCTTGCCCGAGCGTACCCGGTTTATGAAAGGGCTGTTCGCCTGGGTAGGGTTTCGCCAGACCGCTTTGTTTTTTGACCGGGCCGAACGGGGTGGCGGACGTTCAAAATGGAGTTATTGGCGGCTTTGGAACTTCGCCCTCGATGCCGTCACTTCCTTTAGCTCGATGCCGCTCAAAGTCTGGAGCTATCTCGGCGTCGTCATTTCTGTCTTTGCATTTTTATACGCCCTGTTTCTCGCCGGCTTGAAGATTACGCGCGGTATCGACGTACCGGGCTATGCGTCAATCATGGTCGCGGTACTCTTTTTCGGCGGCGTGCAGTTGATCTCGCTTGGTATAATCGGGGAGTATCTCGCGCGCACTTACAACGAAGTCAAAGGCCGGCCACTCTATCTGGTGCGCGAGCGCTGGGGCTTCGATGAGACCGATCAGCCATAGTCATGGACCCGAGTCTTTATCCGCGGATGGCCGAGGTCGAAGACCATCACTGGTGGTTCGCCGCTCGCCGTCAGATATGCGATCGGCTGCTGGAACACTGCGAACTGCCATCGAGCGCGATGATTCTCGAGCCCGGTTGCGGCACTGGCGGTAATTTTCCATGGCTGGCGCAGCGCGGGAAAATTTTTGCGATGGATTCAGACGATTCGGCGCTCGCTTTCGCCGCGGCGCGCAACAACGCGGAGCTCGC
Source organism: uncultured Pseudomonadota bacterium (assembly GCA_963795945.1). GTDB lineage: Bacteria > Desulfobacterota > Binatia > Binatales > Binataceae > JAJPHI01. Next base: position 564,742 of record CAWCJN010000001.1, read on the forward strand.
CCATGGCTCGTTGCCTGATCATATTCCGTTTGGCTCGACCTGCTTCGATCTCGTGGTAATGACCGATGTGCTCGAGCATCTAGACGATCCGGCGGCAGCGCTACGCGCCATACGCGCGCGCCTGAAACCGTCGGGCGTGTTGCTCCTGACCGTGCCCGCGCTTCCCCGGCTATGGAGCGAGCACGACCTGACACATCATCATCGGCGCCGCTATCGGATTGATGAGCTGCGCGAGAATCTTCGCAATGCCGGCTTCACGATCGCTTACATCAGCTACTACAACTTTATCTTGTTGCCGGCAATCGCGCTCGCGCGAACTCTCAGCAAAGTCACGCGCCGAAGCATTCGCGGCGAGCATGATCTCGCGATGCCGCCTGCGATGCTCAATCGAATCTTATTCCATTTATTCTCCAGCGAACGTTACATGATCGGCAGATTCCGAGCCCCGCTTGGTGTCTCGTTGATTGCTCTGGCTCGCGCCTGATCATCTAATGGTGTCATATTATCGGTTCCTCGTGCGGACAGTCGCGGATGCCTGAGCCAATCTCGCCCGCGCGACTCTGCCTCGAAGCGGCCGGAGCCTTTGCCGTGGCGCTCGTGATTCTCTTGATGCTCGCGCCCAGTGCGCCTTTCACGAAGGAGCTCGGCGTATGCGAATCCGGAGCCGTCCGCGACGTGCTGGCTGGCAACCTCCTCCTGCCGCATTTCATCCCCGGCCCGATGGTTCATGTTCCGCCACTGTATTGGTGGAGCGCGGCGCTGGCGGTGGACTTTCTCGGCTGGAGCGAGTTGGCATTGCGGCTTCCAGCGCTCATTCCTGCGGCTATCACCTGCGCGATTATTTATGCATGGGCGACTGCGCGGCTCAGTCGGGAAGCCGCAATGTGGGGAGTCGCGACCCTGCTGTTCGGCCATTTTTTCCTCGACGCGGCGCGCCAGCCGCGTATGGACTCGATGCTTGCGATGTTCGTGACGGCCGCAATCGTATTGTTCGATCCATTGCTCGCGACCCACGGTTGGCGATGGGCGCTGGCAGCTGCAATCGCGATTGGGCTCGGATGCCTCACGAAGGGCATCCTTGGGGTCGCACTGCCAGGATTAGCCGTCGCGTTATACCTGATCGCCCGGCGACGATTCGTCGATCTGTTCCGCGCTGAGATAGTCGCGGCATTCGTCGTGGGCCTCGCGATCGGTCTCGCCTGGTATGTCGCGGGATACGAGGTCGCAGGTGACAAGTTTCTCAAATGGCAGATTGGGATGAATCTATGGAGCCGCTTTGTTCCGGCGGACGCGGGCGGCGCAAGCTACTGCGTGCATCCGATATGGTACTTCGGGCCGCAAATAGTCGCGGGCATGTTGCCTTGGAGTCTCTATGTACCGGCGCTCGCGCTGATTCTCTGGCCACGAACCAAGCGACCGCTACCGGAATCAATTAGCTATGCGTTGTGGTGGTTCGTTGCGATTTTTCTATTTTTCTCCCTGTCGCACGGCAAGTGCCTTATCTACATTTTACCGGCGCTCCCGCCGCTCGCATCACTAATCGGCTGGACCATCGCGAAAGCTCATGAGGAAGAGTCAGGGCCGATCTGGTTCATGCGCTTTTTTACGGCAGGCTCATTAATCGCGGCGCTCGGCGCGGTGCTATTGGTATCGGGCGCAATCGCGATATTGGTTTATGGATTGCCAACTCATTTGCCCATCAAGCTGCATCCGACGGACCGGCGCTTTCTGGAGATTTTCGGCTCGATCGCCGCCGTCCACGATTATCGCCTGCTCAATTGGATGGTCGTATCGGCACTCGGGGTTCTAGTAATTCTGCTCGGCACGTTTCGCGGACAGCCGTCGCTCGACGTATTTGGTGTCCTGTTAATCGCCGTGGCGGGGGCGCGCTTCTGGTTCGGCGTGATGAATCCGGCGCTCGCCGACCGCGAGACGCTGAAAACTTTTGCGCGCGACGTGATGGATGTTGTTCCGGCGACGGCGTCGCTCGGACATATCGGAATTGAGGATTGTGATCTTTACTTTTATTCGCCGCGACCGATCACGCCGGTGTTTCATTTCAAATGTGACGCGCAGCCGCGGTTTCCGCAATATATCGTGATACGGAAGAATCGCTTCGACGCGATGCCGCCGGATCAACGCGTCTGCTTGAGCACGATTCTCATTTCCGAGGCGGTGGATAGTAATGGTCCGCGCTTATTGGTCGAACATACTCCCGCGGAGCATTAGTCATCCGAGCTGCGCGACGTAGTATTGCGTCCACAGTGCGAAGCTCAAGTAGCCGCGTCGCAACCGTGCTTCGAGCGACTGCGCCAGCCGCAACCCGGACGCGCCGCCGAACTCAGCAATCAACGGAAGATAGAGTCCCGATTTGAACTGCTCGCGAATCGTGAAGCCATGCGCGGTTAACGTCCTGATGAGCTCGGGCTCAGTCATCAAATTAATGTGACCCGTCTCGAATACTGCTTCGCCATAAATCCTGCGTACAATTCCAATCACACCGGGCATCAATGCAACTTTGCAGGCGAGCTCCATCAAGCTGTGACGTTGAGGAGTCGAGAGCAGTAAAAAGCCATCAGGCGCGAGCAATCGGCGGATGCCCGCGATGACGCGCTCGGTATCCGGTATGTGTTCAAGCACTTCGCTACAGAGAATCAGGTCGAAACTGGCCGCGGGCAGCTTCGAGTCCGTGATGTCATCAGTGAGCAATCGCACATTCGGATGAGTAACGAGCAGCCGTCGCGCATGCTCGAGGTGCGCCTGATCCAGATCGCTCGCCGTCACTTCGCGATAATTCTCGGCCAGCGCGGGCAGATAGACACCCGCACCAAAGCCGATTTCGAGCACACGTCCCGGACGTTCTGCCGCCAGTTCACGCAACTTAGCGATAATCCAGTCGCGCCGTGTGCAATGGAGCCAGCGCCGCGTCGGATTGCGCGAGTTGTAGAGCGTTTCGAGCAATTCGAGCAACTCCTGCTCCGAGCTCACCGCTCCCTGACTGTGATTAGCGCTCGCCGCCATTGGATGGATTCTTGCCGATCCAATCTGTGCCGCAGCGCCGCCGCGTGCAAGTCGCCCCCTTAGTGGTGCATTTTGCTGGCTCAGCAATCATGCTTTATTACACCTCGCCAATCATGCGGAACGCTCAATTTCAAATCGCTCAAGTGAAGCCTGACCTGCTGAATTGCGCCTGAACCAAACATCAGCCTCCGCATCGATGCTCGAAGGCGTTGCGGCCTTGCTCGTATATGCCAGTATTTCGCTTGCCCTGTTCGGCCGTGCGCTCCTGGGTAATTTCGGACGCTATCATCTCGGTCTCGGCAATGATCCGTCATTTCTGATGTGGGCGCTGGTCTGGTGGCCGCATGCAATTCGCCATGGACTGAATCCGTTTGTCTGCCGACTCGTATGGGCGCCGGATGGATTCAATCTCGCCTGGTCGGGAGGCATTCCATTACTGAGTATTGCGTTGTCCCCGCTCACCACCGCAGCCGGCCCGGTCGCTACGTACAATCTACTTTGCCTGGTGGCTCCGGCGATCGCGGCTTGGAGCGCATTCATACTGTGCCGGAGCTTTGCACGATCGTGTCCGGCGTTCATCGCCGGCTATCTCTTTGGATTTTCGCCGTACATGCTTGGACAGTTAATCGGCGGGCATCTGAATTTAATGTTGGTATTTCCGGCGCCGCTGCTCGTATGGATCACGCTGCTTGCGACCGATCACCGGATTTCGCGCGTCAGCTTTGCGATCCTTCTCGCCGCGTTATTTGTCGCGCAGTTCTTATGCTCGATCGAACTTGCCGCGAGCGTCGCAATTTTCGGCGCAATTGCGCTCTTGCTTGCGTGGTATCTTGGTGATGATGCCGACCGGCTACGAGTGCAAAGCGTGCTCGCGTCAATCGTATGGAGCACGGGGGCTTCGGTACTCGTGCTTTCACCCTATCTATTCTATCTGTTTCAACCGAACAGACCGCGAACGGCAATCAATTCGCCGGGCGCTTTCTCAGCCGATCTCGCCAACCTGATCATTCCCACCCGGACAACTGAATTTGGACTGCTCAACGCCGTTCAATCATTCGCGAGCCGTTTCCCGGGAAATGTCGGCGAGCGCGATGCTTACCTCGGCCTGCCCCTCTTGCTTGTCATTTTTCATTATGGCTGGATGCGATGGCGCGAGCGCTCTGCTCGTCTCTTGCTCGTGATGCTCGTGATCGTTTTGATCTGCGCGCTTGGTCCGCGATTTCGACTTGCCGGAATGACCGGCTTCGGACTGCCCTGGAAGCTCGCGATGCATCTACCAATGCTCAAGAGCGCGTTGCCGGCGCGCTTCATGAACTACGGTTTTCTTGTTGCGGCGATCCTACTTTCCCGCTGGCTCGTTGATGACGAAATATCCTTCGCAATACGGACCGTTGTGGCGGTGCTCGTCGTCGCATCGATGGTTCCGAATCTGAATGCTGCGAGCTGGATAAGCTCCGCTGAGATTCCGGAGTTTTTCACGCAAAAGGCTCGCACCGCATACGTCCATTCAAACGAAATCGCGCTCGCGATTCCTTATGGAATCCGGGGCGACACGATGCTCTGGCAGGCCGTCAGCGGCATGGATTTTCGGATGGCTGGCGGCTACACCGGAATTACGCCGCGCAGCTTTGAGCAGTGGCCGATTGTAAATGCCTTGATGACATCGACCTATATCCCCAATGCAGCCGATCAGCTGCGAGCATTGATGGGGGCGAAAGGTGCGACCGTCGTGATCGTCGATGATGCCCATCAACAATTCTGGGCTCCGCTCTTATCCGCAATCGATCCCACGCCTCAACGTGTCGGCGGAGTTTGGTTTTATCGTCCACAGCCGGCCGAACTTGCGCGCTGGGCAGCAGTCGCTCCGGTCGAGATGGAGCAGCATAATGCGACGGTACGTTTCGACGCACTGCTCGCGGCGGCAAATGCTTATCTCAAAGCTGGCGGGAACGTCGCGACGCTTACACCGATGCGTGCTCAGCAGCTCGGCTTCTTGCCGTCGAACTGGGTTACCGATCCCGACGTGCGGACCAACAATGGTCTTTACCTCGGGCCATGGGATCACGGGCAAGTTGTGGTCGGCGTGGTCGGAACGTATGAAGCGCTTCGTCCGTTGATCGAACAATACAAGACGAAGGCGTCAGCGGTTTTCTTTCCGTTTCCGAAACAACTTACCGGTACGCCGTCAGGTGATACTTTCATGCGCTTGTTGGTTATGACTTTCGCCCCGGACCGGCTGAGTAATTAGCTGGTCTCATTGAGCGCGCGACGTTTGTGCGGCGCGCGCATCCGCGCTACAAAAACACGGAATCGCGCATCGCGCAGGAGGAATCAGGATGTTGAAGTTACATGGTACGTCGAAATCGCGCTCGGCCCGCTCACTCTGGGCGATTGAAGAGCTCGGCGTTAAATACGAGCACGTTCCGGTCGAAGTTCCCAAAGCCAAGAGCCCGGAAAATTACAAGCTGAATCCGAATGGGCACATCCCAGTGCTTGAAGATGACGGGCATGTGGTCTGGGAATCGATGGCCATCAATCTTTACCTCGCCGAAAAGTACGGCAAGGCTCCATTCTGGCCGAGCACGCCCGAAGGCCACGCTCAGTGCATCCAGTGGAGCTTCTTTGCGATGACTGAGATCGAGCCGCATCTCATGGCGTTGCTTACGCACAAGATTTTCCTGCCGCCAGATCAGCGCGACGAGAAGGCTGTGCAGAAGGCGACCGAGGCGTTGAAGGCGCCGCTCAAGGTGCTCGACGATCAGCTCGCGAATCGCGAGTATCTGCTCGGTAACGAGTTTAGTGTCGCAGATCTCAATGTCGCGGCGGTCCTCAGCTTCGCAATGCTCGTGAAGCTGGACATGAGCGCCACCCCCAAGACCCAAGCATGGCTGCAAAAATGTCTCGGACGCGAGGCCAATCAGCGCGTGCGCAAGTTGGCATAACCCGCGATTGATCAATCAAGCGGGCTACCGAGGAGACTCTCAGGTAGCCCGCTTTGTTCGCAGAGAACTATTTTTCCAGTGTGACCTGTAATGCATTTAGATTGCGCGCCATCATATTCCAGAAAGCGATTGCGCCAGTCAGATCGACCATATTTTGCTTGCCGACCAGCTTTTCTGCTTTACCGTAGAGATCGTCGTCAACCCGCGCGTTCATCGTCAACTCCTCGGCATAGCGCAGAATTACCTTATCATCAGCAGTAAATCGTGAGCTCGATTGATAGTTGCCGATATCATCAATCTGCTCCTGACTGAGACCGCAGGCCTTCGCGATATCGATATGACGGACGAAGCCGTACTCGCAGTTACATCGCTTCATCAGCATCAGCACCGTGAGCTCGCGGACTCGCTTATCGAGAGTTGACTGATTCATGAAGTAGTTGGCTAGCGGGAAAACTTTAGTCGCGAGACCCGGACTGTTAGCCAGCGCTTTCACTACATTCGGCGTCTGGATCCCGAATTGCGATTCGAATCCTTCATACAACTTCTTGAGCTCGGGCGAAGCGGCATCCTTCTCGATATATTGAACTCGCGGCATTTGATTGTCCTCCAATGTTAGTGCGCGACCGAGCGGTTGGAATCGAATGTGGCTCGCGCCTCGATGCTTCTTACGCCCGATGATTGCAAACGTCAAAGACCGATGAGCTTTTGACCCGAGAGGTCGGAGAGGCGTACTGTCGCGATCACGGGAATCTGCGTCCCCGAAGAAAAATCCCAAAGGTAGGTGCGATAATGGGCGCTGCAGAAAACAAGGAAATCATTCGCAACATGTTCGCGGAATTGTCCAAAGGCAATGGCGAAGCCTTCATGAACACGATGGCCGATAATGTTCGTTTCACAATAATCGGCTCGACTAAATACTCCGGCACCTTCAACGGCAAGCAGGAACTTACCAGCAAGCTATTGGGACCGCTGACGGCGCAATTAGAAGGCGGACTTACCATCACGCCTGATAACCTGATCGCCGAGGGCGATTACGTTGCGATGCAAGCACGAGGCAAGTCGAACACCAAAGCCGGCGGCACTTACAACAACACTTACTGCCAGATTTTCCGCCTGGCGAACGGCAAAGTGCAGGAAGTTACCGAGTATCTCGATACCGAACTCGTTACTAAAGCCTTCAAATAAGTAGCACGAAGCGGTTCGGCGGCTCGATGCTGCCGAACCCAACTTCTGCATACCGTGGAAATTGCAACTAGCGGCGATCAGCCCTCGCCCTTATTTACCAATGCTCCGTATTCCTGGAACGTAATGGTTCCACCCAGTTCCTTTGAAACGTCCTTCTCGCGTTCGGGCAGCACCTCCTGAACCGCATCGATACGTTTCCACTGCGGCGGAGGCGGCGCTGCGCATCCTTCTTGTGGCGCATACTTGGAGGTTTGTACGCGCTGATATTTGTGGATGTATCGCGGACAATTGATGAAAATTTCTTCGACCGTTACGCGTACCAACAACTCTGCGCCGGGAAACTCCGCGAGCAACGAATCACTTCGAGCGACGCGCGCGACGCCATGTACCCGCACTCGATGCGGCGTCTCGAAATCGATGAACAACATCCCAACCTTGTTATTGCCGCTGATATTGCCCATCGACAGGAACATGCCATTGCCATTGTAACTCGAGAAAGCGATAGTTTTCTCATCCACTACCCGGATAAATCCGGGTGCGCCGCCTTTGTACGTGCAGGTCGGATAACCCCGATGGTCGACCGAGCTAAGAAAAAACATGTCGCGAGTTTCGATAAAGGCCTTATGCTCTTCCGAAATTTCCGGCCGCACAATAGCTTTCTCCACCCAATCGGCCAGCCGTGAGGTGTCAAACGTCTGCTGTAAGGCGCGATGCTCCTCGCCGTAAATTACGCTATTCATCTTCACCTCGATGGTCTTGGGTTCCGAATAACTGGATTAAGCTGCCGCGCGCGATTGCGTAAATCGAATCGGCATGTGCTTGATGCCCGCGATTAGGTTTGATTGCAGCCGTTCGACTTTCCCGGCCAATTCGATCTGCTCGACCCGGTTCAGCAGGTCCTGCATCATCAGGCGCAATTCGAGTCGCGCTAGATGCGCTCCCGCGCAGAAATGCTCACCCTTGCCGAATGCAATGTGCTCGTTCGGGTTTCGCTTGACATCGAACTGGTATGGTTCGTCAAAGATCTCTTCGTCGCGATTCGCCGAAGGAATCCATAATGCGAGCCGGTCACCTTTCGCGATCGGCCTCCCACTCAGTTCAGTATCGCGTGTGGCGACCCGCGCAATGTGAGTGATCGGACTCGACCAGCGGAGAATTTCTTCGACCGCGCTGGTAAGGAGCGAAGGGTTAGTCATCAGATGCTTCAGTTCATTCGGATGTTGAATGAGTGCGAGCAATCCACCCGAGATCGCATTGCGGGTCGTTTCTAATCCGCCGGCGATGTACAGAAAGCCGTTATGGATCAACTCACCTTCGGTCAGCTTGCGTCCGTTGATTTCCGCATTGCCAAGAACGCTCAGTAGATCCTCGCCGTCTCCACCGCGACGTTCCAATGCGAGTCGCACGCAATACATCCCAAGATTCATCACCCCCTGCTGACGGGTTTCGAGCAGCGAGCCTGACTCAATCTGATATTCCGGGTCAGCGAATCCGATCGACATGTTGCCCCACTTGAACATGTCGGGCCAATCGCGCCGGGGAATGCCCATGATTTCGCAGATGAACGCCATCGGCAGCCGCGCCGCGACATCCACGACGAAATCGCACTCGCCGCGCTCCAGCACCTCGTTCAAAATCTCGCTGACCAACTGCTCGCCCGGATTTGCATATTTCCCAACAGGACGCGGCAGGAAAAGGCGGTTGAATGCACGGCGCATCGCTCCATGCAGCGGCGGATCGGTCATGATCATCATTTGACCTGCGCCCATCATCTCCGGCGTCAGCACTTCCATCTCTCGATTAGCCGGAATCACCAGCGTGCGCGTTGACGTAAACAGCGAGGGTTCACTGAAGACCGCAATGATGTCGTCGTAGCGCGTGACCGACCAGAAGCCGTGGCTGAGCAATCCTGTCGTCCAGTGCACCGGATCTTCGCGCCGCAATTCGCGCCACAATGGATGCGGATCGTTATTGACGAAAAAACCTGGATCAGTCAGCGAGCGATCGATATCGTTTGTCAGGTTCCCCATAGCGTCGCGTCCCACGCGCGAGATCGAGCAAAGACGGTAATGGGTGAAACAGCAGCTGCTGTCTCACCCATTCGTTACACTTACTTAAACAATGCGCTCGCGATCAGCGTCCGGCAGCCGCGACGGCGTTGTAGTTCACCACCGCATCCCGTTTGCCTGAGGCCGGCAGCGGACGGGTACCCGGCATCTGCTCGAACGGGCCACGTAGATCGAGCTCCTTTGCGATTTCGCGTACCGCCGGCATCACTTCCTGACCGAGCAAACGCAGCGTCGTCCGTCGATCCTGCACCGTCATCGGGCCGTGATGATACCAGAAGGCGAGGATGCCCGGACGAAGCGTTTCAAGCAGCGTGCGCAGGCGCTTGATTACCGTCTTCGGCGTGCCTGCGATAATCAGGCCCAAGTCGCGCGACGACTGATAATTCGTCTCGATTGTACTCTTGATCTTCTGAACGTCCACTTCGCCCGGTGTGAAATGCAGAATCTCCGCACCAGTGCGTGGATCAGTGAACTGCTTCGCGAGCCGCTTGGTCGCTTCTTTCGAGTTGTAGCCGGGGGGGAACATCCATTCCGGTCGCGCGAATGAACCGAAGCCGCCGCCATATACGAAGCCTCGGCCCAGCTCGGTCGCCTTCTCTTCGGTCTCCGCCACCACAACATTCTGGAGATAACCGAAGTTTTCCGGTCCCGCCTGATAGCCCATTCGCGCCGCAGTATCCGCATAGAGATTTGACAGCTCAACCGTCGGCTCCAGATTCGTGCAGAGCGCGACATATGGATAGCGATGCTCGGCGCACCAGACGACCGTCTCGGGGCTGATCAGTCCGGGAATCCAGATCTGCGGGCGTGGTTTCTGAATCGGCAACTGCCACGGATTCACGTAACGATAATGAAAGTGCTTGCCCTCATAACGCCACGGTCCCGGCGTCGTCCATGCCTTCACGATGAAATCGTGCGCCTCGTTGAAGCGCTCACGGTTGTAAGCCGGATTGATATTGTTGGCGATCTGCTCGCTGCCCGCACCGCGTACGAAGCCCGGCACCAGCCGCCCGCCCGAGATCATGTCAATCATCGCGAGTTCTTCGGCTAATCGCAGCGGATCTGCTACCGGCAGCGGATTGCCGAGCAGCACAATCTTTACCTTTTTCGTAATGCGCGCGAGTACCGCCGCTTCAACGTCCATCACTGAACCCATGCAGAACGGCGTCTGATGATGTTCGTTGAGCATCACGCCGTCGAAGCCCAGTTCCTCGGCGTAAATTCGCTCGTCAAAGTATTCGTTATAGAGTTGGCCGCCCCTGATGGGATCGACCAACGTGTTCGGTAGGCCAAAGTAGCTACTGCCATTGGCGATGATTTCGTCTTCCGGAACGTCGAAATACGGCCGCTCCGAGAAAGTCATTATATGCATAACGCTATCCTCCCGAGCCTTATCAAGTGCCCTCAGCAAACTCTCGATCGAATCATTTACTTTTTCAATCTTTTCGCAGATAGCCGATCAGCCCCCGAAATAGCTGCGCGGATTATCGACCGTCATCGTACGAATCTTCTCCTCGGTCACGCCGCCTTTGCGGAGCGCCGGAAGGATATGCTTGCTGATATGTGAATAGTTCCAGTTCGGTGACGCTTTGATCATCTCCTCTGCGCCGTGAGTCATCCGGCCCAGCCAACAGGCAACTGCGTCGTGCGACAGCATGATGCGATCGAAACCCACCGCCAGCAGCCCAAAGAGCGACGCCAGCCGCATCTTGTCCGGACAAATCGGCTCGATCCCGAAGCGATCGAATCCCAACCATGCGCCTCGATTGAGGATATCGAAGTAGTAGCGCATATTGCCGACGCCGCAGGCATGACCAATCAGCACGCGATTGAAATCCACACCTTCTTCCTCGAAGATGTCGAGAGTTTCGCGTCCAAACGGCGCAAGCTCGTTGTTATGACAGAGGATCGGCGCGCCAGTTGCCTTATGCGCACGAGCCGCTGCGTGCAGCGCCTTCATTTCCTGCTTCGTGATCTCTTTATCATCTGTCCAGCCCGGCACGCCGCCGGTCGCCGTCTTGATGATCCCGGCCTTAATGCCGGTCTTGCCGATCCCCTCACTCAGTTCGCGGACATAAATCTCGGCCATGTCGTCCGCGCCGATCATCCGCATATGCATTGGATAGCCGAGCGCCTCGTTATAGACGCCGGTCGCGATAATCACGCGCATCCCGGACTTATCCGCCGCTTCCGCCGCATACTCAGGATCACGTCCGAGCTCCATCGGGCACGGATCAACGAAACTCGTGACTCCGAGCCCTTTAATCTCCTTAAGCTGCTCGACCAGCTTCGCCATCTCTCGTTTGCGATCGAAGCCCGCCATATCGAACTCAAATCCCGGCATCCCGGCAGCCAGATGCTCATGGATCAATGTGAATCCCAGGTCCCGCGGCTCGCATTTTCCCAGTACAGTATTAATCGACATACGTTCTCCTTGCCCCGACGAGGGTTGAGGACAGGTCTAGTACAGCCCGTCAGATTTGGCGAGCATCGTGCGCTAGCGGAGAGCGTCTGCTCGGAACGAGCAGGCGAGTCTGTAGCTGCGTTAAGATAAAGCTTATGAGCGGATATCACATCAACCCCATCACAGTTCAGTTGAGCCGCGACCTATTTTTCAGGACGATTAGAAAACGATGGAATACAAGACGATTTTGTTCGAGAAGCGCGGAGCGGTAGCCAAGGTAATCATGAACCGACCGCGCTACCGTAACGCCCAGTCCCGCCTGATGATCGAAGAGATCGATCACGCTTTTGTCGCTGCCAACAATGACGAGGAAGTGCGCGTCATAATTCTGGCCGGTGTCGGCGATATCTTCTCCTCCGGCCACGACATCGGCACGCAGGAAGAACGAGAGGACATGCGCCGGCGTCCCTTTCCGCCGGGCGTGCGCGGCGAGTATGCGCTCTCGCGCTATTTGTTCCTCGACAGTACGCTTCGATGGCGCAATCTCGACAAGCCGACTATCGCGCAGGTGCAGGGAATGTGCATCGCCGGTGGCTGGATGTTTGCCGCGGCGATGGACCTGATTGTCGCCGCCGACGATGCGAAGTTTCTGCCGGCGATGCTGCAGTACTTCTCGATTCCATGGGACTTGCCCATCCGCAAGGCCAAAGAGCATGTGTTCCGCAGCAAGCTCGTCGATGCGGATGAAGCCTGCCGGCTCGGATTCGTCAATCAGGTCGTTCCGCGCACTCGTCTCGAAGAAGAAACGATAGCGATCGCGAACGAAATCGCGGAGAACGATCCATTCACGGTACGGATGCTCAAGTGGGCAATCAACTCGGCGCAGGATCGGATGGGTTTTAGCGACTCAGTCCGTAATGCCCACTCGCATTACATGGTGCAGGGGCTCGGCACGCATACCAAGGATAAGCTTGAGGGCAAGGGCTTTCCCAAGGTAATGCCGGGAGTCGCGCAGGCGCTCAAGCAGCAGAAAAAATAAAAGCGGGGCGCTTTTCGCCCCGCTCATAGTTACTTACTCATCAGTCGGGCTATAACAAGGATTCGGCTGAACAGTTTTCCATTTGAGCCGAAGCTGCCGGGGCAGGTCCGTTGAGCGCCTCACACGCATACATCAACCATTTTGCGCTCGAGAGCTCATCTTGCACATAGAGCTTGAACAGCTCCTTGGTTTCGAGGTCGTCCTTCAAATTCTCGGCGAACTCGAGAACCGGCTTGAAGAATGCCTCAGGATCAGCAGTCAGATTAGCGATGTAGAGCAACTTCTGGTTATCGGTCATCGCCGGGTCGCTCAGCGTCTCGGTGATCTTGCGGCTGGCCTCGGTGATTGGCGCTTTGCACTCGGCGCCGAGGTCCTTCAGACGGCGCTCGAAGATGCGTGCATGATACCCTTCACGCTCGGAGATCATTCGGACGCCGCTGCGGATGCAATCGGTGGAGATGTGCTTTTCCCAGCCACGGAAAGCCGCTTCGCCGTTGGACTCGCCCGCCCGGAACCGATCGAGCATCGCGATCACCGCCTCGCGCTCGTTGCTATAGGTCTTGCCTAAGGCCTGAAAGCCACGGCCGCCGTTTCCATTGGCGCTCCCATGTTCAAGCGCGGACATCTCGGACTCGAAGGCTGATTCACTAATAATTCCGGCGCGATAGGCGCGCAGGAGTTGTTTGAACTCAAAATCGCGATTCATTTTAAGGATTCCTCCAAGCCCAAATGGGCATTTTTTGAGCGTTTACAACGTACTTCGGCTAGCGTGGACGTGTTAATCGCAACGATGCTGTTTTCAGTTGCGGCGCTGGATGCCCTCAGTCAATCATGGAGGCTAGAAAGGATATAAACGATGTCGTGGTTGGAACCAGTGATTCTACCCGGCGCGAGCGTGATTCTCGCGCCGCTCGAACGTCAGCATTGTGAAGACCTGATCGATGCAGTCAGTGAGGGCGACCTGTTCAAGCTATGGTACACCTCGATTCCTGCGCCTGAGGCGATGAGGTTGCTCATCGAGCAGCGGCTGGAGCAACAAGCCGCCGGTGCGTTACTGCCCTTCGCGACGATCGATGATGCAACCGGCAAAGCCGTCGGCATGACCAACTATCTGAACGTTGATGCGATCAACCGCCGTCTGGAAATCGGCGGCACCTGGTATCGCAAGCGTGTCCAACGGACCAGCTTTAACACGCAAGCCAAATTGCTGCTTCTTGGCCACGCGTTCGAAACCCTCAATTGCATCGCAGTCGAGTTCAGAACGCACTTCTTCAATCATCAGAGCCGGCGCGCGATCGAGCGTTTGGGCGCGAAACTCGACGGCATCCTCCGCAGCCATCAGCTCGCGGCGAATGGCACACTCCGCGACACTTGCGTTTACAGTATTATCGCGACCGAATGGCCGACCGTGAAGGCGCATCTGAGCTGGCAACTTGAGAAAGCGCGAAAGGCGGAGTGACCGCTCAAGTGTTCCTTGAACTTGCGCCCGGCAATCCCTGACTGGCCGAGCGCAACCCACTCAGCCCATCGATACTCAACCGATTATGCCCGCTCCGGTATTCAACCACTCCCTCCGGACCTTTATGCTCCGCCCATTCGATCAGCTGCGCTCGCTCGCCACTATATTCGAACAGAGGAATTGCATAGCCGCATGAATCCGCGATCCGATCCAACGTCACGATCACGATCGACCGCGTTCCCGCTATCGACGGAAATAACGGCAGCAGTTCCTCGAAACGGCTATCGCCGGGTTCAGTCACTTCGCCGCGGCCATACAGGCGCAGAATCTTCGGCGGCCCATTGAACGCGCAGAACATCAAGGTGATCCGGCGATTCTCCCGCAGATGCGCAACCGTTTCCACGCCACTGCCGGTCAGATCAAGATATGCGACGGTGCTCGGATCGAGGATCCGAAAGGTATCGAGTCCCTTCGGCGACAAATTGATATGACCCTCGCGCTCCAGCGGCGCAGTCGCGACGAAGAACATGTGCTGTTTCTTAATAAAGCGAACCAGCGTGTCATCGAGGGATTGATAGGTCTTGCTCATCGTATGACTACGCCCTCCTAGAAGCGATCCTTGAGTTCGCGGGCTTTGGCGAAAATCGCGACGCGATCATTGGCAAGCGACGGATCGATTTTCTTTAGATTGGCGCGCAATTCATCGTTGTCGGTGCGCAGGAATGGGTTGATCTGCTTCTCTTCGCCGATCGTCGAAGGGATCGTGTATTTGCCCTCGGCGCGCGTCTTCACCGCCCATTCATGTTTCGACTTGAGCGCCTGATTGCTCGGTTCGAGTGTTAGTGCGAAGCGCAAATTCTTTTCGGTATATTCGTGTCCGCAATAGACCTGCGTCGAATCGGGCAAGGCAGCCAGCTTGGCCAATGAATTGACCATAGTCTGCGCCTTCCCCTCGAATACTCGGCCGCATCCGGCGATGAACAGCGTGTCACCGGTGAAAACCGCATTGAGCTGCGGGAAATAATACGCGATATGTCCATTGGTGTGCGCCGGAATTCCAATCACGCGTCCCTTAAGACTCCCGATCTCGACCGTGCTGCCGTCGTCCACTTCATTGGTCTGAGCCGGGATCCGGCCATTCTCGCCGCGCGCACCGTACACGCGAAGTCCGGGGACCGCGCGGACAATATCTTCATTCCCGCCGACATGATCGAAGTGATAATGAGTCGGCAATACCGCGACCAGCTTCAAGCCGTGCTGCTTGACCGCCGCCAGCACCTTGTCGGCCTCCGCGCAATCGACTACACCGCATTCTTTGCTGGCGTCATCCACGACCAAATATGCATAGTTATCGGAAAGTTGCGGGACTGGAATGATAGCCATTGGTATCTCCTAAAATCGAGCGCACCTCGTTTTATGCGCGACTTTATTCTGAACGCAGCTCGCAGACTCGCCTGCTCGCTTCGCGCGGCAGCCGCGCTCCACTAGCGTTACGCACCCACGATACTGTAACCCATATCCACGTAAACTGTTTGGCCGGTGACGCCGCCGGCCATATCACTCAGCAGTGCGGTTGCCATCCTCCCGGCTTCTTCCGGTTTCATCGCGCGCTTGAGCGGTGAACGTTGCTCGACCTCATGCGCCATCGAATGATAATCGCGGATTGCGGATGACGCCAACGTTCGTGCCGGAGCCGCGCTGAGCGCATTGACTCGGATATTCTTCGGACCGAGATCGAGTGCGAGATAGCGCACGCAGGCTTCGAGCGCGGCCTTCGCTACGCCCATCACGTTGTAATTCGGAATCGCACGCACCGCGCCCAGGTAGGTGAGGGCTACCATTGAGCCGCCACCGCGCGACTCCATCAAAGGTTCAGCCGCCCGCGCCATTGCAACCAGTGAATAGGCGCTAATCTCCATCGCGCGGGCGAAGTTCGTTCGATTAACATTGAGGAAGCGATCCCGCAGATCTTCACGGTCGGCAAAGGCGATTGCATGCACCATCATGTCGAGCCCGCCCCAGAGTCCCTTCAGATTTGAAAACGTCGATTCGATCTGCACATCACTGGTGACATCGAGTTCACCGACGATTCGCGCGCCGATCTGCTCGGCGAGCGGACGGACACGTTTCTCGAGTATTTCGCCCTGATAGGTCAGCGCAATTTCTGCGCCCTGCGCCTTGAGTTCTTGCGCGATCGCCCAGGCGAGACTCTTGTCGTTTGCGACTCCAACAATCAGGGCGCGCTTGCCCTCCGCTATTCCCATCCGCCATCAACTCCTGTTTGCAGCTCAACGCTTCGATTCGCATCGACGGCTGAATCTGCTGAGTTTCATCTCTAATCCTAGCGGCTTATCCGAGGCAAGTTGGACCTCGTAGCGAATTCCAAGGGATCGGACGGTCGCAGAGCGATTGCTTCAATGGGACATGGTGCTCTCGTGTTGGCTGGTTTTAACCTTCATCTGCGTAGCGATAGCTGCTTGTTCTTGTGAAGTCAGATGAGCCAGGTGGCGGACCCAAAGCACGGCGCGCCAGATGTCGTCAGGCGAATGGTTTTTGCCAAACGACGGCATCGCGGTGTAACTGATGCCCTCGGTGACGATGAAATAAATCTCGGCATCGGAGAGTTTCTGTGCGCCGCCGGTCAGTTTCGCCACCGGCGGATAAAATTCCGCCTCCAATTGATTACGCCCGCTGCCGTCGAGTCCATGGCAAACTGCGCAATGCGCTTCGTATTCGGTTTGCGCCGCCTTCAGGTCTTTCCGGGGTGGGCGATAAGGGATTGGTGCGGAACCCCGCATTGTGACGAATCCAGCGGCCAAGAACATTCTGCGCCAGTTTTGCTCGATTATTCCGGGCGGATTGCCGGCGCCCCAGTCCAGCCGTGGCGTCACTATCAGCCATATAATCGCGCCGATGGCAACGGCGAATAGTATTAAAGCGAGCACTCCCGCAATGAAATTGCGCATCGACGCCTCCTAGTACCAGAGGCGGAGGCCGAAGACAGCGCGCGGGTCGTTGGGGCTGCCGCCCTCGAGACGGGTGAAGGTGGCGGTGTTGCCGAAACTGCCGGTGTACGCCATCCCGATATAAGGTGCGAATTTGCGGCTGAATTCGTAACGTAGTCGCAGGCCGGCATCGATGTCTGACAGGCCTGCGCCGACTGCACGCGGCGGATCGTTTTTGCTATAGACGTTGAGCTCGAACTGGGGCTGCAGGATCAGACGATTGGTGATCAGTAAATCGTAAGCGCCGAAAATCTTTCCCGCTATTCGATCATTACTGAAATAAAAAGTCGGCTCGAATTGAAACCAATACGGCGCAAGTCCTTCAACCCCGAGCGCTCCCCAAGTCCGCCCGCGATTCGAGTCGAGGTCGTAGCGCACCCCAGCTTGCACATCGAAGTATTTGAAGTGCGGGATCGGACGATCATACAGCGCTTCGGTATCGCCGTCGGTCGCCTTACCGCGCTCAACGAATCCCTCTGACTTGAGCCACAGCCGATCCATGTCGGTGCCGGCCCAAGCCTCGCCGTCCCAACGGAACTCGGTTTCGGTTCCATTGGTCCGACCTTCGAGTTCATCGAAAAGCGCGTGATAAAATATAGAGTTGTCCTCGACCGGCGGCTCGCCGTATTGCGTATAGACGGGCGTGCCGGGACTCACCGGTTGTGCGTTTGCGGCCGGGCATTCGTAGGCCAGTGCAGCCGTTACTAAAGCCATTTCCCAAAACCACCGCTGGAAAAGTTTTGCAGCGGCGTTCATGACACAATCACCGCGCGAAACATGCCGGCCTCCATGTGGTAGAGCAAATGGCAATGGTAGGCCCATTGGCCCGGGGTATCTGCGCTGACCAAATAACTCAGCCGTTCGCCCGGTTTGACGTTGATGGTGTGCTTGTAGGGGCGGAACCCGCCATTATCATTTTCCAGTTCGCTCCAGAGGCCATGTAGATGGATCGGATGCTCCATCATCGAGTCGTTGATCAGGATGATGCGCACGCGCTCGCCGAGCTTGAGCCGGATCGGCTCTGCGTCGGTGAATTTCTCGCCGTCGAAGCCCCAGATGAAGCGCTCCATGTTGCCGGTCAGATGCAACTCGAGCTCGCGGCTCGGCGGCCGCGGATCGGTCCCGCGATAGACGGCGCGCAAATCGGAATAGGCCAGCACGCGGCGGCCCGGCGGAAATCCCTCGCCGGCGCTGGTCAAACGATTGGTCGGCATCTCGGCGACATTATCGACCTGCGGACCGGGCCGGGCTTTTACATTCTCCGAAAGCGGCGCCTTCATGTCGCCCAGGTCCGGCCCGACAACCTCGGCGCTGGTGCGCGGACCGGGCTGTCCCGGCGCATTCTCACCGGTCATTTGGGCGCGCGCGGACGGCGGTATTTTTCCCGCTGAGGAATGATCTCCCATGTTCATACCGGACATGTTCTCCATGTCCATGCCGGCCATGCCACTCATGTTCATTCCTGGCTTCTGGTCAGTTGGAGGCTTTTCTGACGGACTCATGCTCATGCCCAGCATGTTTCCGCTTGACTGCATACCAGACATATTTCCCATGCCCGGCATCTCCGTACCCGACGGATTACTCATGTCCATGCCTGACCTGCCGCCCATGCCGGCCATCTTCATTCCCATATCCGTCATCGTGCGTTGAGGCAGCCGGTCCATCGAGGGGATTGCCGCGCTCATCCCATAAGCCGGCGCGAGGGTCCCGCGCGCATAGCCGGTGCGATCCTCAGCCTGCATGAAAATTGTGTAGGCGCGCGCGTCTCGCGGCTGCACGATTGCGTCGTAAGTCTCGGCGACCGAAATCCGGAACTCATCGACCTCGACCGGCTCAACGTCATTGCCGTCGGTCTGCACGATCGCCATAGGCAGGCCCGGGAGGCGCACATCGAAGATGCTCATCGAGGACGCATTGATGAAGCGCAGGCGCACGCGTTCGTGTGGACGAAACAGGGCGGTCCAGTTGCGCGCCGGCGGCTGGCCATTGAGCAGATAGGTATAGGTTGCGCCGCTCACATCGAGGATGTCGCGCGGATTCATGTTCATCCGTCCCCACGCAAGACGATCCGCAACCGTCGGTCCGAGTCCCTTCTTGTGAACATCTGAGGCGAACGTGCCGACGGTCCGTTGATGGAAATTGAAATAGTCGCTCTGCTGCTTAAGATTGCTGAACAGAACCTCCGGGTCCATCTCGGTCCAGTCGGACAGCACCACGACGTATTCGCGGTCGTACTCAATTGGATGCTTGTCCTGTGGGTCGATGATCAACGCGCCGTACTGTCCGGTTTGTTCCTGGAAGCGGCTATGGCTGTGATACCAGTAGGTCCCGCTTTGACGCACCGGAAAGCGATAGACGAAGGTCTCGCCGGGAGCGATGCCCGGGAAGCTCAAGCCCGGAACACCGTCCATATCAGTCGGCACTCGAATCCCATGCCAATGAATCGAACTGGTTTCTTTCAACCGATTGGTCACCGCGAGCGTCACCGTATCGCCCTCGCGCCAATGGAGGGTTGGCCCGGGCACCAGTCCATTGATGGCCGTCGCGTAAGAGCGCCGCCCGGTGAAGTTTACCGGGACCGACTCGATCATTAGATTGAAGTGGCTGCCGGCGAGGAGAGGGGGGCCGTTCGGCGCCTGATCGCCAAAGGCAAAGCGCCCGATCAAACTGCTAGAAGCCAGCGCTCCGCTCGCCAAGAGACCTTGAACGAAGCGCCGCCGTGTGATGCTGCGGCAATTGTTCTGGCGTTGGGTCCAAGGAACCAGCCCAGACCCCTCGGCGCGAGTTTTAGCTGATGACATCTGATTAAACCTCTAATCAAGACGCAAAGTCGCACACGCTTAAGTCGCGAGCGCCTGCCGCAATCGGTCTCCGACGGCAGCCGAGGCCAGCGCCTGAGCGCAGAAAATGGAATTATGGGAATCGGAGGTTCAGAGCAGGAGAGAGTGAATTACGATAAAAACCGGAATCGGCCATGACGGTGAATGTGATTCTGCTATCCGCGTCCGTCTGGCTATCAGGTCGGTCGGGTCAAGTAGAGGCGCGCAAAGAGTGAAGCTGAGCGGCAAAGAAATGTGACTTGCCGCATGCGACTCCGCTTCAGCGCGAAACTCCGCCGGGCTGCTGCATTCCGCCATTTGACAACATTTATGTCCTGCAGGAGGCTGCTGATGATGAAGGGGACAGGTTCGATGTTGCTCTTGAGCGGCGCATGACTGCTCGGGGCAATTGGACGCGATGGCGGCACATAGACCAACGCTATTTGTGAGCAGTGCGAGTATCGCGAAGATTAAAATTTGAATGCGCCAGCTCATCAGAATCGGGTGCGTTCATTCTCAGCTTTCCCGCTGGCGAGTCAAGCTTTCGGATCGGGAAAAGTAGCTACTCGAAAGTCATCCGCACCAAACCCCAGCAAAGTACGCGCATTTCTTTTCTCCTGCTTCAGGCTGCATTGCGGCGCGCCGAGGGATTGTTCTTCAGAGAAGGAATTTCACCAGTTTCCGCCAAAGACTTGAATCGCATCAGCGCCTTTCGAATCGCCATCTTCGGAATCGAAGGCATCAACGTAGAAGCGGCTTTATGCAGCGTGTTTGCGGAACTCTCTAGTTTGAAGCGCAGCGTTACCTCAGTTCCGCGATCGCCCGGCGCCGGGCGAAACCAAACCTCGCCTCCGTTTGGCGGGACTGATCCGCTGATCGATTTCCAGCGAATTAACTCGCCCGGACGCTGTTCTACTGACTTGGCGTCAAATTCAAAAGTTCTCCCGATAAAGCCGAAGATCACCCAATGCATATACTCTTCGTCGACTTTTCTTACTTCGGCGAAGTTACCCATTACCTGTGACATTATCTGCGGCTCGCGCCACAGGTCGTACAACTCTTTAGGCGACTTGCCGATAGTGACGGAACTTTCGAAGCCGGTATCGGTCGCAATCTTGGTGTAACCCTGAGCGCATATGATATCCAGCACGGTTACTCCAGCTACCGCCGCTACCGCGGCCATCCGCTTTGCCGTACTGCGCCGATTGGTGTTGAAGGCCCAGCCCAACGCCGCGAGATCCAGAATATCGCCGCCTACTCGCGCCCATAGCCATCCGGCAGGCTGATTCGGGTGAGTGAGAATTCCAATGCCGGCAGTTGCTTCGCGCGCGCCGAAAGCTCGCATACATACTGGATGGTAACGGACCCCGATCATCCGCGAGAGGGCGCGAGGAGCAAACATCTCGACCATCCCCAAACCGATGCTGAACCATCCTAAACCGCGTGCGACTTGCTCTGACTCCATGCCGCCAGTTAAACTGGAGAAAGTTTCGTTTACTTTTTTGGCGAAAGCGTTAGAGGAGAGGTCATACTGCTGATCTATGGTGTCTTTGGGTACTCCCGCCGTTCGGCTCGACGGCTGATGCGGGAAATCCTCGTTCCTTACTTGATCGAATTGATCCGTCATCGGTCTCTCCGTGCAAAAATAAGGGTTTGGCGCGCCTATGGGAGGCGATAGCGATGGCGCTACAACGATCGTGCCATCGAGTCGATTAGTGCGCATTGCATACAATTACAAGTTTTGACATCGCCACGATGCAAATGTGACTAGTAACTTGTCTTCTTGACGGTTGCGGATCGGAAAATTATCCGGAATCTACACTAAACTGAGTAATACTGACTTGCCGAATGAGGAAAGATGCACAACGCGCTTCAGCTCCACGGTTAAGATTAGAATCGGGAATTTAAGATAGGAGCCATCCAAAACTTAATCAGTTGACGTGTTCCCACGCGTGATATGAGCTACGCACCAGCGGGCCCGACTCGACGTGGCGAAAACCCAACGCCAAAGCCTGCTGTTTCAGTTCGGCGAACTCATCTGGCGGAACGTAGCGTACGACCGGCAAGTGATCTTGCGATGGCCGCAAATATTGCCCGAGCGTGAGGATATCGCAGCCTACCGAGCGCAAATCCTTGAACACCCGGAGCAACTCATCGCGCTCCTCGCCCAGACCGAGCATCACCCCGGCTTTGGTCAAAATGTCATAATTATGCGCTCGCGCCAAAGATTTCGCATCAGTAAGCACCTGCAGCGATACTTCATAGCGTCCGCCAGGACGGCACTTGCGATAGAGGCTCGGCACGGTCTCGATGTTGTGATTGTAAATATCGACTGGCGCAGCTATCACCGCCTCAACGCTGGCCTTCGACCCTTTGAAATCCGGCACTAGCACTTCGATGCGCGAGGCAGGAGAAGCCGAGCGGATCGCGTGCGCAGTCGCGGCGAAGTGCGCCGCGCCGCCATCGGGGAGATCGTCACGATCGACTGAAGTGACTACTACGTGTTGCAGGCCCAGCCGCGCCACCGCTTCGCCGATTCGCCGCGGTTCATCGGAATCAAGCGGCCTGACCCTGCCATGAGCGACTGCACAATACGGACAATTGCGCGTGCAAACGTCGCCCATAAGCATGAAAGTCGCCGTGCGATGGCCGAAGCATTCTCCGATATTCGGACAGCACGCCTCCTGACAGACTGTATGGAGCTTCAGTTCAGCGAGCATCGCGCGCGTGCGGAAATACTCGGGCGAAGTGGGCGCCCGCACCTTAATCCATTCGGGATGCTTCCGCTCAATCATGACAATGCGTGCACTCGAATGTCGCCGCTCATCCGGCTCGCGAGATTCCATAATTTTTTGGGGTCGATTGGTCTGCTTTCCGAATAGTCGAAGAGTTGCGTGAAAGTTCGCTCGATAAGGTCAGTAAAGGCGGACATCAATAATTGTTCAGTTGCGCCAAGCTTCGCCATCGAGGTCATCCGGCAACCAGCAATTCCGCAAGGTACGACCCGGTCGAAATAGCTCAGGTCGGTCGTGACGTTGATCGCGCAGCCGTGCATCGTCGTCCAGCGCCGTATCCCAACGCCGATTGAGGCAATCTTTTCGTCGCCAACCCACACTCCGGTGAGACCTTCGCGTCTCCCAGATTGGATTCCACACTCACTGAGCGCCTCGATAATCACTGCTTCGAGCTTACGCAGGTAACGGATTACGTCGCGCGCAGCTCCCTCCAGCTTGAGAATCGGATATCCGATCAGTTGACCGGGACCATGATAGGTTACCTCTCCGCCTCGCGACACGCGATACACCTGAACGTCAGACGACGGATGAAGTAGGAATCGTTCGTCAGCGCCGCGCCCCATCGTGAAGACATGGGGATGTTCGAGCAGCAGGAGAGTATCGGGAATCTCATCACGCAGCCGCGCTGCCAACAGCGCCTGCTGCAAGTTCAACGCGTTCGCATAATCAATTTTGCCGAGCCGCGCGACTTCCAGAACTCGTTCGATTCGCATCCGATTCGGATCAAGATCGAACAATCTTTCAGAGCTGCTCCTGCGGTTTGCTGAAGCGGTGTCCATCGACGCTCGAATCGTCAGAAGTTGATTGCCTCGCCCTCGGCGGCGAGCGCGGCTTCCATAATAGCTTCTGACAACGTGGGATGCGGATGGATACTACGGCCAAGCTCGGCGGTTGTGGTTTCGAGCGTCTTGCCCAGCACGACTTCGGAAATCAAATCGGTCGCGTGATGCCCGATAATCTGACAGCCCAGCACCTCCCCATATTGCTTGCTCGCGACAATCTTAACGAATCCTTCGGTCTGGTTGACCGCTACTGCCTTGCCATTAGCCCGAAACGGCATCTTGCCGACTTTAACTTCAATACCCTGAGCCTTAGCCTGCGCTTCACTAAGTCCGACCGTAGCGACTTCCGGCTCGCAATAGATACATCCGGGAACCGAGAGCAGGTCGAAGCTAGGCTCACGCCCGCCCGCCATGATCTCGACCGCGGCAATGCCTTCGGCGGACGCCTTATGCGCCAAGAGTGGCAATCGCGCGACATCGCCGATCGCGTAAATACTCGGGCAACTGGTCCGGAACGAATCGTCGATTTTGATATAGCCGCCGCGATCGACCGCGATATTTACGCGATCCAAACCCAGCTCGCGACTCAGCGGTGATCGTCCGACGGCTATCAGCACCGCCTCGGCCTCGACACTTTTGGCTACGCCATTTGCATCGAGCGCGACCGACCATCCGCCATTTTTGCGGGCCATCGACTTGTAGCCATGACCGAGCATCACGGTTGCTCCGCGTTTCTCGAACGCCTTGCACAATTCTTCGGCGATCTCCGTATCGAAGCCGGGGAGCATCTGTTTTTCGAGCTCGACAATCGTGAGTTTTGCGCCGAAAGCCTGATAGAAATAGCCGAACTCCAGGCCGATCGCGCCCGCGCCTATAATCACGATGCTCTCGGGAACATGATCGTAGATCAGCGCCTCGCGACTGGTCATCGCGCCGTCCCCGACGCTCATCCCGGGGAACAGCCGCTCACCTGAGCCGGTTGCAATCAGAATCCGCTCCGCTTCGATCGCTTCTGCCGGAGGTCGCGGCTTTCCGGAAACCGGTGTCAGTGCGACGGTATGCGGCCCGGTGAGCGCGCCCTGCGCCTCAATATAATCGATCTTGTTTTTGCGCAGCAGGAAACGCACGCCCTTCGAGAGCTTATCGGCGGCCTCGCGGCTTCGCGCGATCACTCGCTTGAAGTCCACCCGCACATCGCCGACTTCGATCCCGTGTTCATGCGCCGTCTCGCGAATTGATTCCATCATCTCGGCTGAATTGAGCAGCGACTTGCTCGGGATGCAGCCCCAGTTCAGACAGACCCCACCCGGCAGGTCGCGCTCGATCACAGCCACTCGCATCTTGAGCTGGCTCGCCCTGATCGCGGCGACATAGCCGCCCGGACCAGACCCAATCACGGCGAGATCATAACGTTGAGTAGGCAAAACTTACCTCATTCGAGCCGTGAGATCGTTGATTCTTAGACTAATAGACTTGCTGGGTTCTCGAGAAAACGCTTGATTTCATTGACGAAACGCGCGCCGATTACCCCATCGATTATTCGATGATCGCAGGCGACCGTCAGCATCATCGTCTTACCCACGACTACCTGATTATTGCGTACGACCGGTTTATCCTTGACGGCGCTAACTGCAAGGATGCCCGCCTGCGGCGGCACAATCACCGCGGCAAAGTGCTCGACGCCCAGCATTCCCATATTGGAGATCGTAAAAGTGGCGCCCGACAAATCGTCGCCGGTAAAGCCGCCGCGCGCCGCCTTGCCGACCAGCCGCCGCGCCGCCTCGGAAATCTCAGGTAATGACAGGCGCTCGCAATTGTGAATCACCGGGACGATTAGTCCGTCTTCGACCGCGACCGCCATCCCGATATTGATATTCGGATAGATGACGATTCCTTCGTCCTGATAGCTCGCGTTCATCCGCGTGTAACGACTCAGCGCCAGCGCGGTGGCCTTCACGATGATGTCGTTATAGGTGATGCTCTGTTCGAAAAGTTCTGTCACTTCAAACGACTTCTTAAGCTTGACGACCTCTTCCATGTCAACTTCGACCGTCACATAGAAGTGCGGAATTTCGCGCTTGGACTGCGCCATGCGCTGCGCGATCGTACGACGCATCTTCGAGAGTTCTTCGCGCGTGCCGGGCAAACCCTCACGCGGCGCGACCAACCGGCGAAAGCGGAAGAGTTGCTGCTCGCGCAGAAAGTTGTCGATGTCGCGCTTGGTGACACGTCCCTCCGGGCCGGTGCCGTGC
The DNA here is from genome assembly GCA_963795945.1 of uncultured Pseudomonadota bacterium. Taxonomy (GTDB): domain Bacteria; phylum Desulfobacterota; class Binatia; order Binatales; family Binataceae; genus JAJPHI01. The sequence goes on from CAWCJN010000001.1 coordinate 590,514, forward strand.
ACCTGCGCCAGATCGATCCCGGCCTCTTCGGCAGCGCGGCGCGCCAGCGGCGAGGCTCGCAGCTTTCCGTTATGCGGCGTCGGCAGGTTCGCATCCGCCGCCTCCGGAGCTTCGGTCCGTGCCGGCGGCGCTACGATTGCGGTCGGTGTCGCCGACGGATGCGCACTCAGAGCGGGATGGAATTCGCGCGACATCGGGAAAGCCGCGCCATTCTCATCTGCATCCGGCTCTTGCGGGATGGAATCCCGCTCCGGCGCAGGCGGCGTAGAGGATGGTTCAGCCCGCGTTTCGATCGTCTGAGCGCCATTGCTTTTGCGACGTCGCGCCGGCCGCAAGGGTGTTACACGTTCAGGTGCGCGCGGCGCGACTGTCGCCTCCGCTTCGGCCTCTTTCGAGGCGCCGCCGGAGGTCACTTCGGCTAAATCCTCAGCCTCGTCCGAGACCTCCGCCATGGCTGCCTGTGGCGTAGCTTTGGATGAGCTTTCGCCTGCGCCGCGCAAAACCGCGATCGTCGCCCCAACCGGCGCCGACTCGCCCTCTTTCAGACGGATTTCTTCTAAAACGCCGTCATCGAAAGACTCCATCACCATATCAGCCTTATCGGTCTCAACTTCGGCCAAAGCGTCGCCATGACGAACCTGATCACCCGGATGTTTCAGCCAGCGGAGTATTTTGCCTTCCTCCATGGTGTCGGAAAGCTTCGGCATCGTGATTTCACTGCTCATCGAAACAATCCTTATCCATCACAGCAGGCGTTCCGTGACCTTGACGATTTCGGCTGCACTCGGCAGCGCTGCTTTTTCCAGTCGCGCATTGTACGGCATCGGTGTATCCAGCGTCGCGATCCGCTCAATTGGCGCATCCAGATGGTCGAACGCGGCTTCGTAAAGCTGCGCGGCTATTTCAGCGCCCGCGCCGCCCGTGCGCCAACCTTCATAGATCACAACGGCCTTGCCGGTTTTTTTCACCGATGTGACGATTGTATCTAAATCGAGTGGATTGAGCGTGCGCAGATCGATCACTTCCGCATCAATTCCTTCATTTTCCAACGCCTCGGCCGCCGCGATCGCATCATAGACGCACTTCGAATAAGAAATGAGTGTAACATCCTTGCCTTCGCGCATGATGTTCGCTTTACCGAGCGGCACCAGATGCTCGCCGTCGGGCACTTCGCCCTTAACTCCATAGAGCGATTCGTGCTCGAGAAACATCACCGGGTCGTCCTGCCGGATACAGCTTTTGAGCAGACCTTTGGCGTCGGCGGGGGTTGCCGGAATTACGACCCGCAAGCCCGGGCAATGCAGGAAGTAAGCTTCGAGGCTCTGACTATGTTGTGCGCCAAGCTGATGGCCCGCGCCTTGCGGGGCGCGAATCACCATCGGTACTTTTGCATTGCCGCCGAACATATAGTGGATTTTCGCTGCGCTATTGACGATCTGATCGATCGCGAGCAGTCCGAAATTGATCGTCATCAACTCGACGACTGGCTTCAATCCACCCATTGCCGCGCCGACCCCAGCCCCAACAATGGTCAATTCCGAAATAGGCGTATCGCGGATCCGCTTCTCGCCATAAACCGCCAACAATCCATCGGTGACCTTGAATGCGCCGCCGAAATAGCCGACCTCTTCGCCCATGACGAAAACGCGCTCGTCGCGATCCAGCTCTTCGCGCAAGGCCTGATTGAGCGCCTCACGATAAGTGATTTGCGCCATCTATGCCCCCTCGCTTTCTTCGGCGTAAACATATTTGCCTAGTGTATCGAGAGTCGGTTCCGGACTCTCCTCAGCAAACTTCACCGCGTCATCAATCACCGCAGCGACCTCTTGCTCGGTCTCGGTCAGCTTTGCCTCGGAGAGGCGATTCTCATGGAGCAGTTTGCGCCGTAGATTCTTGATCGGATCGCGTTCAGCCCAAATCCGCTCCTCACGGCGCGAGCGATATTCGGCGGGATCGGACATCGAATGGCCGCGAAACCGATACGTCACAGCTTCAATCAATGAAGGGCCGTCGCCTTCGCGTGCCCGCGCCGCCGCCTCAGTCGCCGCGCCATAAACGTCCAACACGTTCATCCCATCGACGCGGACGCCGGGCATCTTGTAAGGCTCAGCGAAGCGATACAGCTCCTCCTGACAGATGGCGTTCTGGACCATCGTGCCCATGCCGTAAAAATTATTTTCGCAGATGAAGACGACCGGTAGCTTCCAGAGGGAGGCCATATTCAGCGATTCGTGAAATGCACCTTGCGGCAACGCGCCATCGCCGAAAAAGCAGCAGACCACTTCCTGATCTTCCTTGTAGCTGATCGAGAGCCCGAGTCCCGCCGCGATCGGCAAGCCGCCGCCGACGATCGCATAGCCGCCCATAAAACGCAGATTCGGATCGAACAGATGCATCGATCCGCCATGGCCGCGCGACAAGCCGGTAGACTTACCAAATAGCTCCGCCATCACGGCGCGTGGCGATGCGCCCTTGGCGAGACAATGTCCATGCTCGCGATAGGTTGAGACCACGTAATCCTTATCGTAAAGCGCCGAAATCGCGCCGACCGCAACGGCTTCTTCACCGGCATACAGATGGCAGAATCCGGTGATCTTGCCGCGCGAATACATTTCAGCGGTTTTTTCTTCAAATCGGCGAATCAGCACCATCCGCCGATACAGATCGAGCAGCGTCGCTTCATCCATCGTGAGCAACGCGCGCTCGGCTACATGCTTGTCGCGTTCCAGGGCCATCCAACCACCCTCCAGCGCTTTCAGCGCTCGACAACCTCATCTAAACACTAACGCAATCACCATAACGGCGTAAGCTGGGGGGCTATCCTTATATCGAATATCTTCACCGGAGAGGGGTATCTGCGCCCAATTATTATGTCGGAGCTTCGTCCGCTGGGCGATGCGTCCTGAATTGGACCAGCAGGAGAAAATCATAGAGCAGCTTCAGCGCACCGCAGCATATTAGTGGCCAGCCAAAATTGGATACTTCGAGCAGCGCGCCGGATGGCAAGGGCGCAAACACACTCGCCAAGCTGCGCGGGACATTCGTGACGCTGGCCGCCGCCGCCCGTTCCTGAGGCGGCACCATCGCCATCACATAGGATTGTCGTGCGGGCACATCCATTTGAGACATCGATGAGCGGACTAAAAGACATGCAATAGCTGACTTCGGACCCGGCATCAGCGCGGCGAGAATCAGAAATGAGTTTGCCGGAATATGGGTGTACGCCATCGTCCGAATCCGGCCAATTCGTGAGGCCACCAATGGCGAAATCAACTGCGATAAGGCGCCCAGCAGCCCGGCTACGAAAAAGAACGTTCCCGCGGTCCCGACTTTCATCCCGAATCGATGGAACAGCCAGAGCGCGAGCAATGACTGCACGACAAAACCCCCGCCAAAGGCGTCAATACTAAATAGCGCCGAAAGTTTGATCACGACTCGACGCGAGGTGGTTAGCGCGGAGCCCCGTCCTGCAATGCACTCCAGAGATTTCTTTTCTTGGAGCCGGGCATAAAAAATCGCCGCCACCACCGCGATTAAGGAGTAAACGAGGAATGCGAATCGCTCTGCGCGCGACAATTGCCATCCGAATCGCGCCGCGACGATCGCGGGCAGACCACTTGCGAGCGCGCCGAGCGCCCCGGCCAGCGCTCCCGACACGTTGTACATCGCGAAGATCGAGGTCAGATCGCGCGTGCTCACGGTCTCCGATAGTGCCGTCTGCTCAGCGGGAAGAAAGAGACTCACATCGCCCGCCGAAGGATTCAAAGTACCCACAAGCGCGACTACGAACAGTGGCCAGAATCCAGTGAAAATATAAAATCCGATGCCCGTCAGCAGCATTAGGAGGCTCGCCCCCAGCAGCACCCGTCGCGTCGCGACGCGGATACTCGCCAGCCCCACCCACAGCGTCAGGATCGCTGATCCCAGCAGCATCCCGAAAACGATCGTGCCAATCTGGAATGATCCAAAGCCTAGTGCAATTAGGTAACTTGGCAGGATTATGGAAACTGCACCGTCGGCAAACCCGCGTAGCGCACGCGTGGCCAGTAACAGCTTTGCGTCGGCTGACGCGGTCGCTGGAAAGACTCCCGCCATGAATTTGAAAGTCGAATCCTATAGTAGTTGGCGCTGCGCGGCTTCCCAGACCGGCGTAAACGAGCGTCGATGGACCGGGCTTGGTCCTAGCCGATCAAGCGCCGCGAAATGATCCGCGGTGCAGTAACCCTTATGCCGGGCGAAACCGTACTCGGGATACTGGGCATCGAGTTTAACATCATACGATTGCGCGTCACCTTAGCGATAATCGATGCGGCGGCAATGCAAAAGCTCTTGCGATCTCCGCCCACGATCTTGGTCTGCGGCAAGCGAAGCTGGGGAATTCGGCGACCGTCCACCAGGACGTGATCAGGCGCGCAGTTGAGCGCCAGTAACGCTCGCTCGCTCGCCGCCATCGTCGCCCAGAAGATATTGAGTTGATCGATCTCTGCCACGCTCGCAATGCCGATTCCGACCGCCAGCGCACGTCGATGAATTTTGGTGAATAGCGCCTCGCGCTGCTCGGGCTGGAGCTGCTTCGAATCGTTAACGCCTCGGATGAAAATTTCCTGCTCGAAAATTACCGCGGCGGCTACCACCGGCCCGGCCATCGGACCAACGCCAGCTTCATCTACTCCGGCGATCGCTTGTAATCCTTCCCGCCACAGCTTGCGTTCGTAACGCAGACTCGGATGCCCCATCAGCCGCCCTCTCCTCCTTTAGCTATCCCTCGGCACGTGACCTCACGCGAGACGTTTGAGTCGCGCCTGCCGTAGCATCTCGGCCACTCGCTCCGGGTCCGGGATGTTGCTCAAGCGGATCAGAAAATCAGTGCTTGCTGCCGACGCAATCATCACATTACCTAGCCCGAGAATCCGTTGCGTTAGGGACTGCGCAACTTCGATCGAGCGAACATCCGCCAGCTCCATCTCGCGCCGTCGACTCGCCAGCAGTCCACGCCGCTCGATCAGTCGATCTGACGTGAGACTCCATGTCGTATAGCGGCGCGCAAGCGTAACCAAGCCGAAGATCGCCGCAGCGGTCGCGATTAGCGCCAGTCCCGCTACGGCTGAACCGTGTGAGGCTGTCAACAGATAAATTCCGCCGCCTAACAGAGCGATCGCGATTAGCAGGTCGCGCGCGAAATGCCACCACGATGGACGAATTCGGCTGAGCGCGTACTCACGCACCGCCTCTGGGCGAGGCGCCATCAGCCGCGCGCCGCATCGCGAGCAGAAAGTTGCACCCTGAATTGCTTCGGCGCCGCATTGAGCACATCTCATAGTTTTCGAATCACGAAACAGCGCGAAGAATTATGGAAGAGCCTCGCCGGATGGTCAAATCAGTGTCTCGCACGAGCGCTTCACTAGCGATTGGATTGCGTCGCGTGTTACTAATCGCGCATGAAATTCGGACTTTTCGGCATCAATATGGGTCCTTGCGCGAATCCCACGACTGCTGCCAGTGTTGCGAGCGCGGCTGAAGCAGCCGGCTTCGAGAGTTTGTGGACCGGCGAACATATCGTTTTGCCCGAGCCACAAGCCCCTCCCTCACCGGTGCCGGCGAATACTCCCTTTATCGATTCTGCGGTCGCGCTCGCCTATGTTGCGGCCTGCACCACAAAAGTGAAACTTGGCACGGGCATCATAATTTTGCCGCAGCGCAATCCGGTCGTGCTGGCAAAAGAGCTCGCTTCAGTTGACGTGTTGTCCAATGGCCGCCTGATTTTTGGAATCGGGATCGGCTATCTAAAGCCTGAGTTCGACGCGATTGGCGTGCCGTTTGATCATAAGGGTTCCCGTACTGAGGAGTTCCTCGCCGCGACTATTGCGCTGTGGAGCATGGAAAAACCGGAATATCACGGGCATTTCCTTTCATTTGGCGGGATTAATGCGATGCCGCGGCCGGTTCAGCGACCCCATCCGGCGATTGTTTTCGGTGGCCATACTAAGCCTGCCTATGCACGCACGGCCCGCCTCGCTCATGGATGGTTCGGCTTTGCGCTGATCTTGCTGCTACCACCGCGTGTCTCGATGGGCTTAAATCAGCTTGTCGCGAGATCGGGCGAAAATTCGAAGATCTGGAAATCTCCGTATGTCCGCGCGGCGTGATCGATCAAGATATGGCGAAACGCTTCGCTGAGGCGGGCGTTCATGGATTGATCCTGCTCCATCGAGCGAAAGAGCAAAGCGGAATCTTATCGATGATCGACGACACTCGAGAGC
>CAWCJN010000002.1:0-19038 GCA_963795945.1 uncultured Pseudomonadota bacterium
GTCATTTCGGCGGCAACTCGATTGCAGTGACGCGGGATTTTGGCCACGGGCATGTGATGCTAGATTATCGGGAATGTATTCGCGACGGGCAGGTGTTGAACGTTGTGCAGGGCGGAGAGAAGTACCGTGCCGCGATGGTCGCGCGCTATGGCGAGGAGCGCGCCAAGGAAATCATCACGAGCGGGGGAACTCATCTACTGGTGTTCCCCAATTTAGTCATGATCGGAGTGCAACTGCGGGTCGTGCGCCCACTCGCTCACGATCAAACCGAGGTCTATCTCTATCCGACGCTGCTAAAAGGGAGTCGAGCCGGAGTTGAATCAATGGCGGCTACGCGGGCACGAGAGCTTCTTCGGACCGGCGGGATTCGGTGCGCCGGATGACCTCGAAATGTTTGAACGAATGCAGGTCGGGCTCAAGAACGAACTCGATCCGTGGGTGATTCTGTCGCGCGGGATGGCGCGCGAACGGCGCGAGCCGGACGGCACGCGCGTCGGGCATGTAACCGACGAAGTGACTCAGCGTGGGATTTGGCGGGAATGGAAGCGCGTAATGACCGGTCGCGACGAGGAAACCGAGAACGCCGAGTCGATGCGCCTGATGGCGGTGGACTAGCCGGAGCATCATCGGTGGCAAACTTGCGCGAGTGCGTCGAGGAGTTTCTCTGCTTCGAGGCCAGACTGCTCGACGAGCACCGTTACGAAGACTGGTTGGCGCTCTGGACCGAGGACGCCCTTTACTGGGTTCCGTGCAATGCGGATGATGCCGACCCGGCGCTTCAGGCGATGATTATCTACGACAATCATGCTCGCTTGAGCGAGCGGATTTATCGGCTGACGAGCGGAGCGGCGTGGGCGCAGCAACCACGCTCGCGCACCCTGCGCCTGATCTCGAACATTGAGGTGCGGGAGAACGAAGACAGTTATGCAGTCGAGTCGAACTGCCTAATCCCAGAGTTGCGGCGATCGCGGCAGGACCTCTTTGCTGCGCGGATGCTGCATACGTTGCGACCCGCCGGAAATAGTTTCCGGATCGCGCTCAAGAAGGTCCTGCTGCTGAATAACGACGAAACGATCGACAATCTGACGTTTCTCGTCTGACTCTCAGTCCGGGCGAATCTAGGAACTCTACACTTAGTTTTGTCATCCTGAGCCAGCGAGCAGCGCGAGCCGTGTCGAAGGATCCATGCGAGGCGCTCCGCATCGCTTCGCGGAAGTCCCTCGGTAGTGGGTCAGTTTGAACGCGGGCGCTCTTGATCGGGCGATGCGGCTCGATTAGGGCTGTGCGATAATAATTGCATGGCCGAACGACGCAAGAAACGCCCACGGGATCCAATCGCGCTCGCCAAGCTAATCGGTGATATTGCGACTGGCCAAGTCGAGGACAGCGAGTCGGATAATCGGAATCCGGCTGCTGTCGCGCTTGGTAAGCTTGGTGGAGCGAAGGGCGGGAAGGCGCGTGCCGATAGCTTATCAAAGGAACGAAAGTCAGAGATAGCGAAGAGGGCAGCTCGTAAACGTTGGAACAAAGATCAGGCGGGGTAGTACCCATTTGCCCGTAAAAGGGCTTCGTACTCCGGTCGAGAGATTGTGCAGCGTGCTAGTTGTAGAGCATCCTTAGTTGTAATATGTATCTGGCGGGGAATATAGTCGTGGCCAAGCTCGCCACTCCCCCGCCGGATTCCGAACCTTCCTACTTCCTTCCCATTGAGCCGAATTATTGCGATCGCGTGGTTAGTGCGACGTTCATCTACTTCCGCACCCAACTTGCTGGCAATTAATTCAGCATCCTCAGTAGTTAAGATACTACGCTTTCCCAAGGTATTTTTTAAGGACGGCGAGTTGCTCTTGGGGCCCGCGCCCTAGCTTCGACTCATCAGCAGTCCAATCATCAAAAGCTACAAGTATCTCTTCAAGCAAAGCCTGAAAAGCATCCTTCCTCGAAAGTCCCGATATCGCAAAGTTAGCTTCCTCAAAAGTTGCCATAACCTCCGTATCACTTAGACGCTCATAGGTGACATGTATGGGTTGTAAGATATTATAACCCGATAGTGAATTAATGAACTCTTCTTCCAGAGTAGGCTGACTAAGCGAATTGCGCTGCTCCGTGATTGACCAATTTACAGATGGAGAACCCGAGCCGGTGTGGTCTGGATCAACGAAAAATGATGAAAATCCGTATTCTATCGGTTTCATTAAAACTGCCAACGGTTTTCCTCCTTTACTGGTTTTGTGCTTGATACGCAGCTAATTGCTGTTGGAGTAATCCTAGTAGCTCGACTATTCGTCCTGGCGTTAGCGACATCCGTATAATGGGTTTTGCCTTAATGCTCTTGAGCTCCTTAAGTTGCTCCGGCGTCGGAGGCCCTTGGAAAAGCGGCGGCACTGCGGAGCCAAAGCTCAAAATGAATTCCTGCCCAGTCTGTTGGATCAGGAATACATTCGACGCCATTACTGGCAGTTCATCCACTCCGGTCCAATCAACCTGTAATTGAATCGCGGCGGGGGGAGTTGCGCTCATACACCCATACTTCCTCTACGATGCAGTACGAGTCAAAACTTGAGTCGCACCAGTTCCGTGTGATATTTTTACCAGTTTTGCTTGGAATGGCAAGAAGCAAATCAGCCCGAATAAGCTTTAACGATACGGTGACAATGCTTAAACAATCAAGCATAATAGTCAGTATGAACAGGCTGATTAAGGGTCGTCGTGCACAGATTATTGGCATGATGGTAGAGGGCGTGTCCATCCGCGCAATCACTCGACTGACGGGCGTTAGCAAGAATACGGTCGCGAAGCTGCTCGCGGATGCGGGCAACGCCTGTCTCGAATATCAGGATCGCACGCTACGCAATTTGCCTTGTAAACGCATCCAAGCTGACGAAATCTGGAGCTTCGTCTATTCCAAGCAGAAGAACGTACCAGAAGAGAAGCGCGGGCAGTTCGGCTATGGCGACGTTTGGACGTGGACCGCACTCGATGCTGATTCAAAGCTGATTATTAGCTGGTATCTGGGACGGCGCGATGCCGATGCGGCATACACGTTTATGAGCGATCTGGCGAGCCGCGTAACGAGCCGCGTTCAACTAACCACGGACGGCCACGGAGCCTATCTGAGCGCCGTCGATGAAGCATTTGACCGCCAGATCGATTACGCGATGCTGGTTAAAAAATACGGCACAGCGCCAGAAGCCGAGAAGCGTTATAGTCCGCCGATCTGCGTAGGCGCTGAACGTCAAGAAATACGTGGACTGCCCGATCCTGAGCACATCTCTACCAGCTATGTCGAGCGCCAGAATTTGACAATGCGTATGAGCATGAGACGGTTCACGCGCCTGACTAATGCGTTTTCAAAGAAGCTCGAAAACCATATGCACGCGCTTTCGATCTACTTCATACATTATAATTTCGTGCGGATTCACCAGACGCTTCGATGCACGCCAGCGATGGAAGCGGGCGTTACAGACCGGCTGTGGGACCTGAATGACATCGTTGCGCTCATAGATCAATGGGAAGATAGCCAAAAGTCTGATAAAGTCTCAGATTAGAGGCAAGAGAGTAATGGCAATCCATAAGTACCCATCAGCTGAGCCGATCACTTCAAGAGGTATTAAGCATATTGCCGGTGTTGGTTTGGCGATCCCAAGCAAGCTCACGACAAGACAGGTTCAAAAGCTCGCAGCTTCGGTCGAGGCGCATATCGAGCCGCGCAAGAGCAACGGTCGCAAGTTATCGCCGCGAAGCGGAAGCAGACGCATTTCGGGGCGTCGATGAGTCGAGCGCGTTCAAATCCTTCCATTCCCTATCCTCTTGTGAGGGTGGAGTGGGAGGATAGCGCGCGCCCTATCGAAGCATGGCAATGGATCGAAGATTACGCGATACCGGAGATCGTAAGCTGTATCTCTGTGGGCTATTTGATCGCAAAGACTAAAGAGGCGATTGCTCTTGCGCCTAATCTGGGCGATGTCCAGAGCAGTCGAATCCAAGCAAGCGGTATCATCCGCATTCCTCAGCGTTCTGTCCGTCGAACCGTCGAATTGTAGTTAGCAATTTCAAACTGACCCACTACCAGTCCCTCCACTACGATTGCAGACTTGCTCCGGTCAGGATAACAAACCAGGTTTGTGTAGAGGCTCCCTACGCTCCCAGCGACCTCACCGAGGGCATCACGTTCGAGGCGAAGCGCTCCATCGCCGCCATCACCTCGCGATGAGGAATGCGGCCGCCCGGATTGAACCAGCATACGAGCTGATTGATTCGCGCACCTTCATAGATTGCGTTAATCCGTCGGACGCATTCCTCGGGCGGGCCAAATACCGCCATCGAGCGATCAATGTCGTCCCATTTCATACTGAGCGCGCGCTCTCGCACGTGTCTGAGGTACTGATACGAGCCTTCGTATTGGCCCTGATCTCCCAACAACGCCTGCTCTCCGATGGTGCGAAAGTAATGCATCATCGAGGGTTCGTACTCGGCGCGCGCCTGCGCGATAGTTTCGGCGGTACAAGCGAAGAAGAGCGCCGCAACATCGCCCGGCATCGAACCTGCCCCGGCGTTCGCAAGCGCGTCGCGATATTTGCGCACGTGGTCGAAAAATCCCGGAAGCGGATTGATCGGCGACGCGACCATCACGTTGTAACCGTTCGCGCCGGCAAATTCGGCAGTATCGGGACTGTTGGCGGCAATCCGTATCGGCGGATGGGGTTTTTGCAACGGCTTGGGTGCGACCGCCACTTCGGGAATCTGATAGAAACGGCCCTCATACGAGAACGATTCACTCGCCCACGCCTCGCGAATAATCGCGAGGCTCTCCTCGAAACGCTCGCGACTCTCCTCGCGCGACACGCCATAGCCGCGAAAATGCACCGCGATCGTCCCGCGCCCGACGCCTAGTTCGAGCCGTCCGCCGGTGAGGATGTCCGTCACCGCTGCTTCTTCCGCAACGCGCAGCGGATGATGAAATGGCAGTAACACCACGCCAGTACCAAACCTGATCCGGCGCGTGCGTTGGGCTGCCGCGACCGCCACCTGCAACGGCGCCGGCATAATCGAGAAGCGATGGAAAAAGTGCAGCTCGGCCAGCCACGCGGTATCGAAACCGAGTTCATCGGCGAGGATTATCTGCTCGATCGTCTCACGATAGCGGTCCGCCTCAGATTGGTCGGAGTCGCACGGCATCTGGAAAAAGAATCCGAATTTCAAGCGCCACGCTCCTTCGCCGCATCGATCGGTTAACTCGTATGTGCGGCGGCTATCCGCATCAATTATCGCACGGGCATGCAGATGCCAAACCGAAGCTCTCGCGTATCTTGCGGAGAAGATTTTACGGCGTTGGTGAAGCTGGCATCGTGCCCGGACGGCGCGCCCGGATATGGAACGCGATCGTCACGTCGTGGCCGGCGGGAAGCGCGAAGAGGGTAGTGGGCGGTTTTGCCCTCTGCTCAATTACTTCAAAGCCTTTTTTGTCATTCTGAGCGAAGGCTGCCGAAGCGAAGAATCTCTGATCTTTTCCAAAACCGCCCACTACCGCGAAGAGCAGCCGGGGCGCTTCGATGCCGTAGTCAGTGTAGTTAAAGGTGAACTCCCCGCGCGCGATGAATTCACCGTCCGGCGTCATCGAGACGTCCACCGGCGCGGACCAGATCGAGAGATATTAGCTGAATTGCCAGAAAAGTTGCCGCGCATCCAAACAGCCCGCGCACCGCCATTTGCTCCCCTCCCCAAGATTCAGGCGAATCTCCGGCGCGCAAGCGCCGCACCCGTCGCAGCGTACAGAATTCCGAAGCCGAGATTAACCGCTGTGGGCAGCGCGGCTGCGGAGGCCGGCAAATCACGGATCATCAAATCGTTAAACGCGCGCATCGCCCAGGTGGTCGGTAAGGCGAGCGCGACGGTTTGCATCCAGGCCGGCTCGAAATCGATCGGCCACCAGCATCCGCCCATCGCCGCCATCGTCATGATCACGATTGCCCCGATCGGCAAGACCGCATCGCGGGTGCGCCCGGCGCTGGCCACAATCAAACCGAAGCCGGCGGCGGCAAATGCGATCGCGGCGGCGGGCGCGAGCAGCGCAACCGGATGCGGACCGAGCGACATTCCGAACGCCACTGTTCCGATCGCAAAGAGGATTACGAGTTGCGCAAAGCCAATCACGAACCGCGCAACTACTTTGCCAATCAGCGTCGCAGTGAGCGGTGCGGCACTCGCGCGCAGCCGCATCAGAGTCCCCCAATCGTGTTCGTCGATTAATGCGAGCGCCAGCCCGATCAGCATTCCGATCAGCAGAAAAGTAATCGCAAAGCCGGGGACCTGAAGGTCAAAAGCATTGAAGCCGTATTGTGTACCACCCCGACTTCGATCAGCGGATTCTTCGATCACGCCAAGATTCCCCGGGATAAGAATGTCTTGTTTGAGAGGCGGAATCGTTATCTCAGGCATCGGTAGGCGGAATCGCGCTGGAGCAGCAGGAAGCTGGATTTTCGGCTGCGGGCGACGCGCCGCATCAAGCAGTCGCGACTCACTCGCTTGCAAGTCAATCGCCGGTGGAGGCGTATCGAGTAATCGCGCGAGACCGGCCGGAAGCTCCGGGAATTTCGGCGGCGCAGGGATTTCGGAAGCGCGGCGCCCGGCGTGCGCTTTAAGCTCCGCGAACCAATTGTTGAACTGATTCCGTGCATCCGTTAGTTGCGCGAAGTACGCGTGTAACTGATCCTGTGCCGACTCCTGCTCACGCGAGCTTGCCGTAATTTGCTGATTGATCTGCGCCAGAGCGGCGCTGACCGCTTGCACGAGTGCCTCGCGCATCCGTTCGCCCGTCTTACTAAGTTGCTCTTGAAACTTTGCGCGCGCCGCCCGTTGACTCACGACTAACTCACGGCGGAGCTGTTCAAAACGGCCGTGCAAGGAGCGCATCTGATCAGCGGTTTCAGTAAGATCGCGCCGCGCCGCCGCCGCTTGCAATCCGATCGTTGCACGCGCTCGGGCCGCCGCTTCCGCGCTGATCTGCCGGCACAAAGCAGCCAATGCAACCTCAATGCGAACGGTTTGCAGATAACGTACCGGGTCAGTGATCACCAAGAAATTGGTATTGTCGCCGCGCGCGATCGCCGCACTGGTCCCGCACGGAATAATCAACGCCAGCAACGCGCGTCGATTTTTGATCACTAAGTCGCGCGCTGCCGCGCGATTATCCGCAGTAATGATGCGAATTCCGGGTTGCGCATCGAGCGCTGCGATGACGGCGTGGGCAATTATTCCGCGATCTTCATCCAACACCGCAATTGTATGGACCGTTCCGCGCGGTGCTGCGCCGTAAATATTAGTGAGCGAAAAGCCTGCGGCGGCGATTACCGCTATGGGCGCGATCAGCAGCATGAAGAGACCCACGCGATCGCGCCATAATAATCGCCACTCCTTGGCAATCGTCAGCCCGACCGCGCGTGCTATCAGCTTCATGCATCAGCCGGATCGTCGCGGAGGGCGTGGCCGGTCAGCTTGATGAAAGCATCATGCAAATTGGCGCGTCGCAGATTGAATTCAATTACGCCATTGCCGAGCGCTTCTGCAGTCTTGATGATCTCGATAACCCGATCGCTGCTATTAAGCCCCAGCGCGACTATCGAAGAATCCTCGTTCTCGGGAGCCAGCTCAACCACGCCCGGCAAGCACTTGCTCCAGTCCGGGGGAAGCGGAATCCGGGTCTTAAGCTCAACTCGTGTGTTCACGCCGGCTTGGGCGATCAGTTGCGGCACCGAGCCTTGACCCACGATCCGGCCATGGTCGAGCAGGATCACGCGCTTACATAGACGCTCAACTTCTTCCATGTAATGCGTGCTGTACAAACATGCGGTTCCGTTGGCGGCCGCCTTTTCAAGCATCACAAAGATCAGCTCGCGCGATTGCGGATCGACTCCGGCCGTCGGCTCGTCGAGCAGCAGCAGCGACGGTCGATGAGCCATCGCGCAAATCAGGTTTAGCCGCCGTTTCATCCCACCAGAGAAGGTCCCGGCCAGGTCGTCGGCACGGCTCGCCAGGCCGGCATCCTCAAGCAGTTCCTCAGCGGCTTGCCGGGCAGCACTGCGCGTAAGACCCTGCATTCGGGCAAAAAAGACAAGATTTTCATTCGCGGTCAAACTCGGATAGAGCGCGAGTGATTGCGGCGCAAACCCAAGTTGTCGCCGCGCGGCCTCCGAGTCTGCGGAAAGATCGCGATCGTTGATGAGCACAGTCCCGGAGTCAGGCTCCAACACGCCTGCGATAATCGACATTGTGGTGGTCTTGCCTGCTCCATTCGGTCCGAGCAGTCCGACCAGTTCGCCGGAACCGAGTGAGATATTGCAACTTTCCAAGGCCAAGTGAGAGCCGTAACTCTTTCGCAATCCCGTGGCCAAAAGCGGAATGGAATTCGCCGGGCCGCAGCGCGTATCTGGTGAATTTCCGCGAGGCGGTGGGCAATCGCCCTCGGTGCTCAACGATAGCTCACGAGTTCGAGCAGGTTACCGTCCGGATCGAGAAAATAGCGACAATCGTGGTCGCCCCAATCGATTACCGGTGCGACCTCCACACCAGCAGCTTCAAGGCGCTTGGCTGCTTCATGAAAATCCGCGCGATTGATCTTAAAGGCGTGGTGACCCCTGCCGAGCGGATGACTGATGCGTGAGCGGCGCTCATCAGAACTCAGCGGCGGGCGGGCGACCTTAAATAGCGCGAGATTCTGTGTCCCGCATCGCAGTAGAACCTGATCGCCGAAGCGCGCCACGACGTTCAATCCGAGCACTGCCGTGTAGAACTGCTCGGCGCGTCCGAGTTCATTTACTTCGAGGCCAAAATGGTCGAGCTCTTCAAGCTTCATAGATGATCGCGCTCCGCTTGATCGATCGTCTCTGATCGGGCGCGTCGCAGCAACTGTTGTTCATAATACTACAGCTCGATTATCCTAGGGCGGTAAGCAAGAGACCGGTCAAGTAATGACCTTCCTGATGGCCCAGCAGCACGGGATGGTCCGGTGCTGGTCCGAGCCGCTCAACCGTGCGAAAAGTCCGTCGTGCACGACTCTGCGCGATTTGGACTGCCCTTACAAAGTTTTCGCCCGCAAGATGGGCCGAACAACTGAAAGTCAGAAGAGACCCACCACGCGCCACCGCACGCATCGCAAGAGCATTCAACTCGACATATAACTGACCGGCACGATCAGCATCTTTGATACTGCGGGCGAACGGCGGCGGATCAATCACCACCACGTCAAACTGATTGCGATTCGCACGAAGATAATCAAGCACGTCAGCTCGCACGAGGACGCATCGGTCCTCGCCGTAGCCATTTAGTTCGAGATTACGTTGCGCCCATGCGAGCGCCGGCGCAGAGCTATCAAGCGCGATCACCTCACATGCGCCGCCCGCCAGCGCTGCCAGCGCGAATCCGCCACTGTAGCAGTAGGCATCTAGGACACGCGCATCCTGCGTTATCTCGCGCAGTCGGTAACGATTCTCTCGCTGATCAAGAAAACCGCCGGTCTTTTGTCCCCGCTCGAGGTCGATTATTAGGCGCACGCCGCGTTCTTCGACAATCGCCTCGGATAATCGCTCTCCGAAAAGTAAGCCGGTCCGATCGCTCAGACCCTCTTGGCGCCGAACCGCTCCCGCGCTCCGCTCAATGATTGTCGTAACTGTCGGCAGTCTGTTCCGCAACTGATCGATTAATTCGTCGCGGAGCTGCTCCGCCCCTGCGGTCAGTATCTGCACTACCAGAGCGTCGCCATAACGATCGATCACAATCCCAGGGAGACCGTCGCCTTCGCCATTGATCAAGCGATAGCAGTTGGTCTGCGATGGGACGACTCGTTCTCTGAATTCCACCGCCCGATCAAGACGATAATCTACGATGGCTTCAGGCGCGATCGCGAAATCGAACGCCAGCATTCGCACCGTGATGGTCGTCTGTGGGTTGAAGTACCCGAAGCCGAGCGCATCGCCGGCCGCGTCGCGAACTTCGACCCCATCGCCGGAGGCTAGGCCATCCGGCTCAACTCGGCCGATCGCCCGCGAGAAAATCCATGGATTGCCGCCGCGCACCGGTCCGTCGCGGCCAGCTTTGAGATGAATTCGTCCGCGAAGTTCCACGCGCGCTCCGAAGCTGCGAGCTTACTCCAACCAGTCGGCTTCGCCCGGCCGGACGAATTCCCCGCTACGACCGCCGCTTTTGCGGATCAATCGAATCCCTTCGATCATCATCCCGCGATCGATCGCCTTCGCCATGTCATAGATCGTCAATGCGGCGGCGCTGGCCGCGACCAGCGCCTCCATCTCGACGCCAGTCCGTGCTTGCGTGATCGCATGGGTCTGGATATCGAGTTTTGAGTTTTTGTAGTCGGGGCGAAAATCAACTTCGACGCTTTCAAGTGGAAGCTGATGGCACAAGGGGATTAGCTCGTAAGTCCGCTTAGCCGCCATGATTCCCGCGATTCGTGCAGCGGCGAGTGCTTCGCCCTTCTTTAGCGTGCCGCCTATTATCGCGTTCAGCGTCGCGGTTTCCATACTGATCGCGCCTCGCGCGATCGCTTCGCGGCGGGTCACCGCCTTCGCACCGACATCGACCATGCGTACGCGGCCGCGCTCGTCCACATGAGTCAGTCGAGTCGAGTCGCGGCCTGGGGCCGTCAAGGTTTTCTTGCTTGCCATCCGATTCGTAGTTTCGAGACGATACCGCCTCGTGTATATAATGGCGGCATCGTGTCCAGTTCGCTTCTGCGTACACCTGCTATTTTGGTACTTATCATAGAGCAATCAGCATGACTGACGAACTTCATCGTCTGGTAATTCTTGGTTCAGGACCTGCCGGTCTGACCGCCGCGCTCTATAGCGCGCGAGCCAATCTCGCCCCACTTTTGATCGAGGGAGTTACGCCCGGCGGCCAGTTGACGATCACGACCGAAGTTGAAAACTATCCGGGCTTTGAACACGGGATCCAGGGTCCCGAGATGATGGAGATTTTCCGCAAGCAGGCGGAACGTTTCGGCACCAAATTCATCATGGGCGAGGTCAGTGCAGTGAAGCTTGCCGCTCAGCCCTTCGAACTCTCGATTGAAGATAAGACGATCCACTGCGAGGCCCTGATTATCGCTACCGGCGCGTCGGCGAAGCTGCTGGGAATCGAATCCGAGCGGCGGTTGATGGGCTATGGCGTCAGTGCCTGCGCCACCTGCGATGGCGCATTCTTTAAGGGGAAGGAAGTTTTGGTAGTCGGTGGTGGCGATACCGCAATCGAAGAGGCTACTTTTTTGACGCGCTTCTGCACCAAAGTTACCATTGTTCATCGCCGCGATCAGCTACGCGCGTCGAAGATCATGCAGGATCGTGCGCGCAAGAATCCGAAGATCGCTTTTATCTGGGATTCTGGCATCGACGAAATCTTTGGCGATCCGAAAACCGGTGTATCCGGTGTACGACTCAATAATTTCAAATCTCACATCGCAATGGATCTCAAGACCGATGGCGTCTTCATCGCGATCGGCCATCAGCCGAACACGGCGATTTTTCAAGGCCAGCTCACGACCGACGAACTCGGATATTTGAAAGTGTGCCCCGGCTCGACCTTCACTGATATCAAGGGTGTATTCGCCGCCGGTGATGTGGCCGACCGTATCTATCGTCAGGCCGTAACGGCTGCCGGTACCGGATGTATGGCCGCGATCGATGCGGAACGCTGGCTTGAAGCGAACGATTCGTGAATGCCGCGTATCATCCTCTCAAACCTGTTGGCTGGCTTCCGAAGCTGCTCCGAAAGAATAATTCCTGAGGACCAGAATGAGCGCGGCTGAATTAACTGATGCCGGCGCAGTGGAAATTTCCCTGCCCAAATCGACCGGTGAGCTGAAAGCCCCGACAGGCTCCCTGAAAGCGCCCGTCATGCCCGGCGCGGCATCGGCGATCGGAGTTATATCGGATCGGCGTGGATTTACGATCCGGTTGGCCGAGCTGATCGTGCTGATGATCGCGATGGTCGGTGCGGTCGCCTTCGGATTGGGTATTAGCAAATATCTGCTCGAACATCGCTATATAGGGGCTTATCTGATGGCGTATGCGGTATTTCGATGCGCCGATCTGTTGGTTCGCGATGATGCTGCATTGGGACTCGATCGGGAACGCTTCTCACGCCGCATCATGTATGAACTTCCGCTACTGGCGTTATTCTTCGCTGCGCCTTTCGAACGAACTTACATCTATGGCGGAGAAGTTCCTCGATGGCTCGCGGGGCTCGGTCTTCTGATCGAGCTCGCCGGGCTCTGGCTCGCGCTTGGCGCTCGCATCCAGCTCGGGTTCTTCTCACCATCGTCAAGTGCCGACGAAACACCAGCGCTGGTTCGCGGCGGTCTGTATCGATTTATCCGGCACCCGATTTACCTCGGGGAATTTGTCGTGCTGTTCGCCTGGCCTTTTGAGTACGGCGCACCTATCACGCTGGTGATTGCGTCGATTGTCGGGATTTTTGTGATGCGGCGGCGGATGCGTAACGAAGAAGCTGAAATGCTCGCTCAATTCGGCGACCAATACGCAGATTATCGTCGCGTCACTTATTATGGGATTCCTAATGTCTGGTGATTAGCAGCCATAAGTCGCTTCAACCGAGCGAAGCTTCGGCTGGAGCCCTTTCAGTTAGAGTCTCGCCCGGTGTAGCGCGAGCGATAGCTTCGAGCAGCGTAGCGCGATTGATCGGCTTGCTGATGTGAAAATTGCAGCCGGCCTCCATACAGGCGGTGACATCCTCACGTAAGGCCGAGGCGGTCAGCGCCACAATCGGCATTGCGGGCCTGCCGTAATTAGCTTCCCATTCGCGAATTTGGCGGGTCGCTGAATAACCATCCACCACCGGCATCTGCATATCCATCAGCACCAGATCGAAATGCCCGGCAGTGGCCAAGTCCACTGCTCTGAGACCATTATCCGCCTCAGTGAGGCTATGCGGTAAACGTTTCAGGAAGGACTTCAACAGAAAACGATTGTCGATTGAATCATCGACGATCAGAATATTGAGTGGCCGGACAGTTTGATTGGTAAGCGGTGTCGCGCTGAGCGCCTCGGGAGTTCTGAGCGGAGAGTGTAGTGGAAGAGCACTGGATCCGCGCGAGCCGATTGGCTCCTGCAGCGATGACGATACCTGCCGCAGCAAGCGAGCGGTGAAATAAAAAGTACTCCCCTTACCTTGTTGACTCTCGACCCAGATGCGACCGCCCATCAGAGCTACCAGCCGCGTTACGATAGCGAGGCCCAAGCCACTGCCGCCGTATCGACGCGCCGTTGAGGAATCAGCCTGAGTAAAGCTGGAGAAGATCGCGCCAAGCTTGTCTTCGGGAATCCCGATACCCGTATCAGCTACCGAAAAGAGCAGCGCATCTTCGGCCTCGTCCGACTGTTCCACGCTGATCGTGATCGCGCCGCTCAGCGTGAACTTAATCGCATTGCCGACCAGATTGATCAGTAGCAAGTCGAGGCGCCGCTTCGCCCAGGTGGAGTTGGGCGACGAGGTGGCGCCGGATGAGACCACCATCCTGCGCTTTCGCCATCTGCTGGAGCAGCACCAGCTTACCAGCGCCATCTTCGAGGCGCTTGGCGGCTTGCTCGAAGCACGCGGCCTGTTGCTGCGCGCCGGGACGATTGTCGATGCGACCATCATCGCCGCACCGAGCTCGACCAAAAATGCCAGTGCGTGCCGAGACCCTGAGATGAAGCAGACCCGCAAGGGCAAGAATTGGCACTTTGGGATGAAGCTGCACATCGGCGCCGACCAGCGCGGGATCGTGCACACCGTCAGAGCGACCGATGCCGCGGTGGCCGACATCACTCAGCTTCCCGAGCTGTTGCATTGGCAGGAGCGCGAGCTCTTCGGTGACCAGGCTTATTGGAAAGAGAACGATCGCGAGTTCCTCGAGTCGTGCGGCATACGTTATCGGGTCACTCGGCGTCCCACTGCCAGCCGCCCATTAAGTGAGCGCTGGCGGATGATCAATCGGGCGCGTTCGCGTACTCGCGCCTGCGGCGAACACGCCTTCCGGGTGATCAAGCAGTTGTGGGGCTTCACCCAGGTGCGCTATCGCGGGTTGGCCAAGAATCTGGCGCGGGCGCAGACCATGTTCGCGCTGGCTAATCTCTACCGAGTGCGGCATCAGTTGCTCCCGGCTGGGGTGCGGTGCTCCCTGTGACCCGGCTAAGCGAAAATAGTAATGCGAGGGACCGCTCCGAGCGGCCAACAACTTGCTGCCCTGTCGCCTTTCCTGCTTGATAGTGCTCACTCCCATCTCGAATAGCGGCCCCGTTCAGACCAGTGCAGAGCTTCCCTAACAGTGCATTGCCATTGTTACGCATCAGCTCGAGATACTTGCGCTGCTGTTCATCCAACGAGGTTTCAGCCAGCAACTCCGCCATCCCGAGAATTGCATTCATCGGCGTGCGAATCTCGTGCGACATACCGGAGAGGAATTCGGATTTGGCGCGCGAGGCTGACTCAGCGACATTACGAGCAGTCACCAAATCCGCCTGTACTTTCCGTAATTCACTGACGTCTCGCGTGACCGTCATGCTGCATGGTTCGCCGTTGAACCAAACTTTGGCCGCAGAGACCAGGAAGGGAAGAATCTTGCCGGTACGGCTCCGAAAAGTCATATCCAGGTTGCGCAGCTCGCCGGTCGCTTGTAGCAATTTGAAACAACGTTCACGTTCTTCGGCGATCGGCCACAAACCAAGCTCAACGGAAGTGCGCCCTAACGCCGCCTCGCGCTGATACTCGGAGACTCGTTCGAAAGCGCAATTGATCAGGACTAATTTTCCATCAGCGACCCGGGAAATCACGATTGGATCCGGACTGGCGTCGAAGATGTTGCGATAGTTCTCGCGGTTGGAGACTTCCATATTAGGACGATGAACTCAGTGGACGAGAGCACGCCAGCAATCATCGTGCCCTTATATCGATATTAAGCGTCTTTGACGGCCATCTAAATAGCAATTAGATACTACGGGGTGCCCAGCGAATTACAACGTGCATCAATGTTCAATAGCCTCAGAGAGGCATAGTAAAACCCGCTATTGCACGGTTATGACAGGTTTGCTCGATCCACTCTGCTTAGCCGCCAATCTGGTACATCGAGCGATCTTGCGTAGAACGGCCCTCGAGCAAATGATGTCCGGTAGGCTTGCCCAAAACAGCGCGTTGGAGAATTGAAGCAATCTCGTCGATTCCCTCAGTCGTACGCAACGCTCGTCTGACATCGAGCTCGTCATCGTTCAGCAGGCAAAGATGGAATTTCCCGTCAGCAGTGAGCCGCATGCGATTACATGATCCGCAGTAAGGCTCGCTGACGGGACTGATAAACCCAACAACCCCGCGCGCTCCAGCCAGACTGAAATTGCGCGATTCATCGGAAGAACCCGTCGCGGTCAGTTCGGTGAGTGGTCCGAGCGCGGACTCGATTCGGCGGCGAGTCTCAATATTTGAGACGTAGCGCTTGTTTGATAGAGTCGCGCACTCGCCTCCGCCCAACGGCATCAGCTCGATGAAGCGTACGTGCCAGTCTCGCTCAAGCGTCAAGCGGGCAAGATTAACGACATCGGCTTCGTTGTAGCCTGCAGTCACTACCGAGTTGAGCTTGATGGGAATGAGGCTCGCCTGTTCAGCCGCGATGATCCCGTCCCAGACTCGCGCAAAGTTGCCCCAGCGCATCTGGCGCTCGACCGTAGCAGGATCAAGACTATCGAGATGAACATTGATGCGGGTCAATCCGGCAGCTTTGAGCTTGGCGGCCAGGCGGGTCAGCAATAATCCATTTGTCGTGAGTGCTAAATCCCCGACTCCCGGCACACGGCTCAGTCGCTCAATGATTTCGAGCAGATCGGCGCGCAGGGTCGGCTCACCCCCGGTCAGGCGGATTTTGCGAAAACCGATACTGACGGCAGCGCGCGCGACGCGCTCAATTTCCGCAGGCGTCAGCAGCTCGGGCTTAGGGAGAAACTGCAAGCCTTCCAGAGGCATACAGTAAACGCATCGCAGATTGCAGTTGTCGATTACCGAGATGCGCAAATAGTCGATATTTCGATTGAAAGAATCAAGCGGCATGATTTTAGCCAAAACGTAGTATCGCGAAAGTGTCGATCACTTCGCGCGGATATTTAATTTTATTCGGTCAGAGGGCACACGTTCAACGCCGACTTACAGCGAACCGCAGTCGGAGGCTTGCGCTGGAAATCTTGGAGCTTCTAAATTCAGGCCTTGGCCATCGCTGAAGCCAGCACAAAATCGTATTTGGCGGTCCTGAATGGGCGCTTTTGCCCGCGCTCGCGGAGCTCTTCGGGCTTATCGTGACGGGCGAAATCAATCACCAGTGGCGCTTTAACTGCCCCCACGACGTCTGAATCGATCCACGGATCATCTGATACGAATAGTTGCGTTGTGAGTGTTTGAAATCCCGGATGACTCAAGCGGAAGTGCACATGCGCCGGTCGCCACGCGTGACGTCCGGTTGCTTTCAGAATCTCGCCGGTCGGGCCATGTTTTGGAATCTCGTATGAGGCTGGAACCCAAGTCTGAACTTCAAAACCCCCGTCCTTATCGGTGGCGATACGGGCGCGTAAATTAAAGGGAGCCTCGGCTTGCGGGATATTGAAATGAGAATATGCGCCTTCGGCATCCGCCTGCCATATATCAACGGTTGCACCCGATAGCGGTGTACCGTCGGTCGCTCGTACAGTTCCCGATAAAAACAGCACCTCTCCCGGCTCATTCTCACGATGCGGTAGTACGGCCGGCGATTTCATCGCGGGCGCATCGGGTACATAGAACGGCCCCTCGACCGAGCTTGCAGTGCCCTCGCGCCCGGCGCCATCCACCTGATCGACTGTCGCTTCGAGCAGCACGTCAACGAACAGCGGAATCTCACCTTTCTCAGCCACTTCGAGTGCAAACGCTACCGCCTGTCGGTATTCAGCATGGGTGAGATCGTGCTCACGGATAAACTGGCGGGCGGTCTCCAGCATCGCGTCGAAGAGTTCTTTGAGTCGTGCATTTGAGGAGTTTGTCGCGCTCATCGAAATTACCTCCAACGAGGCCGGTCGGTGCGAATCTTCCGAAGGCTCAGATTACAATTTTCAATTGAAAAACCCAACTGCAACTGACATGCGGGCCGTTCTGCTAGGCGGGATCGATCAACTCGGAAAGTCTAAAGAGCGAATCGAACTTCACGCCCTCCGCTTCCGACTCGCTCTGCCATTCCCCTCCTCGCGATCAAGCAAGGCTATAACTTCTTCGACGAGCAGGCCTGCTTGTCGTGCTCCCTGGATCGCCTTGAGGGTCGAGCCGCCTGAGGTCACCACATTTTCGACAATCAGCGCCCGGTCTCCGCCCTTAACGTTGCCCGCGATTAAATCCTTAATACCATGGGTCTTCGGCTCCTTTCTAACGACGAAGACACTCGACTTCCTTTCAGACCGTCGAAAAATTGCGTCTGAAATCGGGATCGCAATCGGATAAGCGCCAAGCTCTAGTCCGCCAATCGCGTCGAAGCAGGCAGGCTCCAACATCTTTGTGACCAAACCGCCGATCAACTTACGCGCCTCCGGATCGGATAGCGCCTGCTTGCAGTCAACGTAATGCCGGCTCATCTTGCCAGATGCCAATCGAAAAATCGGCTCTCGCTCAGACTTTAATGAGGTTTCGCGCAATATCTCTTTCAGGCGATTACGATCGGCCGGCACAATGTTCGCCTCATGTTTAGAACTATTTGATGGCCGCAGTTCTATTCGTGGTTAGACGGCGTGGCAAGTGGAATTGTGGCAATTACGAGAACCATGAACAAGAATCAGGAAGCGGCCGTGGGGAGCCGGCCACTTCCCGATCAGGATACGAGGCTTGGCGAGGGGGGAGCGCCACGCCTCATCGGGGATTCTATCGAAGAGCTATCGTTTCCGCTCCGGACACCGCTGTCGATGAGACGGCAGTTCCATCATTGGGCGCGAATTTCAATTGATAGTTGTGCTGCGCGATCATCGTTAAGCCCATCAAGGAGTATCGCCACCAGCAGTAATACCGTCGATTTAATTGCGTTCATCCTCAGATTCTCCTTTGCGATTGGCTGCGTACTCATCGATGCTTCCATGAGCGAGGTTTGTGCCAGATTTACGGAGAATTGGAACGAGCGGTCCGCGAACCGCTATACGTCATCTAAGTATCTGAAATTGAAGGATATTCTGATGAATCAGCGCGCTATTTGAATGCTCAATTTTCGCCGTTTCAACAAATCCGAGCGATCAACGATTATGATTTTGCGAAGAAACGCGATTCCATTTTGCGAAATGCAAACGGAGCGAAAGACCTAAAGTCTTCGCCCCGTGTATTAATGATTGAATTAGAAAAAATCAGGCGTCGAAGTACAGCGCGAACTCAAATGGGATACGCAGCAGGCGGGACTGACTTACCCTCTCGGTTGTACTTGTAATCGATCCACCAGTTTCAATCAGGTCTTTCGTGAATACGTCGCCCTTGAGCAGGAACTCGTGATCCTTCTTCTAATTGTTGCGAGCGCCATCTCGAGGGAAGACGGCATGCTCGGGACTCCTCCGCCAGTTCGGCAGGCGTCAGCGCGTAGATGCGCTTATCCAGCGGCTGGCCGGGATCGAGACGGCGCTGGATGCCGTCGAGTCCGGCCATCAGCATCGCCGAAAACGCTGGATCTGGGTTGCAGGTCGGATCGGGAAAGCGGACCTCGATGCGCTTGGCTTTCCGGTGATGGCGAGTACATCGGGATTCTCACCGAAGCCGATCGATTCCGACTCGAATAGGCTAAGTTAATCGGGGCTTCGAAGCCCGGCACCAATCGTCGATAAGAATTCGTCCGGGATTAGTGAAAACGGCGATCGCCGGGGCGTGATGCCTGTAGGATATCCGCGATATAATGCAGGGCCATTTCGGACATCCCTGCATAGCCTGAACCTGCAAACAACAGCGTATCGCCTTTCCAGATGCTCTGATGGGTGTGCATGCCGGAGCCATTATCGCCGA
>CAWCJN010000003.1:0-583665 GCA_963795945.1 uncultured Pseudomonadota bacterium
CACATCGCCCAAGATATGATCGAAAGAACGGTTCTCGAGCATCAATACGACAACATGATTGATCGGCACAGGTCCCCCTTTCGCTGGCGATACTAGTTCTTTTTGCCCTCGCGCAGCTGCCGTTTCCAGTCGAGCCGACGCGCCTCGGCACCCGCGGCTTCGGCTTCCTTAATCATCCCTTTCTTCTGATAGAACATGCTGAGATTGGTGAAAGCCAGGATATCTTCCGGCTCCTGCTCGATATATCGCTGAGTCAGCGCGATCGCGGTATCGAGATCGCCCTTAGCCTGATAGCACATCGCCAATCCATGCACCGCGTCCGTGAACTTGGGATCGATTGCTAATGCCTCGTTGTAAACGGTGATCGCCTCGTCCAGCTTGTCGTCGGCGTAAAGATCGACCGCCTGATCGTATAGCTCTTCTTTGTCCGGCATAGAACCTCGCGCGTTGTTGGGTATGACAGCCGCTTCCGGCGCTCACCATCTTAACGATATAGTGAATGTAGCCCAAGATTTCGCTCTAATCCGCAACGTCGCGGTCCGAGGCAGATGCTAAACGAAGAAGAAATATATGAGGTCTTGCGCGAGTGCTACGATCCGGAACTGCCGGTCAATGTGGTTGATCTCGGCTTAATCTATGGGGTGGCGATCGAGAACGACGGCGTGACGGTGCAGATGACGCTAACTGCTCCCGGCTGCTCGATGGGCACGATGATCGCGACCGAGATCGAAGACAAGCTGCTCGGTATTCCCGATTGCGCTCGGGCTAATGTCGAAATTACGTGGGAGCCCCCCTGGACACCCCATCGAATGAGCGAGGCGGCGCGCAAACAGCTCGGCCTCGACGACTAGCCCCGCGACTCTCCGTGCGCCTTCAACCGCTACATAATTCGGCTGAGAAGCCAGCGCGCATCCGCGAGATGTTTGCGGCTATCGTGCCGCGTTACGACCTGGTCAACTCGTTAATGACAATCGGACTCGATCGTCGATGGCGTGAGACGACGGTGGCGCTGGCCGAAGTATCAGGCGCAACGGTGCTCGATATCGCCACCGGCACCGGCGACCTCGCCTTCGAGATGGCGCGTCAAGGCGCCCACACGATTGTCGGCGCGGACTTCTGTCGCGAGATGGTCGAGGCGGCGAAAATCAAGGCGGCGAAAGAACCGAATCGCGACCGAGTAAGTTTCGTAGCTGGTGATGCGATGCGACTGCCCTTCGCCGACGGAACTTTCGACGCGATTGTCAACGGTTTCATGCTGCGCAATGTCGGCGATCTCAAAGCGACATTCACCGAACTACTGCGCGTGCTGAAGCCGGACGGCCGTCTGGTATGCCTCGATCTGACGCCGCCGCGCGGCGCGATGAAGCATTTTTTTTCTCTGTATATTGCGACTGTCGTGCCGCTGCTCGGCATCGCCGTGGCCGGCAATTACGGCGCGTATCGCTATCTCTTCCAGTCGCTCAGTGATCATCCCGATCCCGATCGCATCGCTGCGATGATGTCCGAGGCGGGTTTTGCGTCGGCGACTTATCAACTCACCGGCTTCGGCACCGTCGCGATACATCTGGGGCGTAAAACACCTGCCGAGGATGCGCGATGATCAATGAACGCCTGCTCTCATGGAGCAAGCAGCTAATCGGATGTCCGAGCGTGACGAACGAGGGCACGCGCGCGATTGTCGAATTGTGTGCGCGCGAAATCCTCGCACCTCTCGGGATCGAAGTGCAATTCATTCCCTCACGCAATGAAGGACCCGAGCAGGTTAATCTGCTGGCGTACATCCAGGGCAGCGATCTCACCGCGACGCCGCTCGTCCTGAACACCCATCTTGATACGGTGCCACCGGGTGATAAATCGTTATGGACTGCGTGTAATAACGACCCGTTCGTTGCGGCAATCAATGGCGAACGGATTTATGGTCTCGGCGCCGCCGATACTAAGCTGGACTTCGTCGCGAAGATTGCCGCGCTTGCGGAAAGCACTCCGCGTCGCAGCATCACGCTGATCGCCACGTTCGGCGAGGAACACGGCCTCGTTGGAGCGCGCGAACTTGCTGAAGCTGCCCTGCTCCCGAAAGGCGCGCTGGCGTTTATTGGCGAGCCGTCTCATTTGGAAGTAATCACAGCCCATAAGGGCCTGATGGTTTTCCAATTATCGATCAGTTTTGATTCCGCCGCGGAGAAGCTTGCGCACGCTACGCGCCTCGTCTTTCAAGGTCGCGCCGCCCACTCCAGCACGCCCGCGCTCGGTCAGAATGCGATCCTAATGGCGCTTGAGAAGTTAAGCGCGGTACGAGATTGCAAGGTGCTGTCGATTCGCGGTGGCGACGCGGTCAACAAGGTCCCCGCCCGATGCGAAGTCTTGATTGCGGGCGACGCACCATCCACTTTCAAGCAAGCCATAACCTCAATAGTAAATGATGCTGAACTCGCTCCGATTCCGTCGCAGGTCATTGCTCCGTTGGCTCGATTTACGACGGAATTACGCGGCTTTGCTGATCACGCCGGTAGTGAAGAGCCGGATTATGCCGCGCCTACACTAACCTGCAATCCCGGCGTAATTCGCTCCGAGCAGAATACGATTATTCTGGAATTTGAGCTACGCCCGCCCCCGGGACTGCCGCTCGAAGTGGTGCGCAATGGAATCGACAAAATCGGCGAGACGCCTGCGACACTTCGCGCCTGACTTACAAGTTGACTTGACGGAACGCCGCGCTAACCCCGGCTTTCGCAGTCCGCTCGACAGTGAGACAGTTGAACTCGCGATGGCTGCGCTTGCCACGGCTGGTCTGCCGCTAGCGACCAATGTAAAGGCTGGATGTACTGAGGCAGGAATTTATGCGGCGGCGGGGCTCAAGCCCGTCGTGTTTGGCCCCGGACCATCGACTGGCGTGATCCACGCGCCGAACGAATACAACCTGCTCGGCGAAGTTGAGCAAGCCTCGGGCTTCTATCGAGAACTGTTACGGCTCTGAGATTTTGTACAGATGAGCCGCCGGAAAGCTTTGGCGCCGATCCACTCTCGCGGGAAGGCTAGGGACACGAGTAGCAGATCGGCGCCGCACATTTTTGCTTCGCACAATCGGGGGTTTGTAACGAAGCTGATCCTAGTCACAGCAACTCGCGGACCATTGCTCACTATAGATAATTCCTGCGAAATTCCGCCAATACTGCTTCGAAAACTTAGCAGTCAGGTGCAAACTGCCAAGTGACCTTTGCGGCCAGTAATGAGTACTTATCCGCATAGTTCAGGCAAAACGCGGGAGGATGCGCTCCGCGTACTGCCCGATTTGCCCGAGTACCTCGTTCGGCGGGCACGAAGGTCTCAGCACAAATTTGGTGCAGCCGGCTTCGACAAAGGCGGCGATCTTAGCGACGCATTCGTTCGCTGACCCGACCAGGCATCGTTTCGCCAACTCCTCAGGAGCCATCGGGAGACTGCGCAGGAAGGGTTCAACGGTCTTCCATCCCTCTTCACGATTTTCCGTCACGTGCGTCAGCAGTAGCACTCCCGCTTCGCGCGGATTGATCTTGCGTCCCTGCTCCTCGCCGAACGCTTCCAATTTCGCCATGTCGTGCTTGAATTCGTCGGGAGTAGTCAGCGCCGGAAACCATCCGTCGCCCAATCGCACGACCCGCTTGAGAATCGCATCGCTTTTGCCACCGATCCAGATATCCAGGGAGCCTTTGCGCGGCTTGGGCTCGATCGTCACATCTTCGAATTGATAGAATCGCCCCTGATGCGTGACGTGCGACTCAGTCCATAGCCGGCGCAGGATTGCGATCCCCTCGTCGAGCCGTTTGCCGCGCTCTTCGACCGGTACCCCACTGGCCTTCAGGTCGCGTAAGTCGCTGCCACTGCCCACCGCCATCACCATCCGGCCACCCGAGATGTAATCCAGCGTCGCGTAAGTCTTCGCAACGTGAACCGGATTACGCGCCGGCAGCGTCAGCACGCTCGGGCCCATTTTTACCCGCTTGGTGCGCGCCGCGATCATCGCGAACAGGCAGGTAATATCGAGCGTCGGATTGCGCGTCACGATGTGATCAGAAAGCCAGATCGAGTCGAGTCCGGCTTGCTCGGCGACTTCGGCGTAACGACACAAAAGTTCAGGCTCCGGCAAACCGTATTGCCACTGTCCGAAGCCGATTCCGATTTTGATCCCATTCATCGTCTTTATCCTTGGCCGCGCGTCGCAGACTCCGCCGCCCCCTGCTCCGCGCCTCCGGCTTGGAATTCTCTACGGACGTTGATTACCACAGCCACTCTGACAAGCACGACCGATTTGCCACGTGACTCGCGGTCGGCTACTCCCGATATAGCAGGAGGGCGTGACTATGCCACCCGGAATCGACCACCTCATGATTAATTCCAATGACTACGAAGCCGCGAAACGTTTCTACACCTGGCTAATGCCGCGGATCGGCTACCCGCAAGTAATCAACTTCGAGCAACCCGCGCCGACTACGGGATGGTTCGGCGCAGGCGGCAGTATCTGGGTCTCCCCGGCTGCTCCAGACGAACGACAGGCTTTCAGCAAAGAGCGCGTCGGACTACGCGAGATTGCTTTTCGTGCCGAGAGCCGTGCGCAAATCGATGAGCTATCCAAAGAGATCGAAGCTCATGGCGGAAATATTCTCGATCCACCGCGCGAGTACAATTACGTCAAAGGCTATTACTCCGTCTTCTTCACGGATCCCGACGGTCTGAAGCTGGAACTGGTGCATACCCCGCACACTCACGGCTAAAGCTTGAGTGTATGCTGATTCACGGCTCGATGAGCTTGTGAAGAGACCGCCGAGTGCCCTATAACCCGATCAAGCGGATCCTTAATTCGCGCCAGTTGGATGGCGCAGCTCTCGAGGTGACGATCATGGCGCACCCATTTACGATTTGCGTAGGAACGGTCGGCGCGGGCGTGTGGTTCAGTCCTGACAGCGGCGATCATTGGCGGCGCAGCAAGATGAATCTGCCGTTTCATGCGGAACCCGGCGAAGTTCAGATTCGCTCGCTCAGCGTCTCGCCGCATAACCCGCATCATCTGCTGGCCGGTTCGGAAGCCGGTCTTTATCGCAGCAACGATAATGGCGCGACCTGGGATTTGATCGATTCGCCCATGGATGGCCAGCAAATCTGGTCAACTTCGTGGCATCCGGCGCAACCGGAAACAATTTTCGCCGGCACCAAAGCTCCCAACGTTTATCGCTCGAAAGATAGCGGCAAGACCTGGGAAAAGCTGAACGTGCCGATGGCGAAGGAATGCTTCGCCGGCGCGCCTAAGGTAACTAATATTATTGTTGATTCCGCAGACCCGCGTACGGTCTTTGTCGGCGTCGAGATCGATGGGGTGTTTCGCAGTCGCGACGGCGGCGATACCTGGACACGGCTTCCTGCGCTGGGCGACAAGATGCTCAATCAGGACCTGCACGGCCTCGCGCGATGGCCGGGGAGTTCACCCAAACTCTTCGCAACCACGCCCGACGGCATCTGGACCAGCCTTGACGACGGCGAGAGCTGGAATCTTCACGGTTTTCCGAAATTTGCCGATCGCGACACGATTTCCTATTGCCGTGGCGTCGCTCTCAAGCCGGACGATCCGGACGTGATGTTCGTTGGTAATGGCGATTTCATCCCGGGCAAGCGCGGCGCGATCCAGCGCACGACTGACGGCGGTAAAAGCTGGCGGCCATGCGCGCTGCCGGTCGAACCGAACTCCGTCGTCTATTGGATTGCGACCAATCCGGCGGACCCTAACGTCGTAATCGCCAACAGTTTGCATGGCTACGTTTACGTCAGCACCGACGCGGGTGAATCCTGGACCAAGAATCGGCGTGAGTTCGGTGAAATCCGCGCACTCGCCTGGGTGCCGAACTGAGGAACCTTTTCGACTCCATAATGGTTGAAATCCTATGACCTGCCGCTCATCAAACCTCTTTTTCATGACCCGAATAATGCGAGCGCCGATAATGGCGCTCGCTCTTCTGATGTTCACTGTCCCCGCCCTCGCCGCAGGGTCGGATACCGGCAAAGTCACCACTAATTGGGCTGGAACCACCAAGGCCCGATGCGGACCGCTGACGACCGATCACAGTCGCTGCAACGCGGTGCAGAATATCAAGCTCACGCTCGTCCGAGAGGGTTCGAAAATAACCGGTTCTTACACCTGCGCCTACGGTAATCAAACTTGTCGCGGAGCGCAGAACACCGGCACTGTCACTGAAGGTTCGCTGAAAGGCGATCAGGTAATGTTTGTCGTGACGACGCCCGACAAATCGACCTGCCGCTACACCGGGCTGCTGACGCAGAGCTCCGGTAAGGGCGCATATTCATGTATCGGCGGCAGTCAGCTTAACGAGCGCGGTACATGGCGGATTCACGCTGCTGGATAGCCGCCCACCATTCAATCCTATGGCAATGGCACGACATCGACGCGTGACCGTGATTTGATCCCTAATGCACGAAGCGCCTCGCGGGTGATCACGCAACGGTCGTCTTCTCGTAGCTCCACCTCAGCGCGTACCGCGCGAAAGCCCTCCTGGTTTTCGATCGCGACCAGCGACGAGCGTCGTCGCTCTGACGCCGGTTCCCCAGCCGCTGCGATGCATATTCGTCGATCTTTGACCGGCTGCAACTCAGTGGTCGCGCCTGCGTAGTACGGACCTGCGTCGAACGGATCAATATGCTTGAGATAGCGCATCCCCGCCTGTTCGAGCAGGAGCACCGCGCCTCGGGTATTCGCGCCGACGGCGCCGATCGACTTCTGCACCTCATCCGGCAGCATGAACGTATAAAGCGGCGTCTCAGGAAACAGCGCCCGGATAAATTCTTTGTCGTGAGTCGAAAGTTCGTCCGCGTCGCGGAACGATAAGCCCGTCACGCGCCGTCCATAATGGTCCCAGAAGACATTGCCATGATCGGGACCCATCGGCGCAAGCATCTCCGCCAGCACCTGGCTCTCGAAACGCGCCAGATGTTTGCCGAGATATAAAAAGCGCACCCACGAAATCTGCTTACCGATCCGCTCCGGATGACCACGCATCGCCTGCGTCACAATCAAGCCGCCGATCTCGGTCGGCCCGTCCATCGAATAGCGCAGGCGCAGATACGGATGGCGAAACAGCTTGCGCAGGCTGTGCGAGTAACGCTCGTCCGAACCAAGCTCCAGATAATAATGTGGTGCGGCGGGCGTTCCATGCTTGCCGATTATCATAGAGGCCGCGACTATCCGCTTTGTCGCAATCTCCTCTGCACAGAAAATGTAGAGAGCCCCCGCCCGATCACGAATGCGGCCGCGAAACGATCGCGCCGAGCGCGCGAGCGCCTCACGCAGTGGTTTTGATTCTCTCGGCAGATTAATCGAATCGAGTTCACGCGCTAGCGCCAGCAGCGCGCGATGATCACCCGGCTGCGCCTCGCGAATCAGAAATGCCGGACCCCCCGTTTCCATAACAAATAGTTTAACACTCGCGACGCGATTGGAGAATTTAGCCGTTCGGAGAGAAAGCCAGCCATCATGTACAGCGCATTGCTTTAGCAAAAATGGTCCGATAACTTTGGCACGGGCCGACGGTTGGCGGCCAAGGAGGCTGGGTGATGGAGCTGCCGAAGTGCCAGAAATGTAATAATGGCACTCTGATTCCACTTTCCGATTATGGACAGGAAGGCGCGTCGGTAATATTTAAAGCTTGGGCTTGCACCAATCCGGAATGCGGCTTCAGCCTGCGCGTTGACAAAGGCGAAGTTTCTTATGGCCGGCGAATCGAACCCAAGCACTGATCAATTTCTCGGCTTGGAATCACAAAGGCGGCTTTAGGCCGCCTTTTTATTGCGTATACTTGACTTGCTCGCCGTCAAACGACAGACCTTACCGGATGGCCGCTTCTCCCGATCAATCATCCCATAACGGCGCCGGCGAACCTGCCATTGCGGTTCCCGGCGAATCACTCCAAGCCGAGTTGCCGCAGATCAAAACCTCGATCCCCGGTCCCAAGTCGCGCGAGATTTTCGAGCGTGAACAACGCTATATCGCGCCCGGCCGACAGCGGATCTCGCAACTCGCCGGCATTGCTTTCGATCATGGTCAGGGCGCGACATTGACCGATGCGGACGGCAACGTCTTCCTTGATTTCTTCGCTGGCGTGGCAGTCGCGAGTCTCGGCCATGCCCATCCCGTGATGGCGCAGGCGATAGCGCGACAAATCGCGCGTCTCAACGTCGGAACCTTTGCAACTGCCGAGCGCGCCGAAGCTTTCCAGCTACTTTCGGAAGCGGCCCCCGCCGGACTCCGCCGAGCTCATCTATATAGTGGCGGCGCCGAGGCGGTCGAAGCGGCGCTCCGGCTCGCCCGTTCAGTTACCAAAAAACATGAAGTCGTGAGCTTCTGGGGTGGATTCCACGGCAAGACCGGCGGCGTGCTCGGATTGATCGGTGACGAATCCAAGCAGGGCTATGGCCCATTGCCCGGCGGACAATACGTCGTGCCATACGCGGATTGCTACCGATGTCCCTTCAAGCTCAAATATCCATCCTGTGGCCTGTACTGCGTCGATTTTGCACGTACTCAAATTAAAAATTCATCGGGTGGCGCGCTCGCCGCGATAATCGCCGAACCGATGCAAGGGACTGCCGGCAATGTGATCCCGCCCGATGACTGGCTGCCCGCGATCAAGTCGATCGCGCATGAAAACGGCGCGATGCTGATCGCCGACGAGATGATTACCGGTTTCGGACGTACCGGCACGATGTGGGCAGTCGAGCACAGCGGGACCGCACCCGATATCGTCACCGTCGGCAAGGGGATGGGCTCCGGCTTCCCGGTCTCCGGCATCCTGATGGGCGATGCTATCAGCACTGCCGAGCCGTTCGCGAAGCCCAGCGCATCGTCATCGAGCTATGGTGGAAATCCGCTCGCGGCAGTTGCGGTGGCCGAAACCCTCAAGGCGCTCAAGCGCGAGCGGCTGATCGAAAACGCCCGCACCGTCGGCGCACGGCTGCTCAGCAAACTGCTCAATCTTAAAGAGAAGTATCGATTCGTTGGCGACGTGCGCGGCCGCGGACTCCTGATCGGGATCGATCTCGTGAGTGATCGCGAGTCGAAGCGCCCGATGAGCCGTCGCGTAATGGAACGGATTTTTCAAGAGGCGCTCAAACGCGGGCTGCTCCTGATGGGTTATTTCCCGCGGATACGGATCAATCCGCCACTAGTGATCAGCTCGGAGCAGGCCGATGCTGGCGCCGCGATTCTCAACGAAGTTTTCGACTGGGTCGATCAAAATCTCGATTGGCAGGCGGAGGCTTAGATATGGCTGAGGATGCGGGAAACGTCGGGCTATTCTGTGATTTGGCCGGCACGCTCGCTGCCGTCGATGAAACCAGGCAGCTGCCGGTTGATGCAAACGGCCGGGTCGGCATCACCCTGCTGCCCGGTGTCCGGGAAAAGCTCGTGCCGATGCGGCATTGTTTGATTTTCGTCGTCACCAATCAGGCGGGAATCAAGCGCGGGCGCTATCGGCGCGAAAGCATCGACGCGGCCATGGCTGAACTTGATCGGCAGCTTGATGGTATCTTGACCGCTTGGGAGATCTGCCCGCACGACAACACCGATAACTGCTCCTGTCGCAAGCCCAAAGGCGGCATGATAACCAGTCTCGCACGCGATCACGGAGTCGATCTCAGGGCTTCAACGATGGTCGGTGATCAGGAGATCGACGCGCTCGCAGCACAAGCCGCGGGAGTCGGCAAATTTATTTATGCACGCGAATTCTTCGGCTGGACATGACTTTGATCAATTGTATTTTCGCGCAGATTTGGCGATAGAGTCAGTGAGCAATCCACGCGGCAGGTAAGCATCATGAAAATCGGCGTTCTCGCTTTCGTTACTCCCTATACAATCGATCCGGCGACGCTGGCGCGGAGGGCCGAAGAATTGGGCTTCGAATCCTTCTACTTGCCCGAGCATCCGGTGATTCCAGTTACCCATCGCACCCCTTTCCCACTCTCTCCGGATGGTCAAATTCCGCCGATGTATTCTCAAATGCCCGACCCATTCGTCGCCCTTGCGTTTGCAGCGGCGGCGACCAGTCGAATCGGGCTTGGCACAGGAATCTGCCTCGTACCGGAACGCGATCCGATTCTTCTGGCGAAGGAAGTTGCGACGCTCGATCACTATTGCGGCGGACGCTTCATTTTCGGGATCGGGGCGGGTTGGCTCGCTGACGAAAGCGAGATCATGGGCGTCAACTTCAAGCGGCGCTGGCCAATGACTCGTGAGTACGTCCGCGCGATGAAAGAATTGTGGACCAAACCGCAGGCCAGTTTCGATGGCGAGTTTGTCAAGTTTCCGCCGGTAAAATGCGAACCGAAGCCGGCCCGCAAACCCTATCCGCCAATTCATATCGGGGCGGGCGGGATGACCCCATCGATGGACCGCGCGCTGCGGGACACGGTCGCGATTGGCGATGGATGGGCGCCGCTCGGCCTCACGCCTGATCGGCTCGCAGCCGAACTTGGTAAGCTGAAGCAGATGTGCGCTGATGCCGGTCGCGACTACTCGAAGCTCGAAATCTCCATGTATGCGCCACCAGCGGACGGCGATCCGAAGCGCATCCGCGAGCAATATCGCGAAGTAGGTGCGCATCGGCTCATCTTCATTCTTAATGAGCCTGCACCGACCGTCTGGGAGCGTCAGTTGAGCGATCTGGCGAAAGCCTGGATTCAGTAGTCCCGGACCTCGCCGAGAGACTGCCTGTCTGACGATGCTGCGCGGTGCGATCTCCGGATTCGGCGAGGTCGCCGCGCGAGCACATCTGGCGGGATGGGCTTCGTGCCCTGATGTCGCGATCGTCGCGGTGCACGATCCGATCGCCGCGCGCCGCCACGCGGCGATCAATCTGATCAAAAATATCCGCGTCTATGACGATCTGGAGTTGATGCTCGAAGGTGAAAAGCTCGATTTTGTCGATATCGCTAGTCCACCCTCTTACCATGCCACGACTGCACAAATGGCGCTCGCGTCCGGCGCTCACGTCCTGATCGAGAAACCCCTCTGTCTTGAGCACGACGAGCTTGACCTGCTCATAGCGTCCGCGACAAAGAGCTCGCGCGTACTGATGTGCGTGCACAATTGGAAATACTCGCCGGCTTATCAACGGGCGCGCCAGTTGATCAGTTCCGGCCGCGTGGGCGAACTGGAATACGTCTCGATGCTCAGGCTGCGCCCCGGACCCGCAGGTCAGTCGGGGAATTCCGCGACTGATCAGGAGCCATGGCGGCTGGACCGGGGCAAAGGCGGCGGGATTCTTATTGATCACGGCTGGCACGTTTTCTATTTAGCTCAATTCTTATTCGACGGCGCCCAGCCCTCAGGCGTGTCGGCGCGACTGGACCATGCTCCCGGTTCGTCGATCGAGGAGTTGGCGGACTTGCGAGTCGAATTTCCGGGCGGGCGCATCGCGCATGCGCATCTCTCGTGGCGCGCGCCCGTGCGAGTGACTTCCGCGATGCTCTACGGCTCCGCCGCGATGCTCGTAATTGATGGCAATCGGCTGACCCTGCTCCCACGCTCGGGCGCGGCTGAGGACCACTCCGTGGACGACGTCACGGACGATTCGTACCATCCGACCTGGTTCGCCGGCTTGGCGTCGGACTTTGTCGCTGCAATGAAAGAGGGTCCAATCGGAGCAATTGCCCAAGCGAATCTCGCAGAAGCCAGAGCGGTCTTGGCATTAACGCTGGCGGCGCGTCAATCGAGCCGTGAGCGCCAGTCCTACATAAATCTTTGGTGATCCGAATTCGGCGATCGACGGGACCTTTGATCGGTCCACCGGGAGAGTGTTTTCCGGTTTATTGACTTTCGAGACAAGGCGGGTTACAGTTGTGTTGACCGCTATGGTTAGGCCTCTTCGCAATACGCGGCTCCTTAGTATGACGGAAGCACACACCTCGATTGCCAGTTCCGAGCCGCGAGCACTCGAATCACGAGACGAGATTCTAAAAGCCGCCACCACGTTGTTTGCGACACGCGGTTTCCATGAAACCTCGATGGCTGAGGTTGCACGCGAGGCCAAGGTCAGTAAGGCGCTGATTTTTTGGCATTTCAAAACCAAAGAAGAATTATTCTTTGCGGTCCTCGGTCGTTTGCTGGAACCGTATGTAATCGACTTTGCCGAGGAAGCTGGCGCACTCGACGAAAAAGCGCAGATTCTTAAGCTGCTGGAAGACTACCTGCTGTTCGTGCATGGCAACGCTGACTCGATTCGGTTCTTCGTCGCACAACTGATACATGACCAAAAGCTATCAGGAGAACTTACAGGTCAAGTTCTTGCGCTATATGAGGGTTATCGAAGCTTGTTGACCGATTTGATTGCACGCGGCCAGAATAAGGGAATCTGTGCGCAACAATTTCCGCCTTCTACCGCAGCGGCCTTTCTCTTATCTACGCTGAACGGCCTGCTGATCGGATATCTCTTCCTGGGGAATGAGGGGCTGGACCTGGAAGGCGTAATGGATATGTTGCGGCAATGGCTGTTTATTGACTCAGCGCCCGCGTCGGCTTGATCGACCCTTCTCACCCGACCAGAACTCGCCCAATAGGAGCGTACCGGTGCGAATACCACTTAGACAAATGATGGACTTGGGCCGCTATATGCGCCGCCAAAAGAAATCGGGGGAGAAATATTATCCGCTCGTCCTCATGCTTGAGCCGCTTCACGCCTGCAATCTGGCTTGTATCGGGTGCGGACGAATCGTTGAATACAAAGATACGATTCGCGATCAAATTCCCCTCGAAGACGCGCTCGCCTCATCGGACGAGTGCGGGGCCCCAATCGTCTCGATCTGCGGCGGTGAACCCCTGATGTACAAACATATCGTGCCGCTCACTAAGGGGTTAATCGAACGGCAGCGCCATACGATGATTTGCACCAATGCGATCCTGCTCGAACGCTTCGTCAAGCAGGTCGCTCCGAGCCCCTACCTCAGCTTCAACATCCATATTGACGGAATGCGCGAAACTCATGATCGAGTAGTCGATCGTGACGGCATCTTCGATAAATGCGTCGCGATGATCCGGATGCTTAAGGAGAAAGGTTATCGAGTCCAGACGAACTCCACAGTCTTCAAGGAAACGAGCGCCGAAGAAGTCGAGGAACTAATCAAATTTTTAGGCAGCCTCGGCGTGGACGGGATGCTCGTCACACCCGGTTACCATTATCAAGTCTTGACCAACGATATCTATCTGAAAAGCGATGAGATGCCCTTTAAGTTCCAGAAAGTGCGTAAGCTCGCGAAAGATTACAAAATTATCAATACGCCGATTTACCTCGATTATTTAGTCGGCGAGCGCGACTTGTTGTGTAGTCCTTGGACCACGGTTACACGCAATCCTCAAGGCTGGAAAGGTCCCTGTTATCTGATCACCAATGGCCACTATCAAAGCTTCAAGGAATTGCATGCGGCGACGGATTGGGAATTCTATCGAACTAAACAGGATATCCGTTGCCGCGATTGCAAGCTCCATTCGGGCTTTGAGGGGACTGTGGCGCTGGAATTCGGCCAAAGTTTCAAAGATTCGTGGCGGATGGTGCGCCATTACATGTCCTGAACCCAGTGCATGGCGATAGTCAGCTTCATCTGGTGAGCCGATTACTCGGAATCTTGTGAAACCTCAGCAAGCCGCAAGCGTTACAGCGAATCCCGGTCGCGCCGCATTCGACCTCGAATGGTATATGCGCGACCGCGCGGCATTCATCGAGGCGGCTTTAGAGCGGGTCGTCGCCGCCTCGGACGGACCGGCAGGC
Source organism: uncultured Pseudomonadota bacterium (assembly GCA_963795945.1). Taxonomy (GTDB): domain Bacteria; phylum Desulfobacterota; class Binatia; order Binatales; family Binataceae; genus JAJPHI01. The sequence continues at coordinate 13,797 of CAWCJN010000003.1, forward strand.
CGCCTATTCGAGGCGATGCGGTATAGCTTGCTCGCCGGTGGTAAGCGGCTTCGACCGGTTTTGGCGCTGGCGGCCTGCGAGGCCGTCGGGGGCGCTCCGGAAGATGTGCTGAGCTTCGCCTGCGCGATCGAGATGATTCACACCTACTCACTGATCCATGATGATCTCCCATGCATGGATGATGACGACTTGCGCCGCGGGACGCCCCACTAATCACGTGGTCTATGGCGACGCGATCGCAACGCTTGCTGGTGATGGTCTGCTGACTGACGCATTCAAAGTTTTAGCTTCATCTGAACTGCCGCGGGGAAGCGCGCCAGCTTCGGTGATTGTGCAAACAATCGCGGAGCTGGCGAGTGCGGCAGGTTCGGATGGCATGGTCGGCGGTCAAGTAATCGATCTGCTGGGCGAAGGCCGTGCGCTCACGCTGGACGAGCTCGAATGTATGCATCGCAAAAAGACTGGAGCGCTCTTCGGCGCGGCGGTATGTTGCGGCGCGCGACTGGGCGGAGCGACCGAACTTCAGCTGCAAGCGATGCGTGAGTACGCCCAAGCGCTCGGACTGGCCTTTCAGGTCGCCGACGACCTGCTCGATGTCGAGGCTTCGACCGAGAGTGTCGGCAAACGCACCGGCAAGGATGGCGCACGCGGCAAAGCAACTTATCCGTCGCTCCTGGGTATCGAGCGATCACGAGAGCTAGCGCGTGAACTCGCCGATATGGCACATCGATCTCTGGACGGTTTTGACCAGAAAGGCGACCCTATTACGTGCAGCTTGCCGCTTTCGCCGTGGAGCGCAAATCGTGAGTCCGACCGCAACCGAGGTCATTCCGCCCAAATCGCGTCAAGCGATCTTGGTCGAGCCCGGTCATCTGGAATTGCGCGAAATTACGCCTCCTGACCCTGGTCCCGGAGAGATCCTGCTAAAAGTTCAATGTGCATTGAGCTGCGGCACTGATCTTAAGGCGTTTCGGCGCGGGCATCCGATGTGGCCGATGCCTGCACCGTTCGGCCACGAGTTCGCCGGCACCGTTGCCGCGATCGGCGAGGGTATCAAGAGTTTCCAGGTCGGCGATGCGATGATGGCTACGCCGACTGCGCCTTGTGGCGAATGCTTCTTCTGCGAGCGGAATCAGGAAAATCTCTGTCCGCAGGCAATGAGCAAAATGGTGCTCGGGGCATATGCCGACTATCTGCTGATCGGTGCACACGTAGTCGCGCGCAATGCCTTCCTCAAGCCTCCGGAATTGCCGTTTGAAGAGGCGGCATTGCTCGAGCCGCTCTCCTGCGTGATGCATGCGCATGCGATAGCCCGGCCTGAGCCTTTCGAAACCGTCTTGATCATCGGTGCAGGCGCATTTGGATTGCTTCATGCCATCGTGCTCAAAGCTCAAGGCGTCAGAAAGGTCATCGTCGCGGGTCACGGCGCGGAACGTATTAAGTGGGCGGGCGATCTTGGGGCAGATCAGGCGATCGATACACAAAAACAAGGCGCAGAGGAGATCATTTCCGCTTTGAACGGCGGCTATGGTCCCGATCTGGTAATCGAATGCACTGGGCAGGTTGCCGGCTGGAGCGACGCGTTTGCGCGAGTTCGTCGCGGCGGCCGGGTAGTTTTTTTCGGCGGATGTCCAGTTAATACCACATTGAATATCGATACGCGGCGGATGCATTACGACAATTTAACACTGCTCGCGCCGTTTCACTTTCGGCCCCAAGACGTGCGTCAGGCTTTCAATCTTTTGAATGTCGGCCAGCTTCCGCTGAGTCGATTGATCAATGCGCGGCGCTCGCTTGAGGAACTTGATCAGGTTTTCGCGATGCTCGAACAGGGCACGGCGCTCAAATGCGCTGTAATACCATAAACAAGGTGGGGCGGGAGGTCGTCTGGAAGACTTAGCCATGGATCAGATTTCGCAAATCTCAACCGGACAATCGACGTGGAGTGGGGGAGCCTCGCGTGATGAATTCACGGCCAAGGTGGACTTTACGATAGAACGCGCCCAGCGCTCATTGCTGCGCGAACAGCATCCGGAGGGTTACTGGCAAGCGGCGCTTGAGGCCAATGCCGAGATGAATTCCGAGTACATTATATTTAATCGTTTCATGGAGCTGCAGCCCGATGTACCGCTCGAAACGAAGCTCAAAAAGCATTTGCTCGATACTCAGCAGCCGGACGGCTCGTGGACATTATTTCCCGATGGTCCTGGGCATCTCTCGACCAGTATCCTCGCTTATTTCGCACTCAAGCTGACCGGAATGCGGGCGGGTGACGAACCGATGATGCAGGCGCGGCGATTTATTCTGTCACAGGGCGGAATCGCCAACTCGGGCACCTTGGCCCGCTTCTATCTCGCGTCGATGAGTCAGGTCGCATGGAATGCGACCGCATCACTGCCCGTCGAGATCACGCTTTTCCCACAATGGTTTCCGGTCAATATGTATGAGCTTTCGTCGTGGGCGCGCGGTACGCTCTTCGCGCTGATGCTTTTGCAAGCGCAAAAGCCCACAGTAACAATTGACTGGCGTCAGGGCGTTCTCGAACTTTACATTCAGCCGCCGCACTTCACGAAATTCAAAATGCGGCATGGGAAGCGGCTATTATCCTTGCGTAATACTCTGCTGGCGGCAGACAAGCTCCTGCGCTTCTATGACAAGCACCATCTCACGAGTATGCGCAGCCGCGCGATTCGCTATGCCGAGAATTGGCTGCTCGAGCATCAGGACGCCAATGGCTCGTGGGGCGGGATTGAGCCGTGCTACCTGCTCAGCCCAATGGCGTTGAAGAGCGTGGGCTATCGCAACGATCATCCGGTGATTGTCAAGGCGATAGAGGCAACTCGTGAGCTGATCTGGGATCAGGGTGATGGCGCCCTGTATCAACCCTGTGTCTCGCCTAACTGGGATACGGCTTTAGGCGCGAAAGCACTGCTTGATTCCGGTATCCCCGGTGATCATCCGGCGATTCGCGACGCCGCTAAATGGCTGATCGATCATCAGATTTTCAAGAAAGGCGATTGGTCGGTAAAGCGACCCGCGCTTGAGCCCGGCGGATGGGCCTTCGAGTTCTATAATGATTGGTACCCTGATGTGGACGATTCCGCAGTCATCCTGATGGTGCTCGCGGAAACTATCGACGAGACCGATCCTGCGGCGCGCGAACGCGCCATTCGGCTCGGCGCGAACTGGGTAATGGGCATGCAATCCCAGGACGGAGGATTCGCCGCCTTCGACGTCGATAACGATTCGGAATGGCTCAACCATGCGCCATTCGCCGACGTCGAGGCTTCGACTGATCCGACCTGCGCCGATCTTACCGGGCGCGTCCTCGAAATGATGGCTGCGGTCGGTTATCGCACTGAGCATCCAGTAGCACGTCGCGCAATCGCCTGGTTGCGCCACGATCAGGAAACCGACGGCTCGTGGTGGGGACGGTGGGGCGTCAGTTACATTTATGGGACTTTTTCGGCCTTATCAGGCTTGCGGGCGATCGGCTGTTCAATTGACGATCTATGGATTAAGCGCGCGGCAGTGTGGTTGAAATCGGTACAGAATGAGGATGGAGGATGGGGCGAAACCTGCCTCGCCGATCAGGACCCGACACTCAAAGGTAAGGGAGCAAGCACACCTTCACAGACCGCATGGGCCATTATAGGGCTACTCGCGGCCGAAGATGAACTCAGCGACAGCGTAATGCGCGGTGTAAGCTGGTTATTGGATCGGCAAAATGAAGGCGGTCGATGGATCGATGAGCACTTCACCGGAACCGGCTTCCCCAATAACTTTTATCTTCGCTATCACATGTATGCGCATTATTTTCCGCTGATGGCCTTGGGACGTTTTCGCCGTCGCCTCGCTGAACGGGCTGTCTAATGATCTGGCAATATTGTATGAGTGACTGGCGTAGATAGTTGCGATGAAAGCGATCTCGATTCTCGGCGCAACCGGCTCGGTGGGAGTTACCACGCTCGATGTTCTCAGCCGCTTTCCCGATCGCTTTCGGGTGGTCGCGATGGCCGCCGGTCGCAATCTCACGCTACTCGCAGAACAGGCGCGCCGCTTTCAGCCGGAACTTATCTCGGTTGAATCGGCCGAATTGGCTTCCGAGCTTGCCCGGAGTTTGTTCCCCTTAAAGCCCCATATCCTTCATGGCGAGGAGGGCGCGATCGCGGTCGCGACTCATCCCGATGCGTCGTTGGTAATGTCGGCGCTGGTTGGCGCGCTGGGCCTACGACCTACCTTGGCCGCCATCAAGGCTGGTAAGGATATCGCGTTCGCCAACAAGGAAGTATTGGTGATCGCCGGCAAGTTGATTACTCGGGCGGTCCATGAAAATGACGTCCGCTTGCTGCCGGTCGATAGCGAGCATAATGCGATTTTCCAGTGTCTCGAGGGCAAACCGCGCGCGACGCTCAAGCGAATCATCCTGACCGCCTCGGGTGGTCCATTTCGGTTGTGGCCGGCGGAACGTTTCAAGTCGATTACGGTGAGCGACGCCCTGAATCATCCGACTTGGCGCATGGGTAATAAGATCACAATTGATTCCGCCACTTTGATGAACAAAGGACTCGAAGTTATCGAGGCGCGCTGGTTGTTCGACGTAACGCCAGCGGAAATCTCGGTGGTGATTCATCCCCAAAGCGTGGTTCATTCGATGGTCGAGATGATCGACGGCTCGGTACTCGCACAGATGGCGGTGCCTGACATGGCAATCCCAGTGGCCTTCGCGCTCGGTTATCCTGAGCGTTTGCCGCTGTCTCATTTGAAAACTCTCTCGCTGATTGAATGTGGCTCGTTAACTTTTGAGGAGCCGGATACCAAGCGCTTCCCCTGCCTCGCCTTGGCTTACGAGGCGTTGCGCGCAGGCGGCAGCATGCCGGCCTGCCTTAATGCCGCCAATGAGGAATTAGTCGCGAGCTTCTTGGCCGGCAAGTCCAGTTTCGCGGATATTCCCTCCCATCTGGAAGCCATCATGAGTCGTCATGCAAATCGGTCTGGCGGCACTCTCGAAGATCTGCTCGAAACTGACGGATGGGCGCGAATCGCTGCGCGTGAGCGGGTCGCCGCGGTTGCCGCTTAGCGGGAACTGAAAAATGGCGGCTAACGCCAATAAATCTGTGATGGCGTCCACGCTGCATAAAATTGAAGCGTCTCCGCAGGGAAGCGCTTCAGAGATAGCATCGGCTTATGCATACTGCGGGCGACTCGCACGATCGCATTACGAGAACTTCACGATTGCCTCATGGCTGATGCCGCGTGCAATGCGGCCACATATGCACGCGATTTACGCGTTCGCGCGGATTGCCGATGACTTTGCTGACGAGGAACAAAGCCTTCCCAAGCTCGACGATTGGGAGCACGAATTGGATCTCGCCTACTCCGGCGCCCCGCATCATCCGGTCATGCTCGCGTTGGCGGATACCGTGCGTCGCTTCGATATTCCGCGACAACCATTTCAAGATTTACTGATCGCGTTCCGCAGTGACGTACATTTCAAGGGCTTCGACACAATCGATGATCTGCTCGGTTATGCGCGTTTCTCAGCCAACCCGGTCGGACGTCTTGTGCTATATCTCTTCGGTTATCGCGACGATGAGCGCCAAAGGCTTTCAGATTACGTTTGCAGCGGATTGCAACTCGCGAATTTCTGGCAGGACGTTGCGGTTGATCGCGATAAAGGAAGAATCTATTTCCCGCGTGAGGATATGAAGCGCTTCCAGGTATCTGAAGCAGATTTGCGCGCGTCCGAAGCCGGCCCACAGTTCGTCTCACTGATGAGGCATGAGGTGGCATACGCTCGCGAGATGCTGATACGCGGCGCGGAGCTGCATCGAATGGTCAATCGTCGATTGCGCCGCGATATCCTGATGTTCGCTGGCGGCGGCCTCGCGATTCTGCGCGCAATCGAACGTGTCGGATATGACGTGCTGCATCATCGTCCCAAGCTAGGCAAACCTAATTATCTGCGGATCGGATGGAACGCCCTTCGCGGGCGCCTTGCATCCTAGGAAACGAACGTGGTTGAGGTGGAGCAGCAAAAGGAACTGGCCGCCGGTTATGCCAGATGCGCTGAGATCACGCGCCAGTCTTCGTCAAATTTTTATTACGCTTTTATGCTGCTGCCGGTCGAGCGCCGGCGCGCGCTCTACGCGGTTTATGCGTTTTGCCGTTTTGTGGACGATATTGCGGATGACGAGAACGTCACACAACCAGTGCTGCTGCTCGAGCGCTGGCGCGACGAACTCGAGCGAGTGTACAGTGGCAGCGCGGAGCGTGGAGTCTCGCGCGCGCTTGCAGATAATGTCCATCGATTCGGGATTCCGCGCCGCTACTTTGAAGAAGTAATCGATGGCGTCGAGATGGACCTCACGCGCAAACGCTATTCGAGCTTCGATGAACTGGGTCTCTATTGCCGGCGGGTCGCATCGGCCGTCGGGCTTATCTGTATCGAGATTTTCGGTTATCGCAACCCCAGTACGAGAGTCTATGCGGAAAAGCTCGGCCTCGCGTTCCAGTTGACCAATATCATTCGCGATGTCCGCGAGGACGCAGCGCGCGATCGAATCTATCTACCACAAGAAGACTTGAGACGGTTCGGCGTTAGCGAGGAAGAGATTCTGCGCTCGGCCTATACCCCTGCATTCAGTCAGCTCATGGAGTTCGAAGCGGCGCGTGCACGCGCCTTTTATCAAGAAGCGGCCGGCGCACTCGCACCGGAAGACCGTGCCTCGATGATCGCAGCCGAAGGTATGCGCCTGATCTATTCGGCATTGCTCGAGCGCATCATCCACTCCGGTTATCGTGTCTTCGATCGGCGACTCAGTGTCTCCGCCACACGCAAGCTCCTGCTTGTTGGACGAGCATGGGCCGGAACGCGCTTCGCGCGCGCGAGTTGAGCGATGCCGGTCGAGACCAAAGACGTCGTCGTGATCGGCGGCGGCTTCGCCGGGCTTAGCGCCGGAGTCACGCTGGCGGAACGTGGCTTTCGCGTGGCATTGCTCGAGAGCAAACCCGCGCTGGGCGGTCGCGCCTATTCCTTTACCGATCCGGCCAGTGAAGACTTCGTTGATAATGGGCAGCACGTGCTGATGGGCTGCTATCACTTGACTCTCGACTTTTTGGGCAAGATCGGCACCCGCGACCGTCTTGTGGCGCATCGCAATCTTGAAATCGAGATGCTCGATGGACCGGGGCGCCGGGCCGTCTTGCGCACCGCGCGCCTGCCCGGGCCGTTCCACATGACCGGCGGTATTCTTGGCTACCGCCATCTCTCCATACGAGAACGGATCAATTTGATGCGCGCCGGTGCTCGTTTGATGTATCTGCGGCGATTCCGGCGCGCGTATCTTGCGCGGATGACAGTGGCTGAATTCATGAATCTGAGCCGTCAAGATGAACGTGCCCGAAGCTGTTTTTGGTACCCGCTCGCGATCGCGACGTTAAACGAAAATCCCGAAATTGCATCTGCAGCATTGCTCGCCGAAGTCTTGAAGCGGGCCTTTTTCTCGCGTCGCTCGGATTCGAGTTTTCTCTATTCGACAGTTGGATTGAGTGATCTCTATTGTGAGGCTGCGCGCAAATATATCGAACGGCGCGACGGCGTCGTCGCGTGCCGCGCGATTGTCGAGCGTTTTGAAATGGACCCTTATGGCGCCATCACGTCGGCGCGCCTGCGGGACGGACGCGCACTCGAAGCGGCCAGCTTCATCGCCGCAATTACGCCGGACCGACTACTCAAGCTGTTGCCTGAAGGAGCGACCACTGACGCGGCGTTCTCTGAGTTAGGCGGATTGAAGAGTTCACCGATTATCTGTGTACATCTCTGGCTTGATCGAGAGGTAACCCAAGCTTCCTTTGTCGGCTTTATCGGAACGCAAACTCAATGGCTTTTCAATAAGCGGCGCATTTTCTCGCGACCCGATGAGCGGCGTCCCGGCTATCTCAGTTTTGTGATTAGCGGCGCCCGCGATTTGATCGATCACTCGAATGAACAATTATTGGACATTGTCCTCCGTGATCTGCGCGCGATGCTTCCGGCAGCGCGACAGGCGCAGGTCCTGAAAGCGTTGGTGCTGAAAGAAAAACAGGCGACTATTGCTACCGATCCCGAATCCGACCGCAAACGCCCGCCAGTCACAACTCCCATTCCAAACCTCTTTCTGGCCGGCGATTGGATTCAGACCGGCCTGCCCGCGACCATCGAGAGCGCGGTGGTCGCAGGGAACATGGCAGCCGCTGCGGTAATCCAACATGTCGCGCTTCACGTCTAATTGTGATGAGTTCGCGGCTTGCCCTCGTTACCGGAGCTAATGGTTTTGTCGGGTGCCATGTAGCTCGCGCGCTGATTGCAGACGGAGCACGCGTGCGCGCGTTCGTCCGTCGCAGAGCAGACCTGCGCGGACTTGAAGGCCTCGAATACGAGCCGGCATTCGGTGACTTGCGCGATCGAACTTCGCTTATCGCAGCGGCGCAAAATTGTGATGAAATCTATCACGTCGCCGCGGACTACCGACTGTGGCTGATCGACGAAGCCCCGCTCTATGCAGCAAATGTTGAAGGCACGCGGAATGTGATTGCGGCGACACACATCGCAGGTGTCAGGCGACTGGTTCATACGAGCAGCGTCGGCGCACTCGGTATCGGAATCGATGGGATGGGGCTTGAAAGTACGCCGGTTGCATTAGAACACATGATTGGCGCCTACAAACGTTCCAAGTTTATGGCCGAGCAAGCAGCTCTTGAGGCCGCGCGCGATGGAGTTCCGATTGTCATCGTGAATCCCTCAACGCCTATTGGCCCGTTTGATTTTAAGCCGACTCCGACCGGCCGGATTATCGTCGAGTTTCTCAATCGGCGAATGCCCGCGTATATGGAGACCGGCCTCAATCTGGTAGCGGTCGAAGACGTTGCGCGGGGCCATCTATTGGCCGCCGAGCGCGGACGAGTTGGAGAAAAGTATATCCTCGGTGGGGAGAATCTCACGCTCGCTGAATTGTTCCAACGTCTTGCACGACTTTCAGGAATACCTGCCCCACGCTTCAAAATACCTTATGCTGTCGCGTATGGATTTGCGGCGGGAGCTGAGTTGGTCGCACGAACGATCACACGCCGCGCGCCGCGCGCGAGTGTGACTGAGGTACGGATGGCTCGCAAAAAGATGTTTTTTGATTCGGCCAAGGCCCGCAACGAACTCGGCTATGCGCCGGGCAACCTCGATGACGCACTCCAGCGCGCCATTAATTTCTTCTATAGTGTGGGGATGGCGCGCCGAACTGCCGTATAGTGTGATCGCGAATTTTCCTGCTGTTCCGAGTACGGTCAAGGAATCCCGAACCAGTACATCACACTGACGGCCCCAGCGATGAATCTCTTACTCTCCACCATCGCGCTACGTCCTTATGTGTTCGCGTTTCTCGCAGCTTTTCTTTTTGCTGCAATTATCAATTATGGCGTCCGTACCACTTTGATCTTTGCCGTAATTGCTTGGGTGGTCGCGCTGATCTGCGAATGGAGCTCGATCAACAATGGTTTTCCGTTTGGGCTTTATCATTACGTTCATACGACCTCTGGGCGCGAAATCTGGGTCGCAGGCGTCCCCTTTTTTGACTCGCTCTCATTCGTATTTCTCAGCTTTGCTAGTTATTCGACGGCGTTGCTGCTAGCTGCCCCGCTCTATCGTACGGGCTGCGATCTCCGCCTGCTCGATACCTGGAATCTTCGTCGCTCGTTGCATGTCTGGATACTCGCGTCGATTTTCATGGTGATGGTTGACCTGGTGGTTGATCCGCTAAGCGTCCGCGGCGCTCAATGGTTTCTCGGGAATCTTTTTTGGTACGACCCGCCGGGTCCATATTTCGGCGTGCCGATTACCAATTTTCTTGGATGGTTTTTGGTCGCTGCGATCAATATCGCAGTATTTCAGTTTGTCGATCGAAAGCTTAATGCCAGGGGAGAAAAGCCCTTCGGTCTGATACCGGATTTTCCGTCGCGCGCTTTGCTCGGTCCGCTACTCTATTTAGGGATGGTTGGATTCGGGATTGCGATGTTGTTTGCGATTCAAGCTACTGAGCTCGCCTGCGTGAGCATCTTTATCTATGTCCCTTTTGTCGCACTCGGCGTCAGTATTCTAATTCGTTCAAGCTCGTATGGTGATCGAGTTGCGATGACGCGCCATATCCATGATTTTCCATATAATTCGGTCTTTCCCATCGCCGACTCGCCAATCGCGTCCCGCTCACGCCAAGCCTGAGCTGCCTAACTACAATGCTGAAGCACAGCGTCGATTGCCTCAGCCATCGCGCCGGTCGCAATTTTAAGATTTCGCATCAATTGCATTGACGCGGCGATCAGGCGAGGATTCCGTGCCAAGGTCGTCGCCAGGTTGAGAGGCCGAATCGTGCCGTTCTCGTCTGCGAGAATTGCTGCTTCCAGATTCTGTGCAGCGGTATCGAGAATCGTGCGCAGGCACACGAATGGAAGCCCGCGAAGATGGGCCTCGCGGGCGATCACAGCACTTTCCATATCGACTGCCAGCGCGCCCAATGTCTCGTAGGCTTGTCGTTTATCCACTGCTGCTACGATCGCAGCACGCGAGGTCAATATTGCTCCTGACGTATGAATTATTCGGGCGGACACGAGCCCTTCTTTGACGAAGGAAGCCTTATCCACTTCCAATGCATGCTCGATCGCAAACTCATCGCCACGCCGAAGCCACAGCCGCTCGGCGACTACTATATCCCCGATGTGGAGATCATGATGAAGCGCACCAGCCACGCCGGTGATAATTATGCGTTCCACTTCGTGTGTCTGGTCGAGCACGAGTACAGCCGTTTCCCGCGCGCGCCTTATTCCGATACCACTGGCGATTAGCGCGACTTCCGCCTTTCCCATTCGACCCGTAACGCCCGCAGCCCCGGTATTGCCCATGGTCTTTGATCGGTTAGCCGGGCCCGAAGCGGCGTAAACTCACCGCGGAACGCGCAAAAAATCAGGGTCATTACTACCAGCTCGACGCCGCCGAATCATTATACAAAATATCGGCAAACTTGAGCGTCATTGAAGATGCAAGCAAAATGACGTGCATGAGATCTTTGATCAAGCCGCTCGACAGCAGAAGGAGACGCGTACGATGCGAGCGGAGAAAATGGTGATTGTCACGGCTGATGACTTCGGGTTATCGCGCGAGGTTAACACGGGTGTGCTTCGCGCCTATCGCGAAGGTGTGCTGACCGGAACCAGCCTGATGGTTATGGGTGCGGCGCGGGACGAGGCAGCGGCGCTGGCGCGCGAAAATCCCGCATTGGACGTCGGATTGCATTTAGTAGTTTGCCGTGGCCGGGCGGTTTTGAATCGCGAGAATCTGCTCGGCATTGTCGGCGCTGATCGCGAATTTGCCAATAATCCGACGCTGGCCGGGATGCGCTATTTTTTCAATCGCCGGATTCAAACTTTGCTCCGCGACGAGATCCGGGCACAGATCGAGTTGCACCTCAAACTTATTGGACATCTTTATCATCTCGATGGACATTTGAACTTTCACGTTCATCCTGCCATTGCCGATATCCTGGCGGAGCTGATCGACGAGTACACCATTCAGTCTATCCGGTTGCCGCGCGAGCCGGTCTTTACAACGCTGGCGCTGGCCCGCGATAACGCACCGCGCAAGCTAATGGAAGCGGCAATTTTCCGCGTCTTGTCGCGTCGCGCTCGGGGATTATTTGCGAGCAAAGGCGCGCAAAGCACTGACTGGCTCTTCGGATTGCATCAAAGCGGCAATCTCACTGAGGACTATGTTGCCGGGATCATCGCACGACTCCCGCGCGGTTTGACCGAGATGTACTTTCATCCGGTCGATGATGTTGGCGCTAAACCGTCCTTTGCCGAGGTACGGCGGGAAGTCGCAATTTTGACCAGCCCGCGCATTCGCGAGGCTTTCACCTCGGCGCAGGTCACTTTGACGAATTTTGCCGTCCTCGCCCGTTAATACGTCTGGCAATAGTCCTCGTCCAACTCGCGTCACCAGCCCTTTGCGCCTACAATGCAGACTACGGCGAAACGTCGCCGGATACATACGCAACCCCTCGAAAAGGAACCGCGATGTTCGATCAGGAAACTAGCCTAAGCGCCGCTCAGGCGCTCGAATACCGTCTACCCACGACCGTAATCCCGGAACGCTACGAATTGACCCTTACTCCTGACCTGACCGCTTTCACCTTCGCAGGTGACGAGACAGTAGCGATTCGGGTGGTCACTCCGACTTCGGAAATCGTTGTCAACGCGCTTGAGCTTGAGCTGGATTCGGCGATAGTCGAGCGCGCGGGCAAGCATCTGACGGCATCGAAAATCGAGTTGGAGCCAGCGCGCGAGCGGGTGCATATGCATTTCGCGGAGACGCTTGAACCGGGCGCGTGGACGCTCAAGATCAAATTTCGCGGCATCCTGAACGATAAGCTGCACGGTTTCTATCGCAGCCAGTACACCGATTCGGCGGGCAAGACTCATACGCTGGCGACTACGCAGTTCGAAGCGACCGACGCCCGCCGCGCCCTGCCTTGCTGGGACGAACCTGCCCTGAAAGCGGTGTACAAGGTCACGCTGGTGATCGACGAGAATCTCTCCGCATATTCGAATGCGGGAATCGAGAGCGAAAAGCCGGTCGGCAGCGGCAAGAAAGCAGTCGTGTTCAAGGACACGATTAAGATGTCCACCTATCTGCTCGCCTTCATCGTCGGAGAATTCGAGGAGACCCCACCGGTTGATGCGGGGACGCCGCTGCGGATCGTGCACGTTCCGGGCAAGCAGGCGCTGACGCCGTGGGCCGAGCAGATCGGAGCATTCTCGCTTAAATTTTTCGCCGATTACTACGGAATTCCCTATCCCGGCGACAAGCTCGATCTGATCGCGATTCCGGATTTCGCGGCGGGCGCGATGGAGAACCTCGGTGCGATCACCTTTCGCGAAACCGCCCTGCTCGCCGACGCACAGACCGCGTCGCGCGCCGAACTCGAACGTGTCGCCGACGTCGTCTCGCACGAGAACGCGCATATGTGGTTTGGCGATCTCGTCACGATGAAGTGGTGGAACGGCATCTGGCTCAACGAGGCTTTCGCCACCTTTATGGAGATGCTCGCCGTCGATGCGTGGAAGCCGCAATGGCGGCGATGGGACAGCTTCGGCGTCTCACGCGCGGCAGCGATGGCGATTGACGCGCTCAAGAGCACCCGCTCGATTGAATACACGGTCCTGAGTCCTGAGGACTGCCGGTCGATGTTCGACGTGCTCACTTACGAGAAGGGTGCGTCGGTGCTGCGGATGCTCGAGCAGTACCTCGGCGCAGAGCGATTCCGCAAAGGCATTTCGCTCTATTTAAAGAAGCATCAGTACGCCAACACTGAAACCGGCGACCTGTGGGATGCGCTGCAGGAGGAATCGAGCCAGCCGGTGCGCTCGATGATGGATACCTGGATTTTTCAGCAGGGCTTTCCGATCGTCAGCGCGGAGGCAAGCGCCGATGGACGATCGCTCAAGCTGACGCAGCGCCGCTTCTTCTACGCGCCGCCGGAACAGGCCGAGAATCAGCTCTGGCACATACCGATTATCGCGCGGGTGAAGACGGAGAAAGGTATCTCAACCCATCGGATTTTGTTGACAGATTCGAGCGCCACGCTGGAACTACCGGGAAAGCTCGAATGGGCGCTCGTCAATGAGAATGGCAGCGGCTTCTTCCGCGTGCGTTATGCGGCAGGCCTCCTCGAAACATTGACCAAAAACCTCGATCAACTGAAACCGATCGAGCGTTTCGGACTGGTCAGCGATACCTGGGCGGCGACGGTAGCGGGGCTCACACCGCTCAAGGATTTTGTCGCCATGGCGCGGCTGTTCCATAACGAAACCGACCTAAATGTCTGGCGCGCGCTGCTGGGCGCCTTTAACTATCTCGATATGATCGTTACCGACGCTCAGCGCCCGGCGATCAATCGCGCAGTTCGCGACATCGTCGGTCCGGCTGCATCGCGCCTCGGATGGACCGCGAGTCCCAACGAAGACGAACTCACCCGCCAAATGCGCGGGAGCTTGATGAGCGCGCTGGGGACGCTCGGCGATGACCCCGAGGTACAAGCCAAAGCGGCGGAGCTCTATCGCGAATGGGAGGGAAATCCCGCGGTTGCTGATCGCGATCTGATGCCGGCTCTGATCGCGATCCTATCGCACTGCGGCGATGCTGGGCGCTATCAACAATTCAAGCAGCATTTCAAATCCGCGACGACGCCGCAGGTGGAGCAGCGCTATCTCTTTTCGCTCGCGGGATTCCCGCTGCCGGATGTACTGCGTGACACGATGCAGATGACGCTCAATGGCGAAGTCCGCACGCAAAACGCGCCATTCCTGATGCATTCGCTGCTGTACAATCCCAAAGTTCGATACGAAGCCTGGGACTTTGTACGCAAGAACTGGGAAGCGATGGTCGATAAGTATCCCGACAGCGCCCTGCCCCGGATGTGCGAGGCGATCGTCGGACTGCTCGATCGGCAGTCCGAGGTCAATGCCTTCTTCGAGGAACATAAGGTACGACTCGGCAATAAGCTGATCGATCAGCATCTGGAGCGGCTCGCCGTGGCAGTCGCGTTCCGCAATCGCGAAGGGACGAACCTTGAAGCGACGTTGCGGAGCTAAGCGACCGCAATTTACTCGATGATCCTGATTCTCGATTTCGGCAGCCAGTACACGCAGCTGATCGCGCGGCGAATCCGCGAGGCGCACGTCTATTGCGAGATTCATCCGTACGATCTCGCACCGGAGAAAATCCGCTCGATGCACCCGCGCGGGATTATCCTGTCGGGCGGACCGGCGAGCCTTTACGAGTCGGGCGCGCCGGATATCAGTGATGAGGTCCTGCGACTTGGCTGTCCCGTCCTAGGCATCTGCTATGGGATGTACGTGATTGCGCAGCACTCGGGCGCGCACAGCGCGGGCGCTCCGGCGCGCGAATACGGTCCGGCAATGTTGACGATCGACGAAAGCGATCCGCTGTTCGCCGGCCTCGATCAGATCGAGCATCAGGTGTGGATGAGCCACGGCGATCGGATCGAGACACTTCCGCAAGGCTGTCGTGCGATCGCCCACACGTCGAATTCCCCGTGCTCCGCGATCCGCAGCGAGGATGGCCGCCTGCGCGGCATCCAGTTCCATCCCGAGGTGGTGCATACGCCCGTGCGGCGCGCAGGTCTTGCGCAACTTCGTACTCGGCATCTGCGGCGAGCCCGGCGACTGGACGATGGCGAACTTTATCGAGACGCAGACCGCCGCGATTCGTGCTCGCGTGGGCCCGCACGATCGCGTTCTGATGGCGCTGTCCGGCGGCGTCGATTCTTCGGTGGCTGCCGCGCTGATCTATCGGGCAATCGGTGACCAGCTCACCTGCGTTTTCGTCGATAATGCATTGCTGCGAGCGGGCGAACGCGAGCGCATGGAGCAGACTTTCGCCGCGCGCCTCGGGATTGCTCTCACAGTAGTGGACGCGTCCGCATTGTTCCTCGAGCGGCTGGCCGGTGTGCTCGATCCCGAACAGAAGCGGCGGATTATCGGCCACACCTTTATCGAAGTGTTCGAACATCAGGCGGCGGCTCCGAGGGGCGGACGAGTCGGCGAGCTGCGGCCAATGTCAGATGGTGCGCGCTTCCTCGGCCAGGGCACGCTCTATCCCGACGTAATCGAATCGGTCTCGTTCAAGGGGCCATCGGCAGTGATCAAAAGCCATCATAATGTCGGCGGCCTGCCGGAGCGGATGCGGCTTGAGCTGATAGAGCCACTGCGCGAGTTGTTCAAGGACGAGGTGCGCGAGGTTGGCCGCGAGTTGGGATTGCCGGAGGAGATCGTCGCACGTGAGCCGTTCCCCGGACCCGGACTAGCCGTGCGGATCGTGGGCGAGGTGACGGCGGAGCGACTCGATCTGCTGCGGCGTGCTGATCAGATCGTGATGGAGGAAGTCGCGGCGGCGAACTTGGGCGGTTCGTTATGGCAGGCCTTCGGCGTGTTGCTACCGCTCAAGACGGTCGGCGTGATGGGCGATGGCCGCAGCTATGAAAGCGTGATCGCGATTCGCGCGGTCGAGTCGCAGGACGGCATGACGGCGGATTGGGCGCGGCTCGACCCAAATTTCCTCGCGCGCGTCTCCAGTCGTATCACCAACGAAATTCGCGGCGTAAATCGCGTGGTTTACGACATCACCTCGAAACCTCCCGCGACGATCGAGTGGGAGTAGCCGATTAAGGATGAAGGCTCACGCTCGCGCCACGCTCCACGCACCTAACGGAAAGTGGCGTCAAGGCTCAAAGATATTTATTTAACTTGCGCCTCTCCAATTCCTGAATGACGCGCGTCAAATCCTGCGCGCGGGCGCGGCTTGTAATCAGAATCGCATCATCGGTATCCACTGCGACGAGATTCTTGATCCCGAGCAACACCATCAGACGCTTGCCGCTGCGCGCGAGAATAGAACTGCTGTCAATCGCGACCACTTTTCCAATCTCGACGCTATCATTGCCACCGCGCAGCGCCTGCCACAATCCCTCCCAGCTTCCCACGTCGTCCCAATCAAATTCTGCGCGAACCCCGATTAGATTATCGCTCTTCTCAGCGATTGCGCGGTCGAACGACGCGACTTCAAGCGCTCGATAGCTGGATTTCAATTCCGGCGACTTCATTGCTGCTATCCGGGGTATCAGCGTCGCCAATTGCGGAACATGGCGCTCGAGCTCAGCCGTCAGCGCCTTGTCCGTCATTACAAAAATACCGCCATTCCAGAGGAACCGGCCTGACCGCACCATCGCAGTCGCTCGTATGCGCGACGGCTTTTCGATAAAACCCGCTATCTTGTAACCGGCGCCAAGCGGCTCGCCAATCTCCTGATAGCCATACCCGGTTTCCGCGCGCGTCGGAGTGATTCCGATCATCACGATAGCGACGGAGCGCCGTGCGAGGCGAATAGCCTGCTGAATCGTCTCACGAAATTTGCTCGCCTTTGTGATGTAGTGATCGGCGGGCATCACGGCGATAACCGGATCGTCGGCGAGGCGTTGTTTGATTATCGCAGCACCATAAGCTATCGCCACCGCGGTGCCGCGCGCTTCCGGTTCGACAATTAGATTTTGGGGCGGAAGTAGAGTTTTGAGGGCGCGCCGGAAAATCGCCGCATGATCGCTGGCCACCTCGACGAAAATCCGCTCGCGTGAAAAAAGCGGCATCGCGCGCGCGATCGTCGCTTCGAGTAGCGAAATTTTCCCATCGGGAGCAAACAGCGGCTTCGGTCGATTTGCGCGGCCTTCGGGCCAGAATCGAGTACCGCGGCCGCCCGCAATTATTAGTGCGGCGGCACGCACCCCCTTAGTGCGCGCCATCAGCCGCGCAAATTATCGTTCGATTTCGAGAGCTCAGCCGAGCGCCACCAGTAGAATAGCCAGATGATACTCAAATCTTGGCTCCTAACTCGGTCAGCTTGCGCTCGAAGAGCTCGCGAATCTCAGCAAGGGTCTTCGAGTCGTCAGCTTCAAAACGCATCACCAGCGCCGGCTGCGTGTTCGACGCTCGCACGAGGCCCCATCCACCCGGGAAATTAACGCGCGCTCCGTCAATATCGATTGTGTCGTAATGGGCGCGAAAATAGTCGGCAGCCTTCTTCACGACCTCGAATTTCAGATCGTCCGGACAGTCGAGCCGAATCTCCGGAGTGAACTGGGTCTGCGGCAAATCGGAGAGTATCGCACCTAGGCCGCGGCCTTCGCGCCCAAGAATTTCGAGTAGGCGAAATGAGGAATAGATCGCATCATCGAAACCATAATAGCGATCATTGAAAAACATATGCCCACTCATCTCACCGGCCAAGGCGGCATGCTCTTCCTTGAGCTTGCTCTTGATCAGCGAATGGCCGGTTTTCCACATGATTGGACGGCCGCCATGACGCGCCACATCGTCGTACAACCGCCGCGAGCATTTAACATCGCCAATAATAGCGGCGCCCGGTCTTTCCTTGAGGATCGAGCGTGCGAACGCGATCAACAACTCGTCGCCCCAAACGATCTTTCCGTTCTCGTCAACTGCGCCGATACGATCAGCATCACCATCATAGGCGATGCCGACCTGCGCGCCGTTCTTCTTGACCGCAGCCTGCAAATCACGGACATTTTCCTCAACCGTCGGGTCGGGATGATGATTCGGAAATCGGCCATCCATCTCGATGTACAGCTCGGTCGTTTCAATCCCCATCAGGCGCATCAAGGGAGCCGCCACCGCGCCGCCGCATCCATTGCCGCCATCAATCGCGACCTTCATCCCGGGCTTCACGATGATATTGCTGCGTATGTAGCGATCATAATCCGGCACAACCTGCCGACCCGTCAGCTCACCGGGCGCACCCGTGGTTTTGAACGCGCGCGCTTCAACAATTTTGCGGACGCGCTGGATTTCTTCACCGAAGATCGTCGTTGTGCCGACGCCGAGCTTAAAGCCATTGTATTCGGCAGCATTGTGACTGCCGGTGATCATCGCGCCGCCTTCCATGTTCCAGTGCAGCACTGAAAAATAAAGCAGCGGAGTCGGCACTACGCCGATATCCACGACATTGATACCGGCCGGCAGCAGGCCTTCGAGCAGCAGATCGCGCAGGGAATCCGACGAGAGCCGGCAATCCCGGCCCAGTGTGATCGTATGCTTGCCCGCTTCGATCAAAATCGTTGCGTAGGCGCGGCCAAGATTGACCACGAATTCGTCGCTGAAGTCCTCTTCGACCACGCCACGGATGTCATATTCACGGAAAACTAGGGGATTCATCAATGTTTCAATTCTCGCTGGCGCGTCTCAGGGAATCAACGGCCATCGTATCAACGCGCCGACTTATCCGAACGGAAATGCTAATGAACAGCGATGCCTTTGCATACCGGAAAGGTCGCAATCATAACCGGCGCAGGCCGCGGGATCGGACGTGCGATTGCGCTCGCGATGGGGCAGGCAGGCTTTTCGCTTTGCCTCGCCGCCCGCACCTATGCCGAGTTAGAGGAGACTCGGCGACTGACCACCTTGCCATCCGCACAATCTTTGATCGTGCTGATCGATCTTGCCGAACCCGAAGCTCCTGAGAATCTTTGGACCGCCGCACTCGACCATTTCGGACGGGTTGACGTGCTCGTCAACAACGCTGGAGGCGCACCTGCGCGTACGCCGCTGATCAAGCTCAACACCGACGCTATGCGCCGGATACTCGAGCTGAATCTGCATGCGCCGGTCGCCTTGACGCAACTTGCCGCACGCCACATGGCAAATCGCGGAGATGGAACGATTATTAATATCGCTTCAATTGCAGCGCGTAATGCAGCCGCAGGCGAAGCAGTTTATGCCGCTGCCAAAGCTGGACTGATAACGTTCACTCACGCTTGCTTTGAGGAGTTTCGTCAGCACAATATCCGAATCTCCGTGATTATTCCGGGCTTGACCGACACGATCCTTATCCCGTCCAACAAGCGGCTCGATCGGAGCGCGATGCTCCATCCTGACGACGTCGCCGGCGCCATGATGACCGTGCTCAATGCCTCAGCCGCCGCGTGTCCGCTCGAACTCGTATTGCAGCCGTCTCGTGATCCGATGCGGGCGCGCTGACTCGATGGCCGGCGCTCATATTCGACATCTTGATGTAGGCTTTAGCCTCGCATTTCTCTTCGCTCTGCTGCTCGCACTAG
The DNA here is from genome assembly GCA_963795945.1 of uncultured Pseudomonadota bacterium. GTDB lineage: Bacteria > Desulfobacterota > Binatia > Binatales > Binataceae > JAJPHI01. Next base: position 33,524 of record CAWCJN010000003.1, read on the forward strand.
GTGTCGCTGTCATGTTCGCGCCACTTGTCGGATTCGCGGTCTCGAGTGCAGGGTTCCACGTCCCATTTCCGCGCATCTTCGATCGCGTTGTGATGATCGCAGCCGGATGCGCGCTGCTGCTCTTTGCTCGACCGTTACACTTGGCAAGTTTGCTTCACGAGAGCTTCAGATATTCGCATCGGAGCTTACCGCAGCTGCTTCTCGGACTCGCTATCGCGTTAGCCATCATGGCCGCACTTCTTGCGGCGGGAAGCACCACGCTTCACCGAGGGTTCCCGCTGGGTAGCATCGCTATTCGTACAGCGCGCTTCATCGCGGCTGCACTGCTGATCGGATTAATCGAAGAGACCTTCTTTCGCGCGATTCTATTAGGAGGTTTGACGCGCGATCTGGGCATCCGGACCGCACTGATCGTCAGCGCGGCAATCTATGCAGTCGCACACCTGATCCGATCGCCCAAGCATTACTTTATTGTGGGGTTTCATCCCACGGCCGGCCTGCACAATCTAAGCGCCAGCTTCGCGAGGATTATCCATCCCGGCGACTTGATTGCGATGCTGCTGGGACTATTTTTGCTAGGTCTGGTGCTCGGCGAGGCCTTTATACGAACCCAGCGCGTTTATCTCTCAATCGGCTTGCATGCCGGATTGGTAATCGGCGCAAAGTGCTGGGGCGCAGTTGTGGCAGGCGCGCCGCCAGTCCCGCGATGGCTCGCCGGTCCCGGTCCGGTTCCATTGATCGCAGCTCCGGCGGCGTGGATTTTTTCCTTGATACTGTTTGTACTGATCTCCCGAATTGGGCGCGATCAGGAATCGTAGATGCGCGGGGCGCCCCGTACTGGGCGCGTCTTGTATCGCCGATGCATCCATAAAAACTGCTCGGGATAGCGCCGTACGATATCTTCGATCGCCTTGACGAAACGGCGTGTATTTTCTTCGATATCGGCCGCCGCATCGCCGCTCCGTTGAATCGGAATCTCATCGAAAATCTCGATGATATGCGTGCGTTGATCGGGCTGCCGGACCAGAAATACCGGCACCACCGGCGCGCCCGACATCGCTACCAATCGCGCGAGGCCGCTGGAGGTTGCCGCAACCTCGTTGAAAAAAGGCACGAACACCGCCTCGCTACGCTTTGCATTCTGATCGAATGGGAATCCCGATCACATCGCCTTGCCGTAGCGCGCGCAGCACCGCGCGGGCTGCCGCGTGCTTGCGAATTATCTTGACCCCCGCGCGCTCCCTAACAAAGGTCATCAGCGCGTCGCCGGCGATAAATCGCTGCGTATGGTGCACCAAATCAAGCTGATAGCCATGCATCGCATGCGTCGCCATGAGCAGCTCGAAGTTGCCGAAATGAGCCGTGAGGATTAGTCCGCCCTTGTCCGGATATTTCCGCTGAATCTCGCCCCAGTACTCGAATCGCTTGTAAGTAACCCGCCGGATCACTCGTTTATAAAAGAAGCCGCCCAATCGAACATACTCGGCGGCGCTCCTCCCGATATTGAGATAGGACGCACGCAGGATGCGGCGGCGTTCAGAAAGTTGGCGGTCCGGAAAGGCAATCGCCAGATTACGCATCCCGATTCGCACGTGTCGGCGGTCGAGCAAAAAGGCGACGTAACCGCCTGTCACTCCAATTCCGTAAAGAACAAAATCCGGCAGAAGGCTTAACGCGTGAACCAAGCCAACCATGCCATAGAAGATCGTGCGCTGAAGCCAGTTCGGCTTGAGTTCGGTGATCTGCGCCCGCCGTTTTGCGTGGCGAGCATTATCACTTTTGCGTTGGGCTGAATGGCGGCTTGATAGTGCTTGCGAGTTGATGGGTACTTCGGCTTTTGAAATTTCGTGCGACGGCTGCGCAGATTCAGAGCTATCGACGTTCATCCGCGGCTGGCTCTCTGCATTTAAGCGAACTCCGGCTCAAGCTTGGCCGCCTTCGGGATCACTACAAGTCCCGACTCGGTCACAAAGAAGCGTTGGCGATCGCGTTCGAGGTCGTAACCGATCTCGTCGCCCTCTGCTACTTGAACATTCTTGTCAATTATTGCTCGGCGCACCTTAGCATTCCGTCCAATACTACAGTAGTCCATCAGAACAGAATCCTCGACATGGCTATAGGAATGGACGAAGACCGAACGACCCAAGACGGAGTTGACCACCGAGCCGCCCGAAACGATACAACCCTCGGAGATTACCGAATGCAGTGCTGAGCCTCGCCGATAATGTTCATTGAATACGAATTTGGCTGGCGGCTGATTATAGTAGGCGGTGCGCAGAGGCCAATGCTGGTTGTACAAATTTAGTTGGGGCCGTGCGTCGCGCAAGTCCATATTGGCCTCATAATAGGCATCGACCGTCCCCACATCACGCCAGTAACTCAGATTTTCCTCGGAGTCGCCGCGGATCCGATTGGTCATAAAGTTATAGGCGTAAACCGGCGCACGATCGATCAGCTTGGGGATCAGGTCGCGCCCGAAATCATGATGACTGTTTGACGCCTCAGCGTCTTCCAGCAGAGACGCCCGTAAAATTTGCGGATTAAAAAGATAATTACCCATCGAGGCGAGGCACTGCCCGGGCGCGCCCGGCATAGAACGGGGCTGTTTGGGTTTTTCCTGGAAGCCTATTATGCGCAATCCCGAATCGACCTCAAGCACCCCGAACTCACTAGCCTCTTCGGTTGAAACCGGCAGCGTGGCTACAGTAACCGCCGCTTTACGATCGGTATGAAATTCGATCATCTGCGAGATATCCATACGATAGATATGATCTGCGCCGAAGACCGCCACCAGATCTGGCTTGAAATCATCGATCAAGTTGAGATTCTGAAAAATCGCGTCGGCCGTCCCCTGATACCAGCTCTCACCTAGTCGCATCTGAGCCGGTACCGGCACAATAAAGTGATCGCCCAGCAATCGCCCGAACTGCCATCCATCTTTCAGGTGCTCAATCAGCGACTGAGAGCGCCACTGCACGAGGACGTAGATCGAGTAGATTTGCGAATTGACCATATTCGAAAGGACGAAATCGACAATGCGGTATTTGCCCCCGAATGGAACCGCAGGTTTTGCTCGATCGCGGGTCAGTGGATAGAGCCGGGTCCCCTGCCCACCAGCCATTATCAATGCTAGCGTTCTCATCGCATAAATAGGTCTATAAGAACCTGTCAGGCCTCGATATTATGCTTAATCGCGATTTTGCGGAAAATCTAATCCAGTTCATTATGAAGCAACATAATCATTAGAAAAAGGAGTATGGCGATTTCGGATTACCGGGATGCGAGTTGTAGCGAATCGGTGTCACCGCGCAACTCGAAGCGGAATCATCAGTGTGTCATATATTTGATAAATCTGGGAATCATTCCGACGTTATGGTGTTTCACATCGGAACTGGAACCATCGACGCAATCCCATCTTCAACGATTTCAACAGTTTAGCAGTTTCATTGTTGAGGCATATGGATTGCATGAAACAAAATTCACTAACTTACGTCTAATCGGCATTATCGGCGGTGAATCCACCGCAGCTCTCCCCAAGGAGGACGGAGATACCAGATGCAAACTACTGAAACTCACGAACCTAACAAACGTCAATCCGAAAACGGCATTGTTTACCGTACAACTTGCCAAAATCCCGGCTGTGGCCATACTTTCGATCTCCGCATTACTCCGGCGAACGCCGGACTGCTGAGTGGGACGATGCCATGTCCACGATGCCGTCGCGCGGGCGGTATGTTGAAGTCACAAGGACGTATCGCACCCAAACTGTTCTCGGCCAAGTTGATATATAGAATGACCGGAATCGCGCCGCGTCCGGATGAAGACGACGCTTATTCAGGTACGACTGAGCTGTCTTATTAAGAAGAGCGCGCGCCGACAGTTTCGATTAGTCGGCGCGCTTCTCACGACAGTATTGCGCCTCGCTCCGGCAAGAATCTAAATGCCGGCGACAAATTGGGAAGTCAAACCGTCCAAATTCTGAATACTTGAGCGGTCAATCATTCGCTTGGCCCACGCGTCGATATTGAGACGATTTTGTGCGATATCAACGCCCAAATCCCGCAGCACTACTAAACGTGGAACAAATGCGATGTCTGCGACCGAGAATTGACCTGTCAAATAATCTTGCCCCTGCAGCTCATGATTTAGAAACGTTAACATCTGCTCTATTTGCTGCTGGAGGCGCTGCACGCGACCAGCATCGCGATCGCTTTCAGGTTTGGTCAGCTCTGCCATCAGCTGCCCAACTCGCGGAGTAAAGGAAGTATCCGCGAAGTCCTCCCACATGCGCCCGCGCGCGCGCAATGCGCTGGAACCGACCGGCGGTAGCAAGGGTGGCTCGGGATACTCGTCTTCGAGGTACTCGGCAATAATAGTCGAGTCGTAAATCGTGACATCTTCGTCCACCAGCACTGGAACGCGCCCAAAAGGATTAAGGCGCAAAAAGTCCGGCCGACGCTGCTCGCTCTGCGCCAAATCTATTTGGATCAGCTCGTAGGATAGCCCTTTTTCGGCAAGCACCACTCGCACCTTCTGCCCGAACGGGCAGGGCAGGAAATCGTAAAGCTTCATCATCGTCTAAACCGGACCTCTTCTAACGTTTAGAAGAATCTCAGGATATCAGGCAGGCCCTATTCTGCAGTCGCCGCGACAGTGAATCTAACCGTCGCTTCCACTTCGGGCTGCAGCCGTACGGTGACCTGATAATCGCCAAGCTGCTTGACCGGTTCGGGCAGCAGAATGCGCCGCCGATCGATCTCAAAGCCTTTCTCTCGCAGAGCACGTTCAAGATCGATATTCGTTACCGAGCCGAAGAGTTTACCCTCCTCGCCGGTACGAGCGTGAAGCATCAATCCCACTGCTTCTATTTTTTCCTTAAGGCTCATCGCCTGAGTCTTCGAAGCCTCTCGCTTGAGTGTCGCGAGCCGTTTCTGATGCTCAAACTCTCTCAGGCTACGAGAATTAGCTTCGACTGCGAGTTGACGCGGCAGCAAATAATTACGCGCATAGCCTGCGCGCACGCGCACCACATCGCCGGGATGTCCGAGGTTCGGGACGTCTTCGTTTAGAATAACCTGAACGTTCATTTGTTAGTGCTCTCTTTCAGAGAAAATCGCCCAACTTGCGAGTCTGTGGATTGGACGGTTTGAGGCGGCGAAAATCGATCCACATATCTAATATCCCCGCGGCGCAGACCAAGACCGCGAGTATTGGTTGAATTATTGTGATTATGTACACCAGCAATCGCGCCAACCAAGGCATCGCCAGTACATGAAAATAGAATGACATGATTGCCAGCCCTTGGCAGAGATAGATTACCGCCACACACACGAAACAATTCAAGAAAATTGTTCTGAGCGGCACCACTGGAACAAAGAGCCCAAAACCAGAGACTAGCAGCACCCAAATGAGCCATTCGGGCGTTGACCATCGCGCCAGATCGCCAAAAAGGGGATAACCAATTCTCGCCTGGCGTCCACCGATCCGCCAGAATGTAGCGAGATTTGCCAAGGTTAAAAGGGCCGCAGAGATCAGCGCGAGCGCAGGCATCAAGCGCAAGATCATATCGACGATACCCGCGCGAATATCGGGCGTAATTGTCGTATTCAAACCCAACATCGCGTAAAACTTCTCACCACGCGCAATCGTAAGCGTCAGATTGTTGCGAAGCTGCTCGGCCAAGGCCTGCGGCGAGCCCGCAAGGACAATCGCACTCACCGCGCCGATGAGCAGTATCAAGAGCGCAATAGAACCAACGATCCGCTCAAACGGCTGACGCTTTTCGATGAGGTAGCACATCCCGAGCGGACGCGATCCCTGCCGTGGCCAAATACGTAAGTATCGCCCCTACTCCTCCGCCTATTCCGACCAAGCCTGCGCTAAGTAACGCGATGATGGCGGAGCGCCAAAACGCGTTACGGTATCCAATGGAGCTGTGCAGTACCGGAGTAGGAGCCAAGATCATCGCAATTCCGCCAACTGCGGGTATTAGCGCACCTCCCATAAACATGACGGCGGACGCGAGCGCCGCGCGTATTATGGCGAGTAGCATGCGAGCGTTCACTGGACCGTCCGATTAGAGTGCCAAAGTAGAAAAGGGAAGGAGCGCAATTACCCGTGCACGTTTGATTGCAACCGAGAGCTGGCGCTGATGGCGCGCACAATTTCCCGAGGTCCGGCTAGGCACAATCTTGCCCCCTTCGGTTATAAAGCTCTCGAGAGTTCGGACATCCTTATAATCGACCTTCAAGCTTTTGTCGGCACAGAAGCGGCAAACTTTGCGCCGTCCACCAGAACGCCGGCGTCCACCTGGTCGTTCACCGCCACGGCCTTCTTCCGGACGACCGCGACCTCCTCGACCATATTCGGAGCCTTCGCCACGTCCGCCCCCTGTTCAGATGATCTTTCTTCCTCTGCCATGAGTTATATTCCTGTCAAACAAACCATTGATTGCATCAGAATTCGCCACCGATTAATCCTGCGTGATATGGCTGGCGATAACCTCGATTCCAAGTCTCGCACGATACCTCGTGCCATTGGGTAAGGCTCGCAATCCACCAACCGCGTGCAGTCGCTCACCTACGCGAAGCTTTCGCGCCAGTTCAGCAGCCGCATCGCCCACCATCACCACTTGTAAAACGAGCTGACTGCCTTGTTCCCCACAATCAACCTGCAGCTGCAAAGTCTTGCTCCCGGCGGGTGTTACTCGCATCTCGGGCGTGCTGATCAGTCGCCCGGTCAATTCAATCTTCGTGTTCACTGGGAGCTTCGGTCGGAGGCTCGCCGTCGCTCACGCTTTCACTAGCGCCAGTTTCGCGGGCATTGGCTTCTGCCTGCTGCTGACTGGCGCGCTCGGCGGCCGCGACAGCGCGCGCAGCATCTGCTGCAGCACGAGCCGCCTCGGCAGCAGCGCGCGCTTCGGCGCTCCGCTGGCGCTGTGCCGCAATTTCAGCGCGAATTACTTGTGGATCAATCTCCTCATCCACAAGCACTGAGAGATAGCGCAGGATGCTATCAGATAATTTCAGGTTGCGTTCGACCTCGTTCATCGTTGCGCCATTACCGCCATAGTCGAGTCGCACATAAAAACCGCGCTGCTCGCCCTTTGATTCGGTAGGCCAACTGCCGAAAGCCCCATTCCTCAGTATCGATCAAATCGCCACCGGTCGCGGCGACCAAGCCTTCGAAGCGTTTAACCGTATCTTTCTGTGCCGAGTCGCCCAAATCCGGACGCATGATAAAGATAGTTTCGTAGCGCCGCATCGGCTGCCACCTCCCTATGGATTTTAGCCCCTTGAGGAGCAAGGAGAAGCGCGAAGTTTATCAGCGGTGATGGCGGCTCACAAGGCGCAGATCGCCTTGGTAGTGGGTCAATCTGCGCTTTCAGCGTCATTCCCGCCCATCTGTCCCTGCTGGCGCATCTTGCGAGCCCTTGCGCATCAGCTCATCACGCGCGACAACTACTTCGAGCGAAATTCTGACGAGAGGATACTTGATCATGGCTGGAATATTGGAAGGAAAAGTCGCACTGATTACCGGCGCGGGCTCGGGAATCGGCCAAGCGACCTCGCGCATTTTTGCGCGCGAAGGAGCCAAACTCGTCCTTGCCGACGTAGTTGAAGAGGGCGGCAACCGCACGTTGAAGATGGTGCAGGACTTGGGCGCGGAAGCGCTTTTTGTCAAATGCGATGTAGGCAAATGGTTGGAGGTCGAAGCCGCCATCGCCAAAGCGGTCCAAACCTACGGACGCTTAGACTGCGCTTTTAATAATGCCGGAATTGAAGGCAAAAGCGCCGATACGCATGAATGCAGCGAGGAGAACTGGAATCGGGTAATCGCGATCAACCTGACCGGGGTTTGGTACTGCATGAAGGCCGAGATCGCACAATTTCTAAAACAAGGCGGGGGCGGCGCTATCGTCAATACTTCTTCCGGCGCTGGACTGGCGGGAGTACCGCATATGCCTGCCTATGTCGCCTCGAAACACGGCGTCGCGGGACTAACTCGCGCCGCGGCGCTCGAATATGGCAAGCATAACATCCGGATCAATGCGGTTTGCCCGGGTCCAATTCGCACCCCGATGCTCGGTCGGCTGACTCATGAACGCCCGGAAGTCGAGCAGCGATTCGCACGCTCGGAACCATTGCGGCGGCTTGGTGAGCCAAACGAGATCGGCGAGGCTACCGCGTGGCTCTGCTCCGATCGTGCATCGTATGTGACCGGATTGCCGATGCCGGTTGACGGCGGCTTTATGGCGACCTGAAGAGCGTTCCTTGCCGGTCAATTCATGACCGGCAAGGAATCCAAAAAGCCCGAAGTATCCTATTTTCCGGTCCCCTTGAGCTTGACGATGATTCTGTCGAACGCGAGTTTGACCATCGAAACCCCACCCAATCTCGAAGATCGCTCGAAAAGCGAATTTCACGCGAGTTACCGCTTAGACAGGTGCTACTATCCTAATCTAAGCGAGATTTGCACTTATCTGCGTTAACTGAACGCAGAAGATTATCAGTTGCTTATGTATTAGATATACGCCGACTCGATAAGGCAGAAGGGTTCTAAACTAACTTGCTGCTATGCGTTGCCCATCATCGTCATTGCATCGCAGGCTGTTGATGATGAGCGGCGGATGTGCTGAATTTCCATGACGGAGCATGAGGGTACCGCGGCTCGGGTGGTGAAGGCACAAAGCTGTTAGAAAGATTCATCGGAGCAGGATCAAAGGTCCCTGGCGGTGTGAGATCAGAATTGTTGTTTTCTCCAAATTCGTAAACATCCTTATCGCCGCTTAATAGTGGTGCAGTTGCGGTTTGCGTCGCGGCGTAATGCAGTGGTCGCATCAGACTCCATTCGAGCCCCATTCCGATCGGCGTCAGCACGTAGCTGAAGAGTTTTAGCAACTGACCGTCATCAACGTCCCGATATTCGTACGGATTTCGCGTGTCCGTATCATCGACGTACTGCGCATGCGAGATTGCCGGGTGCGCCAGCGCAGCTATCATGAACAATGCGAGCAGCTTCACTTTCATATCATCAATCTTGCCACACTGGGTCGCGCACATGCCAATCCGATCCTGATCGATGGGTTTCCCATGGCGTCTCGTTTAAGTGACAAGAATTTCATTCCTAATTGAATGTCACACGCGATAGTCGCCGCGGACCAGATGGGCGAGCATGACCAGAATGATCGCTCCGATCGTCGCCATCGCGAGCATCGAGAGGCCGCCATAGACCGGCACTCCCAGGCGTGCGAAGAGCCAGCCCCCAATCACTGCACCGACCAGACCGAGCACGATATCGCCAAAAAATCCATAACCGCGCCCGCGCATCAATTTGCCCGCGAGCCAGCCTGCGATTAGTCCGATTATGATCGCCCCAATCATCAAAGACCTCTAAAGACCTCGCGTGATAGATTTTAGGTTGAGCAAATCTCAATGGTCCTTGCGCAGACAGTTTATCCGGCATTGCGGGCACGCCCTTAGAAGCTCTTACTTTTTTTGTTCCATCGGCGCGCCACAACATTGCATCGATCCGGTACCGCCCTTGGTCACGATTACCTGCGAGCCGCATTTGCCACAGATATAAACTTTGCCCAGCTGATTAGCCATCGTTGATACTCTCCAAGTTTACTCTCAAGCTAGTTAGCCGCCGCCAAGTCTCAAGCGCCCTTGAACAACGGTTTGCGCTTTTCCAAAAACGCCCGCACGCCTTCCGCACGGTCGGCGCTGGTTTGTAGCAGAGCATAGAGATCTTCTTCAAGTCTTACGCCCTGTTCGAGCGTCATATCATAGCCTTTGTTCACGGCGTCCTTCACCATCCGAACTCCCAGCGCTCCCCGCGAGGCAAGCGTCGCGAGCAGTTCGCGAGTGATCCGCTCCAATTCCTCGCGATCCTTTGCCAGATAAGTGATTAGTCCGAGCCGCAAGGCCGTCGCACCATCGATTGCTTCGCCGGTAAGCATCATCCGCAGCGCGTACGCTGGACCGATCAGCCGAGGCAATCGCTGAGTTCCGCCAAAGTGAGGCAGCTTGCCGCTTTGCAGCTGCGTCATCGAACAGGCAGTCTCGCTTGTCCCGACCCGAATATCACAAGCCAGCGCCAACTCCAGGCCCTCGTCGCGGGTTTCTCCATTCAAGATAGCCACGGTCGGCTTGGAAATCAGCGCGATCGTTTCGACTAGGCGCGGATTGACCTCCTCGTCGAAGCCGGTGCAAAACATATCGCCGAGGCCGATGACCGCAAAGACTAGAATCGAGTCGTCATCCTCGACGGTCTCGGCCAAGTCCATCAGCTCGGCGGCCATCCGCGGACTGACGCAATTACCTTGCGACGGACGGCTGAGAGTCGCGATCAGGCACCCACTGTCGAGCGCGACTTCAATCGCGCCCGCCTCGCGATCCGGTTTCGGATCGCGAGCGGCAGGAGTTGGCCGCGTACGTGGAGCTGTGCGGCGCGACTTTGATTTTTTCGCGGCCAATCTTAGTTGAGGCTAGTCAGGAGGCCTGACCGGTTTCGCGCGCGTGCAGCTCTTTGCGGAGGATTTTACCGAGGGCGTTTTTGGGCAGCGTTTCGATAAACTCCAGCTGCTCGGGCCGTTTGAAGCTCGCCAGCCGGGTGCGGCAAAATTCCTGGATATCCTGCGCCGTCGCCTGCGCGGACGCCCGCAACACCACATACGCCTTGACGGTCTGACCCCATTCCACCGAGGCCACCCCGATCACCGCCGCCTCATCCACCGCCGGATGCGACATCAGCACGGTTTCGATCTCCGCCGGCGCGATATTTTCGCCCCCCCGGATAATCATGTCGTCCTTGCGCCCGGCGAAAAATACGTAGCCGTCTTCATCCACCCAGCCCAAATCACCGGTGGCCCGCCAGCCCTCCGGCAACGCCGCATCGTCGGCGCGTCCGGCATAGCCCTTCATAATGCGCGGGGTGCGGATGATAATCTCTCCAACTTGGCCCGGCCCGAGGATTTGATGGTCCTCGTCGCGCACCTTGATCTCGACGTCCGGCAGCGGCTTGCCGATCGAATTCAGCCGCTTCAGCTTGAGTTCGACTTCGGCGGGCGTACCGGTCATCCGATGGTCCTCGGGGCCTAGAATCGTCAGCGACGAGGTGGTCTCGGTCTGACCGTAGGCATTGACGAAGCCGACAGTTGAGGGAAACGCCGCGATCGCCCGCCGGATCACCGCCAACGGCATCGCCGCCCCGCCATAGGCGAGATTGGTCAAGGATGACAGATCGGTCTGCGCGAACGCCGGATGGTCCAGCACCTGCTTCATCATGGTCGGGACCACGAAGGCGTGCGTGACCTGTTCCTTCTCCACCAATTGCAGCCAGTTGCCGGGCTCAAATTGCGGCATGACGATCATTTTGCGCCCGGTCCACAGATTGGTCATCATCGCGGTGGTCCCGGCGATATGGTAAAAGGGCGCACACACTAGAAAGGCCCCACGCTCAGTGCCGTCGGCCATCTCCACATTGGCCGTCACGTAGGCGGTGAAATCGCGGAAGCTCAGCATCACGCCTTTAGGCAAGGAAGTCGTGCCGCTGGTATACATCAGGATGGAGACGTCCTCGTCCTCGACCTCGGCTTCCTCTTCGTCCGGCGCAGCCGTGGCCAGCAGCTCCTGCAGCCGCGGCAGTTGACCGGCGCCCTCACCGAGCGCGATTAGCCGGGTCGCCTGCAATGCCGGCGCGAGCTTGTGGGCCAGCTCGAGATAGCGATCGCCGACCAGCAGGAGCTTGGCCCCCGCCGTATTGATCATGTACTCGAGCTCGGCTTCCTTGGCCCGATAATTGAGCGGAAGGAAAGTCAAACCGGCCTTCGCGGCCGCGTAGTAGGCGGCGACGTAAAGCTGCGAATTGGTGTCGAGCGTGGCGAGCACCTGACGCGGCTTGAGGCCCAGCCCTTTGAAGACGGCGCTCAGCCGAGCCACCAGATCGTTGAGCTCCGCATAGGTCAGCCGTTCGTGCTCGAAGACCAGTGCCTCCTGCTCAGGCACGATCGCTGCCGGTATCGTAAGGAAATTTACGGTATTCACGGTCTAAATTCACCTCCTGCGGCGAACCGATCCGAAATTCAGACAGTCAAAGCGCGCCGCGCCATGAGCTCGAATCGTCGGCTGAGACGAGCCTCTAATTCAAGACCCTGCGCCAGCGGACCATTCAGGCCATCCCACACCGCCAGTTTCACCAGTGCCGTATGTGCCCGAGGCGCACGACTCATCCGATCAGCGCATCGATACGCGGCCTGGTCCAAATCTGCACGCGGGACCACCTCGGCGACCAAACCTACAAATAAAGCTTGCGGGGCGTCAATCCAGCGGCCCGTGAGGCAGAGATCGAGCGCCCAACCGGGTTTCAGCCGGCGTGGAGCGGTCTGGGTTCCAGCTACCCCGGGAATCATGCCTAGACTGGTCTCCGGCAGACAAAAGCGAGCGTCATCTGCTGCGATTGCGACGTCGCATAGCAGCGCCATCTCCATCCCGCCGCCAACGGTGAAGCCGTGAACCGCGGCGACCGTTGAAATCGGCAGGCTCTTTAGCCGACCCCAAACGTCGCGTCGAAAGCGAATCCATCGCGCCGCAATTGGCGATGGGGCCTGACCAAATTCACTCACGTCGCCGCCCGTCGAGAAAGCCTCTCCGGCCCCCCGCAGCACCATCGCGCGCACGTCCGGATCATTATTAATCGAGCTTAAAACCTCAAACAATGCATCGCGCATCGCGACATTGTAGGCGTTGAACTTCTCCGGGCGGTTCAGCGTAACCCACGCGATCTGATCGCGCTTTTCGTATAACACCGTAGGCGCGCGTGCGCGGCCTTGTTGATCAGCCATGATCTCGATCGCTTAATCCCGCGGGTCACTAAAAATCAAGCTTTGGAGGGCATCGCAGGTCCGATCACCCCTCTTGATCAGCCCCTCGCACTACTCAGATAAACCGTAAGACCTCGGTCTGGTAAAATCATCCCTTCGAAATGAAGAATCTCGCCTGCCAAGCAGTTCGCTGACGTCCGGAAGAAAAGGGCATAAGCTCCTGCACGCCGTGTAACCTGCTATTGTTAGCTGATCTATAGTGAGGACACCGCATCTTGACTGTTCGTACACGTTACGCCCCGAGTCCGACCGGCGCGCTGCATATCGGCAACGTCCGCTCCGGCCTTTTCGCCTATCTATTTGCGCGCCATATGAAAGGTGTATTTGTCCTGCGAATCGACGATACCGATCAGGAGCGTTCGACGCAGGAGTCGCTCGACGAGATTCTCGAAAGCCTGCGCTGGCTGGGCGTCGAATGGGACGAGGGGCCGCCCGACCCGAAATACTTCCAGTCTAATCGCTTCGCGCGTTATCGTGAGGGCGCGCTGCAGCTCCTGCGCGAAGGCAAGGCGTATCCGTGTGACTGCTCTCCCGAGCGGCTCGATGAGCTTCGCAAGGCGGCACAACGGGAGCATCGCAAGCCCGGCTATGATGGCCGCTGCCGCGATCGTACGCCGCCCGCTGAACTCGCCAAAGTCGCGTTGCCCGACAAGTCGGCCGGACGCAACTACACGATTCGGTTTCGCGCGCCACAGACCGGTGAAACCGTCGTTGACGATCTGATCAAAGGTCGTGCCGTCTTCGAGAACCGGGAGCTCGATGATCTCATCATCTTCCGCTCGGACGGCGTCCCCACCTACAACTTCGCGACCGTGCTCGACGACGCCGACTTCGGGATGACCCATGTAGTCCGCGGCGACGACCATCTGCCGAACACGCCCCGTCAGATGCAGATTTTTTACGCGCTGGGACTAACACCGCCCGCCTATGCGCATCTACCGATGGTGATGGGGCCGGATGGGCAGAAGCTGTCGAAGCGGCACGGCGCGACCTCGGTCTTTGCCTATCGCGAGCTGGGCTATTTTCCCGAAGCGCTGCTCAATTATCTGGTGCGCCTGGGATGGTCTCACGGCGATCAGGAAATTTTCTCGCTCAGGGAGATGATCGAGTATTTCGATTTCGCCAACTGCGGCAAGTCCGCCGGCATCTTCAATGCGGAAAAGCTGCTGTGGTTGAATTTCCATTATTTGAAGGAACGTCCGCTGGAACAGCTCGCGCAAGAGGTCAAGCCGTTTATCGCACAGCGCGGATGGACGATTCCGGGCGACGACCTCTGGCTCCAAAAAATGATCGCGACGTTGCGTGAGCGCGCCAAGACGCTGGTCGAGCTGGCCGATTTCGCGCGCTTCTACCTTACCGACGACATTACCATCGATCCTAAAGCTGCGGCTAAATTCCTGAAACCCGAAATCGCTGAGTCGCTCAAGTCACTCGCAGCTGAACTGGAATCCATTGACGGCGACTTCTCCGAACTGGCGATCCAGTCAGCGTTCGAGCGCGTGCTGGCGAAGTTCAACCTCAAGCTCGGTCAACTCGCACAGCCGGTCCGCGTGGCGCTGACCGGCGGCACCGTAAGTCCGGGGATTTACGAGGTGATCGCAGTGCTAGGGAAAGGGCGTACAGTCGCGCGACTGCGCAAAGTATTACCTTTCCCTGTCTTGATAATACCGGGGCGGTAAGGAAATTCAGTTCTTGAGCTTTGCGACTACTCCGCTTGCGAAAGTCCCGTGGAGTAGTCGCGTTGATTAAGTCAACTCACAAGTAACCAACTGGAAACACGATTTATGCTTCTCATCTTCGGCGCTTCCCCTTTCTTCTCGCCGGCGTTGAAGAAGACCTCGACTCAGAACCTCGAATTGCTGGATATCCCACCGGACCTGAGGGACCGGGTCGCGGACGAGTCGATACCTTCGAATCTTTCCTGTTTCCGATACACTTGGCCAAACGCCAATGAGGCCAACAGAACTCGTGGTCCGCGTCGGAATGAAATGCGCCACTTTTTTTGACTTAAACACCCCTCGCTTTTCATGGCAGTCAGCCATGTGCAGAGCCGCTTTGTGGCTCGTCTGTCGCTCCGATTGCGAATTATTGTTTCACCAAATTCTACCTCACTCGGATGGTCCGGTGATGCTGAGTTTAGATATCTAATTTGCTCAAAAAAGTGCTTCACGCAATTTCTCCTTAAGATTCACGCAATTTCTCCTTAAGAGATGTTGGTTTAATCTCCAAATAAAAGAGCCGCTCCTTGGTGGGAGCGGCTCTTTTTCATAAATTTATTCGATTATGAGGATTAAACTACTCTGATCTAATCCACGAATGATTTGCGGCCATCATTCTTGCAAAATAAGAATCCTGCGAGCAGATCTCGTTGGATACTAAAAAGCTTGTTTTAGACGCAACTTGAGTGGGTGAATTTTCTTACTTTTCTCTAATTCGCCAAAATAAATCCTTGGTCTGAGCGAATTAGCCGTCGAAGGCTACAGACGGATGTTGCACCGCTAATATAAGCGGCCGTGCGTGCGGTTGACTCCTCGGAATCCAGCGCACCCAGCTTGCTGAGGCCCAGATGATACGACAGGAGCTCTATTACGTCAATACAATTCAGTTAGCTAGCTGCACACAAATTGGGCGGGCGCAAACAGGACTCATGGCGCGCCTTTCGTCACGCCGGAGCCGGAGGGCTGCGCCTGCGGGCGATGCTCGACCAGCGCCTGCGCCTTGATCTGATTAAGCAGCTTTGCTTCCTGCACGCCGTGCGAGACGCATTGCACGTCGCCGATCGGATGCAATGGAACATGCAGCGGCGCGGTGAAGGTTGCCTGAACCGTCACCACGCTCACGCGCGCCGCCTTCGCCTCGATTTTGACATCGTACACTGCCGACGAATCCGGGTCAGGTTCCGCGTCGATCTTGCCCGCGATGCCGCGCAGCTTGCCGCAATCTGCGTCGGCCAGCGTAAAGCCGCCGATCGACTGGAACTCGATCACGCCTGCGTCAGGATTCTCGGTCACGATGTGCGCGCCGTTCTGAACGATCACGGTATGAACCGCGTTCCATGCCAAATCATAGGGGACATTGAGCGTGATGCCGGTGCGCTTCGGTTCCGGCGGTTGAGTCTGCGCCGGATAAAAACATCCGGCCAGCAATATAACGAGTACAAGGAGCAGTAACGGCTTCATCGATTGGGTCCGCATCATAGCAGGCCGCCTCGACGAAGATCACACAACTAGATAGCTATCCTTCAAGTCCTTCTGCGCGCCACCGCCCCTTTTTGTCTGCGAGGCGTGGAATCTCGCGGCTTCCTCACGCCGCCATCAAGCCGGTCCACCTGCATCTCTGTGCATCTACTTGCCTGAAACCTCAAACCGCCGGATGACTCACTCCGAGGCGGAATCCCTCAAGGTTTGTGGTATATTCGCCTCAAATCAGGGAGAGCCGTTCCTTGCGGAGGCGAGGCAGATGTCCGGTCATTCTAAATGGAGTTCGATCAAGCACAAGAAGGCGGCGCGCGATGCGAAGCGCGGCAAAGTATTCACCAAGCTCATCAAGGAAATCACGATCGCCGCGCGGCTCGGCGGCGGCGACATCAACGCCAACCCGCGGCTACGTACCGCCGTCGCGACCGCCAAGGCACAGTCGATGCCCAACGATAATATCGATCGTGCAATCAAAAAGGGTACCGGCGAGCTCGGCGGCGGACAACTCGAACAGGTGACTTACGAAGGTTATGGGCCGGGCGGCGTCGCCCTGATTATGGACGTGCTGACCGACAATCGGAACCGGACCGTCTCGGATATTCGCTTTTTGCTCTCGAAGAGCGGCGGGAATCTCGGTGAATCAGGCTGCGTCGGATGGATGTTTCATAAGCGCGGCGTGCTCACGATCGAAAAGCGCCATATTGATGAAGACAAGCTGATGGAACTCGCGCTGGAGGCCGGCGCCGACGACGTGGTCGCGGACGACGATACCTTTCAGGTCCTGACTGCGCCGGATAATTTCCAGGCGGTGCGCGACGCTCTCGAAGCCGCCAAAATTGCTATCGACGGGGCCGAAATCACGATGATGCCCGAAACCACGGTCAAGATTACGGGCCATCAGGCAACTCAGGTGCTCAAGCTGATGGACGATCTCGAGGAGCATGACGACGTGCAGAACGTGGCGGCGAACTTCGATATCGACGACGAGGAGTTGGCGCAGTTCTCGGCAGCTTGACCCTAATCAACGTAGACAGCGGAGGGCGGGAACGCTACGGAACCATGCGTCAAGCGAAGTTTGTCATCCTGAGCCGGCAGCCTGCCCTGAGTCCCTCGAAGGGAGCATCGCGAGCCGTCATCAGCGGAGCTCGTCCTCGCGCAGAGCGAGCAGGCGAGTCCGCGAGCTGCGTAAGAATCTGTCGAAGGACCTCCGCGCAGCGATCCTAAAGAATCCGCTTGTACCAAGATCCTTTGGTGGAGCGAGGCTGCGAGCTACGTATAAATAAGGATGCGGGTAATTGGGATTGATCCAGGCAATGCGATCACCGGCTTCGGCGTGGTCGAACGGCGCGATGGCTCGGGCTATATCGCCTCGGGCGTAATTCGCGGCAACTCTGAAGGACGCGGACCGCGCCGTCTCGCGACCTTGTATGCAAAGCTACTCGAAGTAATCGACGCGCATGCGCCGTCGGTGATGAGCCTTGAGCGCAGCTTCGTCGCGATTAATGTCCAGAGCGCCTTCACGCTGGGCGAAGCGCGCGCGGTCGCGATGCTCGCGGCGGCTCATCGCGATCTCGAAGTCTTCGAGTACACGCCGACTGACGTGAAGCTTACGATCGCGGGACATGGGCGTGCCGACAAAGAACAGGTGAAACGGATGGTGCGGCAGACGTTGATGCTCGATGCGACCGCAATACTCACTAACGACGCTTCGGACGCGCTGGCGATCGCCCTGTGCCATCTGTTTCGAGCGCGGTTTGAGCGCGCGACTCGGCTCGGCGGGAGGACGCTCGTGATCGCGACGCTCAGTGGCCGACTCACACTGCGCGAGCCGGATCGTCTGATCGTCGAAACCGGTGGTATCGGGTACGAGGTGTTCATTCCGCTCAGCACCTATTATCGGACGCCCTCGTCAGGTTCGCCGATCAGATTGGAAATCCGCCAGGTAGTGCGCGAGGACGCCATTACCCTTTACGGTTTCGATTCTGCGGGAGAGAAGCGCGCATTTGATATACTGATGGGAGTGCAGCACGTCGGACCAAAGCTCGCTCTGCAGATCTTGTCGGTGTTGGCGCCCGATGAGCTCGCGGCGGCGATCATCCGTGAGGATGTCGAGCGGCTCGACGCTGTGCCGGGCGTCGGTGCGAAGGTTGCCGAGCGGATCGTGCGCGAATTGCGTGACAAGACCGGGCCGCTCACGTTTGATTCGGCCAAAACTGAAAATGCTGCAAACAACGGTAATGGAAGCGGCAATCTGGTCTTCGACGAAGCGGTATCGGCCTTGATCAACCTGGGCTATCGGCCGCCTGAGGCCAAGCGTGCCGTGGAAGCGGTGGGCAAGCTGGATGATGGCGAAAATCTGGAATCCTTGATTCGTAAATCATTGGCGGTGATTTTGGGTGAAAAGTAGTGATCCCGAATCGATAGCTTCTGCGAATACGCCCGCGCCCCCCAAGCCGCGCGCTCCGCAGAATCTCCCACGTCCATTACCCGCCGCTCCGGATGCTGAAGAGAAGCAGGTCGATTTGGCGCTCCGCCCACGCTCGTTGAACGAGTTCACCGGTCAGGATCGCCTTAAAAAAGTGCTCGGGATGTCGATCTCTGCGGCGCATAAGCGCGGCGAGGTGCTCGATCACGTCCTGTTTTCCGGACCGCCGGGATTGGGTAAAACCTCGCTCGCCCATATCATCGCTCGCGAACTTGGCGTGAATCTGCGCTCGACGTCCGGCCCTGCGATCGAACGCGCTGCCGACCTGGCCGCGATCGTCAATGACCTCGACAAGGGCGACGTGTTGTTTATCGACGAAATTCATCGCCTCGCGAAGGTCGTCGAGGAGATCCTCTATCCCGCGATGGAGGATTTCGAGCTGAATATCGTCGTCGGCAAGGGGCCGGGCGCGCGCACGATGAAGTTGGCGGTCAAACCTTTCACGCTGGTCGGCGCGACCACTCGTTCGGGCCTGCTCAGCTCGCCGCTGCGCGATCGCTTCGGCCAGCATTATCATCTCGATTTCTATAGTCGCGATGAACTGACTGAAATCGTCCGGCGCTCGGCCCGGCTGCTCAAGGTCACAATGGATGAAGAAGGCGCGGCCGAGATCGCGTCGCGCGCCCGGGGCACGCCGCGTATTACGAATCGACTACTGCGGCGAGTGCGCGACTTCGCACAGGTCCATAACGCTCCGACGATCACGCGGGAAGTAGCCCTCGGCGCGCTGGAACTGCTCGAAATCGACGCGTGCGGCTTCGATCGGATGGACCGGGCGATCCTCGCCGCGATCATCGATAAGTTCGAGGGCGGACCGGTGGGAATCGAGAGCCTCGCGGCCGCGGTCGGCGAAGAGGCGGATACGCTCGGCGAAGTCTATGAGCCATACCTGTTGCAGGAAGGCTTTGTCGCGCGCACTGCCCGCGGCCGGATCGCTACGCAGCGCGCCTACAAGCATCTGGGCAAAGCCCGCCGCGGCACATTGTTGTAATTGCTGGCGCAGAAAAGACGGGTGACACTAGGCGGTGGGATTCGAACCACGAGGAACTTGCGCCCCTACCGGCTTATCAGACCGGCCCCTTAAACCACTCGGGCACACCTCCTCAGAGCTAGCCAAAAGCTTAAGCCACCTCTGGCGGCTACTATCACCCGTTCGCCCATTATATCTAAGCGGCCCTGTTTAACGATAGCGGAACCCTTGCCGAGACTCCGCCGAACCGTTGCAAAACTCCCTCAAAAGCGCGACCAATAGTCACAGCTAAATTCCAATTTTCTGCGAGGTAAATTATGGCGGAACTACGTCTGATATCAGCGGATTCGCACGTGATGGAGCCGGCGGATTTCTGGCAAACCCGGCTCGATCATAAATTCAAAGACCGTGCACCTCATGTCGAGGAGCGCCCCGACGGCAAAGGCCTCCTTTTCACTGCGCCGGGCATCAGCCCGTTCCCCGTGGCGGGTGGCTTCGGCACTGGACGCAGCGGGCAGGAGTTGCGCGAGCATATGAAGCGCGGCTACGAAGCGGCAAGGCCCAGTGGATGGGACCCGGCCGAGCGCATCAAGGATCAGGATATTGATGGCGTCGAAGCTGAGGTGCTCTATACCACTCTCGGGATGCCGCTGTTCGGCCTCGATGACCCCGACCTGCAGCGCGCCTGCTTTCACGTCTATAACGAATGGCTGGCCGAGTTCTGCTCGCACAATCCGAAACGGCTCATCGGCACGGCGCTGATCTCCCTGGAAGATATTGACGCAGGCGTCAAAGAGCTGGAGTTCTGCGCTAAACGCGGCCTGCGCGGCGCGATGATCTGGGGCTCGCCGCCCAAAGACAAACCCTACTCGAGCAACGTTTACGATCCGCTCTGGCAGGCCGCTTCGGATTGCCGGATGCCGCTATCGCTGCACGTGATCACCGGCAAGGGTAAAGGCACGGACCTCAGCAAAGTCAGCGACGCGCTGATGGGCGGGGCGAACCGCATCTCGATGGGCGAACTGTATGCGAACCTGATTCACGAAGTGCAGCAGTCGCTCAGCGCGATAATCTTTGGCGGCGTGCTCGAACGTTTCCCGAAGCTGATCATCGTTTCTGCCGAGAACGACGTCGGCTGGATTCCGCATTACATGTACCGGCTGGATCATGCATACGAGAAATTCAACGCGATCATGCCGAATCCCTTACCGATGAAACCGAGCGAGTATATCCGGCGGCAGATGTTCGCGACCTTCCAGGACGATCCGGTGGGACCCGCTGCCTACAAGTTGTTCGGTTCAGCGAACTATATGTGGGCGTCGGATTTCCCGCATACCGATTCGACCTGGCCGGAATCGCGCAAAGTAGTCGAGCGGGATTTCGCGGGCGTGCCCGACGATGTCCGCCGCAAGATCGTGTTTGATAACGCGGCGAGTCTGTACGGGATTGCACAGTAAGCGCAGCTTCACCGAATGAGGTATACGGCAGCCGGACGGTATGAACCCGTTCGGCTGCCGGTTCGACAAGGCTTACTGACGCTTTAATGCCAAACTTGATGCGCCACTTCAGCGACCAGCTTTAGCTTGGCTTCCTGAATTGCCTCGGTGATCGGATTGCCATGCACGCCAGAGGCGAAGCCGCATTGCGGTGATAGCGCGAGCTGCTCGCGCGGGAAGTACTGCGCGGCATCGTCGATGCGATCGATCAATTCGTCGGCGGATTTCATCACAGGTCTTTTCGTCGAGACCAGCCCGAGCACGACGGCCTTATCGCGAGGCGCAGCGGCCAACGGCTCGAATCCACCCGAGCGCGCGTCGTCGTATTCCAGCAGGAAACGCGAATAGTTCGTCGCGCGACGGAACATCTCTTGCGCGATTGCGTCGTAGCCGCCTTGCGCCAGCCAACGCCCATCGTTGTTACCTCGGCATAGATGCAGGCCAAATGTGATCCCTGGATCATCGGCGAGCGAGTTTAAGATGTCGAGTCCGCCCGTGAGCAGCCGGCGCGGATCAATCCCATTCTTCTCGTACATGTCCCGCGTCGCGATCGGATCCGTGAGCGTCGCCAGCTCCGGCGCGTCGATCTGGACGTACTGGCATCCGAGGCGCGCCAATTCCGCGATTTCGGCGCGAATCACCGCGGCGCCGTCGGCGAAGAGATCGAACGGATCAGCATAGACTTCACGCGTGATGGTCGGCGACCAGAACATCGTCAGCATCATCGGACTCGGCAGTGATACTTTGATCGGCTTGTGGGCGCGGGCGCGTGAATACGAATACTCCTCCGCAACCAGCGATCGGACGCGGCGCAACTTGCGGGTGACCAGCAATCCGAGCGAGAGCTGGCTGATACTGCCGTCCTGCTCATGCCACGGCTTGAGGACGTCGTCGCTGCGCGTCAGCCCTTCAGTGGCTTCCAGCAGCGCGCCCAGAAAGCTCGCGCGCCGCTGCTCACCGTCAGTGACTACGTCGAGTCCGCTCCGTTCCTGTAATGCGATCGCGGCGTCCACCGCACGATCTTCGATTCGCTTGAAGTCAGCAGGCAAAAGATTGCCGCGCCGATAATTGCGCCGCGCCTCGCGCAACTCAGCAGGCCGCAACATTGAGCCAATGGTTTCCGCGCGAATTTGTCCGAGGTCCATCACTATCATCCTCCGGCGCTACTACGTCTTTGGGTCCTCCGATTTGGCCGCTGATGTGGCCCCCGCAGTGACCCTACGAAACGGTTCTAACAGATCAATCGGCAGCGGAAAGACCGTGGTTGAATTATGCTCGGTGGCGATTTCGGCCAGCGTTTGAAGATAGCGAAGCTGCAGCGTGATCGGACTGTGACTCATGATTTCGGCAGCTTCGGCGAGCCGCTGCGCTGCCTGAAATTCTCCCTCCGCGGCAATAACTTTGGCCCGGCGCTCGCGCTCCGCCTCGGCCTGCGCCGCAATCGCGCGCTGCATATCCTGCGGCAGATCGATATTTTTCAGCTCGACCAGCACCACTTTGATGCCCCACGGCTCGGTCTGAAGATCGATAATCTCCTGGATTTTGGCATTGAGCCGGTCGCGCTGGCTTAGCAGATCATCAAGATCGCTCTGGCCGCCGACCGAGCGTAGCGTCGTCTGCGAAAGCTGCAGCGTCGCGAACAGATAGTCGCGCACCTCAGTAACCGCTTTTGACGGATCGACCACCCGGAAATAGAGTACCGCACTCACTTTGACGGTAACGTTGTCCTTCGTGATTACGTCCTGCGGCGGTATTTCGAGAGTTACAGTCCGCAGATCGATCCGCACCGCGCTCTCCAGAATCGGTACGATAAAGACCAACCCAGGGCCGCGATAGTCCATCAGCCGCCCGAGGCGAAAGACTACCGCTCGTTCATATTCCTTAAGAATTTTCAGGCCGCTCAGAACGAAGATCACTAGAGCAACAGCAACAATCCCTGCGCCGATTCCCATTCCAGACCTCCTGAGCCGCAATCGAGGTTGCTTCGTATATAATCACGCGCGACGTGTGAACGTCAGGAGCATCACAATGGATTTCGGCACGTTGATCTTCACTAAGCCGCAGCGCGCGATCGCCGATACGCAACGAGCAGAGTCGCGCGGGTTCACTCATGCCTGGTTTCCCGACTCGCATATGATTTGGGGCGACGTCTACGTCTGCATGGCGCTCGCCGCCGGCAACACGAAGACGATCAAGCTCGCCACCGGTATTTCAGTTGCCGCCAATCGAATTCCGCCGGTGACGGTGCATTCAATCGCGACAGTCAACGAAATCGCGCCCGGCCGCGTGATGCTCGGATACGGCACCGGTCACACGGGGCGGCGCGTGATGGGCTTGCCGCCGGTGCGACTGGCAAATTTTCGCGAGGAAGTACGAGTGATTCGCGATCTGCTGAAGACCGGAGAAGCCATCTACAACACTGATGGGCTGAGCCGCAAAATCCGCTACCTGCATCGCGATCTGCGCTTCATCGATCTCGAAGATCAAATCCCGCTCTACGTCGCCGGTAATGGCCCGAAAGCCCTCGCGCTCGCCGGTGAATTCGGCGACGGGCTCATCACCAGCGGCGCGCTCACGCCGGAGCGTCTCGAAACGGTCTTTCGTCATGCAAACAGCGGAGCCGCCGCAGCCGGACGCAAGCTCGATGGCAAGCTGCCGTGCGTATCGCTCGCCCATCTTTGCGTCCTGCGTCCGGGCGAGACTCTGGAGTCGCCGCGCGTCAGACAGATGGTTGGGCCCTGGGTGATCACCTGCTTGCACGCGATCGCCGCGGGATATGCGAGACCGCGCTCGCTGCCGCCCGCAGCGCGCGCGATTTACGACGAGTACGCGCGTTACGTTGAAGGTTTAGGGATTCCGGGCGAACCCTATCTCGATCTTCACGTCGGTCATTGCACGTATGTTCCGGAACGCGAGCGCAAGTTCGTGACGCCCGAAACTATCGCTGCGACCACGTTGGTTGCCCCGCGTGAGGCGATCATCGAGCAACTCCGCGCGCTTGAACGCGCCGGACTGAGTCAGTTGGTCCTCAATCCACCCTTCGACGGTTTTGACGAGTTCGTCGATGAGGTCGCAGATGAGCTCATCGCACGTATGTAATCGGTGCGTTTGGGTCCTGAGAGCTCATTACAGATTGAGCCATGCCAGAGTGCAAATGGCGATTGAAGACCAAGAGCAGAGTTACTTTTTCTCATCATTAGGCTGCTCCACAATTGACAGTCCGGTCATTATGCAGCCGTGATCATGGCCTGTGGGGTGCCGCCGATCGTGAAAAGCCTAGACAGAATACCAACAGCGACTTGATACCCGCTCTGGACTGTCCGCAAAACCGACATACAATTTACTTTGCGTTATGGCTCCGTTACAAACTATGAGTCGGCTTTCACTGCCCTTAGATGGACGGAGGGGGCGCGAGGGGGGATTACCTGCTCGCCTTAACGGCTGACGGAAGAGGAAAATGGCGAAGATTCGGCTAGCAATCGTTGGGGTGGGCAACTGTGCTTCGTCTCTGCTTCAGGGACTGGAGCACTACCAACACGCGTCGCCTGCGGACCTGAAAAATCCTATTGGTTTGATGCATTATAATCTCGGCGGATATCGTCCCGAGGACGTTGAGGTCGCGTGCGCCTTCGATATCGACGCTCGCAAAGTCGGCCGCCCGCTCGAGGAGGCCTGCTTCGCGCCACCCAATAACACCGTCTCGATCTGGCCCGATTTGCCCCGTTACGGCCTCAATGTCGAGATGGGCGAAATCCACGACGGCATCGCGCCGCACATGTCGTCCTACCCGCCGGAACGGACCTTCGTTGCCTCCGACCAGCGTCCAGTTGATATCGAGCGCCACTTACGCGAAACCGGCGCAGAGGTGATGCTCTGTTACTTACCGGTCGGCAGTCAAAAGGCCGTCGAGCGCTACGCTCGCGCCTGTCTTGAGACCGGCGTCAGTCTGCTCAATTGCATGCCCGTATTTATTGTATCCGACGAAAAATGGGCTTCGGAGTTTACCGCGCGCAAAATCCCGGTGGTGGGCGACGACGTCAAATCTCAGCTCGGCTCGACGATCCTCCACCGCACGATCATGAAGCTGTTCGCCGATCGCGGCATCAAGCTGCGGCATACCTATCAACTTAATACCGGCGGCAATACCGATTTTCTCAACATGCTCGATCGTTCGCGCCTGACCTCAAAGCGCAAATCCAAGACCGAGGCGGTACAGAGCGTATTGCCGGAACGGATGCCCGATAATGACGTCCATATCGGCCCCTCGGATTACATTCCGTGGCAGAACGACAATAAGGTCTGCTTCCTGCGTATCGAGGCCGAGGGCTTTGCCGGAATCCCTATTGAGCTCGAGTTGCGGATGTCCGTGCAGGATTCTCCGAACTCGGGTGGCGTAATAATCGACGCGATTCGATGCCTCAAGCTGGCCCGCGACCGCAAGATTGGCGGACCTCTCTATTCGATCGCAGCCTACACGATGAAGCATCCGCCGCGACAGATTTCTGACGATATCGCGCGTGATCGTGTCGAGAAATTTATCAGCGGCGAACTTGAAAGATAACCGAACCGGACGTGGCGGCGCTCAACGCATAATCATGTTGAGGCCGCCCGGCGTAGTATAGCGAGTCAGATCGAGGTAATCCTTCGGCACCTGCTCGTTGACATAAAACGAATAACGGTTGTTAGTCGGATCGAGCACGAACGAGGCGTGCCGATGCTGTACGTCCCAGAACGCATAAATCAGCGAGCCGCTGGTTTCGACCTTGCCCAATCCCGGAACGTCGGCAACGCGCAGAAACAGTCCAACGATTTTCCACGGTTGTATCTTCACGTCGTATAACTCTTCCCATAATGGCGCGTAGGTCGTCTTGTCCACATACATGACGCGCTTCCCGTAACAATAATTCTCTGCCTTCGTCGGCAGTTTGCTCACGCTAATCACGTCAACGTCGCGCACCTGCCACTGTCCCGCCGAGGGCTTTGGCCATCCGAGCGGCATCTGGAAGGCGCTCGGAAATCCGTCGTCCGGCATCTTCGAGAGGAACAGCGCGACAACTTTGCGCTCGCCGAGATAATCGACCTTAAGTTGCGTCAGATTCGAATCGAAGCCCGAGCGATAATCCTCCTGCGTGATATCAACGCCCTGCACCATACTGCATCGGCCGAGCGTCGAGACCGGTTGATAGCGCCGCAACGCCGGCACAAACGCATAGAGATCCTCATTCCGCTGCAAGTCCGTGTAGGCAATCTGCAATGACGCTGTGTAGCGCGACTGCTCGGGCTCCGACAGCATATACCACTGAGTATAGAATTTGTCCGCTGCTCCCGGGATCGTGGCCGGAACGCCCGGATCAGTATTGAAACTCAATTGACGATAGACGATATCCCCGGATGCACAATTGATATTCAAATTGTGATCGAGCGAGCATCCGCCGCCATGGTTGATAAACGATACGTGCGGGAAATACCGATACCAGACATTAGCCAGAATCTTCCATCCTTTGTGCGGCTCCGACGGATTCGGAAACGGAAATCCGCCCTGATAGTTTTGCAGCGTGATGCCCCCGTCCGGCAGCTTGATAAGTTTGACTTGCGGCGAATACTTCTCCGTCGCATCGAGAAAGGTTTTAGGAGGCGGATTGACGCTGGTCGCGCTGACATTGATTTCAGCGTCATCCGGCATTTTCCAAAAGTACTTGCCCTGGAACAGCGCCTGCACTCCATCCGACATGAATTGACGATACTGTTGCCAGTTTTGCGCAGTGATTCGCGTACCTGGCGGTATTGTCGCTCCAGTGGACTCCTTCGACATGCCTTGATCATTGACAAATGACGGCGTCGATGCGCCGCTCTGGGAACTCACCGGCAAAGGCGCACCAAGCCAACCAAGCACTCCTATACCAAACCACAGCAGACACATTTTCGACGACATATTCGGGCCTTTCACAGCTGCTCGACGGGCCCAGACGTGGCCTCGCGAGATGCAGACTCAAGCTCGCGAGTATCATCGTAATCTGCACTTTGGCAAGTATTTCGCCGGAACAAAATAAATCGAGTACTCTTTGCTGCCTCTCTTCATTTCCCGCAAGCTGGTAAGCTAAACTCGCGCTCAATGAGTATGCTGCGCGGCAAAACGATTGTAATCGGAGTCTCGGGCGGAATCGCTGCTTACAAGGCAGCCGAGCTGGTCCGATTGCTCGTCGTCGCCGAAGCGAAAGTGCGCGTGATTATGACGCGCAACGCCACGGAATTTATCACTCCTCTGACCTTGCAGACCCTCAGTCAGAATCCCGTCGCGACCGACACTTTCGATCTCACGCAAGAATCCGAGATCGGACATATCCGCTTGGCCGATACTGCCGACGTGATCGTGATCGCGCCTGCGACCGCCAACGTGATGGCCAAGGCCGCCGTCGGAATCGCCGACGACTTGCTCACGACGGTACTGCTCGCCACGCGATGTCAGCTCGCGTTCGCGCCCGCGATGAACGTGCACATGTACGATCATCCGACCGTCACCGAGAACTTGGGCAAGTTGCGCAAGCGCGGCGCCATAATTATCGAGCCTGGGGCGGGCGCGCTGGCCTGCGGCTATGAGGGCAAAGGCCGCCTGATCGAGCCTGCCGCGATCGTTGAAGAGTTGGTCCGGATGCTGTCGCCTCATGATCTTGCTGGCGAGCGCATCCTGATCACTGCCGGACCGACTCAGGAACCCATTGATCCCGTGCGCTTCGTCTCCAATCGCTCAACCGGCAAGATGGGCTTCGCGCTCGCCCGCGCGGCTTGGCGACGTGGCGCAGAAGTTCGGCTGATCGCCGGCCCATCTGCACAGCCCACCCCACACGGCGTCGAACGCATCGATACCGTGAGCGCCGCCGACCTGCTTGATGCGACTTCGCGCAATTTCTCCTGGTGCTCGACGCTGATCATGGCTGCCGCGGTCGCAGATTTCCGTCCCGCGAAACCCGCCTCGCAAAAGCTCAAAAAAGACCCTCGCGGGATGGCTCTCGAACTCGCCCCGATTGCCGACGAACTGCCACGCCTCGCGGCGCAAAAGGGTAATCGGATCATGATCGGCTTTGCGGCTGAAACCGAAGAGCTCGAAAATAATGCTTCTGACAAGCTGCGGCGCAAACAGCTCGATCTCATTGTCGGCAACGACGTTTCGCGCTCCGACGCCGGCTTCGGCGTCGATACCAATATTGTGACGATGCTCGGCGCTGATGGCCATCCCGAAACCACCCCGAAACTCACCAAAGATGAAGTGGGCGATCTGATTCTCGATCGGCTGATAAACTTGCGCGCGGATAGAGAGACTGCGGAAGACGGTTCTGTCGAATATGGCCGGTAACCGGATGCTGCTATCGCATCACACGAGAATCTGCTAAATTCAAACCATGTTAGCTAATTGGATTCCGCTTTCACCCAATGGCAAGTTGATTGACCGGCCTCGTCCGCCGAAAAAGCCTCAGGATTAAATTACTATAGGCGCTCGGCTACCCATCAGACGCGTTTATAATGGCGTGATTCATAGTCGTCCCAAGCTCGATTAAACAGCCATACGCAGTTACCAAACAGTTCCTCGCGGCCCGGCGTCTCCTGCAGCTCACGGATGTGGTATTGGAAAACTTGGCTCACTTCCCTGATTGTTCCACCCAGGAGGTTGGTAATGTCACGCGCATGGATGTATCTGGCTCGCGCGGCATATCCAACGGTCTCTAGAAAATAACAAAGCCCATGATTGTCTGATACTCCGCTGGATTTTCCCAGAGCATTCTGGCTAGCCTGCTCTGATACCTCCTCATCATCACCTCGCCATCTTCGTCAGGTTCAGCGCCGGCACGGAAAAGACGAATTTCATCGCTCACTGAGCTTTGGAATTTCGCATATACGTTACGATTCCTTTTGAATGACGGTTCTTCCCAACGCTGATCGAAAGAGAGCAGCAAGCTTGCTCTCATCTGCAAAGACATCGCGCGAAACTGAAACCACGCCGCGATTGCTGCGATGGCCGCGGCCAGACTCGCCACCATCGTCCACGAGAACCATGCCGGCGATGAGCTTGTATCGAAAAAATAGATCAGCATTTAGCCGCACTCGCGAAAGTTGCATAATGCATTGTAGGTCAGCGCGATAATATGTCTTTACTGGATAATCAACCTGAACGTGCGAAGCTGCTCGCCTCGATTCGCGATTATCTCGAGCAGTTGCGTGAGGAGGGTCTCGAAGGATTACCGGTCAGCGCGACCGCACCCCCACGCGCGCCACTCATATCAGGCAAGCCGGTTGCTCTCCCCGAGCGACGCACGAAATCATCATCGCCGCCCTCTAAGCCAGTCGCGCCACCGCAAGCACCGATTGTTCCCAACGAATTGCTGGCGCGCTATCCGGGATTGGAAAAGACTGCCGATCTCGAAGCACTGCGCGCGTTCATCGGTGACTGCCAACGATGCAAGCTCGCCCCGATGCGCACCAATCTCGTCTTCGGCGTCGGTAATCCTCGCGCGGAGTTGATGTTCGTGGGTGAGGGTCCTGGGGCCGATGAAGACGCGCAGGGTGAGCCGTTCGTGGGACGCGCCGGTCAACTGTTAACCGACATCATCGAGCGCGGGATGGGTATGGCGCGCGCCGAAGTTTATATTTGCAATGTGATCAAGTGTCGCCCGCCGGAGAATCGCAATCCCGAACCTGACGAAGTGGCCTCCTGCGAGCCTTTCCTCTTTCGCCAAATCGAACTCGTGCGCCCGAAGGTGATCGTCGGACTGGGAACATTCGCCGTGCAGGCGATGCTCAAAGTAAAAACCCCGATCAGCAAGCTGCGCGGC
Source organism: uncultured Pseudomonadota bacterium (assembly GCA_963795945.1). Taxonomy (GTDB): domain Bacteria; phylum Desulfobacterota; class Binatia; order Binatales; family Binataceae; genus JAJPHI01. The sequence goes on from CAWCJN010000003.1 coordinate 63,380, forward strand.
AAGTGGCAGGTGGTAGGGGGCGTGCAGCTGATGCCGACGTTTCATCCGGCCTATCTGCTGCGCAATCCTGCGGACAAGCGGCTGGTGTGGTCCGATATCCAGGAAGTGATGAAGACGCTCGGACGGGCGCTGCCCAGTCGCAACCCACGCGACTAACTCCACGTGCCTGCACGAGTCATAGCCTAATCGGCAATGACCGTCGCTTGACGCCGCCTCTAGCTGATGTCCTGATCGCAGCAGTGGCGGCGCATCCCATATCTGACGACTCGCGAATGCTGACGGCGGCGGAGGCTGCCGCGTACCTCGGGGTAAAGGTCGGCACGCTCTACGCCTATGTAAGTCGCGGATGGCTGAAAAGTTACAAGCGTAAAGTTGGTCGTGAGACCCTTTATCGCTTAAGCGAAATCGAGGCCCTGCGTGGCGTGGCGATGCCCGAGCGAGGGCGGCGGGCGCGCAGCCTGCCTGATGCCTCCACCTGGGTCACGATCGCGCAGCCGCGCGATGACGGTGCGCCACCCGGCGTAATCGTCGCCGAATCCGCCGTCAGTTCGATTATTGACGGCCAACTCGCCTATCGCGGCTACCCGATCGAGGAGGTCGTCGCACACGCAACTTTCGAGGAAGTTTGTCTGCTCTTGTGGAATGGCGAGCGCCCTTCCCCGGTTGAAGTTCAAGCACTGCGAGACCGGATCGACGCGGTCCGCATCCCATCAGCTGTTGTTGCCGCCCTGAGGAGTGTCGGCGCGGAGGCTCCCCCTTTATCCCGGCTCGCGATCATGTTGCCAGTATTGGCCGCTGCCGAGCGCCGAAATTCTGCGGCGAAACCGCGCGATCACGCCACCATGATCATCGGCGCGATGCCCACGGTCATCGCAAGCGCACGCTCCGAAAGAGCGCCTGGCGCGCGATCTCCAGCCGGAAGTATCGCAGCTCAGCTGCTTCAACTTTCCTTCGGCGCGATCAGAGAACCGGACCATATCGCGCTCGATCGTGTGCTGGTTGCATGCGCCGAACACGAATTGAACGCATCGACGCTTGCCGCTCGTGTAGTCGCAAGCACCGGCGCAGACCTCTACGCATCAGTTCTCGCAGCTTTGTGCTCGCTTTCCGGTCCGATTCATGGCGGCGCCTGCGATCGTATCGAGCTACTGCTTGCCGAGCTCGAGTCGCGCGTCAAGCTCGACGATCTGCTGGATCATTTTGCTGAACGACATCTGCTGCCCCCCGGCTTCGGCCACGCGATCTATCCCGAGGGTGATCCGCGTGCCCTACTACTCAAGAGCGTCGCAACGGAAATCGCACGCCATAAGAACAAGCGTCTTTTCGAGATGGCGCTCGCGAATCGAAGAAGCTGTCTGGAAGCGCGAGCGGCTGCGCCCGAATCTCGATTTTTATCTGACCACCTGCGTGCGGATGCTTGGCCTGCGACGGGGGATGCCGGCCGCGGTATTCGCGCTGGGCCGCGCCGCCGGATGGATCGCGCATAGCCTCGAACAGTACGCCGACAATCGCCTGATTCGTCCGCGGATGCGCTATCGCGGCGTCCCCCTCCGCCACTGGAATTAATTTTCTGGCTGCAGCTCCACACCGTCGAGCTCAACTCCTTTCATTCTGCGCGAAGCGAATAATCCCTGTTCTCACTCTGATTCCCCTCTCCGCGTAGAGAGGGATTAGGGAAGAGATATGCCTTTGACCTGCGTGTGCTCCCGGTCGTATTACTAGCCCTATGAAAGCAATCGCCAAGACCCGTCCTGAGCCGGGCGTCGAATTGATTGAAGTGCCGATTCCCAAGCCCGCTCCCAACGAACTGTTGGTTAAAATTTCAGTCTGCGGCATCTGCGGCTCCGACCTGCATATCTATCTATGGGAACTCAACGCCGATCGCGTAGTCTCCAAATTTCCAACCGTGATCGGCCATGAGCCGGCCGGCGAGGTCGTCGAGCTTGGCGCAGGCGTCACCGGCTTCAAAGTCGGCGACCACGTCGCGCTCGACCCTTTCGGTCCGTGCGGCCAATGTTCGTCCTGTCAACATGGACGCTTCAACTTCTGCCTTAATCCCGGACGGCTCGGCGGCTCGTTCGCTGAATACGCGATCGCGCCCGTTCAGAATGCCTGGCTCGTGCCGAAGATCGATGGATATGGAAGAGGCGGCGCTGCTCGAGCCCTTCGCGACCGGCGTTCACGCCGTCGAAGAATCTTCGCTCAAAGCCGGCGATAGCGCGTAATCGAAGGCCCGGGGCCAATTGGCCTCTGCACCGCTCTCGCCGCGCGCGCGCTCGGGGTGACCTCGATCGTGATCACGGGTCTGGCCGTCGATGCGGAACGGCTGGCGCTCGCGCGGAGCATGGGCTTTAAGACCGTCTGCGCCTCCGATCGCGATTGGATCGACCAGGTGCGCGGAATCATGCCCGAAAGCGGGGCTGATGTAGTCTTCGATGCGGCTGGATTTCTCGATTCGGTTCGCCATCTGATCCGGCGCAACGGCGAGCTGATCGAACTCGGATGGCCGGCGCGCGACTCTCGAATAGTGAACTGCGCTCGCTTTTTTTCCATGGTGTGAAGATCATCCCGTCGCGGGTCCGCGTGCCGAGCACGTGGCGGCGTTCAATCGCGATGGTCGCCGGCGGCGCGGTTGATCTGAAGCCGATGGTGACGCATCGCTACGGCCTCGATCACGGCATCGAAGCCTTCGAGTTGCTCAACAAAAAACAAGGCGTAAAGGCCTTAATCCTCCCGCAGCAATAAGGATTAATGCAGACGCTCAGGCAGTGGGGTCAGTTTGAGGCTTTATGCTGTCATTCCCGCGCGTCTGGACTTCTGGCGCGCCGCTAGGCGGAACAAGTGAAGCCGAGCAAGCGAGTCCGCGAGCTGCGTTCAGAGAGATGAATCCCGAAACTGGAGACTCCTCAAGCAGATGCCGCGGGCGAGGGTGACATAAAACAGAGCCCCGGTATTGGACCCGATCAAAATGACCCAGCACCATCAATTAGGATATACTTCAACCATCGATAAACTTCGAGGTGAACAACCATGCGTGACGGATTCAAAATCGTCGATACCGATTCCCATCTGATGGAACCGGAATGGCTGTGGGAGCGCTACATGGAAGACGCCTACAAGTCGCAAGCGCCCAAAGTCGGTGTGGCTCCTGAGTCCAACCGCCGGACATTCCTGGTCGAAGGCGACTCGTTCGTGCGCGAGAAGGGCAAATATCCGATGGCCGCGCCGGCCTTTCTCACCGCGGTCAAGAAAGCCATGGAGCGTTTCGAGAAGGCCAAAAAAGCCGGCTTCAGCGCGCAGAGCCGGCTGGCCGATATGGACGAACAGGGCGTCGACATGCAGATTATGTATCCGACCGTCGCGGGACAGATGCTCGGACGTGAGTTCCGTGATATCAAGCTGCTCGCCGCCTGCTGCCGCGCCTACAATAACTGGGCCGCGGAATATGCCGCGGCCTCGCCGGACCGCTTGCACTGGGCCGCGATTCTCCCAATGCAGGACGCGGAAGAAGCCATCAAGGAAGCGCGCCGCGCTTCGCAGGCCGGATGCGTCAGCTATTACATGCGACCGAATCCGGTGCGTGGACGCTCACTCTGGAGCGACGACTATCTGCCGCTCTGGATGGAGATCGAAGACATCGGCAAACCAATTTCGACCCACGACTCAGCATCGTCCTCCGTACCATCTTTCGGTGATCGGATGGACACCCACGTCAGCGGGCATATCCTGTCGCATCCGTTCGAAGCGATGGCGGCGATGGCCGGGCTGATCTGGTATGGCATCTTCGAGAAGTTCCCTAAATTGAAGGTGGTCCATGTCGAAGCTGACGGCGGCTGGGTTCCTTATTGGTTGCAGCGGATGGAGCAGCATTGGGATTTCAGCGGCAATGCCGAACATGAATATCTGACCATGCGTCCGACTGAGTATTTCAAGCGCAACGTATGTGTGGCCTTTCGCGGTGACGAGCCAACCCTCAAGGCCGCCATCGAAATCGTCGGCGATAACAACTTCACTTGGGATACCGACTATCCGCATCCGGACGGTACTTATCCGTGGGGTATCGATGCGATGATGAAGCAGCCGATCCCGAATGAATCGCGCCGCAAGCTGCTCTGGGACAATGCCGCCCGAATGTTCAACCTGAACTGAAATTGAGGAATGTTCAGCTGATGTAAATAACTAGATTTCAGGATTGTCATTCTGAGCGAAGCGAAGAATCTAGCGGTCTCTTATGCTTGATCTACGAACTAGCTTCTTCCTATTTTGCCTGGCATCCGGGATTCCTTCGTTGGCTTAAGCCTCTTCAAGGGCCTGCTTTGGTCCCAGACTCTCTCAGAATGACATGAACGGCTTCTGCATTGCCGCCTTGCAAAGAGATTGCTATATCTTACCCGTCACCATTTGGCTGTTACCTCCAGAACAGACCAAGGAGTGTATAGAACGTGCTGACTGATACTGAGCAAAGAGAACATCTCGAGCTGGCCGCCAATCTCGCCGGATTGAAACTGCCGGAACTGGTGCTGCCGGAATCCCATCACATCGTGATTGGCCGTATGCGCTTTCATTACCTTGACTGGGGTAATGCAGCCCGACATCCGATCCTGTTCCTCCACGGCGGCGGCTTGAATGCCCATACGTGGGATGTCGTATGTCTTATGCTGCGCACCAAGTATCGATGCCTTGCGCTTGACCAACGCGGCCACGGCGATAGCGAATGGGAACCGACTTCGGACTACAGCCATGACAGTCAGGTGGAAGACGTCGCGGGGTTCATCGCGAAGCTCGGGTTGCGCAAGCCACTCATTATCGGCCATTCGATGGGTGGTTTTGCCGCGATCGGCTATGCGATCGCTCACGCCGAAACGATGGCCGGGCTGGTGCTTGTCGATGTCGGACCGGAGCTAAGCATGGATGGCGCTAAACGCATCCGCGACTTCATTAGTCAGGATCGCGTGCTGGATTCGGTCGATGGATTTGTCGAGCGCGCGATGGCGTTCAACCCGCGCCGCAATCCAACCCTGCTCCGGCGCAGCCTCCTCCACAATCTCCGTAAGCTCCCAAACGGCAAATGGACCTGGAAACATGATCCGAATCGGATGTCGCCGGATTTCGCCCATGAACGCATCGAGCGCGCGAAACAAATCCTTAGCGATATCCACCAAATCTCGTGTCCGACGCTAATCTTACGCGGCGATCGTAGCGACGTTTTCTCGGACGCTAATGCCTCGAAGTTCGCCGAGAGCTTACCACAGGGGCGCTGGGTCAAAGTCCCGAACGCCGGCCATACGATCCAGGGCGACAATCCCAGCGGCCTCCTCGATGCGTTGATTCCATTCATCAAGGAAATCCGCCTGTAATCGCATCCTTCGTCGCGCGGTTGAAAATGCCGCGCGACGCCGATTGATTCTAACGCAACAGGCAGCGCATCATTGCTGCAGCGCTGCCTCAAGTGATCCCTGCCATTGCCCACGACGGATTTGTGATCCCGCTCAAGTCCGATTATCGTATGCTCGACTATCGCTAATCGACGGGAACTTCTCGTGATGCCTAAACCAGAACCGTTCACTATCGCTGTCCCCGATTCCACTCTCGAAGATTTGCGTTACCGCCTGAGTCACACTCGCTTCCCGCGCGACTTCGGTAATAAGAACTGGGACTACGGTACCAACCTCGAATACCTCAAAGAGCTGATCGACTATTGGCGCTCGGCTTACGACTGGCGCAGCCATGAGCGCGCGATGAATTCCTTCGCCAACTACAAAACCGAAATCGAAGGCATCCCGATCCACTTCATTCACGAGCGCGGCAAAGGACCCAATCCGATTCCGCTGATCATGACCCACGGATGGCCCTGGACCTTCTGGGACCTTCATAAGGTTATCCGCCCGCTCACTGATCCAGCCGCGCACGGCGGCGACCCCGCCGATTCCTTCGATGTGATCGTCCCGTCGCTCCCCGGCTACGGCTTCTCGACCCCGCTTACTACGACCGGCATCAATTATTGGCGCACCGCGGACCTCTGGGTCACCCTGATGCAAGACGTGCTCGGCTACGATAAGTTCGCCGCCGAGGGCGGCGACTGGGGCGCAATCGTTTCCGCCCAACTCGGCCATAAGTATGCCGACCGGCTCATCGGCATCTACACCCATCTGATCATCTCGCTCGGCTTCTTCACCGGCGGTGGCCCAACGCCCGAAGATTACGGCCCGGGCGAGGAAGGATGGGCCGCGCACAATCGCAATTTCATTGAGAACGAAGCCGGCTACATGCGCTTGCAGTGCACGAAACCACAGACCATCGCGCACGCATTGAACGATTCGCCAGCCGGCCTCGCCTCATGGATCCTCGAAAAGCGTCGCACCTGGAGCGATTGCGACAGCGACGTTGAACGCCGTTTCAGCAAGGACGACCTCTGCACCACCTTCATGCTCTACTGGATCACCGAAAGCTACGGTACTTCCGCGCGTTACTACTACGAAGCCGCGCACAATCTCTGGCAACCCTCGCACAACCGGATGCCCGTAGTCGAGGCGCCTACCGGAGCCGGTGTTTTCCTCAAGGAAGTGATGCTGATGCCGCGCAAATGGACCGAGCGCTACTACAATCTCAAGCACTGGACTGTGATGCCCTCCGGCGGCCATTTCGCCCCAATGGAGGAACCCAAGCTGCTCGTCGATGACATCCGCGCCTTCTTCCGCAAGCTGCGGTAATAGTAACTGAGCTCCGCCAGGTAACCGACATGAGTGAAGCATCGGCTCACCAACGACTTGCACCGGCCGCGCCCTCCGACAATCCCGCCCGGCCTCAGCTACAACTCGGACTGTTCATGCCCAACTGCGGCGCCGGTTACTCAATCAGTACCTACAAAGCCGATCCCAACGTATGGACTTACGAATCGAATCTGCGAATCGCGTTCGCCGCCGAAAACGCCGGCTTCGATTTTCTTTTTCCAGTCGCAAAGTGGAAAGGCTATGGCGGCAAAACTGACTATCTCGGAAATTCTCTTGAGACGATGACCTGGGCGGCTGCCCTCCTCGCCAATACTCATCGCATCAATATCTACTCGACAGCCCACGTTCCACTATTCCATCCGGCGGTAGCAGCCAAGATGGGTGCGACCCTCGATCATATCAGCCATGGCCGATGGGGCATCAATATCGTCAGTGGCTGGAGTGAGCGCGAGTTTACCCCGATGGGAGCCGAGGTCCGCCCTCACGACGAGCGCTATCAACGCGCCTCCGCCTTCGTGGAAATCCTGAAAGGCCTATGGACCTCGGAACCGGGCGCCTTCAACCACGAATCCCCCTGGTACCGAATCACCGGCGGCTATTTGAAACCGGCCCCGGTGCGGAAGCCGCATCCGCCAATCGCCAACGCCGGCGTTTCCGCGGACGCGATGGAGATGGTCGCGCGTCTGTGCGACTGGGCTTTTATCAGTCCGCCCAGCTTTGAGTCGGTTGCCGGCCTGACCAGCGGCCTTCGCGCACGCGCCGGCAGTTACGGCCGCACCGTCCGATGTGCCTGCTATCCCTTCGTGCTATGGCGCGAGACCGAGCGCGAGGCCGACGCTGAACGCCGCCGTATCATTGCTGAACTCGATATCGAAGCGGCCGAGAATTGGGCTAATGGATTATCTGGCAAGAGCGGCTCTTTCGATCGCTTTACGCTCGAGATGTTCGCGCTCGGCGCAGGCGCCCTCCCTATCATCGGCACTCGCGAGCAAGTCGCCGAGCAGCTCAAATCGCTCTACGACGCCGGAATGGACGGCCTCCTGCTGGTATTCCTTTCCTACTATGAGGATACCATCCGCTTCGAGCGCGAGATTCTGCCGCTCCTCCGGCAAATGGGTATTCGCCAGTAATTACTAAGCTCGATAGTGTAAATGAACTAAATCTGATCCGTTGGAGGCTAGGTTTAAAATCCCAGCCTGCTAGTGTCCTGATTTAGAAATTGATTGCAAAATGGTTGGGCTCTTGCCAGCTAATATCATCCTGAGAGAAGTGAGCAACGCGAATGAAGTCGAAGGATCTAGGACAACTTCGCGTCAGCGAAGCCGGTACCGGTTTGCTGGGCTAGACTCCTCGGGCCGGTTCTACTTTGTCAGCGAATTCCTAACTCAGGACATTAGGATTTCGTGAGCGCCCCCCGTTGATAGATCTCTCGCGGGGACGCACCAGTCAGCTTTGCAATCACCTTACTGGCTGCTTTCAGGGTCATTCCCGCATCACGCAATACTTCGAACATCATCGTTTCGTCGATACCCTCTTGAGCATCCCGGGCGTGCGAATCCTCTATTCCAGCGACTATCAACGTGACCTCGCCAAGCGCTGAGTTCTGTTGGAAGTGTTCCGCGATCTCTCCAAGCGGACCACGAACCGCTTCCTCATAAGTTTTAGTCATTTCGCGCAACACCGCACCTTGGCGTTTCGCGCTAAAGACCTCGATCATCACTGTAAGTGTTTCCAGCAATCGTCGCGCTGCCTCATAGAAGATCATCGTACGATTCTCGCGACGTAACTCCTCGAGTCTGCGCCGCCGCTCACCCGCTCGGCTCGGCAAAAATCCCTCGAACACAAATCGATCAGTCGGCAGACCCGCGATCGATAGCGCGGCAATGGCCGCCGAGGGCCCCGGGACGGATTTCACCGCGATACTCGCATCGAGCGCCGCTCGCACCAGCCGAAAGCCGGGATCAGAAATCGCTGGCGTCCCTGCGTCAGTGACTAGCGCGATCGTCGCGCCCGCCCGCAGCCGCTCGACCAGCTCCGGAATCCTCCGGTCTTCATTGTGTTCGTAATAACTAATACTGGCCGTGCGGATACCATGCTCTGCGAGCATGCGCCCGGTACGCCGGGTATCCTCGCAGGCAATCAGATCGGCTTCGCGCATCACGCGAATCGCACGTGCCGTAACATCCTCGGCATTCCCGATCGGCGTCGCCACAATGTAAAGCACGCCGCTCCCGGCCTCTCGTTCCGAATCCACTCCTAGGCTTCTTACGCTGCCGATCAGGACCAAGCTGGCAAGGGACGCTGTATCAATTTGCGGTTTCGATTGCTGTCATTCCCGCGTGTCTGGGGCAGCGGAGCGCTCCTGCACGGAGCGAGCAGGCGAGTCTGCGAGCTGCGTTCAAGATTGCCTGACGCGCGAGGAATCCCGGATTCCCGGACTCTTCGCGCGGCAGCCATACGCTAGGATGACAAAAAATAGTTACTCGATTCACGAGAGCACGCTAATTAGCTCGCGACTCCCGATTGATGTAATCAATTTTTTTCCTTCTCCTGCCCCTTCACCCCGGATTCACCGTCATATGCACCGTGCGGAACGTGCGCGACTTGAACTTCCACTCGTCGCCGCTCTTGACGTAGTCGTCCTCGTAATAGCCGCTGCCGACCCATTCCATATTGTTCTTCAGATTGCGCAGCTCGACATAGCAGCGCCCGCTCGCCCGCCCGCCGCCTTGCAGATCGATCACATGATTATGAATGTAAGGACGCGGCGTCAGCGCGCCCTGCGTCAACCCGCCATACAGTTTCAGCAGCGCCTCGCGTCCGGACGCACGATGCTCCCGCTTGAAGCCCTTGGTGATGAACTCGCCATCATTCGCGAACAGATCGACAATCCCCGTCATATCGTTGCGCCATACACAGTCGCAGTATTTGAGCGGTAACTCGCGAATCCCTTCGCGATCCGCCAGTTCATTTGCAATTTGCTCGATACTCTTTGCCATGACTATTTCTTCTCCTGCATTCCGCCGGTCCCCGCCGCCATCTTCGGCTCCATATGTACCATCTGGGCGCGCCGCGACTGGAACTTCCATCGGTCGCCGACCTTCACATACTCATCGTGATAATAGCCCGTGCCCAACCACTTGAGATTGTCGCTGGCGTCGCGCAGCTCGACATAACAGCGCCCGCTCGCCTGGCCACCGCCCTTCATCTCGATCACATGATTATGGATATACGGACGCGGCGTCAGCGACGCGAGTCCGGCCTTGTAGGTCTTCTGCAACTCGCTGTGGCCTTTGTTGGTCGTCTCACGATTATTGCCGACAATCGTAAACACGCCATCGTCGGCGAACAGTTTGACAATCCCATCCACATCACCTTGCCACACACAGTCACAATAGCGCTGCGGCAGTTCGCGAATCGCGTCGCGGTCCGCCAGCTCGGTTACGGTTTGCTCGAGACTTTTTGCCATCGTCCTTTTCTCCCTCGCTCGATCCTTCCCCGTGCGTGTCATGAGATCGCTCACGCCGGCGTGAAGCTCGCTGATGCTTACCACTGAACCGCCTCAACTTGAAAGCTTCACGTGGACCATCAGTAGGCTGCGGCAAACGTCGGCTGGGCAGCGGTTTCCTAGGGGTGAGTTAGGGCTCTGGAGACTGGGCCGGGGGTTAGCGTTTAAGAACGACCGGCCCAGTCTGGTTTCGATTGATTGAGGCGGCGCCAACGCGCTTCTCAACTTTTAATCGGGCCACCCCGCCCGATTGCGTCCATGATGGTACTCTTGTTGCCAACTTCCCCCTTCCCCATGCCGCTGCGCTTTCCACCATGCCACTTATCATCATACTCGACCGTGCCCTGGAACGGCATACTCGACCGTGCCCTGGAACGGCTCAGGATCGATTTCTTTCATTGCTGCTCGTATTCGATGGCAGAGAAATCACGCGGTCTTATAGGCCACTTTCAACGTGCGCTTAATAAGATAAACAGCGGCGAACCATTCCCAGAGCGGAAGATGCATATCATGAAGGTACGATCCCCGCTGTTACGGCGTGAGTCACAATCGTACTGGTTGCGCTTTATGATACGCGGGATTTTGTCGGATCGGCAGCGTGGACAACGCGGACCATCCGGCTATGCAATCTCTTCTAAAAACTCGTGACATTTTGCATCAGAATCGAAAGTGTGCACCAGAATCAGCAGGTCCGTTATCGTTCATAGGAATATCCCATGAAAAAGAAGAGGGAGCTTAGCGACTTACCGACTGAACAAGCGATCGAGCGACTCTTTCCGAAACCTCTTTCAAAGAATTAAGAGTCGCAGTTAGCGGGGAAAAGAAAAGAGTGACTCGCCGATCTATCCCCATCAAAAAGAAATGATCGTGGGGATATCATCTTGCGTTAAGTGAATAATCTTAAACGGGGGCATCGTTAAAAGAATTCGCGAAAGTTCGGACAGAAGAACTTTATACGGCGAAGATCGAGAAATGCTTGGGCGACGCGTCGGGTAGTATAGTGGCGCGCCTTAATCGATTATTCCTGTTGCTGATGGCGAACTCAGCAGAACGGATAAACCTCCGGCATGGACTCCGCAGTCCTTAAATCTCTCAAAGTTATCTTGTAGCAAAGATGGCGGACCGGCATCTCTACATCAGGACGAGAGCAGACGGCCAAGATGGCGATATACCTCGGAATTAGTAGCCAGGCCGACATGGCTGCCTCGCACACCGATATTGATAGCGCCCGCATCGCGCGCGAGTCCGTGCGGATGACGAACAACAATATCATCGTGGCTGTATATGGCAGCCATGCGCACATTTCCTGGAAGCGCGGCGCGGCTCACCGTCAAAGGCGATCCGAGCGCGATTACGCGGTCTACCGCATCGGGACGACGAGCGGCAATCGACCGGGCAAGCACGCCGCCCATACTATGACCGACAATGCTGACGCGTTTTCCGCGGCGATCAAACGCTCGCTCGGCCACTTGGCAAAGCTCATCCACCAACTCCTCGGACCAGCCTGGATTTCTCTCTAAGCCGGAGCGCACTGGCGTATAGCCTATCCGTCCAAGCCATCCGCGCAGGGGTCGAAGGTAGGCATCACCGGCAAATAGTCCGGGCAGAACAAGTACGGGATGTCCATCTCCACGCGGCACACCGAAGCCCCAGAAGATTGGATCGCTCAGCAGCAGCCCCAATTCTGTGGCTGGACGAATCGCAAGTTCCGTAAGTGCTGCTCCCGCAGCAAAGGTCGTTTCGTTTCTCATAGCTCCTTACCATGCAATGTTTGAGCAGCGCAGCTCCTCAGCTGCTATTGACCAGGCTGCTGCTATATAGTTGCGTTCTTGCCTGAAGTGCACATCATCAAATAGCCGCCCGTCAGCTGCTCAGCTCTTCCAGTTCGTGCAAAGCACGCTCCAGAATCGTTCTAATTCGCTGGATACGTTCATGGCCGCGCAGATTGCCAGCCGCTGCCTTAAATGCCGCTTTGACGAGCCGTTCGGCAGGATCTCGAAGTTCGGCTGTTTCCGGATCAAGCGCGCAGCGCCATTCCTTCCATCTTTCTGCGCGGCGCCAAATCTGCCGCACCGTTTCGTGTTCACTCTGTAATTCTCGTTCGCCAGCTTCGGTGAGGCGGTAAACCCGTTTTCCATCGCTCGTCGCGGCGGTGATCAAGCCCTCGTCCTCAAGTTGTTGCAAGGTAGGATAAATAGTGCCCGCACTGGCTTGATAGATGCCCCCCGAGCGCCGCTCAATTTGCCGCATAAGCTCGTAGCCGTGCTGGGGTTGTTCGGATAACAGTGACAACAAGGCCAGTCTCACTTCCCCGGCTCGGAAGAATCTGGTCATTCGTCCCATAGTGCCAAAGCCTTGCCAATATTCACGCTGAGCGAATCTTCGAAACACGTAAGTCATAAATCGGTTGTCTCCGCCAATTTACGGGTACTAATTTTGATCGAATCTTAACAGATGATATATCGGACGATATACTTAACGCAATCCCTCCACCGCTCTCTTGTGGCTTACCTTGATAGGCGGTAAATTCGGCGACCTACTCTCTGACGGAGCATCGTCGCGCGAAATATTAAAATAATTGGCTGTGGGATCGCTTCGAACTATCGCTGCGTTTTGATCTCGTCAGTGAGACGCATCACTCACTCTAGCAGGCGTTGAATATCATGCCCTTATCGCTGCATTTGAGATCCGGATTGTCATCGAATCGAACGATCATTTACGATCGAAACGTCAGTTGCAGTCGTGGACGAGGTTTGCGCATTTAATCACAGAATCATGTCCTACCGGGCGCTTTCTCTTTTTCGTGCAGCTCTTTGCGGAGGATTTTACCGAGGGCGTTTTTGGGCAGCGTTTCGATAAACTCCAGCTGCTCGGGCCGTTTGAAGCTCGCCAGCCGGGTGCGGCAAAATTCCTGGATATCCTGCGCCGTCGCCTGCGCGGACGCCCGCAACACCACATACGCCTTGACGGTCTGACCCCATTCCACCGAGGCCACCCCGATCACCGCCGCCTCATCCACCGCCGGATGCGACATCAGCACGGTTTCGATCTCCGCCGGCGCGATATTTTCGCCCCCCCGGATAATCATGTCGTCCTTGCGCCCGGCGAAAAATACGTAGCCGTCTTCATCCACCCAGCCCAAATCACCGGTGGCCCGCCAGCCCTCCGGCAACGCCGCATCGTCGGCGCGTCCGGCATAGCCCTTCATAATGCGCGGGGTGCGGATGATAATCTCTCCAACTTGGCCCGGCCCGAGGATTTGATGGTCCTCGTCGCGCACCTTGATCTCGACGTCCGGCAGCGGCTTGCCGATCGAATTCAGCCGCTTCAGCTTGAGTTCGACTTCGGCGGGCGTACCGGTCATCCGATGGTCCTCGGGGCCTAGAATCGTCAGCGACGAGGTGGTCTCGGTCTGACCGTAGGCATTGACGAAGCCGACAGTTGAGGGAAACGCCGCGATCGCCCGCCGGATCACCGCCAACGGCATCGCCGCCCCGCCATAGGCGAGATTGGTCAAGGATGACAGATCGGTCTGCGCGAACGCCGGATGGTCCAGCACCTGCTTCATCATGGTCGGGACCACGAAGGCGTGCGTGACCTGTTCCTTCTCCACCAATTGCAGCCAGTTGCCGGGCTCAAATTGCGGCATGACGATCATTTTGCGCCCGGTCCACAGATTGGTCATCATCGCGGTGGTCCCGGCGATATGGTAAAAGGGCGCACACACTAGAAAGGCCCCACGCTCAGTGCCGTCGGCCATCTCCACATTGGCCGTCACGTAGGCGGTGAAATCGCGGAAGCTCAGCATCACGCCTTTAGGCAAGGAAGTCGTGCCGCTGGTATACATCAGGATGGAGACGTCCTCGTCCTCGACCTCGGCTTCCTCTTCGTCCGGCGCAGCCGTGGCCAGCAGCTCCTGCAGCCGCGGCAGTTGACCGGCGCCCTCACCGAGCGCGATTAGCCGGGTCGCCTGCAATGCCGGCGCGAGCTTGTGGGCCAGCTCGAGATAGCGATCGCCGACCAGCAGGAGCTTGGCCCCCGCCGTATTGATCATGTACTCGAGCTCGGCTTCCTTGGCCCGATAATTGAGCGGAAGGAAAGTCAAACCGGCCTTCGCGGCCGCGTAGTAGGCGGCGACGTAAAGCTGCGAATTGGTGTCGAGCGTGGCGAGCACCTGACGCGGCTTGAGGCCCAGCCCTTTGAAGACGGCGCTCAGCCGAGCCACCAGATCGTTGAGCTCCGCATAGGTCAGCCGTTCGTGCTCGAAGACCAGTGCCTCCTGCTCAGGCACGATCGCTGCCGGTATCGTAAGGAAATTTACGGTATTCACTTGACTTACCTCGATGACACGGCGATTCGGCCATTTTTAGCGCACCGTAGTGAAAAGCAGCAAACACAAATGTGCGCATCTATGACGCCACGCGCCATTAGGAATCGGAAGGAGTACGAGAATTATTAAAGGGTTTGACTGGCGTTGCGCGAAGAGCTTTTATACTCGCCATTTCCGAGGCGACGAAAGATAGCATAGGGCAATCATAAGCAGGAGCTATGCCAGTAACCAACGCAAAGATCGGGGAGCATCTGTTAGTTGACAACGCGAGGTAATCGACCGCATGTCAGATACCAAGCTTGCGCAATCACTCTGCGGCCAGCGGAGCGGTTTCACCCGACTCCCCTCAGCCTTCGAAAACCGACCCATTGCGTAGATTGTCCGCCCTCACGGTAGAGCTCTTTTCCGGAGCTCCGTTGCGGCTCAGAAATCGCGCCATGGCATGATATACTTCCGGATTATAAACTAGACCAAGGTGAGTTGCGTTGACTTCCAGAATTTCACCTTCGGTGATCTGCGCCTCCTTAGGAACGATCAAATCGTCGCGGCCATAGACTGAAAGAATCGACGTATGGGGGCTAAGCGGACGCATAATGTTCGACACAAATGAACAGCCGCAACTCGGATAATCGCAATCAGGATCCAGCACCTGACGAACCAGCGCACTAATCCGCATTAGGGTTCGCCCGGTCTGCCCGACTGGAATGGTGAGAGATTTGCCGGTCTCGACGGAAGCCATAAGCGATGCAACCGGCGAACCGAGCATCACTAGATGCGAAACCTTCGCCTGGAAATGGCTGGCGAGCGCCCACGCCAAGGCTCCACCGCGACTGTGCCCAATAAGTGCGATTGAGCTGGCATCACCACCGTCTAAGCGGCTCGATATTTGGTCCATAACTTCGCCACTAAGTCGCTGGAGACAGCCAGCGTTGAAGTTCAGGCTCGATTCGACTGGCGAATAACCCGCGCACCGCAGCCATTTATGCAGCGGTTGAAGGTAGAAGTCATTACCAAATAGCCCGGGAATGATGACGACGAGCTTACCGTTTCCCAGCGGGGCACCAATCCCATAAAAAATCGGGTCCGTGAATAAGGCTGCCACATCAATCAGTGTTATCAGCTCACGCATCATTAAAGAAAACGGCCCATCGGCAGCCTCTTGCATGTAATCGCCTCCTCCATTGCCGAACAAGCCGTAAATCAAAGATTCAAATCTGACGGCTAGTCGGCCTGATCGGTAAATCCATCTAGTTCATAAGTTAGCACGAGTATATCGTGAAAGCGCCCGCGACGATCCTGCACCCAATCCTGAAGCGAGGCCTCGACTCGGAAACCGAGTCGTTCGAACGCAGTGCGCGCGCCATTCTGTTCGGGTGTCAACATTCCGCAGAGCTTGCGAAGACCAAGCGATTTTCCCAAGGCAAAAGCCTGCGCCACGAGAGTTCGGCCGAGACCGACACCGCGAAAGCGCTGGGCGGCATTAACTCGGAGCTCGCCGACACAGCGGGTCCATTGCGCGGGTTCGCGATGGACACTCGCATAACCCGCAATCTCGTTGTCTATCTCGGCTATCAGCGTAGAGGTGTGGCCCGACCGGAGATTTTGGATCCATTGGGACACGACCGCCGGATCTGTTATGTCCGTTCGCAAATACAATAAATCCTCTTCCCTGAGATTACTGGCAAATCTAGTAATCGCGGATTCATCCTTGCTATTCGGCTCCATCACGCGAATTGTGAACCTTCGGCCATCACTCAAATTCAGTTTCTTGGGATATTGCTGGATAATCTCTGAGGAAGCCATGGCACAATTCTCCTTGGAAGCCTGAGCGCTCCAAGCCCTAAATTGCAAGACAATACCCAAATACTGGCAATTGAGAGGACATCTTACAAGGACTTTAGCCGAGACGCCGCGTGAGCGAGGCAATAGGCTTCCACAGGGATCTGACTTGACGTTCACTTTCTCGATGGCGCATTCTCTGTCCAGTTGACCACACACTAAATCTAACCACCGTACTCAGGAGCACAGCCATGGCAGACCAAGCAAGCGGCGCCAGCTACCGTCTGACCAATCAGGATGCGTCTTTTCTTTACCAAGAGTCCGCGGTAACTCAGATGCATGGCGCCGCGATTTTCTTTCTGAAAGGTAAACTAGCGTTCGATAAACTCTTCCAACATTTTCAGGACCGCCTCCATGTGTCGCCACGATTTCGCCAACGGCTCCTGTTTCCGCCCTACAATGTCGCCCATCCGACGCTCGAGGATGATCCGGATTTCAAGCTTGAGAATCACGTCCAGCGCCGAGAACTCCCCAAGGGCGCCAGTGAAACTGAGGCCATTAACGAAATTCTCCGCTTTAATAATAGCCGCCTACTGGATCGCACCCGTCCGCTCTGGTGTGTAACGCTTTTCACAGGTTTGACCGAACGATCACTGATCTTGTGGGAGATGCATCACGCGATTGTGGATGGCGTGTCAGGCTTCGATCTGATGAACAAGACGATGGATTTTACGCCCCGCCCTGCTCGAGTCGAAACGCCCGCGGAGCCTTGGCGGCCAGCCAAACTACCGACTCCAAACGAGGCATATGTAAGGGCGATACGTGATCTAATGGTAGAGCAGATCGACGCCGCGACGCGCAATGCTCGAGAATCTATGGGCGATCCAATAGGTGCAATCCAGCGAGCGCAATCCGCTTTGGATTCATTCTATCGTGTAATGAACGAGACCTCTTCCACCGTGGCCATTGCCACGCCGTGGAATTCGGGCGCGGTTACCGAAGATCGTATCGCGGCGTGGCTGAAGTTGCCGTTTGCTGAATTTCGTACCATCCGAGCCGCCTTCGGCGGCACCATCAATGACATCGTGCTCACGATACTGGGTGAAGGCGCCGCCCGCTACCTGAAACATCACGGATGGCCAACTGAAGGTAAGTTACGCATCGGCTGTCCAGTAAATGTCCGGCGGCCCGGTGAGGAGATCAAACTGGAAAATCGCGTATCAATCATGATGCCGATGACCCCGGCGAAACCCATGAACGTGGTTGAACGTCTGCAATCCCTCACCGTAGAAACCAAGCGGATTAAGGATTCGGGTATCCCTTATGCTGTTGAGCAGATAATGAGCACCAATACAGTGCAGCCCGCGCTGCTGGCTGCGCTGGGTCGCATTGGCGCGCAGCAGGCAGAAGGGGCGGCACAATTCGTCAAGGATACGAAAACGAAACCGAGTCCCACAGGTCCTAATGCGCCGGTGACCGGGATTAATTTCATGGCAACGAATGTCCCTGGGCCTCAAACGGCGTGGTACCTGGCCGGATTCGAGATAACTGAATGGGTCTGCGCTGTTCCACTTGCTGGAAACCTAGGCCTGGGAGTCGTAATCACGAGCTATAATCAGCAAATCTTCATCTCACTAGTAGCGGAGCCGCGCCTATTACCAGATGTCGATCGCTTGAAAAACTTTGTACAGGAAGCTTTTGACGAGTTGCGGCAACAGCTGCCACAAGAGGTGAGTAGATTACAGACTGGCCGCTCGCACGCCGTGGCAGTCTGATAGCTGAGCACGAACTCCTCCTGACTGAACAAAAGGAGGAAAGCGCTGATTTTGTCGCACTATAAACGAATGCGAACCGTCTCCACTTGATTATTCTAATCTTTCTGACGCATCCTTTGATTGGGCTCGAGGCGAGTGGGGACTCGCTCGACAGCATCAGCAGAGGAAAAATTATGCCAAATAGCACTAATCGTCGCTTGAGTTTGCTCGACGCTTCCTTTCTATATGGTGAATCTGCGGTTAACCCGACCCACGTTGGGTCAATCTTTATGCTCGAAGGCGAACTCCCGTTCGACAAAATGGTCAGTCACATGCGGCAGCGATTGCACATCACGCCGCGTTTCCGTCAGCGGCTGGCTTTCCCACCATTCAATCTAGCTCACCCAACCGTCGAAGATGACCCCAACTTCAAGTTGGAGAATCACGTCCGGCGACACCAGCTTCCTGAGGGAATTAACGAGGCCGATGCCATCACTGAAATTCTGCGTCTGCATTTTGGCCGCGTGATGGATCGTACCCGCCCGCTGTGGGATGTGACCCTCTTTGAGGGCCTGCCGGGACGCTCCCTGTTCGTATGGGCGATGCACCATGCAGTAGTTGATGGCGTCGCGGCTTTCGAGATGTTGAACCGGCTGATGGACTTCACGCCCAACCCTCGCCCAGCGGAAGAAGAAGTAAAAGAGCCATGGACGCCGGGGAATTTTCCAACCGCGCAAGAATCGTGGCTCAGTGCTCTGCGCGATCTCGCAGTAGAACAACTTGACAGCACTTGGCGCAGAGCGCAGGAATGGATGCGCAATCCGGCGGCGGTAATTGAGCAGGCCCAAACCTTAATCGAGACCTCCCAACTAATGAGGGAGATGGCCCAAGCGCCTGTCGCGACTCCATGGAACGCTGGAATCGCGACTAGTGAACGCAGGCTCGCTTATCTCAAAATACCGCTCACCGAATTTCGTGCAATTCGCGCCGCCTTCGGCGGCACCATCAATGACATCGTACTCACGGTTCTGGGCGAAGGCGCGAGCCGCTACTTGCAGGACCATGGATGGCCGACACAGGGTATTTTACGTTTCGGATGTCCGGTCAACGTGCGGCGGCCCGGCGAGGAGATCGTCTTGGAAAATCGCGTGTCAATGATGATGCCCAGTACTCCCGCTAAGCCGATGGATGTTGTCGAGCGCCTCAAAGCGATTACGCAGGAAACCAAACGCATCAAGGAATCGGGCGCACCGTACACGATGGAAAGGATGTCGAGTATGGCGGAGGTTATACCGACTCCTATCCTCGGAGCGGTTAGCGCAACGAGCGCGTCAGCCATGGAATTGATGGGCGCCGTGCTTAAAGCATTTGATTGGAAGCCGAGGCCGGGTGGCCTCGCCATGCCGCCGTCGGGGATCAATTTCGTCGCAACCAATGTCCCTGGCCCGCAGGCGCCGTGGTATTTTGCCGGGCACAAGGTCGTCGACATGCTCGGGCTTCTGCCCTTGGGCGGAAATCTCGGCTACGGCGTCGCAATCACCAGTTATGATCAGCGCATCATTTTCTCAATGATGGCGGATGCGCGATTGATGCCTGACGTCGAGCAGATGAAAGCTTTCGTGCAACAGGCTTTTGATGATCTGAGACAATGCATTCCCGAGGAGATGCGTCATTCGTCTCTTACGAACACCTCAGCCAAGGCTGCCGCGTGACGTAAGTTGCGCGGCGTGTTTCGCTTAGTTTTTGGTTTCCGGAGAGCTTTCTTTTTGAGCAGGTAATCAGAGATGCGATCACCAGTTACAATCGCCACCCGACGACCCTTTAGCTGAGTACCCCCCGGTTGCGCAAATCTTCGATTCGTTCGGCCGAGTATCCCAGCAAGCTCATCAACACATCATCCGTGTCGGCGCCGAAGAGGGGGGCCGGCTTGCCGACACGGCAGGGTGTGGCGTCCATCGTCCAGGGAACACCGGCGTGCGTGCGGCGACCGACCTCAGGATGATCAAGTTCGACCAAGAAGCCGCGTTCGCGCAAGTGAGGATCCAGAGCAATGTCTTTATTGGTCAGGGTCGGCATTGCGGCAACACCGGCGCGCTGAAGCACCTCGGTAGCTTCCCAGCGATCGCGCTCAGAGGTCCACTGAGTAATAATGGCGTCAAGTTCGTCTTCATGCGACTTGCGCAGCGTCGCAGTCAAGAAACGCGCGTCGCCGGCGAGCAAAGGCTGCCCAATCGCATCGCAAAGCGCTCGCCATTCGCGCTCGTTGCCAACGGCGATGGTGATCCATTGCTCGGCGTCGCCTTTGCTCTTATAGCAATTGTGCGGAGCCATCCAGCGATCACGATTGGCGAGCACCGACGGCTCTCTTTTATTCATCGTATATTCTAGCCACGCTTCCGGCAGAAGCATTTCGAGCGCTTCCCACAGAGCGATGTCAATGTGCTGTCCCTGCCCGGTACGAGCACGATGAAGCAAAGCGGCAATGGCGGCATAGGCGCCGATCGCGCCCGAGTTGGGATCGCCATAAGTAATGCCGGTTTCTCCGGGCGTCTCCGCGGTGTATCCGCTCACTGAAAAAAGTCCGGACTGTGCGCCGAGCAGACCTCCATAGCTTACGTATCGCGAATAGGGACCAGTCTGACCATATCCTGAAAGCGAGAGCATGATGATATCGTGACGAAGATCGCGTAATGCATCATAGCCCAGTCCCAAGCGGGCCATTACACCCGGAGCAAAGTTCTCCACCACCAAATCTGAATGCGGCACGAGACTCTGAGCGATCTCAATTGCCTCAGGCATCTCGAGATTCAAGCGGACGCTACGCTTACCTTGGTTCCATTGATTGAAGCTGCCTGCGCGATTACGCCCTTCTTTTTTGTCAGCAAACGGCGGAATTACTCGGTTGACATCAAGCCGACGGATGCTTTCAATGCGGATCACATCGGCGCCAAGATGGGCGAGTTGAAGAGTACAGAACGGCCCCTGCCATACCCAGCTAAAATCGAGCACCCGTACACCGGTAAGCGGACCGCCTTCGCGCGCCATTGATGGGTAGGACGGCTGCCCTGCGCCCCATCGTTCCCGGCTCGTATAGTTTTGCTCCAAATTGTTGTGCTCACCTAAACCAGGGGCGGAACGTTTCAGTGTCCATGCGATCGCGGAAGACTTGAAGGGCTGCGCCGGCGTTTCGATCTCGTGCAGCCCAGCGGTCGTTGGCAGCGGCGCAAAGAATGCGCGCTCGCGAAGATGAGGATCGGCATAAATATCCGCCAGCCGATTCACCGGCGCCATGGGAACGCGTCGCTCTTGCGCGACGCGGACCAAGTCTTTGACCTTCCAATCCTTGGTCCATTCTCCGATGAGTAATGACAACGCGTCCACGTTACGGCCGCGCGCGAACCGATCCTTAAAAAGCTCTTCGTGCGCCCATTCTGGATGACCCATAAGCGTCACCAGTCGATGCCACTGATGTTCCTCTATACAGCACAGCAGGATCTTGCCGTCAGCGCAGTCAAGCATACTCCAGGGACCGAGGAGACGGCGGCCCAATCGCGAAGTCTGGACGCCTGCGTAAGTGTAAGCGACCAGGCTCAACTCGAGCATCGCGGCAAAACATTCTTGAGCTGAGACTTCGATCGCCTGCCCGCCGCCATACTTCATCCGATGAAATAAGGCCGCGAGCGTCGTAAAAGCCGCGTGATTCGCTGCTTGGAATTCGGCTTGATGGCCGAACAGTTTGAGCGGCGGCAACTCGGGAAAAATTGAGCAAAGCGGCGCCACCGATGCGACTCCTCCCGCATGCGCCACGTTGAGTTCATAGGCTCGGTAATTAGCGCGGGGACCGAAATCCCCATACGGCGAGATAGCCGTTACAATTAGCTCTGGATGGGCATCGTGGATCGCGCTGCTCTGCATTCCCACAGAAGCGCGATCCACCGGTAATATGTTGTGGACGAGAACGTCAGCGCCATTTAGGAGTTCGTTGAGATGCATGCGATCAGCGATGCTGTGGAGATCGAGCGTCATACCGTACTTGTCGGCATTGAGATAAAGAAAGAGCCCACTATTCTCCAGATCGACGCGGTCCTCAAAAAAGGGACCCTGCCGACGCATGCTGTCACCTTGCGGAGGCTCGACTTTGATCACATGAGCTCCGAGCAGCGCCATCAGTTTGGTGGCGAAAGCGGCCGCTACGCCATCGCCGCATTCGACCACGTACACGCCGGCGAGCGGAGCTGCATCGATAGACAAACTATTCTTTTCGATCTTGTTGATGGGCATACGACCTCACTAGTTCGAAAGGCCAACGCGGGACCGGAGCGGCCGCGATCTTCGAGTTCGGGTGCGAACGTAGCGCCGGCGCGGCGCACCATAATCCATTGCGCGCACGATATTGCTGCTTCTTCTCTGGCGCTTCGACCCTACAACTTTCGAGCTCGTTTTGCACGGACACCCGCTCCGCGATTTTGCAGAGCTGGAGAATACAGTGGATAGATAATTACTCGGCGCCGTGACCGAGTGAGACGATGTGGGCGCGTCCTTTGCCAAGTCGTCGTGATGAGGCGTAGGATGATCGATGGAGACGCGAAAAAAGGAGGTTCGGATCATGTTGTATCTTGCCTTCTTCAAAATGAAGCCCGGTATCTCAGTGGGGAGCAAGGAAGTAATTGAGAAATCTCAGAAATGGTGGGACGGCGGCGCGAAACCGGAGGGCTTGAAGACTGTCGGGGTTTATGGCTGTCTGGGCACCGAGGCGCGCGACGTATTAATCTTCGAAGCGAATAATCACGACGATATTCGCGAACTGGTAAACTACTGGAGAGATACTACCGATTTCGAAGTTCATCCGGCAGTGGATCTCGCCGCCCACTTCAAAGATCAGGGCATGAAGGTCGCCTGAACGCGTGCGCTCAATCTCATCGATGATGGAGGCCAGCGGAATTGCGCTGGCCTCCATCGCGGACTGGTTCTGATGCAAAAGATTTGTCGACCGTTCATGTGTTAGAAGCCCTCCTGTCAGCAGCGCAGCGCTTTTCGGTCAGCTCATGCGACTCCTCGCGGCAGTTATTTCTTTCCTGGTTCCCGCAGACTCTGCAAGGCGCGAATCCCGTTCAAGATGGTTTTCTGCACCGCTCCGCTGCTCGTGGGCGGCTGATCCGCAGAATTCTGCATCCTGACTTAAGCCAAAATCGCATCTGCGTACGCCTGATTCTCTCTGAGTGCCTCCCCGATAGTTGAAACCGATCCAAAATGGTGACATTTCGCTGGGCGCCACTGCTTCGGCGGATAACGTCGAATCCCGCAAGACGCATCTCCCTATATTTCGCCATGACTTTGGAGCTATTGTGAGTCGCTCCGGGAGGTCGTCTTCGCGGCGACCGAGATAGCCCACAGTAACCTTGTTGCACTGAGAGGCGCTCATGGGTCAAGAAGATCTTTCCTTCATAAGTTCAAGCGATGACTTGACGGTAGTTTACTACCGGTGGCCCACCACGCGCGATGTGGTCGGAGTCGTTCAGATCGCGCACGGGCTTGGCGAACACGCGCTGCGCTATGCGCCCTTGGCGACATTTCTGAACAATGCGGGTTTCCACGTTTACGCGAATGATCATCGCGGGCATGGCCGCACCGCGCCGTCACCCGAAGCCCACGGCGACTTTGGCGAGCGCGGCTGGAGCGCGGTCGTGGACGACACTGCGCAGCTCACCCGTATCGTGCAGGAGCGCGAAGGCCAGCTGCCAATCGTGTTGCTTGGTCATAGCATGGGTTCGTTCGTGGCGCAGCATTACATACTCGAACATAGCGCGCTGATCACGGGTTGCGTGTTGTCCGGGTCAGCCGCGCCCGACTTGATTGCTCATCTTGTTGAACAGGTCGGCGAGGGCGGTCTGGAAAGCCTCAACACTCTCTTCGAGCCGGCACGCACGCCCTTCGATTGGCTAAGTCGCGATCCTCTGGAGGTCGATGCTTACGTTGCGGACATCCTATGCGGCTTCAACATGAGCGAACGCTCGCGACAGTCCGCCAAAACTGAGTGGGAGCGCCGGGCTGAATCGAGTCATCTCAAGCGCATTCGCAAAGACCTGCCTATCTACATCCTAGCCGGAGATGCTGATCCGGTTAATCATCACCTTGAGTACTTGAAGCCAGTAGCGGAACGTTATCGCGAGGCGGGCATCCGTGACGTGAGCGAGAAGTATTATCCGGAGGGGCGGCACGAGATGTTCAACGAAATCAATCGTGACGACGTGATGGCTGATCTGCTCGCGTGGCTGCGGCGCGTCATTCCAACTTGATCAGACGCCCGGACGTGCATCTTTCGTTGACTTTTCGGACGAGTGTGATTAACCGTCTAACTTGAGGAGGATCAATCGTGGCCGAACAAAAAGCCTCCCCACCCGACCCTTTTACCGCATGGCGTGATTGGCTCGGCCAAGCGGAGCGTCAGCTTAATAGTTTCTTCAATGACATGATGGGATCTGAGCAATATACACGCTCAATGGGTCAGTTTAACGACCTCTCTCTAAACATGCAGAAGAGCATGAGCGAGACGATGAGCCGCTATCTAAGCTCGCTCAATCTGCCCACCAAGGATGACTTTGCAGCGCTGGGGCAGCGGCTCGCGGCAATTGAGGACCGCTTGGCGATAATCGAGAATAAGCCCGGCGATGTAGTGGAACCAGCCGCGCCTAGCCATGTCCCCGTCGCCGGTACACCGCGGCCACCACGAACCAAAAAACCCGCGAAGGCGAAAGGATAACCGATGAGCCAGAGCGAGCAAAAAGCTAATCCCGCGCTGGAAGAACTCGTCCGCACAGAGGTCGCGCGCAGCATCCAGCGCGCTGTCAAGGGAGTCCAGTATTTCGCCTCACCTGACCCCGTAGTCGCGCAAACCCCCAAAGATACGATCTATCGGCGCGGCACCCTGGAACTTCATCACTACCGCCCGGTGTGCGATGAAATTTATCGCGTGCCGCTGGTGCTGGTGATGTCGCTGGTGAGCAAGGCCTTTATATTCGACCTCGGTCCCGGTCAGAGCCTCGTCGAATTTCTGCTGAAAAAAGGATACGACGTTTACCTCATCGATTGGGGCGTGCCGCGTCTCGAAGATAAGCGTCTCAGACTGGAGGATTACGTCCTGGATTTCCTGCCGGAGTGCGCCGCCCGGATTGCCGCCGACAGCGGTGAGCAAGATCTCACGATGCTCGGTTACTGCATGGGTGGACAGCTCGCGTTGATGTACGCTGCACTCCATCTTCACGGTCCGCTTAAGAACCTGATTTGCCTCGCCACGCCTATCGACTCAGAAGGAATGGGGCTGTTCCGCACCTGGAGTGATGAACGTTACTTCGACGTCGATCGGATCGTTGATACGCTCGGCAACGTTCCCGCCGAAATTCTATATAACTCCTTCCAGATGCTGCGTCCGGCGCAGCGCGTCATGCAGGAGATCAAGCTCTGGGATAACATGTGGGACGATAATTTCGTCCGTTCCTATCGCTTGATCGATCGTTGGGGCAGAGAACAGATTCCCTTTCCGGGTGAATGCTTTCGCCAGATGACTAAGGAGATCACGCGCGAGAACAAGCTCTACAAGGGTGAACTTACACTAGCAGGCCGGCCCGTGGACCTTCGGAAAATCAAGGCCTCCTTTCTTGCTATTATGGCGCAGCACGATCATATCGTTCCTTATGAATCGGCCAAGGAGATGCTGAAGATAATCAGCAGCACCGACAAGCAGGAGGTCGTGATGAAGGGTGGTCATGTTAGCGTGCTGGCTGGCCCGAATGCCAGTGGACGGCTATGGCCCGTCCTCGATAACTGGCTGGCGCCGCGCTCGGTATGACGGCCATTACCGATCATCAGGGCCAGCGAGCTTACCCGCGTGATGCTCGCGTCGAGGACGGCTTGGTCACGCTCCGATATATGACGGCTGCTGATCGTGATGCTGCGCTCGCTTTTGCACAGGCGTTGCCTACTCACGATCTGCTCTTTCTCCGCCGCGACATAACCCGTCCCGAGATCATCGATCTGTGGCTCGACGGTATCCGACGCGAACGGATCACCAGCCTGTTGGCTGAGCGCGACGGCGTGGTTCTTGGTTATGCGACGGTCGATCGGGGAGAGCTCTCGTGGTCACCTCATGTAGCGGAGTTGCGCGTAATGGTGACGCCGATGATGCGCCGCCACCGCCTCGGACGTTTACTCACGCGTGAAGCCTTTATGCTCGCGCTCGGCCTTGGGGTCGAGAAGATGGTCGCCCAGATGACCGCGGATCAGGAAGGCGCGATCGCGGTATTCGAGGGAATGGGATTTCATACTGAGGCTCTATTACGTGACCACGTCAAGGACCGCGCAGGCCACAAGCACGATCTTCTCATCATGGCGCACGACGTAAATGCATTCCTCGCCCAGATGGAAGCTTACGGCGTCACCGAAGCGCTCGAAGGCTAAGGCACCCCCTCGTCTCAGGAGGGAGATGAAACACAAAGCGCTTGCGATCGATCTAGACGGAACTCTGCTCCATTCGGACGAGCGGGTGACCCCGCGCAGTCTGGACGCGCTCCGTGCGGCGGAAACTGCCGGTTTCAGAATTATTATCGCGACCGCTCGATGGCATCAGATGGCGGAACGGATAGCTCGCGAGATCGGCTCGCACGAGCCGATCATCGCCTGTGCCGGCGCACAGGTGCGGCGTCCGACCGACAAACACGATCTGCTCGACTTGCGCATCCCGGAAGAGTTCGCGCAACGGCTTTACCAAATCGTCGATTCACGTCGCTGTATCGCGAGCATCGCGCTGGATGATGCCGTGCTGGTCAAGATGGACGGCAATCCTAATGTTTCGAGTTTTCCGGCTGAGTTGGTCTTGGTCAGTAAGCTCTCCGGTGCGGCTCACGTCTCTCCGCGGATCGCGTTGATTCAGGGCAGCGAAACCACCGCCCACGTAATCGAGCATCTGGGCGAACAATGGAAAGACCGGGTGCGCTTCGTTGAATCGTTCTCCAGCCGACGAAAAAGCATGCTGACGCTTACTGCCGCGGGCGCCGACAAGGGCGCGGCGCTCTCAGTCGCCTGCGCCGATATGGGCATCTCGACTGGCGAGGTCGTCGCTTTCGGCGATGCCGAAGCGGATATCGAGATGTTTCGGGTGGCCGGAGCCTCGGTCGCGATGGGGCAGGCGTCCGATCATGTCAAGTCATTCGCTACCGCAGTCACCGCCAGTAACGATGAAGATGGAGTCGCACTCGCCATTGAGCGGCTACTGGAAACTGGAACCCTGATGCCGCTCGCCTCATGCTCCGGAACGCTAGGCAGAGGCGCCGTCGCTCGCGCCGCTCCCTTTCAGCCATTGTGCTATTCGCTGATAGATGCCGACTGGGTCGGGTGCAGCAAAGCTGTGTCCCGCATCGGGGATCATCATCAGTTCGGCATGGCGTATTTGCCCCTGAATTAAAGTGGCATTTTCCGCAAAAGTTAGAACGTCTTTATCACCGTGCACGATCAGAACTGGGCATTTGATCTGAGGCAGGCGATCATACGCGTCGAAGTTGAGCGCGCCGGCGCGCGTGCGCTCGAGAATCGCGCGCGACGGGGGCGGACCCATCTTCATCGCGGCCGTCATAAATTGCCTTAACTCCGGGTGCTTCGCAATGAAGTCCTCGGGAAAGAGCAGCGGCATGAATAAGTCCAGCGCCGCATCGAGGTTCTCTGATTGAACCAGTTCGAGCGCCTCAATCAGTTGGTCAATTACCGCATCAGGCGGGCGCGGCGCATTGGGTCCGCCCGGAGTGGTGCATCCCAGCACAACTCTTTCGACCTGCTCCGGATGACGCAGCGTCAGTTCCTGCGCGATCATTCCGCCCATCGAGACACCGAAGACTTTGGCCTTGTCGATGCCGAGTGCCTTAAGCAGGTTGCTCGCATCCTCGGCCATCTGCGGAATCGTATAGCCGTCCTCAGGCTTGTCGGAATTGCCGGTGCCGCGATTATCGAAGTAGATGCACTTGAAGCCAGGCAACAACGGCAGGATCGGCAGCCAAGCCGCACCTGGCGCTCCGAAACCCATGATTAACAGCAGCGGCTCACCCTCGCCATAGGTCTCGTAGCTTATTTCGATCTCGCCTGCATGAACTTTCGGCATCTTTATTCAATCGTCCTTTCGTGATTAGTAAATCCGGCGCTGCGGCACGGTATTATCAGCCCGCGCCTTGTGAGAAGTTTACTCGAACTCCGCAGCGAAGAAAGCGAGGGACGCGGGCCGACTTCTTCCGCGCGGGTTGAACGCCGATCAACCAGACTGATCGCGCGTGATAATGGCTAATCCGCGACCGTCGCCAATTCGCGCATCGGCCGCGGCGCCCGCTTCTTGGACCGGATTTCGTCGCGCATTTGCTCCATGGTCTTGTGCATCAGATGAGTGGCTTCAGCCACTGTCGTATTGGGCGGAAAATAAATTGGCGGTGCGATACGCGCCAAGGCCGGACCGGGCAGGGTTTCGGTCGAACCCTTAGGCCGCATCTCGCGCAGCCCATCCATCCAGATCGGCACTACCGGCAGATTCTTGGCTAGTGCGAGAATTGAGACGCCGTGGCGGAACTGACCGAATTTGCCAGTGGTGGTGCGGGTTCCTTCCGGGAAGATTACTAGCGACCAGCCCTTATCGATTAGTTCCTCGGCGTAGCTCAGCGCTCCCCGGCCGCCGCCGCGTTGCACCGGAAAAACATTCATCGTCAGCGTCATATACCACGGCTGTCTTTTGAGGCCCTTACGACCCTTGAGGAACCAGCGATCGGCTGCTCCCCCCCAGGCAGTTCGCAAGCGAAAGCGCTCGGGCAACGCTTGGAAAAGCACGAAGAAATCCATGTGACTGGAGTGATTGCCGATAAAGATGGCCGGTCCCTTGAAGCCTTTGAGGTTTTCGCGCCCTTCAATGACCAGAGGCTTGCAATACTTCCGCACCATGCGCGTCATCGTGTTGTACCGCAGTAGCCTTCGAACGATCTGCGCCCACCAGCTCGTCTGCCATCTAAACGGGCCCACGGTCTCAGTGGTCTGACTCAGCAACCGGGTAAAAAGATCAAGGTCGATTGCTGGATAGATATCAGTGTGAACCCGCCCACTGCTCTGCCGTTCGACCGCCAATCGAAATGCCCCGACGTTATTCGGCGCCTCGATCACGGTTAGAAAACTCAGATTGCCCGGCAGCGCATAGCGATGAACGATTTTCGCATCGACCGCCTCGATTTCACGACGCACCTCGTCGAGGCGATTAGGATTTTTCTTTAGATGATGGAGGCCCTCAGTATTCGGTCGGCTGAGCATGACGTACAGCGGCATGGCGGCACCTACATTACGCCAATCGGTCGCGCCTTGGGCCGATTGGCGACTGGAGTTTGCGATACTTCCTGAGCCAGATTTCCCTCTAGCGCGGCGCGCTGTCCTTTATCATCTGAGCGAAAGAGTCAATCGTCATCGCCGGCAAAGTCGTGAGCTGGACCGTTCCGCGTGAGCCTAGTTCGACTGAGATGCGGGCAATCACTTCGTTGCTCGGAGCCTCTACAATATTGACGAAATCATAGTCTCCCAAGACAGCGTACTGGGTGATTACGCGGGCGCCCATTTTCTCGATTTCCTGATTTACCTCCTTGAGCCGCTCCGGTCTCTCCTTGAGAGTTTTGCGTCCCTCATCCGTTAACGTGCTGAGCATGATATAGATAGCCACCAGAGTTACCCCCTTTCGAAGGTGCACGAATAATATCGCTGATTTGGTTTTTTTGTAAACTCTGGAGCGATAAGCGAGGTAAAACCATGAAGGCGGCAGTTTGGAACGAGCGAGGCGCCCTGGATGTGGTCGAACGACCAGTCCCTGAACCGAAGCCAGGGTGGGTCAGGGTGAAAGTCGCAGCAGTCGGCATTTGCGGCACGGACCTGCATTTCTATCGTGGTGCGTTTCCCCCACCAGCCGGTTTGCTGCCTGGTCATGAGTTCGGCGGCACGATCGACGCGGTCGGTGGCGATGTCAAGCTGCCGCTCGCCGCAGCAGTCGCGATCGAACCGCAAACCTACTGCGGCGAGTGCTATCAATGCCGCACGGGTAATCACAATCGCTGTAGCAAAAAAATTTTGCTGGGCGTTACCGGTCGCGGCGGATGCGCCGAGTTCGCAACCGTTCCGGCCTATGGCGTCTATTTACTCCCGGAAGGGATATCGGCCGCCGCCGGCGCCTTGGCCGAACCACTCGCCGTATGCGTGCGCGGTATCCGTCGCGGCCGAATCGAACCCGGCCAGCGGGTCGCCATCTTGGGCGCCGGAACAATCGGTTTAATGAGCATCATCACGGCGCGCGCCGCGGGGGCGAGCCAGATTCTCGTCTGCGCCCGCCATTCGCATCAACAGGAGGCGGCGAGGACCCTCGGAGCCGACGCGGTATTCGATACGGTCGAGGCTTTGAGTGCAAGCTTGGGCGATTCGGCGATCGATTGCGTGATTGAAACAGTGGGCGGCCGGGCTTCGACTCTCATGGACGCGGTGCGGCTGATTCGTCCCGGCGGAATCGTTCTGATGCTTGGAGTTTTTGATGGCGCGAGCCAGATTCCAGCTCTCGACTGTTCCACGAAAGAAGTTGTATTAATCGGATCGAACTGTTATGCGCGCAACGGCTCGCGCACCGATTTCGACATCGCGATCGACCTGCTTCACCGCAACCTGAAGCCGCTTACCTCGTTGGTGACTCATCACTTCGCGCTTAATCAGGTAAACCAGGCCTTCGAGGCCGCGGTGAATAAGGATCGCGGCTCAATCAAAGTGCACATTACGCCTTCTTAGATCGTAACAATCTGAGTTACTTTCGGCTGTCATCGTATAGGGAATGCAAGCAGGAGGAGAGGCAATGGTTCACGTATTTCGCTCGATCCTTGTTCCAATTGATTTCGATGACCCGTCACTCTTGGCTTTAGGCTTTGCTAAACAACTTGCGGCCGATCAAGATGCGATACTGCATCTTTTGCATGTTGCGACGATACTTCCGGCGTTCGGAGACTCCGATGTCGCCGAGGACGAGCACTCGCCCGGGGAAGAAAAGGCTCGTGCGATGCTCAACGAGGTCACTAAGCAACGGCATCTAACTGGCGTAAACTATCAAATTCACACGGCTTCCGCCGGACCACGGGCTCTGGCTAAAGCGATCGTCCGGGTTGCGGCGGAGGTTAATGCCGACGTAATCATACTGAAAACCAGCGGCCGCAAAGGGCTGTCACGGTTTATCTTAGGCAATGTGGCCGAGGAAGTGGTGCGTACGGCGCCATGTCCAGTTTTGACCCTCAGTCCAGAAGGACAGGAAAAGATTAGAAATCTTGGGCTATCGCCAGGACGGGAGTAGTCAGCCGCTAGATCGCTCAATGCGGGCGCATGGGCCGCGTTTCTCGCGTCCTGGCCAATAGCAGTTCAGGACCCGTCAAAACCGGCCTTCAGCGCTCACAAAACCAAGCTCATTACGAGCAGGTCGTGAGTTTCGCCCGAGCGATCAACCACCCAGTCTTCGAGCGTTGCCTCTACGCTGAAGCCGAGCGCCTCGAACGACGTCCTCGCACTGATCTGCTCGCGGGTCATCATAGCGGCCATTTTTTTCAGTTCCAGGTCCTGACCGAGGCGGAAGATCTCACCAACCAAACGCTTGCCCAGCCCAACTCCGCGATAGTCCATCCCTACCTGCACGCGAACTTCACCCACGCGACGTGTCCATCGCGCACCATCCGTATGCAGGCTCGCATAACCCACCACATCGCTGTCTTGCGCGGCCAGCACCGTGGTGGTTCTGCCCGCCTCAATATTCCGTATCCACTCATCAATAGTTGCAGGTTCGGTAATATCGGTGCGGAGAAAGAGCAGATCATCCGATGGGAGCGAGCCGGCAAAATTTAGGACTCTTTGCTTATCCCCCGCCTCCATTAGACGGAGCGAGACGGTGCGTCCGTCTTTCGTTGTGACTTCTCTTGGGTAAATAAGACTAGCTTCGAGCTTATTTATTTTAGCCATGGGCTCCCTCCTTCGTAAACATCGGCAAACTATTACGATTTTAACCGTAGAGCTCAGTCATGTCGGCAGGATTTTCCCAATCTAGCCGCTGCTCGCTCATTTTGGAACCTAACTCGGTGCTCGAAATCGTCGCCAGTCACGCTTCTCTGTCGCTTGACTTGAGGCGGGCGAATGCATCGAGCATAACAGATCATGTCGGTGACGCCCAATCATGAACAAGAACCTGCATTTTTCTTGATTCCAGCTGTTTCTAACTTGCGCAATCATAGCTGATTGAGATTCTTCTCCTCGAGCAAAACTCTGCTTTTTCGGTCGAGAACGGCTGCCGGATTAACCTTGCACTTTCGGTCGAAAGCGGGTAGCAACAGCGGAACCTTTGAATGAATGATTCGTTCACTACTGATCACGAGGACCACCCATCGTAGATTTGCTACAAAAGAATTGATCGATGCGCAAAGGGAAGTTTGGAGCCGCTAGGAAAAAAGAATGAGCCGTGACAACAACCTCAATTTCTTCAGCCTGATCGGGGAATTATGTGCTTTCGGCGAGTTCGCTAGATTCGTCGGCGGTAGTTGGACGTCGCCGCTGGTACCACGCGCTCCACGGCCCCGGGCGATCCTCTTGATTCCCGGCTTCTTGGCCGGCGATGTTACCCTTTATCCTTTTGCGAATTGGCTGCGTTCCCGCGGCCATAAGGTTTATTTCTCCGGCATTCTGGCTAATATCGATTGCCCGCGCCAAACAATACGTCGGCTTTCCCGGATTCTTCAAAATTCCTTTGATCGTTTTGGTGAAAAGCTGATCATTATCGGCCATAGTTTGGGTGGCGTTTATGCGCGTGAATTGGCGCGCCGGAAACCTGAGTGTGTCGCGCAGACGATTTTGCTGGGAGCGCCGATTCTGAGACCGGATCAGCACTCCAATCCTTTCGTAAAAATGCTCGCGTCACTCGGCATGGGGGTGCATCAATCGACGCGAGGATGTGTTTGCGAATTTGACAATATCTGCGGAATCAACGCCGCATCCCCGCCGCCGGGCGTACCTGAAGCAATCATTTTTTCCAAGTCTGATAGCGTGGTTGACTGGAGGGGTTGTGTGGAATTCGCGCCTAGCGTACGAAGCTTCGAAGTTAATTCCACGCACCTGGGGCTTCCCTACAATCTGGAGACCTTGCGTCTCCTGCATTTCCTGATGGAGATCAGCGCGGACCACACTGACAGTGCCGTTGCGCTGGCATTTTGAGGTGACTTATTGGACTGGCAATTGATTAGCCGAATCTAAAACCTGAAAAGGTTCGATGGTAGTGTAAATCTTGATTGTCATCGGTGGCCGGATCAAGGAGTAATCCGCCAAAGATTGCGCGCGGCGGAAGCTGAACATTCAACGACCTGTTGCGCGATCGAGATCTGCGCGTTGAACAATGGCGCGAGCCCAGTTTTTCTGATCCAGTTCATGCTTTCTTGATGCAACTCGATAGCTTGATTAGCCAGTTTCTCATTGGCCTCGATGAACCAAGCGGCCACTTTCTTCGCGCAGAGCAGACCGCAGACTGATTCCTCGAGTTTAGCCAGCGACTCAAATATTTTTTCGCTGTCTGCATTGCTTAACTGCTGGGCTGTTGCGGACGCTACGCGTTGAGAATTGGAAGGCGTCTCGGAGTGGCCGCCCAGATAAACATCAACTCCCCGGCCTTTAGTGCGCGATCGTTTGCTCATAATCGTGTGCTCCACTGATTGATCTATTAATAATCAGATAGATAACTCCTTGGCTAGTTCACGGTAAGCCTCGGCGGCGTCGGATCTATGCGCATATATGAGAATAGACTCACCGACTGCAGCGGCGTCTGCGAATCGCACAGTACGTTTAATATATGTCTGAAGAACCTCATTGGGAGCCACACGGGCAATCTCTTCAAAGATCTCACGCCCATGAACGGTGCGGCTGTCATAGAGGGTGCGAAGGATGCGCACCCGGAGCCTCGGGTTGGCCTTGCGGCGGACTTTGTTCACGATGGTTTGGAGTTGTTTCAAGGCGAGATATTCGCATTGCAGCGGTACGATGAGACTATCTGCTGCGACTAAGGCATTGGTGGTTAAGATTCCCAAAGAAGGCGGGCAGTCGAGCACCACGAGGTCGTATTCGTCCGCGCACGGAGCAAGCGCATCCTTGAGGGTGCGCTCCCACGCCACTTCGCCAATAAGCTCGGCTTCGGTCCCGGCAAGGTCAAGATTCGCAGGGATGAGCGTGACATTCGGTATCTTGGTGCTGCAAGCGACCGGTATCTTGGTGCTGCAAGCGACGGATTTAAGATCAAGTCCATCGGTAAAAACATGATAAACAGTTGTTTCAAAGATTGCCGGATCAAAGCCGAGACTAGTAGTAAGACCGGCCTGCGGATCGAGGCCCACGAGAAGTACGCGCTTGTCCTGTTCAGCGAAAGCCGCTGCAAGCGCGACGCTACTCGTGGTCTTTCCTACACCCCCTTTTGGTTCGCAAACGCGAAAATACGGGCCATTGGATCCGGAACATTCCTCGGAGAGGAACGACCTCGAGATTGGAATCAGAAGGCTAGTACCATCACATTGCAGAAGCATCAAAGCAAGCCGCGAAACTTCTACGGGCTTGCCACCCAAGCTTCTTAGGAGACTTACGCATTATAATCGCGCCCATGATTCGGTTGTGGAATCTGCCACAAATTTCGCGCCGCAGTCACCGAGCGCTCGACCAATTTCCGCGCAATCGAGGTTTGTGCCTCGATCATGGGTGCTAACGGAGTATCCTTCGCCCACCCTGTGCTTTTCTCCTGTAGCTCAATGCCTTGATTGGCGAGTTTCTCAGCGATATCAATGTACCATTCGGCCGCTTTTTTCACTCCGTCCAGGCTGAAGATGGACTCCCCAAGCTTGGTGAACGACTCCACGACATTTTCACTGTTGGATTTTTCTGACATTTTGGCCTCCTCTTCAAAAAACGAATCTTATTCTTTCTTTCGCCTTAGTTCGACCGAAATATAGTCGTCTTCTTCCCAATTGCTCAAATTTGGTCGGCTAACTGACCAAATACTACGATTTGTTCATCAATTCCCGTGCTAACCATATGAGAATGAACCTGCGCACTGTATCTAGGGCTACCATCTTCAACTCATCTTCGACGAGACCAGAACCAAGAGCATTTCTCTCAATAGGCTCAGGCGCAATGAAATCCTCTGTAGGGCAACCTCGGTGCGGGTTCGAGTCCCGCCCGGGCATCTAACGGGTTCAGCCTCGCTGCATAGTTCGTTCGGATGCTTGGGCTAGCACTGTAAAAGTGGTAGCACTGCCGTCAACCTTTGCAGTCAATGTGAAGGTAATGCAAAAGGCTTCCTTCGGGTTCTGATCGCTGAATGGGGATGAAGCATCGATGAGCACGAAGATTTCGATTCCGGGACGGACTATCGGCGCATGGATACTTGACTTTCGGCAGCCGGTTGGCCTGATTTTGTTGGCGATCACCCTCTTCATGGGTTATTGGGCGCTCCACGCTCCGATCGCGACGCGCTTCGAGAATCTATTTCCGTCGCAGCATCCTAATACGCAGTTGTATCGTAAATTCCGCAACGCTTACGGTGGAGCGCAGACGCTCGTCTTGATGATTCGAGTCAAAAATGGAGACATCTTTAACGTCCAAACGCTCCATGCGATTCAGGACATAACCGATACGGTTAATGCGCTTGATGGCATCAATCACAATGAAGTCTTTTCGCTATCGTCCTATCGCGTGCTGTACGCTCGAGCGTTGCCGGGCGTGCTCGCATCCGCGCCCTACATGTATCCGAAAGTGCCTGAGCAGCCGGGGCAAATCGCCGAGTTGAAAACCAACGTCGAGATGTATCGCGGGCAGCTCGCCGGACTGATCACGACAGACCTGAAAGGCGCCCTCATCATCGCGAGCTTCAATGAGGGGGCGCTCGATTATTCGACACTTTTCAACCGCGTTCAGGAAATTATCCAAAAATATCAGAACGCGAATACAACAATTTACGCGAGCGGCGCAGTGATGTTCGCGGCGTGGGGTTATCACTATCTGCCGCTGATCGAGCGCATCTTCGGAGCGTCGCTGCTGCTGATGATCGTGCTTTGCTGGTTCTGCCTCGGGCGGCGGGGTTGGTGGACGCCAATTGTTACGGGCGCTTGCTCGGCGATCTGGGGCGTCGGTTTTATGAGTCTGCGCGGCTACAACTTCGACCCGGCGATGCTGGTGATTCCGCTGATTATGACGGCGCGTGATCTCGGCCACGGCATCCAATGGCAAGGGCGTTATTACGAAGAATTGACGCACGGAGAGGGCCAGATACTTGCGTGCGTCAACGCCGCCGATCGGATGTTCCGTCCCGGGGTGCTCGCGATTCTGATCGGTGTTGCCGGGATCGCCTTTCTAGGTTTTAGCGATATTCCAGCGTTGCGCCAGCTGGGTCTCGGAGGCGCAGTATGGCTCGGCGCGAGCTTGCTCGTGGTGCTGGTGGGCCAGCCGATCCTCGTAAGCTATCTGCGTGTACCGCAGTTCGTAAAGGAGTTTCCGGCGGAGCACAGTTGGCTCGAAGGTTTCGCGCGGATCCCTACGATGAATGGCTGGCCGCGCGGGATACTGCTCGCGCTTGGCGCGGGCGCGATCACCGCCGGACTGCTCGCCTATATCTACGTGCCGATCGGCTATCAGACCCCCGGCACGCCGGTCTATCGACCAGAGGCAAAGATCAATCGCGATACGGCTGAGATCAGCAAGTTCGTACCGACTAATTTTGCCTGGGTGGTCCTGGAAACACCCGATTATCCGAGCCCGCAATCCACGATGGGAACCAAGACGCTGCGAATGGCCGACGATCTGGGCGCGTTTCTGATGCGACGCGGCGACGCGATTGCGGTGCAAGGTTTCGGCGACCTTGCGGACAAGCCGATGAATCAATTACTGCATAATGGTTCGCCAAAGTATCTCGCGTTGCCTGACACGGAGATGCTTAGCGCGACCTTATGGAATTTCTTTTTCGGCGCTTCAGCGCCCGATGAGCCGAAGTTCTATTTCGCCTACGAACCTTCGGCGCGGAATGCCTGTATCCGGATTTTGTTGCCGGATCATACGAGTGCGCGCCTGCGACGATTGCGAAGCGACCTCGATAGCTTTGTGCGCAATCGGGTCGCAAACGATCCTCAACTCGATCAGGTGAAGCTCCGGTATATTGGCGGAGCTGCCGGACTTTATCTCGCGATCGACGACGTGACTCGACAAATGAACTCGTTCAATCTGGCTTTGGTCCTGAGCGCAATCCTGATTGTCAGTGCGATAGAGTTCCGTTCGATTCTGGCCGGTATGCTTTTGGTCGTGACCGCAATAATGGCTAACTTTGTTGCGTTTGTTCTTATGGATTACGAGATAATCGGCCTTACCGCCGATACCATTCCAGTGATCTCGCTCGGTATCAGTCTCGGGCTAAGTAGCACGATATATGTCCTTTTCGGCATCTGCGAAGCTCAAACCAAGCACAGCAGCCTCGCCGGGGCGATTAGCGCGGCGCTCAGCGGTCCGGGCCGATGGGTCATAAGCACCTTTATTGTGATGCTCGGCGGACTGATACCATGGGTATTCTCGCCGATGCTTTTTCAGAATGAGATGAGCCTGATTTTGATCCTGTTGCTGATTACCAATTTGCTCGCCGGAGTTTTGATAGTGCCTGCGATAATGGCGTGGTTCGATCCGGCTTTCGTCAGACGCTCTCGCTCGACGGATATGGACGATGCGACGGGGCAGTCCAGGGTGGTCGTTGGCTTAGGCCATTGATGATTGAGTTCGGTGATGCCGCGAATCAAATTCTCGTCGGAGCAGGCACGAATAGTCGATCCGGCCGTAATTTGTTCGATTAAAGAGTAAGTTCAAAATTCGAACGGAGGGCTATCGAGTGAAGCTGCATGTATTTCCACCCTCGCCGCGCGCGACCAAGGTCATAGCGCTTGCTAATCATTTAGGATTGGATTGCGAAATCCGCATCGTGAATCTCGCCACTGGCGAGCAGCACAAGCCTGAATTTGCCGCGCTTAATCCCAATGAGCGGATGCCCGTGCTGGAGGACGACAACTTCGTACTCTGGGAATCGAATGCGATTTTACAATATCTTGCGTCAAAGAATCCCGGAAGTGGCGTGTGGCCTGCCGAGGCACGCGGCCAAGCAGACGTGTTACGTTGGCTTTCGTGGGAATCAGCCGACTGGTTTCCCGCCTGCGCCGTCATTACCTTCGAGCGATTTGTTAAGAAGCTGCTAAATCTAGGAGAGCCAGATTCGGCGCAAGTGGCGAAAGGCGAGGCTCAATTCCATAAATTGGCCCTAGTTCTGAACAATTATTTGAAAAATCGGAAATGGCTGGTCGGCGATCGTCTGACAATTGCAGACTTCGCAGTTGGTGCGCCAATGGCGGTAGCGCAGCCTTCAGGCTATCCCGTACAGAATTACGACGAAATCAATCGCTGGTATGCGACTATCGCAGAACTTCCCGCGTGGCAAAAAGCATTGGCTGCTGCTCATTAAAAATGAAGGGCGGAACTCTAAGCTCCGCCCTTCATGATCTTAGTTATTATTTAGTATAGTTATTAGCCGAATCAGTCGCGGGCGCGTGATTTACCGATCTGTTCGGCTCTTCGCAGTCCTTCACCTTCCGAACTATCGATTGCCTGTCGTGCTTCACGGGCTTTCTGATCTGCCTCGCGATCAGGAAATCCCGCGGTTTCGCTATCATACCGGCGGCCAGCCTCGACTCCGAGATCATCCCCGTGTCCCGAGACGCCCGACGCAGCTGCCGGATCGTGCCAGTAGTTATTAATGCCAATGCTCCACGACTCATTCGCCATATCCGGCCAGTTATCTTTGTCAAATCCGGGCGCGTTCTGGAAGCGCTCCTTCTGAACGTCCATCACGAAACATTGCCGGTCTTCATCCAAGGTCAATGTGTTCCATGGGATCGCAAATAAGCGCTCACCTATGCCGAGAAAGCCGCCGACCGCCAACACTGCGTAAGCGACGCGTCCGGTCGGGACATCAATCATAATTTCCTTGATTGAGCCGACCTCTTCGTCCATCCGGTTCCGCACGTAATCTTTCATCAGGGAGCTTGCCGACATTACTCGACGATAAGGCGTCGAAGGATCTGTATGTACGATTTTTTGTCCGTTCTCTTCCATTGTTGCACTCCTTTCATAGCCGATTGGTCTAACCGGAACGCCACCTACCTTTATGGTAAGGCAATGAGTGTGCCGCTTTTGTTCGACAGCGGACAGGTTGAAAGAACGCATTTAAATAGAAAAGAGTCTTTTGGCGACGCTCTCGAACAAAGAAGATGAGATCGGAAAAGAATTATGAATTTTCTACCACCCGAATAAGCGAAGCCAAAAGGTAATATCCTAGGACATTAGCTGCGGGAACCGGAAGGTTGAAAATGATCCGCAATGCTTTCTAGATCAGTGCGCTGATACCCCGCTGGAAACTGTTCCGCCGCGCAGTAATAGAAATGATGGAATCATGATCAGTGAAATCACCGCGAGGATCCGATAGATGTCGTTGAAAGAAAGCATTGTGGCCTGTGCTTGAATCGCGCCATAGACCATCCCGAATCCCTGCTTTTGTCCAGTGATAAGTTGCGGTACGAAACTGAACGAGGGCGATCCCGGTAACAACTGACCGGCGCCGGATAAACGCCACGCGTCGAACACCGAAAAATGCTCAACCAGCCGAGCTTGATGAACCTGCTGGCGGCTGACCAGCATGTTAGACATCCAGGCAATACCAACCGCCGCCCCGGTATTGCGCATCATGTTGTAGAGGCTCGCCGCATAACCCATCCGCTCGCGCGGCACACATGAGATCGCCGCGGCGGTGCTCGGGGGAAAGATCATGCCGAAGCCAAATCCCATCACCATGTTCGGCCAGGTGACAGCCCAAAAACTGGCTTGGAGATCCAAATGCGCGTTGAACCAGCATCCGATCGTGATCAGCATGAAGCCCAAGCCGATAAAAGCCGGCGTTTTGACGCCGAAGCTCGCTAGCTGACCAACAACCATCATTGAGGTCATCGAGCCGACGCCGCGCGGCGCCTGCGAAAGACCGGCCTTCCATGCAGTATAGCCCATCAACTCCTGCAAGAACACTGGGCTTAACAACAAACTGCCGAACAGGATGGCGCTAAAGGCAATCGTCACTGCCAGTGCGCCATCAAACACACGTTTCGCCAAAATACGAAGATCCAGGATGGGCTCGCTAAAGGTTAACTCGTGCAGAAAAAGCGCGACGAACGAAGCTCCCGAAAGAATTGAGGCCCACACGACCCACGGTGAGTCAAACCAATCTGCACGCTCCCCACGATCGAGGATGATCTGCAAGACGCCAAGACTAAGCACCAGGAACATGATGCCCGCGTAGTCCACCTTGCCGCCGCGTTCACGCCGTTGCCGCATGAATGGCGGATCGTGGACGAACACCGTAACCATCGCGAAGGCGATAAACCCGATCGGGACGTTGATGTAAAAATTCCAGCGCCAGTTCCAATTGTCAGTGATCCAACCGCCCAGCGTTGGTCCGAGGATTGGCGCGACCATCAAGCCCACTCCCCATAATGCCATCGCCATCTGCTGCTCTTCCGGCGGAAAGGTCTCCATCAGGATTGCCTGCGACGATGGAATCATCGCTGCGCCTGCCGCGCCCTGTATTAGGCGAAACATGATCATCTGGCTGAGCGATTGCGCTGCACCGCACAGGATCGAAGCGGCGACGAAGGTGAAAACCGAGGTGAGGAAATACCGCTTGCGTCCAAAGCGGGACGAAATCCACGCGGTCATCGGAATCATGATGCCGTTCGCGACCAGATAGCTGGTCAGCACCCACGCAATCTCGTCAACACTGGCCGAAAACGAGCCTTGCATGTGCGGCAGGGCGACATTGACGATCGAGGTGTCGAGGACTTCGAGTGTCGTCCCTAGCATCACGGCCAGCGCGATCATCCATCGATGAGACGGTGCGGCGTGAGCGGTTTCGGCGCTGATCGGCGATGCGGCAGCCATGCACTTAATCGAGGGATCGACAGACTTACATAATTAAGTGATCAGTGAAAACACTCCCGCTACAATCAGCGCTCCCGCCCAGATCGCGTCAAGATTGATCCAAGCTTTGCGTAAAATTCGTAAGCCAAGCCATTCATAGACGATGATTGCAATCGCACCCATCGTCACAAACATCGCGCCAGTATGCAGCAGAACGACTGCTGCACTTTGGGCTATGCCGATCACGCCGCTTCCGATGGATGGCATCGCGTGATGGTGATGCATCATCGAAGCGGGCATCGATCGCATATTGATCAGGATGGGGAAGAGCATCAGGCCCGCGCCGTGGGCGGTCGCCATCAGGAAGGACCACAGCACCAGATCGATGGCGCTGACTTTCATCGCAACCCATCGCGGATGCGCGCGTGGCCGCATCAGTCGAAAAATTCCGAAAAGAATCAAGATGGCGGCCCCCGCCGGTCGGATGAGCCACCATGACTGAGATAATGCGCCGGCGATTAGGAGGACGATTACGGAGATCGAGATTAGATGCCCGATCGCAATCGGGAAAAGCGCTGCGAGCACTTTTTCGGCCCGCTTCTCCTGGAGTCCGAGTCCCACCGCAAACAGCCATCCCATCGAGGGATCGAGGCCATGATAGGCGCCCAGCAGCGTGATCGCGATCCAGGGCCACGCGCCACTCACGGATAGCAGAACGAATCGGACGAAGAATCGCCGCCTTCAAGCCGTATCTGATGAGCTCGCTCACCTGAGAACGGAACGAAAAACTTGGGATCAATTTCGAGGCCGCCGTTCGGCCCGGAATTGATCACGGTTACCCATCCGCGTATCCCTTCCGGATAGAACTGCTCGTCCCATGCGCCATATAGAGAATTGCTGAGATAGACGCGGCGCCCGTCGCGGCTGAGTTCGAGCATCTGCGACCCGCCGTTGAGCGGTCCCGCTTGCGGGTGCGGCGCGTGAGAGACGATACCGCCGAGACGCACCGTGCCGGTTTGCTTCGGCTTGAACGGATCGCTTACGTCCCATTGCTGAAGATCGCCCGTACCGAAGCAAGCGATGTACAGGAACCGATCATCGAGACTCAAATTAATATCGGTAATCAGCGGCGGCACGGCCTTGAATGGCTTCAACGCCGGAGGGAGCAAGTCCGGATCAGCCGGCTCAGGTGGAATATCGATAATCTTCTGCAAACCCCAATTGCCGTTATTGCGATGCCACAGCCAAATCGATGCGAACAGGTCCTTGGTCGAGATCACCACCCCAACAAACCCGTGCGTTTTCGTCGGGTCATGGGCTGGACGTAGCTCGAGCGCCATCTGGTATTCGGGTCCCATCTCGAGCGATTGCATATGCCGCCGTTTGCGCAAATCCCAAAGATGGAGTGCGTGTCCGTATTTCCCGCCGAGCAGCAAATCGGGTTGCACACCGCTCTCGATCATATTCGGCGTACCCCATTCGCTGGTCACCGCCACATCGTGCCCAAGATGCCACCAGAAATCATAAGCGAGATATTGCGGACCACGATCAACTTCCCAACGTCCCAAGACGTCGAAGCTTTCGTGATCGAGCAGAAAAAGACCGCCCGGTCCGTCGCCGGCGGGATTGCCGAGTGCGCTCACGTAGATTGCGTCGGGTCCGCAGTGCAGTGTGTGCGGACGGCTATAGCCGGTCTTCGCGGCAATCTCCTCCGGCTCGATAGTCTTGACGATCTTCGGATGGTACGGGTCGGGTTTGGTATCGATCACATAGATGCGTGACGAGCGTAGTCCCGGCACAATCAGATAACGCCGCTCGACGTGCGGATGCGGCGCGTAGGGGCAAAGCGCGGCGCTACAGGCGTTCCAGCCGAAATGATGGAGCTCGTCGCCCGTCATCGGCATATCGACTCTTCCGACGACTTGGCTGTAGCTGGAAGAGGCAGGATCGACGTCGAGCACGCAAATCGAATCGTGCTTGCCCTCACGTGCGCCGGGCCAAAAGGCCGAGACGTAGGCAAGCTTTTCGCGCGGCGCCTGCATCGCCATCCGCGGGGAAGGATAGAAGGTCTGATCGGCTTTCCACAGCGCCATTTAACAACCTGCTCGGAGCGAATTAACTGCCAAGATAATTAGGCCGTACCACCCATTCAAGCGGAACAGCCGCTCGTGCCCGCTTACATCGAGGCTGATTCCCGCGCTCACGCGTACGGCTAGCAGCTATTTCCGCCGAATTATGTCAAAATTATCCGACAATTTCGTGGGTGAGGCGCGGACGGCAGATGGCTCAAGATCTCAAGACCAAGGCGCTCGATCTGGCGCTCAGCCAAATCGAGAAACAGTTCGGTAAAGGTTCGATTATGAAACTCGGCGAGCAAGCGATCGGGGCGGATATAGCGGTGATCCCGACTGGCTCGCTCGGGCTCGATATAGCTCTGGGCATCGGCGGGCTCCCGCGTGGACGAGTCGTCGAAATTTATGGACCGGAGTCTTCCGGCAAAACAACACTTGCGCTCGAATGTATTGCCGAGGCTCAGAAGCTCGGCGGGATTGGCGCGTTTATCGACGCCGAGCACGCGCTCGACGCCGGCTATGCCCGTAAACTTGGGGTGAACGTCGAAGACCTGCTGATTTCGCAGCCCGATAATGGCGAACAGGCGCTGGAAATCACCGAGACGCTGGTTCAGTCGGGCGCGGTCGATGTGCTGGTAATCGACTCGGTAGCGGCATTGGTGCCGCGCGCCGAGATCGAAGGCGAGATGGGTGAACCACAGATGGGTCTGCAAGCGCGCTTGATGTCTCAGGCGCTGCGCAAACTCACCTCGATAATCGCGCGCTCGCGTACGATCGTGATCTTCATTAATCAAATCCGGATGAAAATCGGCGTGATGTTCGGGAATCCCGAAACCACCACCGGCGGTAATGCGCTCAAGTTCTATTCGTCGGTGCGCCTCGACATTCGCCGCATCGGCACAATTAAAAGCGGCACCGAGGTCGT
The DNA here is from genome assembly GCA_963795945.1 of uncultured Pseudomonadota bacterium. GTDB lineage: Bacteria > Desulfobacterota > Binatia > Binatales > Binataceae > JAJPHI01. Next base: position 107,570 of record CAWCJN010000003.1, read on the forward strand.
GGGCTCACGCACCAAGGTGAAAGTTGTCAAGAATAAGGTCGCGCCGCCGTTCCGTGAAGCCGAATTCGATATTCTCTATGGAATCGGAATCTCCAAGGAGGGCGAACTGATCGATATGGCGGCTGAATACAATGTCGTCGAGAAGCTCGGTGCATGGTACTCGTATGGTGGCGAGCGGATCGGTCAGGGCCGCGAAAATGCCCGCGACCTGCTCCGCGCGAATCCCAAAATAGCCGACGAGATCGAGGCTAAGGTCCGCGCCAAGCTCGCGGCAAAAGCTGCGCCGGTTGTCATCGCCGATGGAGAAGCGCCAGCCGAACAACCCGAAGAAGAACCGGCCCCAGTGTCGAAGCGCCGGAGCTAGCCGGAGCTCCGCGAGCGGTCCGCGTAGGCTTCAAGCAACGCGACCGTCTCCCGGAGCCCGTCGATCCGTCGCCCACGCCTGAGCAAACCGCTGCGCTCCATTTGCTTCGTCGCCGTTTCGATCAAATCAGTTTCAACGCCTAGAATCCGCGCGACGGTGCGTTCGCTTCCATATCCGGCGATTTCGTAATAGCGGCGGACGAGTTGCGAGGCGGCATCACGGGTAGATATCGAGCGGGCATCGTGCAGCGCCTCGGCCCATTGCCGTTCCACGGTATCCCAGACATAGGTGAACGGTTCGTAGCGTTCTTCGACCTTCAGCGCGAGAAACTTCTCCTGAAGTTCTTTCATCGCACGATCGAACTCGGCGCGCATCCGAGCTTGTGCATAACCGCTACTCAGCTTGAGCGCTTTGGTCTCCGCCGCTCCGCGACGCGAGAGCGCGTCCATCACGAGTTTGCCGCAATGCGACAGCAGGCCGCGTTCGTACAATTTTTTGTAGCTGACACTTGGTACTCGCAATCGCAAAAACGCCGGCAGCAGCGGGAGGGCGACGAATCCCGGCCGTCCGGCGATCACTTTGCCATAATAGACCGCACGGCGCGCCGGGAGGTCATCCTTGAGTCGCCAGGTCATCATGATCGCGTGGTCGTGCTGGATATGCTCGGGCAACGCGGGCTCACGGCGACCCTCAATAGCCTCGCGCAAGCACGGCACGCTCATTCCGGGAGTAAAGGCGGAGCAAAATCCCACCTCTTCGATAAAGGCGAGCGCTTCGCTTTCATCCTTGATACGCCGCGCCGGAATCCGCCGAAAATGATGATCGCGATGGCGTTCCAGGCGAGCGGTCAAGTCACTGAGAGCCGGGTGTGAGTCGCTCATCGCCGACGCATTCTTACATACGACGGTTATGGAGACGAATTCCGCCGTTGCTGATGATAGAACGCGCGCAATGGGGTGCGCGGTTTATGCGATATGCTATTCTCGCTCGATTCACCGTTCCCAATGCGTGCTCTGATAACCTTTTTTGCAACCGGCGCTTACGTCGGCTACGTGCCGATAGCACCGGGCACCGCGGGATCGGTACTCGGCCTTTTGCTGGCTAAATTCCTATGCGCACCGCTCTGGACCCGCTCCCCTGCGGCATTCGTGATGCTCTTTGTTGTCTTGTTCATAGGTGCGTGCCTTGTCGCCGACGCAGCCGAGACGTATTCGGGCGAGCACGATAGTTCACGCATCGTAATCGATGAAATCTTCGGAATGACCGCCACCTTGTTCCTTAATCCGAGCGGATGGATTTGGATATTGGCGGGCTTCGCGCTCTTTCGCGCTTTCGACGTAATCAAACCCTGGCCGGCCAGCTATTTCGACCGGATGAGAGGCGGGACGGGCGTGATGCTTGACGATCTCGCGGCGGGTATATATGCCAACCTCGTGCTACAGGTAGCATCGCGAGTTCTGTGAGACAGTTCTCGCGATGTCCAAAAGGGACGGAGGCAACGAGCGATGATCCAGCGAGCCATAATTCTCTCGACCGGCGACGAAATTACTACCGGCAAAGTCGTCGATAGCAATTCCAGCTATCTCGCCGACAAGCTCAATGAGATCGGCGTCGAGCTGGTCGCAGTGTTGACCGTCGGTGATGTACCCGAGCGGCTCGAATGGGCGTGGAAGACTGCAATGGAAATGGGCGATGTCGTGATCTCGACCGGCGGCATCGGACCGACCGCCGACGATCTGACTACTGAAACGATCGCGCGTCTGACCGGGAAAAAGCTCTGGCGCGACGAGCCGTCGGTGGACAAGATGAAACGGCTGTTTGCCTCGCTTGGTCGTCAGATGCCCGAGAACAATATCAAGCAGGCGCTCTTTCCCGAGACCGCTGAGGTTATCCTGAACGAACTCGGCACCGCGCCCGGCTTTCGGATGGCCGTGCCGCAGGCCAGTCATACTTCTCATCTAATCGTGCTGCCCGGCGTACCGCGCGAGATGAAGCCGATGGTCGAGGAGCAAGTCATTCCGTGGATCAAGCACAATCGCGGCAATGACAAAATTTTTGTCACCCGCATTTTCCAGACGTTCGGTCTGAGTGAGTCGGCGCTTGACGAAGCGGTAGCCGGGCTAATCAAGCCGCAAGAGGGCAAGGTGGGGTTCCGCGCGAGTTTCCCGCAAATCTCGATGAAAGTAATGGTCGAGGACCTGCCCGGTCTCGCCGAAAAACGAGCCGAAGAGTTAGCGCAACGGGTTTACGGCAAAATCGGCAGTTTTATCTATGGTGAGGGCGAGACTTCGCTGGAAGAAGTAATCTGTCAGTTGTACACCGCGAAGAAGCTCAAAGCCGCTGTCGCCGAATCCTGCACTGGCGGTCTGATCGGTCATCGCATCACTAACATCGCCGGCTGCTCGGACTTTTTCGTCGGTGACTTCGTGACGTATTCCAACGAGCTCAAACAACAAATCCTTGGCGTCCGCGCGGAGACGCTCAATCAGCATGGTGCGGTCAGCGAGCAATGCGTGCTCGAGATGGCCGCAGGCGCGCGCGAACGCAGTGGCGCCAACGTCGCGATTGCAACTTCAGGTATCGCTGGGCCGGGCGGAGGCTCGGCTGAAAAGCCGGTCGGAACCGTGTGCGTCGGGCTGGTCGGCGATGGCGTCAAGGTCGCACGCCAGTACAACATGATGCGCGGGACGCGCGACTGGATAAAACTGCTCGCATCGCAGGTTGCACTCGATTGGCTGCGGCGGTACGTGCTGGACCTGCCAGTCGGCGAAGCGACTCTGTTTCGCAGGTGATGCGAGGCTCCGACATTCGATCCGCATCGAGAGAGGCTCGCCAGTGCGGAAGCCTGCCTGCCGACGCTGATAGACAGGTATTTCCGGGCATTCCCGCCGCTCATTTATCCAGCTTTAGCTAGTAGTAGCCGCAAACTAACAGGTTGCGAGCGCTTTTAATCAGCGCAATCTAGTGGTTAAGGGATAACTCCAAGCGTGGGAGGATAGCTATCGTGAAATCTTTGCTTCGGATAGGTATAGCAATAACTGCGGCTCTGGCGTTATTGACCTGCGTGCAAACTATCAGACCGGCTCACGCGCAAGATCAAACGTATGTTCCGCCGACTTACAAACCCGCACCGGAGATGCAGCAGTGGCTGTCGGACACGGAGCATCAGAATCCGATTCAGCCTGGAACTGTAATCAGCAACTCCGATTGGCAACAATACAAAGAAGAGATGCCCTATGGTTTGCAGACACTATTTTCGGGCAAATACTTTTGGAAGATTCCGCCGGACGCCCAGATTCCGATCGGCAAGACGGTAATTCTGAGCCAACCCAGGCCATACGTTGAAGCAGGCGAAAAATACGGCGCGCAGACCGCTATCGGCGTTACTTCAGCGGGTCACCGTTACCTGAAGAATTATCAGGGCGGTATCCCGTTCCCGAGCGCATTCACTCCAACCAACAACGACCCGCAGAAGGGCTACAAGATACTTGCCGACGATTATCTCTCGTGGGTGCCAGACCATTATGCGCAACCGTTCGACCATCCGGGAATCAGCTGCACCCAGGATCGCTTTGCCAACATGAACTGTACAACGCTCGTTTGGATCTATACACAGGTCGGATGGAACACGGATCCGGGCGTACCGCAGAACTATCCACAGGCCGGCGATGCTTGGTTCACCCAGTGGTTTACGGTCGTCACTCCTGAGCAGTCCAAGTACACGACGAATTTAACGGTTTTCTACAAGAATCCCGAGCATGAGCAGGACGACTACGTTTTCGTCCCATCCTTGCGACGGTCGCTGCGGCTCGCCGTTACTGCCCGATGTGCTCCTGCGGCGGGTAGCGACCTCGTGCTCGACGACTATTTCACCCCGGGCTTTAATGGCGGCCTTGCACGGTTCGATGCGACCTATCTCGGCCGCCGTCAGTTGATGGTGCTCGAAGGCGACTTCACGCATCAGACCGGTCATATTCCCGGTGATTGGGATATGCCGCTGGGCTTCCCCAAGCCCTCATGGGGCCAGTGGCAGATGCGTAATTACGACATTATCGACGTACGCCGGATTCCGTCGGAAGCAGCCGGGTATTGCTACGGCAGTCGCGTGATGTACGTCGATTCGGCCTATCATTATGCCGCCTGGCTGGACATCTTCGACCAGAATATGAAGCATTGGAAGATTCAGTTCTGGGCCTCGCGCGCCGAGGACGTTGCGCCACTCGGACATGTCAACACCAACTCGGTGACATTAGGCGTATGGGACATACAAAACGATCATGCAACTTATCTTTCGACCTACGACGCCGATGGAGTCGGTCCCCGGTTCAACAATGCGGCGCCGCCCGAATATCATAACTTCGCCAAGTACTGTTCGCCGAGCGGCCTATCGCAGATGATGCAGTAGCGTCGCTGCGATGATCTCCGGTCAACCGGGCTCGACTCGTGGAGCCCCGGTTGACCTTTCATTACGAATCTTCGCCAAACCTTGAGGCTATATTCCTTGACTGAACCGAATTCGCGATCGCCCGTTCGATAATATCGTTCCGGCTGACCCGTGCGAGGCCGCCTGCGATATTCGCGACAGGCGCTTTTTGGCGTCCTCCGGCATCAAGCGATATAAGTCGCCCGCCTGAACGAAATCATCATCGTCGCGGTGCCGCACCGGAGCGTACTGCCAGTTCCGCCGCTAACCTCGACAGGCGCCCATAGCGGCTCATTGGTCTGCTGCGGGGGCCGTCGAAGCTGTTCGGCTCGTAATTCTTGGCGCAGCCCTGATTGTCGTCGAACGCATGAAGCCATCGCGCTGATAATTTGTAGTCCGTGTCGCATGCGGACGATTGACCGGCAATTGTATCTGATTCGGGCCGAGCCGATGACGATGCGTATCATCGTAGGAAAATAACCGCCCCTGCAACATTTTATCTGGAGACGGACCGATGCCCGGGACGAAATTGGCCGGCATGAACGAGCGGCGCGCCGTTTGCCGGAAATTGGGCACGCGACGGTTTACAATACCCTCAATGAATTGGTCAATTTGGGAGAGGTACGCGAAGTCACACTGGAGGGGGACCCAAGCGCTACGATCCGGAAACTGTCCGTCACCATCAGCATCTGGTATGCGAAGGCTGCGGCGCAACGCGGGACGTGAATCCGGTCGGCGAACGCGACTTGCTGTTGCCTGAGGATGAATGCGCCGGCTTTACGATAGACCGTGCCGAGGTGGTTTTCTGGGAATTTGTCCACGCTGCACGGCTTCGCAATCCTGAAGCGTATCGGAAGCACGAAAAAGGCGGGATTATCTTTAGAGCACAATCCCGCCTTTTTATTTTAGCTATCAGTTCTCAGGCTTTGCCGTGGCGCAAGAGCTTGCCCGGAGTTGCACCCGTGCAATTTCCTTCGCTGAAGGTCTCGATGCCATTCACGATGATCGAGCGATAGCCTTTAGACTTCTGCACGCGCCGCCATTCGCCGCCGGGCAGGTCATGGACGATCTCGCCGACCCAGTCCGGCTCAATGCCAAGACCGTTGAGGTCGTAAACCACCACATCCGCTGCCGCACCCTCACGCAGCACGCCACGATCACGGAAGCCCGCCGCATGCGCCGGTAGCGCCGAGAGTCGATAATGTGCCTCTTCGAGCGTGATCTTCTGCTCGTCGCGCACCAACCAGCGCAGGAAATCAGTGGTGAATGCGCCGCCAGTGAAGAACTTGGTGTGCGCGCCGCCATCCGATACACCGGGAAAAGTGAACTGCGAGTTGTTGATGATCTCGGCCATGTACTCGGCGTTCATGCCGCGATTCGGTCCGAGGAACTCCGCCTTCAAATCGGTCGCGATCGAGAGATCGAGCATCGCTTCGATCGGATGCTTGCCCTCTTCCATGCCGATCTGGCCCAGCGACTTGCCAACGTACTTCTCCAGCGGCTCGACATTCTCGACCCACTGCACGATCAAATGCTTCGGATGGCCGCCGACGCCTGCCTGAATTGCCTTGAAGTTTGCGTCGCAGTTATCGTTGGCATAGATCACGGCTTTGCGCAGCTCGGGATCTTTCATCTTGGCGAGCTTTTCTTCCTTCGTTCCGGTGGTCAGCACGCGCCACTCGGGCAAGGTATCGTACAGGTTCCAATTCTCGAGCGTGAAGGCAAAGCCGCTGCGAACGGTTCCGGCCTGCCCAAAAATCTGACGCCCCTTCGCACGATTCCGTTCAACGAATCGCATGCTGCGGCGATGGATTTCTGGGTTATTGCGAGTCGGGATGATCGCCTGCCACAGGATTGGACGCTGCGCTTCGTCGGACAGCTTCTCAACGAAACCCAAGTCGTGACGCGCGTCTCCCGTACCCTGCGTGATTTCCATGAACCCTTCGTCACGCTTACGCAGTACACGCGCGAGATTAAAGATATCTTCGTCGCACATTGTATCGGTGACCATCGGCGAGCCGTCATAGTCGGCTTGCACCGAGTTTGGTCCGAGGCGTTGAATCGAAAATCCGCAGAGGCCCGCGTCCATACCCTCATCGAGCAGGCGGGCCATTTCGGCGCGCTCCTGCTCGGTCGCAGGACGCGTCTTTGCCGCTTCGAGACCCATCACATAGGTCATCAACGAGGCGGTCGGCATATATTGAATACAGTTGATGCCCTTAGGAGCGCGGTCCAATGAATCCATGTACTGCGGTATGGTTTCCCAGTCCCAGTTGATGCCAGCCTTCATCGAGGCGTAAGGAATCGCCTCGGTACGGGTCATTGTGAGCATCGAACGATCGCGGAAATCCGGCTTGCAGGGAGCAAAGCCGAAGCCGCAATTACCCAGCACCAACGAGGTGACGCCGTGCCATCCGGAGATCGTGCAGTAAGGGTCCCAGCGAATCTGCGCATCGTAGTGCGTATGCAGATCGATGAAACCCGGCGCGACGATCAGGCCGCTCGCGTCGATCACTTTCTTGGCGAAGCCGGGGGCGCGCCCGCCGAGTTGCGCGACTTTGCCGTCTTTGATCCAGACATCGCCGTGGTAGCGAGGCACGCGTGTTCCATCGACGATCGTGCCGCCTTTGATTTGAATATCGTAATCAGCCATTCCGGTTCCCTCCTCGATTGGTAAGGACTGTGGCGTCCATACTCTTTCTAAATTGTTTCTCTCTACGATCCTTATAACAAAAAGAAGTCTGGTTTCACCAGAGATACGCGCATGCCGCAAAACCCCGCCAAGTGTCGATTCATGCCGATGTCCTGCGGCAATCTGGTACGTCCGATTACTCCAACTATGCGTCGATTCCCATCAGCTCGGCGAAATTGGTCGCATAGAAGCGCTCTTTCGCCGGTTCGCTGGTGTTGGCCATCGACTCCTCAAAACGTTTGAGCGGATTGCGGCCACCCTCGATATGCGGATAGTCCGACGAGAAGAGGAACAGCTCCTCACCCGCCTGATCGATTATCCATCCGGTGGGCTCGGTCGGATGCGGCGTGAACTTGAGCTGCCGTCGAACATAGTCCGAGGCCTTCATCGGCAATGCCAGCCCCGGCTCACCTTTTACGAAAACCTGCTGTGCGATATCGAGCCGTTTGAGCCACGGCACTACCCACATCGCGCCGAGCTCGATGACACCGCCGCGCAACTTGGGAAACTGCTCAAAAGTTCCATCAAGCACCATCGCGCTCAGAAACGCCTCGGCTGGTCCGTGCAGCATCATGAAGGCTTTCGAATCAAGGTTTTCGCCGCCACCTAGGAAATCCTGAATGGGGCCGCGGTCATTGTTGCGATACTGCGCCGGCATTGGCGTGGAACCCGCGCCGACGTGCAGCATGAATGGAATGTTGGCTTCCTGCAGACGGCTCCATACGCCATCGTAGTCGTGATGACTGGGGGATTTGTCACCGGCGGGTCCTGCGGGAATCCAGAAAGTGCCGCAGCCAAGCTTGAGTCCTTCATCGATTTCGCGCTCGGCGCGCTGCGCGTCGTCGAGCGGGATGAATCCGACCGGAATCAAACGTTTGTCGTACTTGCAGAAATCACTGATCGCGCGATTGACGGCGCGCGCGCCCCCATAAAGCAGCTCAAGGTCGTACTCGCGTTGATCGAAGACCCCCCAGAACTGGCTCATCGCTAGTGAGGTGAAGACCAGCTGGCGATTGAAGCCGAGGAGATCCATTGCGCGGGCCCGTTCAGCCGGATCGAAAGCGCCCAATGCCTCCCATCCTTTGATCACCATAAAATTCTGGTCGATGTTGACCTTTTTCCAGTGCGCGTCATCGAACTTGCCCTTCATCGCATGCTCCGCCATCTTGCCGGTCCGCGACACATCGAACGGTTTCAGGATCGACCGGGTTTTAGCGTCAGCATAGTCGGCCAGCCAGGTGGCCGGCTCCATCACATGGGCGTCGGCATCGTTATAGATGCGTCCCTCTGCATACGGCATCGAAACTTTCCTCCCTCAAAGGCCTGCGGTGAGGCGGCTAATGTCATCATGGACAATCCTGGCTGCATTGTACAAGCGATTTGTTCCGCTTGCTACTTCACACGGGCGTAGCCGATCACGTCTCCGGTAGTACCCGTGATGGTGAGAATTCCGTACCCGGGCGTGCATTTAACCGCAGCTACGGACGTCGTGTCCGTGCACAGCACGACGTCGCCGGCGCCGGTAAAGCAGTCGTCATTGACGGTCGCGGTGGCAGTCGCGAGCGTCACATGGCCGCCGCAATTCGCGCCTGACGACACCGTAAATCCGCCGAGTGGGCTCCACGAGCTGATCGTAGAGGGCGGCGTCGGTTGCGGCTGTACCTGAAGGCAGCCTGCGGCAAGCAGGGTGCAGGAGAATAGGGCGACGGAGCTGAGGCGCATACAGGATAACCTAACCCCCAGCCTCTTCCCTGAAAAGAAAGGGATGTCAGACAAACGTTTCACGAATCTAGTTTCCCTCTCAATTCAGGAGAGGGGTCAAGGGAGAGGTCTTCACTCCAAATCCAGCTTCACTCCGGCGACGAAATTGATCGGCGGGGCCGGAAATCCGAATGCCTCCGCGTAATGACGATCGAATAGATTCTGAATGCGCGCGACGAATGTCTCGTCCCGAATCAGGTTCCACTGAATTCCCGGCGAGTACGAGAAAGACGCGTCCACCCGATTGTAAGCCGCGTGATTCGCGATACTGCCTTCAGGAGTGATGTCGTCGCGATCGCCGACAAAAGTGTAGGCGATTGAACCGGTCGTATAATCGTTGTCGCGTAACAGGTTCTTATGAACGTACTGCGTGACTGTCGCGGCGGAGTACTTTGGTACGCGCACCGGCTGACGACTGAATAGGGGAGGATCGTGGCGCTGATCGAGATAAGTGAAGCTGCCGCTCAGCGACAATCCTCTGATCGGATGGGTTTCGGGCGCGAACTCGATTCCCTGCGTATCGACCCGTCCGACGTTGCCCGCGAGCGAGCCGAATGGACAGCTCACCGGATTGATGGCGCACGGCACGGAAACGATCTCATCATGCACACGGCGCGAGAAGTAGGTTGTCGTGATCGAGGCGAGTTCGCCGAAGGTCTTGGTGAAGCCGCCATCATATTCACTGGAAATCTCCGGTCCGAGCTTCGGATTGCCAAAGCCCGGGAAATATAGCTCGTTGAAGGTCGGCGCACGGAAGCCCTCCGCATAACTTCCGCGCAAAGTAAGACCGTACTGATCAAATGGAATCGCGACCGACCAGGCCGGGCTGACCTCTTTGCCGAAGTCGCTGTAACCGTCCACGCGGAAGCCGCCGGTCGCGATCAGATGGCCGTCGAAGAGCCGCGCCTCCTGCTCCACGTAACCGGCATATTCCTGGCGGCGCGCGTTGAACACCGTCAGCGAACGGGACAGCGGCGGCGGCGAGTAGCTGACGAAATCGTCCTGCGAATGAACCCACTGGTCGAGGAACTCAAAGCCGGCCAACGAGCGAAGAATCTTGTTCCAGACATAAACTCCGTCGAGATTGCCGCCCCGTGTCTCGTCCGGAATATGATCAGTTTCAGCAAAGGGACTTCCGGTGAAGGCAACTTCATTCACGCGTAGTTCGTCACGCACGTAAAAAGCACTGAGCCGCGCTGACAGGCGCTCGCTGAACTGATGATCGATTGCGCCCTTATAAAGCATAAATTCATTGCGCTGATGAGCGTTCGGATTGACCGGAATGCCGCTTGAAATCGAGAAACTCGGCAAGCTCACGTTGGCGCGGATATAGCGCGCAAAGCCGTGCAGTGTGGTGTTCTCGTCCAGATGGTAATCGAGGCGCAGCGCACCCGAGAGGTTATCCGAATTGTCGTTGCGCGTGCGATAAGCGGTAGTCGAGAAATAGGAGAGCGATCCCGAATAGGCGAACTTGCCGTCCGCCCCGCCGAAGGTCGCGAACTGGTTCTGCGTCGCACGATTACCCCCTTCGGAAAGCAGTGAAAAATGCGGCGGGCCTGAACCTTCCTGACTAATTATATTCACGACGCCACCGATCGCCTGCGACCCATAGAGCGCTCCGCCCGCGCCGCGTACGACCTCGATGCGATCGAGATCGCCGGTAGTGATGCGGCTCAGGTCGAACGACGAGGTCGCCGAATCATTCACCGGCACGCCATCGATTAGGATGAGATTTTGATCAGGCGACGCGCCCCGGATGAAGATTTCCGCGAGCGACCCCGGTGGGCCGCTCTGCACCACCTGCACGCCAGGCACTTCGCGCAGGCCGTCGATCACGCTCGTGATCTGCTGGTTTTGCAGATCATGGCCGGTGACGACGGAGGTGGTTGTCCCGACCTCGCCGAGCGGCTGAGCCATCCGCGTCGGTGTGATCACGATCGTCATACGCGGAAGTTTACCATTCGAAGGTGGGGTAGTGGTCGCCTGCTGCGCCGCCGTTCCTATTTTGGAGTGGGATGGAACGGGACTTTTTGAATGCGTACCTCCCTTACTGGAAGCGCCGGCGGATTTCTGCCCGCTGGGCGATGGAATCGGTGCGGGCGTGGCGGAACTATCCGCACTCGCCCCGCTGCTCACAATCGAGAGAAAAAGCATCAAAATGAAAATGCAATGTAAACCCTGCCGCATGACCACCCTCGTGGTGCGGCTGATCCGGGAGATTAAGACGATGCGCGGTTAAGGCTGACCGTCCTCAATCCTACGACAATGAGAACGGATGACAATCTCGACGGCGCTGCGACCCTCCCCGCGGAAGGCAACCGCAAAGTCGTTCGGCCGGTCTCCTGGCTTGGGGTTCTCACTAAGGCCCGCCTTCCCGCTTGCGCGGTGGCCAAAAGGGCCGTCGTCCCCCGATACAGTTGCGGGGCAGCGCCGGATTCACACCGGCTTCCCGTACACCAAACGCGAAGTGAATAAATATGCGCGTCGAGGCGCGGAGTCAACCTGCGCCGCTTGAGCTTCTGCTAAGCTGGCGCGATGGCCTCCGAGAAGCTGACGTTGATTACGGGCGGGGCGCGCAGCGGCAAAAGCGCGCGGGCTGTGACGCTGGCGATGGAGTATCCGGCTGACCAGCGCTTCTTTTTGGCGACCGCCGAGGCGCTGGACGAGGAGATGCGTGCGCGCATCGAGCGCCATCGGCACGATCGCGCGGGCGCTTTCGAGACACTCGAAGAGCCGATTGAGATTTGTGCTGCACTTGAAACTCTCGAAACCCGTCCCGCAGTCGTGGTGCTCGATTGTCTGACGCTGTGGATCGCCAATCTCATGGAGCGCGGGCTGTGCGACGACGCAATTCTTATGCAGACGGATAAACTGGTTATCCAGCTCAGGCAAGCCGCCTTCAGCACGATCGTCGTTACCGACGAGGTCGGAGGGGGGATTGTGCCGGAAAATCCGGTCGCGCGGCGATTTCGCGACCTGCTCGGATGGACCAATCAAAAAATCGCCGAGGCTTGCGACCGGGTAATCCTGATGGTCGCGGGCCAGCCGCTCACGCTTAAGTAAATGGGCGCGGATGCAATCCGTGAATTGCGCCAGTTCGAATGCTTTGCGATAAGAAAGTAATAAGTGGCGGCTGCGCGCAAGCCCAGCGCTGCCCTTCTATCCACCCACGAAACTGGAGGCCTGATGCAAGGGTTTATCGATTTCCTCAAACACGCCCAACTTCATCCTGTAGTCGATCATTTTACTGTCGCGTTGCTTATCCTCGGGATTCTCGTCGATCTCTTCGCGAGTTTGGTTCCGCTGCGCCTTTGGCTCCGCTACATGGCATTGATACTGATGATCCTGGGCGCAATCGCGGCAGCGGGTTCCAATCTCACCGGCGGATGGGAAGCCGGGCGGGTTTGGGACAGCGTTAGCGGTCCGGCCAAGGACGTGCTCAAACGGCACGCCGAATTAGGTGATTATCTGCCGTGGGTCTTTGGCGCCCTCGCCCTATGGCGACTCGGGCTGCAATTCATCGGCTTTCTCGCGCGCACGAGGGTCGTCTATATCGTGGTTGCAGTACTCGCGGGTGTGGTATTGGGATATCAAGGTCATCTCGGAGGAGTGTTGGCCTATGACTATGGTGTGGGTACCGCGTTAATGCCGAGCGGGACGCCATCGCCCGCCGAGTTAGCTCCGCAACAGAATGCGCAGCCAACCCCGATTCCGACCGTTTATGTTCCCCCGCCGGCGGAGCTTCCCACCTCTACCGCGACTGCTTCCGCAGTTGCGACCCCGATAGCTGCTGTGCCGATGGCTACCGCCACGCCGACTTCAACCTCCTCGGGAACTCCGGTCAATCCACCGCCGGGCGAAAGCGCACCGCGGCCGCCAGCGTCGAAACCGACGACCCTGTGAGAAGCGATCTTGGTAGAACGGCAAATCGGAACAGTGCAGGCGCTATGGCGTTATCCGGTGAAATCCCTGCGCGGAGAGCCATTGCCTGAAGCGCTAATCAACGAACATGGAGTCATAGGTGATCGTCAATGGGCGCTGCGCGAATTGGAGCGCGGCGGCATCATGAGCGCGCGCGTCTGGGCCGGATTGCTGGGGTTGAGTGCGAAGTATGATGACGTCAGCGCGCAGGTCGCGATCGAGCTCGCCGATGGACGCTCACTTGATGCTACTGATCCTTTTACGGGTGCGGTTCTTACTGAGTTGCTGGGCCGCTCTGTCCGGCTCGAACAGGTCCGTCGCGAACGTCCAACCGCCGAAGAGCTTGACGCGATCATCAATGGCGCGGCCTTCCCGCCCGCGCGCGACTTCTTCGACGAAGACGTAATGCATGTGATCGCGAGCGGCACGTTAGCTCATCTACGCACGCTCAATCCCGACGGGGATTTCGACTCGCGACGCTTTCGCGCGAACATCTATATAGATATGGGCGATGACAACGACGGCTTTATCGAGGATCGATGGCTCGATGGAGAATTGCACGTCGGCGACTCGGTACGGATTGTGGGAATGCGACCCGCGATCCGATGCGTGATGACGACGCATCCGCAGCCTGACTTGCGGCGTGACATGTCGATTCTGCGGACTGCCGCGCAGTATCACGGAGCCTATGTCGGGGTATTCGCCTCGGTCGGCGAAAACGGTATTGTCCGGATTGGCGATCCGGTCGTGCTGGCGCAATGATGCGGCCATTGGAGGAGACGGTGAGCAGACAACAGGTTGGAGTCGTACAACAGCTCTTTCGTTATCCGGTCAAATCCGTACTCGGCGAAAGTCCAAGCGAGCTGGAAGTTGGGCGAAATGGTGTAATTGGCGATCGCGCGTGGGCGATCCGCGAGGCTAACGGCCGCATCGCCACGGCTAAGAAATACGCGAACCTGCTCGATTTCCGCGCCGCCTACGAATCCGCCCCCAAACCCGATTCGCCAGCACCCGTGCGCATCACGATGCCCGATGGTCGCGCGTTGCATGCCGCTGACCGAGATGCTTCTCAAGCGCTTTCTGCGGCCTTAGGGCGTTCGATTGTGCTCGAACAATACCGCGCGGGCGAACGCTCGCACGGCGAAATCGATCCACAGACGATCTTCGGCGATGTGGGCGTCGAGCGTGTGATGCCTGGCTTAACCACGGCGACCATGCCCGACAGCTTCGGGCTGTTCAAAGGCACCTTCTTCGATTCGGCGACCATTCATTTTCTGACGACCGGTTCGATGACTCATCTGCGCTCGCTGATTGACGACGACGCGCAAATCGACGCCCGCCGTTTTCGTCCGAACATCGTGATCGATACCGGTGATCGAAATGACGGTTTCATCGAAGACGAATGGCTCGACGGCGAGCTTCAGGTGGGTGAACAGGTCAGGATTGTCTCGATGGAAAAGGCGTTGCGCTGCGTGATGACGACGCATCGCCAGGGCGATCTTCCGCGTGATCTACGCGTTTTGCGCGCAGCCGCTCAACATCATAATGCCCGTCTCGGTGTCTTTGCCGCGATTGGAGCGCCGGGGATGGTTCGCGTGGGCGATCCGGTCTGGCTGAACAACTGACGCTCGGGAACGCTGGGGGTGAGCAGCAATATCAATAGCGGATTCTCGTTGGCGGCATCGGATGAAACGCCGTCCCGCCGATTAATCATTGCGCCGCGCGCCGCTGATCGGATCGGTGCGGCACGTCTGTGGGTCGAAGCGCTACCGTCCGGTATGGAGGCGCTCGTCGTTGCACCGACGCAAGAGGCCGCCGACGATCTGGTAAGGCCAACTATCCTGCGCCGAGGAGCAATTTTCGGCATCCAGCGCCTGTCCCTCAATCGCCTCGCGGCCCTGCTCGCGGCCGAACACACTGCGACCAACGGACTGACTTACGTTGATGGACTGGGGACTCGAGCGGTCGCCGCGCGCGCGCTATTCGCCCTGCGGGGCAGCGATATTCTTGCGCCGCTTGGCGCGGTAGCCGATCTGCCCGGCCTTCCGAAGGCGATTGCTGCAACCCGCCTCGAGCTCAGCCAAGCCCGAATCGACTTGCGCCAGTTGGCAGTTATCGACGAGATGGGGCGTACGTTGGCCGCAATTTTCGCTCACTATGACGAGCAGCTTCGCCGCGGTGGTCTGATTGATCGCGCAGGAATTTTTGCGGCAGCCATCGCCGCGCTTGGCGCTCCTGAATTGCCCGCCTACGCAGGATTGTCCACGGTGCTGCTCGATTTGCCGCTCAATAGCCTCCTCGAACGTGATTTCGTTCACGCACTTGCCGAGAGAGCGCCATCATTGATCGCAACTGCGCCGGCCGGAGCGACCGATCGTCCGCAGCTTGCAGGAAATCGCCCCCGCTACTCGCGCGCGGTTAATTTCCTCGCCGAGGCGCTGGCGGTCGCACCCGAGCGGCTCCATTCAGCGGAAGCATCGCCCGACGCGCTCGCGCGAGTGCAGGAATATCTGTTCGGCGATACTCCGCCGATAGCACCGCTCGACGATTCGGTGGCTCTCTGCTCGGCGGCAGGCGAAATGCAGGAATGCGTCGAGATTGCACGACAGATTCAGGGTGAGGCGCGCCGCGGAATCGCTTTCGATCGGATCGCGATTCTGCTTCACACCCCCGGACGTTATGCGTCTCATCTGGAAGAAGCCCTAGCGCGTGCGGAGATTCCCGCCTGGTTTGCGCGCGGGACCTTGCGACCCGAACCCGGCGGACGCGCGTTGCTCGCCCTGTTGAACTGTCTCGCGGAGCGCTACTCGGCGCGCCGCTTCGCCGAGTATTTATCTCTGTCACAGGTTCCCGACCCCGATTCAAGCGCTGAAGATCGCGCTGATTCCGAGTTCCTTCCCGCCGATGTCGAGCTTGTCCCGATGGTTTTTGATGGGCTCAAGATAGTCCAATTCGACTCGCAGGAGCCGGACCCGACTCCTGTGGCAGGTCAACCCGGACGCGCTCCGTGGCGATGGGAACGCATCCTAATTCAGGCCTCTGTAATCGGCGGTCGTGAGCGTTGGAGCAGCCGGCTGGCGGGACTGGAAGCGGAGCTGCGGCTCAGGCGCGGCGAGCTTGAAGAAGAGGATTCGCGCTGCGCCAAGCTCGATCGCGACTTGCTCGATCTCGGACATCTGCGCGATGTCGCCCTCCTAATTATCGAAAAGCTGTCCGCGCTTCCGGTATCTGCGACGTGGGGAGAATGGCTGGCGGGATTGCGGGCATTAACTGAAATTGCGGTGCGCGACTCTCAGATTGTGCTCACAGCGCTCGCCGAACTGGAGCCGATGAGCCCGATCGGCGGAATCACCCTAGACGAGGTGCGAATCGTCCTGAATGAACGGCTAGGGCGTCTCGAAAAGCCGCCGTCTCCCCGCCGCTATGGTGCTGTATTAGTTGCACCGACCAGCTATGCCCACGGTCTTGAGTTCGACGTTACGATAATGCCTGGTCTGGCCGAGCGATTGCTGCCGCGCAAACTGATCGAAGACCCATTACTGCCCGATGCGGTACGCGTGCGACTCAACAGTGCATTGGTGGTTCAGGCTGATCGCGCCGAAGCGGAGCGCACTGCGTTGAGAGTTGCGCTGGGAGCGGCTAGTCGGCGCACTGCGGTCTCCTATCCGCGAGTCGATGTGGAGCAGGGGCGCCCGCGAGTGCCTTCATTCTATGCACTGGAAATTCTGCGCGCCGCAGAAGGACGCTTACCCGGATTTGACGAACTCGCCCGACGAGCCGCCGGCGAGCATCGCGCGCGACTTGGATGGCCGGTGCCGCAAAATCCCGTCGACGCTATCGACACCATCGAATTTGATCTGGCGACGCTCGAGCGGGTGGTCGGCGGCGATGCCGAGACCACGCGCGGCGCAGCGCATTATCTGCTCGACGCCAACCCGCATCTGGGCCGCGCGCTGCGGGCGCGGGCGCGCCGCTGGTTGCGGCGCTGGACACCCAACGATGGTTTGGTTGATCTGACCACCGCCGAGCGCGGCGCCTTGGCACGCCATCAGCTCGCCGCACGTTCCTATTCACCGACCGCCTTGCAGCATTACGCGGCCTGTCCGTTCAAATTCTTCTTGCAGGCCATCATTCGGCTCGAGCCGCGCGACGAAATCCAGGAACTTGAAGCGATTGATCCGCTGACGCGCGGCGCCCTGTTTCACGAGGTGCAATTCGAAACTCTGACCGCGCTCCGCAAGACCGATGCGCTGCCGGTGCGTGGATCCGGTCTGGACCGCGCCTACGAGCTTCTCGAAAGCAAGCTTTCCGCCGTCGGCGCGTATTATCACGATGAGTTGGCGCCCGCGATCGAGCGCGTCTGGCTGGATGGTCTCGATTCGATTCGCGCCGACCTGCGCGAATGGATGCGCCGGATGGCGGAGGACGCCGACGGCTTCTGTCCCGATCGCTTCGAGCTGTCCTTCGGCCTACCTGACCGCGCGAAGGCTGATCCGGGCAGTGTGGCGGAGCCGATAAAGCTGTCAATCGGGATCAATCTGCGCGGCTCGATTGATCTGATTGAGCGAGGTTCCGACGGCGCATTGCGTGTCACCGATCATAAAACCGGACGGGTTTATGCCGGGAAGAATCTTTTGATTGGCGGCGGCAAGACGTTGCAGCCGGTATTGTACGCTTTGGCCGCCGAGCAACTGCTGGGAGCGCAAGTCGCCAGCGGCCGTCTCTATTACTGCACTGCCGCAGGCAACTATGAAAGTCGTACCGTGCCGCTCGATACTGCCGCGCGCGAGGCGATCGCGACTTTTGCCGCTGAGATCGATGCGGCCCTGAGCCGCGGCTTCTTTCCATCAGCGCCCGCCGATGGTCAATGCGAGTATTGCGATTATCGCATAGCCTGCGGACCCTACGAGCAGACCCGCGTGAAGATCAAAAGTGAGACGGCAGGCGCACAGGCGCGTCTCGCCGATCTGATGCGCTTACGCGAGATGCGATGACTGAGGCCGTCAACCCGCCCTTATTGCTGACCGAGGCGCTTCCCGCCGACCATCGCGTACGTGATCGTATCGAGCACGACCTCACGACTACGTTGATCATTGAGGCCGCCGCCGGAACCGGCAAAACCACAGCGCTGGTCAGCCGGATCGTCGCGGTAATCGCGCGCGGGCTCACCACGCTTGATCGCATTGTGGCGGTCACCTTCACCGAGAAGGCAGCCGGCGAACTGAAGCTGCGCTTGCGCGCCGATATAGAAAAAGCGCGACATGATCCGACGCGCTTCGCTTCGGCCGCGCGCGAGAACCTGACCGCATCGCTCGAGAAGCTCGAAGAAGCACACATCGGCACGATCCATTCGTTTTGCGCCGATCTGCTGCGCGAACGGCCACTGGTTGCGGGAGTCGATCCGGCGTTCGAGATCGCCTCCGATGACGCGGCGCGGGTGCTCTCCGATGCGGCCTTTGACCGCTGGTTCGAGCAATCTCTGGCGCAGCCCGGGCCGGCGCTCCGTCGAGTGCTGAGACGGCGGCAACTTGCTGACCGCGAAGGGCCGCGGCCGGTGCTCGCGGCGGCAGCGCGCGAACTGCTGGAATGGCGGGATTTCGCATCTCCATGGCGCACCGAGGACTTCACTCGTGAAGCTGCTATCGACCAACTGAGCGAGATGATTCTGGCGGCCGGCGCCATCGCGGCCGAAGCCGACCCCGAAGATTATCTCTGCCAGTCCTTTGCCAGCTTCGTTCAGCCGGTCCGCGAGGCGCTGCGCCTCGAAAATGTCCGTCGCCGCGATTATGACACGCTTGAGGATACGCTGCTCCGCCTTTTGACGGGCAAGCAGAACCATTGGGAATGGAAAGGCAGAGGCGATCACTTTGGACCGGTTACGCGCGCCGAGGCCTTCATCCGGCGCGAGGCAATTCGGCAGGCTTTGCAAGACTTTCGCGAGCGCGCGGGCGCTAATCTCGCGCCACTTCTTCGTGAAGAACTCTGGCCCGTAGTCAATTACTACGACGAGCTAAAACGGCGCGCGGGTTGTCTGGATTTTCTCGATTTACTGCTGATCGCACGGAATCTCGTTCGTCAAAATGCGTCGGTTCGCGCCGAAATGCAATCACGCTTCACACATATCTTTATTGACGAGTTCCAGGATACCGATCCATTGCAGGCCGAGTTGATGATGCTGCTGGCATCCGCAGATGTTTCAGCGACCGACTGGCTGAATCTCACGCCAACGCCCGGCAAGCTCTTTATCGTGGGCGATCCCAAACAGTCGATCTATCGCTTTCGGCGCGCCGATGTGGCCCTCTACCAGAACGTCAAACGGCGCTTGTGCGAGCGCGGCGCAGCGCTCGAATATCTGACGGTCAGCTTTCGCGCTGCGCCTGAAATTCAGCGGATGGTCAATTCGGCCTTCGCGCCGCTGATGCCAACTGAGACCGAAAGCCAACCACGCTATGCGCCGCTCGAACCGTTCCGTCCCGCGTATCTTCCGCAGCCGACGATCATTGCATTGCCGGTGCCTACGCCTTACAACGACTTCGGCAGCATTACCGACTGGAGTATCGAAAAATCGTTGCCCGATGCGATCGCCGCACATCTTGAGTGGCTGCTGCACGACAGCGGCTGGACGATAACCGAACGCGATGCCCCGGAGCAGCGGAAGTCACTACGGCCCCGCAATATCTGTATCCTTTTTCGTCGGCTTAACCAGTGGCGCGGTGGTCGTGCACGCGACGTGACGCGGGATTATGTTCGCGCGCTTGAAGCGCGGCATCTGGAGCATGTGCTGGTGCGCGGCGGTTCCTTCAATCAGCGCGAAGAAGTCGAGACGATTCGTAACGCGCTCGCCGCGATTGAACGACCCAACGATGAGTTGAGCGTCTATGCCACCTTGCGTGGACCGCTTTTTTCCCTGACTGACGGCTCATTGCTGCACTTCCGCGAGACCCTCGGCAGTCTGCATCCGTTCCGCCCGATCAACGATGCGCTGCCCGAGGCATTGAACGAAGTCCGTGACGCACTTTGGGTGTTGCGCGATCTGCATCGCGGACGCAATCGACGCTCGATCTCTGACACAATCACGCGCCTGCTTGATGCTACTCGCGCACACGCCAGTATCGCGAATTGGCCGACCGGAGAACAGGCGCTCGCCAATTTGACCCGCCTGATGGACTCGGCGCGGCGCTACGAAAATGCCAGTGGAGCAACCTCTCTGCGCGGCTTCGTCACCCTGATGGAGGAACGCGCCGAGCGTGAGCAGGTCGGCGATGCGCCCGTGGTGGAGGAGGGCGCCGAGGGTATCCGTATCATGTCGGTGCATAGCGCCAAGGGGCTGGAGTTCCCGGTCGTGGTGCTGGCTGATCTGACCTGCAACGAAACCGCTCAGAGCGCGCGACGCTTTGTCGATCCGGAACGCGGCTTATGTGCCCAGATGCTCGCCGGATGCGCGCCGCGTGAGTTGCTCGAACAGGCCTCCGAAGAGCATCGGCGCGACGCCGAGGAAGCTACCCGGGTGTTGTACGTCGCGGCGACCCGCGCCCGCGACTTGTTAATCGTGCCGGTAGTCGGTGACCGGCCCCACGACGGCTGGCTCGCGAAATTATCGCCGGCCCTCTACCCGGATTCCCAAACAGCACGCAATCCAGCGGATAGCCGCACGGCGGGATGTCCTGAATTTCGCGCGCCGCTCTGCGGAATCCGTCCATCGAATGCCCGAGTCAAGGCGAAAGGTATTGCTCCGGGTATCCATCGCCCGGAAGCAGGAGATCATCGAGTGGTATGGTGGGATCCCTCGATTCTCACGCTTGATGCCCGTGAAACCATGGGTTTACGGCAATCAAAGCTGCTGGAAGCCGACGGCATCGATGGGCGGTCGGTGCGCGGTAAGGACGAGTACGATGCCTGGCGCGTGGCCCATTCGTCATTAATCGCTGCGGGCGGGCATCCGACGATTCGCGTCATGAGTGCCACGGAGCATGCGCATTGCGATCCGCTCCCCAATGTCGAGACAAGCGCCAAGATCGAGCTGATCGAAGTGCCGCGCATTGCATCTCGGCCTCACGGTGCGAGATTCGGTACGCTCACGCATGCGCTGCTGGCGCGAGTAACTCTCCAGGCGACCGACGATCAAATTAGGGCAATGGCGCGGTTCTATGGCCGGATGCTTGGTGCGTCCGACGCCGAGATCGAAGCAGCCGCAATTACAGCCGCCGCCGCGTTAGCATCAGCAGTAATGCGTCGTGCGGCGGTAGCATCTGAGTTGCGGCGCGAATCAGCTCTGGCGGTAACCCTCGATGATGGCATGTTAGTCGAAGGCATTGCTGATCTGGCTTTTCGCGAGACTCCGGCAGGCGGCCAGCCGCTTTGGACCGTGGTCGATTTCAAGACCGACACGTATATCGATGGGCGGCTCGACGAGTATCGCACTCAACTCGCGCTCTACATGCGGGCTATCGCGCGAGCCACTAATCTGCCCGCACAAGGCATCCTGCTGTGGATTTGACTATGGAGGTGCGGCGGTGCTTGTGCTGCGCCATCGACGCGCCGAACCCGCGTGCGTAAAATCAACACTGGGAATTGATTTTCGAGGAAGTGCGCTTGTCATCGGAACCTAATCAAACATTATTGATGGTTGCGTATGGGTCGTTGCTCAGCGGCTATGGGATTCTGGCTGAACGACGTGGCGGCGGCAGCAAACTGGTTGCGCGCGATGCTTTCCCTATAACCCTTGCCAATGCTCGTCGCGGCCTCGCGAAACCCTCCAGCCACGGCAGCTATCTCGCGATGGACCTTGAACCTGTTCGCAAAGGCGAGCCGATCGTCGCGCATTGCACTAACCGCAATGCAATCACCGGAATCGGCGTGCTCGGGTTGGAATTCGGCCGCGAGTGGGCGCCATTGATTGCCCGTCGCGAAGAGTATGAGCCGACCAAATTTGTCGAGCTCATCGAAATGGCTGATCGCGCCAATCAGCCGCTGGGTGAATTCCTGCTCGCGATTGCTCAGCAGACCAGTTTCGATTTGCTCGCGTACCGCGCAGCTCTATGTGAATTGGTCGGCTATACCTCTCACGGCTATATCTTTCATCCGATTCCATTCAACGACGGACGTATTGGAATTGCCGCCATTGGTTCGGGCTACGACGGAAGCGGCGATCCTCTTATCCGTTCCAAGCGCAATGAATTCGGCATGGATCGTCTGCTGACGATTGGCGAAGCGCTGGAGGTCAGCACTTTGCCGCTCGATCGCGACGGTCAAATCGGATATTTCGTCGAATGCGTGCTGGGCGGACTTCATGGTTTAGGGGTTGCTGACTTGATCGAGGGGATGGAGATAAGCAGCGCTCTAGCCAACGAACTGGTACATCGCATCGTCGCGATTATTCCGCACGAGCGCCGGTTCTTCGCCACCGCCACCTCACTCGATGAGGTGCGTTATCAGAGCGCCTTTACCGGTTTGCTCGATCGTCGTCTGCATCCATTCTTCGGACGTCCGTGCGAGGGTTGAATGGAATCGCGGATGGCGTCGGGGTTTTCGATTCAGGTCAACAAAGAGAATCTCAAATTCTCGGCGGCGCACTTCATCGCTTTTCCCGGCTTTCGCGAAGCTCTGCATGGCCATAATTATCAGGTCGGCGTCAAGATCGAAGGACGTCTGGGCGCCAGCGGCTACGTGCTTGATTTCGGCCTGGTGAAAAAGCTCCTGAAGGAGATCGTCGATCGGCTCGACGAACATACGATCATTCCGGCGCTGAGCGACTGCCTCAAAATCGAACATGCCGGGCAGCAGCTCAGAGTCCGCTATGAGCAAGATGAGTTTGTCTTCCCGCTAAGCGACGTGGCGCTACTCGACATCATGCATAGTTCGGCGGAGGAACTGGCGCGATTCATCTGGGATGAACTACACGCTGCGATCGCGGCTCGCGGGGCGCTGCAGGATGTACTTGCAATGGAAGTTTCGGTCGCGGAGGGTCCGGGTCAGGCCGCGCACTATCGTCAGGAGATTTAATGTATCGGATGATATTGGTAACAGCTTAACTATAAGTGAGCACGTTGTTACTTGTCTGTTGCCATGTCAACGTGAGGAGATCGAGGACAACTTAGATTCTGCTGATGACCGAGGTTTGGGGGAGCCTCTCTACGTTGACGCCAGAGCCCAAATTCGTCGAACACAATCAGTCCTTGCCGGTCGAGCGCGCATTGATCGGCGAACATTCCACAATCGTCAAACTGCGCGCGCTGCTGCATCGAGTCGCCGCCACTGATGCAACCGTACTAATCACTGGTGAAAGCGGCAGCGGCAAAGAGATCGTAGCTCACGCCATCCATGCCATGTCCGCGCGGCGTACGCGCGCTTTTGTCCCAGTCAATTGCGCAGCGATTCCGCATGAATTGTTGGAATCCGAGATGTTCGGCCATGAGCGCGGCGCCTTCACCGGAGCGGCCGGCGCGCGTCACGGCCTCTTCAGCACTGCCGACGGCGGGACAATCTTTCTCGACGAGATTGGTGAGATGCCGCTGCAGCTCCAGGCCAAATTCTTGCGCGTGCTCGAAGACGGGATCATCCGTCCACTCGGCTCGGATCGCTCAACCCGAGTTAATACGCGAGTGATTGCGGCGACCAACGCCGATCTCATCGCGGCGGTCAAAAAAGGCGCGTTTCGTGAAGACCTCTTCTATCGTCTGCAGGTCGTACCGATTTTCATCCCGCCGCTGCGCGAGCGCCGCTCGGATATTCCCCTGCTGCTCGAACATTTTCTCGCTCGCGTGCGCGATCGCACGCCTGGTCGGAACTGGACCATCTCGCAGGAAGCAATGGAATGAACCCCAAAATCTGGACAGCTGGAGGCGGACGAATTGGACCGGGCGGCCGGGCTTATCGGAGGAGAGGCTATGGCAAGGCACCGGAGCTTCAGCTTCGAGTTCAAGCGACAAGTGGTATTGGACTTTCTGGAGGGCCGCGCGGAGTTGCGCGGGCTGGCACGTCAGCACAGCCTTTCACGACATCTCATCCGCCTGTGGATCCAGAAGTACGAGGCGGGGCAGCTCAATGATGAAGTGGCTGACGCCACCCGCATCGCGGAATACGAGACCACGATAGCGGAGCTCGAGCGCAAGGTCGGCCAGTTGACAATGGAGGTTGACCTCCTGAAAAAAGGGGCGCGCTGGGCACGTCGGCCGAGCGGCGAGAGTTCCTCGATCGTGAGCGGTCCGCAACCATCTCGGTTGCGGGAGGATGCCGACTCATGAAGCTGGCGCGCTCAACCTATTATTACCGCAGCCGCCGCTCTGCGACGGAGAAAGTAGTCCTGCACCAGCGCATTGCGGAACTCAGCGCGGAATTTCCGCGCTACGGCTATCGGCGGATTACCCATCAGCTGCGCGCCGAAAGGCTGCATATCAATCACAAGGCGGTAGCGCGGATCATGCGCGAAAACGGGCTCCAGGTGCGGCCTTTGCGTCGCTTCGTGCGCACCACCCAGAGCGACCATCAAGACCCGATCTTTCCCGACCTGACGCGCGGTTTTATTCCGACGGCACCCGATCAACTATGGGTATGCGATCTGACCTACGTGGCGATCGCGGCGGGTTTCGTGTACGTCGCCGTGATCCTCGATGCCTGGTCGCGGCGGGTGTTAGGCTACGCACTATCGAAGCGCATCGATACGCGACTGACGCTGGCAGCGCTACGTATGGCCGTCGACTCGCGCCGGCCTCCACCCGGCTGCATCCACCATTCGGACCGTGGCGGGCAGTACACGTCAGCCGCCTATCGACAGGCGCTGAAGGATTATGGGCTGCGGGGATCAATGGGACGGCGCGGTAATCCCTACGACAACGCGAAAGCCGAAAGTTTTATGAAAACCCTCAAGTGCGAAGAAGTCTACCTGAGTGACTACCGAACTTTCGCCGACGTGATCGAACGGCTTCCCCGTTTTATCGACGAAGTGTACAACGCGCGCAGATTGCACTCAGCGCTGGGTTACCTGGCGCCTGTGCGATTCGAGGAGGAACACACCCGGCAGCCGGTCCAATCTCCCGCCTGATAGGTGTCCAGCTCGAAGGGTTCACTCCACAATGGTCCATTTGTGGTCGTACGATTGGCCGGGCAACGTGCGCGAGCTCGAAAACATGATCGAGCTGACTCAGTCATCCTGGGCGAAGGTCCGGAGATCGACACCTCCCTTCTGCCGCCGAATCTGATCGGCCGACCGCGTCTTGAAGAAACTAGGATTCCCGCCACTCTCGGAGATCGGGGGGTCAATCTCAATGCGATTGTCCGGGAGCTCGAGGGACGCATGATCAATGAGGCGCTGAAACAGACCGGCGGCAATAAGCAGGCCGCGGCGTGTTTGCTAGGTCTCAAGCGCACAACCTTTGCCGCGAAGTTGCGGCGCTGTGGCGTGATCGCACCGTCGAGTTTCGACGGCGGCGACGAATTGTGAATCCAGAGGATGTTATGGAGCAGTCCCGGCGAACCGCGCAGATCATGGTGGTCGATGACGATCTCGATACCGTCTCGATTTTGGCGCGCCATCTACAACGCGAAGGCTATGTCGCAATCGAGGCCTCCTCAGGAATCGAATGCTTGCGGACTGTGCGCGAACGTCCGGTTGACGTGATCCTGCTCGATTTGATGATGCCGGGGATGGATGGCTTCGATGTCTGCCGGGCTTTGAAGGCCGACCCAAACACCGCGGAAATCCCGATTATTATGATTACCGCACGCGACGATCTTGACGCCCGAGCAGAGGGCATGCGGCTCGGAGTCAGTGATTTTCTCGCCAAACCGGTTTTTCGCAGGCAGCTCGCCAATCGCATCCGCGCGCAACTCGATACACTTGCCGCGGGCCGCGCCACCGAAGCCGCGCTAAGTCGGTTCAGTAACAGCGGGAGCGATACTAACAAGTCGTAAGCTATGTGGTCGCGGTTTGATTCTTGAACTTCAGGGCGCCCGAGGGGCACGCGGCGATCGCTGCGCTAAGTCGTGATTGATCCGCCGCGGCTGAATCGATCACGAATTGGCCATTCTCCACCTTGAAGACTTGCGGCAGAGTCTTGACGCAATTGCCGGAGTGAATACAGACCTCGCTATTCCAAATCACTTCGCGCGCCATCGATGGCTCCCTCCTCTAACATATCCCCTGCTTCGAGGAGCTTGGCACATCGTTCGAGCACGCGTCTATCTTCGAGATCAGCCGATGACCGGCTAGGCTGGCGGATATGCTTGACGCGAGATTAGGTCGAATGCCCGTGATTAGGTCAGTTCAGTCGCACCTCGCACAGGCGCTATTTGACGTTGGACTGACGGCGTCTCGCGCTACTGCCGCCGGCCTCGTTCTGGGAATCGCGTCGGGGCTTTGCTTTGCGGCCGGCGCGCGGCTTCTTGGAGTCTTGATGCTTGGGATGAGCGCGACATTGGACGCGCTCGACGGCGCTATCGCTCGTGAATGCGCCGCGCCTACGTTGCTTGGCGGAATCTTTGATTTATGTGCCGATCGAGTAGTCGAAATCGCGGTGCTGATCGGTATTGTTTGGGGCCGCCCAATGCTGCATTTTCCGGCGCTACTTTTGGTCGGAAGCTGGTACATCAATATCACGGTTTTTCTTGCGACCGGCGCGGTGATCCCGCCTGCCGGAAAGGTCATCGCGTATCCGCCCGGGCTGGTCGAGCGCACCGAAGCGATCATCTTTTTCATCCTACTGGCCTTTTCCGGCGAGCTCGGCCCGATCCTCTGTTATGCCTATGCCGCGCTGGAAATTGCCACTGCTTTGCAACGATTACGGTTCGCACGGGAGGCTTTGAGCGGCTTGCCATGAATAACGGTCGAATTCCTGCAATGCGTTTCGGTTCGATCGAGCGGCGCGCTAGGTTAGGCGTGCAGCATCGCTCGCTCGGGTAAATGGCTTCCAATGAAGGACCAGCAATCACAGGATATCAGCGGGACTGTTCAAAGCACCCTTCACTATTTCCATCGGAATGACGGTACAGAAGAAAATCCAGTGCAGCCCAGAGGACCCGGACGCTCCGCCGAATATACCGTGACGATCAGCGACGCTCGCCCGATGATCCGAGAGCTTTCGCTGGATCGACAGGGCTTCGTTCTGATTCAACACGAAAGCGCGGTGGTGAATTTCTATGATTCTGACGAAGTCCGTGCGATCTATTACCCGGAGCTGCAACGACTAATCGCGGATGTCACTGGAGCGGAGAAGGTCGTGATTTTTGCCCACGACGTCCGTTGCGCGCCCAAGGCTGGAGTTGACGGCGTGCGCGAGCCAGTTTTCGCCGTGCACAACGATTACACACTCAAATCCGGCCCTCAGCATGTCCACGATCTGCTATCCGCGGCGGAAGCGGCCGAGCAGCTGCAACGCCGGTACATCGAGTTGAATATCTGGCGGCCCATTCGCGGTCCGGTGCTGACTTGCCGCTCGCAGTCTGTGATGCGAGGAGTATTGCGCATCAGGATTTGGCGCCGGTCGAGTTAAAGCACGAGGTGTACATGGTGAGCTACAACCCAGCCCATCAATGGTACCATTTTCCGCTCATGGGGCCCGCCGAGCTGATCCTGCTCAAAGGCTTCGATTCAATAACAGACGGACGAGCGCGCTTTACCGCGCATACGGCGTTTCGCGATCCGCGTGTGCCGGCTGACGCACCGGCGCGCGAGAGTATCGAAGCTCGCGCACTCGCTTTCTTCTGATGACTTTTGGAGAATGGAAACAGATTCAGGCTTAAGCACCGGCGATCGATGTTTCACATGAAACATGGGGGGTCCTTTATCAGAGTTAACGGATAGCGGCCTTTACTCTACCCCTTTGGGGGCGAGAGGCACCCTCGCTCCAAGAGGGGGAGCTTTATGCTTGCGCTTTTTCTCGATGTCGCCGCGACTGCCGGATGGATCGCCTTCGACGTGGCGATTTCCGTCGAAACGTACCCGATAATGCCTTCTTACAAATGGTGGATGTTCGTCTTGGGCGGCGCCGCGTTAGTGATTCTGACCGGCGTGGTCCAGATTCTTGAGTACGAAACCAACCAGAAATACGACCAAAAGCACTCGCATGAACACACGGCGTTGACTGTCGGTACAATATCGGTTTTCGATCAGCTTAAGGGGCTAGCCGCTACCCTTCAATGACTGGCCAGCCGGATAACAAGGTCATCAATGCGGCCTCTGAGAAAATCGAGCTCCTGACAATAAAAGTTGCGCAACTGACCGAGGCTTCTCGCCATATAACAAGTGAACAGCGACGCTGGTTTGGAGAGTCTCTTCCTAAAATAGTACGATTAGAATCGTTCGCCAGCACCAAACCTGATTACTATGGAGTGAGAATCACCTATAGTTCCACGCTGGAAGCTCACAATTATACAGAAGAACTAGGCGATCTATTCGGCTGTCATGGATAACTATTAGTAGAGTGGAGAACCACACTCATGAATCGCTTAATATACCGGGGCTGCAAGTTCTTATGGCAGATGCAGCTAGCCCCACCAAGAATGACTTAATAACCTTAAAATTACTCGATGCGGCAGAAATTCCTTATAACGTAAGAGCGAGCGACACTGGTTTTCCGGCGATTACAGTACTCCGCGTCGGCAGATTCGTAATTAGGTGATCGGTAGAAATGTCAATTTCAACTGCTCCGACTTGCTGGCGTGCTCTTGCTAGCTCTGAATCACCCGCCAGTTGCCATGATTCAGCAGCATCCTATCGCTTCCCCGAACAGATCGGGATTGTTGCGATTGTTATGGCGGAACTGAAATTCCGCCAAGTACAACGGCAGATACTTCGCGCTAACATTATAATAGGTGATAATAGGTGCCGATTACGCCACGCTTCAGCAAGGCCCAGAACGATTCAATGCTATTAGTATGTACTTCGCCGCGTACATACTCGCCAGCCTTACGGTCAACTGTCTCATGGCGACGGGGTCAATCCGAGCCAGCTATAAGCGGCTGCGGAATCAGTCGCGACAAGCTCAACTTTGTCGGACACCATCTTGTGCACGAAACAGTTAATCGTGTGGTGCGAAGTATCTTCGATGATTTTGCAGACTACATTCCCTTTGCGGCTGATAACCCCGATAACCGTGGTCTTGCCGGTGTTGCTTGCCCCGCGTCCGGTGTACTTCGCGCGGTCCTTCCAATGGCGATTAGCCATCTTTTCTCCGATATAGGTTTCGTCGATCTCCACGATACCCATAAGCTGGCGGAAATCCTCCGCACTTGGGACAGATTGGACCGCTAGGCCAACGGCGGATCGTTAAGTACTGGCGGCAGGCGATTTCGTCAGGGAACCGATCTATAAACTCTTGGAAAGTATCCATGCATAGCAATATAGCTCAACTAAAATCTGCCGTCAGGTTTCGTAACATCCCCAAACATTGCTGATCAACTTATGACGCTCCCATAAAAAAGTGCAGTGAACGACTCGCGAACGCAATTATCGGCGGCGGATACAATCCCAACACGATAGTCGCCGCTGCGAGAACCCCCATTAACCCATAATTCCAGAACTCGCCCGCGAACTGCGGCGCCCCCTCTTCCGGCTGTTCCAAAAACATCTCACGCACCGGTCGCATATAGTAGTAGAGCGAGACTACCGAATTGAGAATCCCGACGATTGCGAGAAAGTAGAATTGCTCGCGCATTGCTGCCGCGAAAACATAAAATTTGCCGATGAAACCGATCGTCGCCGGGATTCCAGTGAGCGAAAGCAAAAAGACCGTGAGCGCGATCGCCGGTAGCGCTCCGCCACGCCACGCCAGACCCCGATACGCCCCGATATCCTCGCGCCCGGTCGCATTCGCTACGATCATCACGACCAGAAACGCGCCCGCGTCCATCACGTAGTAAGCGAATAGATACACCAGCATCGCGCGGATTCCGTCGTTCGAAAGCAGCACAAATCCCATCAGCGCGTATCCCGCCTGCGCGATACTGGAATACGCCAGCAGACGTTTCAGATTGTCCTGTTGCAGCGCCGCCAGATTCCCTAAGGTCATTGTGATCACGCACACGATTAGTAGTAACTGCGGCCATTCGACGCCATTGAGCGTCCGCCAGCTGCCACCTGCCGCCATTTGCGAGATCGCCGGATAAAAGAACCTCGTCAGCAGGGCGAAGCCCGCAGCCTTTGAACCGATCGCGAGGAAGGTCGTAATCGGAATGGGTGCGCCCTCATAAACGTCCGGCGCCCACATATGAAATGGCGCCGACGCGACCTTGTAGCCCAACCCGGCGAGAATCAGCGTCAACGCGATAAACACGGCGAGCGCCGGTACTTGGTCGCCCGCGAACAGCGCGCGGTTGATTACATCAAAACTGAGCGACCCGGCCAGCCCGAAGATCCAGCTCATCCCATAGATCATCAGGCCTGACGCAACTCCGCCATAAATCAGATACTTAAGCGCCGCTTCCTGCGAACGCCGGTTATGCTTCAATATGCCGGTCAGCACATAGGATGTAAGACTCACAAATTCCAGCGCTAGATAGGCCATCAGAAGATTGCTCGACTCGGCCATCAGAAACATCCCGAGCGTACTGGCTATCAGGACTGTATAATACTCGCCCTGTGCACATCGCTTTACTTCGTCAGAACCAATTGACATCCAGACTGTGACAAGAGCCGCCAGCGCGATTAGCGCGCGAAAGAAAATCGCGAATGAGTCGTACACCAACATTCGCTGAAACAGCCACGCGCCCGTGGTGAATGGCGCCAATCCGATCAACAGCAGCGCCAACGCCATGATCACCAGTGATAACTCGCCAAGATAGGATTTGTCCCGCAGAATCAAGTCCAGCAAGACCAGCGTGAGTGCGCCAATCCCCAATAGCAACTCTGGATAAAAGAAATGCAGGCTCGCAAGATTTCCGAGGTCCATCAAATCTCAGTGCATAGCGAGAGCCGAACTTGCTCCCGCCGAGGCGACGATCTGATTAAGATGATTGAGTGAGTTTTGCAGCAGAACCAGAATCCCGTGCGGATACCAGCCGAGTACTATCACGATTATACCGAGCGGAACCAGCGTGAAAGCCTCGCGCAAACTCAGATCGCTGAACATATTATATCTCTCGTTGAGCGGTCCCAGGTAAATTCGCTGGAAACACCACAGCATATACCCTGCTGTAAGAATCGCCGTGGCCGCTCCAAACATCGTCATCACCGGATGCGTTTGCCACGCGCCAAGCAACACGAGCACCTCCGAGATAAAAGCTGATAGCCCCGGTAAGCCCATCGCGGCAAAAAATGCAAGGCCGGTAATTCCAGTATAGAAAGGCATCTGCTGCGCCAGTCCGCCGAAGCCGTTGATTTCGCGATGGTGTGCGCGGTCGTAAATTACGCCGACCAAAATAAATAGCATCGCGGTGACCGTGCCGTGATTGAACATCTGGAGAACCGCGCCATTAATTCCAGCCGCAGTAAAAGCCGCTAGGCCGAGCATCACATAACCCATGTGACTGATTGATGAATAGGCAATCAGCTTTTTGTAATCGGTTTGCGCCATCGCGCACATCGCGCCGTACACGATATTGACGGTTCCAATTACACCGAGGAATATCCAGGCGAGATCGTGCGAGGCCAGCGGAAAGATCGGAAAATTGATGCGCAGGATTCCATATGCTCCCATTTTGAGCAATACGCCCGCCAAGATGACGCTGATCGCGGTTGGCGCCTCGACGTGCGCATCGGGCAGCCAGGTATGAAACGGGAAAGCCGGGATCTTGATCGCGAAGCCGATAAATAATGCAATCCAGCAAATGCGTTGGAAAGTCGGGGAATAAGCTGATGATTGGGCGGCGAGCTCGGTCATGTCGAAAGTAGGATTCGGACCGTAATAGTACAGTCCGAGCATCACCAACAAGATCAAAACCGAGCCAAGCAGCGTATAGAGAAAGAATTTGATTGCTGCGTACTCACGGCGCGGGCCCCCCCAAATGCCGATCAGGAAATACATCGGCAGGAGCATCACTTCCCAAAATATATAGAACAGAAAGAAATCCAGCGAGACGAAGACGCCCATCATTCCCGTATCGAGCATCATCAGCAGTGCGTAGTAGGCTTTCTCACCGCGGTTTATGCTGAAACTGGCGAAGACTGAGATGAAGCAGATCAAGGCGGTCAGCAAGACCATCGCGATGCTGACGCCGTCGATGCCGAGAAAATAGTATATATGATAGGCAGTTATCCACGAGTGCCGCTCGACGAACTGCAATGCCGGGGTCGTAGTATTAAAATGGGCATATAGCCATCCCGCGATTATTAACTGCGGCACGGTAGCTGCCGCGGCGATCCATTTATACGCACTGCTGAGCGACGCAGGGCACAGTAATATCAACACCATCCCGACAAGCGGGACGAAGGTTATTAGCGTCAGCGGATGAATTACTGCCATATCGCTTCTTTCTGCTGGGTCGCTCCTTCATGCGCGCAAAATCGCGCGGACCAGCAAGATGAGCATCACCGCGGCGAGAATTCCGTAAAGATATCCATTGATCGAGCCAGTCTGGAGCCGGCGCAAGCGCGAGCCGGCTGCAAGCGTCGCATTGGCCGCCAAGTTTACTAATCCATCGACGATGTAGTTATCGAACAGACCTGACAGCCATGCGCCCACGATCGTAAGCAGGGCGGTGAGATTAACTATCCCATCGATAATATGCAGGTCAAACCAAGCCAGCGCGCGGCATGTCGTCACATAAGGTTGTACGATGATCAGATTATAAGCTTCATCGACGTAGTACTTATTCAACGAGAGCCGGTAGAAGAAGCCGCCTGCGAAAGCGCCGAGCGTTTCCGGGTCAACCCGTTTGACGCGATACATAGTATCGGCGAGGAGCCAGCCTGCCGCTACTACCGCGAGAGACAACAGTGCAAACATAGCTTCATAACTTTCGTGCGATTCGGCGGCGAGCGCCCGAGTTTGAGGAAAGTTGAATACCGGCGCAAGGAATTGCTCCAGCGGGGCGAATTGCACAACAAAACGTGGTATCAGCACCACGCCGCCAACTACGGAAAGCGCGCCGAGCACGATCAGCACTGAGGCCATTGACCACGGCGACTCGTGCAGATGATGCGCCTGCTCGTGAGTCCCGCGAAAGTCGCCGAAGAACGTCATGTAAACCTGCCGGAACATATAAAATGCAGTAATTCCCGCTCCTAGCAGAAGTATCAGCCACACGACCTGATGGCCGTGCGATAAGGCGCTCCAGATTATTCCGTCCTTGGACATGAAGCCGGCGAATGGCGGAACGCCACAGATCGCAAGCGTTGCGGCGAGAAACGTCCAGAAAGTAATCGGTAATTTTTGACGGAGGCCGCCCATATTGCGCATATCCTGCTCGCCGCCCATCGCATGGATTACTGAACCGGCTCCGAGAAAAAGACAAGCCTTGAAGAACGCATGCGTCATCAGGTGGAAAATGCCGAAAGTGTATGCGCCGACGCCGACTGCGGCGAACATATAACCAAGCTGACTGATGGTCGAGTAGGCAAGTACGCGCTTGATGTCGGTTTGTGTGACGCCAATGGTGGCCGCAAACAGGGCGGTGCCCGCGCCTACCAGAGCAATCACTTCCATCGTGAGCGGAGCCATCGAGAATAGGAAATTCAGCCGCGCGATCATGTAGATACCCGCCGTGACCATGGTCGCCGCATGGATCAACGCACTGACTGGCGTCGGCCCGGCCATCGCGTCGGGCAGCCAAACATGAAGCGGGATTTGCGCCGATTTGCCGGTTGCGCCAAGAAAAAGCATCAGCGTCACGAAAGTCACGAGCGAAAGGCCAATATAACCGGGAGCGCTCGCGAGTGTCGGCGCGTAATGCGCGACTTCGCGGGTCACCAGCGTCGGATGGCCGACTTTCGCCAAACCATTAAATAGGGAAAAGAGAGCGATCACGAATGCCAGGTCACCGACCCGATTGACAATGAAAGCCTTGTTACCGGCACGCGTGTTGCCGATATCCTTGTACCAGAAGCCGATCAGCGCGAAGGAACAGAGTCCTACGCCTTCCCATCCGACGAACATTAGCCAGAGATTATCGGCGAGCACCAACACCAGCATCGCGAAGGTAAACAGATTGAGCCACGCGAAAAAGCGCCAATACGACTCATCGTCGTGCATGTACCCAGTTGAATAGATATGGATGAGACCGCCGACGCCGGTGATGATCAGCACCATGATCATCGAGAGTGGATCGAGCCAGAAAGCCACCTCGAGATTGAGGCCGCCAACATCGAACCAGCGCCAGAGATCATCGAGCATGAAGCGATGATCGGGCGCAAGCGCGAGCATCCCGGATAAAGCTCCTACCGCCAGCGCGAAAGCCACGATCACTACGCCGCAGCCAACCAAGCTGATCGCGTGCTTACCGACTTTCTTCTGCAGCGTCGCGCCGAGGAGAAAATTGATTACCGCGCCAGCCAGCGGCAGCAGAATAATCCAGCGAATAAACGCGACGCTCAGCGGATGAGCAATCACGGATTTAAGCAAGCCTTTCGTGCGGAGTTTTCATCATGCGACGGTCGCATCTAAGCAGAAAACGCGACCCACGCAAATGAAACAAGATAGGCTCGTCGACCGATATGCCGAGCCGAACGCTTGTCAGCCAGCGAGCGTTTCGGCTGCACCAACATCGATAGTGCGCAAGTTGTGATAGATGGCAAGGATAATCGCGAGGCCAATCACCGCCTCAGCCGCGGCCAGCATGATCACAAAAATCGCAAAGACTTGGCCATCGTATTTCGCGGCGTGACCCGCATAGAACGCGAAGGCTACATAATTGATATTGGCGGCATTGAGGATGAGTTCGATGCCCAGCAGGATACCGATAGCGTTGCGACGTGAAAGCACGCAGAACCCGCCGAGCAGAAACACGATTAGGCTGAGGACCAGAAAATCATTGAGCGTCAACTGCTGCGGCATCGATACGACCCTTTATCTCATCCGCGGGTTTCTTGACGTGAAATCACGATCGCGCCAATCAAGGCGGCGAGTAACACAATCGAAGCAATCTCAAAAGGGAGTACATAAGGACCAAGAAAAGCGTTGCCGATGCCGTAGGTAGTTGGAATCAGCGGAGCAGCTTTGCCTTGGGGCCATCCCGAACGCATCAACGCATATAACATTATTACGCCGACGAGGATCGTTATGGCGAGCGCCGGCGCCATTCCGACCACGCGATTCGAGACGTTCATATCGGCGACACCCTGCGTGAGCATCACCGCGAAGATCGTCACGACGAGGATTCCGCCGATGTAGATAAAAATTTGTATGATAAATAGAAAATCCGCGCCAAGCAGGATATATATTCCTGCCACGCCTGAAAACGAGCCAAAAAGCGCAAATGCAGAATAAACTATATTTCTAGAGAATGCCGTGATGCATGCCGATCCGATAGTCAGTCCGGCGAGTAGCCAGAAGACATATACCGTCATTTCTGCTCCTCATCCGATGACTGAGTCGCGGTGACCGGAGCGGCGGGAGATATGGGCGGCGTTGCGGCCGCTATGGGCGGCGTTGCGGCCGCTATTGGCGGCTGGCTGGCAGGCTTGGGCGCAGCTTTGACCGGCACCGTAGCGGGCGCGGTGGGAGGTTTGTCGCTGCCGGGTTGCGCCCACTCATCGACGTATTTCATCCCGCGGTCCAGCAACTGCGCGACGTCCCCGTCCGGCTCGGGTCCTTTCTTGGGTTTATAGGCAATGACCGGTTCAGTAATGAAACGGCGGATCAGGCTTTCGAGCGAAAAGTCCGCGCCTTCAAATTCGGTCGTATGATGAATCGCGCCGGTCGGGCATGGTTCGCTGCACAGTCCGCAGAACATGCATTTCGCGATATCGATATCGAATTGGGAAATCGTAATCTCACGGGTTTGCGCGTTTTTCTGAATCGCCATTGCGATGCAATCGATCGGGCACGCGCGGTCGCACGCGAGACATCCGGTACAAATCTCCATATCCACATCCAGGATGCCGCGATAACGAAAGGGCAAAGTGTCCTGCACTCGCACCGGAACCCGATCGGGATACTGAATCGTGTAGGGTTTGCGGATCAGATGCGATGCAGTGACCGCCATCCCATCGAAGATACTGACGACAGCATCCTTGATATGCCTGAAGTATGTAACTGCCGAGTCCATCGAATACCCGTCAAATTGTCGGATGGAAGTAGAGTTCCATGTGAGCGCGCCGGGTGAAAGTGACTACTCGTGACACGAACAACGCAGCAAGCGCAACGCCGAGGGCCAGCATTATCCATTGGGCGATTATGTTGCCGTCCGGGAATATGGCGACCCAAACCGCGGTGCCAATCATATCGATGAACGAAATCGGCACGAAGTATTTCCAGCACAGCGACATCATCTGATCGATGCGCACCCGTGGGAGCGTGCCCCGTATCCACATCGAGACCAGCACCAGGAACAGGCATTTCGCCATAGAAGGTAACGAATTGAAGTGCGTTCATCACGATGAGATTCGTGCTGACGTGCGGAAACTGCCATCCGCCGAGGAACAACGTCACGACGATCGCGGCAGCGATGAACATATTACCCCATTCCGCCATGAAGAAGAATAGATAGCGCATGCTCGAATACTCAGTCGCGAAGCCGGCTACCAACTCGGATTCCGCCTCAGGGAGATCGAAGGGCGTGCGATTATTCTCCGCTAGTCCTGAAACGAAGAGGATAATTGCAGCAACGAAGCAAAAGGGATTCGCGAAAATGAACCATCGATCAGGCGCCCATCCCTGCGCACGGATGATACCCTGCATCGAGAGCGTGCCGGTGATGAAGACCACTGGAAAAATCGAGAGCCCGGCGGGGATTTCGTAACTGATGATCTGCGCGGCGGAGCGAATCCCGCCGATCAGCGACCATTTATTATTCGAGGCCCAGCCCGCCATCAGGATGCCGATCACGGTCAGCGCCGGGACCGCAGTAATATAGAGGATGCCGATATTCAGGTCAGCAAGGATAAGGCTGGACGAGAACGGCATCACGGCCCACGGCAGGATGAACGCGAGGACGACCAAGTAGGGCGCGAGCTTGAACAGGCGGCGGTCGGCCTCGGCGGGGATCACGTCTTCTTTGCAAACATGTTTGACCCCGTCGGCGAGCCATTGGAGAAATCCGTTGGGGCCGACTCGATTGGGACCGATGCGTGACTGGATACGCGCCCAGACCCGTCGCTCGACCCAAGTGACTACTGAGGCGAAGGGAACAGCGATAAGGAAGAGCACTACTGCACAAGCGATCGCAATTGCGAGTGTATAAACGAGAAGCGGCGACGGGTGAGGTCCGAAGACGCCGCGCGCAATCAGGCTATTAAGCCAGGCCTGCATAACGATTAACGGTCGATCTCCGGGGCGATGACATCGAGACTGGCAATCAGAACGACCAAGTCTGCAATCATCAAGCCTCGACTCAGTTTCTGAATTATCCCCATCGCGGCGAACGAGCCGGTACGGACATGCACGCGCCATGGGAAGCCCGTACCGTCACTGACTACGTACCATCCTTGATCGCCGCGCGCGCTTTCGACGCGAATCTGACACTCGCCCGCGGCAGGCTTGAAATTGCGCACAACCTTGCCTAACACCAGGGCCTTCGGGGATTTGCGCGAGCGCCTGACGCAAGATGCGCGACGACTGCACCATCTCCCGGATGCGCATCATATAGCGGTCCATGGCGTCGCCGATCGTGCCCCATTCGCCACTGCCGAGCGGCACATCGAAGTCGAACTCAGAATAGACTGAGTAGGGCATATCCTTGCGGACGTCCCAATTAACGCCCGAGGCGCGCAGATTGGGACCGACGAGATTGTAGTTAATTGCCTCTTCGGCGCTAATTACTGCGACATTCGCGAGGCGCTGGATACAGATTTTGTTGTAAGAAAATAGTGAATTGAATTCGTTAATGATGGGATCGAGGTGATCGAGATAGGCGAGGGCCTTCTCGCGCCATCCGGGCGGAAGGTCCCAGGCGACGCCGCCGATCCGCATATAGTTGAAGGTCAGTCGCGCGCCGCACAATTCCTCGATCAAATCGTTGATCATCTCGCGCTCGCGCAGCGCGTGGAGAAACGGCGTCATCGCGCCGATATCCATCCCCATCAGACCCACGGTCAGTAGATGAGACGCCAGCCGATTGAATTCCGCTGCGATGATGCGACAATACTCCCCGCGGCGCGGAACTTCGACGTTCCGGCGAGCTTTTCACAGGCCATTGCCCAGCCCTGATTGGTGAACATCGCGCAGACGTAATCGACGCGGTCGGTATATGGCATAAAGCCGTGATAGCCGACCTTTTCGGCAATCTTCTCGATCGAGCGATGGAGATAGCCGACGTCGGGGTCGCTTCGCGCATTACTTCGCCGTCGGCGCGAATCACGAAGCGGAGCACCCCATGAGTCGAGGGATGCTGCGGACCCATGTTGAGGGTCATCTCTTCGGTGTGGAAGGCGTCGCTCATTTTTTATGCTGCTGCTGATCAAGGCGGATAATTGGGCTTTCGCGCACGGTCGAGATGCCGTGGTATTCGAGCGGCTCGACGAAATCCTTGCGCAGCGGATGGCCGGCCCAATCCTCAGGCATCAGGATGCGGCGCATATCACTGTGACCCTCGAAATTAACACCGAGCAGATCGAAAATCTCGCGCTCCATCCAGTTGGCGCTGCGCCAAATCTCTTCGACTGTCGCGATACTCGGATTGTCGCGCGGGAGTTTTACTTTGAGTACACAGCCGTGGCGATGCTGGTACGAGAAGAGGTGATAGACTACCTCGATGCGATCTTTGTAATCAACGCCGGTTTCGTTACTGAGGCAATCCATTGCGTAGTCGGGATCATCGTGCAGGTAACGGGCAAGCTCGACGAGGGCGGACGGATCAATGACGGCAAACGGATCGGGCTTGCGCTCGATGACTTCGAGCACCTTGCCAGGAAGTCGTTCGCTGAGGCCTTGATAGATCGCGAGTGGCTCCATTTCTCAGTCCACGCTCAGGCTATGCAATCGCCTCAATTCGCTTTTCGCGTGTCAGCCAGCGCTCGGCCATGATCTTTTCCTGCAACTTGAGCAAACCCTCGGTCAGGGCTTCGGGACGGGGCGGGCAGCCGGGGACGTAAACGTCAACCGGCAGAACCTTATCGACGCCGTCGCAAACTGAATAAGCGAGCTGGAAGAGTCCGCCGCAGTTCGAGCAGCTACCCATCGAAATGATGTACTTGGGGTCGGGCATCTGATCATAGAGCAGGCGCGTACGCAGCGCCATCTTGAGCGTCAGCGTGCCTGCGATGATCATCAGGTCGGACTGCCGCGCCGAAGCCCGAGGGGTCGCGCCGAAGCGCTCGATATCAGAGCGTGGGCCACCGGTGTGCATCAGTTCGATGGCGCAACAGGCGAGTCCGAAAAGCATGTACCACAAGCTGGATTTCCGCATCCAGTTGATCAGATCGTCAGTCTTGGTAGTGATGACGTAGTCGGGCAAAGTATTGAGCAAAGGCATCGCGCTATATTACTCCCGCGCCTTGATTGGCGATCAGTCCGGCACCTGCTTGACCCATTCGAGGTCACGTTTGACCCATACATAGATAAGGCCAACAAACAGGATCAGCAAGAAGATCAAAATTTCGCCGAGCGCAAAAAGCCGCTGTCCGTGCTTCACCCAATCGAGATAGACGCTGGCGACCGGATAGATGAAAGCAACTTCAACCTCGAAAATCACGAAAACCAGTGCGATCAGATAAAAGCGGACGTTGAAATTGATCCAGGCGCCGCCGGTCGGCGGCTCACCGCATTCGTAGGGCATCAGCTTGCGCGCGAAGGGATTGTAGGGGGCGAGCAGTTTTTGCAGCCCGATCATCGCGGCCATGAAGATCAATCCGATGATCGTCAGGGCCAGTGGCACACCGTAGTCGAAATACATGACGAACTTGCTCTGTAACAACGCCGGCGAAAAATATCAGTCTATCACAATCGAAGGACTACCGCTTTTCAAGTTGCTGGAGAGTCTGATGATCAATCCAGGCGCCGTGATCATCGGGGCACGCAAGCAGCGCCAATCCGGCTTCAACGCGAGCCGTCAGCTTGGCATTGCATTTCGGACAATGCAGTTGTGTATGTTCTTTTTCACGTAATTTCTCGAGCAGCCTTTGATCTTCTTCGCGCGCCCACTTGTCCTCTTGTGCCTTCTCCGCATCGTGCAGCTTGTCGCCAAATCGATCTTTATTGTCGCTCATGTAAACTCTCCTGACCGCGACGGTATCGCTCAAGTCATGTCTTTGATCAGTTTTCCGCTGCGAGCTTTCTCGACTGTTTCATCGAATTTAGCGCCGAGATTGACGCCCATCTCTTTTGCGCGCTTCTTTGCCCAGAGCCCGATGTTACGTGAATCCTTATAGAACGATTCACCGCGCGGACTACTCGTATTGAAGCTCGCCAGGCGTGCGGTCTCACTCGCGATTACAGCAAACGACGACATCACACGGCGTGTGCGTTTTGATCGGCAGCTTTCGCAACTCGGGACGCGAGCCCGGCGCGAGCCCAGCACGATATACGAACCAGTCAGGCCGCAATCGCGGCATTCGTATTCATAAATCGGCATCAATTCAAGAGTATTCGAGTGAGGGAAGATCGGCAATTCGGCTGCGGCGGGTGATCGCCGCGAAAGACGGATCGGGCTATTCAGCCAAACTTGCGGCCGCCCGGAAGAAATGGGGTAACCAGTGAACTGCCGCAGAATAGGATGATGCCGACGACGATCACTGCCGCGCCGGTCGCGATGCCGATGGCGAGCATCGCCAGGCCCCACGCGGGTAGGATCATCGAAACGAGCAAGCGCAGCACGAAGCTGACGCTGCGATCGGTCAAGCTGCCGCCTTGATTCGCCATTGCTCTTACTTAGCGGCTCCGTGTGAGAGGTTCAAACTATCATGCGCTGTCGGTGGAAGTTCATAGAGGGTTGGCGGACCGCCGCCCCCAAGGACATTCGAACGCAGAAGCACTTTCAAGTGCCCTCTGATGGCGGGCGGGAGACGCACGAGATCGCGTGGGTTCGCGATCAGGAAAATCGGCGTTGAGGTGGGATTGCCGTGACGCCAAAGATCGTGCGGCAGCGGCCATACAGCGGAGCCATAATACCAGGAGAGCTCCGGATCAAGACGAGTCGTATAAACCGGAGATACGTTAGGAAGAGAGCGAACTTCACGCGCAAAGTAGGCAAGCGTATGCGTGCGGGCCTGCTCGGGTCGGACGACCGCGATCCACAAGAACGTTCCGGTAAGCGTGATGATCGCCAAGCCGCCTCCGGTGTGAACAGGCTTCCGCCTCGTGATACCGAACAGGACGACCGCAGCGCCGAGCGCGTAAACAACCTCGAAGATCGCAAAGGGGACTGTTTGTCGGGCAAAGCCGTGCTCGATTATCGCTAAATAGGAAGCGTCACTCGATTGCAAATCAAGATTGCCGCCGCCGAGGCGCTCACCATAGATCCAAAACGCGATGCCGCCGAGCATTATCAAGATTGCCGCGAGTGCGATTGCGCCGCTGATGGCGTCACGGATGGTTGCGGTGGAGCTTCGGTGATCTGCGCGATTATTGAGGCAGGTGAACAGGCTCGCAAAGAGAATCGCGAGAGCTGGAATTGCCGGCAGAATATAATCGTCGCGCTTGGCGCTCGCCGCTGAAAAAAGTAGAAACACAGCCAGCATCATCGCCAGCTGATAGAGCAGCGGTTTATGCGCCATTAAGGTCGTTTCATTGCGCGCAAACATAAGGATTAACGCAAGAAGCAAGGGAGTGAGCGGCAAGACGCCGCCCAGCAAGCGAATCAGGATGTAATAAGCCGGGCGCGCCGCTTCACCGGTCCCTCCGATGCTCGCGGGGATGAAGTGGCCGAGATTCTCGCTGGCGAAAGTCCCCTCGATCCGATTGTGGTTGCCTGACGCGAATGCCGGGACGTACCAGGCCGCAGCGATCGCGACTGCCAGCGCGAGCATCGCCCACGGCCACGAGCGCAGCAGCATACCGCCGGGATTCCGCCGCCGAAATAGGAAAAAGATCAGCACTGCCAGTGCGAGAAGCAAAACCGCAACTGGCCCCTTGGTGAGGATCGCGAGTCCGATCAACACTCCGGCGGCGGTGATTCGTATCCATGACGGGTTCTCGTCAAGTGCTGGATAGATTACGCAGTAGGCCGCAAAGAGCAGAAACGTCATCAGCATATCAGTGAGCGCGGTTGTCGCGCGCGACGCGAACGCATAGCTGCCGAGTAGGAACGCGAACGCCAGCCATCCGGTGGGGAAACCGAGCGTCGCCGTGGTCCATCCGAGCACCAGCGTCGCAAGCGCGGCTCCCGCGAGCAGTGAGATTAGTCGCGCCCGGATTTCATCGACCTGGCCACCG
The DNA here is from genome assembly GCA_963795945.1 of uncultured Pseudomonadota bacterium. Taxonomy (GTDB): domain Bacteria; phylum Desulfobacterota; class Binatia; order Binatales; family Binataceae; genus JAJPHI01. Next base: position 150,127 of record CAWCJN010000003.1, read on the forward strand.
CTGACCTGCGTGGCTATCGCAGAAAACCAATAGAACAGTGGCGGCTTGGGATTGGCGAATCCGTAATAATCGCGGGCGATCAACCAGCGGCCGTTATGGACGATGTCCACGATCCATTGTGCTGATTGTGGTTCAGCATCCTTGACGAATGGAGCCGAAACGCCTTGGCTGAGAATCAGTAGCGCAAAGACAAAAGCGGTCGCGAGATCGAACCCAGCCAAGCGCTGCACGGCTTCAATCGTCGGGACCCAGCGTCGGAGCGAGACGATGCCGAACTCCATCGACTTGGTCGAAGGTCGCGATTTCCATCGCTACCGCATTGTGTGCATAGCCAAAACGCCCGCGACGGTCCACGAGGATCACGCCAGCTTCACCCATAGTTAGTGTGTGGAGTTGCTCGATTGCGAGCGACGCCGCTTCAGCGGGAGATTTCCGCATCAACCGCTCAATTACGTCGCGGCATAGCGCGATTCGTATGATCGACTCTCCCATGCCGGTCGCCGAGGCTGCGCCTTCCTTATCCACGTAAAGACCTGCGCCGAATAGCGCCGAATCGCCGATGCGTCCAGGAAGCTTTCCCGCGACGCCGCCGGTCGAGGTCGCCGCGGCAAGGTTTCCATGGATGTCGAGCGCGGCTGCCCCGACTGTGCCGTGCTGATGAGTCGATTGAAGATGTGCGATTTCCTGGCGCTGCGTCATCCACCTCGCACGCGCTCGTTGACTGACCAGCGCCTCGGGCCGGCACAGAGGAATCCGCGCTTTGCGTGCGAGATGCTCGGCTCCGGCACCCGCCATCAGCATATGAGGCGTCAGCTTCATGACTGCGCAGGCGAGCTGTATCGGATTGCGTACGCGGCTAATCAAGACCACGCCGCCGAAGCGAATCTCCAGTTGCCGTGCCGCGCGATTTTCGTCTGATAGGGCAGCGGTCGCGACCGCTGCATCCATCTCGACTTTGCCCTCTGTTGTCAGAACTGATCCGAAACCGGCATTAAATAGCGGATCGTTCTCCAGGAGCGTTACAGCTGCAACGACCGCGTCGAGCGCGAGGCCGCGCTCGCGCAGGAGATTAGCGCCAGCTTCGATCGCGGCCAATATCGCGCGCCGACGCAACGGGCGATCTTCCGTAGAAGCCCGACCGCCTGCGCCGCCGTGGACGATTAGCGCCGGAGCATTGATTCGAGTAGCCACCGAGTCAATCGTGCGCGGAGCGGCGCGCCCACAAGAACAGCCGGCGAAAATTGAAGATCAGCGGACCGCGGGTACCATAGGCCCGCTCCAATCTTTGAGTAAATTCTTCCACAAAGGCGGGCTGCTGTGCAGAGGCAATTCGTTCCATGAAGGGACGCAAGGTGGTCGAGCGGCAGAACTCGACAACTGCGGCGGGACTCTCCATCGGATGCTCGAATGTATGGTAATAGCAGTCGATTACGTCGAAGCCGATCACCTTGAGCATTTCGCGATAATCTTCAGGAGCGCCGACCCGCTGCGATGGTACGGCGACATCGCCGAGCGCCTCGCGCCATTGGCTTTCACGAGCCAACGCGGAGAGCATCACTTGTGCCGTCTCATGATGATTCGCTGGCATCTGCACGACCATCCGGCCACACGGCTGCAACGCTCGATACCATCGCGAGAGCACCGCGCGATGATCACTCGTCCATTGAAGCGCCGCGTTGGAGAAGACTACTGAGTATTCGCGCTCACTCTCAAGCTGACGAAAATCGGCTTGAGTAAAACTAACCCGTGCAGCCAAATCGGAGGGGAGCCCTCGATGTAGTTCTTCGGCGCGCGCGAGCATCGCCGGGGAGCTGTCGATTCCCCTAACAATACCTTCGAGGCAGCGGCGCGCCAACTCGATCGTGTTCTCGCCGGTCCCGCAGCCAAGGTCCGCGATAGATTCCGCAGACGCGAGCGGGAGTCGCTCGAGAATCCAATGGAACGGCTCCGCACGATAGTCGCGGAAGCGGTTGTAAAGTGCGGGATTCCAGTCGGTCATTCAAGGCGTCATTCGACAGGGGACAAATTTTTATTGTACGAAAGGATTTCTTGAAGAGCTTCGAGCAGCTTGTCGCTTTTGAAAGGCTTGCGTAGGAAGACTTTATAGCCGGAACATCGCGCCCGGATGGATTCTTCCGGCATCGCACTGGTCAAGATTACCGGAATCGTTTTATAGCCATCGTGGCTAGTCATTCTGTGTAGCAATTCCGCTCCGTCCATAATCGGCATCATGAAATCCATGATCACGGCGTCAGGAATAATCTGCTCCATACGAGTCAGCGCTTCCTGACCATTTAGGGCCGAGAGTACGCGATAACCCGCATCGGTCAAGATCAGTTCGAGAACCTCGACAATTCCCGACTCGTCATCAACAACGAGGACGGTCTTGCCTAAAGTTGTTTCGTTCGATTGCATAGCCAACAACTATCTTGCTTAGCTCTCGCTTTTGATCTCTTGTGTTTTGGCCTGTGGTGCGCTCGATAGGAGCGCCTCCGCGGTGTGCGGGTTCGGATCAAGCTCGATTCCATTTGCGCCAATCGAAAAGAGCCGGATGCGAGGATCGAAGTCGCTGTCACGCAGCTTTAAGATCGAGAGCAGACGATGTAGCGCCCCGCCGGTCTCCATGAAGCGAAGCAAGATGTGATTATCGGTCACATCTGACAAGCCGCCTAGCCGAGTCGTGATGGTGGGTCCAATGATCTCAGGGGCTTCGGCGGTACAGATGGTGGTGACTCCCGCGTTGCGCAACTCCCGTACTAGGGCCGAAAAGAATGGCTCAACAGGCCGTAAATGAAGCGCCTTATTAAAGCCAAAAAGCCCATCGATCAATAGCCGTCGTACACCGCGGCGGCGCACCTCAGACAGCAAGCGATTCGCGAGCGCATCGAGGACGTGTTCGGCGGGCGCCTGCCACATGATCTCGAGAGCGCCGGAATCGAGCGTATGTATCAGCGCTGGACAGAGTTGACTGGCCTTGGCCCGAATGCGGGCAGGCGATTCGTAAAAGCCGAACAGCAGCCCGGGCTCCTCTGGGCTCGATAGTGCGAGAAAATGTAACCCGACGGTAGTTTTGCCAGTGCCTGAGGGCCCTATGACCATCGTTATTGAACCAGCTGGAAAGCCGTCCGACATCATCTCATCGAGTCGATGAATACCGGAGGAAATCCTTGCGAGATTACCGCCATTGGTGTGCTCGCCAACTATGCTTTCCAGCCGAGGATAAACCGTTATGCCGCGGTTGCTGATTTGGTAGGAATGGACGCCTTGCAGATAGGGGCTGCCGCGAAACTTCCGTACCGACAGTTCGCGCGCCGTTCGCCATTCATGGTAATGGCTGCTGAAACCGATTATTCCTTCCACCATCGTTTCTTCGGCGGAAGGTTGATGCAGGTTCGGATTAGCCATCAGAAACACGGTACATCCCGCCGCATCGGCCTGCGTTTGTAGTTGCTGAATGAAAAATTTGAGCTCCTCAGTGGATGCCGCCACGTCAGCGACCGTGGCGAAGCCGTCGATTAGGACAAGACTTGCGCGGCGAGCGTTTACTTCGCGCCGCAGCAAATTGAGTACACCGGTCAACCCGTTCTGTTTGAGCGTGCTAAAGGCGCTCAGGTAGGTAATACCGGAACCAATTAACTTTTCGTCATAAAAAGCCATATCACTAAGGTTGAGCAGCATGCGCCCGACGGTCTCTGCAATAAGTGTTACGTACAGGGCAGAGGCGCCGGTTTTTGCGTGATTGAAAGCAAGCTGATTGCCAAAAACCGTCTTTCCGGCACCGGGTTCGCCCTCGATGATGTAGAGGCCACCCTTGAGAAAGCCTCCGCACAGGATCAGGTCCAAACCTTCGATTCCGGCTGTAAGGCGAGCGATTTTTGATGGGTCGGTATTAGTCATAATTGGCTCGAATTCCTGGGTAGCACCACAGTAAACATCGAGCCTGCCCCTTGCGTGCTCTGTAATTCAATAGACCCACCCATCGCCTGGGCAAATTTTCGGGCGATCCATAGGCCCACGCCGAAGCCCGATCGATAATTCTTGCCGACCAATCGCTCGAAACGCTGGAAGATTTTTTCGCGGTCATCTGGGGCAATCCCGGCGCCGCGATCACGGATGCCGATCCGGAGCCGCCCGTGCTCCGCCGCCAGGCTCACCTCGACTGGTTTGCCCTGCCCATATTTGATGGCATTAGACAGAAGATTCTCGATGATCTCGGTCAACGCATCTAAATCCAGCTCGCCAAAGACGTTCTCTTCGATATTTGTATTGAGTTCGCAACTTCCCATCGCGGCGGCGGGTGTATAGTCGCGAACCACGGTTTTCACCAGCTCGGAGACGTTACAGTTGACGCGCTCGACCGAAAAATTCGTCGAGTTAAGCCGTGCTACGTCAAGCAAGGTCCCGGTACGAGCGAGAAAGCGGTCGAGCAATCTTTCCAGCCGATCAATCTCGCCGGTTAGCTTGGTCGAATCACCGGATCGCTCGGCGTGTCGAATCAATTCAAGCGACAGCATGATCGGGGTAATCGGATTGCGAAGTTCATGCGCGGCGATCGCGATAAAGTCGTCGCGGGCGCGAATTGCCTCACGCAAGCCCGCGATTTCGTCAATTCTTGTTTCACCCGATTCGACCGGCGGTTCCGACGGGCTTTTCTCTTCTGCTTCCCGTACTCGCTTCATAGTCTCCGGCACATTGATAATTGAGTAAGATTAAGCTGAAAACAACGAACAAATTTATTACGTGATAAAGATTAACATCGCTCAGCACAGCGTGTATTTCGACGAACGATCAGGTTGATCTCTGTGTTCTTGGGCCTGCAGCGAAGCGCGCCGCTCGATCGCTCGCCGAGCCTGGTGCACGGCGGAATTCGAGGCGCAGTGGCGTGCCCACATTTTCCAGCCCAAGTGCGGCGCGAAACCGGCTCTCCAGAAAACGCTGGTAATGTGACGGAATGTCGCGTTCCATATTCGAGAAGATCGCGAGGCGCGGCGGGGCGCTGGCGACCTGCGTCACGTACATCGGCTTGAGACGGCGGCCCGCGACCAAAGGAGGGTCCATCGCGGCGACGGTCTCGATCAGAATCCGATTGAGTTGCGCGGTCTGAAACTTGGCTCGCCACGCGACGCCAGCCCGTATTGCGGCCGGCACGATCTCGCGAACGCCATCGCCGGTCAGCGCCGACGTAAACAGCAGCGGAGCGACTTCAAGGAACGGAAATCGCTGATATGCTTGACGCACGAAGGCCGGAACGCGACGTCCCAGCGCCGCCGCTGCATCCCACTTGTTGCAAACCACGAGCATTGCACGGCCTTCGGTTTCGACGAGCCGGGCCAATCGCGTGTCCTGATCGGTGATCCCTTCGGTCGTATCGACGACCAGCGCCAGGACTTCGGCGCGCCGGATTGTCTCAATTGCGCGTCCGACCGAGTGATGTTCAAGTTCTCCTTCAACTTTAGTTGGACGGCGAATACCTGCGGTATCGACCATTAGGATCGAACTTCCGTCAACTTCCAGACGAAGGTCGATGGGATCGCGCGTGGTGCCTGGACGATCAGCTACAATCGCGCGATTATAGCCGGCGAGGCGATTAAACAGGGACGACTTGCCAACATTGGGCCGACCAATCAACGCGAAACGTAGGTCAGGAGGAGAGTCGACAACCGGTTGGTCTTCGTCCGGGAGCATCGACACGATCGCATCGAGGAGCGCCTCGATCCCTCGTCCGTGCGCCGCCGAGATATACACGAGAGTTGGGACGCCCAAGGAGTAAGCCTCGGTAGCGGTGGCTTCTTGTCCGGCTTGCTCGATCTTGTTGACGGCTACCACGATCGGGCGTCCAGTCTGGCGAATCCGGTCCAGCGCCTCGCGATCGACGCCGGAGATTCCAGCGCGACCGTCAATCACGAATACCACCACGGCGGCCAGCGCAATTGCGCGCAAGGCTTCTTCAGTAGCGCGCTCGGGCTCCTGCTCACTAGCGTCAAGTTCCAGCCCGCCGCTATCGACGACCACGAATTCGCGGCTATCGTGCTCGGCGCGCGCGAGATTCAGGTCACGCGTGGTGCCGGCGATGGCACTGGTGATCGCACGGCCTCGCTTGCTCAATCGATTGAACAAGGTGGACTTGCCAGCATTCGCGCGTCCAGCTAAGACGACGATGGGCCGTCCACCGGCAGACGCCTGCAACGCTTCGGCGAAATGTATTGGAGGACGAAGCAACTTAAAGACCTAATTCCTTCAATTTGCGGGGATCATCTGTCCATCCGGGTTCGACCTTGACGCGCAGGCTCAAGAAGATTCGGCGGCTCAGCAGCTGCTCCAATTCGAGCCGTGCCTCGGTCCCGATCTGCTTGAGCTGGCGTCCGCCCGCCCCGATCATCATGCCCTTATGGGATTCACGCGCGACCAGGATAGCGGCTGCAATCCGCGTGAGATCGCCTTCTTCGACGAACTGCTCGACTATCACGGCAGTGGAGAACGGGATTTCCTCATGCATCTTCAGGAAGATCTTCTCTCGCACGAGCTCTTCCGCGATCATCCGCTCGGTCTGATCGGTGTATTCATCTTCGGACATTAAGGATGGACTCTCCGGCAAGAGCAACTTAATCACTCGTAGCAATTCGGCCACGTTCTCGCCGGTGAGCGCACTGAGCGGCACGATTTCGGCGGCGGGTAGAATCCGATGCGCCGCTTGAGCGAGCGGTAAGGTTCTTTCACGTCCGCCGCGATCGATTTTGTTGATCACGATCACGATCGGGCGTTCGATGCGCGCAATTTCCTGCAAGACCTCCCGATCGCGGGGATCGAGCGCATTGCGCGCCTCGATCGCCACAGCAACGACTTCGCCCTCGGCGACGCAACGCCAAGCTGCATCGATCATCCGGTGATTGAGGGAGCGGCGCGCCTGATGGAATCCCGGAGTATCAATTAAGATTATTTGCGCATCGGGATCGCTGCGGATACCCACGATCCGCCGTCGCGTAGTCTGCGGTTTGGGCGAGACGATCGCGACTTTTTGCCCGACGATTCGATTGAGCAGGGTCGATTTGCCGACGTTAGTACGACCCGCGAGCGTGAGAAACCCCGCGCGATGCGGCGGCTGGGGGATAATAGTCGGTAGTGGCGATTCAAGCTTGCTCATCGTGCTCGCGGGCGATCTGGCTTAGCGCGATACGCGCCGCAGCCTGCTCGCTTTGTTTTTTGCTGGCGCCCTCGCCTCTGCCAAGCTCACGGCCGGCGATCCGCAGGCGCGTGGTAAAGCGTTTGGCGTGATCCGGGCCGTCGGCAGCAATGAGTTCATATACGGGTTGCGTCTGAAACGAGCGATAGGCAATTTCCTGCAATTCAGTTTTGTAGTCGCGTTGCGCCGCCGGTCCGCCGATTTCGTCAACGAACAATCGCTCGATCACGTTGCGCGCGGCGCTCAGCCCGCCGTCTGAGTAGATCGCGCCGATGATCGCCTCAAACGATGCAGCAAGGATCGAAGTCTTGCCGCGCCCGCCACTTTTTTCCTCGCCCTTGCCCAGCCGAAGTCTCTGTTCGAGACCAATTTCGACTGCTTTGAGCGCAAGCGTCTGACCATTAACGATGGACGCACGCTCTTTCGATAAGGCACCCTCCTTGGCTTCCGGAAATCGCCGCATCAATAGATCGGCGATGGCCAGATCGAGGACCGCATCGCCGAGAAATTCCAGCCGCTCGTAATGAGGTTCACCGACGGCCACCGCGCTAGGATGAGTCAGCGCCACCACCAGGAGTTCGGGTTTAAGGAAAGAATAGCCTAGCGTCCGTTCGAGATCATGCTCGCGAATTTCCGACGAAGTTGCCGGCGGGCCGTACGCCTCGTTCGAGGTTAGCCGCCGGAACAATCTGGCCGACCAGCTCAGCGCCCTCAACAAGCGATAATTCCACCTCTACTTCTTGATTGATCAGGTCCGCCGCGCCGCAGGTCAGAACGCGCAGATAATTGCGGCTGTAGCCCCGTAGCCGGTGCCCATATTGATCTTCGAGCAATACTAACATTCGCGAGCCCGAAAAACGCCTCGCGAACTCCTGCCGTTTCAGCACATCGAGTTCACGGAGTCGCGCTGCCCGAGCCTTGATCTCGCGAGCCTCAATCTGCCCACTCATCTTGGCGGCGGTGGTTCCTGCGCGACGTGAATACGGGAATACATGAAAGTAAGCCAGCGGCAAGCTCTCGACAAACCTAAAGTAAGACTCGAAATCTTGCGAACTTTCGCCGGGAAAACCGGCGATCAGGTCACTCCCGATCGCGGCATCGGGCATTAGCGTCAGGATCCTCTCAACACGCTGGCGAAATCCTGCGACCGAATACCGGCGGCGCATCCGAAGTAGTGTCTGATCCTCGCCGGCTTGCAGTGGCAGATGGAAGTGCGGGCAGAACTTCGAGCTTCGAGCAATAGTCGCGATGATGCGATCGCTCAGTTCCTCCGGATCGAGGGAGCTCAACCGCAGTCGCGCCATCGGCGTACGCTCTTCGATCATCTGAAGTAACGCTTCAAGTGTAATTGGCGGGTCGAGGTCCTGGCCGTAGCCGCCCAGATGCACTCCGGTGAGGACGACTTCCTTAAATCCCTGCTCGTGCAGATCATCGATTGCTTCAATCACCCGGCGCGGTTCGACGCTGCGCGATAAACCGCGCGAGAATGGCACGATACAGAATGAGCAGAACTGGTTGCAGCCTTCCTGCACCTTGAGGAAAGCGCGGGTATGACCTTCGAGGGTCACCGCCCCGAGCTCGATGCTTGCTTTTTCTTTACGCAGGTTGGAGACCATCACGCGAGGCGTCGAGCGGCCCAGCACGGTATTTTCGAGGTCGCCCGGGCGTCCCAGTCCGACGATCGCATCGACGGCGGACTCGCGCGCCAGAAGATTTGGGCTCGCCTGCGCCAAACACCCAGTCATAATCACCCGCGAGGTGGGATTCAGCCGCCGGGCGCGGCGTGCCAGTCGTAAACTCTCGCTGTCTGCGCGATCTGTGATCGTGCAGGTATTAACGATAAAAACGTCGGCGGTATCGTCGAACTCGCATCGTTCGAGGCCGAGGCTGGTCAATCGCGATTCGATCATGGCCGAATCGTACTGATTCACCTTGCAGCCGAGGGTGGTGATCGCGAAGCGCACTGGAATTAGCTCTCCAAGGCTCGTTGAATAAAGCCGCCGCCCAAGACCTCATCACCTTGATAGAAGACACAGGCCTGCCCCGGAGTAATCGCTGGGCCGCCATGCGCGAAGCGCACCTCGGCGCAATCTCCATCACTGATCCGAACGGTCGCTGGAAGTCCTGGATGACGATAGCGGATTTTGACTTGGGCCTGGAATTCAGAAGCTTGCGCGCAGTCCGGCTGCACGAGGTTCACGCGATTTGCGATCAGTCCGGAAGCGTTCAAGCGTTCGCGTTTACTAACCGTGATATCGCCAGTTTCCACGTCTATCTTACGCACATAAAGCGGCTGGCCTGCGGCAATTCCCAAGCCGCGCCGTTGCCCGACGGTAAAGCGATGGATTCCGGCATGATCGGCGAGCATCATCCCGTCATCATCGACAATTCGTCCCGCACGCATCGCACGATCAGGCATACTGCGCTCAACGAACGCTGCATAATCGCCATCGGGCACGAAGCAAATCTCCTGACTCTCGGGCTTGTCGGCGTTGGCCAAGCCGAGCGCCCGCGCCCGCGATCGCACTTCAGCCTTGGTCATCGATCCGAGCGGGAATAGAGTTCGCCACAGCTCGCGCTGACTGAGATTAAACAGAAAATACGATTGATCCTTGCTCGAATCAGCCGCTCGCCGCAGATGGAAGCTACCATCCAGGTCGTGCTCGATCCGCGCATAATGGCCAGTGGCAATGAAATCGGCTTGGAGCGCTTCGGCACGCTGCCATAAGCGATCGAACTTAATCTCGCGATTGCACATCACGCACGGATTCGGCGTACGACCGGCAATGTACTCGGCGACGAAATTACCTATAACTCGCGAGGCGAAATCCGCCCGCAGATCGGCGATATAAAAGGGGAACCCCAGGCGCTCGGCGACCCGCCGCGCGTCCTCGAAGTCATCGTGGGAGCAGCAGGTCCCGCGCCGCTTGGGTTCTATGACCGGAGCGTCAGGTGCGAGGCGCATAGCAACGCCGACCACGTCGTAGCCTTGTTCGCACAGTATTGCTGCGGCGACGGAGCTATCGACTCCACCCGACATCGCGACGAGCACTCGCGCAGCCATCAGGAGGCCTCCGCGAGCGGAATCGGCTCGGACTCGACCACGCGACGCCAGACGCGCGGAATTACTTCGCTCGTAATCGCGATTTCCTCAGACGTCGTGCTCCAGCCAAGACTGATGCGCAGCGAACTGCGAGCCTCGGCGGTGCTGCGGCCCATCGCGAGCAAGACGTGCGATGGTTCGACCGCGCCTGCCGCGCAAGCCGAGCCCATCGAGACTTCGATTCCCTCGAGGTCGAGCGCGATCAGCATCGTCTCGCCGAGCACGCCCGGAAAGGTCAGATTCAGCGTATTCTGGAGGCGGTTAGTTGCTCGACCGTTCAGACGCAGACCCGAAATTGAGCCGCTCAGACTTTCGAACAACTGCCGCGACAAGCAGCCGACGCGTGCGGATTCTTCGTCGAACGACGCCATCACAGATTCAGCCGCGCCGCCAAAGCCAATCGCGCCGAGCAGATTCGGCGTTCCGGCGCGCCGCCCCGTTTCTTGCGGACCACCGAGGATCAGCGGTACGAGCGAGATCCCGCGCCGCACGTAAAGAGCGCCAACTCCAGCGGGTCCGCCGAGCTTGTGACCGCTCAGCGTCATCAGATCGCAACCGAGGTCTTCGAGATCGAGCGGGATGCGTCCGGCAGCTTGGACCGCGTCGAGGTGAAACAACGTTCCGGCGGTTCTGGCGGCGGTGCTGTTTCCGGCGACATCCTGAATCACGCCGGTTTCACTGTTCGCAAGTCCGAGCGTGACCAGCGCGGTTTCATTATTGATGTATCCGTTAAGATTCTGGGGATCGATCCGGCCATCAGTGTCGCAGGAAACTTCGATAACTTCGAAGCCGCTTCGCTTCAAATCATTGATCGGGGCCAGAACCGAAGAATGCTCGAGCGTGGTGGTGACGATCCGGCGGCGGCCATTCTGCGCTCGCACTGCGCCATAGATCGCGAGATTGTTCGATTCAGTTCCGCCACTGGTAAAAACGATACTGTTTGCAGGCGCGTCAATCAGCTGTGCGACGCGCGCTCGGGCGCGCTCCAGTTCGCGACGGGCCGCTTGTCCGGCGCGATGCACCGACGAGGAATTTCCGCAATCGCCATGCACTAGGAATTCCGTCAGCGCTTCCTGTACGGCAGGGCGGAGCGGAGTATCGGCATTATGATCGAGATAAATACGCATGAAATCGCGGACGCCTTTGTAAGCCGCACAGTCTAACCTACCCTACGCGAGCAAAAAAGCCGGGACATCTGTCTCCGTTAGTGTTGGTGCGCGCTATCTGAACATGTTACCCAATACTTTTCATCAGGCAGCAAGGGGTCAGTTTCATGCGTTTTGGACTCACGACGGATTTTCGCAATCGGCCCGGTTCGGGCCGCAGTACAGCAGCGATATATGCCGAGATTATCGATCACTTCGTAGGGGCCGAGGAGTTGGGCTTCGACGCGGCCTACGTTTTCGAACATCACTTCACCGACGACGACTACATGGCCTCGCCGATGGTAGCCGCGACCGCGATTGCGGCGCGCACCAAGCGGATGCGGATCGGGCCGGACATCGCGATCCTGCCGCTATATGATCCGGTGCGCGTCGCCGAGGATGGCGCAGTGCTCGATCTCATCTCGAATGGGCGGCTCGATTTCGGCGTCGGGCTGGGCTATCGGCCCGAGGAGTACGCGGGCTACGGCGTCGATATAAAGCGGAAGGGATCGCGCGCCAATGAAGCACTCGAAATCATCCGTCGACTGTGGCAGGGCGAAACCGTCAGCTTTCACGGCAAGCATTTTTCGATTGACGTCGGAAAGCTCTCGCCACGACCGGTGCAGCAGCCCAATCCTCCGATCTGGGTAGGTGGCTTCAGCAAGGCCGCGGCGCGACGCGCGGCCCGCTATGGCGATGGCTATATCGGACCGTCGAATCGCGCGATGTATCAGATGTACCTCGATGAGCTGAAAGCACTGGGTAAGGATCCGTCGCGCGCCCGCGTGATGGGTGGCGACTTATGGCTGATCGTCGCAGAAGAGCCGGACCGGACCTTCGCGGCCTACGCGCCTCATCTGATGTATTGGTTCAACGCGTACTCACGATGGTTTGAGGGCACCGATACGAGTCCGTGGCCACATATCGCTGATCCGAAACAGTTGCGATCGCTGAAGCTCGTGAATATCTTCACGCCCGACGAGGCAATTGGCTATCTCAAACAACGCATCGCGGAGGTGCCGGTCGAGATGTACACGATGATGCTATCGCCACCGGGCATCGATATGAAGGTCGTGCGCGAGAGCCTCGAACTATTCGCGAAGAAGGTAATGCCGCAGTTTAAGTAATAGAGAGAACTGCTTAGCTCTCATTGGATATTGCACCATTAGTATGAGGGTCAGGGGGTAGTAGTTTATCTTCGAGGCAGTTCTGGCGGTCCTCGATTTCGTCGAGGCGAACGCCAAGCTGGTTGAGCTTATCGACGAGCAAGTTCATCGCCTTGGCGACCGGATCGGGTAATCGAGCATGGTCAAGTGAAGCGACGTCCTGTCGCGTGCTCTCACCTTCAATCACCTTGCCGGGAATACCAACGATCGTTGAATAGGGCGGAGCGGAAGAAACTACCACCGCGCCCGCGCCGATCTTGCTACCTTGACCGATTACGACTGGTCCGATGACTGAAGCGCCCGCGCTGATCATTACATAATCTTCGATCGTAGGATGACGCTTCTCCTTTTTCAGGCTGGTGCCGCCGAGCGTTACGCCTTGATAAATTAGTACGTCGTCGCCGATTTCGGCGGTTTCGCCGATTACGACGCCCATCCCATGATCGATAAAGAAGCGGCGGCCGATCGTCGCACCCGGATGAATCTCGATCCCGGTGATGAAGCGCGAGATTTCACTGACAATCCTGCCAATCAGCTTGAGGCCATGGCTCCAGCACCAATGGGCGATACGATGGAACCAGATAGCGTGCAAGCCGGGATAGGCAAGCACGATTTCCAGCGAATTGCGCGCCGCCGGATCATGCTGAAAGGCGGCCTGTATATCCTCACGCATCCGTTCGATTAGGCTCATGGCTGCCCTCCATATCGTGGCGATGGATCAACTGCGGACCGTCACCCGGCCCCTCTTCCAGATGGGAGAGGGATCAAAAGAGAATCACTCGGCTCCATCTGGCGCATCGCGAATCTTTTGTATTTCCGCGTTCCTCAAGGCCACTATTAAGGTTTCGCTGCGAGTCCGTTTCCATTCGAGGTGCGGCGCGGTTTGGAATCCGAGCGGCCGCCGAGGACTCGCGCGCCGTTATGTTGGGCCTGTTTGGCGGCCGGCTCACGACTGATCTGCGGCTTGACGTTGTCCTTATGCAACTTGAATTCAATCGAATCGATAAGCGCCTGCCAACTGGCCTCGACCACATTGCTCGAGAGTCCGACGGTGCCCCATTGGCGCGCGCCATCGGTGGATTCGATCAGCACGCGAACTCGCGCGCCAGTCCCTCCATTATCGTCGAGCACCCGAACTTTGTAATCCACCAACTGCATCCGTGCCAGCTTGGGATAGTACGGGAGCAGGGCGGTGCGCAAAGCCGAATCCAGAGCATTAACCGGGCCGTTGCCGATTGCTGACGTGCGGGTGCGACGGCCATCAGGTCCTTCGATTACGATTACTGCCTCGCTGAATGGCGCCTGCTCCTCGTGCCACTTGTCGTCGAACACCCGGAAGCTGACGAAATTAAAGTGGTCCTTTACAAGGCCGAGCGTTCGTAGCATCAGCAGCTCGAACGACGCATCCGCGCCGTCGAAAGTATAGCCTAATCCTTCCAGCCGCTTGAGCTCCTCGAGCAGCATGTCCACCTGCTCCTTACTCAATTCCGTACCGAAGCCGAACTCGCGCGTCTTATAAAGGATATTTGCGCGGCCCGACAATTCCGAGAGCAAAACACGCCGGTCGTTCCCGACGATCGAGGGATCGATATGCTCGTACGTGTGGACGTTGCGCTGAATTCCTGAAACATGCAATCCGGCCTTGTGCGCGAAAGCGCTGCGGCCGACGTAAGGTTGTCGCGGATGAGGGATGATGTTCGCCAGTTCGTAAACCAACCGCGAGGTCTCCTGCAATGCTTTCAGCCGCGATGCGGGTACACATTCATAACCGAGCTTAAGTTGCAGGTTTGCGATAAGCGAAATCAGATTGGCATTGCCGCAGCGTTCGCCCAAGCCGTTGATCGTCCCTTGGACTTGCGTTGCCCCATTCAGGACACCGGCTATCGAATTCGCGACCGCGACATCGGCATCATTATGACAATGGATGCCGAGCGGCGATTGGACCGCGGCAACCGCCGCCCGCATCGTCGCGCCAATCTCGTCCGGCAGACGGCCGCCATTCGTATCGCACAAGCAAATCCGGTCAACGCCCGCCGCTTCCACGGCCTTGAGGCAGGCAAGCGCGTATTCGGGATTGAGCGCGTAGCCATCGAAGAAATGTTCGGCGTCGAAGATCACTTCGTCGAGATGCTTTTTCAGGAAAGCGATTGTATCGTGCAAGACTTCGAGATTGGCCTTGAGCGGGATGCGCAGAGCGTCGCGCACGTGCAAATCCCAGGTTTTACCAACAACGCAGGCCGCCGAGGTCTCGGCGCGTAAAATCAATTGGAGATTGCGATCAGCGGCAGCCTTGATCCCATGACGGCGAGTCGAGCCGAAAGCTACGATTTTGGCGTGGCGCAGTCGGATTCGCTTGATCTCGGTGAAAAAGGCGGCGTCGCGCGGATTCGACCCCGGCCATCCACCCTCAATATATTCGATATGAAGGTCATCGAGGCGCTGCGCGATTTGTAGCTTGTCTTCGATCGTAAGGGAGACATCCTCGGACTGGCATCCGTCGCGCAGTGTCGTATCGTAAATCTGGATTCTTTTTGCAGCCGCCATATCATTCAACTACTCTGGCCCATTGCGGCGCCAGAAGCCTCATCCAAAAATGCGTCGTGTAAGGCGCGCATCGCCAACTCGCCGTATTTGGCGTTGACGACCACTGATACTTTGATTTCAGACGTGGCAATCATCTCGATATTGATTGCTTCCGCTGCGAGCACTGCAAACATTTTCGCGGCGACTCCCGAATGCGTGCGCATCCCGACGCCGACGATCGAAACTTTTGCGACTTGTTCTTCGTGCCGTACGCCGGCCGCACCTATTTCCGTGGCGACTCGCTTGATCAATTCGAGTGCGCGCCGCAGGTCTGCACGCGGCACCGTGAAGGTCAGGTCAGTGCGCCCGTCCGCGCTGGCGTTCTGGATAATCATATCGACCACGATGCCGGCGTCGGCAATCGGCCCGAAAATCCGCGCCGCCAAACCCGGGCGGTCTTCAACCGCGGTCAGGGTCACCTTGCTCTGGTTCTGATCGAGCGTGACGCCCGAGACCAGCACGTCTTCCATTGCACTTTCCTCGTGTCCGACCCACGTTCCCGAATTGTCGTCGCTGAAGCTCGAGCGCACTACTAACGGCACGTTATAGCGACGCGCCAACTCGACCGAGCGCAGTTGCAGCACTTTTGCGCCAAGGCCGGCCATCTCCAGCATCTCGTCATACGAGATCCGATTGAGGCGGCGCGCCTGCGGACAGATATTCGGGTCGGCAGTATAGACGCCGTCCACGTCAGTGTAGATTTCGCAGGCGTTCGCCTTGAGCGCGGCGGCCAGCGCGACAGCAGTCAAATCCGAAGCGCCGCGCCCAAGCGTCGTGATATTGCCGGCGGGATCGATCCCCTGATAACCCGCGACAACGGTTAGATTGCCGCCATCAAGGGCAGCTTTGAGCCGCGCACAGTCGATCGACTTGATCCGCGCTCCGCCGTGTCGCGAATCAGTAATAATCTTTAGCTGATAGGCTAGAAATGAAACCGTCGGTAAACCGAGCGCCTGCAAGCGAATCGCAAGCAACGCCGCCGAGACCTGCTCGCCGGTTGCGACCAGCACGTCGGTCTCGCGCGGATGCGGCGTCTCACTCAGTTGCTCCGCTAATTTGAACAGTCGATTGGTTTCACCGGCCATCGCCGAGACGACTACTACTAATTGATCGCCATTGGCGCATGCACGGGCGACACGATCGCCGACCGCTTTGATCCGCTCTATCGATCCGACCGAAGTTCCGCCGTATTTCTGAACAATTAACGCCATGACTCGTCATCCCCGCCTAGGGGAAGATCGGTAATTATGCGTGGAATGTGAAAAACAAACTAGATGGGGCAGGCAGCCGCGCGGCGGAGCGATCAGCGGGCCCTTAGCCGAATTGCGCTTTCAGGCGGGTGACAATTCCGGCATAGCGTTCGCCCACTGCGACGAATTCAATCGTGCGGATGTTCGCGGCGGCATAGGTGAGGCGAATCGACAACCGATCGAGCTGTTGCGCTTCGCTCAATCGTCCGAACCATTCGACGGCGGCTACAGCCGTTGAGAATAGATACTCGCGCAAGCCAAGCTCGTCGAGAGCCACGTTTTCGAGCCGGTAAAGATCGATGTGGTAGAGCGGTAGGCGGCCGTGATGCTCCTGAATCATGGTAAAGGTCGGGCTTAAAATTTCTTGCTCGCGCAAGTTCAAGCCGCGCGCGAGGCCTTTGATAAAGCAGGTTTTGCCGACGCCCAAATCGCCCTCGAACGCTAGTAGTTCACCGCCTTCGAGCATTGACGCGAGTCGGCGTCCCCATGCCTTGGTATCGCGGGGTGAAGAACTTTCGATCGTAAATGCAAGTGATTGCATATCTGGTCCGGTTCAAGCGGGGCCGCAAAATAGCGATCTAACTCATCATTTCAGTAAACGCGCCCGGTAGCTCGACTGCAAGATCGCCGGCTAGATAGCCAAAGTGTCCGACTCTATGCGCCAGCCGATCAGCGGCGTATCCATGCATGAAAACTCCCAGCTTCAAAGCTTCACTCGGCGCGATTCCTTGTCCCATCAAAGCGCCGATTATTCCTGAGAGCACGTCGCCCATCCCTGCCGTCGCCATTCCGGGATTGCCGCTGGAGTTGATTACGGTTTGCCCGTCGGCTGTAACAATCACCGAGCGCGCGCCCTTTAGCAGCACGTTCGCGCCAGTCGCCCCAAAAAGCTGTTGCGCCGCGCCAATTCTATCAGCATTGACTTCGGGGACGGTCGTGCCGAGCAGACGCGCCATTTCCCCCGGATGCGGCGTCAGTACTACCGGCCCGGACGCGGATTTTAGAATCGATACCCCCATTGAAGCGATTGCGTTCAGCCCGTCGGCGTCGATCAAAACTGGTCGATGCGGCTGTGCTCCCTCGCGAATCAGCCAAGTGATCAACTCGCGAATATCATCGCTCACGCCCAGGCCGGGACCGGTGACGAGCGCACTTTTACCTGCGACGAGTTGATGCAGACGCTCGATCGTGCGCGCCGCATCGAAATGGCCGTCGTAGTCGGGCATCGGCTCGGTCATCAACTCAGCCTGTCCGCTCGCGACGACTGCAGCGACGGATTCCGGGATAGCTGCGGTTACCAGCCCTGCGCCGCTACGGAGCGCTCCGCGCGAGGCGAGGATTGCTGCGCCGCCTTTGCCGTAAGCGCCCGCGACAATCATTACATGGCCGTAGGTTCCCTTGTGACTGTTGGCACGACGCGGGGACATCAGTTTCGCGGCGTCCACTCGCTCGAAAAAGCATCCTTTAGGTGACAATTCCGGGACGGCGGCCGGGGCAAAGCCGATGTCCTCGATCTGAAGCTCTCCACATACCGCAGCGCCCGGATAGGAAACATGCCCATACTTCGCAAAGCCGAATGTCACTGTTCTTGCGGCATTCACTGCGATTCCCATAATCGCACCGGTATCCGCGTTCACGCCCGAGGCGATATCGACCGCTACGATCGGTACCTCGAGCCGGTTCAGATGATCGATCACTCGCGCGGGAAGGTCGCGTACCAGAGCATTGAGGCCAGTGCCAAAGATCGCGTCGATTACTACTCCGGCGACTATTTCGGGTATGGGATTATCGGCGTGGAATTCAATTACTTGGCCGCCCTTCTCTGAAAATTGGCGAAAGGCGCGCGCCGCGTCTCCGGTTAGATTCTCAGCTGAGGCAAGCAGCAGCACTCGCGCCGGGATGCCCTCGGAGCGAAGCTTGCGCGCGGCGACCAGTCCATCGCCGCTATTATTCCCCTTACCTGCAACAATCAGCGCACCTGCACGAATCGCCTCGGGCCAATGCCGTATCACTGACTCGGCGACGGCTTCGCCCGCTCGCGTCATCAGGCTATAGGAAGGGATTCCGTATTTTTCCTGACTAAGCCGATCGAGCTCCCGGCTTTTGGCGGCACTGAGTAAAATCATGAAAGTTTCGCTGGGCGAGAAGCGCCGGACCAGAGGTATTATACGCCAGCATGTCGCCGGATTAGCGAAGCGATATCCTGGGCGATTTCGCCAATTTGGCGGGCGTCCTCACCCTCGACCATCACCCGCGCCAGCATCTCGGTGCCGGAGTAGCGCACGAGTAGTCGCCCATGGCCATTAAGCGTGGCGATGGCGCTATCGATCGCGCGGCTTACGTCCGTCATCTGCGCAAAGGGGGTGCGTTCGCGTACCGGAATATTTTCGAAAACCTGCGGTGCGCGACGCATCACGCGTAACTCGCTGAGCGGCTTCTGTGTTTCGATCAGATGCGCCAGAACCAGCAATGCGGTAATGAGGCCGTCGCCGGTAGTCGAGTGCTCCATGAAGATCACATGGCCGGACTGCTCTCCGCCAAGATTATAGGAATGCTCCCGCATCTCGCGCACGATCGCCGGATCGCCGACATCCGTCCGAACCAAACGCACGCCGCCTTGGGCGAGAGCACGTTCAAGTCCAAAGTTGCTCATTACGGTGCCGACCGCCGTCTTGTCCTTGAGCCGTCCCTGCGCAGCTAAATGCAATCCAAGCAAGGCGATAACGTCATCGCCATCGAAGACTTCGCCGTGTTCATCGAGCAGCATCGCGCGATCGCCGTCGCCGTCGAGCGCCACGCCCACTTGCGCCCCCGTGCGCTGCACCGCCTCACGCAGGGAATCCAGATGGACTGCGCCACATCCGGCATTGATATTGATCCCGTTCGGCTCGGCATTGATCGCAATTACGTCCGCGCCCAGCTCCTCAAGCACGTCGGGTGCAACTTTGTAAGCCGCGCCATTAGCGCAATCGATCACGACCCGCAGGCCTTCGAAGCTGAGCGCGCGCGGCACACAAGTCTTCAGAAAGACCAGATAACGTCCGATCGCGTCATCAATCCGTGCAGCTTTGCCGATATCGGAAGCTATCGCGCGGGAACCAGTCAACGCCCCATCATCGAACACCAGTGCTTCGATTCGTGCCTCAGTTGCGTCATCAAGCTTGAAACCCTCGCGCGAAAAGAACTTGATTCCATTGTCGGCGAATTGATTGTGCGACGCCGAAATGACTACGCCGGCATCAGCACGCATGCTGCGAGTCAAAAAAGCGATGCCAGGGGTGGGAAGCGGTCCGACCAACCACACGTCAGCGCCCATCGAGCAGATCCCTGACGCCATCGCGGTTTCAAGCATGTAACCCGAAAGCCGAGTGTCTTTGCCGATCAGAATTCGCCGATGGCGTCCGCCAGCATGCTTGAAAACGTGGGCCAGCGCCCTTCCCAATCGCAGTGCGGTCTCGGAGGTAATTGGTTCGACATTCGCGATGCCGCGGACGCCATCGGTGCCAAACAGTTTTTGAGGTATCGTGCTCATCGTATGGTGCTCATCCTTGGGCTGCACGCTTACCTCTATACATCCGGAGCTTCACCTTCTCAGCCGACTGATGCACCAATTGGACGCCATCGGGAAGCGTGATTTGCACCGGCACGTCGTAGGCGCCGGGCAAAATACCATCTGCATCAACAAAGACCGCCTTCGCCAAATCGACCCGCTGAAGCGTCAGGATCGGACCACGAAGCGTAAGATTGACGTGTGCTGGCTCCAGCTTGACTGGATAATCGTTATTCCGAACCCCGATCGGGACGGCACGAAATTCCTTCTGGGCCACTACTTCACTGAGCCCAATATTCGCAGTTACCTGCGCCGGATCGAGCCTGACGGTGTCCGATGGGGATACCAGCGGCACCAGTCGCGATATATTTGCAGTCGTATCACTTACGTCGATCGGTTCGGTATCGACCCGCTCGATTCTCGTGAGATCCTTACTGGGTCCCTTGAGCCGGACCGTGCTCGGATTAGATGTCAGAGACGACACCCGATAGCCTGGGGCGATCGCGCCGATAAGCGACAGATGGACTGGCGCTTCGCGAATCACAACTCGATCGATATCGAGTACGATCTGTGAGGGCGAAATACTGGTGACCATCGTCTGGCGCGGCACATTGAACGATTCTGGTCCGATTTTGAAAGACGCCTGGCCAACTGCGACGCCAGTCAAATCCAGTTTGATCATCAGGCGGCTCGGCTCAATCAGCGACAGCAGCGTGCGCGGACCGGTCACCTGAATTTTCGCGCTTTCCGGATGATGATTCACAATCAAAAAGTGTGGTGGCAAATTCCGATAGCTGATCGGAACCGTGAAGAACTCCACCGAACCTCGCTGCCCGGAATTGACGAAAAGCCACAAAGTGATTGCGAGGAGTACCGAAATAACCCGTAAGCCGAGATCCTGGTGTAATCCGTTCTTTAACCATCCGGCAAGATTAGTTTGGCGCAATACCGACGGCGGGATTACACGCAACCGGATTGGTTCCTTTGGAGTGTCCTTTCGCGCTGCCGTTGACATCTCGATCCAACCCACCCCCACCTACTCGATTCTTTATCCGGGCAATTCTCGCAACGCCTCCAGCAGTTGTGGCGGCTTCAGCCCGCGCTCCAGTTCGCCATTGCGCGCGAGCGAGATTGTCCCATCCTCTTCTGAAACCACGATCACCACCGCATCGTTGTCCTCGGTCAATCCGATTGCCGCGCGATGGCGAGTGCCCAACGTTAGGCTGACGTTGGGATTGGTCGATAATGGTAGCAGACACGCAGCCGCTACAACTTGCCCGTTCTTGATGATGACTGCCCCATCATGGAGTGGCGAGCCACGCATGAAAATAGTCTCAATCAACTCGGGTGACACCCGCCCTTCGATCAGGCGTCCGGTATCCACCACGTCCTGCAAGCCAACGTCACGCTCGAGTACGATCAAGCCGCCGATCCGTCGAGCCGAAAGCCATGCCGCGGCGGAAGATAACTCCTGGGAGACATTCGCCAGATTCGGGCGGCCCGAAAAGAAAGAGCGCGCGCCGACTCCGGTTAACGCCCGCCGGATATCCGCCTGGAAGATGACGACGAGGATAACGATTAATGACCCAAGAAAGTTGTTTAGCAGCCAATTCAGCGTAAACAGTCCGAGAACTTGCGACCCAACGTACGCCCCGGCCACGATCCCCAATCCAACTACCATCTGCATTGTTCGCGTGCCGCGAATCAGTAGCGCGAGACGGTAGATAACGTACGCGACGATCAGGATATCGATCCCGTCCTGCCAGCGCGGCGTCGGAATGACATGCAAAAAATTATGCATTATGATCTATTCATCATCGGTCATGGTCCGGGCGATCGCGTCAGCCATCTTGACCGCCGCCACGGCCCGTCCGACGTCGTGCACGCGCACAATCGACGCGCCATTGCTAATCGCGATCGCTTCTACAACTGCATTGCCGGATTCTATCGCTGAAGCCGACTCTCCAGCGATCTTTCGAATAAAACCCTTACGCGATGCGCCAATCAGCACCGGATACCCTAGTGCGCAAATCCGGCGCAAGCTACCTAGCAGCTCTATGCTATGACGAGCCAGCTTTGCGAATCCCAGCCCCGGATCGATGACGATATCTTGCGGGGCGATTCCTGCCTCAATCGCGTATCTGGCGCGCTCTCGCAAATAGTCCGTCACCTGCTTAATACTAGAGTCGTACTGCGCGAACTGCATATGATTCTCGGGGCCGCCGCGCATATGCATCAGTATAACCGGACAATGAGCCTTAACGGCCGTCGTGGCCATATCTTGGTCCGCTGACAAAGCACTGACATCATTGATCATCACGGCGCCATGACCTAACGCAGCCTCGGCTACTTTAGCTTTTCGCGTGTCGATCGAAATTGGGATACGCGTTCTTGATGCGAGTAATCGTAAGACCGGAAGCACGCGTCTAAGCTCGACCTCTGCCGGCACCTCTCGCGCACCCATTGGGCGAGTCGATTCGCCACCAATATCAATTATAGCGGCCCCTTCGGCTTCCATCGCAAGAGCATGTTCAAGCGCTTGCTCCGGCTCCAGAAATCGTCCGCCATCGGAAAAGGAGTCGGGAGTGACGTTAAGAATACCCATCACTGCGGGAAATGTGATGGTCCGTCCGTCAGGCAAGTCCAGAGAATGCGATTTCTGCGAAGCTCGCTGGGCCACGTTTTCAGGATAGCCGGGCGGGGACATCGCGGCGACTGAATATCCTCCGCTTTCAGCGCGAGCTTGCGTTCTGATCGGACACGATATTACCGCTCGACGGGTTGATCGCGAGCCGCCGATGGCGCGATTCAGCAATCCAGGCGAATACAATTACGGCAACGAGACCTGCCGCCAATGCCACGCCCGTCCATTTGCGCGGTTTTCGGCGATCCATCTCGATCGGCTGGAGAGTTCTTGAAGGCGCATTGTCAGCCTTCTGGACCTCGCGCACGAACCGCATAACGATCTCATCCGGGTCGAGCGCGAGAAAGGAGGCGTATCGGCGCAGGAAAGGCATTATATAGAGCTGATCGGAGATCCCGGAGTAATCATTGTTCTCCATCATCGTTATGTAATGCTCCGGGATGCGCGTTTCAGTAACCGCATCGGTTCGTGAGACCCCACGCTGTTCTCGGGCGGTGACCAGATAATTTCCCAAGGTCCGCCGTTCCGGTTCAGCTTTTGGTCTGGGATCAGGCGATGCATTCGAAGCCTCAGAGCTCTTATCGCTCAAGATAACCATCCTCTCCGCCTCAGCCGCATCCATGTAGGCCAGTGTATAATTCAAGCGGGCATAAACCAAGCTGTTGATCTCATCAGCTGTTAGCTGCTTTACCTATCAATGATCAGCGATTGGCAATTCAGCGCCCTGCATATCCCTATGCGGATTAACTAGCGCAACCTTCTTGCTCTCTTCAGCGATAACTGCCGGAGCGGGCGTTAGTAGTGAATTGAGATGAACTAGATCTGAACGGTTTGCGATTAAAATCATACATGCGTTCTTCGACCAAAGTGCGCGCAGTCGCGCATCGGTCGCAATAAAGCTCGCCGCGGCTTCCAGAGGATCGCCGAATGGTTCCAGTTCTCCTCGATAGCCGACAAGAACCTCGCGATGCTCAGTGTAAAAGGGAACTGATTGCTCGAAATGATGGTACGAGCCCAAAATGCAGCCTTCTGTGAGATGAGATGAGATCGTGTTCGCCAGACTGCGATACGAGAATAACGGAGTCGCATC
Organism: uncultured Pseudomonadota bacterium; assembly: GCA_963795945.1. GTDB lineage: Bacteria > Desulfobacterota > Binatia > Binatales > Binataceae > JAJPHI01. The sequence continues at coordinate 173,838 of CAWCJN010000003.1, forward strand.
GATACGTCCTTTCGCGATTAGCGCGATTGCCAATAAGCCAAGAGCGGCAACTCCCCAGCTTATGCAGCCGACGCAGCCGCTCAAATACGCGATAAGCCAAATAGCTATCGAACCAGCGCCCAAGATCAAAACGAGAATAAACCCATCCCAAACGAGTATTCCCGGCAGCTTGAGCGGGATTCCAAGCCCAACAATCGCGCTTACGACGAGCAACAGAATTAGATTGATCGCCGCGAATAATCCAAGCAGCCGCCGCACTCGCCCTGGTACCATCCGATGCAGAGTATCGAGGCCTACGGCGGCAAAAATTGCGAGCGGTGGAAGTGCCGGCAATATGTACTCGCCGAGCTTGGAGCGTGGAATCGAGAAGAAAACCAAGACTACGAGGAACCAGATCACCAGGAATTTGAGCGCGCTGCTTTCCTTGGTGAATTCATTTTGGGCAGAGGAATCTTTCGGGAACTTGAACGCGAACGGGGCGAAATAAAGCCACGGCCACATGCCGCCGATTATGATCGGAATAAAGAACCACGGTCCCCATCCATGCTCTGTACTTTGCAGAAATCGTTGTACGTGCTCATGGAGGAAGAAGAAGCGGACGAAATCCGGATTGCGCGGAGATACAATGATGAACCATGGTGCAGCAATCGCGAGATAGGTAACGATACACTCCGGCCAACGAATTCGCACAATATCCTTGGCGCGACCTTCCGTAATCAGCCATAACAGCGGGACCAATCCTCCCAGCATCAGCGCGACTGGCCCCTTGGTTAGGGTTCCGAGCGCAAGCATCGCCGAGGCGGTAATCATTAATGTGCGGCTTGCGCCTTGTTGGAAGTCGCCTTTTCGTGCCGCGAGATAAAAGGAGGCCAACGCGTCTGAAAAAAAGAATGCCAATGCCGGGTCCGGCGTGGCGAAGCGCGCAAATGTGAAAAATAAGGGGCTCAGCAATAGCGCGAAGGCGCTGAGCAGGCCGATTGTCGCGCCGAACATTGCCTCGCCCAACGCTTCCGTGACCAGCACCGAACCAACGCTCGCGGCTGCGGCCTGAAAGCGTGCCGCAAACTCGTCGCGTCCAAAAATTTTGATCGCTGCAGCCGTCGCCCAATAAACCAGCGGTGGTTTTTCGAAATAGCGCACCCAGTCATTGCGCGGCGTCACGTAATCGCCGGAGGCTACCATCTCTCGGGCGATTTCTGCGTAGCGGCCTTCGTCGGGCTCCCATAGTGCGGGTCCGCCGAGCCGTACGAAACAAACAATTATCGCAGCTGACGCGCAAACGAGCATTCTTTGGAGTCGAGTCAGCCGCGTCATCTGGAAGGAGTTTCCAGGCACGCGCACAATAGATCAATTGCGCGCGTGCAGCAGGGAGGTTTTAACATCGTGAACGCGGCACTCTTTGGAGCATCTTTATCTCGGAAACCGGGTTTGTCAGAATGCCAAGACCGCGAGTCGTCATGTGCTCGACGGCCAGATAACCTTTGAATGCCTCAAGCAAATTATCACCGTTGTTTGCCGCGGACGCGGAGCCGTCTCAGCTCGTCTCGATAGTCGTACCGGTTTACAACGAAGCGGCCAACCTACCTACGTTCTGGCGTCGGCTCGAATCCGTCATTTCCAACAGCGGCTATGCCTGTGAAGTAATCTTTATTGATGATGGCTCAACTGATGCTTCTCTCGCGCTCTTACGCGAGACAGCCGCGACGGATGAGCGGATTAGAGTGATTGAGCTGGCGCGGAATTTCGGCCAACACTCTGCATTGTTGGCGGGTTTTCGCAACTGCCACGGCGATATCGTCGTGACGCTCGACGCTGACCTGCAAAATCCGCCCGAGGAAATTCCGCGACTCCTTGCCGCGATTGAAGCGGGCAATGATGTCGTTGGCGGATGGCGTGAGGACCGTCAGGACAGTGGCTACCGCCGGATGGCGTCACGTCTGCATAATCATCTGACCTCCGCTATTGTCGGCGTTCCAATGCACGATTACGGATGCATGCTGCGGGCCTACCGGCGGCACATCATCGAGACCGTCGTTGCCTGCGATGAGAAAGCTGCATTCGTACCCGCACTAGCCAACTCGTTCGCTAAGCGGGTGGCTGAGATTCCGGTAGCTCATGCCGAGCGCGCCAACGGCGAATCTAAATACAGTCTGTTCAAGCTGGCGCATTTGAGCGTCAACTTGATCACCGGATTTTCGAACTTCCCGATTCAGGTATTGAGCCTGACTGGTATCGGCATATCCGTATTGGCGATGTTGATGGCGGCCTTTTTGCTCGCTCACCGCGTCATCTACGGACCCCAACAGGAAGGCGCGCTCTGGATTCTCTTTGCGGTCGCCTTCTTGTTTTTCGGCCTGGTTTTTCTCGCCTTCGGCCTAATCGGAGAGTACGTCGGTCGGATTTATCTCGAAGTGCGACGACGCCCGACTTATATTGTGCGGGCAATTCACGGTGAGCACGCCGATCGCAACAACTTCGAGCCGCCCAAACACTGACTTGGTTCCCGACGGCGTGTCGAACGCGGTACGCAATTCGAGATGCGTGCTGTTCGCCTATCATGAGATGGGCTACGCCTGTCTTGAGGAGTTACTCAGGATGGACGCGCCGGTGGCAGCTTTGTTTACTCACGCAGACGCACTGGAAGAAGAGATTTGGTGGCGATCCTGCGCCGAGCTAGCATCAGCTAATTCGATTCCGGTTTATGCCCCGGAGCGCATTGAGGAGTCGCATATCAAGGCCGTCCGGCGGCTCGAACCAACCGTGATCTACTCCTTTTATTATCGAAACCTTTTACTCGACTCATTACTAAAATTACCCACTCGCGGTGCTTACAATCTGCACGGCTCGTTGCTGCCGAAATATCGCGGACGCGCGCCGGTCAACTGGATGCTCGTGAATGGCGAAAAAGAAGCTGGCGTGACGCTGCATCATATGGTCGCGCGCGCCGACGCCGGCGACATTGTGTCACAACGCGCAGTCGCAATTACTGATGACGACACAGCACTAACGCTTTATCGAAAGATTGTCCCACTCGGCGCGAGTCTGATCCGCGACTATCATCCGCTGATCGTGTCAGGCCAAGCGCCGCGCCGATCGCAGGATCTGACGGCTGGCAGTTATTACGGACGGCGACGCCCGGGGGATGGCCGGATCGATTGGAATTGGCCGGCGCGCCGCATTTTCAATCTGATACGGGCCGTGACGCATCCCTATCCCGGCGCTTTCTGCTCGGTTGGCGGTCGCAAACTATTTATCTGGCAAGCGCGCATCGTCGCGGAATCCGGCGACTTCGGCTCACCCGGCACGATCCTCGGAAGCGACTCCGAGGGCTTGATACGTGTCGCCGCCGGAAGCGGCGCACTGCTTATCATACGTACGCAATTCGATAATCAAGCTGAACAAGCCGGAGCAGAAGCTCTCGGGAAAGCCGCCGAGGATCATTTACGGCTGGAGTAATGGAGGTCACATGCGGGTTCTGATCACTGGCGGGGCAGGCTTCCTGGGATCGCATCTTGCCGACGCGTTCATCGCACGCGACGATGAAGTCCTGGTGCTGGACACAGGTTCAATTGCTAAGGTGAGACATCTGCTGAATGAGCCGCGTTTTCGCTATATCCACGACACGATTTTTAATCTCGAACTGCTCGATAGCCTCGCCGCGCGGGTTGATCTGATCTATCACCTTGCCGCAGTCGTCGGCGTCGAGCATTACGTTGGCGATCCATATGAAACCCTCAACGTCAACGTGAACGGCACGCAGAATGTTCTCAAGGCTGCCTACAAATACGGCAAGAAAGTAGTTTTTAGCTCGACTTCCGAGGTTTACGGGCGCAATCCCAAGGTGCCCTGGAAAGAGGATGACGATCGCGTGCTCGGCGCGACCACGATTGATCGCTGGTGCTATTCGACTTCGAAAGCAGTCGGCGAGCATTTCTGTTTTGCCTATCACAAGCTCGGCCTGCCGGTCGCGGTCGTTCGATTTTTCAATATCTATGGCCCGCGGCTTGATCGCGTCGATGTAGGCCGGCTCTTCACCATCTTCATGGGACAACTGCTGCGCGGGGCCGATCTGACTGTGATCGGTGATGGCGCGCAGACGCGATGCTTCACTTATGTCACCGACGCGGTCGCAGCGACGGTCGCAGCCGGCCTCAATCCCGCGGCGGACGGTAATGCGATCAATATCGGCGTCGATGTCGAAATTTCCGTACTCGAATTCGCCAAACTGATGATCGAGCTGTATGGTTCGAGCAAATCGCGGATCAAATTTGTGGCGCAGGAAGAAGTTTACGGCAACAGCTACGAGGATATTCCACGCCGCGTTCCCGACAATTCGAAGATGCGCAATCTGCTCGGCGTCGAACCTAAGGTCTCGCTGCGCGAAGGCACGCAGCTCGCGATGGAATGGTTTCGCAAAGAGGCCCTAGCAGGGGGTTGACGACTCGACTTAAGGAAATTCTAGTGATGTCGCTGCTCAACACCCTGCGTAAAGGCGGGCTGCTTCCTTTAGTTCTTCCCCTGCGCGGGGGAGATTACACAGAGGGGAGCAGGGGTTATGAAAATCCATTTTTCACGGCCTGCTAGCTAGGCGCGATGGAGATTGCGCTCAAGATCGACGTCGATACGCATCAGGGACTCGGCGAAGGCGTCCCGCGATTGCGACGTCTGCTGCTCGATCGTGGCGTCACAGCGAGCTTCTATATCGCGATGGGTCCTGACAATTCAGGACGTGCAATCATGCGGATGTTTCGGAATCCCGGCTTCCTCAGCAAGATGCGCCGCACCCGCGCGGTCTCGATGTATGGCTGGCGCACGGTGCTGTCCGGCACGTTGCTGCCAGCGCGCCCGATCGCACGGGCCTTCCCCGAAATAGTTCGCCAACTCGTGCGCGACGGGTTCGAAGTCGGCGTGCACGGCTATGACCACGTCTGCTGGCAAGATCATATAGATGATCTTCAAGAGGCCGGAATCGGCGTCCAATTGAACGAAGCTTTCAAGACCTACAAAACTATTCTCACTGCTTCATCAAACAGCTTCGCCGCGCCGGGATGGCGTACCAACGCCGTCGCGATGCGCGTGCTCGACAAAATGCATCTTGCTTATCGGAGTGACACGCGAGGCCATACTCCGTATCGATGCAAGATTGACGGCGTTGTCTTCGACACGCCGGAGATTCCCACCACATTACCGACGCTTGACGAGGTGATGGGAACAGCCGAAGTAGCTAAGGCCGGTTCGCTGGTGAATTTTTATTTGGATCGTGTGCGGGAGGACACCCTGAACGTTCACACAATTCATGCCGAAACCGAAGGGATGGGGCAGCTCGCCGCGTTTAGCTCTTTGCTCGATGCGCTCCAGCAGCGCGGCGCACGATTCGTCCGGCTCGGGGATATCGCTGCCATCCTAACCAATCGTGAACTCCCGGTGTGCGAAGTGGTCCGCACTATTCTTCCGGGTCGTGCCGGATGGATCGCCGCTCAAGCTCCCGCTCCGGCGTAGTAGGATTGCCAGATACGCACAATTTCGTGGTAATCAATAAGACGAATTCCAACCTGGGAGTGAATACCCGATGATCGCATCGCATCTGATCGCCGAAGATCCGCGTGAGGTTGGTCTCGACGCGGCAAAAGTTGATGCCCTCTTCCAGCGTGCCGAACGGGAAGTAGTCGAAGGGCTTCTGCCGTCATGCCAAATCGCGATCGCACGCAATGGCAAGCTCGGCGCGATGCGCACCTTCGGACATGCCGTCCGAGGCGGCGCTGATCGGCCGGCAACCAATGATACCCTCTACTGTGTCTTCAGTTGCACTAAGGCGATCATCTCGGCGTCGATTTGGATCTTGATGGGCGAGGGCAAAGTCTCAATTACCGAGCGTGCAGCCGAGATCATCCCGGAGTTTGGAACTAATGGTAAAGACGCCATCACAGTTGAACAATTGTTGCTGCATGTCGGCGGATTTCCCTTCGCTCCCTATGCGCAATCGGAATGGCTCGATCGCGCGAAGATGCTCGAACACTTCCAATCCTGGCGCCTGCAATTTCCAGTCGGACAGCGCTTCGTCTATCACGCGACCTCGGCTTTTTGGGTGCTCGGCGAGATCATCCAACGACGGTCCGGTCTGAACTTCCGTGACTTCGTTCGCGAACGGATTGCAACTCCGCTCGGCCTTCCGGAACTCCAATTAGGCCGTCCAGCAGGCGATCAGGACCGTATTGCGGATATTACCTGTGTTGGTGATGCATTGACCGTTGAAGATTATGCGAAAATGGGTTTTCCGCCGCCGCCCGAAACCGAAGTCACCGAGGATGCGATTCTCGGCTTCAATAATCCAATAGTGCGCGAATCGGGCGTCCCCGGGGGCGGGGGAATCATGACAGCGGCCGAGCTGGCGCTCTTCTATCAAGGGCTGCTGCACAATCCTCCACTAGTTAACGGCGCGCCGATTTGGAAACCGGCAGTATTGAAGGAAGCTTTGCGGGTCCGCTCAGGCGACTACTTCGATCCTATTTTCAAATACAAATGTAATCGCGCGCTGGGCGTCATCGTCGCGGGTGACGACGGTTTCTCGAATTTTCGCGGCTTTGGCCGGACTGCTTCTCCGCAGACTTTTGGGCATGGCGGCGCGGGCGGCCAGATCGGGTGGGCCGATCCGGTAAGCGGCATTTCGGTCGGATATTGTACAAACGGCTATGATCGTAATGACATTAGGCAAGGCCGCCGCGGCGTCGCGATTTCAAGTCTCGCCGCAGTCTGCGCCGCATAACTGGATTGCTCTAAAAATTGAATTGCCGAGAACTTCGCTGAATGAGGATGGGAGCATGAAATTTCTCGTTACTTTGGAATGTGACGAACAAGGATGGATTGTGGCCGAATGTCCGGCTCTTCCAGGCTGCGTCAGTCAAGGTCGATCCGAGGAGGAGACGCTCGCGAATATACGCGAAGCTATCGAGCTGAGCCTCAAAACCCGTCGCGAGCTAAACATCAATGGCAGGCTTCAGGTCTTCGAAGTGGAAATTCAATCGGTCTGACAAAGCGATACTTGAGGGGGTGTGCGGCGTGTTTTTAAGCGCGCTGCGCGTTTTCCGCCCCGCGATACTAGTCCGTTTTCCTTCGATCAATGATGCGCCGCGACGGGCATGACGGTTAGTTTAGCGGCTCGGCGACGGCTTCTTTTGGCACGTTTAGTCTTCAGTATCCTACGCCTACCGAGCCGCACTTTCTCGTGAATGCAAACGAAAAATCGCAAGATCAGATTCTGCTTTGAAAACAGGTATCTACAACAGGAATGAACAATTTAATAGGCCATGCCTTTATAGTTTTCATTTCTGAATTGATAAAAATCTTCAAAGAACCGGCGAAGTAAAGCTGCAATTAGACGGAAGAAGACTTAGCCAATCGGATGCGAGTGCAATAGACCAGTGCTGCATGATGCGGACTTTTACCGAGGGCTTTTGCGCTAACTGCCGCTGAGGGTATGGAAAAGCTACCAATCTATTCCGGCGATAGGGCAATCAGAATTTTCGAGATAGCAGGGTGGACGAGAGTGCGTCAGCGCGGGAGTCACGTCTCCCTTATCCAAGCAGGCTCTCAGTTAGTTTTGACGATCCCTCTTCACCGCGAGCTAGGCCCAGGGCTTCTTCGTTCCTTGATTCGTAAAGCCGGATTGACCCCTGCAGAATTCGCCGAGCTAGCTGGACGATAATTCGGGACGAGAAAAAACGAGAATAAACTGAGGCGCTCTTACGCCGCGAACGGATTTTCGAGCGCGATCGTCGCTTCGCGAGCCGCACCGACGCCGACCATCGATAAGCGTACGCCGCACAATTCCCTGAGACGGCTGAGATAGCGCTGAGCATTCGCGGGCAGTTCTTCGAGACGAGTCGCACCGGCGATATCTTCGGTCCATCCGGGCAACTCTTCGTAAACCGGCTTAACTCGTTCAAGCATGTGATGGCTTGGCGGGATTTCGTCAAAGCGTTTCTCGCGAAGCTGATAAGCGACGCAAATTTTTAGCGGATTGATTCCGGTAAGAATATCTAGTTTGGTCAGCGCCAGGCCCCATATCCCATTGAGCCGGATCGCATGACGCACCAGCACCGCGTCAAACCATCCGATTCGTCGCGGACGTCCGGTGGCGCTGCCGAACTCCGCGCCCTCTTCACGCAGCGAATCGGCCAGCCGCCCAGAAATTTCCGAGGGAAATGGCCCGGCGCCGACGCGTGTCGTATAGGCCTTGCTGATCCCCAGTACCGCATCGAGCTTGCCGGGGGCGACGCCCGCGCCGCCGAAAACTGCGCTCGCACCGCAATTCGACGACGTAACGAAGGGATAAGTGCCGTGATCGATATCCAGCATCACGCCGTGCGCGCCTTCAAAGAGCACCTTTTTGCCGGACGTAATCGCGTCATGTAGGAATGCCGAAGTATCGCAGAGATAGCTGCGCAAACGTTGGCGCGCCGCCATCACCATAGCCACCGTCTCTTTCACCTTCAGCGGCTGAGCTTTCAGCAGTGTCTTCAAATAAAGATTCTTTTCGCGCAGATTCCGCTCAAGCGTTTCGGCAAAGCGCGCCGGATCAGCCATGTCGTCGAAGCGCAGTCCGGTCCGCGCCATCTTGTCTTCGTAGGCCGGACCGATCCCGAAGCCGGTAGTACCGATGGCATTCTTACCGGCACGCGCCTCGCGCGCTCGATCAATTGCGCGATGATAAGGCATCACAATATGGGCGTCGTAGCTGAGCTTAAGATCGGTAGCAGTGAGCTTACGGCCACGTTGTTTCAGGCTGTCGATCTCTTCGATCAGCGCAATCGGATCGACCACCATGCCGTTGCCGAGGACGCAGACCTTTCCCGGATGCAGTGCACCGGACGGAATCAGGCGCAGGATGAACTTGTCGCCATTGACGACCAGCGTATGAGCGGCGTTGTTGCCGCCCTGAAATCTCACGACTACATCGGCATTGCCCGCCAGCAGATCAACGATCTTGCCTTTACCCTCATCGCCCCACTGCGCCCCCACCACGGCTACCGTCTGCATTAACTTTCTGTTCTCCTGCTTACAATCGAAGGGAAGCGGCTGACACAATCGCCGGAAGCGTCTTGAGCGTTTCCAGCATCGCGGCGGGCACCTGACCGTCCACTTGCATCAGACTTAAAGCCATCCCGCCCGCCCGATCGCGACCCAGCTCCAGCCCGGCGATATTGATGCCCGCTTGTCCCAGCATCGTGCCGACTGCACCCACGACGCCCGGCACGTCACGGTTGTGAAGCATCAAAAAATGGCCCTCTGCTGGAACCTCGATTCGATAACCGTCAATCCGGATAATGCGGATCGCCTGACTGCCGAAAACCGCGCCGGCGGCTTCATGGATGCCATTCGCTGTCCGCACCGTAAGGGTCAGCGTGTTGATATAGTCGCTGGTCTCACGCGAACGGGTCTCGGTCACTGCGATCCCGCGTTCGCGGGCGAGAAACGGCGCGCTCACATAATTAAGTTCCTGCGCAAGAAAACCGCCCAGCAATCCTTTGAGCGCCGCCGCGATTACTGGTTCACCTCTAAGATTCACCGCTTCGCCGGCGAAACCGACCGTAATTTGCGATGGTGTCGCACTGATTAGTTGTGCGGCGAGCCGTCCCAGTTTTTCAGCTAAATTCAGATGAGGTCCAAGGATTTCCAGTTCCTTGACGCTCACCGCCGGCATGTTTACGGCATAGCGAATAGTTCCATCGGTGAGAAAATCTGTAATTTGCGTTGCGATATCGATCGCGACCTGCACTTGCGCCTCGTCAGTAGCCGCGCCTAGGTGAGGCGTCGCGATAACATTCGGATGACGCAGCAATGGATGGCCCATCGGAGGCGGCTCCTCGACAAAAACGTCCAGCGCCGCGCCTGCAACTTTGCCCGATTCAAGCGCCTCCAGCAGCGCGGCCTCATCAACGATGCCGCCGCGAGCGCAATTGAGAATTCGCACTCCCTTTTTCATCGCAGCGAAGGCCTGGGCGTCCACCAAGCCGCGGGTCTCGTCGGTCAACGGCGCATGAACGCTGACGAAATCCGCGCGCGTGAAGAGTTCTTCTAGGCTTACCTTCTCGACGCCTATTCGCGCCGCCGCTTCGGCTGTCAGAATCGGATCGAAGCCGATTACCTTCATCTTCAGGCCGAGCGCTCGGTCCGCGACGATTCGCCCAATATTCCCCAGTCCAACGATTCCCAGAGTCTTGTTAAAGACTTCGATGCCCGTGAATTTGCCGCGTTCCCATTTGCCCGCAAGCAGAGCAGCGTTAGCAGGTGGTATTTTCCGCGCCAGCGCCATCATCATCGCAATCGTATGCTCGGCAGTGGTGACGCTGTTGCCCATCGGGCTATTCATCACGACGATCCCGCGGCGCGTCGCAGCGTCAAGGTCGATATTATCGACGCCCACACCGGCTCTTCCGACCACTTTTAGATTATCGGCGCGTTCCAACACTCCCCGCGTCACACGCGTTGCGCTGCGGATTATCAGTGCGTGGTAAGGCGCGATAACCTCGGCAAGTTGTAATGGATCTAGTCCGGTCTTCAGATCAAAGCTGATATGCGGATTGCGCTTGAGGACGTCAAGTCCCTGAGAGGCAAGGGAATCGCTTAGCAGTACGCGGAATTGTTCCGCCATAATTCTTCTAATTACCTTGTACGATTATCGATTGCACTGCCGCGACCCCAGCACCGGACTTAAAGCTGTAACCCAGCCGGGCCAATCCAATTTCCAACGCGCTCAGTGCGATTAGCATATCGAACGGGCCAAGATAGCCCATATGACCGATCCGCACGAGCTTGCCTTTCATCTGATCTTGCCCGCCTTGGATCGTGACACCGCATTGGTCACGCATCATCCGCACCACCTTAGACCCGTCGAGTCCTTGAGGCATCAAGATTCCGGTGACGCCCGGCGCAGGGTTATCCGGCGCAATGAGACTCAGACCCAGTTCGCCCGCTGCAAGACGCGTGGCCGCCGCCATCGTCCGCTGACGGGCAAAGACCCGCGGCAGAGTTTCCGCGTGGATGAGCTCCAAAGACTTGTTCAGCCCAAAGATGAGGGACACTGCGGGCGTATAGACGGTCGTATGCTCGTCGCGCTGCGCCTTAAGCTCGCGTATCAAATCGAAATAGTAGCGCGGCGTGCGATTGGCCTTGGCGCGCTCGATTGCCCGCTCTGACAGCGCGATCATTCCCAGTCCCGGCGGCAGCATCAGCGCCTTCTGACTACCGGTAAGGAGCGCATCGACACCCCACTCGTCCATTTTTTGCTCGATCACCCCGACCGAGGTGATGCCGTCAACAATCAGCATCACATCGCGCTCACGGGTAAGCGCGGCAATTTCAGGCACCGGATGGAGCACGCAGGTCGAGGTCTCGCTCGCCTGCATAAAGACCGCTCGCGCTTGGGGATAAGCACGCAGCGCCTCTTCGATCTGCTCGGGACGCACCGCGCGGCCCCACTCAACCCTCACCTCGCGCGCGATTCCACCATAGGCCTGGATTAGCTTTCCCCAACGCTCGCCGAACTTCCCGCCGTTGACAAAGATCGCCTGCTCGCCGGGTTGAAGTAAATTTGTTACTCCCGCTTCCATCGCGCCAGTGCCACTCGACGACAGCACCAACACCTCTTGCCTCGTCCCGAATAATGGCTTCAGGCGCGCGCGCGCCGAATCCAATACCGCGCTGAACTCGCTCGTACGATGGTGAATCACAGGCCGCGCCATCTCGAGCAAAACCTCTGGCGGTACGGGTGCCGGTCCGGGGGTGAAGAGATACTTTTTCACTGCCGATAGACTTTCGTATCAAATAACTGGTGCATTATATCGAAGCCAAAAAAAAGCCTGGTGCCCGCCATCGCGAAGCCCCAGACCCCAATGCGAAATTAAGACGAACGCTCCATTTGATGATGATTAATCGCCGCTGGCGAGTCAAGCCGGTCTTGATTGCTGGTAGATGATTGCCCGCCCCGATGCCTCCGGCGCATTGACGTTGAAAGAAAACTCGGAGAGGTGCTTAATGTTCCCTATTACCGCATGCCGCTAGAATTCGAAATCCGCGATGGCGCGCTGCTTTGGATCAAAAATCCCGTCACGGGCGTTATTTCCTACGTTGTGGATGTGCGCGGGAAGAGTTTCGCCTTTACGCTGGGCGGACGTGAAGAGCTAAACCCTGATCCTCCCCCTCCCAACCCTGAGACCCTGCGGAAAGCGATCAACTCGTGCCCTTTTTGCCCCGGTAACGAGAGTCATGCCCCGGCTGAGCTGATGCGCATGACGCCGGATGAATTTCCCGATTGGCAAGACCATCGCGCCGCCAACGACGCAAGCTGGATTATTCGCGTCTTCAATAATCTCTTCCCGCGCATCCCTGAGAATCTGACCGGCGGCCGCAACGAATCGTACATCGTGGTCGAGGACCCGCGCCATTTTGGCGATCATCCCCGCTCGATCAACGACCTGATGTGCACCGGCGCGCTCGGTGAAGAACACTTCTTTCACCTGATCAATACCGACGTGCGGCTGATGCGGCGAGTATTCGAGAACCCGGCGGTACATTCCGTAATCATCCGTAAGAATCAGGGTCGCGAGTCGGGCGCGTCGCAGCCCCATCCGCATCAGCAGGTGATCGGCTCGCCGCAACCGCTACCCGCGATCGAGGCGGAGGCGCGCGCCGAGCGCGAGCATCCACAAATGTGGCGCGAGTTGATTGAGTTGGTCGAGCGAATCGGCCTATTGATCGAGCAGTGCGATGGAGTGATCAGTTATGCGAGCCCGGTCGGAGCCTTCCCGCGCAGCTATGACGTGATCATGCCGGAGTTTCGCGGGATGCTCACTGATTTGTCTAAGACGGAGTTGCGGGCCTTCTCCCGCGCGATCTTCCGGATCGTGCACATCCTTGGTCCATTGCCGCTCGATTATGAAATTCATCAGGGCGCGGGCCTTCCGCTCCACGCGCATATCAATGGACGGCTGTATCCATACTCGAACGTCGCGGGTACGCTGAATCTGCCGAGTCAATTGGTGCAAAACGTCGCCGCGCTCCGCAAAGCCCTCGCGCGGAGCTGAGCGAATCGCTCACTCCGCCTGCCAGTTAGGTTTGCGCTTTTCGAGGAACGCGCGGATGCCCTCTTTAGCATCCTTGCTCGCGCGCACCATGCGCCCCATTTCGAGGATGTCGTCGTGGTAGGCGTCGTTGGATTCTTTCATCGAGCGACGCAGGCTTTTCTTCATGGTGCGCAGCGAGAGCGGCGCGTTAATCGCGACCTTCTGCGCGAGCGCGATTGCGGCGTCGTCGAGCTTCGAGTTCGGCACGACTTCATGAACCATGCCCATCGCGAGCGCCCGCTTCGCATCGACCGGCTCAGCCGTATAGAGAATCCACGCGGTGTTCGCCGCGCCGATCACCTCAATTAGCTTGCGGATGAAATCATAGGGTACGAGTAATCCGACACGCGCGACCGTCATGCCCATCCGCAGATCTTCCGCGCCGATTCGCAGGTCGCAATGCAGCGCCAGTGCGCATCCGCCGGCCAACGCCGGTCCCTGCACCGCCGCGATCGTCGGCACGGAGACGTTTTCGAGCCGATGAAACACGCGCTCGATTCCAACTGGGCTGTGGCCGCCCTCAAGACGATCAGCCTCGGCGAGATCGAGGCCGGAGCAGAAGCTCGCGCCATTGCCGCGCACGATCATCGCGCGGATCTCTTTGTCGTGCTCGACCGCGACCAGCGCCTCGTCGAGCCCTTTAAGCAACGCCTCGTTCAAAGCATTGCGTTTTTCCGGACGATTCAGCGTGATCGTCGCATAGTTCTGATGACGTTCGAACGTGAGCACTTCCCCGGCCATTGATGACTCCTACGAAGGTGATAAGTGATTTCGCGCGAGCATCGCACGCCCGCCAAGCCATCTTCAAGACGAGATCGCGGGGGCTTATTCCCCTTTCCACACTGGCTTGCGTTTTTCGAGGAACGCGCGGACGCCCTCTTTCGCGTCGGCACTCGACCGCACCCGGATTCCGAGTTCGTCCAAATCCTTATGCTCCACGTCGAACGCCTCGCTCATCACGCGCGCGAGCGTCTGCTTCATCGCGCGGAGCGAGAGCGGCGCGTTTCCTGCGACCTTGGTCGCCCACGCGACTGCTGCTGCATCCAGTTCCGCCTCAGGCACCACCTTATGCACCAGTCCCATCTCGCGGGCGCGGGCGGTATCGACCGGATCGGCGAGATAGAGGATCTCGGCAGCGTTCGCCGGACCGACGGTCTCGACGAACTTGCGGAAAATCCAGTAGGTCGGCAGGTAGCCGATTCGGGCCGGCGTCATCCCAAGCCGCGCCCCTTCACCGGCGATCCGGAGATCGCAGAAGAGCGCCAGCACTAGACCTCCGGTGAGCGCCTCACCATGGATAGCCGCGATTACCGGCACCGGCAGCTTACCAAGGCGGCTGATCACCTTGTCGAAGGTCGTGCCGCCGGTACCCAGCTGCTCGATATCCCGCAGATCGAGACCTGAGCAGAAGCCGCGGCCCTCGCCGCGAATTATCACGGCGCGCACCTCGGGATTTTCCGCCGCATCCGCAAGCGTACTGTCGAGCGCCTCGATCATCGCGCGATTGATCGCGTTGCGCTTCTCGGGACGGTTCAGCGTAAGGGTCAAATAATTCTGGGCGTGTTCGATTTTCAACACTTCATCGACCATTTTGAACACCATCTTGGAGCAGGTTACTTGCCGCGAAGATCGCACGAGATCACCATACCCATCAAGCTATCGCGACTTGGAGTGAAGGCTCTCACGCTCCGGGTTCTCTCGATGATCCTGCAAAGGATCTCTCAGGGGATGTGTTGTGTTTTTTGATGAAAGTAATGCTTCGAGCCATTAGCGTTTTGGCTGTCGCGCATCGCGATCAGCAACGCAATAGCCCCACATAAAAAGAGCTGCTTCAAATTCTCTCGCCGATGGTGGGGTAAACTGGGTAGAGGGTGATTTCGTAATCAGATTGATGCATCGCGACACTAAGGCCGACCCTCGCTGGACCATTCGCGCGTGGTTAAGGTGCGAACGATAACCACCGAAGAGACGAGGAAACCGATATGTTTTATTTGAGGGATCGCGTGAGTTTCTAGCGCCGCCGGTAGGTACCGTTTGGCTAGCACCCCAGCGAAAAGCCAGCTCATCAGGGATCGTCTGTAATCCACGTTCCGTTAGATAGAGGCGCGCCAAGTGAGCGAGCGCCGCACCGACTCGACCATCGTAGATAATGAGAGAATTACCAGGATCCGCGAGCGCGTATACCTTAGTAAAAGCAGAATTCATGAGTAAAAGCAGAATTCATGCGGAGATCTGCACCATCGAAAGGGCGAAGATCTGAGTTCACTTGTTTGAGCAGTGTGAGGGCCCGTTCCACTCTCGTACAGAGCGTTTTGCACTTAATATGCTGATCAATCCAATTATTTTCGTTACCTCTCCGATTAACGCCCCCCACGCAAAGACTTGCCGTATCGCACAAGAAAGAGACATATCATCACGATCTCTGAGCGCCTCTTGAATCCATAGCCGGTATGATTCTAATTCTTCAGCGTTCCCATCGTAATCGAGGCCGCGCCAAAAGTAGTTAGTATATGCCTCGTGAAGCGAGGCCGTCTCCCAAATTCTGCAGTTACGATTGTGTTCTATCCAGTCTCTTCTGTTCGCGGGAATCTGATAACTGTGGTGAATTTGGTTGTCTGTCCAGCGGTCCGCCAGCCATTTACAAAAATCCGGAAATTCGTTCTCAGGCCTTTCCATTCCCCCCATCCTTGCTCCTTGAGAGCAGTGCTCTCTCGGCGAGTACTACGCCACGATGCTTACCAGCTTGTCAGGTACATAGATAACTTTTTTCGGAGCCTTGCCGTTGAGATGCTTCGCGACGGCGTCGCTCTGGAGGGCCATCGCGCGGACGGAGTTCTCGGCGGTTCCTGCCTCGACCTGTAATCGATCACGTACTTTGCCATTAACTTGGACAACAACTGTGACGGTTTCGTCGCGCGTTAGCTCGGGATCGTACTTGGGCCACGCCTCCAGATGAATCGACGTGTTGTGGCCGAGGGCGCGCCAGAACTCCTCGGCGACAAACGGGGCCATCGGGGCGAGCAGCAGGATGTAGCTCTCGACCGCGAAACATCCAAGCTCATCAGACGGGAGCTTCTGCAGATAATTGAGCTGATCCATCAGCGTCGCGAGCGCGGTGTTAAAGCGCATCCGCTCGACGTGATCAGTCACGGTCGCGATCGTCTTGTGCGCCCGTCGCAGGGTTTCAGCGCTTGGTTTGCCAGCGGGGCATCCGGCTTCGACGTAACGGCGCATCACGGTCCAGACGCGCGCGAGATAGCGGGCGGTACCGGAGACGCCCTCCTCGTTCCAGTTGGTGGCCTCGTCGAAGGGGCCCATGAAGAGTTCCCACAGCCGCAGCGCGTCCGCTCCGTATTTTTCGACCATCGCGTCGGGTGCGACGACGTTGCCCTTGCTCTTGGACATCTTCTGGCCGTCGCCGGCCCAGATCATCCCCTGATTGCGCAGGACCGGGAACGGCTCAACGAAGTTGATCAGCCCCGCGTCGTACATGACCTTGGTCCACATCCGCGCATACAGCAGATGCATCACAGCGTGCTCCGCGCCGCCGACGTAGAGGTCAACCGGCAGCCAGTAATCGCCCGCGCGCTTCTCGAACGGGGTAGCATCGTAATGCGGCGACGCAAAACGCAGGAAATACCAGGACGAGCAGGCAAAGCCGTCGAGCGTATCAGTCTCGCGCTCGGCGGGACCGCCGCATTTGGGGCAGGTCGTGTTGACGAACTGCGGCATCGTCGCCAGCGGCGAACGTCCAGTGCCGGAGGGTTGATAATCTTTCATTTCGGGCAGGACGACCGGCAACTGCTCGTCCGGCACTGGCACGATGCCGTCCTTTTTGCAGTAGATAATCGGTATGGGACAGCCCCAGTAGCGCTGGCGGGAGATCAGCCAGTCGCGCATCCGATAGCTGACGGTCGCACGGCCGAAACCGTGCTCCTCGACGTACTTGCAGACTGCCCGAATCGCGTCGTCAGTTTTCATTCCGTTGAGGAAGCCGGAGTTAACCGCAATCCCATGGTCGGTGAAGGCGCAATCAACCGGCGTGACACTGCCGTCGGCAGGCGTGGTCACGACCGGGATTTCGAGGCCGTACTTTTTCGCGAACTCATAGTCGCGTTGATCCTCGCCCGGGGCGGCCATGATCGCGCCGGTGCCATAACCCATCAGGACGTAGTCGGCGATCCAGATCGGCACGTCCTTGCCAGAGAAGGGATTGCGCGCATACGCGCCGGTGAAGACGCCGGTTTTTTCCTTGGCGGTCGAGAGGCGCTCGATGTCGCTCTGGCGGCGCGCCTGAGAGACGTATGTCTCAACCTCGGAGCGCTGCTCAGCCGTAGTAATCTCGGCGACCAGCGGATGCTCCGGGGCGAGCACCATGAACGAGACGCCGAAGACCGTATCGGGCCGCGTGGTGAAGAAGCGGACTTCCTTACCCGGGTGGTCGCTGACTGCGAAGGCGATCTCTGCACCCTCGGAGCGTCCGATCCAGTTGCGCTGCATCAGCTTAATCGGCTCGGGCCAGTCGATACCTTCGAGGTCATTGAGCAGCCGATCAGCATAGGCAGTGATTTTGAAGAACCACTGTTCGAGGTCCTTTTTCGAGACGGGAGTATCGGTATGCCGCCAGCAGCATCCGTTGACGACCTGCTCATTGGCTAGGATGGTACGGCATTTCTCGCACCACCATTGCGAGCCCATCGCGCGATAAGCCAACCCGCGTTTATAGAGCAGGAGAAAAAACCACTGCGTCCATTTGTAGTATTCAGGCGAGGACGAGTTGATCTCGCGGCTCCAGTCATAGGCGCATCCGGCCAACTTCAACTGACGCTTGAAGTTCGCTGCATAGCGCGGGACGGTCTCCTTGGGGTGGAGTCCTTTGAGCAGCGCGTCATTTTCGGCGGGGAGTCCGAAGGCGTCCCAGCCCATCGCATGAAGGACGTTGAACCCGGCCATCCGTTTGTAACGGCCGAACACGTCGCAGGGAACGTAGTTATGCAGATGGCCGACACTAAGCCCGTCACCTGAGGGATAGGGAAACATCTCGAGCCCGTAAAACTTGGGAAGGCCGGGCGCTTCGCGCGTGCGATAGAGATCGCCGCGCTCCCATTCGTCGCGCCACTTGGGTTCGAGCAGTTTGGGTTCGTATCGTTCATCCATAGGCATCGGCATCAAATGTCTCCGCGTTCAAGTGTAATCTGCCGTTTCCAATCCGCCAAATCGAACGGTCTTGGCGCGCGTAGATACATAGTATATCCTTAAATTTGATGGTCATATCGAAATGGGGCAATAGCTTGGCAGTGAGGATCCCCAAGCAGATCGCCATTGAAGCCGGAATCGAGGAAGGCTCGGAAGTGGAACTGAAAGCGTCGAAGCACGCTATCGTGATTACCCGCCGTGCTCGCGGCGGGAAACGTCGATATAGCCTTGATGAATTGATCGATGGCATTACAGCGGAAAATCTACACTCCACGATCGAATGGGGTAAGCCGCTCGGCAAGGAAGTTTGGTGAAGCGCGCCAGCGCTGCGTATGTGGTCGAGCGCGGTCATCTGGTCTGGTTGAACTTCGATCCGCAAGCCGGACACGAACAAGCAGGCCACCGTCCAGCGCTTGTATTATCACCTGCACGTTACAACGACCGAACCGGGCTGGCATTAGTATGTCCCATAACCAGTCAAGTTAAGGGTTATCCTTTTGAGGTACTATTACCGCCGAATCTGGAATTGCGCGGCGTAGTTCTGGCTGATCAGTTGAAAAGTATCGATTGGCGCGCGCGGCAGGCGCAGTTCGCGGACCAATGTCCCGGCAGTGTTCTCAAGGACGTGTTGGCACGGATTGCACCTTTACTCGGATTCTGATCTTTAGATCAGCCCAATCCGGGCATCTTTCGTGCCTCTGACGGCGTGGCGACTTCGCGGCCGATTTGGCGGCCATCTCGGCGATGCGTTCGACGAGCTCGGCATTTCGGGGAGTGCCAATCTCGGTATAGGGATAGTCGCCGAGGCCGATCGCGATATGGCCGCCGCGTTCGAGCGTGGCGCCGACCAGCGGAAAAAGATTGCCGCCGACGCACATCACCGACCAATGTATCCGCAGATGCGCCGGAATAAAGTCAACCATCGCTTGAAGTCCGCGCACCGTCGCGGGGTTGCCGGCGAACAGCCCTGATTCACTCAGGACAATTCCGGCATAAAGCGGCGGCTCGAAGAGGCCGCACTCGACGAAGGCTTCCGTCACGCGGATCGCGCTGACATTCCAGAGCGCCATGTAGGGACGAACTCCGACCGAGCGGATGGTCTCGGCAAAGTAACGCAAAGTTTTGGTCGGATTCATGTAGATGATGTCATCTGTGAGAAAACGGCGATGATGCGCATCGTAGGTATCGACGTTGCTCGTGCCCATATCGATCGGCGCGAAGTCCGGGCGGGTGGCCGAGTCTTCGGCCATCTCGATAATGTGTTGCATCCGAGCTTGCGGCGAGGGCAGTGTCCAGGCGCCCAGCGTTGGCATCACGATCAAGTCGCTCTTGGCCTTAATCAGCCGCGCGGTCTCGGCGTAGTATGCCGTCTCCGACGAGGGCGCGCCGGTCTGTGGGTCGCGCGCGTGATAATGGATAATTGACGCGCCCTCGCTCCAGCATCGCCTCTTCGCAGATTTCGTGTGGACTGTACGGGACGTTGGCGTTGTGCTTGCGCGAGGCGTACTCGTTGATGCGTACTTCGATAATCAGCTTATCCATGCTGCACTCCTCGCCTACTCGCCCTCGCGACCGGCGTTGGATTATTTTTTACGACAGATCGTCAGGCCGTCTGCGACTGCCAGCATTACGACGTCAACGCGATTATCATTGACGAGAAAATCATTAAGCTCGCGAATCGCGCGCGTGTCTTCGGTGTGATTTGCGGGATTCAGCACTTCCCCGTTCCAGAGCACGTTGTCGATCAGGATCAATCCGCCCGCACGAGTCCGCTTGAGAATCTCTTCGTAGTAGTTGCGATAATTCGACTTGTCGGCGTCGATAAAAGCAAAATCGAAAGTAGTACTTGAAGACAAGGCACGGAGCGTGTCCAGTGCCGGCGCTAATTTCAACGTGATCCGAGCCGCGACTCCGGCCCGCTCCCAATAGCGTTGGGCAATCCGGGTCCACTGTGCGTTTACGTCGCAACAAAGCAACTGGCCGTCGGGAAGCAGCGCTCGCGCAACACATAGCGCGCTGTAGCCGGTGAAGGTACCAACCTCAATCGCGGACCGCGCGCCGATCGCGCTTGCGAGGAGAGCCATGAACGTGCCCTGCTCGGGCGCGATCTGCATCCCGGCAATCGAGCCGAGTTCGCGCGCGGTTTCCTCAGCGAGTTCGGCGAGAATCGGGTCGTTGTTACGGCCATGGGCGACGACGTAGTCATAGAGCTTTGAATCGAGTGAGATGAACTTGGAAGGCATCATTAGAGAGTAGCTCGCTGAACCAAGCGCCGACAAATCGAAGCGCGAATCAGAGTCCGAGCGCTTCGAGTTCGCACATTGCGCGTTCCGGATGCGTTGCGCCCCAGTAAATGCGGTTGCAACGCTCGCAAATCGAGAACCTCCGCTGCTGCGCAAAGACGAACGGCGGAACGCGCCGCACCACGTCTGCGGGAGCGACCTCACGTAACAATTCGTTGCATCGCGAGCATCGGGTGAAGGCGAAGCGGTGCGGATCGAACGGATAGTGCGCCAGCACCTCGCGGAGTTGATTGCGAAAAAGTTGAGTCTCGATGTAAAGCACATCAGGAGCGGTGCGCAGCCGCTTGTCACGTGTGACGATCGCTCGACCTTCCGCGCGGGCGCGACGCAGCAATTCCGCGCCGGAAAGCGCATCATCGCAGAGCACGTCCGCACCAGTCAGCCGGAGCCACCGGGCGAGCCGCTGGAGCATCCGGTCAACCGCGAATTTGGGCGGCGCTTCTTCCATCGCTTGAGATTGTAGTATAGCAGGGCTAATTCGACCGGCGTTGCGAGGCAGCATGAACGAGGAACAGGTAACGTTTCCATCGGATGATCTGACACTCGAGGGGCTGCTCGCGAAG
This sequence comes from uncultured Pseudomonadota bacterium, assembly GCA_963795945.1. Lineage (GTDB taxonomy): Bacteria > Desulfobacterota > Binatia > Binatales > Binataceae > JAJPHI01. The sequence goes on from CAWCJN010000003.1 coordinate 195,021, forward strand.
CCCGAAGGGACCACCTCAGTACGCGGCGGCGTGGTCTGCCATCCGCACCCGCTGTATGGCGGCTCGATGTACAACAACGTCGTCGATGCGGCTCTGGCCGCGATGTGGGAATTGGGCTGGGCGACCTTGCGCTTCAACTTTCGCGGTGTCGGGGCGAGCGAGGGCGAACATAGCGGGGATTCGGGCGAAGCGTCCGACGCGGTGGCGGCACTCAAGTTTCTGTCGAATCAAGCGGGCATTGAAGCTGGAGGCGCGGTGTTGACGGGGTATTCCTTCGGCGCGATGGCAGCTATGGGGGCAGCGCTCGCGCTCAACGATCTCGGTGCGCTAGTGCTGATCGCACTACCGCTTCAGATGGTGGATACGACGATGCTCGCGCGCTTCAAAGGACCAATCATCCTGATCGCTGGCGACAATGACGGCTACTGTCCGAGCCGCCAGCTTGAGGCGCTCCATCGGGAGCTTGGCGGGCGAGCGCAACTGAAGATAATCGAGGGGGCGGATCACTTTTTCGGAGGTTATGAAGCGGAGCTGGCTGACGCTTTGGAGAAGATGCTGCGAGCAGTCACGACGATTAATTGATCACGTGGTGCGATCGAGAAGTATCTGTTTGGGCTCTTTGCTTCTCCAGTGTGGAGAACCGTCATCCCGAAAAGCTCCTGTCAAGGCGATCGCGATTGAGTTGCTCAGGCTGCCGCTCGTTCAGGTCATACAATTAGTGAAGTTTGCTGCGCCTCCTCAGCGTAGGAGAATCAGCGATTCTTCACTTCGCCGACTACGTTCAGAATGACAAACTTACTTGCGCGGAGATTCCTTACTGGCCGAGGCTGCGCTTTTCGCATTCGGCGAGTTCGAGATCGGAATCGACCATCATCTCGACCAGTTGCGGGAAGCGCACCTCCGGAGTCCATCCGAGCAGCTTGCGCGCCTTGCTCGCATCGCCCTGCAAGAGCTCGACTTCGGCGGGCCGCAAATGACGTTCCTCAAGCTCGACATACTTGCGCCAGTCGAGCTTGACGCGATCAAAAGTCAGCTCCAGGAACTCACGTACCGAGTGCGTCTCGCCGGTCGCGATCACGAAATCATCCGGCGTGTCTTGTTGAAGCATCCGCCACATCGCCTCGACATAATCGCCGGCGAAGCCCCAATCTCGCATCGCCTCGAGATTCCCCAGTCCGAGCTTGTCTTGAAGTCCGAGCTTGATACGGGTAGCGCTGCGGGTGATTTTGCGCGTGACAAAATTCTCGCCGCGGCGCGGTGATTCGTGGTTGAACAGGATGCCGTTGGCAGCGAACAGATTGTAGGCCTCGCGATAATTAATGGTCTGCCAATGCGCGTAGCACTTGGCGCAGGCATAGGGACTGCGCGGATGGAACGGCGTGGTCTCGCGCTGCGGAGTTTCGGCTACCCGCCCGAACATCTCGGAGGAGCCGGCCTGATAGTAGCGTACCTGTCGACCGTGGCGATTGTTATGGTCGCGGATCGCTTCGAGCAGGCGGAGCGCGCCGAGTCCGACCACGTCGGCAGTATATTGCGGCTGGTCGAAAGAGATTCTGACGTGCGATTGGGCGGCGAGATTGTAAACTTCGTCGGGAAGCGTCTGCTCGATTATGCGGCGGAGACCGGTGGCGTCGCCGAGATCGCCATAATGCAGCTGAAAAGCTGAATCATCGTCGCTGTAACTCTTGCGCAGATGGTCAATACGGCCAGTCGCAAAGCTCGACGTGCGCCGGACAATACCATGAACCTGATAGTCTTTTTTGAGCAGCAGCTCAGCTAAATAAGAACCATCCTGGCCGGTTACTCCGGTGATTAGTGCGACTTTGGCCATCGATTTCTCCCGCGCGTCGAGAAGCCCAATGGACGCGCTAGGGAATTATACCTGAGATGCGGGAGAAAGATGGCTCAGGCGCGAATCGTCAGTCACCTTTGATCAGGCGATACGAATCGTCCTCGAAATGCTGGGTGGAGAACTCGAACAACTCGGCGTCTTCCAGCGCCTCCATCTGATGAACGAGGCCCGGCGGGATATCCATACACTGGCCGGTTTCCAGCTCGAACTCCTCGATTTCAGTCGCGTCCGGCGTCACCATGATTCGCAGCTTCAGGCGGCCGGTGTGGAGATAGAAAGTTTCAGTCTTAATCTTATGATAGTGCAGCGAGCACTTCTTGCCCTTGTCAAAGCGGAGAATCTTGCCGCAATACAAATCGCCATTGACCAGCCATAGCTCGCTGCCCCATCCTTTTTTGACAAAATGGACCGGTATACGTGCGTGGTCCTCGCCGCCTGTGCGCTTCAGCTCGATGCGTTTATCACCCGTGGAAATCGACATGTTCTCAAGCATAGGCGAGATGGTACCAATGGTTTTCGTATCGCGCCATAACTTATTTTGACCTTTTGTTTTCCTCCAGCGGCAGATTCTCTTTCTGCAACAAAGCTGCAACCATAGCAGTTTGAGCATAGGAGGTTGAAAAGTGCTCGACGATGCGATGCGGAGTTCGCGCCAGCTGGACGATTATCCTCTGCACTGTTTCGAAAGAAAGCCGAGTGGCCACTAAGAAACCGAACAATATGGCGACAAATATCAATGCGACCACGCCCGAGACCATCAAGGGCAGGAAATATGACGCCAGCAGAATCAGGATACCCGCTCCGGCCGCGGCACTCGCGAGACGAGCCAAATCGAAGCCCGACGATACCCGCCTATAAAGGCCGAAGCTAAGGAATGAGATGTAGGACGCCAAAACAACCGTCGGAATATTGGTCACGATCGCGATCATTCTTCCATTTCCGACCGCCGGACCGAGACGGATTAGGAACGCGTCGGAATATGCCCCGGTAATTAGAAGCGCGTCGAGACCAACTGCCGCAAGCTCCCGCCAGATAGTGCGGCCGGCGACCTGATAATGCACCTCTCGTAGTAAACCCGAAGATTTCATCGCCGATCCAGGAGGAGCATCGCCCTTCAGATCGAGTACGAACAGCGCAAGGATCGCGAAAGCCGCCGCGACGGATGGTAGCAGCAGAGTAGCAGCCATGGGATCGATTTGCGCCAGGAGCACGGCGGAAGCCCCGACCAAGGCCGCGACCGCCCAGCAAATCCTGACTGCTAGCGGCTCCGAAAAACCCAGCGATAGCAACTTATGATAAGAATGGTCGAGTCCGCGGCGCGTGATCGGCGTGTCTCTCGAGACCCGGCTCAGGGTCACGGTGGTCATATCGAGCAACCGGGCCAGCATAATCAAGAGGGGAATCGCATATAGGATCGGCGATGAGCGTGACGTGTCGGCACTCACGCGCAGAGCCAACGCACCGAGCAGGAAACCGAGCGGCAGCGCGCCGCAATCACCCATAAAAATCGAAGCCGGAGATTGATTAAAAAACAGAAAACCGGCAAGCGCACCTGCGATACCCAGTGATTGACCGTCGAGCGAAAAGTCTCCGCATCGGGCGGCGATCATCGCGGTACTCAACGCTGAACAAATGCCCATTCCGGCGGCGAGCCCATCAAGACCGTCGATCAGGTTATACGCGTTGACCGTTGCGAGAAGGAAAAAGAGCGCCGACGCGATACTAACTATTGGCTATGGCGCAAGCCCGACTGGCGGAAAGAAAAGCATCGTTATGGATATTACGAGCACCTCGAACAGGAGCTTCGACGAAGGCTGGAGAGCGATGGCATCATCAATCAGGCCGACCAGCATCAGGCCACTCCCGCCGAGCAACATCCATAGTGGCAGGTGCTCAAAGAGCGCTGCGCTGATCAGGGCTGCGGCAATTATCGGCACCCCTCCCCTCAGCGGAATTGCCGATTTGCTCTCTGACTGCTGATCGGGTGCGGCGACGATTCGAAAATGCAGCGCAATCCGTTTGGCCGCAGGAGTGGCAAGTAACGCCAGACCGAATCCACAGAGTGCGCTCCCGAGTATCCGCGCTGTGAACTCGATCAAATGCGTCGAATGGATCAAGCGGTCCCCCGCTCTACAGTCACAAACTTAGATATGCTTAAAGATGCAACCAGAGATAGTATCTGTCAAGAGATGCTAAAACATGCTTTATATCTTTATTAGTTTATAGTTCCCCAAAGTTCGCTTGAGAGGAGCGGGAACCGCTCAATCATTTAACCGGCTTCATTAGCCAGTTAGGATTGTTGACCGCTAATGCTTCTTGCAACGATCGCCGAACGTGATCGCGCAGTTGTTCGTCATTGATCGCGATTGCGCCGGAGCGAATTTTTTCGGCGAGTTCAACGCTGAGAGCCGAAAGTCCCCCTTCATGACCGAGCAGCTTGACCAGCCGCGAATGCTCTTCGGCTGATTGCTGGCCATGCAGTTCAAGCTCGCGGCGAATCGTGCTCAACACGTTGATCGTCACGCGCGTTTTGAAGCGATAGTAACCGTTCAATTCGGGCATCAACTCATCTTCCAGATACTTGATCGCTACGCCGAGGAGGGTCGGCGTGTCGGGTATGCTTGACGGCATTTAGATCCTCGCTAGAGCGGGCTTTCGATCAGGCTGAAAAAGTCCCAGAGCGGTTCCTCGATACGGCGGCCGATCGCGCAGCGCTCGACATCGTTGTTTGCGATCCCGCGTGAACCGAGTCGCAGGCAGTGGAGCGCCCATTTGATATTGCCGAAGGCTTCCCAGTAACGCACCTCGGCCGGATCGACCGGCAGTCCGCTCTCGCGCTCGTAAGCGGCGAATAGGTCCTCACGTGTGCCGAAACCGCCGACGGGATATTTCCCGCCGAACCGCCAGGTACGGATGCAGAGCCATCCGAGGTCGATCAGCGGATCGCCGGTTTGCGCGAGTTCCCAATCAAGCACACATCGCACGCCGCGCTCATCGACGATCAGATTGCCCATCCGGAAATCGCCGTGCACAATAGTATGGCGGGGATGCTTCGGCACGTGCTCATCGGCCCATCGCAGCGCGAGTTCCAGCGCGGGTAGATGGAAATTATATCGATCAACGATCGCGCGATGCGCCGCGATATGCTCGACCGGGTTTTGGCTCATCAGAAAGGGAATTTTGCCGGTATCGATACTGTGGATGCGGGCGAGAATCTCGCCGCATTGAGCCGCCATCAACCGGCGCACGGCGGCGAATCGATCATCGCGGATGATGCGCGGGCCGAGCGTCTCGCCGTCAACCCGCTCGGTGATATAGCCCTCGCCGAGACCGTCGTCAGGTTCGAGGATCGCGCGGATACGCGGTGCGGGTACGCCATTGTCCGCCGCCGCGATCATCAGATGGGCCTGCTGGGCGGGACGCAATTCCGGGGTGATGCCTGCGACAGGATCAGGTGTTTCGACGCCAAGTTGAACAATCAAGGGCAATCGCGTGTCGCCAACTTCAGCCTCGAAGGCGAGGGTCGAACGATTGGCGCCCCCAGTGAGGGGCCGGAGATCGTGGATGGTCCCGGGCGGCCCGATTTTCTTCGCAGCTACTGTTTCTAATCTGTCGGCGAGTTCTGGGTCAGTCATCGGTCTTCGAGTCAACAGGAGTCTTGGCTTCTGCATGCGAAACGAACAACACTATAGGGTGGAGGATGCAATAATTGAAACAACCGCCGATGGGCGAATCAGACTTTTCACCAGCAAATAAGATCGAGGAAAGTGAGATACGTCGGGCGCGCTCTTTCGCTGAGTTAGTTGGGCAGGCTGAGGTGTTACGACGGCTGAAAAGGCTTGTCGAGCTGGCTCAGCGCAGCAAGACCGCTTTGCCTCATATTCTTCTGGTCGGCCCTGAGGGAAGCGGGAAGCGAACAATCGCGCACGTAATCGCGCGAGAAATGGGTGTGAACCTGATGGAAGCTCAGGCAGCTGCATTCGAAAGAGTGGCCGATCTTGCAGCGACGATCAACGACCTCGATAAGTGCGACATTCTTCTCCTTGAAAACGTCAAACGACTGAACAAATTGAGCGAAGGAATACTCCCGCGGGCTCTAAGGGATTTCGAACTGCTCATCGTGGTTGGTAAAGGCCCGGGCGCGAGACAGATGAAATTAGCGGTGAAGCCCTTTACGCTGATCGGGACTGTCCAAAAGCAGTCAGATTGTCCATCCGATCTTCTCCGTTGTTTTGATGCTGTGATGCAGCTTCAACGATATGATGAATCCGAATGATGAATCCGAACTAGTGCAGTTAGTCGAGCGTTTCGCGAGCAGTGAGGGCGTATCATTAGATTCCTCTGCCACAGCCGTTATCGCGCGGCAAGCTGGTGGTAATCCGAACTGTGCGGAATCACTTGTTCATAGTTTGAGATTGGTGGAAAAGCAGCCCGTGACAGAGCACGATGCACGCGAAATGCTGGCAGTTTTTGGGCATGGTAGCGGAAATCGGGCAATTAACTCGGGCCTCTCAGGGATCAATTTGGCCAGTCTCTCAGGAGTGGAATTCGAAAGATTGATCACGACCGTGTTAAGCGGGATGGGTTTCGCTGCAGAGATGACAAAGACTAGCGGAGATGGTGGTATTGATATTGAAGCCGTTCTCGACCGCCCCATAGTCGGAGGACGATACCTCTTTCAATGTAAGAGGTTCGCACCCGACAACCTCGTTGGAAGCCCAATTATCCGAGAATTTTATGGCGCGATCGTAGCTGATCGTAAGGCGATCAAGGGGATTCTTATTACAACATCAGGTTTCACGCCTCAAGCGCGTGAGTTCGCAGAAAACTTGCCCATCGAGCTGATTGACGGTGATCAGTTAGACCGCCTTCTTAGCGACGTAACTAAACAACTTGGTGGAGGGGAAATTTAGCCTGGCCTCGTAAACGATTCTTTTATGGCGCCGACTTCCTCGCGAACAGCGCGGCGCACGATCTTTTCCAGACGCGCGCCGCGAATGTATTCGCGCAACGCGTCATTGATGAGGGTTTGGTAGTTCCCGCCACCGGCCCGATCCACCATCTCCTGGAAATGTTCAATGATGTCGGTATCAAGACGGATCGTAATTCTGGTCTTTCCAGGAGGCCGCGGCACGACCGGACCTCGCCGAGCTTTGCCGAAATCGTATTCTCTTTTCATCTGTTTCTATGCTCGTACTGCAGTCGCTCTTGGCGGCTGACTTTGCGCGCGGAAATAATCCTGAAGCGCTCCTCGCGGATTGTATAGACCACGACGAGAATTCTTCCGAGGATCCCAAGCCGATTGTCACAAACCGATCTTCTTGCGGATCGTCATCCAGCATTGACAGCGCCGCTTCGTCCTCGAATATGGTTGATGCTTCGGCGAATCGGACGCCGTGCTTTCGTACATTGCTTGCCGCTTTCGCCGGATCCCATTCAAACTCCACAGAGTAGCCTTTATGTACAAATGTACACCAAGCGCGACTGCTCGTCCAAGCCGTCATCAGCCTATAGACTTCGCGGTTTGGTCACTCCGAGGCCGGCGCCTTCCTGCCATAGCCGAACAACACCTGGGCGACGCGGCGTATCTGGATTTCTTCGGCGCCCTCGGTGATGCGATAGCGCCGATGGTGCCGATAGATGTGCTCGAAAGGCTTGTGGCGCGAGTAGCCGATGCCGCCGTGGACCTGCATCGCGCGGTCGGCCGCCTCGCAGACCAGTCGATTCGCGCGATAGTTGCACATCGAGACCTTGTCAGAGAGCCGCAGCGCCACTTCCGGCTTGGACATCTGGTCCATCTCCCACGCCGTCTTGTGAATCAGCGTACGGAGCATCGCGGCTTCCGTATGGAGCTCGACCAGTGGCCATTGAATCGCCTGATTCGCGGCGAGCGCTTTGCCGAACGGCTTGCGCTCGTTCGCGTATTTCACCGCCTCGTTAATGCAGTACTGAGCCGCGCCGAGCGACGACGCGGCCTGCCGAATCCGATTCTCGTGCACAAAGTGTTGAGCTACGGCGAGGCCATCTTCGGGGTCGCCGAGAATCGCGTCGGAGGGCACATAGACCTCTTTCAATGAGATACGCGGATGGTCAGTCGGCATGTTGAAGGTCCAGAGGTATTCCTCGATTTTGAAGCCGTCAGTTTTGACCGGCACGATGAAGCAGGTGATACCCTTCGCGCCGCCGTCGCGACCGCTGGTGCGGGCGAAAACGAAATCGTGAGTGGCGACGTGGAGGCCGGTATTCCAGATTTTCGCGCCGTTGATCCGCCATCCGTCGCCCTCTCGGACGCCGCGGGTTTCCATCCAGGTCGCGTCGGAGCCGTGCTCAGGTTCGGTCAGGCCGAAAGCTATGCTGAGCGACCCATCGAGGATGCCGGGGATGAACTGGCGCTTCTGCGCCTCGGTGCCGAAATCGCGAAACATCAGGACCGTCGGCAGATTGCCGACGATCGAGCTTTCGTTCTGGAGGTCGTTGTGGAGGCCGAGGCCCTTGGCGGCGAGATGCTCGCGGATGACGGCCATCGCGAGATTCGAGCCGTCCTTACCGCCGTATTCCTTCGGCAACGCAAAGCGATAATGCCCAGCGCGATCAGCCCGGCGGCGCATCTCAGCCAGCAGCGCCTCCCATTCATGGCGCGGCAATCCGCCGCGCTCGAAATCGGTGCGGGCATACTCGCGCCGATGGTCGAAGAAGCGGATATTGTCGTTCTCGCGTTCAAGCGGCTTGATCTCGCGCTCGATAAAGTCGTCGAGCTCAGCGAGATAGGCCGTGATGTCGTCGGGAATGTTGAAATCCATTGGTGTCCTTATCAATGTCGGGTCAGAAGAGCGGCTCTTCCGATTCCAGCCCCAAGAGCAGGCGGCCTGCCGGGCGATACATCTTGAGATGCACGACGCGATGTTGGCAGGCGGTCATGATATCGCGCAGGTCCCGATCGAGCCGGCCAGAGCGAAAGATCGAACTGGTAGCAGCCGCATCGTAGAGCGTCGCGATAAGCCGCTTCGCCGCGTCGTGCGCGTAAGTGATCATCATCCGGTATTGCGCACGCTGATAGGGGGAAGGGCGTCCGCCGCTGCACAGCGCTGCCCAAAGATCTTCCAACGTGGCATAGACGTAAGCGCGCGCCGCCCCGAATTGCGCCTCACACGACGCGATCGTTTCCTGCATCACGGGATCATCGCGTATCAGCTTGCTACCAGGCATCGAGGAGGGTTTGCGCTGGCTCAGATCAATCACGAAATTGAGCGCGCTGCGCGCGATCCCGAGTGGGACCCCGGCGTGCGAGACTAAAAACAGCGGCGGAAATGCGTACAGGGGGCCGGGGGTATGCGGCCGTTCCAGCATCGTGGTGCCGTCGGTCGAAGGCACGAATACATTGTCCACGACGAAGTCGTTGCTACCCGTCCCGCGCATGCCGGTGGTATCCCAGACATCGACGATCGTGACCTTGTCGCGAGGCACGAGCAGGACGCGAAATTCGGGATTATGACCGTGACGGCGTGGCTCGCCATTTTCGTGAATCACGCAGCCGCAGACGAAGACGCTCGCATGGCTCGAACCGCTGGCAAAGTGAAAAGTGCCGCTCACGCGATAACCACTGGCTACTACGTCGGCGCGTTGGGGCGGCCGAATCTGTCCGGCGAGGACGCTTTCGACCGGCCCAAAGATGCGCCGGGCCGCGTCCGGTTCGAGAAAAGCAGCCAAAAAGCTGCCCGCCGAGGAGATCATCGAGAGCCAGCCCACAGAACCTTCGATGCGCGATAATTCCTCGACGACTCGCACCTGTCCCATCGGATCGATTTCCGGGCCGCCGTAGGCGCGTGGCACGCCCATCCGGAAGACACCGGCCTCCATGAGCTTTCGCGCAAGCTTCGGGGGCAAGCGGCGTTCGCTTTCAATCACCGCTGCGCCATCGCGAATCTCCGGCTCGAGAGCCGCGACCATTTTGAGGATTTCCTGTGTGCCGGCGCTCTCCGATCGCATAATTGCAGCCGTTCCTTTATAAAGATTCGAGCGTGCGGACACGAAGTTAGCTTATCGAATCTTGGCTGAGCAATGTCGGAGAAGTTCGATCAGAGATGAACGCCCGGTGGAACGCAATTCTGCCATCGTCGGATTGACGAAAGACGGGAGCCAGAAATGAAAGGCGTGTCTGAAGCGAATATCGAGCGCGACTACTACGAGTGGATATGCCAGCAGGCAATTCTACTGCGGCGCCATCAACCGGCGTTTCTGGATTGGGCGAACCTGGCCGAGGAACTCGAAGGGATGGGGCAGAACGAAATACACGCGGTCGAAAGTTTTCTCGAGCGATTGCTGGTTCATTTGCTCGAATGGTTTTATACACCACGCAAACGATCAGGAAGCTGGGAAGCTTCGATAGCCAACTCACGGGATCGGATTGCGAAGCGGCTTAACGCCTCCCCTAGTTTGACGCGAAAATTAGATGACCTTCTCGAAAGCGCGTACGCTCGCGCGCGCCGTACCGCGGGAGCGCAGATAGGTCTCAGCAAGCGTGAATGGGAGAAGGCGCTACCGCCGGTGTGTCCATGGCCGACTGACCGTGTGTTCGATCCGGAGTTCTGGCCCGAAGAGGAAGCAGGCAACGGCAAACATTAATTTTTTAAGGAAGCCTAATCGAGCAAATCTTGACTGAGCAATTCCGCCAACGCGCCTGCGATCGGGGCGGTCTCGTGCAATTTTGGATGATCGACTTCGATTGCGACTTTGCCTGCTTTCGCGAGCGCAAGAAATTCAGACGAATCGAGACCCCCCAGCGGGAAACGTACGAACTGCACGGCGCTGACGCGATCAGTCGCCATCTGGCGCAAATCGAAGCGGGCGTTCTCGCGACGCCCATCGAGTCGAATCCAGACGTGGCGTTCGAGACCGATGAGCTCGCGCAGCGCCGCGTCCCGTTGATTCACGTCGGCATATTCGACCAGCATCGTGGCTGCGAGTTCACCCGGTCGCGGAAGCAGTTCGTTGTAGGTATCGATTTCGTGGCGAATCGCGGCTTCGTCGCTAATACGTTCGGCTCGGAGCATCTCCTCGATTTGGTACAGGACGGTCTGGCCATTCTCGAAGAGTAGCGTCAGGTGTTCACCGACCGCGAGGCGACGACGGGCTTTTTCGGCGATGAAGAGCGGACGCAGACGCGGCCGCAGTATGTCATATTGCTCAAACGGAATTATTTCCTTCAGGGTTATCGGTTTCATCGGTGGATTCCTTCGCAGGGGTTGGTTCAATTTTCTCCGGAAATCCGTCCGCTTCATAGGCCCGCGCGAGAATCTCGGCCGGATTCAACGGATGGGTGCCGGTCGCCTGTTCGATCTGGATCGCAGCCAGTGGGCAATCGGTCGCCATCACCTTGGCCTCAGCCTCGCGCATGCCGTCGAAGGCCTTTTTGCCCCATTGCATCGAGAGCGGGAAATACTCTTTCTTCATCGCCCAAGTGCCATCGTGAGACGTGCATGCGTCCACAGTATCGATCTCGACCTCCGGAATGCGCCGCATCAAATCGCGCGAGCGAAAGCCGACGTTCTGCGCTTTGAGATGGCAAGGAATCTGATACGCGATCTTGCCCGGGGTGGATTTGAAATCACGATTGAATTTGCCCGCCCGAAACAGCTCGTAGAGAAATTCGTGTGGATCAGCGACCGCTTTGGCGACCTCGGCGGCTTCGGGCGTGCCGAGCAGCGTCGGATACTCGGTGCGCATCGTCAGCGAGCAAGTCGGATTGATCGCCAGGATGCGAAAGCCTTGCCGCGCGAAAGGCAATAGGTTTGCGACATTCTGCCGCGCTTCCTTGAGCGCGAATTCGACGTCGCCGCCATCCAGCGCAGGCATCCCGCAGCAGTTTTGCGGCGGGCTCGCGATTTGGCAATTGTTCTTTGCCAGCACTTTGACCAAAGCCTTGCCCGGCGCGGTATTGTAATAATTGACGAAGCAGGTGTGGAAAATCGCGACTTTACCGGCAGGCTCGGCGGACGCAGCAGGGATGCCCTCGCGCTTGAGCCACTTCTCGAAGGTCTCGTCGGCGAAATCAGGCAGCTTTTTGTCGCGATGAATACCGAGGACCTTTTCCATCATCATGCGTTGGAACTTGTTGCGACATGACCAGTTCGCCAGCGCCGGCATCGCAGTACCGAGTTTGCCGGTGCGGTCGGGATTCCCGAGCATCTTGTCGCGCAGCTTGACGCCTTCTTCACGCGCCTGAACCGCCCGCGCACGCATGATGAGGCGTGGGAAGTCCAACTGGAATTCGTGGCCATCGTGCGGCGTGTAAGGGCAGCGGACCTCGCATAGCTTGCACTCATAGCAGAGGTCAATGACTTCGCGCTTTTCAGCGGCAGTCATACTGCGGACATCTTCATCGCCGCGCTTATCGATCGCCTTGAACAAGGACGGGAACGACGGGCACAAATTGAAGCAGAGACGGCAGCCGTGACAGATATCAAAGACGCGATTGATCTCGCGATCGAGTTTTTCGCGTTCCCAATAGCGCGGCTCATTCGGGTTGTAGCTGAGAGCGTCAGTCGGTCGCGATTCAATTCTAGCCATACGATGAACCGAGTGGTGCGCATGCGGAAGCGGTCCGCGGTGCGGCTTGCAGGATGCAAACAGGGCTTAAATGAAACCGGCCTGCGAACGGATGAGCAGGCCGGCCCTGTTTATTAACTCTGGATGATAAGACTTAGACCGTTTCGGCGGCCTTCGCGAAACGGCCTGCGTGAGACTTCTCGGCCTTGGCCAAGGTCTCGAACCAGTCTGCGATCTCGCTGAAACCTTCCTCACGGGCGGTTCTCGCCATTCCGGGATACATGTCGGTGTACTCGTGAGTCTCGCCATGAACGGCAGAGGCGAGGTTTTTCACGGAGTCGCCGATCGGCTTATCGGTCGCCGGATCGCCGACTGACTTCAGATAATCGAGATGGCCATGCGCGTGGCCAGTCTCGCCCTCCGCTGTATCGCGAAACAAACCGGCAACATCGGGATGGCCCTCGACGTCGGCGATCTTCGCGAAATAAAGATAGCGGCGGTTGGCCTGGCTCTCGCCCGCGAATGCATCTTTGAGATTTTGGTGAGTTTTGGTGCCTTTTAGATTTGCCATTTTTCTCTCCCGATTATTCAGTTAAGCCGGCCGGACAATCCGCGCCGGTGCTGCTCCTAACAAGTTTAGTTGCGCTGCATCTGATGGCTGCCGGTCCGCCGTTTACGACAACTCTCGCATAACGCCTGAATCTCCAGCGACCATCCAAGTGTTTTGTAGCCCTCCAGTGAGGGACTCTTACCCAGCAAATTTTCTAGCTCCTCGATCTCGATGTCGCGAATCGCACGACACTCGACGCAAACGACATGCTGATGCGGCGTCAGGTTGGCGTCGTAGCGCGCGCTATCGTGCAGCACAGTTACCTTGTGCGCTTCACCGATCCGGCAGAGCGTTTCGAGCGTCCGATGCACCGTGGCGAGCGAAATGTGCGGATGGAGCGTTCGCACTTCCGCATAGATCTCCTCGGCCCGAGGATGCGCGGTTGAGGTTAGCAGCGCCTCGATGATCGATAGACGCTGCGGGGTAACCGCCAGCCCTCCGGCGCGGCATCGCGCCGCGAATTCGTCGAGCCGCTCCCGTGCATAACCCGCGTGCCGGCGATCATTTACCATCCGCGCATTCATATCGAGTGATAGTAATTATCATCTAGCATGGGAACGTGTCAAGTTTGGTCAAGATTGTAAAAGCGCAGATCGCCGGCTCCAGGCAGCAGACAGGGGGACCATCGCAATCCGCTTGCGCCTGCCGCCTTTTCCCGGAAAGATCGATATCCACTACGGCGATCCGAAGCGAAGGCAAATCGCAGAACGTGGACGAAAGAAAACCTAATTTATGGCTATTCGTCGAAAGCTTGGAAGTTTCATGATGAGCGGAGCGGTCGCGCGTCATTCACTCGTCGATGAGGGTAATGCGTTTCCAGAGTCGTTTGCGGCCACCCGGTTAGCTGACGCGATCAGTTGGGCGCGCAAATACTCTTTCTTCTCATACCCTTTCGTGACCGCCTGCTGCGGAATGGAATATTTCTCGGTCTCAGGGCCACGCTACGACATCGATCGGTTCGGTGCAGCGTTGCCACGATTTACTCCGCGTCAGGCTGATCTGTTGTTCGTCGTCGGCACTATCACGCAACGGCAGGCCCCGATTCTCCGGCGCGTGTACGAGCAGATGGCTGATCCTAAGTGGGTAGTCTCGTTCGGGGCTTGCACCAGTTCGGGAGGACCTTACGACAACTATGCTGTCCTCCAAGGGATCGATCGAATCATCCCGGTGCACATCTATATTCCGGGATGTCCACCGCGTCCCGAAGCGGTTCTCGACGGATTAATGAAGCTTCAAAATCGGGTTCAACACGAGCGTTCAGGAGTGGTGTGGGAAGGACTCGATCTGCACGGGAGCGGACGGAAAATTGGCTGATTCGCTGAAGAAAGTTCATGTCACCGTGGATGGCGCAGTGATCGAGGCCGTTGAAGGCGCTCCGCTTCTACAGGCGATGCTGGATGCCGGGTTGGACATCCCACACTACTGCTATCATCCGAAGCTCACGATTGATGGTTCCTGCCGGCTTTGTCAGGTACGTATCGAAGGGATTCCTAAGTTGCAAATTTCGTGCAACACGCAGGTGCGCGACGGCATGGTTGTGCACACCAAGGATGATGAGGTCGCGCTGGCGCGTCGCGGCGTGCTCGAACTGCTGCTGCTGAATCATCCTATTGACTGCCCGATCTGCGACAAGGCGGGTGAATGCTGGCTGCAGAACTATGAGATGCGCTTCAGTTCGCGAATTGCCCGGACACTGGAGCCGCGGCGCAAGCGCGAGAAGCGACTGGATATTGGCGAGCGAATGCTACTTGATCAGGAACGCTGCATCCTGTGCCGCCGATGTGTGCGCTTTTGCCGAGAGATTAGCAAAACGGGGGAACTGGCGATCTTCGGTATTGGCGAGCGCTCGATACTCGACATCTATGATGGCCGTCGGCTCAATAACGATTACTCAATGTGCACGGCGGATATCTGCCCGGTCGGCGCGCTCGAAACCAAGGATTTTCATCACAAGCTGCGCGTGTGGTTTCTCGAAGAGACCGCCAGCATCTGCCCCGGATGCGCCAACGGCTGCAATATTATGATCTCGAGCTATCGCGACCGCATTTGGCGGTTGATCCCGCGCCGCAACGACGCCGTCAACGATACTTGGATGTGCGACGCGGGCCGACTGAGCTACAAATTCGTCAATGCGAAGGACCGGCAATTTCATCCGATGCTGGCGGCGGACGGCGTGCTCGTCGCAACCGGATGGACCACGGCAATCACAATGGCCGCGAATGCTCTATCAAGTTTTCAGCAAAAGCACGGCGGCGCAGCTTTAGGCGCGATCGTTTCGCCTCATCTTACAAATGAGGAGAATTTCCGTTTCGGCGAGCTGCTGCGGACACTGGGTGTCAAGCACATCGCGATGGCGGTACGGCTGGGCAAATCCGACGATTTCCTGATCAAGGCAGAGAAAGCTGCTAATGCCCGCGGCGTTCGCGAGTTGGAATTAGTTCGCAATGATGACGGCCTTGAAGAGTTGCTGCATGGAATTGAAGCCGGCGAGATCAAAGGGTTATATCTGTGCGGAGGCGATCTGCTCGAAGTGGTTCCGCGAGAACGCCTCGTCTCACTTATCAGCAAGCTCGAACTGCTGATCGTGCAGGATTTGAAAGTCGATGCTGCCCTAAGCGGGGCGCAGGTGTTCCTGCCCAGTTCGTCGTTCGCCGAAAAAGACGGCACGTTCACTAATCATGCCGGACGCGTGCAGCGAATCCGGAAAGCAATCAAATCGCTGACGGGCGGCGTCGCCGATGGCGACATTTTTACCCGAATTCTGAATCGTCTCGCAGGCGGGCAGGAAGAGTTCACGCTTCCGCAGGTTTGGTCAGCGATGGAGCGTGACGGGACTGCGCTATCTCATTTGCGCTTCGATGAAATCGGCCCGGATGGAACTTCGCTCGGCTCACCAAACCCGGACTGAATCCAACTGATGGCTCCACTTGACATTACCGTCCTGAGCAGTCATAGCGCGGAGGTGTATTGAGCGCGCCTACGAGCCACGTCTGTGCCGATGGGGACCGCTGGACGTGAGCAGAGGGCGCGCGCGGTAACAATCTCGCCGCAGCCGGTCAAGGGGACTAACGCTATGGCAGCATCGTCGCAGCCGAATCTCGGGGGCTTGAAAGGCTATTTCGCACGCAATCGCATATTGGAGATCTATCCGGTCGGAGCCTATCGCTGGTGGATGCTCGGATTAACGGTGATCGCCACCATCGTCGGTTTCTACGAATTCGGCTTCTCCGCACTGCTACCGTACTGGATGAAATCGCTCCATTTCTCAGAGGTGGAGTTCACTCACTTTCTCGCCTTTGCGGTCTTCCTCTCGGCGATTTCCGCGATGTTCGGCGGTCCGCTTGCCGACCGTCACGGCCGAGTCGTGGTAATCGACGTATGCCTCGTCGTCATCGTGATTCTGACATTCTGTAATCTCTTGATGACGGATTTCTGGTCGTTCGTGATCGTGCGCAGTTTGATGAATATCGTGGCCGGGTTGATGTGGGGCGCTTTGGGTGGACTCACGCGCGATATGTCGCCAAGGGTCAACCGGGGAGTGGCCTTCGGCTTACTAACTTTCGGTGCAGTCGCATGCCTGTGGCTCTGGAACTTCATACCAGCCGAGACTTTGCTCATGTTCGGCGAGCGCTGGCAGGCGCAAATCGTAATCATGGGACTATTGGCCGTGATTCTGACTGTGCCGGTGCTCTTATGGCTCAAAGATCTATCACCAGCCCTACGGCTTACCATGGTTGGCGAGGAAGCGGGCGAAGCCTTCGAATCCGGCGATCTGCCGGGGCAAACACCCGCCTCCGCGATGAATGCATTCGGTCAGCTCTTAGGGCATTGGGAGACTTGGCTGTTGGTGGTAGGGGTGGTCTCGTTCCTGACGGTAGCGCTCACGATTCAGAATTTCGGGCCGCTGATGTTCTCCCAAGCTTTCGGCTTCAGCCTGCCCGCAGCTGCCGCGATGACCGCGAACTTTTTCTTGTTCAATCTGCTGATGCTGGTACCGGCAGGTTATGTCTCGGACGCGTTGCGATTGCGCAAGCCGCTGAGCATCGCACTTTCAGGCGTGACTATCGCGATTCTGGTGTGGTGGTTGAGAAACTTCTATCCGCCCCTCTCGCAGAACGCATTGGCCTCAGTTACGCTGATCCTCGGAGCTATTACGGCCGCTGCCTTCATCCCTTGGTGTGCACTTTACTCTGAGTACCTCGAAGATCTGTCACCGGCGCTGCAAGCGACCGGATGGTCATTTTTCCAGATGGTATATCGGCTGTGGATTGTGGTTTCGGGGCTGATCCTTCCGTACGTGACCCGGATCTATGGATGGCAGGTGTGGATGGAAGTGATGATCGTGTCGGTGATAATCTTTACCGGATCGCTGCTGGTCCTGCGGGGATATTGGCGTCCTGTAATGGTGGCGGGCCCGAGCGGGCGGCCCGCTCCCGCACACGCGGCGGGCGGATGATCACAGATGCGAATCGATGTTCGGAAGTTTTGTGAATGGCAATTCAAGTCGTTAAGGTAAAACGCCCGCAGCTGCATCTTTCGAGAGCACGACCGTGGCTCGCAATCTTCAAAGGTCTGTGGGTGTCGAGCCGCCACTTCCTCCGAAATTTCGGACTGTATGCGCGCGGGCGTCAGGACTTTGTCGTTAATTTTCCGGAACAGCGGTTTGTACAGCCACCCGCGATGCGCGGAATGCCGGTGCTGGTCCAGATGGAAAATGGCAAAGAGCGATGTGTCGCGTGCGGTCTGTGTGAATGGGCCTGTCCTACCACTTGCATCACGATCTTTCCGGCGGAGACCAACGACGAAGTCGAACGTTATCCGGAAGTATTCGATATCGATATGTCACGCTGCATGTTCTGCGGATTGTGCGAAGAAGCCTGTCCGGAAGAGGCGATCGTAATGAGCCGACAGATCGAGATTTCCACCTACTCGCGTCGCGGCTCAATGTGGCATAAAAATGATTTGCTGGTCCCGGTCGGACAGCTCAAGAGCGCGAACTGATTATATCCGCAGCAATTATGATAGCGCTGATACCGCCGATACCCTCGATACTGAGAAGAAGCCTGATTCGCAGACACTTCAGTTAACTCCGCTGCTGGAGAAAGTGATCGCGGGTATCGGCTCTTCGTTGATTTTAGAGCATCACACTTTTCGCGGGGATGACCGCATTCATATTGATCGCACAAACGTCGTGGAAGTGATGAGGCGGCTTCGCGACGATCTGCAACTCGCCTTTGATATGTTGCTCGACGTAACCGCGATTGATTACCTCGGACAACCGGACGACTTCGCGGAACGGCGCGAAATCTGGGATCGCAATCGTTCGACGATCCGGCGATTGCCGCGGCGTCGTCACGATTTGGTGCTGCCGCCGCCAGGGCCTCATCCGCGTTTCGCCATGGTCTATCACTTGACCTCGACGAAGTACCTGCATCGATTAAGGATTAAATGCCGCGTACCGGAAGATGACCCTACGATCGCGAGTGTCGCTTCTCTGTGGCCGGCGGCAGATTGGCTCGAACGCGAGACTTACGATTTATACGGCATCATCTTCACCGGACATCCCGACTTGCGGCGGATTTACCTCTACGAGGAGTTCGTCGGCCATCCGCTCCGCAAGGACTACAACAAGCTGGACGAACAACCGATTCAACCTTATGTCGGACCCGGAGCAAAAGAACCTCGTCGCCCCGAATAATTCCGTTGCAGCGCGTCGACGCGCGAATGACTTCGATGATCTGCATACCGAACCGATGCGGATTCAATTCGGGCCATCGCATCCGGCGACTCACGGCACCGTCAAGATCGACCTCGAGCTCGATGGCGAGCGCATCGTTGATGTGGACGTACAGGTCGGCTATCTCCATCGCGGCTTCGAGAAGGAATGTGAAACTGGCTTCTTCTATCAGAATATTCCTTATACCGATCGGCTTAACTATAGCTCGCCGATTCTCAACAATGTCGGCTATTGCCTCGCGATTGAAAAGCTGTTCGATATCAAGACGCCGCCGCGATGCGATTACATTCGGGTAATTGGCGGCGAGCTTTCGCGGATGGCCGATCACATGCTCGCGATTGGCGCGTCCTCAATGGAGTTAGCGGCGTTTACGCCGATGCTCTATCTGCTCGAAGGCCGCGAACTCGTCCTCGACCTCATCGATTCCTTGTGCGGCGCGCGCGTGACCACTAATTTCACGCGAATCGGCGGAGTGTCAGCCGATCTGCCGGAGGATTTCGGCCCTTTCGCAACCGGACGGGTAGATCGCGCATTGAAGCTGGTCGAGGATGCCGACAAGCTGCTTACCGAAAATCCTATCTTTCGCGAGCGGATGGAAGGCACCGGGTATCTCTCGCCACAGGAACTCGTCGCGTGGGGCGTCACCGGACCGATGCTGCGCGCAGGCGGCGTTCCCTATGATGTGCGGCGCGTGACGCCTTATCTCGTATATGCCGATCTCGATTTCGATGTTCCAGTCGGCGAGCACAGCGACAACTTCGATCGCTATCTGGTGCGGCTGGAAGAGATTCGCCAGAGCCGCCGAATGATCTTGCAAGCGCTTGAAAAAATTCCCGCCGGACCGGTCAATGTGGAAGACCCGCGCATCCGATGGCCCGGAAAAACGCGTGTTTTTTCACGAATGGAAGAGATGATTGACCAATTCAAGCTGGTGCTGGAAGGCGGGATGCCGCCGGTAGGCGAAGTCTATCAGGCAGTCGAGGGCGGGAACGGCGAAGTCGGATTTTACATAGTCAGCGACGGAAGCGGAAAGCCCTGGAAATGCCGTCTGCGCTCGCCAAGCTTTTCCAATATGTCACCGCTAGGCAAAATGCTGCTCGGGCGACAGCTTGCCGACGTGGTGCCGACCTTCGGCATGATCAACATGATCGGCGGCGAATGCGACCGCTAGCCTCATTGGTCCAAGTCCCGTCTGATCCCTCTCCCCGATGGGAGAGGGCAGGGTGAGGGACGATCCTCCAGCGCAAAGTCGGAGTACAACACGATGCAGAGTGCTGGACTCGGGACGGTAGAATGATTCTTCCTCCCACTACTCACGAGAAAATCCGCGAGGAAATCACTCATTACCCACACGCGCGCGGCGCGTTGCTTTTCGCATTGCATCTGGCGCGCGATGAGAAGGGCGCACTCGACCAGGCGATCTTCGCTGAGGTTGGTGAAATTTTTAACCTGCCTGCAATTGAGATCGCGGAAGTCGCTTCGTTCTACTCGATGCTTAACCAGCCGAACGCCGAAGCCGTCCTGCAGGTCTGCACGAGCCTCTCATGCTGTCTGCGCGGCGCGCGAGGGATCGTAAATCAACTCGAACGCCAACTCGGCGTAAAAACTGGCGTGCCGACGCCCGATGGCCGTTTCGCCGTGGTCGAGGTCGAATGTCTCGGCTCCTGCGCAACCGCACCGGTAATTCAAGTCAATCGCAACGCTTATCTTGAAAATGTCGATTCGGACTATGCCGCGGCCTTAACGAAATCGCCGCAGGGTGCAATTGATGCCCACCGCCCGGCCCCGATTATTTCGACTATCCCCGAGGATGTGGAAGGCTACCTGCTTCCTCCCAACGGCGAGAAGTGGCTGACCCTAGACGATTATGTTCGCAATGGCGGATATCAGGCGATCGAAAAAGCCGGTGAAATGACGCCCAAGGACATCGCGACCCTGGTGCGCGACGCCGGTCTCCGTGGTCGCGGTGGAGCAGGATTCGTCACAGGCATGAAATGGTCATTCATGCCGCCGCCCGACGGCGGCCCGCGCTATCTCGCCGTCAACGCGGACGAAAGCGAGCCGGGCACTTTCAAAGATCGCCAGATCATGGAGCGCAATCCTCATCTTTTCGTTGAGGGCGTCATGATTGCCGCGACGCGGAATCGACGCGACCGCCGCCTTTATCTATATACGTGGCGAATACGTCGAAGGTTATCGCATCGTGCGTGAAGCGATTCGCGAGGCTTACGCCAACAATATCCTCGGCGATAACGCGAAAGGCTTCGGCCGCCGCTTCGATATGCATATACAGCCCGGCGCGGGCGCTTATATCTGTGGCGAGGAGAGCGGGATGCTCGAATCAATGGAGGGTCGCAAAGGAATGCCGCGCAAGCGACCACCCTTCCCTGCCACGCGCGGACTGTGGAATCGTCCGACGACCGTCGATAATTGTGAGACCTGCTCGCAGGTGCCGGTGATTATCAATCGCGGCGCAGACTGGTTCAAAGCTGAAGGCGCGCCGACTCCCAACAGCACCGGGCATACCCTCTTTGGCGTGAGCGGCCACGTCAAGCGCCCCGGCATCTTCGAGCTGCGGCTCGGCGTCAAGCTGCGCGATCTCATTTACAACTATGCTGGCGGTCTCGAAGAAGGTCGCACGGTCAAAGCGGTCATTCCGGGCGGCATCTCGATGCCGATCCTGCGCGGCGACCAAATCGACACGCCGGTAGATCACGAATCCTTGCGTAAGGTGAATTCGCTACTCGGCACTGCCGGCGTAATCGTGATGGACGATCGCACCTGTATGGTGCGGGTCGCGCTATGCGCTGGACGGTTTTTCGATCATGAATCGTGCGGACAGTGCACGCAATGTCGCGAGGGTACCGGATGGATTTACCGGACGCTCTCGCGGATCGAGCGCGGCGAAGGTAGCCCGCAGGACCTCATCACGCTGCCCGATTGCTGCAACTTCATGGATGGCAAATGTATCTGCGCATTGGCCGATGGTGCGTCATGGTCGGCGCGCGCTTTCTTCACTCAATTTCGCGCTGATTTCGAAGCTCACATCACTCAACACAAGTGCCCGTTCCCTGAAAGTTTTTTGGTATGAGCGAGCCAATCACCCGTAACGCGATCGTCGTGATCCTCGGAACGCCCGACCACACCGACGGCAGCCTCAACAGCCCGCTCGAGCTTGAGGAGCACGGGATCCGCTTCAATGAAAAATGGACCTACACGCATCTGCACGATGATCCTTCGGGCATGCCGATGCGCGCCATCTACTGGCATCGCTATGACTTTATGAGAACGCTGGTACGCAGCGGACCCGAGGCGGAATGGAGACCGGACAGCACGTTAGCCGAGTGCGCAATGCGCGAAAATGATCGTCTCGCGACTGTGAAGGACCACCACGCGGCGCTCCCCGATAATCACGATTATCGACCGGTATCGCACGTCCGCAATGATCGCGATTTAGGCGGCTACATCGAGGGCCAGAAGGATCGTCCACCCGAACCGGAACCAATTAAGTAGCTGAGTGCGGTATTACTTCCTACCGCCACCGATAGCAGCTTGCAGTGCGGCCGCGGCTTCGGCAATCGCTATCTTCGACTTGTCCAATACTAAAGGCATCCCGAAGAAGCCGTGGGTCACGCCGTCGTAGCGTTTCAGCACGGTCGGGACACCTTCTTCGCGTAATCGGGTAGCATACGCCTCGCCCTCGTCGCGCAGAGGATCATACTCGGCAGTGATGACCATCGCGGGCGGTAAGTCGCGCAGAGTTTTAGCGAAGTCCGGACAGGCATAAGGATTCGTCCGGTCGGCGGCACTCGAGAGATAGTGGCCCCAGAACCACTCCATATCGGAGCGCGATAGAATATAGCCGTCTTCGGCGAACTGCTTTTGCGACGGGCTGGTCAATTCCGCGGTCGTCGCAGGATAGACGAGCAGTTGGTATGCGAGGTGCGGACCGCCGCGCTCGTGCGCCATCAGCGCGACGACTGCCGCGAGCGTGCCGCCGGCACTGGTGCCACCGACTGCGATCCGCTGCGGGTCAACATTGATACTTGAGGCATTGTCGCTAACCCACTTGGTCGCGGCGTAGCAATCGTCGGGTGCGGCCGGGAATTTATGCTCGGGCGCGAGCCGGTACTCGACCGACACGACCACGCATCCGGATTGATTCGCCAGCATCCGGCAGGGCTGATCGGTCACCGCGATATCCCCCAATACCCAGCCGCCGCCATGAAAATAGACCAGCGCACCGAGCGGACCTTTGCCGTCAGGCGTATAGATCCGAATCGGAATCTCACCGCCCGGTCCGAGGATCGTGCGATCCTCGACTTTGGCGATTGGTTCTGGCGCGCCCTTCGCGAACTGGTTCGCCATCTGCCTGCGCGCCTCGACCGGCGTCAGCCTGTGAAAGGCGGGCAGGTTCGCTTTGGCCATCGCATCTAGAAGGGATTTCATTTGCGGATCAAGCGGCATCGGTCTTCTCCCGATTACACATATAGCGACGCGAGGCGTTGAAGTTCGATCTCATAGGTCGTATCGGTCATTCGTGCGCCGATTTGCATAATAACGAAACGATCGGCCCCCGCGTCTTCGTATTCCCGCAATCCGCTCTGTACGCTCGCACGATCGCCGCGCAACTCACGCTTCATGATCGTGATATCAAGGCGATTGTAATCGCGACTGGCGCGGTTGCACTCGTCGCGGAGTTTACCTAGCTCAACGTGCAGCGCGGCGGGCGGGAGAAAGATCGGACACCAGCCGTCGCCCCACTGTGCGACCCACCGAAGCGCGTTTTTGTCCTTGCTGCCGATCAGGATCGGCGGACCGCCCGCTTGCGCGGGTTTGGGGTACATCCGCACCGGTGGAAATTTGACGTACTTGCCCTCGAACGACGGCTCAGGCTTGGTCCATAGCTCGCGCATTGCAGCGATATATTCTTTGGTCTGCGTCCATCTATGCGGAAAATCGGCGCCTAGAATTTCAGACTCCTCTTTGAGCCACCCCGCGCCGATTCCAAGCATCACGCGCCCGCCGGAGAAGTAATCCAACGTCGCGATTTCTTTGGCCGCGACGATTGGATTCCGCTCCGGCACGAGCATCACGCCAGTCGCGACCTTCAGCCGCGTCGTCGCCCCCGCCGCCATCGCCATCGCGACGAAAGGATCGCAGACGTGCGAGTAGACTTCGGGAATCTGACCCTGCCCCGGCGGAGTTTCGGGGAGCGGGGTCGTGGTATTGACCGGGATTACTGCATGCTCCGGAATCCAGAGCGACTCGAAGCCGAGCGTTTCCATCTTACGGGCCAGATTCGCCGGATCGACGGTGTACTCGTTCACTGTGAAGAGGATGCCGATTTTCATATTTCGCTCCGTCGGTATTCAGGCGGCGAAACGCATCGGAAGGTGCTTGATACCGCGGAGCAGAACCGAGCTAATTCGCTCTATCCGTGCGCGCTCGATCTGGTAGGAGGGACCGGAAAACAGTTCCTCCATCCCGATCTTTGCCTCCAACCGCGCCAACTGCGCGCCCAGACAGTAATGGGTCGCAAAGCCGGAGGCGAGATGCTCACTGGCGTCGCGCGAAGGATTGAAATGGTCGGCTTCGGGAAATTTCGCTTCATCGCGATTCGCCGATCCGATCAGGACAAACACCGCCGCATCAGCGGGAATCCTGATGCCGGAGAGCTCGACTGCCTGAGTCGTACGGCGAAAGACCACCTGCACTGGCGAGTCATAACGCAGCACTTCAAGGAGTGGCGGCACCCGAGCAGGGTCACGACGTACCTGGCTCATCTCATCAGGATGCGCTTCAAGGGCGAGCACGGTATTGCTCATCAGGTTCATGGTGGTCTCGTTGCCGGCGAGCAGGATCAGCATCGCCATCGCGAGGACCTCGACGCCAGTAAGCGTCTGATGCTCTTCTTCAGCCTGTACCATCGCGCTGATCAAGTCGTCGCACGGTTCTCCTTACGTCGCTCGCCGATGATCCGTTGAAAATAGGCACGCATCTCAGCATTGGTGCTTCGAATTTCGGCACGCGCTGTTTCGTTCTCCGGGCGATTGGTTCCACGGACCACGTTATCGGACCAGTGCTTGAAAGCGACGCGGTACTTAGGCTCAACACCCAGCATCTCGGCAATCATAATGACCGGAAGCGGGCCCGAGAAATCCCTTACGAAATCAAATTGTGGCTGGTTGTGCGCGCCTTCTAGCAGTTCGCGGGCGATCATGCGAATCCGCGGTTCCAGCCGGCTCGCCATCCGCGGCGTGAACGCTTTGCTGACGAGTTTGCGCAAGCGGCTATGGTCGGGCGGATGAGTCTCGATCATCCAGGGAACTTCCAGGGCGGGATTCAAGTCGCCCAGAGACTGTCCGATCCAGTTGGCAGAAGAGAAAATCTGCGGGTTACGCAATGCGTAGTCCACATCGGCGTAGCGACTGACGGTCCAGCATTGAAGCGACTCGAGATATGCTATGGGCGCATCACAGCGCAACTCCGCATAGTACGGGAAAGGATTTTCCTGCACTTCGGGCAGCAATGGGTTGTAATCCATCGGCGATCTCCTGTGAGAGATGCGATTATTTTTTCGGCTCCGTCACTTCCCGATATACCCGCATCGCCTCGACTGTGGTCGGCACGCCGCTGTATTGCGACAGATGGATGATCAGCTCCTTGATCTCTTCCTTAGTGATGCCGAGATTGAGCGCGCCGCGCATGTGAATCTTGAGTTCGGGACCGCGTCCGAGAGCGAGTAGCGCCGCCATCGTGATAAACGAGCGCGTCTTGATCGGTAGGCCGGGCCGTCCCCAAACTGCGCCGAACACCTGATCATTAAGGAAGTTCGCGAAAAACGGATCGAACTCGCTCAGGTACTCGTGGCCTGCTTTGGCAGCCTTTTCACCGAAGAGTTGGGTGCGAACTTCCATGCCCTTTTTGGTGAGATCGTCAGCCATGATTTCCTCCTGCCGCCCCGATGCAAATTACTTTCGGGATTCACTTATTCTTAACGCAACTCGTGGACTCGCCTGCTCGCTTCGCGCGGCAACCGCGCTCCGCTAGCCGACGCGGACCTTGACACCTGCGCGATTCTCTTGCACGGTAAACGCGGCGCTCGAATCTTTATCGCCGAGGCCATGCACGATTGCTTCGAGCATGTCCTGCTCGACGATATTCGCGATCGGCATCCCGACGTTATGCTCACGCGCCAATTCCGTCGCGAGACCCAGGTCCTTGCGCGCCAGTTTGAGCGCGAAGCTCACCCGATCGAAGTTGCCCTTGAAGATTACTTTCGGCAGGGCCCGCAGCAGCATCCCTTGTCCATATGCGCCGTTCTGTACGGCGGTGAACAGGTCCTCGGCAGGCACGCCCGCTTTGACTCCCATGGTGAAGGCCTCGGCGAGCACCTGCATGCTGCAGATCGCGATCATGTTGTGGACCAACTTGGCGACCGCACCCGCACCGATTGCGCCGACGTACGAAACTTTGTCGCCAATCCCGTCGAGCGCAGGTTTGATCCGCTGATAGACCTGCTCGTCGCCGCCAACCATCACGGCGAGCGTGGCGTTGCGCGCCCCCGGGACGCCCCCGCTGACCGGCGCGTCGAGCATTTCGATTCCTTTATCGGCGAAAGTCTTGTGCAGCCGCCGGATGAGAGTCGGGGAGTTAGTCGAGAGATCGGCGTACACCGTGCCCTTGCCGATACCATGGATGATCCCGTTTTCGCCGCCCAGGGCAACCGCTTCGACCTCCTTAGGGCCGGGCAGCGAAGTGAGCACCAAGTCAACGTCCTTGGCTGCATCAGCGGGCGTGTCCACCCATTTCGCGCCGCCCGCGATATGCGGATCGGCCATATTGCGGCGGATGTCATTGACTACCAATGAGTGACCGGCCTTGATCAGATTGAGCGCCATCGGGCCGCCCATATTGCCCAAGCCAATAAATCCAATGCGCATTAATTTCCTCCGAGGGTCGCTTGCCGCCGCCGGAAATTTCCACGGCGAAGATCGGCTATAGCGCCGTTGCAATCTCCTTAAAGCATCAGCAGACCATCGGCGGCAAGGAAAACCGCTCGATAAGTACCGGGTCGGCCTGCTTTGGTTATTTGTCATTCCCGCGTGTTCTGTTTTGACTGGCGCGCGAGGAATCCCAGAATCTGAAACCGAGCTGCGCGCCATCGCGCAAGGCCGCTATTTGGCCTCGGTCACTTCACGATAGACCCGCATCGCCTCGACCGCAGTCGGCACGCCGCTGTACTGTGACAGGTGGATAATCAGTTCCTTGATCTCGTCTTTGGTGATGCCGAGTTTGAGTGCGCCGCGCATATGCACGCGCAATTGATTGGTGCGGCCGAGCGCAGTCAGCGTGGCCATCGTGATAAACGAGCGGGTTTTGGTCGCGAGCCCCGGCCGCGTCCAGATCGCGCCGAAGACCTGCTCGTTGAGGAAATCGGCGAAACCTTCGTCGAACTGCTTCATCTCCTCGTGACGCTGACGCGCGTCGGCGTCGCCCCACAGTTCAGCGCGTAGCTTGAGTCCCTTGTCGTGTAGATTGTCTGCCATGATTAGTACCTCGTGATGTTATAGATCGCACTGAATCCTCACCCGCGTGCGGCGTTTGACCTGTCCCTCATCAGGCGAGGGATCACTCTCAAGTACGCACCTTAACGCCGGCGTGAGTTTCCTGCACCGTGAAGGCCGCAGAAAAATCCTTCTGGCCGAGGCCGTGAGCGACTGCCTCAATCAGTTCCTGCTCAACTTCAGCGGCAATTTTGACGGGAACCTCGAGTTCACGCGCCAGCGCTGTCGCGAGACTAACGTCCTTGCGACCGATATCGAGCGCGGCTGTCACGCAGTCGAAGTCGCCCTTGAAGACTACCTTCTGGATCATGGCGAGCATCATGCCTTGACCATAAGCGCCATTGCGGACGGTCTCGTAAAGCTTCTCCGGATCGATCCCCGCCTTCGTGCCGAGCGTGAACGCCTCGGCGAAAATCCCAAACGTGGTGAAGACCAGCATGTTGTGCACGAGCTTGGCGACTGCGCCCGCGCCGCTCGCGCCGATATACTGAAGCTTGTCACCGATCGCTTCGAACGCCGGCTTGATTCGTTCGTAGGCGACTTGATCGCCTCCGACCATCACTGAGAGCGTCGCGCTGCGCGCGCCCGGAATCCCGCCGCTGACCGGCGCATCGAGCATCGTGACGCCGCGCTCGGCGAAGATCGCACAGAGCCGCCGGATCAAAGTTGGCGAGTTGGTCGAGAGATCAGCGTAAACCGCACCCTTACGAATCCCATGGATGATCCCGTTTTCGCCACCGAGCGCGACGGCCTCGACCTCCTTCGGCCCAGGCAGCGAGGTCAACACCAGGTCAGCATCTTTGGCGGCATCGGCGGGTGTCTCAGCCCATCGAGCTCCACCGGAAATATGCGGGTCGGCCATCGCACGCCGGACATCGTGTACGACCAGCTCGTGTCCTGCCTTGATCAGATTGAGCGCCATCGGGCCGCCCATATTGCCTAGTCCGATAAAACCGATTCGCATCTAAACCACTCCGATGTTTTCCGCGTGCCTTTGATTTTGTAGAGCATTGATCGCGCAGCACGCGCAAGGATCACACGCGCCGTTTGGTTCTATTTCCATAACGCGTCAAACCATGGGATCGTATTGCCTGCTGGCCGCTCGGCAAAGGTTTTCGGGAGTCCATCGAAGGTGCTGCGCAAGAGCGCTTCGGATTTGGCCACCAGCGCAGGGTCGAATGCCGTTGCGCCTTGCGGATCAGCGGTGGCAGAAAGCAACTTGAATGCAGTTCTGAGCTTGGCCATTCGTGCGTCGCTCAGGTAATCGACGCTCATCTCATCACCAAGCAGACTCGCGATCACGCCGAAGCCGCGCGCAACTCGGCGCATTCGCCACACTTTGGCGGGCGCGCTCGTCTCCAGTGCTTGCGCCTCGATCAACGCCGCCAGTTCCAACCTGCCAGCGTGGATACGTTGTACCGCCAACGCTCTCTGATGATTAAGTTGTGCGCTTCCTAAAGCGCCCGAACGCCAGCTGCTAAGCTCGATCGTATTATTGATCGCGTTCGCGCCAAGCCAAGCAGCTTCGTGCACGATCCGGCTACTCGCGAGTCGCGTCGCATCCGGCGGAAGATTCGCGGCAAGCGTCACGATCGTGTTGTCATCCGCACTGCCGTGCGTCGCAACCCAGCCTCGTGTCTGAAACGAAGTTAATTCACTATCTGTGGACGGAAGCGGCAGAACATAAACCTTGGTCGTCGCGGGCAGATAATCTGCCGGATCGACCCTCGGCTGCACCTCGATCCAGTGACCATTTTCGCAAGTGACGGGTTGGTACACCGCGATCGCCATACACAAGGCCGGTTGGTAATCGACGATAAGTCGATGATGCATCCCGTTAGCTTTGATTTCTCCGGCGAGCGTCCGAGCGCGATCCCAATTGATCTCTCGCGGATAGCGCAGTCCCAAGTCCCAGGCGATCTCCGGAGCGAGACTCGGTATCCCCAAAGGAAAAAGTTGCGTGACGAGCACGAACGCGCATCCGAGGATAAGAGCGCGGCGTCGCTGGACGGCGCGATTCATCCCAGCGGCGAGCAGAATTACCGCAGCGACTCCGCCCCCTAAACCCCATTGCAGGATGAATCTCCCCGGGTCATGAGGCAGCCAGGCAACCGGCGCGATTAGCCACCCCGCCATCAGCGGATACTTGCGCGCTCGCCGGAAAACTCGGATTGCGCCCGCGATCGCGAGCGCGTCCAGCAGCGGATCGAACAGCAATGCGGAATGACTACGCTCACCGCTGAACCATCGCAGATGGTACAGCACAAAAAGCGCATATGGCGCGGTCAGCACACCTGCGATTACTCCGGCGCGGATCAGTTCGCGCCATCGCCGGCTGAAGGTCGCGGCGGCGAACATCCCGAGTGGCGCAGTAGCGAATCCCCCGATATGGCAATAGATGGCCAACGACGCGGCGAGCCCTGCAGCGATATCGCGCTCGCGCACGAGGTAATAGATTGCCCAGGCTGTGAAGATGAAAACCCATCCCGAAGGGATGCCAATCGCGAAAGACGTGCTGGTGAAACCTGCGCCGGTAATCAAGCTGACCGCAAACAAGGCCGCCCACTCGCCGCTGATTTTGTAGGCGATTACTGCGGCGGTCCCGATTGCAACAAGCCATTGAAGCACTGCAAGAATCGCGTTGGCATGAACGTAATCGGCGCCAGCTCCGCCGAGCGTCCAACCCAGCGCCCCAATTGCGATCTGAAAAAGCGGTCCTTGCAGGTTTGGCCGCCCCTCCGGTCCATAATTGATTCGATCCCAAAGTGCGGGCCAATGTTCGGCCCATTCACGCCCGAGCGCGATGTGATAGGCCGAGTCGATCGTCACCCGATAATCGGGAATCGCCAGTGCGAGCAAAACAAGATGCAGCAGAACGATCACGCTCGCTGCGATCAATACGGGACGCAGCCATAACGAACGCACAGAAATGATGGTCTCCATTGGTGATGATAGGTTCCAGCGCCGGGATTCCTCCGCCTGACTTCTCCGCTGACCGTAAGGTCGGGAGTTGACAAGCCGATACGTATGTATAAGCTTACGCAACATAAGCGTGGCCTTATCCAGAGCGGCGGAGGGACTGGCCCGAAGATGCCGCAGCAACCGGCGGATTAATTACCGGTGCTAACTCCTGCGAGATTCCGAAGACGGAGTCTTGGAAGATAAGGCGAGAGTTGCGGAACCCTCGTCCTTATCGCAAAGGAACGGGGGTTTTTCTTTTTGGATCGATTTAAGGCTCAGGTGGTGCCGGACGAGATGAACCATAAGTCGAAAAAACGCGTGTTGATTGTCGGAGTTGGCGGGCTTGGCGTGCCCGCTCTGATGGAGCTGACGCGCAGTGAGATCGAAGAATTGACCTTGATCGATCCCGATCCGATTGAGCTTTCCAATCTTCCACGGCAGGTAATTTATCGGGAGGACGAAATTGGCGCCTCGAAAGTAATCGCCGCATCGCGCTATTTGTCCGAGATCGCTCCATCGATTCAAGTAGAGACTTTCATCCGCCGCTTGGACGCGGAGAATGCCCCCGAATTCATTTCGCGCGCGGCTTTTGTGATCGATGCGACCGATGATCCGGCAACCAAATTCCTGATCAATGACGTGTGCATCGCGACTAGCACACCCTTCGTCTATGGTGGGGTGCTTGGGATGACGGGACAGGCAATGACCGTGATACCTGGTCGTACAGCCTGTCTCCGCTGCCTGTTCGAAGAGCCGCCCGACGAGGAAGACGCGGCGAGCTGTCGTGACGCCGGAATCATCGGCCCGGTGGCTGGCGCAATCGGTGCGGCGCAGGCGGCTGAAGCGATGCGTTATCTGCGCGGCGAGATACCTTCGCTCGCGGGTAAGATGCTGACGTATGACGGCGGACTCGGGCGCACGCGAGTAATCGATATACCGCGGCGATCACAGTGTATGTGCGCAGCACCCTCAGAGATAAACGCTTCTCTCACTCTGATGGCGCCATAGAAGAGGACCCTTGGATGAGCTACATCACCAATCTCAAATGCCGTGAATGCGGTCAGGAGTATCCGATCAGCCCATTGCACGTATGCGAGATGTGCTTCGGCCCGCTCGAAGTCGGCTACGACTATGCGCAAATCAAGGCCGCCATCTCACGCGCGGTAATTGAGAAACGTCCGCACAATCTCTGGCGCTATCGCGAACTCCTGCCGGTCGAAGGCGAGCCGGAGATCGGGCCGAACTCAGGCTTTACACCATTGGTGAAGGCCGAGCGTCTCGGCGCGGAGCTCGGAATCAAGCGGCTCTATATCAAGGACGACACGGTCAACCATCCGACGCTGTCCTACAAGGATCGCGTAGTCTCGGTGGCGATCAGCAAGGCGCGTGAATTTGGTTTCAAGACGGTTTCATGCGCCTCGACCGGGAATCTCGCGACGGCAGTCGCTGCGCATGCCGCTCGCGCCGGACTGAATTGCGTGATTTTCATGCCCGAGGGAGTCGAGTCGGGCAAAATAGTCGGTTCGACAATTTATGGCGCCCAGGTGATCACGATTCACGGCAACTATGACGACGTGAATCGGTTGTGCAGCGAGATCGCGGATAAATACGGCTGGGCATTCGTCAATATCAACCTGCGTCCCTACTATACCGAAGGGGCCAAGACCTTCGGCTTCGAGGTTGCCGAGCAGCTTGGTTGGCGATTACCTAATCATATTGTGATCCCGACTGCGGGCGGCACGATTCTACCCAAGGTTGCCAAAGGATTCAAAGAATTTAAGGAAGTTGGGTTGGTACGCGACGGCGAGTGCAAGGTGCATAGCGCGCAAGCGGCAGGCGCAGCGCCGGTGATCCACGCGTTGCATAAAGGAGTGGATCTGATCACGCCGGTTAAGCCCAATACGATCGCGAAATCGATCGCGATCGGGAACCCCGCTGACGGCTTCTATGTCCTCAAGGCCGTACGCGAGTCCGGCGGATGGGGTGACGTAGCAACCGACGCCGAGATTATCGATGCAATTAAGCTGCTAGCGCGGACTGAAGGAATCTTTGCCGAGCCGGCCGGTGGAACGACCTTGGCGGTCGCGATTAAGCTGATCGCCCAGAAACGCATCCAGAGCGACGAGAGCGTGGTAGTATCAATAACCGGCAATGGCTATAAAACGTTGGAGGCCGTCGCTGGGGCGATTGCGGAGCCGCATCGTATTGAAGCCCGTTTGAAGGACTTCGACGTTTTATACGAGCAGCTTAATGGCTCGGCGCGCTCTCTGGCCGGGGCCGCCTAGCTCGCGGCTGTTAGGATTTTCCCAGGAGGTTCAATCGGTCAAACATGCCAATCAAGGTTCGCGTGCCAACTCCGCTGCGCCGCTTCACTGCAGGCAGTGACGAAGTGCCGGCCAGCGGTGATTCGATCAAGGGAGTCATTCAGGACCTGGAACGGCGTCATCCGGGTATCGGTGAGCGCCTGCTCGACGACAAGGGCGAGCTGCGCCGCTTCGTAAATATTTATCTAAATGGTGACGATATCCGATTCCTGAGTCAGCTCGACTCGAAGGTCAAGGATGGCGACGACATCTCAATTGTTCCGGCGATCGCCGGCGGACGTTAAGCGCGAAATCGTGCCGATTGCGCGAGCGCGCAGCGTCCTCGAGCTGGTCGGCAACACACCGCTGCTGGAAATCTCGCGGCTCACCGAGGGTCTGCTGCGTCCCGGTGTGCGGATTTTCGCTAAGCTGGAGGGGTTCAATCCCGGCGGCTCGGTCAAGGATCGCGCAGCGCGCAAGATGATCGAGCTAGGACTCGAGCGGGGCGAACTGCATCCAGGCAAGGTCATCCTCGACTCAACTTCAGGCAATACTGGTATCGCGCTCGCGATGGTCGGAGCGGCGGTCGGGTATTCGGTCGAACTCGTGATGGCAGCCAACGTCAGCCGCGAGCGCAAGAAGATTATCGAGGCGTTCGGCGCCAAGCCGATCTACTCCGATCCGCTCGAAGGTTCAGACGGCGCGATCGTGCTCTGCCGCAATATTATCGAGCAAAATCCTGATCGTTACTTCAAACCCGATCAATACAACAACGAGGCCAATCCGCTGGCGCATTTTGAAACCACCGGCCCCGAAATTTGGCGGCAAACGAGCGGCGCGATCACACATTTTATTGCGGGTATCGGCACCGGCGGTACCGTGATGGGTACCGGACGCTATCTCAAATCGCGCAATCCCGGCGTAAAGATAATTGCGGTTGAACCGGACGATGCGATGCACGGGCTTGAGGGACTCAAGCACATGGCGTCATCGATTGTCCCGGGTATCTACCACGAAGAGGAGCTTGACGACAAAATTCAGGTCGGCACCGAGGATGCCTACGAGATGGTGTATGGCCTCGGCCAGATCGAGGGGATTCTGGTCGGGCAATCGTCGGGTGCGGCGATGGTCGCGGCGCTCAAGGTTGCATGCGGCCTGCGCGAAGGATGCGTCGTTACAGTCTTTGCCGACTTTGGCGACAAATATCTCTCGACCAATCTGTGGATTGGATGGCAGCAGTGGCGCCGCGAACGAATTGAGCGGATGGTGAGTCGATGGAACGGGTCCGCGAGCGCTACTACCTGAGCTATCCACGGCCCCTCATCAAGGAGCCAATCCTTTATCATCTCGTCAAAAAATTTGACCTGGTGTTTAATATTCGTGGCGCAAGCGTCTCGGAAGAGATGGGCTTGGTAGCGGTCGAATTCGAGGGATTCCGTGAGCAAATCGAGCGGGCGTTGGCTTGGCTACGACAGACCGGCGTGACGGTCGAACCAATTGAAAAGAACGTCATCGAATAGTCGAGCGGATCGCCCTTGCGGGCTTTTCGTTTCTGAAGGATGGAACTGACTGATCGTCAAATCGAACGGTACAGCCGGCAGATCATCGTGACCGGAGGTGTCGCGCAAGAACGGCTCCTTGCGTCGCGGATCGCAATCATCGGTGAGGCCGATAGTGCCGAGTCGGCAATTTACTATCTGGCCGGGGCGGGTATTGGATACATTGATCTGAATCTAACGGGCGATGCCTCGATGATCGAGCGGATTCTGGTGCACGCGCGTCGGCTGAACTCTGATTCGCTCGTTGATACTAGTGGATTAGTGAATCCAGCGCGCGATTTGATTCTGATCCTTGCACGCCGATCAAAGCTCGCTGTACTGATCGAGCAGCTACCTGCTGGGCCAGTGAGCTGTCCAGTCATCGTGGCGCGGATGGAATCGCCCGCCAGAATTGCAGTCATGCCCGATTGGCTGCCATGCCTTGAATGCTTCATCGAAAATTTACTTGCCCCAGCAGTGGCGCGCGGCGACAATGAGTCATTCGTAGCAGCATCTGCCGCAATCGAAGTCTTAAAGATGCTCATCAGCGACAAACCTTTGCATCAGCGCTCTCTTATTGAGTTTGATGCCTATTCGACGCGGGTCGGCGAGGCTTCACTCCTGTACGAATTGTCAGGCACGCCCAGTCGGCATCAGAGTGTTTGTGTTTTGCGATGAGCGCGTCACCGCAGGCCGCCGATCTTACTTTCTTCACAGGCGTTGAACCGAGGATTTGGCTATTCGATTTCGATAATACGCTGGTCGCGCTGGAACGCGAGGTCGATTGGGCCGCGAGCCGGGTCGAACTCGAACGTTTTCTGCGCAATCAAGGCGTTGACGAGCGCATCTTTGCCGAGATTCCAAAGGGAAATTTGCCGCTGTACGAGGCTCTGTGGGCGCACTTGCTGGACGACGGTATGGGCACGGCCATCGACGACTACGTCGTTGGTGGCCGTGCCCATACTAATCCACGGCAACTGATGCGCTGCGCTTCGACAATTATCGAAGCGTACGAGTTACGAGGTGTCGAGCGCGCCACTGAGCTGCCCGGCGCGATGGCGCTGTTACGCTGCCTGCGGGAGCGTAACAGCGCCATCGCGGTCGTCACCTCAAACTCGTCGCACGTAGTGCGTCGATGGCTCCAGCGTGAGCAGCTGACCGGATATATCGATCTGATCGTCGGACGCGACGCGCAGCTTCCGCTCAAGCCCGCACCAGAGTCGCTCTTATACGTGCTTAAGGCCTCTTCTACGAGCTTCGATCAGGCAATTTTCGTTGGCGACTCACGCGCTGATGCGGACGCCGCTAGCGCCGCTGAGATCCGCTTTCTCGGGATCGCAACGACAGTCGAAAATCGTGAAATACTGCTTGAGCATAATGCTTTGGCCGTATTTGCTTCGCCGCTTGCGCTCGCTGAAGAACTTAAGTCACTGGCTCATTCGCCTTTGATTGAAGCCGAAAGGCTAACCTAAATGAATCAACTTGCCTCACGCGAGCCATTCGTTCATTCTCTACTAATTCGATAGGTTAGCTGGCAATCAATAGGGAGCGTTGACGTGCATCTGGATACCGGGATTGTCGTCTTGTTTATAATTGCGCTATTCGCTGCGACCGTTAATGGCGCTCTCGGTTATGGCTTCTCGTCACTAACGGTTCCAGTCGCCCTGCTCTTCTTTCCGAATAAGATCTTAAGTCCCGCGCTGGTTCTCGTGGAACTGGCGGTTAATACTTGGGTCGTGATCCTCAACCGCGGCAGTCTGGCCGCGGTCCGCGCACGCGCATTACCAATCCTTCTAGGACTACTGCCGGGGGTCCTTATCGGCAGTTATCTTTTGAGCAACGTCAATGCGGGATGGCTCAAGTTTGGTACCTACGTCGTATTGCTGCCGCTAATTCTCCTGCAAGCGGCTGGATTCCGGCGGCGGATTCATGCTGAGCATCTCGCTGCATTTCCCTTAGGGATCGGGGTCGGGACGCTCTACGCCACTACAACCATTTCGGGACCTCCTTTGGCTTTGATGTTCAACAATCAGGGCCTCGATAAGGAAGAGTTCCGCGCTGCTTTGGGCACTGTGCGAGTTGTGGAGACCACGCTTACTGCGATGGTTTATGGCTTTATGGGATTGTATAGCGTCAAGAGTGCACAGCTGATAATTCCGATTGCTCCTGCGCTACTACTTGGATTGCCGCTTGGCGCCTTTCTGATCCGGTATATGAAGACCGAGACTTTCCGGCGCATCTGCATGAGTTTTGATGCATGGATCATTGGCTTCGGACTCGCCCGCACAATCGCGGAATTGAAATTGCTCCCCGTTTCCAGTGCTTACGGCGTATGGGGCGCGGTGATTCTCTTCGACTTCTATCTTCTATTTGAATATTTCGTGCGCGGACGGCTACGTCCCAAGTCAGTATCCTCAACATTTTCCGGCGAACTCGAGAGACACATTGCTTAGGCTAATAGAGTTTTGCGTTGCGCTAGCAGCGGAGCAAATATATAACTTAGGTAATTCAATAAGTAACTTATTCGAAGGGGCGTTCAAGAAACGATGAGCGAAGGGTTCACTCTATGGTTCACGGGTCTTTCAGGTTCAGGTAAATCGACGCTGGCGAATCTAGTCGCCGACGAGTTGCGTAATCGTGGTCATCGGGTCGAGGTGCTCGACGGCGATGAAGTTCGCACTAACTTGTCGAAAGGGCTGGGATTTTCGAAGGAGGACCGCGACACCAATATCCGGCGTATCGGCTATGTTTGCAAATTGCTCGCACGCAATGGCGTGATCGCGATTTCGGCGGCAATTTCGCCCTATCGCGAGGTCCGCGACGAAGTGCGCAAGATGCACGATCAGTTCTTTGAAGTATTCGTCGAGTGCCCACTGGATACGCTGGTTGAACGCGACGTGAAGGGACTCTACAAAAAAGCGATTGCCGGCGAAATCAAGAATTTCACCGGCGTTTCCGACCCGTATGAAGCGCCATTGAAGGCGGAACTCGTGGTCAACAGCGCCAAAGAAACTCGTGAACAAAGCTTGGCGCATCTGCTTGTCAAGCTGGAAGCGATGAATCTCATCAATAAAGGGGCGATGTAATGAGCGTGGTAAAAGACCCTATTTCGGCTCATGGCGGCGGTGGCCTGGTCGATCTGAAAGCTTCGACTGGCGAACAAGCTGCATTACGCAAACACGCCGCGGGATTACCGAGTGTAATTCTGAGCGCACGCGATCTGGCCGATCTTGAGATGTTGTCTTCTGGGGCTTTCTCGCCGCTCACCGGCTTTATGGGCGAGGCGGATTATACCCGTAGCCGCGACGAGATGCGGCTGGCGTCCGGCATTCCCTGGTCAATTCCGATCACGCTGGGAGTCGAAGAACGCGTCGCGCACTCGCTCAAAAAAGGTCAGGACGTCGCTTTGATCACCGAGAGTGGCGCGCGCATCGCCATTCTCAAGCTCGCCGAAATCTATCAGGTTGATCGCAAGCGTGAAGCGGAAGCTATTTTCGGCACCGCCGAGGATGCGCATCCCGGCGCCAAGAATGTTACTTCAACCCCGCCGTGGTGTCTCGGTGGAAACGTAATCCTGATCGAGGAA
Source organism: uncultured Pseudomonadota bacterium (assembly GCA_963795945.1). GTDB lineage: Bacteria > Desulfobacterota > Binatia > Binatales > Binataceae > JAJPHI01. Next base: position 232,723 of record CAWCJN010000003.1, read on the forward strand.
ATTCCCGGGCGCACCTTTATGGAGTATCGCCTCGAACCGCGCGAAACCCGAGCCAAATTTCGTGAATTGGGCTGGCGCAAGATCGTAGCGTTTCAGACCCGTAATCCAACGCATCGGGCGCACGAATATATTCAGAAGTCTGCACTGGAAATCTGCGATGGTCTGCTGCTGCATCCATTAGTCGGCGAGACCAAGGGTGACGACGTGCCGGCGGCGATCCGGATGGAAACCTATAAGATCCTGCTTGACCTGTATTACCCAAAGGGCCGTGCGATGCTCTCTGTGATGCCCGCGCATATGCGCTATGGCGGACCGCGCGAAGCCATTCTCCACGCCATCATCCGCCGTAATTATGGCTGTACCCATTTCATCGTTGGGCGCGATCACGCCGGAGTCGGCAACTACTACGGCACCTACGATGCGCAAAAGATGTTCGAGCGGTTCGAGCCGGCGGAGATGGGAATCACTCCCCTGATGTTCGAGAACACATTCTACTGCTCAAAGTGCCTCGGAATGGCCTCCTACAAGAGCTGTCCGCACGAGGATTCCGACCGCCTGCTGCTGTCGGGCACCAAAGTTCGCGAGATGCTGCGGGCAGGACAAGCGCCGCCAGCTGAATATACCCGTCCCGAGATCGCGGCGATCCTCGCGCGTTCGATGAAAGAAGTGAAATAGGTAAGCCGAACGGAAGACTGAAAATTAAGCGTCAGGGCTTCGCGTTACGCGAAGCCCTGACGCTTAATTTTTATAGGCCGCGAGCTTCGTCGCCGCGCACGATCTTTCCGGGACGCGCACCGGTATCGACACCATTTTCCTGCACCGCTTCGCCACTGACGAAAGTAGCGACGTAGCCCCGTGCTTTCTGCATCAGCCGCGGCATCCCGCCCGGCAAATCGTTGACCATTTCAGGGTGCTCGACGTGCAGATTCGCATAGTCGATCAGATTCAAATCGGCCTTCATCCCGACCGCGATCGCGCCGCGATCAGCTAGTCCATAAAGCTGTGCAGCACTACGAGTGAGTTTATTGACTACAAATTCGACCGGCAAATGGAGCGGATCGCCCGGCTGATGCTCCCGCGGCCACTTGGTCATCATGTAAGTCGGCATGCTGGCGTCGCAGATCACCCGGACGTGTGCGCCCGCGTCGCTGCCACCAAGCGCGGTCAGCGGATGTCGCAGCATTTCATACAGCGCCTTCGGATTGCCTTCAGCATAGCCCGCCGCAGCGTACATCATGAAAGCGCGGCCATCGTGCTCAAGCAGTTTGTCATACGCGACTTCGCGCGGGTCGCGGCCTTCGCGCTTGGCGATATTCGCGATACTGTCTTTCTCGTCGGGCGTGTAGCTCAGCGGATAACCCATCGGATAGGTCCGCTGCCACATCAACGGGTTTTGATAAATCAACGACATGCCAGTGGTGTTCGGGTCTTTCTGCGAAAGCAGCGAGCGCCGGGTTTCAGGATTGCGCATCGCACGCACGCGCTCTGCCAAGGGCAAATCCTTGAGTGGCGCATAGCCGGGCAAGAAAGTGAACGGATGGTCGCCGGCGATGCTGAATAATGTGCAGACCGGCCGCGCGAATGCTTGTGGCGTAATGCGAGCGCCCCTGCGAGCGGCTTGCTCGCATTCCCGTAACTGCTCGCGCCATTGATTCGGATCCGTGTTGTGCTGGGCGATCAGGAAAGTGATTGGGCATCCAGTCGCGGCGACCCGCACCATCAGCTTCATGTCCTCAGTCAAGGCCGCGCAATCCTCGCCGCCGACGCCGCGCGGCACCCATTCAATCAGGCCGCGACCCGTATCGCGAATCGCCCGCGCGATCGCGGATAGCTCTTCCTCGGTGGCGAAGGTTCCCGGCACCGGCTCTCCATTTATAGCCGTATGGATGAAGGTGCGTGAGGTCGAAAAGCCGAGCGCGCCGGCGAGAATTGCCTGCTTCGCCATTGCGGCCATCGCCGCAATATCGTCGCTGGTCGCGGGCTGATTCTTCGCGCCGCGCTCGCCCATCACATAGGCGCGCAACGCCCCATGCGTGAGCTGCGCGCCGACATCGAGCGTGCGCGGCATAGCAGATAATACATCGAGATACTCCGAGAAGGTCTCCCATCCCCACGGAATACCCTTTTCGAGCGAAACTCCGGGAATATCCTCAACGCCTTCCATCAGTTCGATGAGAAAACGATGACGATCCGGGGCGGCGGGCGCGAACCCGACTCCGCAATTTCCCATGACTACCGTGCTGACTCCGTGCCAAAGCGATGGGGAGAGCTGCGGATCCCAAGTAACCTGCCCGTCATAGTGAGTGTGCACATCGACCCATCCGGGCGTGACCATTAGGCCGGAAGCGTCGATCGTGCGGCGCGCCGTACCCAGATCGCTGCCGACGCCGCTGATCCGGCCGGCAGTGAAAGCCAGGTCGCCATTGAACCCAGGCTTGCCGGTACCATTGATAATTGTTCCGCCTTTAATCAGGACATCATGCATCGGAAGCTCCTATTTGCTCATTATGATGCGAACCAGTCACCCAGTTTTGGATAACAGTGCTTGCTGGTCGAATAGTCGCAAAGAAACGGACGCTTGCGCAAGGAAAGCGTTTCTATTTTCAATCAAGCCGACGCACGATGATAAATCAACTAAACGGATCGAAGCACGACGTAAAAGTCCCATTTGCATCCCAACATGCCGCGAATCCGTCGAGTGTCGAATTCGGCACCGAGGGATTTGAAGTCGGTCCATAGCCCGGATTCAACAACTGAATACTGTCACCGGTGGAAAGATCGGCTGCTCCGCCATTGGCGGTCGATTGACTGAACACCGCTGTATTGAAATCCGCCAGCGGTTGGATGCCCATAATGAGCGAGGGAGCCTCTTCGATCCATTCTGCCGATAGCTTTGACCCTTTATAGTGCAAGATTTTCTTCCAGCTTTGGCCGCTGGTCTGATCGGTCATCGTAAAAGGATCCATCTTTGGCTCTTGCCACACTTCCCCTTGCACGTCAGGGTCGCAGTCATCGTGTCGCCGGGATTCACTGTGAATTTTTTGATCAGTTTCGAGACGGCCGGCAATTTCTCATACCAGGCGTAGTATTGAGTACTCCCGTCGCTAAAAGCATCTTGCTCCGTTCCGAGCTGAATCAGAGTGGAATCAGCTGTCGAGCAGTTAGCATCCTCGCAATAACCACCGATCCCTAGCCAACTCGAAGAGAGCTCGAAGGTGAATCCTACGGGCGCGTCTTGAAACGATACTGTGGGAATAATCCAGGTCGCCGAGGCAGCGGTATAAGTCTGCCCAGTCTCGAAATTGGGCAGCACGTAACCTGACCAGTTGGTGCTGCTGACTGTGCTCTGTTGCGCGCCTGATCGCAATGCATTGCCGTAATAATCACGCAGCACATGGATGACCGCGTGACTACGTAGATGAATTGGTTCACTAGCCTCAGCTAATGATGAAACACTCGTGAGCGTCACCGCCAAAACAACGATTGCAATGAGACCTTGCCAGTTATGGCACGCAAGCGCAAAGCGCATCATAGCCCCCCTTATACATAGATGCCGATTTAGCCTGATTACTCTGCCATAAAGATGTTCAGCGATGCAATTGCTATCAGAGATTAGTTTTATAGTCCTGCTCTACGAATTGATCGATTTGTGTCGCGACCTGCGCGTCAGCACCCATCTTCTCGGCGAGATATTTGCCCCATGAAATCTTGATCCGCTCCTGCCAGCTTTCCGGATGCCACAATTGCGAGCGAATAAAGGCTTTGGCGCAATGGAAAAAACACTCGCGGATCGTAACCCGAATCGCGAGATGAGCCGCCGAGCCGCGCGCCGCCAACCGCTCTAGTACAGCAGGCTCGATCGTCAGTTCAGCCGTCCCGTTCACCCGCAGAGTCTCATCAGTGCCGGGCACCATAAAGATCAATCCTACATGCGGATTCGCGAGGATATTCTGGAAGGTAAACACCAGCTTATTACCCTTGCGATCGGGAATCAGCAGGGTCGAGGGATTCTCGATTTCCACGAAACCCGGGCCGTCGCCTTTCGGCGAAGCGTCTTGATTGCCCTCGGCATCGGCGGTCGCGATCACCAGAAACGGCGCGCGCCGAATAAAATCCATCGCCGGCTCGTCGAGCGCACCGAGCAGCTTCTTCGGCACCAGCGCACCCGGATCACCAATAAGCTTCCATAATTGAACAACGTCCCTGATGCGGTAGTCGGTTGTCATCTCCACTCCTCCCGCTAGCTAATCTGCAACTCGGACTCAACAAAGTCCTTGCGCACGACGTCCCATACAAAGGCTGCGGCGCGCGCGAATTTCCCCTCGCGAATTGATAACACGATATAAATTGTGCCCGGATAATCCGGCTCCGACGGATCGAACGAGCAGGCTTGCGCCCGGTCAGTGGGCGAGAAGTATGCGTCATGATCGGGATGCGAGTGATAGATCGCCTTGAGCTTGAGCCGTCGTCGATCAATTTCTTTCATCACTGCCAAATGCTCCTGCGGGTCCATCAAGAAGGCGGTACGCGCATCACGTGCGAACTCTGCAGAGTTTTCGGCATGCTTCTGATTCTGGATATTCCTGATGGGGCGTACTTCCTCGACTGTCGCATCGCCAATAATGAAGCCGCAGCACTCGAACGGAAACTCACGCTCGGCCTGCGCTACAATCTGCTCCCAACTAGCCCGTTTGATGGTCACGATGCTCACGAATAATCCCTGCGAGATGCTAGCAGATTAGCGCCGTAGTGATGTAACTCTCGCTGCCGCAAAATCGACTTGCCCATCGCGACGATCCCGCGTAGAAAATGCGCATGGAACGCACGGTGATCAGTCTGGGTGGCGTCGAACTAAGTTCGAGCGTGATGAACGCGTCGGGACCACATTCGGCGGAAAAAGGCGAAATTATGGAACTCGCGATGGCGCATCGCGGGGCGATCGTTTTTAAGTCATGCAACCAATTTGGCCTCGATCAACCGGATAATCTGAAAAACAAAGGCGCCGAGCATTTCGCCGATATCGCCGGCGATCTGGCGCCGCGCGGCAAATCGATCGTCGGCAGTGTGGTCGGTGAAACCGACGATGAGATCATTAAAGTCGCGACCACGCTCGATCTGGCAGGCGTCAAAATTGTTGAGCTGAATCTCGCCGATGACTTCGTCCAAAACTCGGTCGCGCCGTTCGCCTCGTTCGAGCGATTGAAGGCAATTATCGGTCGGGTTCGCGCCGAGGTTCGCGCCAAGCTCGCCGTCAAGGTTCCGCCGGAACTCGAGATGGAGCCGCGCGCAATCGCGGATCTTCTCAAATCATTGCGAGTCGAAATCGTGCTCTGCGCAAATGATCTTCCGAAAGATCTTGAAATCGACCTGAAAACCGGCACGATCAAGGGTCCCGAGCGGAGACTCTCGCAGGTGCACGCGTTCTATCGCGAGGCTGAGGGATTAGTCGATATCGTGGCGGTCGGCGGCATCAACACTGGTCGCGACGCCTATATTGCTCATCTGACCGGCGCAAAAGCCGTGCAGGTCGGCTCGGCTCTGGTCAAAGAAGGCGCGAGCGCGCTGACCCGAATCGACACGGAATTAGATGATTTATTGGGCGAGAATGGCCACGCGTCGATCAACGAGATTATCGGACAGGTAAAATTCTCAGATTAACGCTGACATGATCAGGTGGCCGGGCCGCCCGATAAAAATCTAGATTCGCCCGGGACCGTAATTATACGTGACTTGCCGGGTTTCTCGCGCCTCTGCTAGTTTCACGCTGGTCAAGGCAAAGCAGCTACTATCCTGTCGTTGCTTTCCGTCAACGTCCCCGTCGTCTAGCTCGGCCTAGGACACCGGCCTTTCACGTCGGTAACACGGGTTCAAATCCCGTCGGGGACGCCAATGAAATTCTGCTGATCCAGCTTATCGGTATGACTCTCGATGATAAGGCGTAGTCTTGGGCGTAAATGGCAGGCCAAGGGCCTGCGGCTTCACGATTCGCAGGTCAATTATGAGAAACTTTGATGGTGTAAACTAACATGCAAACAGATTAGCTTGCGGCGCGAGCGATTTGATCTACAAAGCGGACGACCGACCGCGCGCATAGCAAATTCTCGATAATCCCGGAGGACCATCATCATGATCAAGTCCACTTGCGCAGCTTCACTCAGTGCGATTGTAATAGCGCTACTCCTGATTCTTAGCACGCACATTTCGGCGGATGGCTTGACGGGTTGCGACGCTCTTAATGGGCAACTGGACAGCTCAAGACTGCTTTGAGCGCGGCGCAAGCCGGAGCAAATGGCGGATCAGGTAATCAGATGTGGGCGACGATTGTCGCGCGCGACGGTACTGATAAGAATCGCGGTTTGGTCGGCGCAGTTGGTGTGAGCGGCGATACTTCGTGCGCCGATCACAATATCGCCTGGAGAACCCGCGCGAATCTCGGACTGGACTTTCTCGCGACTAATGGCGCTAGCGGCGGTGCGGGCGGTAGTCGGCCCGATAACATCATCTATGACATTACAACCGCTCCGGGACTCCAGATCGGGACAAGCGCCGGCGGTTTCGGTCATCCGGCCTGCGCGCCCGACAACGGATCTCAGGCGGATTCCGCGACACTCCCCGCGGTCGAGTAGGGGATCGGGATTATCAAAGCTGAGATTCTCGGGACTCCCAATTCAATTCGAACTAATAACTCCGTCAGCCCGTTCAAACGGAGACTCGACAGCGGGGTTTCCCGCGGTTGCAAACTGACTCAGTGTCCTATCGAAATTGTTTCCTCTTTCCCACTGCATAGAAAAAATGCTACGAAATAGCCATCTCAGCATTGGCTCGCGAAGAGGCATAAGGACAATAACGATGGCAACTGCTTCATATTCCACGCCGACGACGCAATCGGCGCCAGTCGAACAATTTGACGCGATCATTATTGGCGCCGGCGTGACCGGTTTATATCAACTGCATCGCTTGCGACAGTGTGGACTGTCCGTGCGACTTTATGAGGATGGCAGCGGTGTAGGCGGCACCTGGTACTGGAATCGTTATCCAGGTTGCCGTTTTGATTCGGAGAGCGAGACCTACGGATACTCGTTTTCGAAAGAACTACTGCAGGAATGGGAATGGAAAGAACACTTTTCCGGCCAGCCGGAGAATGAGCGCTATCTCAATTATGTAGCGGATAAGTTTGATCTGCGCCGCGACATCCAGCTGAATTCCCGGGTCACATCAGCCGTATATGACGAAGATGAGAAGTGCTGGGAAATTCAGATCAACAATGGCCAACGGATGCGGGCACAATTTCTTATCGCGGCAGTCGGTATTCTCTCCGCCCATTATACGCCGCCATTCGAAGGAGTTGATAGTTTCAAGGGCGCCTCCTATCACACCGGCAGATGGCCGAAGGAACCAGTCGATCTAACCGGCAAACGCGTGGCGGTTATCGGTACGGGTCCAACTGCCGTTCAGCTCATCACGGAAATCGCGAAGGAAGTCGGCCATCTCATGGTTTTCCAGCGTACGCCGAATTACTGTGCACCATTGCGGAATGGGCCAGTCTCCTCTGAGACCCAACGCCGATTCAAAGAAACCTATTCGGAAATTCACAAACGGATTCGCGAGACGCCCGCAGGATTCATGCACGACTTCGATCAGCGTTCAGCGTTGGAAGTCCCGCGGGAAGAGCGGCTTGCCTTATATGAACACTTATGGGCACAACCCGGTTTTTCCAAATGGTTGGCCAATTTCCGCGACATCATGACCGATCGCGAGGCGAATGAGGACTTCGCCGAGTTTGTTCGCAATAAAATCCGCGCGCGCGTCAAGGATCCAGTGGTCGCGGAGAAGCTCGTGCCCAAGGACCATCCGTTTGGCTCGAAGCGGATTCCATTGGAGAGTGGATATTACGAGCAGTTCAACCGGCCCAATGTCTCGTTGGTTGATGTCCGCGAAACCCCAATCGAGCGCATCACCCCCACCGGCATCAAGACCAGCAATAAGGATTACGAATTTGACGTCATCATCTATGCGACGGGCTTCGATGCGGTGAGTGGCTCTCTGACTCGAATCGATATCCGTGGCGAAGGCGGCCAGACCTTCAAGGACAAATGGGCCGACGGTCCGCGTAGCTACCTCGGTCTTCAGACTGCCGGCTTCCCGAACTTCTTCATGGCTATCAATTCCGCGTTCTGCAACTATCCGGTGTGCGCCGAGATGATCGTCGATTGGATTGCTGATTGCATATGTTTTGTACGCGAGAAGGGTTTTGCGCGCATCGCACCCACTCCGGAGGCGGAAGAGGCGTGGGTCGAGCATGCCAGCGAGTTGGCCAGCCACACGCTATTGAGCGATGCCAAATCCTGGTTTATGGGGTCCAATATTCCCGGCAAGAAGCGCGCGCTTCTCCTCTATGCAAATAGCGCCCCAGCCTATCGAGCAAAGTGTGCGGAAGTGGCAGCTAAGGGCTACGAAGGATTCGTGCTGGGCTAATAAACAGCGTTCCATCAGTTAGCAGATTAGCGTCGGCTCAAGCTCTGGTTCCTCTCTCTGCATAGGAGAGGGGAACCAAAGGGAGAATTCTGTAAGTTCGCGAGCTGCTTTCGGATAAGATTCACTTAGATGCTTCCCGGCTATTCACGATCGTGATCACGACGCGCTATCTTCCAATGTTTTCAACCGCATGACGAATCCCGGCCTGCAATGTCAGCAACTCGAAGGGCCATTCCTTTGGACAGAACCACTCGGCATAATGCTGAGTGCTTCATTCTTCACCAATGTAATTGACCCTGTGCCCAAAGCCTTACATTGCGCTGAGCTTCTAATATTCGCGATTTCCGAGAGGAGCGAATGTCATCAGTGGTTCGTCGAGAGTCCGATGTTGCATCGGATTGTCCTCTGGGCAGGCGAATACATGTGCCTTTTATCTCAAAACCACACCGGGCCGAATAGCAATGCTATGGAGCAGGGATAATATTCTGGTTTGTGCGAAAGAGATTAGTTGGATCGTATTTTCTTTTAAGTTGTCGCAATCTCTCATACTTGTCCCCATAAGCCGCCTGTACTCGCTCTTCCCCCTCATCTTCAAGATCGTTTACATATACTGCACCGCTAGAATAAGGCTTCAGAGCCGAGAAGAATTTGTAAACCCATTGCGTAGCTTTTCGATCGTTACGGGCGCCTTTCCAATATGAATGAATCCAGTAGTGATAGCCGGTGCGTCGAAACCCGAAAGCATCATCACGAGGTTGCGAGCACCATGGTCCATGCCAATAGATCATCGAGATGCCGCTTGCCTCAGTCGGAGCATTGAAGGCGTGTTCCAAGATTACGTCTATCGCTTCGCTGCTCAAATTTTCCAGATGACCACCGCGCCGTCGGCTCGAATAATCACCGTCGCCCGGGCTGTCTGAACCGGCGCGCTGCTCGTCGAGATAGTCGCGAACCGCGACAGTATCCTGGAAAGGCTTGAGAAACTTGCGCAACGGACGAAGCGCCCGTTCACCCTGCTCCGGCTTACCCGGCCATACTATTCCTATGTCCAGCATCCGCTCTCCGGGATGGGGCAGCACGGCTACGATGAGAAATAGATCATCAGGTACGCTGGGTGCATAATCCTTAATAAATGCCAGCACTTTAGCCGCTTGGCGAACAGGATATTGCAGATGACCGGATAGCACCTGCTGAACCGGATGAAGCTGAAATTCGAGGGAAGTCACAACCCCAAAATTAGCCCCTGCACCCCGCAGCGCCCAGAATAGGTCCTCACGCTTTTCCTGTGTTATAACCAGCTTCCGCCCCGCAGCAGTGATTATCTCTGCTCGACTAATACTATCGCAAGCATAGCCAAATTTTGGCGTTAATGAACTGGTCCCACCCGCTATCGCATAACTTAATACTCCAACACTCGGACATGATCCTAATGGTACCGCCATCTTGAAGGCTTGAGTGAGACAATTCAGTTCATCACCCTCAATGCCGGCGCCGATCTGGATTGACTGCTTAGCCGGATCGATAATCGCCTGCTTTATCGGCGAGAGATCAATGACTATTCCGGCGTCGCAAACTCCATAGCCTGCAAAGCTATGGCCTCCTCCGTGTAGCGCGACGAGCAATTCATTCTCGCCGGCGAATTCAATGGCGCGAATTACATCCTCTGCGTCGCTACATCGCGCTATGATCCGCGGATATTTCCTGATTCGATGATTCCAAACCTGTCGTGCGCGCGAATAGTCAATGTCTGTCGGTACTATGATTACGCCACGAAAGGGCGTGGCAAATTTTTTAATAATTCTCTGGGAGAATGGCTCGATTGTGTACTGCTGCTGACCCGTTAGCTCACCTCCGAAGATATGAATCAAAATGCACTGTGTTAGTTTGCAAACTCTTTAATCTTCTTCCATCTCTTCGCTTTCGTCAGTTTCTTCCATTTGTTCAGGCGCTCGCCGAGCGGCTTCGGTGGCAAGCTTAGTCAGAGTCTTTTGATTCCAATTCACGTGATCGCGCTCTTGGCGTTCTACTTCGCGGACAGCTTTGCCAACAATCTTTTTGAGCTGACTGTCTTCGATTTGCGCCATTAGTGAACTGAGCATCAGCCAGTTCCATTGATCTTTGGTTTCGCCTAGCACCAGGTTTTCGATATTGTTGATGTCGAAGAGTTCTTCAGGAACTTCGACCTCCATCAAACCGTGTGCCTTCTGTTCGGTCGCTTCTGCACCTGGGCTTTTGTTATCAGTATCGCCTCCGGCAGCCTCGAGCATAGCCTGACATAATTCGACGTGCCGCTCGGTTTGCCCATGATACTGTTCCAGCTTGGAGCGCAGTTCTTCATGTTCGAGCTGTTCCAACGCACGTTCATAAAGTTGCGCTCCACCTTCCTCAGTCGCCAGCATCTCGGAGAGAAAGTTCTTCAGCCATTCAGGGTTGAGCCGATTCTTCCCTGGGCGACTTGGCCTTGCGGCGCTTGACATTTTTGCCTTGCTACCATTGTTTGATCGATTGGATCGGTTAGCTTTTTTCATGTGAAGCCCTCCACTGCTCGATAAAAATCATATCAAGCTTTTTAACCGCTTCACGGATAAATTTTAAATACTTCGGCAGGATAAACTATTTTCAGGAGATACGGGCGTAAATTCTGTTTACGAGGTGAACTATTTCCGACGAAAAGACTTCTTTACCTTACCCTCGGTGCATAATTATGTAATTATGCACCGTCTTCTTGTTATCTAATCTTATATTTTGCCAAAACTAGTTTATTTATTCATCTAGTAGCGATTATTTGTAAGAGAAATAATCGGCCTAAAGACTAAACAAGAAGCTCTATGAATTCTTTACAACTATGAGTTCCTCTCCTAGATGAGGATTTAATTACCAGCCTTTAGCGGGCTGAACGTAAGTAAATCAATTCCTTGAGTCCGCTCGCAATCCGACATAGCTTTAAGCTGAGTAACCGCATCCAGCTAACTTTCGTTCCTGATGACTTCGAAAGGGGACTATCGCGTTCTTCTGGCGGTCGCGAGAAATGTCCGGATCACCCCCCAATACTCTGTCAGTCTTTCATCCGCTATCGTCTCAGGCGGAGGCGATTTTCGAACTATTTTGGGGTACGCTGATTTTTCTCGGGGCGATTCTTGCCTTAGTCACGGTACTCGTCATCTGGTTCGTAATACGATTCCACGCCCGTCCTGATGGGCGGGAAGCGATTCAGTCCTTCGGTTCGCAACGCTTGGAAATAGTATGGACGGTTACACCGGCGCTCTGCTTAATTGCGCTGTTCGTTTTAACCGCAATCACGATGAGTAATGCCGATCCGCCGATTGGCAATCACTCGCCTGATATTGTCGTCGTCGGACATCAATGGTGGTGGGAAGCCGATTACATTCAATCCGGTGCGGTAACTGCAAACGAGATTCACATTCCAGTAAATAAACCTCTGCTGTTGGAATTGAGATCGGTTGACGTGATTCATGATTTCTGGCTCCCTGAACTGGGCCGCAAAATGGACGACGTGCCGGGTCATCCCAACCGCATGTGGATTAAGGCAGGAGCCGTGCATACCTATTTGGGCGCTTGCGCTGAGTTTTGTGGAACCGAACACGCATGGATGCGAATTCGGGTGGTCGCGCAAGCGCAGCCTGAATATGACGAGTGGCTCAAACACCAGCTTGAAGTTCCGGGATCGCCGGTCGGCAAAGAGGCTGTCGAGGGCGCCACGATTTTCCAACAGCGCACCTGCACCAATTGTCACGCCATTGCGGGCACTGCAGCCAATCAACGAGTCGGACCGGATTTGACCCACTTGGCGGGTCGCACAACCTTCGCTGCCGGCGCCGCCGAGAACACTCCGGCCAACTTGGCTCAATGGTTGAGGAATCCAAATTACTTCAAGCCGGGCAGCCATATGCCAGATCTAAGGCTTCAAAATGACGAAGTTACCGCGTTAGTCGCGTATTTGGAGAGTTTGAAGTGAAGCAGGCGACGGCTGACGAAATGGCCGGTGGCGTAGTCCTCGACGCACGTTCCATCTGGCTTGAGTGGGTCGCTTCGGTTGATCATAAACAAATCGGGGTGATGTACCTGGTTGGCGCATTTATCTATTTCCTTGTCGGTGGTATTGAAGCCCTACTAATACGAACTCAGCTGATCATTCCAAACAATCACTTTTTGTCGCCGGAGGCATACAACCAAATCTTTACAATGCATGGTACTACCATGATTTTCTTGGTGTTGGTGCCGATGCTGGTTGGATTCTCGACGTATCTTGTACCGCTGATGATCGGCGCAAACGATATGGCATTCCCCCGATTAAATGCGCTGAGCTTCTGGGTTCAGATCATGGGCGGGATCTTGCTCTACTTCAGTTTCGTAACCCAAGGCGTGAACGGCGGCGCGCCAGATGTCGGATGGTTCAGCTACGCGCCACTGAGTGAAAAGCCCTTCACGCTAAGTCCCGGGGTTGATTATTGGATCATGGGGCTGTTGGCGATCGGAGTCGGGACGCTCACGGCGGGAATCAATCTGATCGTAACCATCATCACGATGCGTGCACCCGGAATGACTATTCGCCGGCTGCCACTGTTTGTATGGATGACGCTAGTCAATTCCGGCTTGATCGTTACAGCGCTGCCGGCGCTCAATGCGGCGCTTGCGATGCTGCTGATTGACCGCGAATTGCATGCGCATTTCTTTTTTCCTGATGGCGGCGGTTCGGCGCTCCTTTGGCAGCATTTCTTTTGGGCATTCGGACATCCCGAAGTTTACATCATGATTTTGCCTGCATTCGGGATAATTTCCGAGGTAGTTCCGGTCTTTTCCGGCAAACCGATCTATGGTTATGGCTTCGTCGCCGCCTCGACATTGGCGATTGCCTTCTTGAGCCTCACCGTCTGGGCTCATCATATGTTCGCGGTCGGACTCGGGCATGTTTTCGATCTTTTCTTCGCCGGGGCCAGTATGCTGATCGCGGTTCCGACCGGAATAAAGATTTTCAATTGGACGGCTACGATGTGGAATGGGAAAATCCGTCTCACCACCGCGATGCTGTTTTCGCTCGGCTTCTTGATCATGTTTACGATCGGCGGATTGTCAGGAGTCGCCTTTGCGGTAGCGCCGATCGATTGGCAGGTGACCGATAGCTACTTCGTTGTCGCTCATATTCATTATGTGCTGTTCGGTGGAACGGTCTTCGCATTATTTTCTGGAATCTACTATTGGTTTCCGAAAATAACTGGCCGCATGCTTGACGAAAGATATGGCAAAGCCCATTTCTGGCTGACCCTGATAGGCTTCAATCTTACTTTCATGTTGCAACATGTACTCGGTATCTTCGGGATGCCCCGGCGTGTTTTCACCTATCCACCGCTTCCAGATTACGCAATCTTGAATCTACTCTCGACGATCGGGGCTTATATTCTGGGCCTCTCGGTTCTGCTTTTTATCTGGACCGTGTGGGCCGGCTTGCGACGCGGCGCACCTGCTGGTGACAATCCCTGGGATGCCTGGACGCTGGAATGGGCAGTCAGCTCTCCGCCTCCTGAAGAAAACTTCCACCGCGTGCCGCCGGTACGTGGACGGCGGCCGCTCTGGGATCTGGCTCATCCGGACCGCGCTGACGAGCGCGTCCAGCAGGCGGGATGACGCATTATGCCGGATAAAAATAAACTCGGAGTCGGTCTCTTTGTTTATTCTGAATCGCAATTTTTCCTAATTCTGATTGCCGCCTACGTTTACTATCACGTTCAGCCAGAGCATGGACCAAGCGCAGCTAACAGTCTTCATCCCGGAATTACCGGAGCCTATAGCGTAGCGCTATTTGCCAGCAGCGCGACGATGGCGTGGGCGCATCGTCAATTTCGGCAGAGCCGTTCAGCTAGCTTTCTAATCTGGCTCGGAATTACCATCGTCCTCGGCGCGGTTTTTCTTTATGGTCAGGCTAGTGAATATCATGGATTGATCAACCATGATCTCACCGTTAGTACTAATCAGTTCGGCGCGACGTTTTTTACCCTGACTGGATTCCACGGGCTGCATGTATTTCTTGGGCTGGTGCTTTTGAGCATAACTTTCTGGTTGGCACTTTCGGGACAGTTGACGACCAGACATGCTTCGGGTCTAAGCGCGGTGAGTATTTACTGGCATTTCGTGGATGCTGTCTGGGTTTTTATTTTCGGAATTGTTTATATCTGGCCGTTGGTATGATTGATGACTCGACTATTACTCGCCTGGGACTTTGACTCTTCAGTAGTAATTGGCTGCGTGCTGCTCGTCATCGCGGCCTTTATGCTGAATCACGGGCGGTTATCACGATTCCTCGTTCAGATACTGGGCATAATTGTACTGTTCGTTGCCTTGGAATCACCAATCGACGCGCTTGCTGATTCGTGTCTTTTCAGTGCTCACATGTTGCAGCACATGCTACTGGTGTTGATAGTCCCCCCTCTCCTAATGATGGGTATTTCGGCGGACGGTACCGCTTCGCTGCTTCGGACGCCAATCTTGAAGCGATTGGAACATGCGCTAAGCAAGCCGTTGGTTGCGGGTGTGGCCGGTATGGGAGTTCTATATGCATGGCATTGGCCACCCTGGTACGACGCCGCATTGCGGGACGAATGGCTGCATATTGCCGAGCATCTGAGCTTTCTGATCGGCGCAACTATCTTCTGGTGGCCTGTCCTTGGACCGCGACAGGAACAGCTAATGTCGCCGGTGGTGGCTCTGTTGTACTTGTTTATTGCGATGCTTTTGCAAAGCGTCCTCGGAATTGTCCTTACTTTTATGCCGGTGGGAACCTATCGAGCTTACCTTCAGCCGGATGACCGCCTTGGACTGCTGGATTTAGTGCGGCGTTCGTGGGGAATTACACCCGCTCTCGATCAGCAAATCGGAGGACTTTTGATGTGGGTGTTGGGCGGTCCGGTATTTTTGGCCGCCATGCTGAGCGTCTTGTTCCGATGGTATCAAATTCCAGAGAGCCGCCATTTTCTGAACGCACTATAAGTAATGCCGCAGGGGTTTAACGATGACTGAATCGACTGAGACTGAGGCCGCCCAGTTAGTTAATGCGCCGGCCGATACCTGGAGCTTACCTAAGCCGTTAAGGACTCCGGCACGGACTTATTGGCCTGCGATGATGGCTTTAGGCATCGTGCTATTTTGCCTCGGAGTAGTAACTCAATATGTATTCATGTTAGCAGGGCTCGGACTGATGATCTGGTCAATTAAACATTGGGTGGGAGAACTCGTCGGTGCCGGATCAGCATTCAACTGAGGAGCCGGAGCATGGCTACAGCCCTGAGCGGCGCAAGTTGCTCGCCCGGATTAGCGCCGTTTGTATAGCAATCGCCGGCGGGGTAGTCGCGACGCCGATCATCGGCTTTATCTTCGGTCCCTTGGTCGTCCAAGAGCCGGTTGCGTGGCGCACTGTGGGAAAGGTGGACGACTTCAAAATTGACTCGACTACCCTGGTGCGCTTTCAAGATCCATCGTCGCTCGCATGGGCCGGAAAAACCTCCGGCACCGCGGCTTGGTTACGACGCGCAAGCGAACAACAGTTTGTCGCCTTCGCCATCAACTGTGCACATCTCGGATGTCCGGTCAGATGGGAACCCTCGGCGAAACTTTTCCTTTGTCCTTGCCACGGCGGAGTGTACTACCCTGACGGTAGTTGGGCTGCGGGACCACCACCACGCGGCTTATTCAAATATAAAGTTAGAGTCCGCAATGGCGAGGTGCAAATCCTGGCCAGCGCAGTGCCGATCGAGTAAGGAAGCCCGCCCCGATGAATCTTGCCCGTCGCCTACTTGACGCATTTGAGAAACGGACCAGTCTGTTCAAATTGATGGGCCAGCTAGCACGCCATCGAATTCCACCTAACACCGGCTGGGCGTATGTTTTCGGCAGTGCAGTGCTAGCCTGTTTCGCCATCCAAGTTGTCACCGGTATGGCCTTGGCGACGCGCTACATCGCGGCTACCAACGACGCCTATTCAGCGATTTACTTCATTACCCATAGCGCTCCATTTGGCAGATGGTTGCGAGGGATGCATTTTTTCGGAGCCTCCGCAATGATCGCCCTGATTGGCATACATATGAGTCAGGTCTTCTTGATGGGGTGCTATAAGTATCCGCGCGAATTCAACTGGGTATCGGGAGTATGTTTGCTGTTTCTAGTGCTGGCGATGGGCTTTACTGGCCAGTTGCTGCGCTGGGATTCGACTGCGGTATGGGCCACCTTCTTGTCAGCGGAGATGGTTGGACGCACGCCGCTCATCGGCACCTTTCTCGCCCGCTTCATGTTGGGCGGTAAGACGATGGGTGGTTCGACGCTCAGTCGATTCTTCGCTTATCATGTATTTTATCTTCCGGCCGCCATCTTCATGTTCGTTGGACTCCATATCTATTTAGTCTTTCACGATGGTATTTCAGCGCCGCCTAAACGTGGCGAACTGGTTGATCCGAAAACCTACGATGAAGAATACCAGGAGCTGCTGGATAAAGAGGGTGTGCCCTTTTGGCCGGATGCAGCATGGCGCGACGTCGTTTTTATCTTGTTTGTTGTTGGAGTGGTTGTCATTCTCGCCTTCTTTGTCGGGCCGCCTAAGCTTGGAACATTGCCAAGCTCCACAAGCCTGACTAAGGACGTGAAGCCCGACTGGTACCTGTTGTGGTATTTCGCAGTACTGGCGCTGCTGCCGCGCGGAATCGAATCAGCTTTTATGATTCTGGCGCCGCTATCTACCTTAATTTTTTTGTTGCTGGTGCCGGCCTTGTGGAACAAGGGGGAACGTCATCCGCTCGATCGCCCCTGGGCTATGGCGCTTGAGATCGTCGTAGTATTCACCATAGCTGCCTTCACAATTGAAGCTATTCGATCGCCCTGGTCGCCGCGTTTTGACGCGAAGCCGCTGCCGATTCAGGTAATCGCGGCGTCGAGTGGTCCAGTTTATGACGGCAGTCGGTTGTTTCACGATCGAGGTTGCGAGTACTGCCACATGATTTCCGGCTCGGGCGGCTTACGTGGGCCGAATTTAACGTACATCGGCGACCAGCTTACCGCTGCTCAAATAAAGGTCCGAATCCTTAATGGCGGCGGCAATATGCCCGCCTTCGCAGCGACTTTGAGTTCCTCGGATATTGACAAGCTTGTAGCCTTTTTGCAGTCACGGCGATCAGCATCTCCCGCAACCTCAGCTGACTGAATATTGGGATGGCCAGCCGAACGCCAGAGCTCGCTCTGAGCAACTCCTACATGACGCAAGCTTGGTAATGTCAGAACGAGGCCTTCGTGAAGCATTCCGATCGCAATTGCAGCTACTCGCGGCAAGTACCGTTGATCAACTGGTCGCGTATTACGTCCCAGCGACATTATTACCTATGACTATACTTCAGTATGTTGGAGCGAAGGCAGTGCATGCTGATGTTGATAAGTTTTCCAGTAAGACAAAAGACTTAAAAGGCGATTTTATCGATTTACGCTTTGAGACTGACGGCACGATGGGTGTAGCGCACAACCTGTAACATTTCACCTGGACAGACGACGGGGAAAGCTGAATTGAGTCTTACTAAAAGGAAGCTGAACCTGAGAGGGAGTGATACCGATCACTCAGTTGACCGAAACTGCGGATTCAGCAGCGGCGCTCACGGTATCGCGCCGTTCTTCGAGCGGACCACTGAAGTTCCATTCGTCGCCGAGATTCCCAACCATCGCGGTCGTCCCGTCTGGCTTAAGTAGCATCACCTGATGATCTTCGATCAGTAGCGAGCTGATACCTAAGTTGAGCAACTCGAAGCCGGATCCTGACGAAGACTCAATGAAATGCGACCTCATACCGCTGTAATAAACGAGTGTAGGCAGCTCCACCCCGACAAAATATAAGTCAACCTCTCCAGTCGACACGGCGAGTTCATGCGCACGCTTGCCGAGTATGTAAGCGGGGCGACTGCGATCCTTTTCAAAGCGAAAGGCTTGATCGATCTGCCGCCAATGACCCGGCGACTCGCCTATAAGGACCGCTAAGGCAAGCGCGGCCAGCGCCGGGCAGTAATCGCGCGCCGCGCCGGTAGCGCGAAACGAAGCTCCGAGAATCGAGCCTCCTAATAGTGCTACAGGAATCAACGCCGGTAGGATATACCACCCGAGCTTGGTCTGTACTACGTCGGCAGCTGCAAGTGCGAGCATCAGCCAGAGAATCCATAGAAGGACGGCTGGTGGCAATTCCAGCAGGGACCATCGCGAGCCATCACCGATCACCGCTGCGAACAAGCCTGCAAGCGGGATAAGCAACACCCATAAATGGCTGACTTCGCGCGTGAAGGTAGTGAAGGTACTATCGGCTGCGACCTTCTGAGCTTCCAGATGACTCGCGAGCCGCAGTAGCGTTTCGTGCTTCACGAAAACCGACCAAAACAGCGGGCCGTTAACTAGCGCCTCATAGGCAAACCATGGTGCGGTGACGATCAGCGCCGCGCCGCTCACGACGGCGAACCCCTTCCATCCAATTGTCGAAAACCCGGGGACCAGCACGATCGAGAGCATTACCACACCCAGCGGGACGAATCCCGCGAGGCCCTTACTGAGGATCGCCAAACCACAAGCAAACCCGGCGACGAGCAGCCAGCGTCGGTTAGCCGATCCGTGAGTAAACGCGAGAAGGGTCAACGTGCTGAAGAAAATCAGAGGACCATCGGTAGCGCACTCGCGCCCTCCGCGAACGATGAAAAAATAGAAACCTAATGGCAGTATTCCAGCAAATATCCCGCCGAGACGACCACTGATCGGCGCGGCGAAAAAATAGAGCAGGAGGAGAGTACCGATGCCGGTTGCGACCGACGGCAACCGTGCCGCCCAAGCGCTTTCGCCAAAGATTTTGAACGATCCGATTATCATCCAGAACAGCAGTGGAGGTTTTTTCAGGTATGGCGATCCATTCCAGGTGAAATTCAGATAGGATCCCGTCTGGATCGCTTCATGTGCGACTTCGGCATAAGTTGCCTCGTCCCAATCCACTAAAGGGGCTTCGCGGATCCCTATGGCCAATGCGGCCAACCCGAGCACAATCAATGCGATTATTTCCAGTCGGAATCGGAGGATAAAAGTCGTCGAATTCAGCAAGCCAGCACTCATAAAATGGCTACCCATAAGAAGTTATCAATCGTGTCGATGCGAAGGAAATGGCGGATTTCAGTCCGCGCGTAAATGCTATCTTGCTTTGACGGTTGAGAGGACGATCATGTTTCAGGTAATACCGTCGAGAGCGCCGATGGCTCAGCAACCTTTATGTATGAGTTCAATGGTCCTCAGTTTGCCGCCGAGACAAATAGCTCTGTTCAAGGCGATCATAGAATCCTATGACAATCTTGCGACCTTGCGGACCGAAGATCCGGCGAATCACTATTTAAGATTGTATTTTGCGCCGGAGTCCACTGAGGAAATCGAAATACTACTTGATTCCCTGAAGCAACAATTCGCGCTTACGAGATTGTAGTCGAGCTAGCGCTCGCGCACTTCGACGACAAAATCACGCCCTTCCCACTCGCCATTGTCCAGCCATCGGAAGGTGAAGCGGATTGGAGTTAGCTCGCCCGGCTTTGTTGCGAGATCGACGAAGCTCAAGCTTAGAGAGGTCTGTTGCGACGATAGATCGTTAACGTTGGTCCAATCGCCACGTCCCCAATGCAGCGCGAATGGCCGCGTGGCCTGAATCCGCAATCTTCCCGCGACAATCGACTGTATTTGACGGTTAAACTTCCAGACTTCGAGTGGAGCGCGCTTGCGGGGCCGGAGGTAGCGATCAGCAACTTCAGGAATTAGATCGAAGACCTGTCCGTCGGAGAGCGAACGCAACAGCTTGATATACTCGGCGTGCGCCCACATCAGTGGCATGGCAGCGCCGGTCGGCTTACCGAAACGCATCAGCGCATCCGAGATATCTGGTTGGTCCCAAACTTGTTCGGGTAACAACCGTGTTTTCGTCGCGAAATTCTCCATCGCATGGAGATATGGCTGAGGATCGCGACCGGCAGCCAGTTCATAATGACCGCGTTCGCCGGTTAGTAGCGGCCAAGGACGACCGCGCCCCCAATAGGTAAACGGTCCACCGTCGTCCTGCTGCCCATAGCCATCGTAATTGTAGCGCCGCCAGCAGGGACCTGCAGGAAAATCGGTCTTGAGCGAGGCATCCACCACTCGTAGAGAATCTTCCATGAGCGGCTCGCCGGCCTTCCGGATACCGTAACGAACGAGCTCTAGAAAACCCGCATCGACGATTGCTGCGGCGGGAAAATCCGTTGGCTCTCCCGGCGGGCGATTACGAATCGAAACCTTCCCATGGTCCGGGTCCTCGTCATGCACCGAGGCATTGGGGTCTTCGGGATTAATCCTGACGTAGTGCTGTTTCACGTCGGGCACGATCACGCCGGCATGTGTGACTGTCCAGGCCTCGACGTGAGCCTCGATGAAATCTGCGAAATCCGCGATAAAGCTCGCGGCAGCCTCGTCGCCACGTTCCAGTGCGAAAGCCGCCGCACAAATTAGTGCTGCGATGTTGCTCGCCAAGGTCGAAGGCGAGTAGCCGCTGTTCTCTTCCCAGCGTTCCTGCGGAGTAATACATCCGCGATCAATCAAAAAGCCGGCCGCCAGCTTCACCATCGGATAGGGATCGAAATCCTCCAAGGCATTCGCTTTGCGTAAGCGCCAGGCCAGCATAATCGGAAAGGCGACCTCGTCGAGTTGGATACCGGTCCAATACGGCTCGCCATTTACCCAGAAATTCTGCGGAAAACATCCATTCGGTTGTTGCGAGCAGGCCAGATAAATCAGCGCCCGCAGCGGAGTTCTTCGATCCCCTGCCGCGAGCAGCGCGCTCGCGCTATTGACCATGTCGCGGGTCCACACCAGATGATAGCCGCCGAGGTCCTCGTCGCCCCTGGCTTCTCCCCACGGAATACTCAGCGATGCGATCAACGCACCGGCATAACTCTTATCTTCATGGGCAAGGATCAGTTCACGGCTCCGCCGATAGAGCATCCCGCCGTCGCTACTTAATTTTTCGAGTGGATACAGTTCCTTGCAGACTCGCTCCCACTGCTTGAGAAATCGGTCCCGATGGTCCTCGAACGGCGTACCTAACGATTGAAAAACTGTCGTAACCGCATGATGCAGTGAGTTACCAAATCCCAGCGCGAGGGTGAAGTGCTCCCCACTACTGTGATCCAGCTCGCCTATCAGGGCGATATTCCCGTCAGACGCGGCAGCGAACTGGGCATCTAGTTTGAAGTTCGTCGATAAGTCCTGATAACCGTCCGAGCTTCCGATATAACCGCACGAACGTTTGATAAACGGGACTGTCGCCGCGAGCGCTAACCAGGTATCTTTCTTGTTCGCGGTCAGGAATTCACGACCGGCGATATGCGCGACATTGCCGTTGTTACCCCATCCCCCGACTTCCAGATGAGGCGCGAGGAGTACATATAGGTGCAGCTTCCGCACGAACGCCGCGTCGCCCTCAAGCCGGGTGTTGAGCAATACACACGGCTGATGCGGGTCAGAGACCACCTCGATCACCATCCGATAGCGCCCTGCCGGATCAGCGTTGATGATCTTGACGCCTAGTCCATGTTCGCCGAGGTACTCTATCGTTGAGACGAGACTGCGATGGGTATCGTGAAAGAAGGTGTGGCCGTCGGTCACGAGAAACTGCATATCGCGAATCTGCGGACGGTCGAGGGTCGGGAAATACACTTCGCTGATAACACCGTCCGACACCGTGAACCATACTCGGCTCGAAGTGAAATAGGCGGTGCCGACGACGTCTTTCGCACTATGCGTCCAGCGCGGCTCGATTCCGGGACGCCCGGTCGCGACCGGAGAATTGTCGAGTGTCGCCATGCCTGCGAATCCCCCTATCAGGCGGTACAGTTAGATCGATGGTTCAGCGGCAGCCGGCGTCAGCCCCGCTTGCCGATTTCGGAAAAGATATGAAACGGCAATGCTCAAGCCGTAGAGCGCCAGCAATGGGACCGCCAACAAAAAGGGCGAGATCATATCCGGCGGAGTCAGCGCGACCGCGACGACGAAAATCGCCAGCACTGCATAGCGCAACTGTCGAATCATCATGCGGTGATCGATCAGGCCGAGTCGCGTTAGAAAAAAGGCGAATATTGGCATCTCGAAAGTGATACCGAAGGCGAGCAACAATTTGGCGGCAAAGCTCAGGAATTCGCTGACGCGCAAAGTGGGTGTTGCGCCAATTTCGGCGTATTGTTTAAGGAAGAAAAGAAAGCTGATCCGGAACACTACCGCCCAGCAGAAATAGGCGCCAGCGAAGAAAAAGATGGTGGCGGCAAGCACGAACGGTTTCGCCATCCGCCGCTCGGTGTGATAGAGCCCCGGCACGATAAACTTCCAGATTTCGAAAAACACCGCCGGGCTAGCGATAAACAGTCCTGCGATCAGCGCCACCTTCAGTTTCGTGTAGAACGCTTCGCCGACTCCGGTGCCGATCAGCAGTAGTTGCGTGTGCGAGGCCTCGCGCAGCGGCAGCGTTAAAGCCTTGAACAATCGATCGGCGAAGGCATAGGCAACCACGAATCCGAGCGCCAGCGCGATCGCCGCACGAATTAACCGCGTGCGTAACTCACTCAGATGCTCGAGCAGGGGCATCCGTCCCTCATTGTCGCTGGACGCGATGCCTAACGATTCAGGGTCCTGATCAATCACGATTTTGATCGATTACATCGGCCTGCGGGTCAGCCACGGGCGCAGCGATCGGTGATTTTGCGATCGCGGGTGGCGGTTGGCGAATCGACAATGGATCATCCACCACTTCAGTCAATTCTCGCACGACTGTATTACTCGCGAGCCGCAGCTCGCGCAGGATTTTACCCAATGTCCGCATCACCTCCGGCAGCTTATCCGGCGGGATCACGATCAATGCGACCACGAGAACAATTATAAGTTCCGATATGCCCATGCGGCATTTACCTATGTAACTGCGGTGCTATC
Source organism: uncultured Pseudomonadota bacterium (assembly GCA_963795945.1). Classification (GTDB taxonomy): domain Bacteria; phylum Desulfobacterota; class Binatia; order Binatales; family Binataceae; genus JAJPHI01. The sequence goes on from CAWCJN010000003.1 coordinate 256,204, forward strand.
GGGAGTACCCGTACCGCCTGTAGTAGAATGATCGTGAACGTGCCATCGCGGAGTGTCAAACGATGAATCGAACTGCAATCGTCGCCGATCGCCGTTTCATGGCGCATTTTCCCGGAAAGCATCATCCCGAGCGGCCTGAGCGCATCGCTGCCCTGATCGAAATGACCGGCCATCTAAGCCGTCCCGCCCTCAAGCTCTATTCACCACGGATGGCCTCTGCCGCCGAACTCGAACTCTGCCACGGCGCAGGTTACGTCTCGACCGTCGAACAGACCTCGGGTGCAGCGCGCTACGATTTCGATCCCGATACTCACAGTTCGCCCGAAACCTGGATGACCGCGACGCTCGCCGCAGGCGGCGTGCTAACCGCGGTCGAAGCCGTGATCGATGGTGACGTCGATAATGCGTTCGCGCTCGTGCGTCCGCCGGGGCATCATGCGCGACCCGATACCGCGATGGGATTCTGCTTTTTCAACAATGTCGCGATCGCGGCCAAGTGGCTCGTCGAAAAGCGCGGGCTGAACCGGGTGCTCGTGCTCGACTGGGACGTCCATCACGGCAACGGCTCGCAAGAAATGTTTTATGAATCGCCGCACATCCTCTATATGTCTATCCATCAGTATCCCTTTTACCCGGGGACTGGATATTTCGACGAGGTCGGCACAGGCGATGGCGCTGGTTTCACCGTGAATGCACCCATGCCTGCAACGCTCGGCGATCCCGATTATCTCGCCGTCTTTGATAATCTGCTCTTGCCCATTGCCCGTCAGTTCAAGCCCGAGTTCGTGCTGATTTCGGCCGGCTTCGATTGTCACCATCGGGACCCGCTCGGCGGGATGCGGGTGACGGAAGACGGCTTCACGGCGATGGCGCGCCGGATAAAACGCCTCGCCGCCGAATCATGCGGAGGGAAATTGATCGCCGTCCTTGAGGGTGGCTATGACTTACGAGCTTTGGCCGACAGTGCCCATGCAGTCATCGACGAATTTGGCCGCGATGCCGAAGAGCAAATCGTCGATTCGCCGTCGGTGGCCCGCGTTGGACTAATCCTTTCCCGCGCCACTCACTTCCTCGCGCCGTACTGGAAGATTGACCGAAGCTCTCTGTCCCGGCGGTAAACGGTCAGTTTGAGTTGGGGCTCCGGCGCAGTGGACCTTGAGGGTTTCGCTCTGCACTCGTACCTTTTGAACGTGGGGTTTGCACGTATCCGACTTTATGAGTCAAAGGACGCAGCTTTTTTGGGCGCGGTGTTTTTTGATGCGGTCCGGGCGGCAGGTCTGCGCGATTATACTCAAGCGCAAGTCGAAGCTTGGGCGCCTTCAATACCGGATCAGTCTATGTTCGAGGCGCGCGCCATAGATGGTCGCCTGATATTGGTTGCGGTCAATGAAGCCGACGAGCCGATTGCCTATGGAGACCTGGAGCCAAACGGACACATAGATCACTTGTACTGTCGGCCAGAGATGATTGGCCTAGGGGTCGCGTCCGCGTTGTACAATCGGCTGGAACAATGGGCCTGCGAACAGTGGATCGCCAAGCTCTTTGTTGAAGCCAGCGAAGCTGCGCGGAGATTATTCCTCAGAAACGGTTTTTTCGAGGTAAAACGCCGCGAATTTCTCGTGCGCGGCGTGACAATTCACAATTATTTAATGGAGAAAGTGCTTTTCGGATCTGGGCAGTGAGTCCGCTTGCCATTCAACGTGATTATTCGCTTTACCCCGTGTTCCGACGGTAGTTGTCGCTCAGCGACGGTCGTGATAATCGAAATGATTGGCCGGTGCCTATCGGAGGAAACCAGTAATGAAGATTTCGATGTTCCACCTGATGCCCTATCGCGACTTACCCGCGGATTTCGAACAAAAGTATCAGTCGGTATGGGTCGATCCGCCATACTGGGAACTCGCCGACTCGAAGAAAGTGGGACAGTTTTATAACTGGACCCTCGACGAACTGATCCATGCCGCACGCGCTGGTATGGATGGTATCTGCGTCAATGAGCATCATCAGAATGCCTACGGCTTTATGCCCAGTCCGAACCTGATGGGCTCGGCACTGGCCCGAGCTACCAACGGACTTAATTGCGCGATCGTCCAGATGGGCGCGACGCTTCCGACCACGATTCCACCGATTCGAGTCGCCGAAGAATACGGGATGCTCGATTGTATCAGCGGTGGCCGCCTCGTCGCGGGTATGCCGCTGGGCACGCCGATGGACGCCAATCTCTGCTATGGCATCACTCCGATAGAGCATCGCGAGCGCTATTACGAGGCGCACGACCTCATTATGAAGGCGTGGTCGGCAAAGGAAATCTTCGCGTGGAACGGCAAGTATTTTAAGTTGCCGATGGTCAATCTGTGGCCACGGCCCCTTCAACAGCCGCATCCTCCAGTATGGGTGCCCGGTGCGGGCAGTCTGAGCACGTGGGACTTCTCGGCCAAGCACGACCACTGCTACTGTTTCCTGAGCTATTACGGCAACAATCTGGGCAAGCGCGTGATGGATGGCTTCTGGGAGTTTGTCGATAAGGCCGGAGTGGATAATAACCCATATCGCGCGGGCTTCCTGCAACTGGTCGTGGTATCCGAAACTGACGCCAAGGCCGAGCAGGAATACTATCCTCATATTCGCTATTTCTATGACAAGTGCCTGCATATCCTGAACGAGTATCAGATGATTCCCGGGAATCAGGACTACAAGAGCCTCGCGAATAGCGTGAAAAATCTGATGCCGATGCAGCTTGGCCTGATGAACGAGATACCCAAATGGAAGTACAAGGACTTCGTCGATAATCAGTTCGTCATCGGCGGCAGCCCGGCGTCAGTGCGCGATCAGTTGATGGAAGCAGTGAAGAAGCTGCGCGTCGGCAATCTGATGGTGCTGCTGCATATCGGCTCGATGCCGCATGATCTGACCCTCAAGAATATTGATCTGTTTGCCCGTGAGGTTAAGCCCCACTTCAACAACATGTGGGATGATCAATGGGAGAATCGATGGTGGCCGCAGGGACTCAAAGGAAAAGAAGCCTTCCCGGCGCACGATTATTCGAGCAGCTACGCTGAGGCGCGCGCCGGCAAATAGATCCGTATTGCCGAGACTATCCTGCCGCGTCGCCCTCGAAGGTCGGCGCGGCTTTTTAGGCCATACCCATTGAAGAAAGAGTTGAAATAATGGCTGCGACCTCCGAACGAACAATCAAACTTTGGGAAGATAAAGTGACGGCGCACGTTAAGGTCGCCGGTCAGGGCCAACCACTGGTATTTTTGCACAGCGGCTACGGACTGGTCTGGAGCGACTTCCTCGACGAAGTGGCGCGCGATTTCACCGTCTATGCGCCCGAGCATCCGGGGACCAGCGAAGGCGATCCCGACGCGATCAAGAGCCTCGACGATGTATGGGACCTCGTCCTCTACTACTATGAATTGTTCGACAAGCTCGGACTTGAAGCGCCGACGGTAGTCGGTCATTCGTTCGGCGGGATGGTCGCGGCAGAGCTGGCGGCAACCAATCCCAAACGCGTTGGCAAACTTGCTCTAATTGATCCGCTCGGACTTTGGCGCGACGACGCCCCAATCAAGAACTACATGGTCGCGCCCGAAGCCGACCTCGATCCCATGTTCTTTCATGACCGCAATCATCCGGCCCGCAAGCTGGTCTTCATGAACCTCGAAGAGCCGGACTCGGTAATTCGCGTGACTTGGGCGCTCGGATGCACCGGCAAGTTCATCTGGCCAATTCCCGAAAAAGGACTGCGTAAGCGGGCTCATCGGATAACCGCGCCGACCTTGCTGATCTGGGGCAAGGACGACGGCCTCACCAAGCCGGTATATGCCGAAGACTTCAAAAAGATGATCCCCGGCGCAAGGATCGAGATGGTCGCCAATGCGGGTCACATGGCGCCCTTCGAGCAACCCACCGCAGTTGCGGGCCTGATTCGCGATTTCGTAAAGCGCTAGAGCGCTGGGAGACCGCAGACTTATTGTGACGCTGAACGCTCGCCTCGTTCATGGGAGCAGATCGTTTCTGTGAAGTTGCGAGTATTGGCGTCTGACGGCAAGGCTTCCCGCGAAATACCCCTAAACGAGCGCCGGATCACCATCGGCAGTGCTGCGGATAATAGCATCGTGCTCAGCGACTCGACGGTTTCGCGATACCACGCCACGCTTCATCTGGATCGCCGGTCGTGCAGCGTCTCGGACCTTCGCTCGACTAACGGCACATACGTAAAAGGCGTTCGGATTGGCGAGAGCGCAACTCTTGATGCTGGCGACGAAATTCGCTTCGGCGCGGTGCGATGCGAATTGCGGGGCGAAGCGAGTGATCGCTGGCGGACTGCTTCAAAAGTGATATTTCCACTTGCCGGGTTATTTGCCATTTCGTTCGCCGCAATATTCTTTCTCAGAGTTACCACGGACGCGCGGCGAGGACGACCTCCGAAGCGATACCAGCGGCTGTTTCTTCGACTTCTTCCATGCAGCCGGTTTCTGTAGCGAATACGGCATCCGCTCCTGTCGCGACCGTTGCAGCCTCAGCTTCAACGCCGCTTGCGAGCGAGGAACCCGACCCTAATGACTGGCTGGTCCCGCTCAATGCGTATCGCTCGGCAGTTGGAGTGCCGCCGGTCACCGCTAACGCAAAGTTCAGCCTGGGCGATTTTCTGCACTCCCGCTATATGGTGAAGAACTACGGTAACGAGATCGTGAAGGGGGTTAACCTCGGCCCGACGATGCACACGGAAGACTCGTCGAAGCCATGGTACACACCGGAAGGCCTCGAGGCGGCGAAAGCAGGTGATGTTGACGAAATGTGGGACCCGGGCGGGATTGCTAAGCCTTCATGGGCGATCGACGACTGGATGCTCGGGCCGTTCCATCGTTTATCGTTGCTCGACCCGCATCTGCGTAGCGTTGGCTATGGATATTTCTGCGCGAATGGCATTTGCGTCGCCGCATTGAATGTTCATGGCGACACCACCGCGATGCGGGCAACAACCGCGTCATCTCGCTCGATCATGTATCCGCCTAAGGGCGGTGTCATCAACGGCGCTCAATTCGCAGGCGAATGGCCCGATCCGCTTACTAGTTGTCCGGGCTACAAAACTCCCGCCGGTTTTCCGATCACGTTACAATTGGGCGCGGTGATGGCGCCCTCCTTGTCGAATTACGAACTGACGCTCGAATCGGCGACGCCCACGAAGATCGAGGTTTGCGGCTTTGACTCCCATACATACGCGAACCCCGATGCATCAGTTCAGCAAATCGGTCGCGATCTCCTGTTGGATTTTGGCGCAGTCGTGATTATCCCGCGCGCACCGCTCGTCTTGGGCAAATATCAGATCGCGCTCACTTGCGGCGATCAGAATTACTCTTGGTCGTTCACTGTGAAATGAAACTTTGGTCTTGCGCTGACGAGTCGGCTCGCATACTTGAAAAGGGCTACTCTGGGAAAGAAAAATTCGGGATAATGAAGCGATCATCATTTCGGCTCGGATGCGTCGTGCTTGCGGCGCTCGCATTTACCGTCGTCGCTTGTCGCGGCGAAGCAAATAACTCCAAACTGGATGGATTACCCGTGCGCAATACTGGACAGTACGCCACTATCGAGACTGACAAGGGCAATATCGTCGTCGAGCTTTATCCCGCCGTTGCGCCCAAAACGGTCGCGAATTTCGAGAAACTCTCGAAAGATGGTTTCTACAATAATCTGACGTTCCATCGGGTCGAACCCGGCTTTGTCGTTCAGGGCGGTGATCCCGCAGGTAATGGCACCGGTGGTCCTGGCTATGAGATTCCTGCGGAAATCAGTCCGACCGAAAAGCATCTGCGCGGCACTATCGCGATGGCGCGGACGGGCGACAACGTCAACCCCGAACGTAAATCAAGCGGTAGCCAATTCTATATCTGCTTGAATCCGGCGCCGTTCCTCGACGGCCAATACACGCTATTCGGCGGCGTAGTCGAAGGGATGGACGTGGTGGATAAAATCAAGGTCGGAGACCACATCAAGAAGATTGTGCTGAGCAACTCGCTCCCAAAATAGGATCATTGCATGAAAACTAATGGAAGCGGCCACCCGGGAACGGGGGCCTACTTCACCGCCGATTTGCACCTTCATACGAGTCACGGCAGCGCGGATTCCAATCTCGCGCCGAAAGACTTGATCGACCGCGCCCGTATGATTGGAATCGGCGCAGTATGCATCACCGAGCACGATAACATCTGGGATGTGAAAGAGATGTCGCGAGCCGCCGCTGATGCGGGGTTCGTCTGCCTGCGCGGGATGGAAGTAACGACCGAACTTGGCCACGTCGGGGTTTTCGGCGTGGATCAATACGTGGGCGGTATCTATAAGCTCGCCGGACTACGCAAAGTAGTTGACGACTGCGGCGGAATTATGATCGCCAATCATCCATTTCGCTACAAGCTCGATCCTCGCTTCTCCTTCATCAACTCGGATAACGAGCCGATTGACATTGAGCATCCGGAACGTGCCGCAAAGCTGGAGATTATCCAGATGTGCGACGCGGTCGAGGTTCTGAACGCAGCCTGCACCGAGGAAGAAAACCTGTTTGCGCTTAAGGTCGCGCGTGCGGCGGGGTTGGCAGAAGTCGCCGGTTCCGATTCTCACTCCGCTAATTCCATCGGGGTCGTCACTACCTTGCTCCCCGAGCCGCTGCGGAACGAGCGTGACCTGATCGAAGCGATCCGCTCCCGTCGCACTCGCGCTGGTCGCGGCCTGCTCGACAGTTCGGTGAAGCCGTTCGAAATCGAAACCTAAGCCTGTTGCGGAGACTTCTCTTCCGGCTTCTTAATCGGAAAGGGTGGGACAAATGCCTGCGCGGGATCAGCCAACAAATTCAAGAATTTCAGCTCAGCAAATTTCCCGGAAATCTGAATCGTAGAGATCGAGGCGTTATCCACCCGCAAGCGATGAAAGTGCCCGAGTTCCAATCCCATGAAATGGCAGAGCACTGTCCGGATGATGTCGCCGTGCGACACGAACATGATTCGACCGCCGAAGTGATCGCTTAAGGCACGGGTGACCGCTTCAACGCCTCGCACCTGCACCTGAGCGATTGTCTCGCCGCCCGGTGTAGGATGATCGAGCGGTGACTTGCGATATTCGACATAATACGGGTCATGGATCAGATCGTGATAAACTATCCCCTCCCAGCGTCCGTACATCACTTCAGCAATTGATGGCTCCTCGATAATCGGAATGCCGCCAAGCCCCGCCGCCATCAACTCCGCCGATTGGCGCGCACGCACAAGAGGACTGCTGATAATTAGATCTGGCTTAATCGACTGAGCAAACCGCGCCGCTGCTTCGACTTGCACCCGACCGCGTGCATTAAGCTCTACCGGATTGCGACCCATTACGCGCCCTTCACGATTCCAGTCGGTTTCGCCATGCCGCATCAGCATCACGGCGCCGCGTAGTTCATGGTTCTCTCGAAGTATTTGCGCCACGTGAAAAGGCCCTAACGCCATTTGGGTCGTCCATTTCGAGCGATGGCGGCCATCATCAGTGATGGCCGCCATCGCTCTAGCAAGTCTTTACCGATTTAGGATCAACGTCCTGCAGCTGCTGCCGCGTGATTGTTGATGTCTGCGCCTGCACTGTCGGATGGTGCGGCGAGTCCACAGAACACCTCATAATCGATCAGCGTCGTCTGCGTCGGATGCTCGCCGCAGACTGGACAATCCGGGTTCTTTCGGATCTTCAGCAGCCGCACATAGTCATTCGACAGTGTATCGAAATAAACCATCTTGCCGATCAGGGGCTTGCCCGCGCCAAGAAGCAACTTGATTGCTTCCAACGCCTCAATCGATCCGATCACTCCCGGCAATGCACCTAAAACCCCCGCCTCCGCACACGATGGCGCCATATCGGGCGGCGCAGGCTCAGGATAAAGGCATCGATAACATGGTCCGCCCGCCGCCGGATGGAACACCGTAGCATTGCCCTCAAAGCGAAAAATCGCGCCATCCACCAGAGGCTTCTTGGCGAACACGCACGCATCATTGATTAGGTAGCGGGTAGGAAAGTTATCTCCGCAATTCACCACGACATCGTAAGGCTCGATAATATCCATGACATTCTCGGAACTTAGCCGCACGTCATGTCGTATTACCTTAATACCCGGATTGAGCGCGTTGAGTTGCTTCTGCGCGGATTCGGTTTTGAGCATCCCGACCCGATCGACCGTATGGATGATCTGCCGCTGGAGATTTGACATATCGACCACGTCGAAATCCACGAGTCCGATCGTCCCTACGCCGGCAGCCGCCAAGTACAGCGACGACGGCGACCCCAGCGCGCCGGTCCCGAGGATTAAGACCTTGGAATCGAGCAGTTTTGCCTGCCCTTTTTCACCTACTTCGGGAATCACGAAGTGACGCGAATACCGGGTCAGCTCGTCGGGTGTAAACGCTCGATCGGCTACCCACGGCAGTCCGCGATCCTTCCAGGCATTGAACCCGCCATTCAAGTTGTAGAGATTCTCATAACCCATTTCGCGCAGCGCTCGCGCTGCCAGCAGGGAGCGTGTACCGGAAGCGCACTGTAGAATAACTGGCGTTTTGTGATCCGGTACCTTCTCTTCCACCCTTAACTCGAGGAAGCCGCGCGGTATAAAAATCGCCTGTGGGATGTGGCCCTGTCGCCACTCGTCGCTTTCCCGCACGTCGATTAGCGTTGTACCGGGCTTATCGAGCATCCGCCGCGCCTCGTCGATATCGATTTGCTTAATTGTCGAACGAGCTTCGTCGAGAATATTTTTCGAGGTCTTTGCCATGAATTGTTCCTTGCCCTGCTTGGAGCCTATCCCACTGACTTAACCATCATAATGAGATCTTGCACAAGCAGGCTAATGGACGGAGTCTCAGCCGCCTAACATCCGATGAGATTCCTGGAACGCCCGAATGAAGTTGAGCACCTGGCGAGCATGTCCCCGCGGCCCTACGTCGGTGAACACTCGCACAATTCTCCCGTCCTCTCTGAGCACAAAAGTGACGCGATCCGCCATCGACCCGCGTAGAACATTGAACGAACGGGCTAGCTCACCGTCCGTATCCGCAAGCAACGGAAATGGCAGTGCATGCTTTTCCGCGAACTCGCGATGCGACTCCATCGTGTCCGTACTGACACCAATTATGGTTGCATCGAGCGCCGCGAATTCATCGTGCAGATCGCGAAACTCCTTACCCTCGACCGTGCATCCGGACGTATCGTCCTTCGGATAAAAATACAGCACGAGGTTCCGCCCAAGGAAATCAGAAAGCTGTCGCGGAATCCCGTGCTGATCGCACAAGCGGATTCGGCTTGCCGACGCCAAATCCGCCGCGGTGAAGTTCTCAGCCCGCCGCGGCATTGATCTCAACCTGCTCGGCGACGGCGCGCCGCTTGGTGAATTTGATCGCGGCGTTATCGACGTTGATCGAGCATAGCGAGCCGCACATGCTGCATACGTTGGAGCCCGCCGCTTCGCTCTCTTCCTTGTACCGGCGCGCCTTATCGGGGTCCATCGCCATCGCGTACATCCCTTCCCAATTCAGCGCCTTGCGATAACGCGACATCTGATCATTCCAGACTTTGGCCGCGCGCACACCTTTCACCAGATCGCCTGAATGCGCGGCGATCCGTGTAGCGATTACTCCTTCGCGCACGTCTTGAATATCGGGCAACCGCAGATGCTCAGCCGGGGTAACATAACATAAGAAATCCGTGCCGGCGGCCGACGCGATCGCACCCCCGATCGCACCAGTAATATGGTCGTAACCCGGCGCAACGTCACAGGTCAGCGGACCGAGAACATAGAACGGAGCGCCGCCGCAGATGCGTTTCTCCAGCTTTACATTGGCTTCGATCTGATCCAGCGGAACGTGCCCAGGACCTTCGATCATCACCTGCACGCCGCGTGTACGGGCACGCTCAGTCAATTCTCCTAGAACGAGAAGTTCGGCTAACTGACCGCGATCAGTAGCGTCGCCCGTAGCGCCCGGACGCAGTCCGTCGCCCAGCGATATCGTGACATCGTGCTCGCGCAGAATATCACATATCTCGTCGTAATGTTCATATAATGGATTCTCGTTACCAGTCCGTTCGATCCATGAGGCCAACAGCGCGCCTCCGCGCGATACAATTCCCTCGATTCGGTTGTGACCGCGCAATTTGCTCACGCTCGCTCGCGTGACCCCGCAATGCAGCGTCATGTAATCGACGCCTTGACGGGCCTGCCGTTCAATCACTTCAAGAAAGAACTTCGCGTCTAACTCCATGATTGAGTGTTCTGACGCGACTTGATAAATCGGCACAGTGCCGAGGATTACCGGACATCGCGACAGAATCTCGACCCGAATCTGGTCGAGGTCTGTACCGGTCGAAAGGTCCATTACGGAGTCGGACCCATACCGAACCGCCGTATAAAGCTTTTCGACTTCCTCATCTATCAGTTGATGAAAATTTGATGCGCCGATATTCGCGTTGACCTTGGTCCGTAGCCGCCGGCCAATTCCGATCGCGCGAAAATTATGATGCTGATTGTGCGGAATCACCACCTCGCCGGATGCGACCAGTTCACGAATTGTCTCAACACTGAGTCCTTCATCCTCAGCGACTTCATGCATCTGCTGGGTAATCGTGCCCTCGCGTGCAGCTTCAAGTTGCGTCATTTTGGCACCTCTGTCTGATCATAATCGCGCCGATAACGTCTGAGTATCGATCGCGGTGTCTGCTGTCTTCCGATTAAACGGCAATCTCAAGTCCTTATACACCGTCCGACATCGGGCGTCACGGGTCAAGGCGGCGTCGGGTCTATCAATTGGACGACGACGCGATTGTCCTAATAATGCTGGATGCCGTCGTATAGCGAAGCGAGATTAGTAGCCCCGGATTCCCAGACTAGACAGGTGGGAAAGCGCACTCAAGTTGAAGCCGTCAAGGCGCAGAAGCCCTGACGGTTATTGCGTCAGCCGTTTTGACAACCTTCGATCAGGGTGGCAATTGCCCGGATATTCTCAAAGTGCTCCGGCAGGATTTCCGTGTCCGGAATCTGCACACCGAAACTTTCTTCACAGAAACTCACAACGCGCCTGATCCCGAGTGAATCGAGTAATCCGACCAGCGTATCCGTCGGTCCGAGCGCATTGGTATCCAGCGCCTTATCGTAAAAGACCTCATTAATCAGGAAATTCCGCACGCCTTCTTCAATTGCGACTTTGCTCATGTTCCCTTCCATTATTGGCTCTGAGTAGATACTTCGCGGGCGAGCGCCTCGCGATCAATTTTGTCGCTGTAAGTGTGTGGTAATTCGGCGCGGAACTCGATTCGTTCGGGTACCATGTAGCGCGGCAAGCTTTCCAGTAAAAATCGTTTGAGTTCAGCTTCTTCAACTATCACTTGCGATTTTTTGACCACTACGCCGAACAGTGCATGGCCAATCTCGTCATCGGGCAAGGCGAGCATTACGGCTTCCTCGACCCCCGGATGGCGGCAAAGCGTCGCCTCGATCTCACCTAGTTCGACGCGATAGCCCCGCGTCTTAATCTGATGATCGCGGCGGCCAAAGAAGCGCAGGTTCCCGTCCGGCGAACGTTTGACGAGATCGCCGGTGTTATAGGCCAAAGTCGGCACGCCATTACCATTCTGAATAGGCTTCAAACGTTGCGATGTCAGGTCTTGACGTCCCCAATATCCTTCCATCAACGTGGCGCCGCCAATCCACAGCTCGCCGACCTCACCCTCCGGCGCAGGTTTGCCGGTTTCGTCCAGCAGGAATCCGATGCAGTTTTCGCATTCCCGACCAATCGGTATAGTCGAGTCTTCGGGCGGCGGCTCCGTTACTTCATACCAGGTGCAGACGTTGGTTTCGGTCGGCCCATAGAGATTCGCAAACCGCGCCCGCGGGAAAATTTCCATGAGCTGCCGCAGATGCTTAACCGGGAAGACCTCACCCGCGAACAGCACGACGCGTAGTGAAGGAATCCCGATCTTGCCGAGATTCCCGCGGCCCATCAACAAAATAAATGTACTTGGCGTCGCATAGCAGACCGTGAGCGATTGCTCGTGCCACTGCTTGGCCAGCGCCGCCGGAAACGGCGCAACCCGCGACGACACCGGATAGACCGTCGCACCCGCTCGCGCGCCCGCATAAAGATCGAAAGTCGAAAGGTCAAAGTGAAAGCCCGCATGATTGGAAAGTCGATCATCGTGAGCGATGCCGAATTTGTCGCCTGCCCATTCGACAAACGAGAGCGAAGCGCTATGCGAAATCATCACGCCTTTCGGCTGGCCGGTTGAGCCGGACGTATAGAGTATGTAGGCGAGATTTTTCTCCATTACGCCACTGTCGAATGGCGTATCGCTCTCGGCCTGAATCTCCTCCCACGAAATTGCGCTGATACCCGCGATCGTGGTGCTTCCATGGCGCTTTCCGCATAAAGCACGGCGCTCATCGGCACGGTCTCTGCAAATTCCTTATCGAGCACTCCTGCCCGCGCAGGGACTGTGATCAAAGCCGCCGCCGTGCAATCGCGCGCGATATAGCAGGCCCGCGGCGGCGGCGCAGACGGATCAACTGAGACGTAGGCCGCCCCGGCTTTCATGATCCCGTACAGCGCCGCGATCGCGTCAGGCGACTTGGGCAGCCAGAGCATCACGCGATCGCCAGCGCCAATTCCGTGCCGTTTGAGCCTCCGCGCGATCTGATTGGAGGCCGCCTCCAGATTTGTATAGCTAAAGCTTCGCCCGTCCATGACCACCGCCGGATGGTTAGGCCAGCGTTCAGCGAAGCGTCGCACCAGATCGGGCAGTATCGGCACTGAAATCTCCCTTTGGATCGCGCAGGCTACCAGTTCGGCAGCTCCGTCGATTCAGATCGCTTTCCCTCGACAGAATCCTGATCGAATCGCGCAGCTCGCGCTCTACCGGTGATTCCTTCATGTAACCGAAGCCGCCGAAGATCCGCATCGCGTCCATTGCCGCCTGCACATGACTCTCACCGACGAAGAGCTTGGCGATCGCCGATTCCATAATCGGACTCTTACCTTGCTCGTGCGGCCAACATAATAGACCAGCAACCGGCCCGCTTCGATCGCCACCTTCATCTCCACAATCCGATTTGCGATCGCTTCGTATTTCGCGATTGGCTGGCCAAATTGACGGCGTTGGCGCGCATACTTGATGCTTTCCTCCAGCAGGCGCTCGGTCGCACCAACGTGACTGGCAAAGATACACGCACGTTCCCATTCCATTGCAGAGTTGAAGATCCGCATCCCAGCGCCTTCGGCGCCGAGCCGCGCCGATTCCGGCACAAAACAATCCTCGAAGGCGACTTCGCCGGTCGGCGAGGTGCGAATTCCCATCTTCGACATCGGCGGCCCGAACGTCACGCCGGACGTACCGCGCGACACCAAAAAAGTCGTAAGCAGCTTCGGTCCGCCTTCCGTATTTGGCTTCAGATATGCAAAGGCTACCGCGAGGTCGGCGACTGGACCGTTGGTCGAAAAGGTCTTTGCCCCATTGATTAGATAACCGCCGTCCACACGCTCCGCGCGCGCGGTTAGCGAGAAAACATCCGAGCCAGCGTTCGGCTCGGTAATCGCCTGAGCGGCCAGTGACTCGCCCGAAATCAGCTTCGGCAACCACTCACGCTTCTGCGCCTCGCTGCCATAATGCAGAATCGGCATCTGGCAAGACCACATCTGCGCATTGATACTGAACACGAGGCCGTTGTCGCGACAGCCCTTGCCCAGCGCGTCCATCGCAACAATAGTCGAGATAATATTGTCGCCTTGACCGCCATACTCGACTGGCATCGGCAAACCCAGCAGCCCGAACTCCGCGCATTTCCGCCAGCACTCCATCGAGAAAGTGCCCGGCGCGTCGCGCTGGTCGATATCACCATTGAGTTGCGTTCGAGCAAAATCGAGCACTGAAGCGCGCAGTTCTTTTTGCTCGGAGGTCAGCCCAAAATCCATAAATCATCAAGCGCGATTGGCGACCGCGCCCTTGTAATTGTAGTTGGGATGGAGCGCGAGGACCCAAGAAACCGCCCGATTAAGCACTTGTTGCTGGCGTTCAACGTCAAGTACCGAATGAACCCGTCCCTGCCAAATCTCAATTTTGAGGCGCTGGCGCGTCGCCGCATCGAGCTTGGGAAACAGATGCTGCTCGGCAACCTGAAACGTCTTGTATTCTTCGTCCTCCGTTCCATAGAGGAACAATGCACAGGCGCGCGATTTCACCAGCAATTCAAAGTTCTGCTGGAAGGTAACCGCGAGTTTCTCATCGCCGAGCGCGCGCCCGAGCGTGCCGCGCAGCGCAATTTTGATCGCGCGACGAGCCAGCTTGCGGGTCGAAGCCGAAAACAGCACCTGCCGCCAGCGCTCGGTATCGAAGAGCCATCGCGACATATTGCTCCAGGTATAGACGTCGGAAGACGGCAGCCGCGTTACCGGCGACGACATCACGATCAAACCCTCGATCGCATCAGCCTCCCCATCGAAGGCTGAAAGCGCCGAGAGACCGTCGAGGCAAGCACCCCACATTACAAAGCGCTTATGATGCCAGTGCTCGCGCAGGTATTTGATTATGGTTAGGGTTTCGGCTTGGCGCGGCTTTTCGGGATTTATCGGCAGATCTTCGCCTTCGCTTTCAGCCCAACCATTTTGATCAAAACGAAAACAGGCAAAGCCACGCGCCGCCATCTGCCGCGCCCCCTGCACGGACATCCGACGATGCTCGAAGCGAGGCCGCGAGAGGATCACTACGCATATCTCGGCGGGCGTGATCTCGGGCGCAGGAGGCGTATAGATTCCGACAATCTGGCCGCGTGGGCCGTTCAACACGACTGGCTGTTCCGCCCATGCGCGAGCTAATTCTTCAGGGGTTTCACGCCAAGGCATTGAGCCAAACTCCAGTCTGATCCAGTAATTGCGTCGAGACCCACGGGATCCGCCAGAATTGCCATCCCGGCTCCTCACTGATTCGCACCGCGCTCACGGCCGCGCCCCTCGCTTCGAGCGCTGCGATCAAGGTCTGATTATCGGCCGTCATGCTCATTCGAGGTTGAACTTGAGCGAGGAAAGTCGGACCTTGCCAGTCCTGAATCGTGGCAGGCAAATTAGTCTCGCGCGAACTTAAGTAGAACTTCGAATGTAGATAAGTCGCATGAATATTGGCGCGTCCATCGCGCTCGACCCGCTTCAGGACGTCATCAGCGGTTTCACCGAGCTTTTGTCCTCGTGCGACCGCAGCAAACAGCAACCCGCGCACGAATTGGCGAAAATAATCGCTTCCGCGATGAACCGGTTCCCAGGGAATCAACCCGGCGCTGTCTGGATACTGGCTGAGCGCCTTGGCCGCGATCATTGTCCCGAAGCGCACGCCCAAAAAGATCACGCGATCGGCGCCGGATTTTTCCCGCACGCTGCGCGCCGCACTGAGCGCATCTTCGACCAAGCCATCGAATGTTACGTCGGCGAAGTCACCCGACGAATCACCATGACCGCGCGAATGATAGAGCATCGCAGGATAGCCCATTGAGGCCGCCTGTCTGACTCCCAGCGCGAGCATTCGGTTCGGTACCATATGTTCTAAGCCGATACTATGACAGGCGATCAGCGCAGGTGCATTGGGTCGCGGCCCGACTGGTGGACAATAGAATCCGTAGAGCGGCCGGCCATCCGAAGCAAAGAAAAATGGTTGCGGCTCGACTCTCACCATCACATTCCTTTCCACACGTTTGAAGCGTCCTAAAGCTTATTGGACGCTACATGTTATGACAATGAATTTTTGATGCTTTGGGATTTAGATAAATATCAATTGCGCTCAATAGAGCTGTACAATCAGAAATCATTCCTAACCATAGCTCAATCATGTATTTTTGAGCACAATTTCATTACGAGGTTATTCCAAACTTGGACAGTAAGAAGCCACTCAAATTGCCCTCTTTTCTCGGCGTGGGACCGCCTCGGACCGGAACCACTTGGCTGCACGAAACATTGGTTGGACGCGCCAACCTGCCGCAGGCAAATAAAGAAATTCATTTCTTCGATCGATGCTATGAATTCGGCCTCGAATGGTACGCGAGCAATTTCGATCAATCATCACAGTTGATAACAGGTGAGATTTGTCCGACCTATTTTGCTTCCGCTGAAGCGCGCGAGCGGATTGCCCGCCTGTCGCCGCGACCCAAGATCATCTGCACGTTCAGAGATCCGGTCGTGCGAGTCTTTTCCCTATACAAGATAAAGCGTGCCTATGGAGATATTACGTCGAACTTTCGCGACGCCCTCGCGCAAGACCCCGAACTCATGGAATCGAGCCGCTATGCTCATCATCTGACCGAATGGCGACGAATCTTCGGCCCGGATAACGTAATGGCGACCTTTTATGAAGATTTCGCCGCTGACCAGCAAAGCTATCTTGATCGAATTCTCGATTTCATCGGAGTACCCCGCTTCGCGCTGGAAGAGCACCATGGAGACAAAGTCCATTCTTCGGAAGGAACCGTCTATCCGCGGAGTCTTCTAATTACCCAGCTCGGCTCAAATGTCGCCGGATGGCTCAAAGCTCGGCATCTCGGCAATCTCGTCGAAAGCGTCAAGCGTTCAAGCCTGATGTCCTTATTTGTCGGCGGCAACGATCGGATTCCACCCTTACCCAAAGAGCAGGCGAGCGAGTTGCGCTCAATCTTCCGGACCGAAATCGAAGCTCTGGAGCAGCTCGTTAATCGCGATCTATCTGCTTGGAAATCGCCAGCTACTGCTTGAAATCGTACATGTAAACACTAAACGATGGCGCTACGGAATTCGCAACGCCATCGCTTTCTTGATTATCCAAGCCGAGCGAAAATCAGAAGCTTCTTCAGTAGAGCGGACGAAAGACGTCGCCGGTCAGCTCGCCGAGGTACTTGTGCCACGGATGCGAGGGACGCTTTTCGACGTCGGCGACAACCCGCGCCATCTCCATTAAGACCTTTGGCCGATCCTCATCATACATGTCTCCTTGCAGGAGTTTCAGCACCTCAAGCCTATAGCGCTTGTCCTGCACAAAAAATGTGAAGAGTACATTGAGGCGATAATAGAGTGAGATGAATTCGTACCAATTTCGTGTGCCACGCCGCACAGTTGACTCGTAGGGATCGAAGGTCGCCCGAGTGCATCCGCCGTTATTCAGCCCAGCAATGATATCGCGGGTAGCAAGCTTGGCGCAATTTAGCGCGATACTCACGCCGCTTGAAAAAATGGGTCGACAAAGCGGGCAGCGTCGCCAATCATCACGAAGCCGTCGCCGCAGATCTGCTTCATGTTGTAGCTGTAATCGCCCTCTTCTTTCAACGGTCTCATCTGCTTGGCCGCCTTAAACGCCTCATACAGTTCGGGCCGGCTTTTGACCGAATCCCAAAAGAACTCCTCGCGCGATTGCCGAGTTTTCTCGAAATTCTTGCGCTGGGTCACCACGCCGATACTGGTGATCGTTTCGGTAATTGGAATTTGCCAAATCCAGCTATTGGTGAGCGGCAGAAAATGGACAAAGATATAATCGCCGAAAGTATCTTTCTTCGCTGCCGCCTTACGATTGAAATCGTCGAACCAGGTGTGTGTCGCGTACTGATTGAACACTGGGTCCTGCTGTTTCAGACGCAGCTGGTTTCCCAGCAGCGTATGTCGACCCGAGGCGTCAATCACCGCCCGCACTGATAACGACATCTCCTTGCGGCCCATCGTAAATTTCAGCTGCGGCGCTTTTGGATCAGAAAAATCAACGCCCTGCGTGCGGATACCCTCATAGACAGTGGCGCCGAGCTGGTTGGCGTGCTGCAGCATCATTAGATCAAACTCGCCGCGGTCCACGTGCCAAGTCCAATTATACTTCACGCCTTCTTGCTGGCGCTCTTCAAACCGGATATCGGCATGACCGTCGAATGCCTCTCCGGCTTCGCCAAACTCAGCCCATTCATGTTTGTACTGCGGCGCAATGGCTGAGGACGTCCAGATCGCACCCAGCTTACGCACGAAATGATCATCCATCTGATCGATAATGCCGAGTTCGTTCAGCACGCGATTCGAGGCGGGTACCAGCGATTCACCGACGTGAGGCCGTGGGAACAACTCGCGCTCCAGCACCACGCACTTAATACCAGCTTTTGCCAAATAGGCGCCCGCCGCAGAGCCAGCTGGCCCGCCGCCGATAATCCCAACGTCAAAGTCAGTTTGAGCCACTTAAACCTCTCTTAGATTCAAATCTTTCATGAAGAACAGGTTTTCAGGCTACGCCCGATAGCAATATGTGGCAATAATAAGCGTTTAGCTCCTCGATTTTGCTTCATTCCGATCACCGCGCATATTGCGAGCCGACTATTGAGCCGTTCGACGGCGAACTCGCATCTAATTCTAGCAGAATCAGTTGTCTCAATTTCGTTGAAGCTGTCTATTACGACACAGCGAAACAAGATTTGGAATACCTATGCGACTCTAAATAAATAGAAACTAAACAAACAAATCTTAGTTTATCGCTTGCAGTTGAATACGTCAAATACGTTGATTGTAAAACTTATAGGTTTAAACGATGAGAGATAAAGTACTAATACAAATGGTGGCCGCATTCACTGTCGGCCTTGCGTCAGTGGTCAACGCGCAAGAGTTTAGAAGTCCGTTAATTGTGCCGATGGGCTATTCGGCATCTTCAGAGAGCGTGACTGCGAATGGTATTTACGTAATTGATGCCATCCATCGAAACTCGATCGATAAAGCAATCTTGAACTCCCCGCTTATAGACGGTGTCGTGCTGGAAGTTCCCTGGAGTACGATCGAACCCCGAGAAGGCAAACATCTGTGGTCCAGTATCGACAGTATCCTTACGCAAGCCGCAGCGTATAGTAAGAAAGTATCACTTGTGCTCGGCGCAGGATGGCAAACACCATCATGGGTGTATAGTGATGGCGTCCGGCAGTTTAAGTTCATTTGGGATCATAGTACTTGGGGTCCTACACTTTGTAGCGTAACCGCCATTCCATTGCCGTGGGACATTACATATTTAGCTAAATGGAGTGAATTAGTGTCTGCCGTGGGAGCTCGTTACGCTTCCGATTCGAGAATTGCCTCGGTCAAGGTGACCGGGATCAACTCGAAGACTGAGGAGACTTTCCTGCCCTCCTCGGCCAATCAGAAGATCAGCAGCGGTACAACTTCGTGTACCAGCTATGACGACGTGGCGAATTGGCAAGCGTCAGACTATACCCGCCTCAAGATCGAAGCTGCATGGCAAAGTGTGATGCAAATGTTCGTGCAGGCATTCCCCGACAAAAAATTAGAGCCGATGCTGGTACCGTAGGGATTTCCTTCACTCGATGACAATGGCAATCGGTTCACCGGACGTAATAATCAGGATGAGGAAGTAAGTAATGACATCCTTTCCTTGGGCGTATCGGAATATCCTGCTGCCTTCATGATCCAGAATGATGGCTGGTCGGCACAGTGGATGTGGGAAGCTGAAGCTGAGTATGCTGCTCGAGTAGGCACCGGCTATCAGGAACTCTCGCCTCTAAATACGCAACAGTCGCAGCTATCACCAACGCGTTGAATTCTGGTGCTACATATCTTGAATTTTACGAAAACGACGCGATTCTTGGCTTCACAGCAAAGTGCAATCGCCAATGCGCATAAGGAACTTCAATGAGCAGCGGCATTGAAATTGCTCCTTCAGTGGAAATCATTACAAGCAAGAGCTGGTTTCACGGCTTCGGTACAGTAGGTGGAACATGTTTCTAGTATTTGGCGCAGGATTGATAATCGGAACTGTCGGCGGGATGGTGAGTTAGCTAGCAGCAGCCGCGTATCTCGAAGCGCAGCGCTCGCGTCATCGCGAGATGAATGCGCAGCCTGACGCAGCGAAATTCACTGCCGACAGGGACTTTGCTGTTCGCGTTGATCAGGGTGGCGATTGGACTCCGCGTATGCGGCGTTCACGCCATGTAGACCGAGTTGCGCCTGCAGGCAAAACGCCGATTGTAGCAACGCGTCCATCCTGACCGTGTGACGATGATCTCGGCTTTGAACGTTGCTGCCGACAGTTCGCCTCATATCAGGGAGTGCCGGCAATATTTAGTCAGACGGCGAACCGAATGTCCCAATGCGGACGATCATTCAATTCGATCCTAGTCGCGAGCATTACGCCACATCCTGGACACGCATAAGTACGAAACACCACTTCTTCCTCAACAAACGTCCAAGGATCGATGGCATAAGGATTAACGCCGGCAATATCACTCTCTAATGAGGTGCAGTATTCCTTGTAATTCTCGTCGGCCGCGCATAATGCCTCGCCCATCGACTGCAACCAAGTAGCATTTAGTACCCGATTTTCACCAGTACGAGACTCTCCGCGGCCGATCGAGCCGCACTCAAATCCAGTTTTGGCCGACGGTTGCGCTCGGGCACATTGACGATTCGGGCGTGCCGCAACCTCTCCCGATGCGCCGTGGTCGCCTTCTCATCGATAGCTCCGGCGGAATCGAATATTATTCCGTGGATCTTCGCGACCCATTCACGGGTTGCCGCGCCATCACGCAAATCTTTCGCAATCAAACTCAGGCCCCGTTCTAGCGGATCGCCATAACCGCTCGCCCTACTCCATCCGAGGACGAAAACGTCGCCTGCTTTCAAACTGATTCCATAAGCCTTGGACGGCAATCGTTCCATGCGTCCAGATAATTCATCAATGGATGACGGATATGCCCAGTTTGTATGCTCCATTCCATCCCGCCGTCGCCGCGATACATGATGTAGTGTGAAGGCGCACCCGGCATTCCGCCGAACTGGCCAAGCCGGGGATCGCATTATGGGCCGACGCGAGATACATGTTCACTCGATCGGTGTCGTGCCCCACGATCGCTAACTCTCCAGAATTTCCTCCGCGATACTTGCCCGCGCCTCCCGAGTCCGGTAGCTCCTTCCGCCATAGATAGAGGATCGGATAAAACCACTCGTTCTCCTCGGCATTCGGCATCATGCTCTGCATGTCAAACGCTAGCCCACCGGTATCGATACCGTCGCGATAGGAAGTCGCGGGCAAGCCTGCACCGAGCGGTTCGAGCAGGAAAGACGCATACATATTCTTATGCTGATTGATGCCCGAATCGCGGCGATCGGAAACGTCGCCGTTCCCATCAGGCTCATCACCTCGCTGCGCATCTCCGGATCAGGAGCTGGCGAGCATCTTCGAGATCACCAGACTGGCGAGCGAGATCGTTTGCAGCACCGTCAATGCGGGACCGGACGAGACTGCGCCCGGGAAGCTCGCGCAGGTAATCGTCCCGGGCTCCGCCTCAAACTTCAGGGTGCCGATAGGCACCCTCGACGGCGAATATCTGGTCATAAAGCATTTGCACCGAGATCATTGAAGCAATCGCCACGCGCCACGCGATATAAGTGCAGTTCAACGCGCCCTCCTGGGCGAAGAACCGGACATAGCTCTCTTCGAGATCGCGTCTCAACATTCCGCCTTCAACGATTTTGATCGGCGGGATCACTGCAGATTCCCAGAAAACATCCTCAGCAATCGGATTGAAGCCGCTGGGGGATGTGCCGCCCATATCCCACTGATGCAACGAGTTGGCGACCCAGCCAAACAACTCGCCTGCCCAGAACACCGGCGCCAGCAGCGCCACATCCGACGACTGATGCGTCGGCCCACCCTGGGATCATTGGTCAGGAAAATATCCCAATCGTGGATACCGGGATTTTCCGAGCGGTACTCCATTGTCCAATTGACCGCCGAGCCAACCGCCGACGAGAGATACTGCAAAAATGGTCCGAACAGTACGATAATCTCCATTCTCGTCGAGTAGCGCCGGATTGAAATCATGGCTGTAGGCTGCGATTGGCGAGCCTGAGACCTTCACGATTGTGTTGCCGTGCTCAACGTTGAGATTCCACAACGCGTAACGCAAAACTTCGTAGGTGATCGGATCGAGCTTGGCGACGGCCTCGCGATGAAGCTTCAGGCGCGCATCGATTTTCAACTGCTTCGGCGCAATATACGGATAGACCTTGCCGTCCCAAACCGGCTCTGCTGAGATCGCGGTCGTCATCGGGTCTACCTCTTTGTCTGCTGCGCCCTTAGTAGCGTCAGCCCTCAATTCATCGGCAGTTTATCGATCTGCGATCAGAAAATTGCCGTAATCGTCCGGTCGCCCCGAACTCCCGGGCGGAGCACGATCGCGGTTTCGGGCAATTCGATAATCGCGGGTCCGTCGATCTGGATTGGTCAGCTATTACGGCAGCCGAATAAATCGGCGTGCGCTCGAAGCGCCCAAGCGCTCGCCAGTAAACCCGCCGCGCGTCCGACTTGCCGCGCGCCGCTGAAAGCCGCGCGCCGCGTCCAAGGTTCGGACGCCGAATCCCGCCAATCGCGGTCGAACGCAACGCGCCGATCGAGTGCCGGCTTCGCGGAAGGACGATCCGCGCCCATACAGCCGTTCTAGGTCTCCGCGAATCGTACCGGCAAGGCGCTTGCGGTCGCTTGATTAAAATCGCCGGAATTCAGCGGCATCTGAATCTTATGAATCTGCATCCGGAACTGCATATCCGCATCACGGCGGAAAACCATGTCAGATTCGCCGATCCCTTCCTTGCGCAGTTGGGCGCGTCCCTCCGCTTCGAGTTCTTCGAACAGACCAGCTGATCGCGACCGCGTCATATGGCTCCGCCATCACCACGGCCTTTTCACGCACATGGAGCACGTCTGAAGCGAGAATGCCCAGAGCCGACCATGCTGACGCGAATCGTGCCGAGCGGAACGACACTTCCTTGCAACCGAGCTCGCGGGCATATGATACGCAATGCAGCGGACCTCGCCGCCGTAGGCATAGACCATGAAGTCGCCGGATCGAGACCACGCTGCAAGGTCATCTGGCGCATCATACCGGCCATCTGGTATTCGCCGATCTCAAGCGCGCCGCTCGCCGTTTCAACTAGGCTTAGGCCTAACGCTTTGGCCACCGGGCGCTTCGCCGCGTGCGATTTTTCCGCGTCGAGCTTCAAACGCCCACCGAGAAAATTACCAGGATTGAGATAGCCGGTGATCACCGCCGCATCAGTGACAGTCGGCTGGACGCCGCCGCGTCCATAGCAGGCCGGTCCGGGGTCCGCACCCGCCGAATGTGGTCCGACGTGCAGCGTGCCGCTTAACTCGTCGATCCATAGAATACTGCCGCCGCCGCTCCCGATCGAGAGCACTTCGAATACGCGGCGAGTAGAAAGTGTACTGATTGTACGTAGCTTCGGAGGTCGTCAGCGCGACGCCCTCATGGATCAGCCCGACGTCGAAGCGGGTGCCGCCCACGTCGGTGGCGATCGCGTTCCGATGGCCAAGCGTGTCGGCTAGGAACTTGGCGCCCATCACGCCGCCCGCCGGTCCCAAATCGATCGTGAACAAGGGCCGCTCGATTGCATCAACTGCGGGCGTGACGCCGCCCGAGCATTGCATAATCAGTAGTGGAAACTTGTAACCGAGCTCGCGCTTCTCGAGTCTGGCGATATAGCGCGCGCTGGTTGCGCCGATAAAGCAGTTAATCGCGACTGCGGCCGTGCGCTCGTACTCGCCCATCCGCGAGATCAGCTCGTGCGCGCAGGTCACGAAAACTTCCGGCGCGCGCGCGCACCGTTTGCTTGACCCGCAACTCATGCGCCGGATTAACAAAACTCCAGAGAAACGAGATCGCGATTGCTTCCACCTGCTCGGCGATTAGCTATTCGATTGCCAATTCGGCTTCGCCCTCATTCAGCGGCAGTACCGTTGATCCTTTCCAATCTACCCGCTCGCTGACTTCACGAATCAACGCGCGCGGGATGATTGGCCGCGGCTTCTGATGGTGCGAAATGCGCAACAACTCACTAATCGGCAGTCCCGCCGATCGGCCCACGACCCGCATGATTAGTAATGCGTCGGCGTGTCCGCGCGTCGTGATCAGGCCGGTCTTCGCGCCGTTCAGATTGATAATTGCATTGGTGCCGACCGTAGTGCCGTGAAATAGGAGCGATGTATCACGTACGAGCTCACCCAGCGTTGTTCCGAGGCGTTCGGCGGCAACTTCTAATGCATTGAAGAAACCGCGCGAGAAATCATCGGGGTCGAGAGGCTCTTGACGATCGTAATCCGTCCCGCCTCGTCCATCACGACGCAGTCGGTAAAGGTGCCGCCTGTATCGATCGATTGAACAAAGATAATTCGCCATCAACTCCTCATCGGCCGGCGATCCGCTTGCGCTTCGCCGAAAGGAACCATCGTTTGTAGCATAAGCGTCGCGGGCGGACGTGCTCGAGCTGCGTAATTTTTCAGTTGCCGCCTCCATCATTGTACGTTCCGATATAGCCACCGGAAACCCGCCTCCGCTGAGATTGGTCTTCGATCTGCATATCGGACTATCGTTTCAGCTTTTCTTGATGTTAGATCACAGTAGAGAGCCTGTGAGGTTCCACTGGAGCTGAGCAGGCACATGGAGGATTGCCTTGGAAGCCGTCGATTTGTCTTATAGCCGGAGTTTCTCGCGAGGTTTTCCACACGACTTTTTCCGCTGGCTGCGCGAAGAAGAACCGGTCTGGTGGCACGAACCGACCGAGCATACCCCCGGCGGCGTGGGCTTCTGGGTGGCCAGCCGCTACGAGGATATAGTTGCGGTCTTCAAGGATGCCGAGACTTACTCGTCCGAACTCGGCGGCGTACAAATCTACGATGGCAAGGGCGCGGGCTATCAACTGAATCAAACCGACGACCCCAAGCATCGCCGCTTGCGTAGTCTCGTGAATACCGGCTTCACCCCTCGGATGATTGGTCGGCTTGAAGAAGATTTACGGCGGCGTGCGCAGCGCATCCTCGACGAGGTCCCACGCGATACAACTTTTAATTTCGTACCGACGGTTGCGCGTGAGCTGCCTTTACAGGCGATTTGCGCCGTCCTCGGAGTGCCGCAGGAAGACCGCGCGGAATTGAGCGACATCGTTGATCTCGCGGTCAGCGCCGGCGACGGACAGACCATGTCGGTCGAACATCTGAAGCTACTCAGCGCCTACGCCGACAAATTGGTCGAGCGCAAGCGCCGCGAACCTGCCGACGACATCCTCTCGATCATCGTGCATGCGCGGCTCGACGACGGCTCGCAGCTCGATAACCGCGAGCTGCGTGCTTTTTTCAATCTGCTTTTTCCGGCAGGAGCCGAGACCACCCGTAGCGCGATCTCGGGCGGGCTGCTCGCGTTCATTAATAATCCCGGTGAGATGGAACGGCTGCGTAACGATAAGTCGCTGATGAAAACCGCGATCGATGAGATCGTCCGCTGGACTTCGCCCTCAGTTTATAAACGGCGCACCGCCTCTCGCGACACTGAATTGCGCGGACGTACGATCCGTCAGGGGCAAAAGGTCACGATTTGGGAGATGTCGGCCAACCGCGACGAACGCGAGTTTCCTGAGCCATTCCGTTTCGATATCGGCCGCAATCCGAACGATCACGTCGGTTTTGGTCTCGGCACTCACTTCTGCCTCGGTGCGAATCTCGCTCGACTTGAAATCCGCGTGATGTACGAGGAGCTGCTCGAACGCTTTGCGGGTTTCGAGGTCACCGGCGATCTACAGTGGACCAATAATAACCGGCTGGTGGGACTCACGCATTTGCCGATCAAGGCTATCGCGAAAAGCGGCTAGTGGCGGACTGAGCGATCCTCCAGAAATTTCCATTCTCATCTTCGAAGAACGATTCGAGCGTCAGTATGGAATCGGCGCGGCTATTTGATCAGATGCCGCTTCTGCTCCGCCTGGCGCTTGAAAGACTCGTCGAGTCGCTGAAGTTGTTCTTCTGACAAGTCTTCGAGGTCCATAAATTGATTACGTGCCGAGTCCACCGCGCGAATCAATTCGTCCAGCTTAAGATGGATTTCCCAAGTGTCTCGAGTCTGGCTGTTCTGGATTACAAAAACCATCAGAAACGCAGCCACTGAGGAAATGCTATTAATGACGAGTTGCCAAGTATCCGAATAGTGAAAATAAGGACCGCTGAGTAACCAGATCACGACTAAAAGTACCGAAAGCAGGAATGCCACCGGTGTGCCGGTCAAATCAGCCGTTGCAATTGAAAACCGCTGGAACACGTCGCGAATTGGATGTTGTTCGACTTCGTTTTGTTCAATCAATATAGGATCGTTCATGTAACTAGCCTTTGCCGCACATTGGCGTTTGTTGAGATGTCCGCAAACAGTCAAGCAGCGATCGTGCCTTTTCCTAATCACGAAAAACTCCACACATGATGCTGCCCCGCGTTATTTTCATCACCGGCAAAGGCGGGACTGGCAAAAGCACTGTTGCCGCGGCTTTGGCGCTCGCGCTTGCGCGACGCTCTGTGACAGCCTTGATAGATCTCGGAGGTCGCCAGTCGGCAGCACGGTTGCTCAGTGCCGCGGGTACTCCGATGTCCTCGAGCTTCGAGCCCCTGCTCGAATCAATCACGCCGCGCGGCGAACTGGAAAATTTCGTTGATCGTATCGTGCCGCTCAAGGCAATCGCGCGCCGAATGCTTAACAGCAGCACCTTAGGCTTCGTGACCGCAGCGTTGCCGGGTCTGGAGGCTTTCCTGATCGTCGAACGGTTGAGATTGATGGCGCGCGAGGCCGAACCTGACCGGATTCTTATCGTTGATGGCCCAGCAACCGGCGGCGCCTTCGAGATGCTGTCAGTCGCGACCAATCTGAAACGGCTCGCGCCGCGCGGCGCTCTGCATCAGCTTGCGCTCGAAGTCGAAGAATTCCTCAATGATCGGATGCGCTTCGGCGTTTTATTGACACTCACGCCCGAAGACCTGGCATTACGTGAAACGATTATGGCGATAGATTCCTTCGCCACGCTTGGCATCCGATGTCTCGCAGCAATAATCAATCGCGCAGATGGCGCACTCTTCTCGCCGACAGAGCTAGCGCGGCTGAACGAGAATATCAGAACATCGAGATTTGGCATTAGCTCGTCAGACCATGGCCGAAGAGGCTCTGCGAGTGAAGCGCAGACTGGCCCGCGCTGATATCGAGACCGTCGAATTGCCGATGCTCTTCCGTGCGAACTTTGCGCGCGCCGAAATCGAGGTGCTCGCGGCCTCACTCGAAAATAGCCTGCTCGCTCGATGACCGCCTTTGATTTTACAAATTACCGTCTCGTGATCTGCCTCGGACCCGGCGGGGTCGGCAAGACTACGCTCAGCGCCGCGCTTGCAATCGATGCAGCATCTGGCGGCCGCGCTACCGACGTGATGACGATTGATCCAGCGCCCCGGCTGCTCGACGCGCTCGGCATCGAAGCCGACGCTCACGACCCTCAAATCGTCGAGCTCGGAAGCCTCTCTAGTGCGGGCCGCCTGCGCGCTATGCGGCTCGATCCGAAACGCACCTTTGACGACCTGATCTCGCGCTATGCGCCCACCGAGAAAGCGCGTGACGCGATCCTCGCGGGTCGCATCTATCAAAGCCTCTCGAATGCTCTGGCGGGCGTCGCGGATTATATGGCGATGGAGCGGGTGCTGGCAATGTCTCACGACCACAGCGTCAATGTAATCGTGCTCGATACGCCTCCGGCGGCTGATGCTTTGCATTTTCTCGACGCGCCACGCCGGATGCTCGAGCTGATGAATTCGCGAGCGGCGGCTTTGCTCGGCGCTTCACACGGCTTAATTCGAGCGCCCAGGGTCATTTTCGACTTGGCTGCACGTGCCGTCCTCGCCGCGTTTGACCGCCTGACCGGCTTGCATCTGCTGACGGATGTCCAGGCATTTGTACGAGGCTTCGAAGGAATGTACGAAGGCTTTGCGGCTCGCGCCAAAGCGATCCAGGAACTGCTGCGCGATCCTCAAACCGCGATCGTGCTGGTCACCACTGCGGAACGCGAGCGTATTGACCAGACTATGGAATTCATCGAAGCATTATCCCATATGGGACTGCGAGTGCACGCGCTCGCGATCAATCGTCTGATGAGACCGCTACCCGACCAAAGCGACCTTGCGCGCGCTCGCCTTCCTGCTGGCTTGAAGCGCAAGTTGTCGCGCAACCTTGCGGATTTCACCGCGCTCAAGGATCGCGAGACGATCGCGCTCGAACAGCTACGCCAGACTCTCGCACTGGAAATCCGGATCTTATGCGTTTCCGACCTCGGCCATGAGCCCCGTTCGCTGAATGACCTTATGGCGATCGCCCAGCATTTGCGCCGCTTGTAGGCGCCTGCGGAGCCTAGATCATCATCTCGATTAAGCTGGGGCCGCGCTCTTTAACGGCACGTTCCAATTGCGTGGACAAAGCCTCAGCCGTTTCGACCCGCACCGCCGGCACGCCCATCCCCTGCGCCATCGAGGACCAATTGATCTCGGGATTCGCGAGACTGGTTAGCGCGCGCGCTTGGCGTCCAGGCTCGTTAATTCCCGCACGCGCGAGTTCCACTTGCAAGATTCGATAGCGCCGGTTGTTGCAAATCAGTGTGACGACATCGAGCTGCTCGCGCGCGTGCGTCCATAATGCCTGCAACGTGTACATCCCGCTCCCATCGGCCTGAAACGCGATTACCTTACGATCAAGGCACGCGACCGCAGCGCCGGTCGCGCACGGCAACCCCTGTCCGATCGCCCCGCCGGTCAACGCTAGATAGGTATGCGGGGGCGCGCCTGTCGAAGCGCCGAAGAACGGCAGCCCGGTCGTCGCCGCCTCATCCATCACGATGCAGTTTTCCGGCATCAATGCCGCAATCGCTGCACCGATCGTAGTCGCATCCAGCTTACCGGTCGGCAGCGCTGGCCTCTTCGATATAGGCAGGGACACTTCGGCGCTGGCCCCGAGATACTCCGCCAACGCTTCAAGTGCTGCGGCGGATTCCTGCTCGGGGGTGGCGAGTGTCTCGATTGCGGTTCCCTCGGGAATCAGTCCGCTCGGCAAGTTCGGATAGCCGAAAAAAGCGACCGGTGCGCGCGCCCCCGCCAGCACGACTGCCGTGGATTTCGTCAGCGCCTCGATCGCCTGCTCGGGGAAATACGGCAGCTTCTCGACGCTCGGCATCGCACCGCCGCGCTCGATCCGCGCCGGAAAGGTTTCGCACATCAGGCGGCATCCGGTCTTCGCCGCGATCCGCCCGGCCGCTTTGAGCCCCCGCTCGCGCGTCGCCAGCGCACCCATAAACAGCGTAGTTTTCGCGCCATGTACGCGCAGCAGTTCAGCCGACTTCACAATCGCGCCGTCAGATATAGTCGGAGGAACTACAACGTCCATGCGGCCCGCGACACTGCTCGCCGGATTCCACTGACAGTCCGACGGCACGATCAGCGTGGCGATCTTCCCGGGCATATGCCCTGCCTTAGCGATCGCTTCGGCCGTATCGATCGACAGCGCCATTGCGGATTTCACTTCATGAATCCATCCTGAAACCGGTCGCGCCAGCGAAGCGATATCGGAGGTAAGTGGCGCGTCGGCAGCCAGATGCCACGTCGCGTGATCGCCGATCAGATTGACGATTGGGGAGCGGGCGCGCCGCGCATTATGCAAATTCGCGATCCCGTTGGCGAATCCCGGACCGAGATGCAGTAGCGTGAGCGCCGGCTTATCGGCCATCCGGCCGTACCCATCGGCCGCGCCCGTGCAAACGCCTTCGAACAGACCCAACACTGCCCGAATTCCTGGGCGGCATCGAGTGCCGCGACTAGCGGCATTTCAGTAGTTCCGGGATTCGCGAAGCAGACTTCTACGCCCGCAGCAATCGCGGTCCGGACCAGGCTTTCAGCACCGTTCATATTCTTCTCTCAAAACGCCGAATCCGGCCGCCATCTCATTACGCGCTTACCGCTTTGCCTGCCGTTTCCCAATCGACTATTGGACTTAACCGCCGCTTGGACACCACGCCGGCAGCCATTGCCCCGCTGAACGGGCCGAAAGTCAACGCATGATCCTGAATATCCAGAATTAGCACGACCTTGCACTCCTCGTTCGAGAACCACGGTCCGGCTTTGAGCGTTACTCCTTGCGGGAAGCCGTTCTTCATCGCCCCGCTGATTAGATCGTAGGCCTTCTTGAAATCTTCTTTGCTGCTGACATTAAAGCTGATCTCGTCGAGATAAAGTGGCATGATTCCTTCCTCCTTAGATTGACGATCTCTCTCCATATACACGCAAACCGCGACTGACCGTGAGCGCCGATCTTTAGTGCGCTGATTTTAGGCAAACGCGGGCATTACTTCGCGCGCAAACAGTTCGACGCTATTCGGGGAATTCAGATCACCGAAGATAATCGTGAAAAATTGGATACCTTTCTTGAGGCGCTCGCGGAGCTGCTCAATTACCTGCGGTGGCGTGCCCTTGATTGCAGTGCGCCAGAAGGGCAGTCGTTGCGATATCTTCCATCGCTCCTCGACTTCATTGTCGTTCGCACCAATACAAACCAGTAATTGCTCCGAGATGTTGATCGATTTGAGATCACGCCCGACTGCTTCACAATGTTGCTTTAACGCGTTGAATTTCTGCTCGAAGCTGCGATAACCCGCCGGACAGTTCCATCGATCGGCATATTTGGCGACCAGCTTGAGCATCACCTTTTCGCCACTGCCGCCAATCGTGATCGGCGGATGCGGCTTCTGGATTGGTTGCGGATTATTGAACGCATCCGCGATCTCGTAGTAACGACCCTTGAAGCTCGCCTGCTTGTTCGTGAGCATCGCCTTAAGTATCTGCACGCCTTCTTCGAGTTGCCGCAGCCGCGCGCCCATCGACGGGAACTCATATCCATAGGCGCGATATTCTTCGTCCATCCAGCCCGCACCGAGACCAATTTCGAGGCGGCCGCCGCTGATATTGTCGATCGTCGCCAGCACCTTCGCGAGCATCGCGGGATTCCTGAACGAATTGCATAGAACCAGCGAGCCGATCCGAAGCTTCTCAGTAGCCGCCGCCAACGCGCTCATCGTGGCAGTGCATTCGAGCACGTCAGCGTCCGGCACGCCGCGATTCCAGAAGTGATCAACCAGCCAAATCGAATGATACCCCAGCCGTTCGAGGCTCGATGCTCGCTCACGTAAGGCCTTGAAGGGTAATCCGGCCTGCGGCGAGAAAACCCCGAATCCGACTTTCTGCTCCATCGCGCGAATCTCCACTCCTCAGCTCGAAATTAGATACAGAACTTGGTGTTTCTGTCTTTCGCACGACCCGCGCGGCAGGTCAACGATCAGACTGGGGACAGCTGGAATCGGGATTAATTACGCAGCATCAGGGCTCTGCGGGAAATCATCGGTGTGCCGCGCGACGCGCACTCGGACCAGAAGTAAAGCCGCGACGAGCGCCCAGGCTCCAAAAATAAAGCCCGCGATTGCCCAGCGCAGCACCGAGCGGCCATGATGGTACGCGACAATCGCCGTGACCGGCGCGAGCGACGCATCGACAATGATCGAAGTGGCGATCATATTCGCCGTGCTCTCATGGAATCCCGCCAGCACCAGACCCGAGGTAATGCCGAGTATCAGCGCGATAGTTTCACTCATTGGCGTTGGCTGTTTGGCTGGTTATAGTTTAATGAATGGCGCGACGCGATGTTGAAAATCTGCTCACGAAGCTTCGTCAATTAGGTGAGGCCGGCGCCTCAAGTTTCTTCAGCGAGGTAATGGCCAGCGAACGGCTGCGCAAGGGACTAGGCCGGGCCGGCGAGCGCTTCATGTCGAATAAGCAAAGCTTCGACCGCAATGTCGAAAGCCTCCTCGATTTTGTCAATATCCCCTCAAAGCGCGACGTCCGCGAGCTCAAGTCGCGCCTCGATACTCTTAGCACACAGTTAGTGAATCTTAGCATGAAGATCGATCGGATGCTGGCTGAGGGTGAGGCCAAACCAAAATTGAAACCTGCAACTAAACCCCGCCGCAAACGCCCCCCCAATTGATCAGTGCTGCACAATCGTTATGGCCGCCAAGTGACTTTTTTAAAGAAGGCCCAGGAAGTCATTCTGAGACGAGTCTGCGAGGCGAAGAATCTCGCGGCTTCCCTAAGCCGCGATCAAACTGATCCGCTATCGATCCTTTCATCAACTTGCTAGTGCCCGAAAATCTCGTGCAGTTTCTCTGGTAATTCTTCGAGTCTTGCGATCTGATGGACATGCGGGGCGCGCTCGCCCAGCCCGATAAAATGCATCCCAGCAGCCTCAGCCGCTTCAAGGTCAGTCGCGCTGTCTCCGACGTAAACCGCTCGATTCGCAGTCACGCCAGCCCGTTCAAGACACAAGCGCAGGATATCGGGCGCGGGCTTGGGACGCACTTTGTCGCGCGCGCTCGCCACCGCATCGAAGACCCCAGCGAGCCCGAGATAATCGATAATTGCGGGGATCGTCGCCGAACGATTAGTCGCGAGCCCCAGCCGATAGGTTTGCTTAATACCAAGTAAAAAGCTGCGCAACTCCGGATGCGGTCGCAGCATCCGGAAAAACGGCGTCGAGTCCATCGTACGCGCCACCTCTCGCATTCGTGCGATCCGGGCTGCATCATCGGCTGCGCGCAACTCGAATACCTGCGGCGCTGAGAGGAACACCCCGGCTTTCTCTTCGTCGGGACTCATCGCGACATCGCCAAGTAGATCGAAAATCGCGTTGTAGTACGCCGTATTCGATTCAGTTGAATCGAACAACACGCCGTCAGCATCGAAAATTACCAAGTCAAGCATGGGATTGTCGGATCGATAGCCTTACCACGGATGAAATGCTAACCCACATTCTGGAGCTTGCACGTCAGTATAAAGCAAGACGTGATCAGTCGTTTTCAGAGTCCGTCAGGAGGCGATGCGGTGAAAGCAATCCAGTTCAAAGAAGTCGGCGGTCCCGAAGTGATGCAGCTCGTCGATATCCCCAAGCCCGAGGTGCGCCCCGGGATGGTGCGCGTGCATAATCATGCCAGCGGGATCAACTTCGCCGATAACTTCTTCCGTCGCGGCAATTACGTGATCAAACCCAAGCTTCCCGATACCCCTGGGATGGAAGGTGCGGGCGTGATCGACGAAGTCGGCCCGGGCGTCGAGGGACTCAAGCCCGGGATGCGCGTCGCCGGAATCGGCCTGAAATGCTACGCGGAGTACTCGCTCTTTTACGCCAATCAGGTGATTCCTCTGCCTGACTGGGTGAGCTTCGAGGAAGGCGCAGCTTTCCCGATTCAGACGCTCACCGCCTGGTTCATGATCCACACCTGCCATCACATGACGCCCGGCCAGACCGTGCTGGTCCATTCCGCCGCAGGCGGCGTTGGGATTGTCGCGATGCAGATCGCAAAGGCTGCCGGTGCTCGCGTAATCGGCACCGTTTCCAGCGACAGCAAAATTGACATCGCGAAACAGTATGGCGCTGACGAGGTGATCAACTACGAAACCCACGACCTCGCTGAAGAGGCGATGCGCCTCACGGGCGGCAAGGGTATCGACCTCAACCTCGATGCAGTGGGCAAGCCGACTTTCGAGAAGGGCATCAAATGCGCTGCCTCGTTCGGTCACGTAATCCTCTATGGTCGCGCGGGTGGCCCGCCCGATAAGCTCGATCCAATGCGACTCTTCGAGAAAGCCGTTAAGGTCAGCGGCTTCATCCTGTTTACTGCGTCTTCGCAGCAGCAGCTTATGAAGCAGGGCACCGAGAGCTGCTTCCAACTGATGAAAGAGGGCACGCTCAAGATGCTGGTCGGCAAGACCTATCCGCTGGCGCAAGCCGCCGAGGCCCATCGTTTCATGGAATCACGGCAATCAGTCGGCAAACTGGTGCTATTACCCTGAACCTGGGCTGACTCGCAGGCCTCAGATGAACTTCGAGCGAATCTCTTCGATGGCAGGCGGGCATGCCGAGGCGCGCGCCATCCAGGTCGCGCTCAAGCTGGGAATGTTCGAAGTTCTAGCGGACGGCTCGCGAGACGCCATCGAACTTGCCGCGCGCCTGCGATGTGACCCGCGCGCCACGATGCTGCTCGCGAACGCGTTGGTCGCCCTCGATCTCCTGACCAAGCAGGATAGCCGCTACGGGCTGACCCGCGCTTCGCGACAATATTTGGTGGAAGCGTCACCCGAGTATCTCGGCGGCATGATCCTCTTCGATGCGGACCTATGGGATGCCTGGGGCAAGCTGGGGAACTCGATCCGTTCCTGCAATCCCGCCCGCACACCCGATATGTTCCAAAACACTCCGGAGGAAACCGCCCGCTTCATCAGGGCGATGGACAGTCTCGTGCGGGCGCGCGGTGACGCGCACTGGACGGCAGAGCGTCTCGATCTTTCGTTCGCCAAAACCATCGTCGATCTGGGCGGCGGTCCGGGAACCTATCTCGTCGAGTTCCTGCGGCGCTGGCCCGACGCACGCGGCGCAATCTATGATCTTCCGGCTACTCTTAAAGTCGCGCGCCAGTTATTGTCGGAGCGCGAAGCCTGGGCGCTCCCGCGAATCAGTTTGCGCGAAGTCGATTACAATGCGAGCGAGCTGCCCGGTCCAATCGATGTAATTTTCATGTCAAATATCATTCATAGCGAAGATGAAGCCACTAACGCAGCTCTGTTCGGCAAGTGCTTTCGCGCGCTCGCTCCGCATGGGATGGTCATAATCAAAGACCACATCATGGATGCAGACTTGATCGCACCACCTGCCGGCGCAGTCTTCGCTCTCTATCTGCTACTTACCACGCGTGGCCGCGACTACAGCTTCGACGAGCTTGCCGACTGGCTCGTCACGGCAGGTTTTGGTGAGATTCGGCGCGAGGACTTGCCCGCCCCACCCTTCACCTCCTCAATCGTCACGGCGCGGCGCCCTTGATCCTGCGTCTTCCGGACAGCACTCGCCGCTCACTCCTATCGTCTGCTCTTTCGATCACACTGAGCTTGCTGACGGGATGTTGGTATCCAGCGCTGCAACTCGCTCCAGTTGCTTTACAGGCTACCGAAGCAGTTGGTATGGGTGCCGCGAGTCTAGCCTCAAAGTCCTCTTCCAATAGCGACAAGGGTGAAGATAATCTTGACCGTCGCGAACGATGCGACGACCTCGAAGACGCGCCGCCGAGCATCATCGAATTGCGCACGCCCGACGCAAGCCAATTGCCGCAATGGCGCGAATTGAGGATCGATGATTCGACGGGCGAGCCGCGCTGGGGGCCAACCGACGAATCCGGCGATGCATCCTCGTGGCGGCCTGCCGAGAATCTGTTGAAGATGAACTTTCAGCCGCCGCTCAACCTACTGCTGAACTCGCGCTCATCTTCATTTCTCATCTACGCGCCCGCCGAGCCCCAAACCGCCGAGGAAGCAAATCAACTCGACGGCTTGGTGGCGGAATTCGGATCAGGTGCGGGCACTTTCCATTGGCACACGCGGATTTACCAATACGCGCTCGTCACGAAACTGCCGTGCTTTCCACTCTCGACCGCAATGCGTTGACTATTTTTCATGGACGGGACCGAAATTACATCCGGCCGGCGCATTCAGCGTCGTCTTTTTGCCAACTAACAATGTGTTCGGCACTGTTGTACCGCTCTTCGTCAGTTGGCTCGCCAGAAAATCCGCGATTCCGAACGGAGTTGCCGAACTGACGGCCGCTAAATCGCCGAGATTATTGAATGCGATCCCATTTGGCGCTGCCAGCGTAATATTCTTTTTGTCAGTGGTCGGGCTGAGCGTGACCATCGGGGTTGGACTTCCACTGGTTCCGAGATTAGCCGCAGCAAACTCGACCACCGTGAACGGTGTGTTCGCATTGCTCGACCACAGATCGCCGGCCGTATCAAACACCAATGCCCACGGCGCCTGAATCGAGTTGTTCCCATCGTCTGAAAGAATCACATTCGGTGTCAGCGTAACTGACGCGCTGGTGGTCGGGAGCGGCAGGCTCGCCGCATTAAATTCGAAAATCGTGGTCGTTCCATTGTTCGCAACCCACAGATTGCCCGAGGTTGGCTCAAACGCGATGCCGAGCGGACCAGTAAACGTGGGCGTCGAAGTGATCGTCACCGTCGGCGTTTGTGCGCCACCAGCAATAAGCTGTGCAGCAGTGAAAACGAACACAGCATTTGCACCATTGTCGCTGACCCACAGATTGCCGGTCGTGTCGAATACTGCCTGCTGTGGGAACACGAACGAGGCCGAGGTAAGCTGCACGGTTGGCGTCGGCGCTTTAACCTTGTTCAATTTGTCGAGTTGCTTGGGCGTGAACTCATCGAGCATCGGGACCGCAGTCCCGCCGACCGACGTTGTGCCGCCGTCGATGATCCACAGATCGCCCGCCATATCGAATACCACTCCCTGCGGCGCGCCGAACGTCGAGTTGATCGCGAGATGCGGTTTATTGTTGTGGACCCCTTTTTTGAAATCAACGGGATCAAATTCGACTATGTTTGTCCCATTAGCCACCCACAGCGCAACAGTTACTTTGCCTTTTTTGATCTTGGCTAATGCGGGCGACGAATATAGAACCGATGTGGCGAGCAGCGCTATCGCAATCACGACGCTCGCGTATGGCATTGCGCGCCCGCGCCAATTGAAAGCCGGTCTGGATCCCTCTTTTGATAGAATCATGTGCATCGACCTCCCTCGAACAAGTTTATGACAAACTTAACTGATAGTTATCAATGATAATCATAAGTACGCCTGTTTTTGCAGAAAGTTTTCAAACTCGAAACATTAAATCCCGACAAAGATTTAAATCTCTGAGGTGCGAAAATTTAGACTCGTGCGATTAGCAAGCTGGGTTTCAAGTTGCACAGTGATTACGGCCGCCATGGCCCTCTTGGCTTGTGGTGGTGAGCCGATGGCGCGACCTGATACGCCACAGCCACGAACCTGGGCAAACAACGCACTTACCATCGCGAATCTCGGACACGCGACTCTGCTGATGAACTTTTTCGGCGTGCATCTAATCAGCGACCCATCGCTTTCCAATCGCGTTGGATTATCGCTCGATTCGCTTTTCACGATTGGACCTCGCAGGCGGATCGCAGCGCCGCTCAATGCCCATCAGCTAGGGCCGCTCGACCTTATTTTGATCACTCACGCTCATATGGATCATCTGGATCTTCCGTCCCTCAAGGCCCTCCCCAAAACTGTAACCGTGGTCTCCTGCACCGGTTGCGGCGCTCTGATCCGGCCGCTCGGATTTCACAACGTGCGTGAATTGAAATGGGGCGAAAGCACTGACATTGACGGACTGACGATCGAAGCGCTTGGCGCACGTCACTGGGGCAAACGATGGCCGCACGGACGTGATTATGGCTTCAACAGCTATCTGCTCGCGAAGAATGGACATCGGATGCTGTTGGCGTGTGACAGCGCCTACACCGATCTCTTCGCTCCGCTCGCTTCACATCCGCCGGATATCGCGGCATTTTCAATTGGCGCTTATAATCCGTGGATTTGGAATCACGCGAACCCTGAGCAGGTCTGGAAGATGTTTCTGCAGACTGGTGCGCATTACTTGATTCCGATCCACTGGGGAACTTTCCGACTGTCGAAAGAGCCGATGGATGAGCCTCTGCAACGTTTGATTGCCGATGCTGGAGCAGATTCTTCACGCATCGTGCTGCGCCAAATTGGTGGAACTTGGACTTTCCCCCAATCGGCCGCCGGTCCGGACGGCGCTCGACCGCCAAACTAACTCAGACGCGTTTGCGTTTTTTCGATAGGTAATCGACCAGCATGTACTCGCCGAGATGGTCCGGGCGGGTATAAAGCGCGCGCCCGCGATTTATCACGGTCATCTTCTCGACAAAGGCGCGCAGGCTTGGCGAGTCGTCAAGCATGAAGGTATTGATCGTGATTCCCTTGCGGGTAACGCGCTCGACCTCTTTGAGAGTTTCCTGCGCGGCGCGCATGCTGATGCCGCCAAAAGACAACGGCCACTCGCAGTACAGCCGTTTGTTCAAAAAGTAGGCGGTCGGCTGCCCATCGGTGATTACGATAATGTGCTGATTGCGCGACGGATGATGGCCGAGCAGGTCTGAGGCCAGCCGCAAACCGTCCTGTAAATTCGTGAAAGGGTCGCCCATATTCCACGACGCTTCGGGCAGGTCCTTGAGCTTGAGTTCCACGGCTCGCGTGAAAAACCCGACAATGGCGAAGAAGTCGCGCGGAAACTTGGTTCGTATTAATGTTTCGAGCGCCAGTGAAACCTTCTTCGCTGCCGCGAAACGGCCCTCCCAGCTCATCGACCACGACATATCGAGACACAGCACGGTCGAGGACGAACTTCCGTGGTCACTCTCAAAGATTTCAAAATCGTCGGGCTCGAGCCGCAGCGGGATACCCGGCTCTCGCGCCAGCGCGTGCTTGAGCGTGCCGACCAGGCTTAGATTGAGCGGATCGCCATACACATACGGCTTCACTTCATCAGGCCGGATTTCACTAATTCCACGGTGATCAGCCTGATGGGAACCGGCGCGATCCTTGAGCAAGCCTTGGTAAATATCGCGCAGGGCGAGCTGCCCGATGCGCCGCACGCCTTTGGGCGACAGTTGCAGATGATCGCCTTTCTGCGCCATATAGCCGGACTGCCGCAGGATCATCATCACCTGCCGCAGATTCTGAAAATCCTGAAGAGCTTGTTGCCCGAGCATCTCCTGCAAATCTTCCAGCGAGATTGACTCGAAATTGCCCTGGATCAGGTCTTGTTCGAGCTGGCGCATTTTTTCCATCTCGCGCATCAGCTCGAGCGCCTCGCGATAGCTGAGGCTCTTCGGCCCGTGAAACATGTGGTTGAAGCGTTCCCGGAAGTTCTCAAAATCGCGGATATTCTCATACTCGGCCAGTAGCTCGTCGAAATCGGCCTTGGCTTCTGCATTCTCGAATTCATAGTCTTCGAGTTTGCGCAGCGCCTCCGAGACCCGGCGCGGAACTTTTTGCAATTGACGCCGTTTCTCCTCGATCCCCGGTTTTCCGCCGCGCATCGCATTGAGCGTGTCGCGCTCTTTACCCAAGATTTCATCCAGCTTCCGTTCGATCTCGGATAAAGCGCTACGCAGGTTAAACTCTCGATAGCGTTGTCGCATCTCTTGGCGCAGCTGTTCGAGAAATTCCTCAAGACCCGTCACCTTGAGATCCTCAAACTCCATCCCCTGCCGCATCATCGAGTCGGTCGCCTGACGTAGGTCATCGGTGGTGGAGAGATGCTCGGCGAGCTTCTCGAAGATCTTTTCCGGATCCAGCTTTAACTGCTGGCTGCCGTCCCACGAGGTATAACGGGTAATTACCATCGCCGATGCCACTGGCTACGAGTGATACGCGAACCGGCCGCCCTGCCGGTCTTTGTTTAACTTCTGATGAAGATGCAGACCCTCGAAAATGAATTCACTGGCCGTCGCCATCAAGCCAGGCGTCTCAAAGCTGCCGAGGTGATTGACAGCGCCACGCAAACCGGGCACCTCACGTAGCGCGTCCATATATTCGCTTGCCGGGGAACGATCGGAGACCTCGACACCCCAGCCCTGCTCAAAGTACGCGATTACTGGCTTGAGCTCGTCGAGTTTCACGTAGCGATCGAATACCTTCAGCACCGCGCGATTCACGAGCCGCTCGATCAAGTCTTCGTCTTTCTTATCCTCGCCTGCGTATTCGAGTTCGAGTTTGCCCGCAGTCGAGGCGTAGAGTGAATGCAGATCAGAAATCCGCGGCACAATTTCATTATCCTGATTGATAATCGCGCGCTTCTCCGCGTTCGCAATCAGCGCTTCAAAATTATTGATACTGACGCGCACTGAAACGCCCGAGGATTGATTAATTTCATTAGAAGCGCGCGCCTCGAAAGTGATCTGCGCCAGCACTTCTTTTAGAAACTGCGCGACCCGCAGCGGCATCTCGGAGCGTAGCGGATAGCCGCACTCCTGCTCCATGATTTGCATCTCTTGCTCAAGCGTTTTGGGATAATGCGTTCGAATCTGGCTATCGAAACGATCTTTGAGTGGCGTGATGATGCGCCCACGCGAGGTATAGTCTTCCGGATTGGCGCTCGCCACAAAGACCACATCCACCGGCAGGCGAATCTTATAACCCTTAATCTGAACGTCCCGCTCTTCCATCAAATTGAACAACCCGACTTGGACTTTCTCGGTTAGGTCCGGCAATTCATTGATCGCGAATAATCCGCGATTGACCCGCGGGATCAGCCCGTAATGGATCGTCTCTTCGTCGGCCAGGTAACGGCCCTCCGCCACCTTGATCGGATCGATTTCACCGATCAGGTCAGCCACCGAGACGTCCGGCGTAGCGAGCTTTTCAGCATAGCGCAGCTCGCGGCCGATCCATCGAATCGGCGTCGCGCCTCCTTTCTCGGCGACGATTTTGCAGCATCGTGCGCAGATCGGGTTAAATGGATCATCATTGATCTCGCATCCCTCGATCGCGGGCACGTACTCGTCCAACAATGCTGTCAGTGTGCGGATGATACGCGACTTGGCTTGGCCGCGCTCACCCAACAAAATCATATGATGACCGGCGAGCAGCGCATTCTCGATTTCCGGCACAACCGTCTCGTCATAGCCGACGATTCCCGGCAAAACTCTCTCGCGGTTGCGCAGCAACCTGAGCAAATTATTTCGCATCTCGATCCGCACCGGGAAAACTTGATACCCGACACGTTCCAGTTCTCCGCGCGTCCGATGCTTCAGAAGCTCGTGATTCATAATAAAATGATGCCGCGGCAGACTCCTCTCAGGATATGGCAGTCTCGATCGCTTTGAAACGCGGCGCAAGCAGATCAAAGCTATGGGCCAGATGCTCTGATAGTACTCGCGTCGCACCAATTACCGGCATAAAATTCGAGTCGCCTTCCCACCGCGGCACGACGTGCCAGTGCATATGCTCGGCGAATCCCGCTCCCGCCGCGCGACCCAGATTCGCCCCAAGATTCACGCCAGCGGGACGCAATGCCTCACGTATCTGCGTTATCGAATGAACCATCAAATCGTCGAGGCGGAGCCGTTCGTCCCGCGTCAGTAGTTCAGGCGATGCGACGTGGCGCCGCGGCGCGACCATCAGATGACCATTATTATATGGGTATCGATTCAACATCACGAGGGCGAGTGAGTCGATATACAAAAGCAATCGCCGGCGGCGCTCTGCCGGATTAATCCGGATGAAACAAAAGATGCACTTGGCGCGACCGGGACGCTTGCTAATCAAATATTCGTAGCGCCACGGCGCCCATAGCAGCGCGGTCCGGCCGGAAGCTTCAGGTTGTGCGGTCGCGGCTTTCCGCCGCACCGTTCACCTCGATTCGTAGTTCTTTCGCCGCGCGGAAGAACGGGAGGCGCTTGGCTTTGACCTGAACCGTCGCGCCGGTCTTCGGGTTGCGTCCTTGCCGCGCCTCGCGATGCTTCAGGCCGAAACTCCCGAACCCGCGGATCTCAATCCGTTCACCACGCTCCAGCGCCTGCGCCATCGCATCGAATATTGTGTTGATCGCCATCTCCGCCGCGCGCTGCGATAGCTCGGACCGTCGGACAAGCAACTCTGCGATTATTTCGCGTTTAGTCATTGCCGTCGCGCCGGATATTTCCGCCTATCGCCCGCGCCGTGACCGTCCGCCATCGTCACGATCCAGCCGCAGCTCTTCATTGAGCATATCACCCATCGAAAAGCGCTGCGCCTCGCGCTCGCGTTTCAGATAAGCCTGCATCTCTTCG
This sequence comes from uncultured Pseudomonadota bacterium, assembly GCA_963795945.1. Classification (GTDB taxonomy): domain Bacteria; phylum Desulfobacterota; class Binatia; order Binatales; family Binataceae; genus JAJPHI01. Next base: position 297,870 of record CAWCJN010000003.1, read on the forward strand.
CGTTCCTGATGCTGATTCAAGGCTTTGATCGATAATCCAATCCGGCGCTCGCGGGTATCCGCTTGCACGACCAGCGCCTCAACTTCGTCATCCACCTTATACAGCGACGATGGCTTGTCCACACGCTCATTCGAGAGTTGCGATATGTGGATTAGCCCCTCGATACCCTCTTCCAATTCGACGAAAACTCCGAAATCCGCCACCGAACTGACTTTGCCTTTGATCACAGTATTAAGCGGATAGCGCTGCGCGACGCTGTCCCACGGATCCGGCGCCAGTTGCTTGATTCCGAGACTGACCCGCTCGTGCTCGACTTCGATCCCGAGCACCACCGCCTGAACTTCATCACCCTTCTTGTAGATCTCGGAAGGATGCCGCACTTTCTTGGTCCAAGACAAATCCGAAATATGCGCCAATCCATCGATCCCCGGCTCAATTTCGACGAACACGCCGAAGTCCGTGATCGATTTCACTTTGCCGCTGATCGTGCTGCCAATCGGATGACGCTGCGCCAGCGCTTGCCATGGATTCGGTTCGGTCTGCTTCAAACCGAGCGAAATACGGCGATTCGCCTCGTCCACTCCCAAGACTTGCACCTCGACCATATCGCCCACATTGACGACCTTGGACGGATGCACCGCGCGCTTGCTCCACGTCATCTCGGAGACGTGGATCAAACCTTCAATCCCCTTCTCCAATTCGACGAAAGCCCCATAGTCCGTCACGCTGACAACTTTCCCGTGAAGCCGCGCGCCGATCGGAAAACTCTCCGAAGCATGCGTCCACGGATCTGTGATGATCTGCTTCATCCCGAGCGAGACGCGCTCTCGCTGTGGGTCATACTTCAGCACGACGACTTTTACTTTCTCGCCGACTTTAACCGCTTCCGACGGATGCTGCAGGCGGCCCCACGCCATATCTGTTATATGCAGCAAGCCGTCGATCCCGCCGAGGTCCACGAACGCGCCGTAATCGGTAATATTTTTGACGGTGCCTTCGAGGATCACACCTTCTTCGAGCACCTTCAGCGTTTCTTCCTTGAGAGAAGCGCGCTCACGCTCGATTACACTGCGGCGCGAGACCACCACATTGCCGCGCGCACGATTGAACTTAAGAATCTGGAACCGTCCGCGCTGATTCACATAGCGATCAAGGTTGCGCGCGGGCCGCGTATCGACGTGCGATCCGGGCAGAAAAGCCGGCACTCCAATATCAACCTGCAGGCCGCCTTTAACTTTCCCCAGAATCACGCCTTCCACCGGAGTCTCAGTCTGGAAAGCCCGTTCGAGCTCACGCCAGACCTTGAACTTCTCGGCCTTGGCGTGCGAGAGCATCACGGTCCCATTTTCAGTCTCAGTGCCGTCGAAGTACACATCGACTTCGTCGCCTTCCTTGACCGTTACATTGCCTTCATGGTCAAGAAATTCGACGAGCGGTACCTGACCTTCGCATTTGTAATTGATATCGACAATCACGCTGTCGCGCGTGATAACCACTACCGTGCCGACCAGCACATCACCCGGGCGCGGCGCCCGTAAGGTCTGTTCCATCAGCGACTCGAAGTCATTCGTCCCTCCGTTCGCTCTCTCCAACAACTCTTTCTCCATTTAGTTGAAACCTTTTACAGGGCCTCGAAATTACTGCGATCCATACAAGGGTAGTTGTGCGGTTTCAAGCCCTGATCAACCGCGTGAGCCATGCTGTACGCGCTGATACATCATGCTCACCACCTGATCGGCGCTCAGCCTGGTCGAATCAATCACGATCGTATCGTCGGCGGGCCGCAGCGGCGCCAATTCGCGCGACTGGTCACGCTGATCGCGCTCGCGAATTTGCGCGAGCACTTCATCACGCGTAATCGCCATGCCTTTGGCGGCCAACTCCGCATAACGACGCGCGGCGCGGGCCTCAGCATCTGCCGTCAAATAAAACTTGTACTCGGCGTCAGGAAAAATCACCGTACCGATATCGCGACCTTCCATCACGATACCGCCATCTTTGCCCGCCTCACGCTGGAAGTCCCGCAGCCTCTCGCGAACCACTGCCAACGCCGATAAGCGCGACGCGAGATCACTCACGCGCGGGTCCGCAAGCCTACTACTGATATCACGTCCGTCGAGCACAACACGCTCGCCGTCAAACTTGATCGAGATTGAATTCAGGAGTTCTCCAAGCCGCCGCCCGATCGGGGGATCGGTCAGCTCAACGTCATTATAATCATTCATCGCAGCGATTGCGACCGCACGGTAGATTGCGCCGGTATTCAGATGATGAAAGCCTAGTATACGCGCTAAGGCCCGCGCCACCGTCGATTTCCCCGCCCCGACCGGGCCGTCGATCGCGATAATCGGCTTCGTTCGCTTCATCCCTTAAGCTGCTCACGCATTCGGCGCCCGCGTTCCAGCAGTTCGATCATGCGGGTTTCGTCTTCTCGCTCAATCACTTCGATAAAATCCTCGAGGCTTTGCACGTAAAGTTTCAAGCTCTCGAGAATCGCTGCGCGATTCGTCAGGAATATATCCCGCCACATCTCCGCCGACGATCCCGCGATTCGCGTCGTGTCGCGCAAGCCGCCCGCGCCGAATCCTGCCGCCCAGCGCCCTTCAACCTCCTCGTCGCTCAAGCTTATGGCCAGCGCGCTCGAAACGATCTGCGGTAGATGACTCGCACGGGCGAGGATCGCGTCGTGCACCTCCGGCGCCATCCGCTCGACGTTCGCGCCGGTCGCACGCCATAACGCCTCGATTTTATCCAGCGCCGCCGGAGTGCTGCGCGCTGAAGGCGTCACAATCACCCGCCGATTCACATACAACTCCTCATCGGCAGCAATCGCTCCAGTGGTTTCCTTACCGGCTACCGGATGCACTCCGACCAGCGCCATCTGCGGCCCCAGCAGAGGCTCCAATTCCCTCACCACCCAGCCTTTAACACTGCCTACGTCCGTAACAATCGCTTCTTTAGGCAGATACGGCGTCATCGCGCGCAACGTCTGCGGAAAAGTCATCACCGGTGTCGCGAGCATCACTACATCTGCGCCCTTGGCCGCAACTGCGGGATCGCGCGTCGCCTCATCAATAATTCCGCGCGTGAGCGCGACCTCCAGATTGGCCTGCGTGCGTCCATAGCCGACGATCCGCTCGACTAATCCGTGTTTGCGCGCGATCAACGCGAGCGATCCGCCGATCAGACCGACTCCGCAAATCGTCAGTTGTCCAAACAGCCGCGCCATCAGAGATTATCTACGAGGCGAGTTCCCGCGGAGCAAGCGCCGCAAGATAGGCCTTGATCGCAGCCTCGAAACCTACCCGCAAAGCGTCTGCGGTCAATTCATGCCCAATCGAGACTTCCGCCAAATCTCTAATTTCAGCGATCAATGACGGCAGATTATCGAGATTCAAATCGTGTCCCGCATTGATCAATAGTCCAGCACGGCGCGCAACGTTGGCCGTTTCGATACACGCTCTCAACGCCGCGTCGCCAGCTTTTTTTCTATAACATTCGGCATAGATGCCGGTATAAATCTCGATCCCGTCCGCGCCGGTATCACGTACTCGTTCAATCGCGTCGGGCGCCGGATCGACAAACAAAATCACGCGCGCGCAAATCCGATGCAACCGCTTAATTATCGGGCGTAATGTCGCGATCTCATCCATCGTTAAATCCCAGCCCTTTTCCGAGGTGAAGACCGACGGCGCGTCCGGCACCAGCGTGCATTGCTCCGGCTCGACCGCTTCGATCAGATCGAACAGGCGTTGCTCAGGCCGCCCCTCAATATTCAGCTCGAACGACGGCCGCCAACCCGCGATGGTGCTCGCCAACATCGCTACGTCGCTCGCTCGAATATGCCGTTCGTCAGGCCGCGGATGAATCGTAATACCGTGCGCACCCACGTCGTGCGCGATCCGCGCGAAGGTCGCCAACTCCGGCACTCCGGTATGCCGCGAATTTCGTAGCAGCGCGACTTTATTGAGATTGACGCTTAAACGGGTCACGCGGACAAAGCCGCCTCTCGAGATGAACTATGGCAATTCTGATAATGCCCACCTCTACTTCCGATCCATCACGCCAATACCTGTTCCAACGCCTCGATCAGCTTATGGTTTTCTTCCTCGAGCCCTACGCTGATCCGCACATGGCGCGGCAAGCCATAACCGCCGACCGGTCGTACGATCACGCCGTGACGCAATAACTTGTCGAACACCGCACGCCCGTCCCCCACCTCGGCCAAGATGAAATTCGCGTTGCTCTTCACATATCCCACCCCGAGGCGCGCGAACTCATTCTCCAGATAGGCCATCCCGTGCGCATTCACTTCAAGCGTTTTCCGCACGTGCTCCCTGTCGTCCAGCGCGGCCAGCGCGCCCACCTGCGCCATTGACGTAACATTGAATGGCTGTCGAACGTTGTTCAGCAACTTGACTATCGATGGACTCGACACCGCATAGCCGACGCGCAACCCGGCTAACCCGAAAATCTTCGAGAAGGTCCGCAGCGTCACGATCGTTCGCCGCCCATCGTGATAGTTTAGCGAATCGGGATAATCGGGGTCGCGCACAAATTCGAAATATGCCTCATCCGCCACAATCACGACATGCTCCGGCACGCGTGCAAGCAGCTTCTCCCATTCTTTGCGGCGAAAAATTACACCCGTCGGATTATTGGGATTGTCCAAAAATACGATCCGCGTATTCGCGTCAATCGCGCCTGCGATCCCTTCGAGATCAAACTCGAATCCAGGACGCATCGGCACGACTTTGCTCTCCCCGCCTGCGGCTGCCGCCGCCAGCGGGTAAATTGCAAAGCCGTGTTGCGAGAAAACCGCGTTAAGCCCTGGCCGCAAAAATAAAAAGGCGAGCAGGTTCAGCACTTCGACCGATCCCGACGCCATGAAAATTCGATTTGACGCTACCTGATGACGTGCGGCGACCTTCTCGCGCAGCGCCCAGCTCCCGCCGTCGGGATAACGATTCGAGTCTTCGAGCCCCGCGCGCATTGCCGCCAGCGCCTTGAGTGAGGGGCCGAGTGGATTCTCGTTCGAAGCGAGCTTGATCGGCTCGCCGATACCTAACTCACGCTGCAATTCCTCAATCGGTTTACCTGGCTCATACGGAGTGAGTGCGGCAACTGAAGGAAAGACCAAGTCTTCGGGTCTCATAAGAGCGCGGACCGTAGCGCGATCGCTATCGGTACGCCAGCTTACCCTCAGGATACGATCCCAGCACCTTCAAAAAAAGGGCGCGCCGTTCCAGCGCGTCGAGCGCCCGCTTGACCCGCGGATCGTCGCGATGACCCTCCAGATCGACGAAAAAGATATATGCCCACGGCCGCTCACGCTGCGGCCGCGACTGAATCATCGTAAGATTAATCTTTTCACGCGCCAGCAGGCTCAACGCACCATGTAGAACTCCCGCGCGCTCCGGCAGCGCGAACAACAGGCTGGTCTTGTCCGCCCCAGAGCGCTGCGACGGATGGCGTCCCAGCACCAAGAAGCGCGTCACGTTGTTCGCGACATCCTGAATATTCTCAGCGACGATCGTCAGCTCGTAGGCTTCCGCGGCCGCAGCCGAGCAGATCGCGGCGCTTTCCGGCTCTGCTGCTGCACGTTGTGCCGCCAACGCGTTCGAGGCGACTGCTTCAAGCTCGCAATCCGGAAAATTGGCCGCCAAATAATTGCGACATTGGCCGAGCGATTGCTGATGACTGAAAATGCGGCGAATCTTTTTCGGTTCGCCCTCACGCGACATTAGCGCATGACGAATTGGCAGCAGAATCTCGCCAGTGATAATCGCCGGAGTATCAATTAACAAATCCAACGTCAGGCCAACTGATCCCTCAGTCGAGTTTTCCACCGGCACTACCCCATAGTCGGCGCGTTCCGCGTCGAGCGCCTGAAATACCGCTGCGAATGACGGTTCCGGTACAAATTCTGCGCTCGCACCGAAGCGTTCGCGCGCCGCCTCGTGACTATAGGTATGCTCCGGTCCCAGATAGGCGACCCGGATCGTCTGCTCAAGCGCGGTGCAGGCCGAGATGATCTCGGTGAAAATCCGCCGAAGATGCGCCGCTTCCAATGGTCCGGAATTATGCTCCAGCACCCGCTCCAGCACTGCTCGCTCACGGGCCGGCTGATGAATCGGCGCCCCGTCGGCGTGCTTCAACTGCCCAATCGCCTGCGCGATACGCGCCCGCTCCGACAGCAAATCGACCAGCTTCAAATTGATCGCATCGATCCGCTCCCGCAATCCGTCGAGGTTGGTGGGTAATCGAATTGGGTTTCGTTTTGCAGCACTACGGGCCATCGCGGGGGCAAGTGCTAACTTAAAGCTCCCAGCTTTTCAACGTGCCACCACAGCAACTCATCTCACGGGGCATTTGAGCTACCGAGTTTCTAGAAAGCTCGCGCCCATCGCGGCGAACTTCCGCTCCCGCTGCTGCCGCAATTCTTTGCCCGAAAGCTGCGTGAGCCGCTTGAGATGGCGCTGTAACGCATCGCCCAAGGTCTTGATCGCGATCGCCGGATCGCAATGTGCGCCTCCGGGCGGTTCGGCGATAATCTCGTCAATCACCCCCAGCTTCAGCAAATCCTCCGCAGAAAGCTTCAGCGCCGCGGCCGCGTCTGCTACCCGTTCAGGTCCTCCGTCACGCCATAGAATCGCCGCGCAGCCTTCGGGCGTAATTACCGAATAGCAGGCATTCTCTTGCATCAGGATCACATTTCCGACGCCTAGCGCGAGCGCCCCGCCCGAACCGCCTTCGCCAATCACGCACGAGATCACCGGTGTCTCCAAGCGCGCCAGCAGCTCCAGATTCGCGGCGATCGCCTCCGCCTGTCCACGCTCCTCGGCCCCTACGCCTGGTTCCGCACCTTGAGTATCAATAAAGGTGATGATTGGTAGCCCAAAACGGTGCGCCAAATTAAATACGCGTGCGGCTTTGCGATAGCCTTCCGGATGCGGCTTGCCGAAATTGCGCTTTAGGCGTTCGCTGGTCGAACGGCCCCGCTGATGGCCCACGATCGCAAGCGGACACTCGCCCAAATAACCCATCCCGGCGACGATCGCGCCGTCATCGGCGTACCGGCGATCCCCATGCAACTCGATGAAATCCGTTACCAACGCTTGGATATACTCGAGCGTTTGCGGACGGTTCGGAGTGCGCGCCAGCCGCACTCGCTCGATCGCGGAAATCGTTTCGTTTTCTACCGCAATAATAGTACTATGGTCCGCCCGTGACCGGTTCGGCTTTTCCCCGCGCTTCACGGCTTTGCCATGCATCGCCGGCACAGCTACAGCGCCACTTTTAGTCATCAGCTCTCGTCGTCCCATCCAAAAAATTCGCGCAAACGCGCGTACACCGGCTCAGGTCCTGCGAGCGGATTCATCCACTCAATCTCCGTCTGCGCATGAAACCATGTGAGTTGCCGCTTGGCTAATTGTCGGCTCCGCCGTTTCGCGAGCTCAACTGCCATAGTGAAGTTCAATTCACCATGCAGATATGCGGCAATCTCGCGGTAGCCAATCGTATTCAATCGCGACGCACCGGCGTCATGGCCCGCGGCGAGCAGCATCCGGACTTCATCCACCAGTCCCGCCTCAATCATCGAGTCAAACCGGGCGTCAATCTGCGCATACAACACCTCGCGTGGACATTCGAGCCCGATCATGCAGCTCTGATATCGACAAGCGGTGAAGCGATGGCGCGCGTGATGCTCACTCAGGGGTGTGCCGGTCAATTCAAATACTTCAAGCGCACGTACAATCCGCATCCGATCATTCCGGCTAATCCGGCTCGCCGATACCGGATCAATCGTTGCCAGCCGCTCATGCAGTGCCGCGTTCCCGTTGCACTCTGCTTCGGCGACGAGCCTCGCGCGAAGCTCAGTCGAAGCTGGTGGGCCCGCAAAAATGCCGTCGCGCAGCACACGAAGATACAGACCACTGCCGCCAACTACCAACACCGAACGCCCTCGCGACACGATCTCGGCGATCGCCGCCCGCCCCAGCGCGGCGAACTGCGCAACATCGATCGGCTGATCAATTTCGCGGATATTAACCAAGTGATGCGGAACTCGCTGCATCTCGGCAGCACTCGGCTTTGCCGTACCGATATCCATGCCGCGATAAAGCTGTCGCGAATCAGCGTTGACAATTTCTGCCTCAAGCCGCTCGGCGACCTGTAGCGCAATCGCGGTTTTGCCGACCCCAGTCGGACCGACAATAAACCCGACTGCACACCGGGATGTCGCGTTAAACGGCGGCGCAACTGAAATCGCCTCCGTCAATTGGATGCTCATCGCCGGAACATCCGCTCGATCGCGTTCGTCGAAACTCAATATGCACGGGACGACCATGCGGACAGTTAGCTTTGAACTCGACGTTATCCAGATCGGAAAGCAACTGACTGATTTCCGGCAGTTGCAGCACGCGGCCAACTCGCACCGAACCATGACAAGCGAGCGTCTTGAGCATCTCGTCAAACGCACCCTCGCTCCGTAGTTCAAAACCGTGATCGCCCATTGAATCGATCATGTCAGCTAGCAGTTTCGCCCCGCCCGCCGCGCCAAATACTGCCGGAGCTCCATTGACGAGCAACGTTGTTGAACCAAAGGCTTCCACCTCAAAACCGATCGCCCGCAATTCCGGCAACGCACCAACGATCTGAGCTGCGCGTGCGGGGATCAATTCGAGCGTCGCCGGCGTAAGCATCGTCTGCGTGCGAATCGCACCACCGCGCAATTCACCTCTAAGCCTCTCAAAGGTGACGCGCTCGTGAGCTGCATGCTGATCGATCAACATCAGCCCGGCGGGGCCTTCAAGCGCGATGTATCCGGCGAAGAGCTGTCCGATAATCCGGAGTTCCGAATAATGCGGCACGGTCGCGGGCGCTGCTGGCGCCTGAGTATCAGGCGCGAGTAGCTGGGGTTGGGGTTCGGGCGCGGAACGCCCGAACCCCAACCCCAGCGCGACCTGCTGCGCCGGAGCGATTGCCCGCTCAGCGACCAGCCGGAGCCACCGCGGCGAATGGTCGCTGAGCGGGCCGCCAAGCGGCACCGTCATCTGCGCTGTTGCCGCGCCGGAAGACGCGGCGGGTGGGGCGGAGGCGCGTTCCGCGCGCCCCCGCCCCACCCCGCCATCGCCCGCCTCTGACATCGATTGATCCGCCAATCGCTCACGCAGCGCGTGGTACACCAGCTCGAAGACCGCGCCGCTGCGACGGAAGCGCACCTCGGTCTTCATCGGATGCACATTCACGTCCACATCCCCATTCGGCAGCTCCAGAAACAACGCCACCGCCGGATAACGGCCCCGCGGCAACAGCGTTTGATAAGCCTGCGTAATCGCACGAATCAGCGCGCGATCGCGTACCGCCCGCCGATCCACGTAGGTCAGGATCATACGTGCATTACCGAGGGATTCCTGCGTCGCGCTGGACAGCCCCCATACCCGCATCCCATTTGATGCGAAATCAAAGGGTAACATCCAATCTGCGAGGCGCGCGCCATAGAGCTGCCGCATGCGTTCCAGCGCCGAGCTCGCGCGCGGCGTTTCGAGTATCGTGCGACTATCTACATTTAGATGAAACGCCAAGCGATAATTTCCGAGGGCGATCCGTTGGACTACCTCGATCGCCGCGGCTTGCTCTGCAGAAACGCTCTTGAGGAATTTAAGCCGCGCGGGCGTATTGAAAAACAGATCGCGCACTTCGATTTGAGTGCCCGGCGCAATCGCACAGTTGCCGATCGCACTTAATTCGCCGCCCTCGGCGATCAGTTCGATTCCCTCGGTGGCGCTGGTTTGCCGCGTCCGCAGCCGCATCCGCGCGACGCTCGCGATAGAAGCCAGCGCTTCTCCGCGAAATCCCATTGTGCGGACCGCCGTCAGATCGGCGGCATCGCGAATTTTGGAGGTTGCATGACGCCGTAGAGCAAGCTGCGCATCCTCCCGCCCCATACCACAGCCATCGTCACTTACGGCAATTAAGCCGGCGCCGCCCTTTTGCAACTCGATAGCAATATTCCGCGCGCCTGCATCGATCGAATTTTCCAGCAACTCTTTGAGCGCCGACGCTGGCCGCTCGACCACCTCGCCTGCCGCGATCTGGCTCGCTACCTGCTCCAGTAAAATGTGAATTGTCCGCTCCGACACACTGCACCTTGATCGAATAATGTGGAGCTTTCGCTGCGTTGACTCAAGTCAACGCGCACCAGTCCGGATTGCTTCTCAAGATTGCCCTCTTTCCATTCGCTTCGCCCCTCGCTATCGTGTTTGGTTCGACTCCGCACCGCGAAGCTGCGGCGAGTTAAGGAAATTCGCGATGAGACAATGTGCAATTTGTGGCAAAGGACCTTCGGTCGGCAATAACTTAAGTCATGCCAATAATAAAACTAAGCGGCGCTGGAATCCGAATCTACAAGAGGTTCGCGCGGCCAGCGCCGGAGGCGTGAGCCGTCTGCTCGTCTGCACGCGATGTATCCGGAGCGGTAAGATCGCAAAAAGCGCCTAGCTGAGGTTATTGCAATTATCGCCGATAGCCAACCCTACAGCAGCGCCAGCAGCTTATCCGCCGGACGCGCAATTATTGCTCGCTTGCCACGAATGATAATCGGCCGTTGCATTAATTCCGGATGCGCGAGTAGAAGACCAATCACTGACTCTTTACTGGTATAGTCAGAGGCATTGAGCTTCAGCTCCTCAAACCATTTATCTTTGCGCACCAAATCTTCCACCGGCCCCTCCAGCATCGCAATGATCTGTTCGAGCTTCGTACGCATCGGTGGTGTTTTGAGATACTCAATCGTGTCGAACTCGACACCGCGTCCCCTCAAAATTTCGAGGGCGCCGCGCGAGTGGCTTCATCCCGGGTTATGATAAAGAGTAATGGGTTCCATCGTGATCTCCTGCAACATTCGCATTTACAACCAGAGTAATGCAATTAGTCAGATACTTCGAGTTTATAGACTGCGATTCAGGGGGAAATGCGTGAACTCGTTCAAATGGTGGGTTTTAATCTTGCCTAGTCTCGGCGGAAGCTGCGCGTTGTTAGTTGCAGTAATCGTGATGCTCTTTGGTGCAGTGCCAGCCCATGCTGGATGGGTTTCCGGAACTCTGACCACCTACGAAGGTCAGACGCCGGAGACTGACCGTTCGCTTCATTTCGAAAATCGCGCTACGCGCGACATCTATACGGCCCCGACTACCTCCGATGGATCGTTCGGCGCCCAGCTTCCACCCGGAATTTATGAATTGCGGGCGGAGCGCGGCGCTATTCTGGAGCAAAATATCGTGGTTGGAACCTCCGAAGAGTCGCTCGGGCGCGTGAGCGACTTGGCCCCATACTCACTCGACCGCGTATTTGATTTCCAATATATCGCGCCCTCACTCCTGATCACCGCCGTTCCCTCGACGGCTAATATCAATACCTTCGATACAACGCCGATTCCTGCCGATGCGGTGGCAATGCCGAAGCCGCCCACCCATTTGCCTGAGTCTCCGGAGACGCCGCCGCTTACGCCTCAGTCAAAAACCAGTTCACCAACGGAATAACATGCCGATACCGGACGCTTACGCCTGATCCGCAATATTGTGCACCACACTCCCGGGATAATCCGAGCGATCATTTTCGACCTCGACGGGACTTTGGCCAATACCGAAGCCTTGCACTTCGCTGCGTTTCGCGAAGTACTGCGTCCACTCGGCATCTCACTGGAACGCGAGGATTATTTCGCGCGCCTCATCGGTTTTAACGATCACGATTGCTTCACCACCGTGCTAGAGGAATCGCGTTATGGGGTCGATGACCGGCTTATTAGCGAGCTGATCGCGCGTAAGGCGGAACGTTATCAGGCTACGATTGCGGTACAAGATGTGCTCTATCCGGGCGCCGCCGAGTTTGTGCGTGAATGCGCGAAGCGCTTTCCACTCATTCTGGTCACCGGCACTCTGCGTGCGGAAGCCGAAATGATCTTGCGACGCGCTCAAATCCGCGACTGCTTTCTCGATCTCATAGCCGCCGAGAATGTCGCCCATGGCAAGCCCGCCCCAGATGGTTTTCTCGCTGCTCTGGGTCGTCTAGGCTTTTTGTTGCGCCCGCATCCCTCGATTAGTCCGGCGGAGTGCCTCGCGATAGAAGATACCGTCGCCGGAATCGAAGCTGCGCGGCAAGCCGGGATGCGCGTGCTGGCGGTTGCTCAGACTGCTTCGTTGAACGAGCTTTCGACTGCCGATCTGATTCGCCCATCGTTGAATGTCGCGGAGCTTGACGAGTTGCTTCGTCAATTCGCCAAGACTGCATGATTGTTATGCGTCATGCTGCGTAAGCGCGTCGCGCAACCGCGACGGTAAGTTCTCGAAGGGTCCATTCGACATGCACAGCACGACGTCATCCTGACGTGCTTCGCTGACAATCTGTTCAACTATCGCCTCCACCGAAGCGCAGGCAAAAGCTTCTGGACCGCGCCCTGAGATCGCTTGGGCTAATAGTGGCACGTCGAGCCGCTCCGGTATCGGAATCGGATCATTCTCTTTGAAGTAAATCGGCGCAAGATAAACTTGCGCTGCCCGATCGAACGCGGTAGCGAACTCGGCCTGAAAAACCGCACGCCGCGCGCTGTTGGAGCGTGGTTCAAAAGCCGCGAGAATCCGCTGACCTGCGAAGCGCTCACTGATCGCCGCCAAAGTCGCGCGAATCGCCGTCGGATGATGCGCAAAGTCGTCGATGATAATCACCCCGCCAGCTTCCCCAACAATTTCCTGACGGCGGGCTACTCCAGTGAAGCTGGCAAATCCGCGTGCCAAGTCTATCTCGGACAGACCGAACTCCTTGAGCAGCACCCATACCCCCAGCGCATTCGCGACATTCATCCGGCCCCCGATTTGCAGATGAAGGTCTCCCGCCAGTAGAACCTTTTCCCGCTCGATTGAGAAATGCGCGCCATCAGCCGCGATTCGAATATCGGCCGCGCGATACTCACCGGCGTTCAAGCCGAAGGTCAGCCGTTGTGCCGAAGTAACCGCAGTCGCTTCGAGCGCATGAGGAAAATCAGCGCACACCACGATCAGAGCCGCATTATCCATTTGCTGGGCAAGCGCCTCGAACGAAGATTTCACATGTGCCAAATCGCGATAAATGTCGGCATGATCAAATTCCACCGCTGTAACAATCGTTCCTTGCGGATGATAATGCAGGAACTTCGGCCCTTTGTCGAAAAAAGCCGTGTCATATTCGTCGCCCTCGATAACGAAATCGTTACCCGTGCCGAGGTGATAGTTAGCGCCGAAATCGCGCGCCAGTCCGCCCACCAGCATCAACGGTTCGCGTCTCGCATTTTGCAGAACATGCGCCATCAGCGCGGTCGAGGTGGTTTTGCCGTGTGTGCCCGCGACCATCAGCACCCGCTTATCGCGCAGAAAAAAATGCCAGAGCGCCTCGGGCATCGAGACGAAGGGAATTCCCGAATCGAGCAGCCCAATCACTTCAGGATTAGCTCGAGTTACGACGTTGCCGACGATCGCAAGATCAGGCGACGGTTGCAGGTGAGCGGCATCGTAGCCCTGATAGACGGCTATCTGCGAGCGCCTGAGCAACGACGCAGCCGGTTCGTAAATCGTTCCGTCCGAGCCGCTCACCCGCAGACCATACTCAGCCAGCATCCCGGCCAATGCCGCCATCGCGGAGCCGCCCACGCCTAGCAGATGCACCTTTTTGACGATTTCGGGAATCTGCGCCAGTCGTTCACGTGAATCCGACATCTCACGCGGCATTATCCACCTGCCCCCCGCATTGGACATCTATGCGAACTCGAATGTCCGGAGAATCTTTGGTGGCGGCGGCAGGAGTCGAACCTGCGACACTGCGGATATGAGCCGCATGCTCTAACCAACTGAGCTACGCCGCCACCGAATCGAAGAGAATAGCCGTCAGAACGCAAGGGCGAAAGAGTGTCTCAGTTAACTGCAATCGCGCTTCGATTGACCCGCCGGCTCCCCCGCGCGACTTGATAAATCACGCCCTCGCTAAACTCGATACAGCTTAACTTTCCGCCGTAAACCAACCCGGTGTCGATCCCAATCTTATAGGGAAGATCCATCATGACGGTGCGCAGCGGCGTATGCCCGAATACTACCGTGACGCCACACTGATGCGGGTTGAAAATGAATTCCTGGCGAATCCAGAGTAGATCTTCAGGATTTTGCTCATCGAGCGGCACGCCCGGCAGGATTCCGGCGTGGACAAAAAAGTAGGGAGGCCGAAGATAATTGTCCTTGAGATTTAGCAGGAAGTGGCGATGCGCCGCAGGAAGCATCTCGCCAACCGTTCCGCCTTCATCTCCGACCAGCCCATAACTGGCGAGAGTTTGCACACCGCCGTTAAAGAGAAACGACTCGCCATAATGTCCCGGCAATCCGATGAAGCTCAACATCATATCTTCATGATTGCCCTTGAGAAACACCGCCTCAGCTTTGCCCTGCTGGAATTCCAGCAGGAGTTCGATCACCTCGCGTGAGCCGGCTCCGCGATCAATATAGTCGCCGACGAACACGACTATATCGCCTTCCACCGGCGCAATCGCCTTGAGCATCACTGCTAGTTCGTCGGCGCAACCGTGGATATCGCCGATTGCGAAAAGCCTCCGGCTCTGTGATGATTTCTTTGCTGATGCCACTCTATGGCGGTCTTTCCGCCTCCTCAGTCGCGCACAAGTAACTCGGCGGCTCTGGTCTTATCTTCCAGAATACTCCGTACGGCGCTGTATGGATTTAATTTTCCTGCACGAACTTGCTCGATCGCTTCTCGAGACTTTTGCGTGCCCGCCCGCAATGCATGAGCGGTCCGGTCTGTCACCTCTGACGTCAGCACCTCGATGAATTCGTGAAATCGTCGCTCGCTCTCGCGCGCTGGGTCCTGATGCTCGCGTTGGTAATCGCGATGGCGTTGGATGGCCGCAATCAAACCATCAACGCCTATATCCGCCGCCGCTTGCGTCAGTAGCACTGGCGGCCGCCATCCACCCACCGGTCGCAGATGCACGTTCAGTTCGAGTTCCGCCTTGATCCGGTCTGCGCCATCGCGATCGGCCTTGTTAACCACGAACAAATCGGCAATCTCGTTCAGCCCGGCCTTCATCACTTGGACGCCATCGCCGCCCTCCGGCACCGTGACGACAATAGTAGTATCAGCGAGGTCCATCACGCTCAGTTCGGTCTGGCCGACGCCGACCGTCTCGATAATCAGAATGTCGTGTCCGAAGGCGTCGAGTAATTTGGCTACTTCCCGCGCCGCGCGGCTGAGACCGCCGTGATGCCCACGCGAGGAAAGGCTGCGAATATAAACGCCCGCATCCTTGTAATGATCCGTCATGCGCACCCGATCGCCCAGCACCGCGCCGCCGGAAAAGGGACTGGAAGGATCAATCGCAAGGACCGCGACTAGCTTGTTTTGCGTGCGGTACTTGGCGATTAGCCGATTCACCAACGTCGATTTGCCTGCGCCCGGCGCGCCGGTGATTCCGATAATATGGGCGTGCCCGGTGCGTCCGTAAATTCGTTCCATTACAGTGCTGACTTCGGCAGTGCGATTCTCGACCAACGTCACCAACCGCGCCAGCGCGAGACGGTCACCGCGACCGAATCGTTCGAGGAGTAAATCGAGCTTGCTATCCGGCATAGGTTGACAGTTACCTGAGGCAATACTGCTATGGTATTGATTATGCGCATCGCGATAAAGCTTTGCGAAGCTGACCGCCCATGAAGCCGAACGACCTTTCGCGTGACTGGCGAATTCTGCTGGGCCTGGCGTTAATTCTGGTAGGGGTAGGGAATTGGATCGTAGGGCGGCACAAAGCCCGCCAGTACAGTGGCTTCATAAGCACGCAATCCAATAGCGCGACCGACGAGTCTTACCGCAGCTTCGACGAGCTCGATAGCAGCGCCAATGCCGTGCTCGAACCATTCACCGCTGAGCAGCGCCGGGTTTCCTATGCGATGGCTCGTATGGATTTCTATCATGCCGCTTTCTTGACCGGATATGCGATGGTAATTGCAGGCCTGATCGTCACGTTTTTCGGATTTCTCGCCTTAATTCGCCGCGATGCTTCGCGCGTTGCGGGCCGGCTCAGCGTCCGCGCTCTTGGCGAGGGCCCGCCCACGGTTTGAATTTGTAGTTCCGCGCCGATGCTCAAACTTCTGAGTGAAGCTGCACCTGCAAAAATCAATTTCTGGTTGCGCGTAGTGGGACGTCGCCCGAATGGCTATCACGAACTTGACTCTATCTTTATGCCGATTCCGATCTGTGATCGCGTCGGACTCGGACTTCGGCCAGCGACTAGCGCCGCAGTCTGGCTGCGCTGCGATCATCCCGGCCTGGGGCCTGAATCATCAAATCTGGCCGTCCGCGCGGCGCACGCTTTTATGAATGAGTTCGGCGTCAGCGCCGAGGTCATGATCGATCTGCACAAGGTAATCCCAGCCGGCGCCGGGCTTGGCGGAGGTTCGAGTGATGCCGGCGCGGTGCTGCGGATGATGACGCGGCTGTACGGCATATCCGATCACGCTCGGCTGGCGAGAGCCGCGCTGACGCTAGGCGCTGACGTCCCCTTTTTTCTCGCGCCGGCCACTGCACGGGTGCGCGGTATCGGTGAACTGATCGAAAGACTCGATGGACTCCCAGCGCTTAATTTGGTGGTCGCCGTGCCCCCAATCAATGTTTCAACCGCGGACGTTTTCAAGCGTCTGTCCCGCGATCAATGGAGCGGTCGGGCACGCAAAGAAGATCAAGATGAGATCATTGCGGGGCGCCTCACCCCCACTCTCCTCATCAATGACCTCGCGCCGGTAGCCATGACGCTGTGGCCCGAGATTCGCGCGCTCAAAGCTACGTTAGAGGAATGCGGCGCAAGCGGAGTTTCGATGAGCGGAAGCGGCGGCGCAGTCTTTGGCGTCTTCGCGTCGAGGCGCGCCATGAGGGAAGCTGCACTCGCCTTGAAATGTCAGCAACCGTCGTCGCGCGTCTTCGCCGTCGCCCCTCATAGCGCACTCGAAATTGATTGAAAGTTCTTCGTTGACGACACGAATTATCGCGCCTACGATCGTCTTACCCTCACCCGCTCAGCGGAACACCACATGTGGACACTGTCTTTGCCGCAGTGCTTGCTCGCCACGATGTTAGGTGGATGCCTGGTCACGCCGGGTAATCACGTTTATCCGAAGCCCTTCTCAGATTCTTCAGTGAGTACCTCTACGCCAGGCGCGGCCAAATCGACTGGTCAAACTGGCGTAACCGGTATGTGGGAAGGAGTCAGCAACGCAGATTGTCTCGCGGAAACCGTGATTGATCCTAGTAGATGTAATGCCGAACAGAAAATAACTTTGACAATGGTCCAGCAGGGCTTGTCTGTCAGCGGCTATTATCATTGCGCGTACGGCACTCAGGTATGCCGTAATCTCGACGAGAGCGGCGTGATCCGCAATGGCAAGATGACTGGCCGGCGGCTATCAATGCGGGTTATGCTGGAAGATGGCTCGATGTGCTTTTTTACCGGAATGCCGCAAAATGATGTAATCGAGGGACGCTACTCATGTCTTCAGGGTGGCGGTGTCGTCGAACGGGGCGCTTTTCGCACAACGCGCTCCTACTGATAAGAGGGAACCTCATGCTCCAGCTTCGTCACCGGATCTCCCGAACCCTGATAGCTCTCGGAGTTCTCGCGCTTGCGATCTCTGCCGCGGCGCTCGCCTCAGCTCAAGAGGCCGGTAATTCCGCCGCCAACAAACCCGCTTCGGATATTATTGGCGTATGGCGCGGCACCACCCGCGCTGGCTGCGCTCTGAATTCTCCGCCTAGCCGCTGTAACGCTGTTCAGAAGGTCTCGATCACTGTACTCAAGGGTAGTGGGACCAATGTTACCGGCAGTTACACCTGCGCCTATGGCAGCCAGGATTGCTACGACCTGAATCAGACCGGCAAGCTCGTTGACGCTTCGATCTCCGGTCCGCAAATCAATTTCCGCGTACAGATGCCTGATGGCACGAGCTGTATCTTCACCGGTCATGTGGCGAACGATAATGTTAACGGCGGCTACGACTGTATGAGCGGCGGCGCGCCAATCGAGCGCGGCGCTTGGCGCGCCCATCGCATCTACTGACGCGGCGGTCGGCGGCGTGCACCGCGAACCGGCGCGTAGGCGCTCACCGTTTCGAGCAGTGCGATGCATTGTTCACGGATGCTCGCAGGATCAATGCCGCGTATCTCAAGATGCTCGTCCACGGCCGTGAGTGTTCTGGTGTAATCGTTGTGAAAGCGGCGATTTAGCACCTTCCATGAGATTCCACGAAGCGCCTCAGCCGTCTCATCTCCGATGCTGAAAATGCCGCGCGCGATCATAGTCGCGATCGCCGGATACCCCAGATATCCCTGCCAATAGGAGGCATTGTCATTGGCTGAGATCTCGCACGTATCTGGTGACCACTCAACAGTGTAAGCCTTGCTGCCGTCCGACGATCCCACTGTCGCACGCCGCTCGTCGATAATCTGGACGCGCCCATCACCGATCGCTCCGATCGCTTCATAGACTTTGATCAGCGGCGGCATCTTCCACAGTTGTGTGGTGGTCGGCTTCATGGCACTTCAATCAGGTATCGCATAGTTTGGACGAACAGTACGGAGCGGCCATCGTATGGGTGATCAAGCGATCGGGAAAGTCGATCATATGGGCATCGCCGTCAAGAGCATTGCGGAAGCCCGCAAGTTTTTCGAGAGCGTACTCGGCGCACGCTTTCTGTACGAACATGAAAACCCGGAGGCGGGTTACAAACTCGTCGAACTCGATTTCAATGGCTTCGTCTTTGAACTGCTCGAACCATTAGGCGAAAAATCATTCCTGCATGCATTTCTCGAACGCCGCGGCGAGGGCGTACATCACGTCACACTCGACGTGCCCGATTCGCGAAACCGGATCGCTGAGCTCAAAGCACAAGGCATCAAAGTAGTGGATGAGCGAGATTTTTCAGCGGAATCTTACGAATGCTTCATCTCGCCGCGCGTCAGTCACGGCGTTCTGTTCCAGATCGGCTCCGGCTATCCGACCCTCGCCCGCGCCGCCGAGTGGTTCAAGAAATTATCCGACAAGAAATTACCGCGAATAGATCAGCCCATCAGACCTTTGGTCATGCCGCGGTCGATCGTGATGTTCGCGGCATGAATAAATGAGCCATTGGCTATGACGTCGATCAGTCAAAGATGCTTTTAACGCAAAGATGCTTTTAGCGAGAAATGACGCAGAAGCAGGTTTTATGGAATCGCATGATGAAAAAGCAGCCTTGTATTCGGTATAAGCCCTGCTTTGCGCTTTGACGATAGCTCTGATAATCTTTCTCGCAACAAAATTAAAAGGGAAGAAGCAAGACCTGATGCCTCTCGAGGCTGTTCGCAAACAGGAAATCATCCAGACTCACGCAAGAGCGGCGAACGATAGCGGTTCCTCTGAAGTTCAGATCGCTATATTTTCGGCTCGTATTGAGCAACTGACCGGCCATCTTAAGGGTCACGCGAAGGACCATCATTCGCGCCGTGGTTTATTGCGCCTGGTGGGGAAGCGGCGCAGATTGCTCGATTATCTTCGCGCGCAGGACTTTGCTCGTTACAAAGGACTGATTGAGAAGCTCGGCATCCGCCGCTAGCCAATTCGACCTTTCTCGACGACCGCGTCGCCCACGCGAGTCATCCGCTGGCCGCAATCGAAGGCAATCACACGTTCGCCAAAGCGGGCGTGGCTTAGCCCATTCTCCCGCAGGTAGAGGAAATGTACCGAAAACTCGAGATTGATTTCGCCGGACGTAAGCTCTCGCTTGAGACTGGCCGTCTGGCCAAACAGTCGCATGGCGCAGTGCTCGCCCAGTATGGCGATACCGTCGTATTGGCGACTGTCGTTTCAGCCTATCAAAGCCGCGACAAGATCGATTTCTTGCCGTTGACGGTCGATTATCAGGAAAAGACCTTTGCGGCCGGCCGTATCCCGGGCGGCTTCTTCAAGCGCGAAGGACGTCCTTCGGAGAAGGAGATTCTGACTTCGCGCCTGATCGACCGCGCAATGCGTCCGCTGTTCCCGAAAGGCTATGATAAGGAGACTCAAATCGTCGCCACGGTGCTTTCGGTCGATCGCGAAAACGATCCCGACGTGCTCGCCTTGATTGCAACTTCAGCCGCGCTCGAAGTTTCCGATATTCCACATGGCGGACCAATTGCCGCGGTCCGCATGGGCCGGATCGATGGACGCCTGACAGTTAATCCCGCCTACGCTGATTTCGAAAACAGCGACATCTCTATGGTCGTGGCGGCCAAACCCGACTCGATTGTGATGCTCGAAGGCGGAGCCGATGTCGTCGATGAGGAATCGGTGCTCGAAGCGCTTTTTATGGCGCACGAGGAGATGCGGCCGGTGTTCGAGCTGCAGGAAGAGCTGCGCCGCTTGGCCGGCAAGCCCAAACGGGAATTCAAGCCCAAGGTGCTCGATCCGGAGTTGCTTGCGGCGGCCAAGGATCGAATGACGACCGATCTTGAAGCTGCACTTAAGATTTCCAGTAAAAAAGACCGCAACAGCGCGATTTATTCACTCTCGGATCGCGTTGTCGAAGAGTTGAGCGCCCGCTTTCCCGACCACAGCAAGGAACTGAGTGAAGCTACCGATAAGGTGGTGCGCGAGCGCGTTCGCCGCGTGATTGTCGAGCAGGACCGCCGGATCGATGATCGCAGCTCGACCGAAATTCGTCCCCTTAGCGCGCAGGTGCAGATTCTGCCGCGCACTCATGGCTCGGCGCTCTTCACGCGAGGTGAAACGCAAGCGCTGGTTACTGCGACGCTCGGTACCTCGTCGGATGAGCAGCGCGTCGATGCGCTCTTGGGCGAGCGTTTCAAAAAGTTCATGTTGCACTATAACTTTCCGCCGTTTTCGACCGGTGAGGTGAAATTCCTGCGTGGCCCTTCACGCCGTGATATCGGCCATGGTGCGCTCGCCGAGCGCGCCCTCGCGCCGGTTTTGCCGTCAGAGGAAGATTTCCCGTACACGATTCGGGTTGTTTCGGAGGTGCTCGAGTCCAACGGCAGCTCCTCGATGGCTACCGTATGCGGCGGCAGTCTCGCCTTGTTTGACGCAGGCGTGCCGATCAAGGCGGCCGTCGCAGGAATCGCGATGGGCCTGGTGAAGGAAGGCGAGCAGGTGCGCGTGCTCACCGATATTCTCGGCGACGAGGATCATCTCGGTGATATGGATTTCAAGGTCGCCGGAACCGCCGACGGAATCACGGCTATCCAGATGGACAATAAGGTCGGCGGCGTCACCCGCGACGTAATGCGTCAGGCGCTGCATCAGGCCCGCGATGCGCGGCTATTCATTTTGAGCGTGATGCAAAAGGCGCTCGAAAAACCCCGCATCGAAGTCTCCGGTTATGCCCCCAGAATCGTGACGCTGCACATCAAGCCCGACAAGATTCGCGACGTAATTGGACCGGGCGGCAAGGTGATTCGCGGTCTGGTCGAGGAGACCGGCTGCAAAATCGATATCGAGGACGATGGCACCGTGGTAATTGCGTCCGCCGATGGCGATGCGATGGAGAAGGCGATTTCAGCGATTCAGGCAATTACGGCGGAACCCGAGATCGGGAAAATTTATCGCGGCACAGTGCGCAAAATCGTCGACTTCGGCGCGTTCGTCGAGATCCTGCCTGGCACCGATGGCTTGCTGCATATCTCGCAACTCTCCAAAGAGCGGGTGCGGCGCGTCGAGGATGTACTGCACGAAGGCGACGAGATCATGGTGAAGGTGCTCGATGTCGATCGCGGCGGTAAAATCCGTCTCTCACTGCGGGAAGCGCAGGAACAGCTCGAACAGAAGGGTAACTAGGGCGTCGTCATGCAAAAGAGCTTACTTTCCAACGGCGTCCGTGTACTCACCGAAGCGATGCCGCAGATGGTCTCCGCTACGATCGGTATTTGGGTCGAAAATGGTTCCCGCTACGAAACGCCCGACCAGAACGGCGTTTCGCACTTTATCGAGCATCTTTTATTTAAGGGCTCGAAAAATCGAACCGCGGCGCAAATCGCCGAGCAAATCGACGCAGTTGGCGGGGTGCTCAACGCGTTCACCGGCAAAGAATACACCTGCTATTATGCGAAGGTGCTCGGCGACGACCTGCCGATGACTACTGAGTTGCTCGCTGACATTTTCCTGAACTCGCTCTTTGCTCCCGACGAAATCGATCGCGAACGTCAGGTGGTATTGCAGGAAATCTCACAAGCCGAAGATACGCCCGACGATTTCATCCATGACCTGTTCAATCTCAATTTCTGGCAGGGCCATCCGCTCGCATTGCCGATTTTCGGCTCAGTCGAGACCGTCAATGCGATCAATCGCGAGATGCTGCTGGGACTTGATGGCTCATCGTTATCGCGCCGATAAGGTGTTCATCGCGGCGGCGGGCGCGGTTGATCACGATAAGCTCACGCGCGATTGCCAGCGCCTCTTCAATTCGATCCCGGAGGGCGGAACCATCAGATCCCCTGACGCCTCCGAGCGAGCATCTGATGGTGCTAAACCATTTGAAGAAGCTCGAACAAGCGCATCTATGTATCGGCGGCCGTGGGCTAAGCCAGGTCGATCGGCTGCGTTATGCAGGGATATGTCTTCAACACCGCGCTCGGCGGTGGGATGTCCTCGCGGCTGTTTCAGGAAGTGCGCGAAAAACGCGGGCGCGTCTATAGCATCTACTCATTTCTCTCGGCGTTTCTCGATAGCGGCTATTTCGGCATCTATGCCGGAACCTCGCCTGAGTGGGTGGACGAGGTCATCGAGGTCACGCTCAAAGAAGTGAAACAGATGGTCCGCGAAGGGCTGAAACCCTCCGAACTGGCGCGCGCCAAAACTCAACTCAAGGGCAATATGCTGCTCGGGATGGAATCGACCGACAGTCGGATGAATCGGCTCGCTCGCAACGAAATCTATTTTGGCCGCGATATTCCGCTCGAAGAGATCGCGCGCGGGATCGAGCAGGTCACCAATGATCAGGTCGTCGAGCTCGCTCACACCTGCTTCCAACCCGACCGGATGGGGATGGTGATGCTAGGTGATTTGAAGGGCCGCGAGCTGGGTCCCGAGATATTCTCGGAACTGAACTAGCGTTGTGATGCATTAACTTTTTCGTCGAGAGCGCCTCTTAAGTCATTCTGAGAGAGTCTGCGACCGAAGCATGCCTTCGACGAGGCGAAGCCAACGAAAGAAATCTCGATTCGAAGTCCATTGCTCGTATCGAGATTCTTCGCTGCGCTCAGAATGACAAACCTGCTTTGAAAAAATATATCTGCGTCACCCTCTCCCACCAAATCCCTGAGCTTCGCCTAACTCAAATAGGTCTGGAAGAACGCGACCATTTTCGGCCACAATTCGAAGGCCGCCTGTTCGCGATAGCTGGGCCGATAATCCGCGAAAAAAGCATGGCCCGCGTTCTTGAACATCTCGAATTGAAATGTCTTGCCTGATTGTTCGAGGCGAGTGCGGATTGCCTGAGCGTCAGCAGGCGATGGATTCTGGTCTTCCTCGCCGCACACCAGAAACAGCGGACAACGCAGTTGCGGAACTAAATCGATAACCGGCGTCGGCCGTTCCGGAGTCGTAACCGCGTCGGGGGTAGCGCGGAGCGCAAAGCCGCCCCAACAATCGATTGCCGCGTTAACCTTAGCGCTGCTGCATGCGAACAGCAGGGTCCATCGTCCACCGACGCAAAAACCTACGCATCCGACCTTGCCATTCCATCCCGGCTGCGCTCGCAAATATGCCGCAGCAGCTTCAAAATCGCGCACGAGCTGATGGTCTGGCAAACCAAACATCTTGGCGCGAACCTCAGTCATATCTGCCGCGTTCTTCAGTGGACCGAGGCGCGAGTACACGTCCGGCGCCAGCGTGATGAAACCCGCATTGGCGAACCGGCGGGCGACATCGCGTTCGTGCTCGACCAAGCCGAAAGCTTCGTGCAACACGATCACCGCTGGATGCGTGCCCGGCGGTTTTGGCCGCGCCAGATAGCCTTTCATCTGAAATCCGTCGCTCGGGAAAGTCACGTCGCGGGTTTCGAGCGCTTCAAGATTCGTCACTTCACCAGCCAAAGCCATCGTCCTAACCTCCGCGCATCTGTCGTCTAACACTCAAACGTCTCGTCAGCTTGATTCTGGATAGCCAACTACGGCTGATCAGTTCAAGCGAAGGCGAAGATCACCGCTTACGTTCGCTTCATCGTTCGGGCAAGCTTTTAGCGAGCATCGCTGCACGGACACCCACAATGCATCATATTACCCCTTCGCAGATGACGGATTGGCTCGCCGCGTGGGGCTACCTCGGCATTTTTGTTTTCGTCTTTGCCGGTAATTTTGGGAATCCCGGTACCGGAGGAGACGGTCCTGCTCGCCGCTGGATTTCTGGCCGGACAGGGTGACCTGGATTTGAGCACACTGTATGCGGTCGGGATTGCGAGCGCGGTGGTCGGCGATTGCTGCGGTTTCGCATTCGGGCATTATGGCGGCCAGCGATTGATCGAGCGGCTCGCGCGACGCTTTAAGTTCATCCGTGACCGTCACCATCGGCTGCGCGATTTCTTCGATGCGCATGGCAGCAAAGCAGTTTTCATGGCGCGATTCATTGCCGGGGCGCGATTTATGGCCGGCCCGATGGCCGGTGCGGCCGGGATGCCGTTTCTGCGCTTTCTCGGCTGGAATCTGTTCGGTGCGCTGATCTGGTGCTCGTTGGTGATCACGGTTGGATATTTACTGGGCGACGAACTGGACTGGGTAATTTATATTTTTCGTCGCGCCGGCCACTGGATTGCACTTGGAGTTCTACTGATTGTTGCTGCGGTGCTGTTCCACTGGTGGCGGCGACGCACTCAATAGCGAGCGAGTAGCGTTCGCCGGCTGATGGCAAAGTTTAATCCCTTTTTGCGCGTGTTTATCGTGGATTCGGCGAACGTTTGCGTCTAGCGAGCCACACGGATTACGCTCGCGGCGAGCCCGGTCATAATTCGGCCCAAGGAGTGAATCGATGGCGCTGTTACCCTTCGTTGATGAAAGCAAGGCTTCCGATAAGACTCGCGAGATTCTCGGCAATACGCCGCGCAAGCTGAATGTCGCCCGGATGATCGCGAATGCTTCCGATGCGGTATTTCAGAATTTCTCGCGACTTGGCAACTCGCTGATGACGCGCGGAAAGCTCAATGGCAAGCTGCGCGAAATCGCGATCTTGCGCAACGCTCGCGTCTGCAATTCCTTATACGAGTACACGCAGCACGTTCCGATCGCGAAGAGCACGGGCGTTACGGATGAGCAGCTCGCCGCGATCGACAATTGGGAAGGTGCAAAATGCTTCAACGAAGTCGAACGCCTGGTGCTGCGCTTCACCG
Organism: uncultured Pseudomonadota bacterium; assembly: GCA_963795945.1. Lineage (GTDB taxonomy): Bacteria > Desulfobacterota > Binatia > Binatales > Binataceae > JAJPHI01. The sequence goes on from CAWCJN010000003.1 coordinate 323,303, forward strand.
ACGAGATCGCGCGCGGCGTCAAGGGCGGTAAAGAAACGCTCACCGCCCTGCAACGCCATCTCGGCGCCGGCGAAATCGTCGAGCTGATCATGGCGATCGGCTTCTGGGGGATGGTCGCGCGCATCCTCGAAACCACCGAGGTTGAACTGGAGGACTTCGCCGGCAAGGTTAATCTGCTCGACGGCATGAAGCCGCAGGACTAGACTTGACACTTAAGCAATGACTTAAATATACTCCGTACATGCACACGGAGGCGGCATCGACATTTACGGACGAGGTGTTTCATGCGGTCGCCGATTCCAACCGGCGCCGGATGCTCGATCTACTGGCCAAAGGTGAGACGCCTGCGCAGGAGTTGGCGGGTCAATTTGACATTTCTTTCGCCGCCGTCTCGCAGCATTTGAAGGTGCTGCACGAGGCGGGACTGGTGTCGCGACGCGCCGTCGGACGCCAGCGCATTTACCGGCTGGAGCCCGATCGCTTGCGCGTGCTCGATCAATGGACCGCGCGTTATCGCCGCTTCTGGCAGCAGCGTCTCGATCGGCTCGGCAAATATCTGGACGGAGAGCGATGAATCTCGAACTACACTTTGTAGAAGTCTATCCGCATCCTATCGAGAAAGTTTGGACGGCGGTCAGTGAAGCGAAGGGTTTGGCCGTCTGGCTGATGGCGAACGACTTTGAGCCGCAGGTTGGCCATCGCTTCAAGTTCTATAACGAGCCGCTCAAGCCCGATTGGCGCGGCTCCATTGATTGTGAAGTGCTCGCGATCGAACCGCCTTCGCGCATCGTCTGGTCATGGCGTCACAGCGACGACGGCTTTGCCACGCAGGTTGAGATCAAACTTAATGCGGTCGCGGGTGGTACACAGTTGGTCCTGCATCATACCGGCGACACGAGTCCCGACCGGAACCGCGGCTATGCCTCAGGATGGCCGCGGAAGTTCGCGACCTTGCGTGAGCAATTATCGCAAAATTAAATCTCGCAAGGAGTGAGATATGGCAGCGCACAAAGTGGTCTCGCACGAGGAATGGCTCGAAGCGCGCAAGCAGCTTCTAACCAAGGAGAAGGAATACACCCGCGCTGGCGATGAACTCGCACACCAGCGGCGTGAGCTGCCCTGGGAACGCGTCAGCAGGGAGTACACCTTCGATGGACCGCAGGGTAAAGAGACCTTCGCCGAGTTGTTTGCGGGCCGCAGCCAGCTCGCGGTCTATCACTTTATGTTTGCGCCGGACTGGGACGCGGGATGCCCGCACTGCTCGTTCTGGGCGGATAACTTCAACGGCATCGACATCCACCTCGCGCATCGCGACGTCACCTTCCTCGCGATCTCGCACGCGCCGCTGCCAAAGCTCGAGGCGTTCAAGAAGCGCATGGGCTGGAGTTTCAAATGGGTCTCGGCGGGCGAGAACGGCTTCAACTATGACTACTTCGTCTCCTTCAAGCCGGACAAGAACAAGCGTTACTACAATTATCAGTTGGAAGACGGCGACTACACCGAGCATCCCGGGATGAGCGCGTTTTACAAGGATTCCTCAGGCGCGCTCTTCCACACCTATTCCTGTTATGCGCGCGGCCTCGACGCGCTCAACGGCGCGTACCGATGGCTCGATCGCATGCCCAAGGGTCGCGACGAAGAGAGCAAGATGTCCTGGGTTCGCTATCACGATCGCTACGGCGAAGCTTATAGCGCTCCCTGGCTACGCGGCTGATGCTCAGCAGCGGTTGCGAGCGGATCGCAGTGCCCTTGATATCTCGGACGATGACGAAAACCGTCTGCCGGTAAGTCATCGTGATCGACGCGAAAACGGTCTCCGATGGCGGGAGTGAGGATATATGACGGCGCACAAGGTGGTATCACATCAGGAATGGCTCGAGGGGCACAAGCAGCTCCTGCTCAAAGAGAAGGAGTACACGCGCGCTGGCGACGAGCTGGCGCGCCAGCGGCGTGAGCTGCCCTGGGAGCAGGTCACGAAAGAGTACGTCTTCGAGGGGCTGAACGGAAAAGAGAGCTTCGCCGAGCTGTTTGCAGGACGCAGTCAGCTTGCCGTTTACCATTTCATGTTCGCGCCGGATTGGGAGGAGGGATGTAAGGCCTGCTCGTTTTGGGCCGATAATTTTAATGGTATCGACGTTCATCTGGCGCATCGCGACGTAACCTTCCTCGCGATCTCGCACGCACCGATAGCAAAAGTAGAATCGTTCAAGCAACGCATGGGCTGGAGTTTCAAGTGGGTATCAGCCGGCGAGAACGGCTTCAACTATGACTATCACGTCTCGTTCAAGCCGGAGGAAATGGCGAGGGGCGAAATATTCCATAACTATGAGACGAGCAAGCAGGTGTCGCCGGAGCATGCCGGCATGAGCGCTTTCTACAAAGATTCCGCCGGCGCAATCTTCCATACCTATTCCTGCTATGCGCGTGGCCTTGATGCGCTCAACGGGGCGTATCGGTGGCTGGACCGGATGCCGAAGGGCCGCGACGAGGACGGGCTGGCATTCACGATGTCCTGGGCGAGGCATCACGACAAGTACGATGATTACGCTCTCGATTCGGCGGCGCGGTACCAAACGCCCGCAACCGCCCCGAAATGAATTAGTGTCGCTCAGTGGAGTTCGAGGCCAGCGCCTGCGCCTGAAACTCCACAATAGATTTGACTACGACCGACCTAGATTTGACTACGACCGACCTTACGGACGGGAGGAGGGCTTCCGCTCATTGGGCGGCGCCTGCGAGCGCTTCGCCGCCGCTTTGATATATTTCACCGTCACCGGCGACAGGTCATTGCGTTCGACATGGATATCAATAATCGCAAAGGTCTTGCTCTGATGCGCCGCGCGAAGCGCGCTGCGTAGCTCAGCCGCATTGCTGGCCTCAAAACCCACGCCGCCCCAATCTTGCGCAAGGCGCGCATAGGGCCACGGCGGGATTTCGAGCAGGTCGCGACGTTCCGACGCGATCGGGCGGAAGATGCCCCATCCGCCATTGTTGATCAACATGATAATCGGATTCGCGCTGAACTTCGGCGCGTGCGAGATTTCCGGCCCAGTCATCTGAAACCCGCCGTCGCCGCATAGCACCAGTGGCCGCATCCCGCAGCCGACCTGTGCGCCCAGCGCCGCCGGCACCGCAAAACCCATCGAGGCGTAAAAGCCCTGTGCGAAATATGTCCCCGCATTGCGGCACCCGCACGTCGAGTCCGCCGAACAGCATATCGCCCGATTCGGCGACGACCATGTAGTTCTCGTTTTCGAGAACAAAATCGTTTACTGCACGCAAAATCTCGCTGACCCTGATCGGGCCCTTAACGCTCGGCGCTGATGCGCCATTCTCAGTGAGATTGCTGGCGTACGTTATGACTTCTTTATGATTACGCAGTTCCTGCTTGAGTAGCGCGTGCACAAAATCACGCACCGCCACGTCAGTGTACGTATGATATTTCACATCGACATGTCGATCGACTGCCCATACCGATCGTTCCTGAATAATATGCGGTGGACGGTTGCCAAAGTTCATATCGGTACGCAGGCAGCCGAGATTAAGCACGAAGTCTGCTACGTCCATGCGCTCGATAATCGGCGGCGGACTGATCGGTCCGACGTGCACGCCCATGTAGAGCGGATGGTTCATCGGAAAAGCGCCTTTGCCGAGCACGGTCGCAAAGACTGGCGCGCCGATTTTCTCGGCTAGCTCGATCAGCTCGTCGGAAGCCTTGTACCGATGAATTTCGATGCCCGCGATCAGCACCGGACGGCGCGCCGCATTGAGCATCATCGCGGTCTCGCGCGCCGCCTCCTCAACCTTGCGCACGTCAGACTCGTGAAAATGCAGCTTGCCATCCCACTCGATCAACTCTTCGGGAACGTCAATTTCACGATCGACCATGTCGCGATGAATTTCAACGTAACCCGGCCGCTGCTCGGCCCAGATGGCGGCGGTCACTTCATGCAGCTCGCGCGCTGCCGTCAGCGGATTGTCAAGCACGCGCGCGTCGCACGTGACTTCTTGATAGATGCGGCGCTGAGACTCGATTTCGCGCGCCTGATGATGAATCAGGGTGCCGAGTTTGCGCTCCTCTTCACCCGGACCTCCGGAAATGATCAAAAGTGGTACGCGCTCGGAGAACGATCCCGCCACCGGATTCACCATATTGTGGCCGCCTGCTCCATACGTCACGCATACCACGCCGATTTTGCCGGTCGCCCGCGCATATCCGTCCGCCGCGAAGCCGACTCCGGGCTCGTGCGAAAAAGTCAAAATCTCGAGGTCGTGCTTCTGGCCGAGTGTGAAAAAGAGCTTAAGAGCAAGATCGCCCGGGATGCCGAATACATGTTGCACCCCGAGCTTGCGAAGATACGCGACCAAAAAATCGCCGAGTCTCATGCGTCGCTTCATTCAAAATCCTCCGGACACGCTGTCATCGAGTCTAGCGGAAAGTTGAACTTTGATCCGGCTGGAACTTGCCTGCCCTTATAATGCTCTCCCCCGCGATGTGCTAAGCTCGGACACAGGAGAACTATAGTGTTTCGCTCGATGCTCAGGATGCGGCTGCTCAATCCAATGCGATTGCGCGGCATATTGACTTACCTGCCGCATTTCATCCGGCTGTTTTATCGCCTGATGAGCGACCCGCGTGTGTCACCATTAACCAAAGCAGTGCCTTTTGTCGGTATGTTTTTATTAATCACGCCGCCGGCGCTCGAGTTGGATTTCATCCCGGGACTGGGCCAGCTCGACTGGTTGCTGGTCGGTTATATCACGCTAAAAGTCTTCCTTTGGCTATGTCCGCCTGAGGTCGTACGCGAACACGTCGCCCAGGTTGGACGTGGCGCATAGGAGAAAGACTCGGATTAGATGCGGCCTCGTACACTTGTAATCATTCTCGCGGCGATTATCGTCGCAATCCTCATCCTGCTAGGCCTCGCTGATAGCCTGATCGTCGATCTTCTATGGTTCGACTCGCTGGGCTTCCGCGAAGTATTCACCACCACTCTCGCCGCCGAGATCGTCATTTTTGCGATCGTATGGTTCGTCGCCTTCCTTGCGATCGGAATCAGCGGATTGATGGCCGTCAGGCTGAGCCGCGATCGTGAACGGCTGCGCGTCGTCCGGCGCACCGGCGAGCCGCCCGAAGTCAACTTGCCGGAACTGATTCGCTCGATGGGCGATCGCATTCCATGGCGCATCCTGGTGTTAGGTGCAGCCGCGGTTCTGGCTCTGTTCGTTGCACAAGGTGAGGCAGGCAGCTGGGATGTCTATCTGAAGGGGCTGTACGGCGTACCTTTCGGAGTGAAAGATCCGGCTTTCAACCTAGATGTTGGCTTTTATGTATTCAGCCTCCCGCTGCTGGAGGAATTGCGCGATCTCTTTCTGGCCGTACTCGCGCTGACCGCGATCGTCACCGGCGCGATTTACTGGGCGCGAGGTTCGCTCGATTTCCGCGAGTCGCCTCCGCAGATCAGTCCGGCCAGCGCGGGACATCTTTCGGTGCTGCTCGCCTTTTTCTTTCTGCAACGCGCGATGAGTTATTGGCTGGCGCGTTACGTCCTGACGCTCCATACCAATGGCGTCGTTTTCGGCTTGCGTTACGTCGATGAAGTCTTATGGAAACCCGGACTCTGGGTTTTATTCGCGCTGGCGCTCGGCGCGGCGGCACTCTGTCTGGCTAATCTGCGTGAAGGTCGCCCCCGACTGCCGATCGCCGCGGCCATCCTGGTGTTTGTACCTTCCATCATCCTGAATCTAGTCAGCCCAGTGATCGAACGGCTCTGGGTCAAGCCCGACGAGCTCCACGTCGAACAGCCCTATCTTGCCCGCAACATCCAGATGACGCGGCAAGCCTATAAACTCGACGCGGTGGACGTGAGGCCTTTTCAGGGTACTGGACAACTTACCCCGGCGACGCTCGAGCAGGACGCCACGACTGTCAAGAATATCCGGCTGTGGGACCCGCGTCCGCTGATGGCGACGTATCAGCAACTTCAGGAAATCCGCTCCTATTACAACTTCCGCGACGTCGATATCGACCGTTACTGGCTGGCTGGCGACGAAACCCAAGTGATGCTGTCGGCTCGCGAAATGAATGTCGATCTGCTGCCACCCAATGCCCAAACCTGGGTTAACCAGCATCTTAAGTTCACTCACGGCTATGGCCTCGTGATGAGCCCGGTCAATACCAAGGACCAGGAAGGCTTGCCACGCCTGTATATTAAGAATATCCCGCCGCAATCCGATATCGACGTAAAAGTTGACCACCCTGGTATTTATTTCGGTGAGTCACCTGACAACTATGTTGTGGTGAATGCCGCCACTCCGGAATTCGATTATCCCCAGGGCAATGACAATGTTTTCGGTTATTTTAAGGGCGGTCGCGGGGTGTCCGTGAGCGGATTGGGGCGGCGCCTGTTGTTCAGTTATTACTATCGCGATATCAATTTGCTGGTCACCGAAAATATCATCAAGGGCAGCAAGATTTTGTTTCGTCGCAATATCGGCCAACGAATCGCCACCATCGCGCCATTTTTAGTGCAAGACCCAGACCCTTATTTGGTAGTGCATGACGGCGGACTTTACTGGATAGTCGATTGTTACACGGTCAGTGATCACTATCCGTATTCACAGAGAAACCGCGATCAGATCAATTATATCCGCAATTCCGTCAAAGCCGTCGTCAATGCCTATACGGGCGAGACGATATTTTACGTTGCTGACCCGGCCGATCCTGTGATTCGCACTTGGGAAAATATTTATCCGAGAGTGTTCCGGCCCATTGCTGAGATGCCGGAGGAGTTACATCGGCATATCCGTTATCCGGAGCAGTTCTTCCTGATTCAGGCCGACATCTACGCCACGTATCACATGACGGATCCGGCGGTCTTCTACAATCGCGAGGACGTCTGGACCTTCCCGCGCGAGAACTATTCCGACGAGACGATGCCGATGCAGCCCTACTATGTGATCATGCGGTTGCCGGGTGAGAAGAACGCCGAATACATCCTGATGCTGCCGATGGTCCCGCAGGGGCGCGATAACATGATCTCGTGGCTCGCCGCGCGCTGCGACGGCGCCGATTATGGGCACCTCTTCGAGTTTTCTTTTTCCAAGGATCGGCTTTTTTACGGACCTTATCAGATTCAGGCGCGCATCAATCAAAATCCCGAAATCTCCCAGCAATACTCCCTATGGAACCAGATGGGCTCAAAGGTTTTGCTGGGCAATTTGCTGGTAATTCCAATTGAGGATTCCCTGCTCTATGTCGAGCCGCTGTATATCCGCGCACAAAATGGCCAATTGCCTGAATTAAAGCGGGTGATTGCCTCTTACAGCGATCGCACCGTTATGGGAGACAATCTCGAATCGACCTTGGCGGCGCTCCTCAAGGGCGCTGCGCCTCCGCCGGTGGTCGTCAGCAAAAGTCCGGCAATCCAGGCCGCAGTCCATCCGGGTGTAACTCCGCCGGCAGCCGTGACCGCCAACCTCCGCGATGCCGCCGGCCATTACAATCATGCACTCGAAGCGCTCAAGCAGGGGGATTGGACTCGCTTCGCAACTGAGATGCAATCGCTCGGCGAGGAGTTGAATCATCATCCTCCTGCCGGCCATTAGAGAGGCCGACCGGAAATCATGAGTGGGGGCGCGTCGCTATCCTCGTCCGAGCCGCCAAGCAGTCCGATCGATGGACCGGACCCGCGCTCGGCGATGGCGGCTCTGGCAAATCAAATCAATGAGGCCTGCGATGCCACGGCCTGCATCATTGCATGGCAGTGCAACGGCGGACGCGATAGCGTAGCTACGCCTGCGACATTCTCACGCGAACAGTCGAGGACGATTCTTGCCGCGGTCGAGCATGAATTTGCTCGCTGCAATAGCCTGCTGACCGGACTAATCCATTTACTACCGGGCAAGACCGGATCGCTGTTGAGCGAGGGTGCACGGCGCATGCGCTTGCCTGCGCGACCTCGGAAGGAGACCTGCGCAGCGTCGTCATTTTCCTGCGCAGCGTCGTCATTTTGCTGACGCAACATCCGGAGGCGGCGCCTGACTCGCTGCTGAGCCTCGCAGTCAATTCGGCATTGGCGGTCGCTGCGCGAGCTGACGTGCTCATCTCGCGCGACTTCTGGCGCGACCGCGCAATCTCGCTCGGCGAGCAGTTGGCTTTGGCGAAAGATGACCTCGCCCACAGACTCGCCGAAGACTCCGAGCTGGCACAAATCGTCGGCGAAGCTTGCACGCTGCCGCCGGGCAAGCGCTTCGCCGGACTCGGCGCGATACTCGCCCGGACCGTACCTTCCGTCGCGTGGATGGTCGTTACTGGGGCGGAGCGCGAATTGCTCGTCGCCGCTTCCGCGCTGCTCGCGACTCTCCCTCAACTCGCGGATAATGGACCTCTCGCTGAATGCGTCCGCGAGCAACGCGTGATCGTTCGTACTTCCGGCCAGCAGTTGCTCGACAATGAAGATTGTTTCTTCGCGGATTTTTCCGGCTACATCTGCCTGCCTTTCTCACATGGAGCTGTTGCGCTCGCGACCAGTCGCGACGCTCCGCCCGAAGCGGTAGCGCATCTCGAGCGGCTTGCCCACGCGCTCGATCCGGTGTTCGAGCGATGGCTGGCCGAAGCGGAAAACGAACGCCTGCAAAAGCTGGTGCGGAGCCTCGGGCTGCGGATGTTCACGGCGATTGATAACGAGCGACAACGCATCGCGCGCGACCTCCATGATGATCAAGCGCAGCTACTCACAGCCGCGCGTATCGCATTGCAGACGGATCCTGCCGCTGCGCGCTCAATCCTCAAACAATTGGATGACGCGTTGAGAAAACGCGTCCGCGAATTACGTCCGGCGACGTTTGGCCGCACCAAGCTGATTGACGCGATCGGCCTGGAACTGGATCGTCTCGCCGCGGCCGAAATTAAGGGTAAGCTGCTCGGCGTCCGCGTGATCGCCACGCTCAGCCGTCCGGCGCAAGAGCTTTGCTATCAGATTCTGCGCGAAGCCTTTTCCAATGTCCTGCGTCATTCCGCCGCACATAACGTCACAGTCAGCATCGGTCGCACCGACGACAAAGTTATTCTGTATATCGATGACGATGGCGTCGGATCCGCTAAGCGCGAGGCAGGTACGCTCGCCAGCAAATCCGGGCTGGGACTGACCGGCATGGCTGAACGCCTCCAGCTCATGGGCGGAGCGCTTCGCCTCGATCGGGTGGACGGCAAAACCCGCGTCACCGCCGAAATCCCTCAATTCTGATGTCCGAGATCTCCCCTCGTCTCAAGGTGATGCTGGTGGACGATCACCACGTCGTGCGGACTGCGCTGCGTGCATTACTAGAGCAGCACGGTTGCGAGATCGTCGCCGAGGCCGATAGCGCTGACGCCGCGCTGAAAAACGTCGTGCGAGCACGTCCGCAGATCATTCTCATGGACCTTGAAATGCCGGGTACGGACGGGATTACCGCCACCCGCCATATCCGCCGCGTCGCTCCCGACGCCAAGGTCATCCTTCTCTCGGCGCACGATGAGGAAAAGGACGTTGTCGAGGCGCTCACCGAAGCTGGCGCCGCCAGTTACCTGCTCAAATCTGACGCGCCGGAAGAATTACTCAGCGCGCTACGCGCGGTTAGTTCCGGCAAGCGTTATCTCAGCCCTTCCGTCGCGCCGCTCCTCCTGATGCGCGTCAGCAATCCCAAGCGCAGCGACGGCGGCGGTCCCGTACTGACTACCCGTGAGCGCGAAGTCCTGCGCCTCGTGAGCCAGGGGCGACCAGCAAAGAGATCGCTCAACGGCTCGGGATTAGTCCCAAAACCGCGCAGACTCATCGCGATAATCTCAAGCAGAAACTCAGCCTACATACCACCGCCGAACTGGTCCGTTACGCCATCCAGCACAAGATAATCAAGCCGGACTGAGCATGCGGCTGCTGCGCGCGCAGCCAGTCTGAGCCTATCTGCGAAGCGCAGTGACCAAGCTGAACTTTCTTTTCACGATCAGCACTTAAGTGCTAGAAATCTGATTGCGCTGCGGATACCCGCCATTGGAGGATTCTCGATGAAGCACAAGGGCAGTAACGGCGTCCATCATCTGGGACTGGCAACTCTCGATATCGATCGCACAATTGACTTCTACACCCGCAACCTCGGCTGGAAGGTGTCCTGGTGCGACGTGCTCGAACCGTCCGAGGGCGGCCGTATCAAGCATGCCTTTATGGATACCGGCGACGGCACGCTGGTCGCCTTCATGTGCGCGGAAAAGGTCCCCGGCATCCCGCAGGAATTCAAGACCGATATCAATAGCGCGCAGCATCTGCCACCCGCGTTTTATCACTTCGCCTTTGATTGCGATTCAGTCGAGGAGCTCGAAAAGAAGCGCGCTGACCTGCTCGATAAAGGTGTGGACGTCACGCCGGTGGTCGATCACGAATGGTGCCGCTCCATCTACTTTAACGATCCGAACGGACTCCTGCTCGAATACTGCGTGACGGTGCGCGAGTTCACCGCTGACGATCAGATTATGAAGCATCGCGTCCAACCCGGTCCGATGGTGAAAGACCCGAACGATCGCGCGAAAGTCTTTGAGAAACTACTCGGCACTCCTACCGACAAGCACGCCTAGCATAAACGACCAGCGGCGCGGCGGCACTGGCGCGCCGTTCCGCCAATCACTAATCAATCAAGTCATAATCATAGCGAGGGCAGTCTCATGGCCGAAATAGGCTTGTTCGAAGCGATGTACTCGGCGGGCGCGATCCGCCGCTTCCGCACCGACCCGGTGCCCGACGACATCATCACCAAAATCCTCGACGCCGCGATCCGTGCGCCCTCGGGCAGCAATGCGCAATCGTGGCTGTTCGTCGTCGTCAAAGATGCCGAGCAGCGTCGCCGTCTTGGCGCGGTCTATAAGAAAGCCTCCGATATCCTGATGAAGCTTTACTTGGGCGCCGTCCGCCCCGAGCATATCGACGAAAAGAAGTACGAGCGCTTCATGAAAGCCGTCGTTCATCTATTCGATCATATGGGCGACGCGCCGGTCCTGCTGGTGCCGTGCCTCAAGGCCTCGATGTGGGCGGGAGGCGCCAAGCTGCCCGACGACGTCAAACAGAAGATGGCCGGTTCGGTGCGCATCGCCGGATCGAGCATCTATCCGGCCGTGCAGAATGTCATTCTCGCGTGCCGCGCCTTTGGCCTCGGCACCGTGCTGACGACTATTCACGCGTTCTTCGAGGACGAGGTTCGCGAGATTCTAAGTCTCCCCGCCGACGTTCAGACTTACGCGCTGATGCCGATCGGCTACCCGCAGGGCCATCATTACCCGGTCAAGCGCAAACCGGTGAGCGAAGTGGTCTGCCTCGACCGCTTCGGCAATCCCTGGCGCGGTTAACTACTCTGCGCGAAGACGCTTAGCCATCACGGGCGAAATTCTTCGTTTCACTCAGAATGAGAAGAGCTGCGATTCTACGCTGAGCATCTTGTAACGTACCTATAGAAGATTTCCACGTGAAACATTCGTGGACGATGCTAGCTCAGTTATGATGAGCTATCGATCATCGTCCTAAGACAGCGGGTTGAGTCGAAAAGCTCCACTGCGAGTTCTCGTGCGGCGCGGCAATGATAATTATAACGACGATCAATTTCGGCGACGCCTGCAACCGCGCCCTCCATTGAATTGAAAGCGATCAGTCCGGCTCCGGCCGGCACGCGATCGGTAAAGCCGGTATCTTCCGCAAGCACCGGACGTCCCGAGGCAAGGTAGCACACGCTGCGATCACTGAACCATCCGGTGTTCAGCGCGCGAAAGATCGGTTTCGGGCATTGAATCTCGGCGCGCGAATATCGGATGTATTGCTGATAGCCATCCGGCGTTGCCGCCACTTCATGCGGGTCAGCAAGCGACCACCCATTCTCGCGGAAAAACTTGCGATCCTCGCCAAAGTCGTTCGGCCCGATATTCGCCGCGAACTCGAAGGACCGTCCGGTTAATCGTGGGAGCGCCGCGTGATTGCGATACGCGGTGCGTTTCGAGATGCTCAAAATCCGATCGCCTAAAGCCAATTCCTCCCACTCCCATTGTGTGATCGACGTAAAAGGGGCGGTCATTGCCGGGCCGGCTGCGCGACGGGCCACAGCGGGAGATAAACAAACGGAAAGAACGGTTTCCATCGATGGCCGAGATGCGGAATCTCGCAGTCGGGATCATTGATCTTTACGCCCACCGTCAGGTAAGCCTCGTGGCCGGAAATCCCCATATCGAAATTGTAACTCGCCTCGGAAACTTGCAGATGCCCGGGATCGACATCGATTAGAACCCGCCGCCGAAACTTCGAGAGTAGCGGATCACGCATCGCGCAGCAGAAGTTCCACAGCAGCTCTCCTGAGTGAATCGCTTCATTAAGCTCGGCTCTGGTTTTGCCGTACACTTGCGCATTCTCAATTCGCGGTGCGTCGAGATTTGGGAGCAGAAGCAGGGCGCAATCCGCATCGAGATTATAGACTTGCAACCGGTGAAAGAAGTCGCGGATACGCGCCTGATCCTGCGCGTGATTGGCGGTCTGCTGCAGCAACTCCATCCACAGGATTTTGTGACCCAGGGCTTTCAGTCCGAGCGGATACTGGAGGAACCATGACCAGTGGCCCCCTCCCGGTAGATACTTTGCAAGCGAACCATTACCTAGAACGATAAACATCGGATGACGTATGCTCCGGTCCCGCTAGAGCCGCGGCGAAGCAACCAACGCTGCACGCAGCATCGAGGTATCAAATTATCGCCGCCAGGCTGGACTGGCAACGATCAACTTTGCTCGCCGAAATCTATGACTAGTTCACTAAAGGCTTCGATACCATCCCTTGAAAGAAGCTAAAGCCCTGCTCGATGAATTGAACTAGGCTTTAGGGTCCCCCTGGCATCGCGTTGGAAGCCGATTCCGTATTGTTGACCGTGACGCCCTTACGAACCCTCACGGTGTCCTCCGGATGGCTTGGCACCTCAACGCGCAGACTCCGATAGCCGCCGCGCGAAGGATCGGGCGCGACGAACCCAACCGTATATTGCTCGCGCAACTCGTTACTGATCGCTGCGCAATCCTCACGGATCGCCTGACCGTCGCCGACTTCTTTCAGGATGAAAGTGCGGGCGCCGGTCTCGCTTGATAGCGTTCGCAAGGTCGCGGCATCGACCTGATCGTACGGGCTGCCGCCCAGCGCGAAAGGACCAATCATTATCGATACAGGGGCGGCATTTGCCTCACCGATCCCAATCGAGTACACCAGCACGCCCATCTCGCGCGCATGAGCGATCACCTGCTGCAGCTCAGCCTGGCTCTGATTGTCAATTCCATCAGTTACGACCAGTAAGGCTTTCTTGTCCCAGCGCCCATGACGAACCATCAGAAGTCCGTCGATTATGGTGTCGAATAGTGCCGTTTCGCCATAGGCATGCAGCAGTTGCAGTCGGCTCAAGACTAGACTGTGATTCGTCGTAAAGGGTTGCAGCAGGTAGGGGCGATCCGAGAAGGCGAACAGAAAAACGTCGTCGCGTTCATTAAGGTCACTGATGAACTCGGCTATTGCCGCCCGCGCCTGCGGAATCTTGGGCTGCATGCTGCCCGACGTATCCACCAGGATGCCGACCGACACCGGCGTATTGAGATCGTGCCGGAAGAACTCGATCGGTCGCTGGACCCCATCAACATACAGCTTCAGGTCGTCGCGTTGCAGGCCGGTCCGATAGCGCCCCTGCTGATCTGTGATCGTGACGGTCACCTGCTCATAGCCGGCCTGACCGCGCAGCTGATGCGGTGCAACAGTCAGCTCCTGCCCCGTCTGTGGGGCAATCGGCGGAAGCGTGTTGACGCTGTTTGACTGGCGAGCGTTGGTTGGTAACTCAAGCGTCGAACTTCCGCCCTGTTTCTGAGTTTTCGGGATCGATGGCGGCGGAATGAATTGCCCTTGCTGGGCAAAAGCCAAATCATCGCCAAGCCCGATCGTCAATGCGAGCAACGTCGCGATAATTGATCTCGCAACGCACAGCCTCATATGAGGAATGATGATTATTATTATTCATAGAGCGATCGCCGGTTCACGCTCATCTGATCTTGCTACGCTCGGTTCATGCGGGCAAGGCATTCATTTTGAGCCCTTTCTGACTTATTTGACGAAAATGCCTGTCGGCAGTTTCAATTGACAAACGTACTTTTGCTAAAATGTGCATAGGAGATCATTGCCCTGAAGCTGATTGATACTAATCCTCAAGCTGAACGCGCAATTATGGTCGGGGTCGATACCGGATCGTATGAAGATATCGTCGTCGATGAATCGCTGGCTGAGCTCGGCGCGCTGGCGGAAAGCGCCGGCGCCGAAATCGCCGGACAAGTCCAGCAACGGTTGAAAGCAATTGATCCTCGCACCTTTATTGGTCGGGGCAAGGCCTTCGAGGTCCGCGAATTGGCCAATGAGCGCGGCGCGACTCTCGCGATCTTCGATGAGGCGTTGAGCCCGGCTCAGGCGCGAAATCTTGAAAACGAGCTCAAGCTCCGCGTGATCGATCGCTCTCAACTGATTCTCGATATTTTCGCGCAACGCGCCCGCACGCTCGAAGGTAAGTTACAAGTCGAAATCGCCCAATTGAGCTATTTGCAGCCGCGTCTGACCCGCCAATGGGCTCACTTATCACGGCAGACCGGCGGGAGCGGCGCTGGAGGGCGAATTGGCACGCGCGGTCCCGGTGAGACTCAGCTCGAAGTGGATCGCCGCCGCGTACGCGAGCGCCTGATCCGTTTGCGAACCCGATTGAAGCAGGTTGAACACTCCCGCGCGATTCAGCGCCAGCGCCGGATTGACGTGCCTTACGCGACCGTCGCGCTGGTCGGCTACACCAATTCCGGCAAATCGACCCTGATGAACGCCCTGACCGACGCACATGTCGAAGTCGCCGATCGCCCGTTCTCGACACTCGATCCAACGATTCGCCGACTCAAGCTGCCCGGTAATCTTCAGGTCATGCTTGCCGATACGGTCGGTTTTATCCATCGCTTGCCGCACATGCTGGTCGAAGCATTCAAAGCAACCCTGGAAGAAGTACGCACAGCCGATCTGCTGCTTCATGCCGTCGATGCCAGCTCATCGCTGCTCGACGAGCGGATGCAAATCGTGGACGAGGTGCTCGACGAGATTGGCGCAGGCGACAAGCCGCGCTTGCTGGTCCTTAACAAGGCAGACTTGCTTGAGGAACTTCCGCGTCGACGCTACGACTGTGAGCACGTCGCGGTCTCGGCACTGCGCGGGACGGGTTTGGAGCAGTTGCGTTTTGCGATTGCCCGCTCGCTCAGCATTTTGCGCGAGGAAGTCGCGACTCAATCTACCATCAACTCGCGGAGACCTAGTCGCGATGGCGCGACGAGACGGCGAAGTATTATCCGAGGAATACAATAAGGGAGTAATCGCGATGCGCGCGCGAGTGAGCCCAGCAATGGCAGGGAAGCTACGCAAAGCCGCTCTGTCAGTTTAATATCAACAAAATTACTGTTTGATCCATGGCGTCCGCACCACAAAAAAAGCCGATTTCGTTGGCGGCTCATTACGAACGGCTGAGCTTCGGACAGCTGCTTAATGTTCCTAATTTCTTGACGCTTTGCCGGCTCTTTCTGATTCCGGTCTTTCTCGGATTGCTCAGCAAACGGCAATTCACTCCCGCCTTATATGTTTTCGGGATTGCAGCTCTGACTGACTCACTCGATGGCACGTTGGCGCGATGGTTCGATTGGCGGACTGAACTCGGCGCGATTCTCGATCCATTTGCCGATAAGCTGTTGTTGGTGAGTGCCTTCGTCGCGTTGACGATGGACAATGTGATGCCGGGTTGGCTGCTCGGCGTGATCATAATCCGCGACATTGTGATCGTTTTTGGCTACCTGATGCTCTCATTCTTCACCAATGAACGAGTGCCGGTTCGTCCCAGCTATCTGGGCAAAGCAGCGACCTGTTTTCAGCTAGCCTGTGTGATCGGCGCTTTAACCCGTTTCGGCGTAGGTTATCCTGAAGCTTGGCTTATATTGCAGTATCTCACCGTCGCGATCACGGCGATGTCGGGGCTGCACTACTCGTATCGAGGATTGGTCTGGCTCAGCTCGCACGAACCCGAGATGTTCGCTTAGACGCTGCGGGAGCGCGCCGACTCTGTCGCAGGAAACTTCCGAATTGCGGCCAGAAACGCGGGAGGTGCGAAAATGCCGCGCGATAATCGGCACCCATCGCGCTCTCCTCAGCAGGGATTCGCACGAGCATCAGCATCAGATTGCCCAACGAGAAGACAATCGCGGTCAGCCAGCATCCACGGATCATCGGCAGCGCGGCTAATTCAATTGCTACCGCAACGTAATTTGGATGGCGTAAGAATCGATAAGGTCCACCCACCACTGGCGCCGCACCAGGTATGACAATGATACGGGTGTTCCAACGCTCGCCCAACGCGAATATCGCGCTGTAACGTAGCATCTCAGCAGCGATCAGGGCCGCCAAACTGATCCAGCCAATAAGTCCTGGGAAGATCCGACCAAACGCGATCGCTTCGCTGACACAGGACAGCAGGAAAGCAACATGAAAAATTACCATTACGCGATAATGCGTCTGACCGTACTCGACAGCTCCGCGGGCGAAGGCGTATTTTGCGTTGCGATGCGATAGCCATAGCTCGACGAGACGTTCAGCCGCGACGATCGCGACCAAAATTAGATAAGCGGTGAGCGATTTCACACGCCTTCCCAGCGAATCAGCGCCATCTCCACTCCGAACCCGGGACCCATCGCTAACATCAGTCCCCATTCGGGCGAATTGATCGGGCTTTCGTGAAGAGCCTCTTCCAAAAGAAACAGGACCGAGGCTGATGACAGATTACCGACGCGTTGCAACAAGCGCCGCGAATTTAACAGCGTTGCCTGATCAAGCCCAAGCGCATCCTGAACTGCATCAAGTATCTTCGGTCCGCCCGGATGCACGATCCAGCGATCGATATCATCAACGCGCAGTTCATATTCCTCAAGAAACGCATCAACCTCCGCGCGCAGAGAGGTTCGTATCAGTTCGGGCAAGCGTGCCGACAATACGATCTTGAAACCAGTCTCAACCAAATCCCAGCCAAGTATCCGTTCAGTATCCGGGTAAAGGATGGAACGGGAATCGACTACTTGCGGCAATCGACTATTTGACAATGGAGCTCCTAGGATTATCGCAGCAGCGCCATCGCCAAAGAGTCCCGACGCGATCATGTTGGCCGCCGAGATGTCCAGATGCTGCAAAGTTAGCGAGCAAAGCTCCACCGACACGATCAGTGCGTTAGCCCTTGGAAATGCACACAAGTAATCGGCGGCGCGGCCGATCGCGCCGGCGCCGGCGGCACATCCGAGACCAAAAATTGGCGTGCGCCGCACATCACGGCGCATCCCAATCCGATTTGCCAGGCGCGCATCGAGACTCGGGATGGCAATTCCGGTGACGGTCACAAAAAAGATATGGTCGATTTCGTCCGGTTCAAGGCGTGCACGGTCAAGCGCCGTGCGGATCGCCGATTCAGCTAATTCGGGAGCGAGCTGCAGCCAGGCGTCATTGCACTTGGCGAAAGAGTCCAGCTTGCGGTATCCCTCGAGCGGCAGTGAAAGATAACGCCCCTCAATACCTAATGCCTTCTGAATCTTCGCGAACCGCGCGACGTTGTAGCCGGTACCGCGCCAGAGCTCGCCGAGTGCTGCGGTCAAGATCGTTTGACTCACATAATTAGAGGGTAATGCAGTGGCGCCCGATCTAATCGCACATTCGAACCGCAAACTCTTAGGAGTGTCTGATTCAATTTCGCGAAGTGTCACAGAACAATGTTCCCCGAATCGGCCCGAAAGGTACGTGCGGGAGGCTATGCAACCAGCCAGCAGAATTTAGCTGATCGCTGAACAGGATCGCACGACTAAATGATGCAAGCTGACTACTTACTGAGCGGCCGGACGAGGTTCACCGCCATCTTTGGCGATCCAGTCGAACATTCGCTCTCGCCTGCGATGCATAATGCCGCCTATACCTATGCCGGACTGGACCGGCGCTACATCGCCTTTCACGTGATTGGCGCACGACTTCGTGCGGCTTTGAAGGCAATCCCAGCTTTAGGCATTCTCGGCATTAATCTAACTATACCACATAAGGAACGCGCCGCGACGATGATCTCACAGCTCAGTGAAGAGGCGCGCTTACTCGGTGCAATTAACTGCGTGGTGAATCGCAATGGGGAGCTCTATGGCGACAATACCGACGCACGTGGACTCGAAGGCGATTTGCGCGATTCCGGACTCGTTTTGAACGGCAAGTGTGCCATGATTATTGGAGCGGGAGGAGCAGCTGCTTCGGCCCTGCTCGCCTGTATCCGGCTTGGCGCAGCCAAGATTCTGCTTTGCAATCGGACGCTGGTACGGGCTCAGCGCCTGGCGCGAAGGTTCGCGCGTCAGTTCGACTCGACGCCGATCGAAGCCTGTGAACTAGATTTTCTTCAACGACCCGATAAACTTGCCGAAGCCGCGTTGATAATCAATGCCACGTCGATTGGCCTAGGCGATGGAAATTTTCTGGCGTTGAATTATGACGCGACACTCGCTGATTGCATCTTTTACGACTTGATCTATGCGCGCGTGCCTACGCCCTTCCTCAAACCTGCGCTTGCTCTTGGCCGTCTCGCGCTGGACGGAGCAGGAATGCTAGTGAATCAGGGCGAGCTGGCCTTTGAGCTCTTCAATGGCTGCCGCCCGCCTGAGAATGTGATGCAAGAAGCATTGATGGCTGCGCTCGGGCGAGAGGCTTATTCTCGCCGAGCCCAGCCATCTGGCAAGTGAAAATTGCTTCGTTGGATTAGGCGGATTTCACCTCGATGCGGCGAGGTTGAGCTTGCGCTCGCTTGGGCAATTGCACCTCAAGCACGCCATTACGCATATGCGCAGTGATTGCTTCGGGATCAATATCCTCATGTAGTCTGAATTCGCGATAATAGTTGCCTACATTATACTCCGTGTACAATGGCGAGAGCTTATCGTAGGTCGAAGTATTTACCACTCCAGTAATTCGTAATACGTGGTTCTCTAAATTTACTTCGACATCTTTGTCAGAGACGCCGGGCATATCAGCCCAGAGCATCAGGCCCTTATCGGATTCCGCGATATCGACTTCAGGCACAAAATAGCGCCCTGGGCGGGTTTTTTCGGCGCCTTCGACCGGCTGCTTTTCCTTTGCTACGATTTCTTGTTCCGGTGCCATGATGATCCCTCCTTACGCCGCCTGGACGGTGATTTGTCGGGGCTTCGCCGATTCCGCCCGCGCAATTTTGATTGTCAGAACGCCCGCCTGATAACTCGCATTCGCTTTGGACATATCGAGGTCTTTGGCTAGTTGAATCGAGCGCGAAAACTCCCCAAACATCCGCTCACGCCGATGAAATCCCTTCGTATCAGTCATTGAAAGGCGCTTGCGTTCACCGCTGATAGTCAGCGTATTTCCCTGTCCTGAAATTTTCAGTTCTGCTGGATCGATTCCGGGTATCTCTACAATCACGGCTACTCCGTCGGAATCCTCAAAAATGTTGACCGGTGGAAAAGCGCCATAACCTGAGGGTCCAAGGCTGAACGCGGGATTGCGCAAAAAGCGATCCAACTCGCGCTGCACCTCAAGCAGACTATTGACCGGATCGACCGGCTGAAATCTGATCAAAGCCATAAATACCTCCTTCGACCAACTAGTTAGTAATCGCCCTAAGCAAAAACTAAGTATTCCTGCCGAAAGATCAAGGTCTAATTACAAGATCAAGAATTATGAATTAGTATTTAGTTGCTATTAAGAGGGGCGTGACCTGACGACTGCGTGCGCCGCAGGAGCGTAAACGAATTGATTATGCGTCGGCCTACGATGCGATTTAGCATCTGTGTGCAAACCGCAGCGATACGCCAATTAAAAGCGATACGCCGATTAAAAAGGAATTAAAAGGCGGGAGCGTCCCTGGATTAACCAAACATCTCTTTGAGTTTATCGACGAAGCCTTTGGAGAGCGGATGATTGACGTCTTCGCCTGACGCGCGGGCGAACTCTTCCAGCAATTCACGCTGTTTACCCGATAGGCGGCGCGGCGTTTCGACCGTAATCCGCACCAACTGATCGCCCCGGCCATAGCCGTGCAGATCGGTAAAACCTTTACCCTTCAAACGAAAGACCTTACCGGATTGAGTTCCCGCGGGAATTTTCACATTCATCTTGCCGTCGAGCGTGGGAACGTCAATCTCGGAACCGAGCGCCGCCTGAGGAAAGCTGACCGGCACTTCGATTACAATATCGTTGTCCTGCCGAACAAAGAGAGCGTGTTCCTTGACGTGCACTACGACGTAAAGATCACCGGCTGGACCGCCGCCAAAACCAGCTTCACCTTCGCCGCGCAGCTTAAGCCGCGAGCCGTTATCTACGCCCGGAGGAATACGTACCGAAAGCGAAACTGGCTTGCGTATACGCCCCTGTCCCTGACACTTGGGACATGGATCAGAAATTACCATTCCCTCGCCGCGGCATTGCCCGCAGGTGGTCGCGATCGAGAAAAAGCCTTGCTGAGTTCGGACTTGCCCGGTACCCCGGCAATTAGGACAGGTTTTGACACCCTCGGCGCCCCCGCGCGCTCGGGCGCCATTGCAATCCTCGCAGGTCATCAGGCGTTGGAATTTGACAACTTTCTCGGTTCCGCGTGCAGCTTCTTCAAACTCAACTTCGAGATCGTAACGCAGGTCTTCACCACGCCGGCTGCGCGAGCGCGAACGCCCGCGGCCTGCCCCAAAGAAGTCCCCAAATATATCGGAGAAGACTTCCTCGAAGCCCTGGCTGAAATCAAACCCACCGAAACCCGCCCCTTGCTGACCCTGAAAGGCTGCATGCCCGAAGCGATCGTATTGCCCCCGCTTCTCAGGATCGGACAGGACTTGATAAGCCTCGTTGATTTCTTTGAAGCGCTCCTCGGCTTGTTTGTCCCCGGGATTGCGATCCGGATGACATTGCACCGCGAGCCGACGGTAGGCCTTTTTGAGGTCTTCCTCGCCGGCGCCACGGTTGACTCCTAGTACTTCGTAGTAATCGCGTTTTCGCTCAGCAGGCATTGCGCCTCGCATTGTAGTTCATAGGCGCTCGTCAAGTAAGCAAATCACGAGCGCCCATGAACAATTTATTCAGTTAGCGATACGGCTACTTGACCTCTTTGAAATCCGCATCGACCACATCTTCTTTCTTTTCGTCGGCGTTTGCTCCGCCATTCGCCGCACTTGCACCCGCTCCATCTGTACCATCGGCGCCCGGCTGCGGCCCTTGACGAGTTTTGCTATACATAGCTTCCGCCAACTTGTGCGAGGCGTTCGAAAGCGTATCCGCCGCACGATTCAACTCACCCACGTCCTTGGATTCGAGCTTGGTGCGAGCATCAGCCAACGCGTCCTCGACCGTCTTACGGGTATCCTCGTCGAGCTGTGCTCCCTGATCTTTAACCATCTTCTCGGTGCTGTAGATCAGATTGTCCAGCTTGTTACGCGCTTCGGCCTGCTCCCGCCGCTGCTTATCTTCAGCAGCATGCTGTGAGGCCTCGCTGACCATTCGTTTGATCTCTTCCTCGTTTAGGCCCGAGGATGCAGTGATTCGAATCGACTGTTCCTTATTCGTGCCGAGATCCTTCGCATGGACGTTGACGATACCATTCGCATCGATATCGAAGGTCACTTCGATCTGTGGCATCCCACGCGGTGCAGGCGGAATTCCGGTCAGGTCAAACTGGCCGAGCAGCTTGTTATCGGAGGCCATCTCACGCTCGCCCTGGAAAACCCGAATCGTCACCGCGGGCTGATTATCCTGCGCCGTCGAGTAAACTTGGCTCTTGCGCGTCGGAATCGTTGTATTCTTCTCGATCAGTTTATTAAAGACACCGCCCAATGTTTCGATTCCAAGCGATAATGGAGTCACGTCGAGCAATAGGACGTCTTTGACTTCGCCCTTGAGCACGCCGGCCTGAATCGCCGCGCCAATCGCGACGACCTCATCTGGATTGACACCCTTATGCCCTTCACGCCCGAAGAGCCGCTTTACGCGCTCCTGCACAGCTGGCATACGAGTCATTCCGCCGACTAGGACGACTTCATTGATATCGCTGGCGCGCAGCCCCGCGTCTTTCAGGGCGGTCAGGCAGGGGCCTTCAAGGCGTTCGAGCAGATCGTTACAGAGCGCTTCGAGCTTCGCCCGCGACAGCTTGATATTCAGGTGTTTCGGCCCGGACTGGTCCGCCGTGATGAACGGTAGATTGATATCCGTCTCAGTCACCTGCGAGAGCTCGCACTTGGCTTTCTCGGCAGCTTCCTTGAGCCGCTGCAACGCCATTCGATCATTCCGCAGGTCGATACCCTGATCCTTGCGGAACTCGTCGGCGAGATAATCGATAACTCGTTGATCGAAGTCCTCGCCGCCGAGGAAGGTGTCGCCGTTGGTCGATTTGACCTCAAAGACGCCTTCACCGAGCTCCAGGATCGATACATCAAAGGTACCGCCGCCCAGATCAAAAACCGCTATTTTTTCGTCTTTCTTTTTGTCGAGGCCATACGCCAATGAAGCCGCGGTCGGCTCATTGATGATCCGTAGCACGTTGAGGCCCGCAATCCGGCCCGCATCTTTGGTGGCTTGGCGTTGACTGTCATTGAAATAGGCCGGCACCGTGATAACTGCCTCGGTCACCTTTTCACCGAGATAATCTTCGGCCGTCTGCTTCATCTTTTGCAGAATGAACGCCGAGATTTCCGCCGGACTATATTTCTTGCCGCGAATTTCGACCCAAGCTGCATTATCTTCGTTTCTCACGACTTTATACGGCAGAACTTTGATTGCTTTTTGCACTTCGGGGTCATCGAAGCGGCGCCCCATCAAGCGTTTGATCGCGAAGATGGTATTAGTTGGATTAGTGATCGCCTGGCGCTTGGCAATTTGACCAATCAACCGCTCATTAGAGTCGGTAAAAGCCACCACCGAAGGCGTGGTACGGCTCCCCTCGGAGTTCGCGATTACGATCGGATCGCCACCCTCCATAATTGCGACGCAGCTGTTGGTCGTCCCCAGGTCAATTCCGATTACTTTCGCCATTATTCTTCAGGTCCTCTAATAATATCGATAATCACGTTTCAGCGGTTTTCAACCGTTATCTTCCCCATTTCTACTCCCATCGGGCGAACGCTTTTCACCCGCTGCGACCGAGACCCGCGCCGGACGCAACATCCGCTCTCCGATTGCATAGCCGCGATGGAACTCATTGACGACGGTATTAGGTGGATGTTCGTCGGATTCTACTTGCGCCACCGCCTCGTGCCGCTGTGGATCAAATGGTTGGCCGGCGACCTCGAGCGGAGTCACGCCATGACTTTTCAAGAAATCGAGGAGTGAACGAAGCACTAGCTCTACGCCCTCGACGATTGATTTGCCATTTTCGCCGCCGCTGGCCGCCCCCACGGCGCGTTCCAGATTGTCAACAATCGGCAAAAGGTCGCGCAAAAAGCCCTCACGTTGAAAACGGACAGTCTCGTCGCTTTGTTGACGCAAACGCCTGCGGACATTTTCCGATTCCGCCAAGGCGCGCAAGTATTGGTCTTTTAGCGCAGCTAATTCCTTCTCTTTCTCGGCCAGCCTTGCCTCGAGGCTACCGCTCTCCGCTGAATTTTCCTGCGCTGACTCAGTCGCGGCCTTCCCGCCACGAGACTCAGTTTCGGATTCGTTATCGTCAGTCAAAGGATTGATTTTATCCGGGTCCAATTGCTTAGGCATCGTCTAAATCCCACCTTCCACGAAGCTAAGCACGATCCCCGATCGCGCCACGCAAAATTGTCAGGAACTACGTCTCTGAATTCGAAGAATCTGAAGCTTCCTGCGGCGATTCCTCCATCACGGCAGTTTCGGACTCACGGTTCACCTCTCGAGCAATCTCCGCCGTGTTCGCAGGAGCGATCGCCTTCAAATCCAAAGGATTACTGACGCTATTATTCTCGGATGAATCAGCCAAAGTCCTTTCGATCGCCCGGAACTCCTCAAGCTCGGGCAGCGCCTCTAGATCTTTGAGTCCGAAACAACTCGAGAAAGATCGGCGTGGTTTGATAGACAATCGGGCGTCCCGGGACCTCTTTGCGCCCGGCAATCCGTATCAGGTCTCGTTCGAGCAACGTCTCAAGGACCCCGCCGCTATCGACGCCACGCAGTTGCTCGATCTCAGGACGGGTAACCTGCGGTCGATAAGCGATTATCGCCAGAGTCTCGAGTAATGGACGACTCAGGCGCGGCGGCTTCGACGAGAGTAGCCGCCGTATATAGGGAGCATGCTCTTTCGGCGTGCGTAACTGATACCCGCCCGCGACCTCTTCCACTGTGACACCACGGGCGCCGCCGGCGAAATCCGCGGCGAGTCTCGTCAAAACTTCCTTGATTTGCTCGCGTGGAACGCTTTCGAGCGCATTGCTGAGCCGCGCTAAGGTGACCGGTTCACCCGCCGCAAACAACAGACTCTCGAGAATCGCTCTGAGCTGCTCCTCTTCCATCAGTTCCTCACTCAAGCTCTTGCTCATTAGGAGCATCTGCGGCTGGGTTAGCTTCAGATACTGCGCCGATATCTTCGTCGGGCGCAATCATCGCCAACTCGAAGCGGTCGCCCCGGCCAAGGTAGATCGCGCCGCCATGCTCCTCCTGCCATGCGCGTACTGATCCTCTCCGAATCAATTCAAGCAGCGCCAGAAAAGTCGCGATTACTAATGACCGATCATCGAGTGTTTCAAATAACGCGAAGAATTCGATTCGTTCATTATTGTCGAGCGCAATTAAGACGCGCGGAATACATTGAGCGACTGGAATATCGCGCAATTCAATTCGGCGTGGCGTCCGTTCTTCGAAGCGTTTGAGTACCGCCGTCATCGCTTGAACGAGTTCGAACACGGAAACGCTGTAGGGGGGCGCATTTTCCTCGGAAGGTGGGGCTGGCTGTCCCGACGCGGCGAAAACGTCGCGCCCCAGAATCTCCCGCTCGCCGAGCTTGGCCGCCGCCTCGCGATAGCGCTGATATTCGAGCAGCCGCCCTACCAGGTCCCGCCGCAATTCCTCAACTTCCTCCGTGTCGGCGAGCTCCGGATGCGGCAACAGCGTGAACGATTTGATCAGCAGCAGAGTCGCGGCCATTACCAAATACTCGCCGGCAACGTCCAGGTTGAGCGTCTGCATTAAGTCCAGATGCTCGAGATATTGC
Source organism: uncultured Pseudomonadota bacterium (assembly GCA_963795945.1). Classification (GTDB taxonomy): domain Bacteria; phylum Desulfobacterota; class Binatia; order Binatales; family Binataceae; genus JAJPHI01. The sequence continues at coordinate 348,597 of CAWCJN010000003.1, forward strand.
TCGGTTATGATGCTGGCGGTAACGTCTCGCGGATCAAGCTCGGCGCGTTTAATTAGATGAAGCAAAAGATCAAGCGGACCCTGATAAATCGGCAGGTTGAAGCGTGGCGTATCGTCGCCCGCCATTTCTCTCGCCTGATTATCTTTGTCCGTCACAGTAATGCGCGCGAAATTGAAGTGATCAGCGGATTAATTATTCGATCCACCCAGTTCGTATAAAGCAGCAGCAACAATATCAAAAATCCATAACGTTCGAGCCGTGCGTAGGGACGAGCGAGGCTATTCGGCAATAGGCCGGTGAGCACCCGTCCGCCATCCAGCGGTAGGAGTGGAAATAAATTGAATACCGCGAGCATCACGTTGATTTGCAGCGACGCAATTAACATCCGCGCAAGTACCCGGATGGCGCCATCCTCAAGGTTCGCATTCGCCAGTAGAGTTCTCAAAATTGCGGCACTGATAATGGCCAGCGCGAAGTTGGTTAGCGGACCGGCAGCGGCCACCAGAATCATCCCGAGACGTCGGTTGCGCAACCGGCTGAAATCAACCGGCACCGGCTTCGCATAGCCGAATACCGGAAGTCGCGCGAATATCAAAATTGCCGGCAAAATCAGCGTGCCGAACGGATCGACGTGGCGAATTGGATTCATGGTCAGCCGCCCGGCGCGTGCCGCCGTATCGTCGCCAAAGGCGCGTGCGACAAAGCCATGCATCACCTCGTGAAACACGATCGCGAAGATAGTTGGCACGGCCCAGATTAAGATTGTGACCAGAGCGCCCGCGTGGTTTGTCAAAATCGATTCCCGGGTGTATCGCCGGAGCTCACGCGCCGCTTGGCGCGCGGATGATAGGTGCGGTGCACTTTGCGAAGATGAGCGCGCGACAGATGGGTATAAATTTGCGTGGTCGAAATATCGCTATGCCCGAGCATCTCCTGCACTGCCCGCAGATCAGCTCCTCCTTCTAAAAGATGGGTCGCGAAGCAGTGGCGCAGGGTATGCGGAGTTACCCACGCGAGGCGCGGATCACTCGACGCCCAACCCTTTAGCGCTTTGAAAAATCCCTGCCGCGTCATCGCGCGCCCGAGACGCGTGATAAAGACTGCCGAGTTAGGCTTGGCGATCGTTGCGCCCTCGAAGGATTGCTTTCGATTAGTCGCGGCAACTCCGTCGGTTGCCGCTTTGTGACGCGCGACCAAATAATCTTGCAATGCTCGCATCGCGCTCTCACCAATCGGCACAATCCGCTCTTTATTTCCCTTTCCAAGCACTAAAATCGTGCGGCTCTCGAAAGCGATCTGATTCATTCGCAAGCCGACCAGTTCGGAAACTCGTAAACCACAGGCATAAGCCATTTCTAACATCGCGCAATCGCGCAGTCCGCGCAGAGTCGCGAGATCAATCGATTTAATTAGCGCATCAACATCAGTGCGGCTAAGCGTACGCGGGAGCGGCCGCGGATGGGGCCGTAGCTTTAACGCCCACGCGGGGTCACGCGTGAGGATTCCCTCCTCGATCAGGTCTCGAATCAAACCTCGCGCAGCAGCAAGACGGCGCCGTTGGCTGCTGACTTTGAATCCGCGCTGAGCCAATTGCTCCAGCCACGCCCCCAATGCCAGTCCGTCGAGGGCTTGCGGTTCGATGTGATTGTCGCCGCAAAATGCTTGCAAGTCTCGCAGGTCGCCGCCGTAAGCGTCGAGCGAATTGCGACTTAGTCCGCGTTCTACGGTTTGACGTGCAAGATGGCGATCAATCAACGCATCCCAAGTTTGCTCAATTGCCGCGGTTGTCACGTGATAGCCATTGGAAGGCGGACGCTCAATTTACGGTCGTATCGCCAGCGGGCGGTTCCAATTTTTCGAGCAAAGTGGCTTCCAATCTCCGCATGCTCTCAAGCTCAATGATTTTCTGACCCATTTGATCGCTGATGTAAAAAACATCCAAAGCCCGATCGGCGTTGGTCGAGATTCGCGCGAGATGAATCGTATACCTAAGCTCAAATAACGCGTGCGTAATGCTGTACAGCAATCCCACCCGATCCTGCGTGAAAACATCGACTACGGTGAACTGCTCCGAACTACGATTATCCACTGTCACCTCGGTAGTAGTTCGACGCGGGACCTTGCGGCCACCCAGCGGATTGCGTCGCGCATTCGCGACCAAGTCTTCGATGTCGAGCGTGCCTTTAAGTACCCCTTCCAGCTCGCGTTCGACTCGCTGCCAGCGATCCTCCTCCAGCGCCAATCCGCCCGTGCCCAGCGATACCCGGAATACATCGAGCGCGATCCCATCGTTGCGAGTAGTAATTCGCGCCGAAAGGATATTCAGGCTGTTCGCAGTAAGTACTCCGGCGATCGCCGAGAAAAGCCCCGGTTGGTCGAGTGTGGCGACAATAAACTCAGTAAACTCGAGCTCGGTGAAATTCCGATGACGGCAAACCAGCGGCCGTTCCGGGCTGACTGCCTGCATCAGCTCGAAGTGGATCGCGATGTCAGACTCAGGCGTGGTCAGAAAATAACGATCGGGCATTAACGCGAGAAAGGCCGCAACCTCTTCGATCGCATTGCTGGCCTGAAGCTTCTCGCGAATAGTATTCTTCACTAGAAGTAATCGTCGCGAAGGATCCACCGTCTCGTGATCACCCTGCTCAAGCAGCTTGAGTGCTTTCATATAGAGCTCGCTCAGCAGCATGTCGCGCCAGTTGCTATAAACTTTGGGTGAGACGGCGCGCATATCGGCGAAAGTCATCAGGTAAAGCGCCTTGAGCCGCTCGATTGAACCAACCAGCCGCGCAAAATCTTCGACGGTGCGCGCATCGTCGATGTCGCCCTTCTGCGCCACCTGCGACATCATCAGATGATGGCGGACGAGGAACACCACTAGATCGGTCTCCTCGTCGTCAAGGCCGAGGCGTGCGCAGATATTCGGGGTGAGCACCGCGCCGCGCTCGTGATGGTCGTGGCCATGGCCTTTCCCGATATCATGTAAGAGCAGCGCCAAATAGATCAGCGGCAAGGAATCGAAGCCGCGCGCCACCTCAGTCAATAGTGAGTTAGCATCCTTGAACTCTCCCCCGCGCAATCGCTCAAGTTCGCGCACCCCGGCAAGTGAATGCCGATCGACTGTGTATATATGATATAGATCGTGAGCCACACGCGCATCGAGATTCCCGAACTCCGGAATGATCGCGCCGAGCACACCTGCCCGATGCATCGCTTCGAGAGTCTGCGCAACTCGTTGGCGACCGCTCAAGATGCCCATCAGCGCCATGCCGGTCCGAGAATCCCTTCTCAGTGAGTCATCGATCAGATCACGATGGTTGTACACGGCCTGATAGGCGCTGCCGGAAAGCTCGACATCGTGCGCCTGACAATCGGCAAAAATCGTGATCAGGTTAAGCGGCGCACGCTTGAAAAAATTCTGATCTGCAAGACCGAGCGAATGCTCCTGAATCACCACGCCTGGGCGGATTTGGCGGCTCTGGTTGCGCCGCAGAAAGCGCGAGGGGCTGATTTCTTCGGTCACCCGCGCGATCAAGCCTTCCGAAAAGCGCAAGATAGTACTCGCCCGCCGATAATATTCGCCCATGAGCAGCGCACTGGCGGCGACGCCATTGCAGGCCTGAAACCCGAGCATCGGCGCAATTTGCTCCTGAAACTCAAAGGTGAGCTGATCGAAATGGCGTTTGGTCAGAAAATGCAACGAGTTGCGCACGCGCAGCACAAAATCTTCGGCGGCAATAATTTCGTTTAACTCAGGCTCCGTAATTATGGCCTTCTGCACTAGTTCGGCGAGCGTGCGCACCTTGTATTTGACTTTCGCCAGCCACAAAGCCGTATGCAGGTCGCGCAAACCACCTTCCCCTTCTTTGAGCTGTGGCTCCAGCAGATAAACCGAATCGCCGAAGCGCCGATGGCGTTCGCGGGTCTCTTCGAGCTTAATCTTGAAGAATCCGGTCTGATCCCGATTTAGTACATCGCTGACCAGACTCTTGTCGAATTGGATATAAAGCTTTTCGTCGCCGGCGATAAGTCGAGCATCGAGGATCGCTGTCTTCTCCTTCAAATCCGTCGCCGCCATCCTGATGCATTCGTTGGTATTGCGCACCGCATAACCAACTACTACACGCGCATCCCACAAGGCATGCAGCATCGTCTCAGTAACTATTTCGAGGTAGGGACCGGGCTTGTAATCGTGCAGGAAGACCAAATCTATATCCGAATAAGGATTGAGCTCTGCCCGGCCATAACCGCCGCGCGCAATCACCGTCAGCCGTTGATTAAGGCGGGGGAAGCGCCGGGCGTGATTGGCGTCCGCATAGGCGAAGAGCGCCCGAATAAGTTGGTCAACTGCGACAGTAAACTGACGCACTACTTCGAGGCCGCGAGCGCCCGCAAGATGACGTTGAAAGGCCTCCTCTCTAACCCCCTCGAGATATTCACGCGTGATTGCTCCTGCAGTTCCAGTTGCTTCGAATTTTGCGATCAGTGCGGACTCACTGACGGAACTGCTGGAGCCCGGCGTAGTCGGAGTATAATTGCCGATTTCGTTCACAAATTACCGACGGCGAGCTCGCCCTTAAGATAGTTAGTTATAGCGGCGGCAATGCCATCAGCGAGACCCGTCTGATAATTCGAGCTACTCAGATGGTTAGCCTCAACCGTATTGGAAAGGAAGCCGCACTCCACTAGGACCGAAGGCATCTCCGCACCGACCAGCACGTAAAAAGGTCCACTACGAGCGCCCAAATTGTTCGCCCTGATACCCGACGATGCCGCGATCGCAGCAACCGTCTCCGTTTCGATCATCCGCGATAATGATTCAGCTTCGTTGGCTTTATCGCCTTGACGCAGGTCCGTCAGAATATAATTTAGATTCGGCTGACCAGCGACGGGCCGCCCTTCGTCGCTATTTTCCATCCGCGCCAGCCGGATCGTCGCGCGGTCCGTAGTATTGTTCAAATAGTATGTCTCGATTCCGGTAGTATTCGCATCCGGACTCGCATTGAGATGAACTGAAATGAACAAATTGGCGTGCGTCTGATTCGCGACTTGGGTGCGCTCAGCCAAAGTCAGGAAGCGATCGTCGGTACGCGTCAATTCCGCTCGCACGCCGGCAGTTTCCAAAGCCCTTCGGAGTCTCAGAGCGATCTGTAAGGCGAGGTCTTTTTCAGCAATTCCACTGGCCGATCGTGTGCCCGGATCGCGCCCACCGTGCCCGGCATCTATTACCACCAGCGGCGCATCGGAAAAAGATTGCGGCGGAAAGGCCGCCACCGGATAAATCCTCTCAGGAGCGTCGTCTGAATCAGCAATGGCGGCAGCCCTGGCGCTATTAGCTACTTTCTCCGACCGAAAATATGAATTGTGCCGCCGCTCTGAGGTGGTCAGATTCACGCGCGTTCGGGTAATGATTGGCGCAGCAATTTCGGGCGCGGAACCGGCCCGGGCGAAGCGAACGATCAACTGATGCATCGCGAGCGTGATCGCATAATCAACTTTGCCGCTGACATCGATAACCACTCGGCCGTCTCGTGAACTGGTTGCGTAGGCCTCAATTGACGTTATCGGTTCGATGGTTTGCCCGTCGAGCGGACGCGCCGGAATTTTCAAGCGCACGTTTTCCAAATTGATCACTAACTGCTGATGCTGCTCGAGCCTGCTCCAACTCAAACGCTCGCCGCGGACCGTGAAGTGCAGTTCAACGATATTGCCGCGCGTGGCCATCGACGCATCAGTGATTGTTGCCGCGCGCGCCGCAATCGCCATCGTGATCAACACGGCGCCGATCGTGCCAACGGTGCAAACGCGCGCCCGCTTCATAGCTTGATCATGTTTCGCGCGCCCGCTTCACCCATCGCGCGAGCATATTAAGCGCGTCAATCGGAGTAAGTCGATCAATATCCACGGCGTTTATCTCGTCCATCACACTTTGATGGACTCGCGTGAATAAGTTGAGCTGTGACGCGGATTGCGGAGCGCTAAGCGAATGCGCCAGCCGTGCGACGCCGCTTTCGTCGAGCTCGTCCTGTTCCAAATTCGCCAGAATTTCGCGCGAGCGCGCCACGACGCTGGTCGGCAGTCCGGCTAATCGCGCGACCTCGATTCCATAGCTGCGATTCGCAGATCCTTCGATTACACGGCGAAGAAACAGCACCTCGTCGTCCCATTCGCGCACTGCCATGCTAAGATTCTTTACGCGGCTCCGCTCGCGCGCAAGCTCGGTGAGTTCGTGAAAATGCGTCGCGAAGAGCACCTTCGCCCGAGTCGCATCGTGTAAGTACTCCGCGACCGCCCAGGCAATTGCTAACCCGTCAAAGGTGCTGGTGCCGCGCCCGACTTCGTCCAATAAGAGCAGGCTGCGCTCGGTTAATCCGTCAAGCAGCCGGGCCGTTTCGCGCATCTCGACCATAAACGTCGATTCGCCGCGCCGCAACTCGTCGCGCGCTCCGATCCGGGTGAGCACGCGGTCACAGAGCCCGAGCTGCGCTTCGACCGCCGGCACAAAGCTGCCCATCTGCGCCATAATCACGATCAACGCAACCTGCCGCAGAAAAGTCGATTTACCGGCCATGTTCGGTCCCGTGATCAACAGAAGCTGCCGCGTCTCGGGATTTACGTCGAGGTCATTGGGCACGAACTCGCCGCTTTTCATCCCGGCCTCCAGTACCGGATGCCGCCCGTCGTGAATTATCAGCCCACACCCGGAATCCATCGCGGGCCGCACATAGCCACGCCGCCGCGCGACCGCCGCCAACGAGCGCAGCGCGTCGAATTCGCCGACCGCCGCGGCGGTACTCAGGAAACTGCCGCATTGCAGCGACAGTTCACGCAGCAGCTTCGTGAAGAGCTGCACTTCCAGCGCCTTGAGTCCGATTTCTGCGCTGAGAATCTTGCGTTCCAGCTCTTTCAGAGCGGGCGTTGTGAAACGCTCTGCGCCGACCAGCGTCTGCTTGCGTTCATAGTCACCCGGCACGCGCTCTAGATGCGGCTTGGTGACTTCGATGTAATAGCCGAAAATCTGGTTGTAGCGGACCTTGAGCGATGGGATTTGCGTCCGCTCACGCTCCGCCGCTTCCATTCGTGCGATCACGTTCCGTGCGTCGAGCGCGAGAGTGCGCAACTCGTCCACCTCGGGGCTGAAGCCCGGACAAATCGTATTTCCGTCGCGCGGATTCACCGGCGGCTCCTCGTGCAAGCTCTGGTCGATCATCGCCGCCGTCGCAGGTAGAGGATCGAGCTGCGCCATGATCCCCTGCAAGGCCTCACTGCGCCGACCGCCGATCCATCGCTTGAGCATTTCCACCGCGCTCAACGATTGCCCAAGTTTGAGCACGTCGCGTGGACTCGCCCGCATACTGCCGATTCGGCCCGCCAGCCGCTCGAGATCGCCGATTCGTTTCAGCGCGTCGGCGGCTTCGCCGCCGAGATCGCAGTCGAACAATTCGTCCACCGCGTCGTGCCTGCGACGAATCGCTTCCAGCTCCATTAATGGATAGGTAATCCAGCTCGACAGCATCCGCGCGCCGATTGGCGTAAGCGTCTCGTCTAGAATCGACAGCAGCGATCCGGCGCGACCACCATCGCTGGAAGTAATTAGTTCGAGATGCGCCCGGGTGGTCTCATCGACCAGCATGAACTCCGCCGCCTTATAGGCTTGCGGTCGCCCCAGATGAACGAGCGGACCGCCGAAGTTCTCTTCCGCATAGTGCAAAGCTGCACCCGCCGCGGCCACCGCCGCACCCGCAAACTCCACCATCTCGCTCGTAAAACGAGTCTCGAGCAATTCCTGATTGATTGCAGGATCGAATGCCGCCGCTTCGAGTTTCGTCAGCGGATATTTCAGCGAGGCCAACACTTCCGCCACTTTCGCCTCGTCCTTCGGCGCGATAATCTCGCGCGGTCCGATTCGCGCAATCTCCTCGCGCAGGCTCGCCATCCCGATAATCCGGGTCACATTGAATTCGCCCGTCGAGACCTCAAGCGACGCGACCCCAAAGCCATTCGAATCAGTTGCGATCGCGACGAGAAAATTCTTCTCGTCGGCGACCAGCACCGTCTCTTCGCCCACCGTACCCGGCGTGATCACGCGTACGATCTGACGCGGCATCAGGCCGCGCATTGCCGCTCGCCCGTCACCGGCTGCACTGAGTTGAAATGCGCCCCCTTTATTGCTGGAACCTTCTACACCGTTCGCGGTGGTCTGCTCACAGATCGCGACTTTAAGCCCGGCTTTCAGCAGCTTCGCGATGTAGCTTTCGGCGGCATGGTAAGGAACGCCGCATAACGGCACGCCATCTTTCGATCGCGACGTGAGCTGGATATCCAAAACGCGCGCGCCGACCTCAGCGTCCTCGAAGAACATCTCGTAGAAATCGCCCAGCCGAAACAGCAGGATCGCGTCCGGCGGCGCTTTCTGCTTGACGCTGAGGTATTGCGCAACCAGCGGTGTATGTTTAATCGGCACAGTCACGCCAAAGAATATCTATCACGCCGCAACTGCGCAAAATCTTAATCCACCGCCACGATTGCCGAGACCGCGACGGCGAGACTAGATTCATCTCGATTGGCCGGGCGCCGTCGCGCCGGCCCGCAGACGAGGAGGCTCATCCTTAATGGACGTGATTCAAGGCAAGCGGCAGTTGGCCGCCCTATTCGAGCGCCTCGACCGCGACTCGCTCACCCTCAAGCAACATCCGACCATCGCCGCGATCGAACGCGGCGCGCTCAGCCGGCCACAACTCCGCCATTGGGCGACTCAGCTCTATATCGGCAACAAAGGCCACAACGCTAACATTCTCGGTTTGATTTATGCGAAATGCGATAGTTTTCAGGCGCGCCATGCGATTGTCGAAAATCTGAACGAAGAGGAGCTCGGCCGGCAATCCGGCGTCGGTCGCTCACACATGGAGCTTTATCTCGAGTTCGGCGAAGCACTCGGGGTCCCGCGTGCCGAAATGCCCTCAGCGCGGATGTCCCCCGACGCCACCGCGATGGTTCATTGGATGTACTGGCTGGCCGACTCGAAGCCCTGGTACACGACGCTCGCCGGCATCAGCCTCGGCTCCGAACTACACAATCCCGACGCTTACGTCCGCGTGATCGACGGCCTCAAACGCCATTACGGTCTGGACGATGATGGCGTCCGGTTCTTTTCAGTGCATGTCGAGGTGGATAAAGAGCACGGCGATTCGAGCGCATTTTCGATCTTCAGCGCGATTCCGGAAAGCGCCACCGGCGAAGCGCTATGGGCCGTCGAAACCCATATCGAGTTTATGCGCCGCCTCTGGGCCGACGTGAACCCGAGGACGCACTAACCCGGTCAGTAGCGTGCTTCGGCGCGGGACAGCCCGTCGTTCGCGTCGAATAACCGCAGTTGATGCTGGGCGCGGGCGCGCGGAATCTCAACCGGATATTTTCCGGTGAAGCAGGCGTCGCAGAAGCCTTCGCGCTTCTCGCCCATGAACGAGTAAAGCCCGTCCCAGCTCAGATAGGCCAATGAGTCGGCGGTGATATACTCCCGGATTTCGTCAATCGAATGCGAGGAGGCAAACAGCTCCTCACGTGTCGGTGTGTCAATCCCGTAAAAGCACGAATGCATGGTCGGCGGCGCAGCAATCCGCATATGCACTTCGCGCGCGCCCGCCTGCCGCAGCATCGGGATTACCTTGCGCAGCGTCGTGCCACGCACCAACGAATCCTCGATCAACACGATCCGCTTGTCACGCAACAACTCGGCGACCGGATTGAATTTGATCTTCACTCCGAAATGCCGAATCGATTGCCGCGGCTCGATAAACGTGCGCCCGACATAGTGGCTGCGCACCAATGCCATCTCGAACGGCAGCCCGGATTGCTCTGAATAACCCAGTGCTGCGGCGTTGCCGGAATCCGGCACCGGCACCACGATATCCGCGTCAGCCGGAGCCTCCTTCGCCAGCGCCCGTCCGTGAATTTTGCGCACTTGATAGACATTGCGTCCGAAATGAAAGCTGTCAGGCCGCGCAAAATAGACATACTCGAAGATACAGTGCTTGGCCGGCGCGGGCGCGAACGGATGAAACGACCGCACCCCGTCGTCATCGATAATGACCACCTCGCCCGGATCGATCTCGCGCACATATTCGGCGCGCACCAAATCCAGCGCGCAGGTCTCGGACGCAATGATGAATGCGTCGTTCAACTTGCCGAGCACCAATGGTCGAAAGCCGTGAGGATCGCGCGCGGCAATCAGGCATCGTTCAGTCAGGATCGCCATCGAATAGGCGCCGCGCACCTGCAGCAACGCTTCCGCCACCCGCGTGGTCAGCTCGTTCGCATGTGACCCCGCAATCAAATGAATGATCAGTTCGCTGTCCGACGACGATTGGAAAATCGATCCGCTCGCCTCCAGCCGCTCGCGTAACTCCTGAAAGTTGACAATGTTTCCGTTATGCGCGAGCGCGAGTCCGCCATGCGCGTACTCGACTACCAGCGGTTGGCAATTCTTGAGCGTCGTCGAACCGGTCGTCGAATAGCGATTGTGGCCGATCGCGCTGGTCCCTTCGAGTCGCTCCAAAACTTCATTGTTGAAGATGTCCGCGACCAGCCCCATCCCGCGATGCGCAATCAGCGACTTGCCATTCGAGGATACGATCCCTGCCGATTCCTGACCGCGATGCTGCAACGCATAAAGCCCCAGGTAAACCAGATTGGCGGCTTCCGGATGCCCATAGACGCCGAAGACGCCGCATTCCTCATGAAACGCGTCAATCTTAGTTTCATCCACGACGACTGAGAGATCGTCATTTTCGGTCATGTCGAACCGAGCCTTTGCGGCAATGCGTTTTCATAGAGCCGCAGCAATTCGGAAATGTTTTCGTCAATTACGTCAGCTATCTTAAGTCTCGGCCCTGAGGTGACGCGTCCAATAGGGACTATTTCAAGCGGAGCAAAGACCTCACGGAGCTCTGCGATGTTTTCTTCAGGAGCAGAAATGATCACTGTCGATGCGCCCTCGCCGAATAGCTCGTCTGGCGACCCACCGATTCCTTCGACCTCGACACCCAGAGCCCGTTGGGGATTGAAGCAAGCCTCCACTATCGCGACAGCGACCCCGCCGTCGGCGACGTCGTGAGCTGATATTATCAGCCCCCTTCCCGCTGCATCAATCAGCCCTTCGATCAGCCCCCGCTCCCGCCCGAGATCAATCGAGCGGACTTTGGCTTGATCTGCGCCGAACAGCGCCGCAAATTCACTCCCCGCCAGCGAGGGCGGCGCAGTCCGAATCATCATTACTATATCACCCGGTACGCTGAAGGCGTGCCCTACATGCACTATATCACCCGGTACGCTGAAGGCGTGCCCTACATGCACCGCAACGTCGTCGAAGGTCCCAACCATCGCGATCGTCGGCGTCGGCGGTATCGCGCGCCCTTCGGTCTCATTGTAGAAGCTCACATTGCCGCTGATGACCGGCGTGTCGAAGGCGCGCGCTGCATCCCGCAATCCCTCCACTCCGCGGATGAATTGCCACATCACCTCGGGGCGCTCGGGATTTCCGTAATTGAGACAGTTCGTTATTCCCGCCGGACGCGCCCCGCTGCACGCAATATTACGCGCCGCCTCGCAGACTGTCGCGACCGCTCCAATGTACGGCTCAATCGCGCAGACGCGCGGATTCGAATCGACCGTCAACGCCAATCCGCGCCGCCCGCCCTTGATTCGCAGGATCGCCGCGTCGCTCCCCGGCCCGACCACCGTGTTGCTCTGGACCAAGGCGTCGTACTGTCGAAAGACCCATCGCTTCGATCCAACATTCGGATTCGAGAGTAGCGCCCGCAGCGCTTCTTTCGGCTTAATTGTTAGCTTAGGGACGATAGGACGCGCCACATTTGATGATTTGGGCGAAGCTGCCGGACGATCGTAAACCGGCGCCTGATCGCTAATCGCATGAACCGGAATATCGGCGACGATCGCGCCGCGATACGTCGCGCGCCAGCGGCCATCGTCGGTGATTCGCCCAACTATTGGCGCGTGCAGGTCCCATTTTTCAAAAACGTCGATTATCTCCTGCTCGCGACCCTTTTCGGCCACAATCAGCATCCGCTCCTGCGATTCCGAGAGCAGCATCTCATAGGGCGACAACCCCGGCTCGCGCAATGGAATCCGATCGAGCTCAAGCTCGATTCCCAGCCCGCTCCGCCCTGCCATCTCGCTCGACGACGAGCTTAAGCCTGCCGCGCCCATATCCTGGATCGCGACGATCGCGCCGGTCTTCATCGCTTCGAGGCAGGCTTCGATTAATAGTTTCTCGGCGAACGGATCACCCACTTGCACCGTCGGACGTTTCGACACGCTTTCCGCGTCAAACTCGGCGGAGGCTAATAGGCTCGCACCATGAATCCCGTCGCGACCGGTCGCCGATCCAACGTAAATTACCGGATTTCCGACTCCATGGGCCGCTGCGCTCTGCAAATCCTCTTTACACGCCAGCCCGAGACAAAACGCGTTGACGAGGATATTGCCGTTATATGCCGCATCAAACATCACCTCGCCTGCAACGGTCGGCACGCCCACGCAATTGCCATAACCGCCAATTCCACCCACTACTCCCGATAACAGATAACGGGTCCGCGGATGCTCCATCGCGCCGAATTTGAGCGAATTCATGCTCGCGACCGGCCGCGCCCCCATCGTGAAGATGTCGCGAATAATTCCACCCACGCCGGTCGCGGCGCCCTGATAGGGCTCAACGAATGACGGATGGTTGTGGCTTTCGATCTTAAATACCGCGATCCATCCGTCGCCAACGTCGATTGCGCCGGCGTTCTCACCCGGCCCGCCAACCACCTTAGGCCCCTGCATCGGGAGCATCCGCAGATGCTTACGCGACGACTTGTACGAACAATGCTCTGACCACATCACCGAAAAGACGCCCAGTTCGGTGAAGCTCGGCGTCCGCCCGAGCAGCTTCAGAATCGACGCATATTCATCATCGGTCAGCCCATGACTGCGCGCCAACTCGAGATCGACCACCGGCTCGCCCGCGAGAAATACCGGCGCCATGCTCATCGCGCGCTCGCGATTATCGATTGGAACAATTTGCGGCCATCGGCGCCGCCGACCAGATTTTCCTCGATAGCGTGCTCCGGATGAGGCATCAGGCCAAACACGTTGAACCGCTCATTCGTAACACCCGCGATCGCGTGCATCGATCCATTGAGATTCGCCTGCTCGGTCTCGCGTCCCTCGCGATCCACATAGCGAAGGATCACCTGCCCGCGCTCTTCCATCTGGAGCAACTCAGACTCCGGCGCGACATAGCAGCCCTCGCCGTGTTTGATCGGCAGGCTAAGAAGTGCGCCGCCCTCCAACGAAGACGTGAAGCGCGTCTCAGGATTCTCCACGCGAACTGTTACCTGCTCACAGATGAACGAAAGAGATCGGTTCCGCGTCAACGCCCCCGGTAATAAATGAGCCTCACACAAAATCTGAAAGCCGTTGCAGATGCCGACGACCAAACCGCCTTCCGTCGCAAACTTAACCACGCTTCGCATGATTGGCGAGAAACGGGCGATCGCGCCACAACGCAGATAATCCCCATAGCTGAAGCCGCCCGGCAATAGAATGCATTCCGCACCGTGAAGCTGCTCATCCTTGTGCCACAACAGCTTCGCGTCCTGACCTAAAACGTCGCACAGAGCATAAAGAGCGTCGTTGTCGTCCAGCGAACCCGGGAAGCGGATAACGCCCCACTTCATCCGTCTTCAACCTCAAAGCGATAATCCTCGATCAATGGATTCGCCAGCAGTTGATCGCACATTTCGCGGGCTCGTTGTGTAGCTTCGGCCTTCGATGCGGCGTCGATCTCCAGCAAGATATAACGCCCAACGTGCACTGACTTCACGTCGCCGAATCCCAGGCTCCTGAGGGCGCTCTCAGCCGCCCGACCCTGCGGATCGAGTATCCCCTGGCGCGGAGTAACGAATACTTTGACGATCAAGGTAGGTGTCGGCTTGCGACGAACTTTAGACTCGCCGCCCTCAATTCTGGACTCTCCTCAGCATCTCTTGATAGGCGTCCTCGACATCGCCGAGGTCGCGGCGGAAGCGATCCTTGTCGAGCTTCTTACGCGTCGCCTTATCCCAGAAGCGGCAGGTATCTGGGCAGATTTCGTCGCCGAGCAGAATCTCCCCCTGATGGCGTCCGAATTCGAGCTTGAAATCCACTAGGATTATCCCGCGCTCGTCGAGGAAACGTCGCAGAACATCATTGACCTTGAGCGCCAACGCGTGAATCGTCTTGAGTTCGTCTTCCGTCGCCCAGCCGAACAGCAGTGCATGCTCGCCATAGATCAACGGATCATCGAGCGGATCGGATTTGTAGTAGTACTCCACGATCGGGAACCGCAGCTCCTCGCCTTCTTCGCGCCCCAGCCGCTTCGCCATCGATCCGGCGACGATATTGCGCACGACCGTCTCGACCGGCACGATTTCAAGCCGCTTGCACAGCATGTCCCGATCGTTCAGCCGCCGCACAAAATGAGTTTTCACCCCATTCTTTTCGAGCAGTCCGAAGAACAACTCCGACATCCGGTTATTGATGACGCCCTTGTCCTCGATCGTGCCCTTTTTCTTGGCGTTGAACGCAGTCGCATCATCCTTGAAATGAGCGATTACCAGTTTGGGATCAGGCGTGCTGTACAGCTTCTTAGCCTTCCCCTCGTAGAACATCTCCAGTTTTTGCGGAGCGTCTTCCACGTTAAACCTCCCAATATTCAGCGGAACAATCCTTATTTTACTAGGCGGTCACCGCGTCGCAAATCCCGCGATGACACGACAATTCACACCCTATCTATGAGCGCTTAATAGCCCATCTAGTAGCTTTTCCGTAAAGCTTTGTCGAAGCAAAAGTTTGTCATTCTGAGCGACGCTAGCGAAGAGCGTCTTCGCTCGAAGCGAGCAGGCGAGTCCGCGAGCTGCGTCAAGACGCTAGACGAAGCGTAGTGGAGCTGAGCAGGCGAGTCTGCGAGCTGCGTCAAGATTTAGTCCAGGCGAAGCATACCCTCGAGGAGGCAAAAGCCGACGAAGGGAATCTAGCGGTATCTTATGCTTGATTTACGCGTCCCTTTCTTAGGTTCAGCTAGACTGCCGGGATATAGCCGTCTTCGGGAGTTGACTACTCGCGCGATCGCGGTAGCGTGAATCTCTCGACCAATTCCGCCGCGTAGCCGAGATACTGCCTCGGTTCGAGTTGCTTGAAGGCTGCGCACGCTTTCTCATCCAGCGGTAGACCTTCGATGAACTCCTCGATCATTCGCCGATCGACTGCGCGCCCGCGCGTCAGTTCCTTGAGCCGCTCGTACGGCCGCTCTAGATTGTAGCGGCGCATCAGCGTCTGGATTGCTTCTGCAACCACCTCCCACGATTTCTCATCCTCGAAGCTGGCTGCAAGTCGTTTCTCGTTAATTTCGAGCTTTTTCAGTCCGCGTTCCAGCGAGCCGAGCGCGATCATCAGATGACCGAACGCATTGCCCATCGATCGCATCGCCGTGCTGTCGGTCAGATCGCGCTGCCATCGCGCGATCGGCAGCTTGGCCGCTAGATGCTCAAACAGGGCGTTCGCCAGTCCCAGATTGCCCTCGCAATTCTCGAAGTCGATCGGATTGATCTTGTGCGGCATCACCGACGATCCGACTTCGCCGGCCGTAATCTTTTGCGTGAAATAACCCAACGCCACATAACCCCAAATATCGCGCACAAAACTGATCAGGATCGAGTTGATCCGCACCAGCACGTGAAACAACTCGGCGAGAAAATCATGGCTTTCTATCTGCGTTGTCAGCGGATTCCACGTGAGACCAAGCCCCTCCACGAACTGCCGCGAATGCGCGATCCAATCCACCTCCGGATAGGCGAATCGATGCGCATTGAAGTTGCCCACTGCGCCGTTCGCCTTGCCTAGATATTCCTGCCGCCGCAACTGCTCGATCTGACGTTCGAGCCGATACGCGAAAATCGCGAACTCCTTGCCGACGGTCGTGGGCGACGCTTCCTGCCCGTGCGTCCGCGCGATCATCGCGACATCCTTGAACCGCCGCGCCATCTCACCGATTTCACTGGCGACGCGTTCGAGCTTCGGCGTCAACTCGCGACCGACGAACTCCTTCAGAATTAATGCGTATGCGAGATTGCTGATATCCTCCGACGTGCAGGCGAAATGGATCATCTCGAGCGGCAGCTTCCGCTCTCCCGCTCCGATCTTCTCTTTGAGAAAATACTCCAGTGCCTTCACGTCGTGATTGGTTTCCGCTTCCAGCTCCTTCACGCGCCGCGCGTCGGCGATCGCGAATTTCTCATAAATCGCTCGCAACTCCCGCAGCATCGTTTCATCGAGCCTCGGCATCTCCTCAATCGCAGGATTCTCCGCCAATGAGATCAGCCACTCGATTTCTACTCGGACGCGATAACGGATTAGCGCGAATTCGCTGAAGTACTGGACCATCGCGCGCGTGCGCGCTCGATAACGCCCATCGCTCGGCCCGACCGCCAGCAAGGCTTCATCAATCTCGCGATATTTTGTGTCGCCAGTCTCCATTGTAAATCGATCTTTGGTCCCTAACGGCCAGTATGTCCGAAGCCGCCATCGCCTCGCGAACTTTCCTGCAGATGCTCCACTTCGATCAACTCCGCATGCGCCACAGACGCAATTACCAGTTGTGCGATCCGCTCGCCCGGCCGAATCACAATCGGATGCTCGCCTAAATTGACGAGGATAACTTTGATCTCACCGCGATAATCGGCATCGATCGTCCCTGGCGCATTGAGCACCGTCAATCCTTCATCGAGCGCGCGTCCGCTGCGCGCGCGCACTTGCCCCTCGAATCCCGGCGGCAGCTCAATCGCGATTCCGCTCGGCACGGCCCTTCGTTCACGCGACGCCAGTGTGATCGGCGCATCGAGGTCCGCCGCCAAATCCAATCCCGCCGATTGCTCGGTCTTGTACGCCGGCATTATCGACGTAACGCGGATACGCCAAATCCTGACCTTGGGAGATGCCATCTCGATTGCGCCTCGGGCTCCTGATTGCATTTCGGCAAATTCAGTGACGCCGCGCAACTACCACCAAATCGTCCTGTACTGTTTCATCGTGGAAAAGTTTAGGCTAGACAAGGGTTTTCCACATTCTGTAGGTTTGGCGGCATGGAATCAGTGGGTGAGATTTTGGCTAAATCGCAAAGCCTCAAAAAGCGGATTAGACCCGCTAAACCCCCTGCCCCTATAACCCGGTCTCAGAAAGGGCTTATCGACGCGGCAACCGACATTCGCATGAACCCGGACGATGCGGAGGCGGCGTTCATGGCGCGGGAACTGGTGCAGTGCACCCTCCCCCACAAAAACCCCGGCAAGATAGAAGCATGGCAACGGCGTAATGGAAACTTGACGCTGACCCAGCGGGCGGGGTGGGACGAGAAGAAAAACTGCTCATTGGGTTTCCCTTACGGCGTCATTCCCCGGCTGCTGTTGTTCTGGATTACGACCGAGGCTCTGCGAACGAAAGACCGCCGCCTTGAACTCGGCCATAGCCTTTCAGCGTTCATGCGCGAGATTGGGTTGGTTCCGTCTAGCGCCGGCGCTGGAAAGCGGAGCGATGCGCGGCGGCTGCAAAACCAGATGCGAAGGCTGTTCAAAGCGACCATCAGTTTTCATAAAACGATGGAACAACAGCACAGGCACGGTGAACGCTGGCTTGATATGCAGGTCGCGCCGGAAGGTGAGTTGTGGTGGGACCCGCATGACCCGGAGCAAGGGGCATTGTGGGGTAGCTATGTGGTCTTGGGTGAGCTTTTTTATAAAGCGATTACCGGCGCTGCGGTGCCAGTCGATATGCGCGTGCTGCGCGCTATCAAACGCTCTGTGCTGGCGCTCGACCTTTATGCATGGTGGTGTGGCGCGGGTTCAAGCTGAGAAGGTCGGCGTTTATTCCGTGGGAAGGTCTAAGCCAGCAAATGGGCGCGGAGTATAAAAACGTCGATGAATTTGCACGGAAGGCGAGAGGCGCACTACGCAAAATTCGCGCCTGCCAGCCTAGCCTAAAGCTCGATTTTATAAAGGGCGGCTTATTGCTTCATCCCTCGCCACCTTCGATTGCTCCGGTGGCAAAGAAGTCGCGGCTCCTTCAAGGAATAGGATATTAGTATAATAATATACTTGGACCGGGCTGCTACTCATGGCGGGTCGTGTCGGCTCGAATTGGACCTTTCAGCCCATGCCCTTTAAACCAGTCCTCAAGGGCTTCAATCATGAGGTCATGTACCTTGACGTTTTGGTCCACGGCGTAACGTTTCAATGTCTTTGCCGCACCCGGATGCAGGTAAATGATGTGCGGGGCAGAAACCTCCTTGAGCGTCCGCCCGCCTTTTTCGGCTGATTTTTTCCGCGCGCTGCGAGTTTCGGGCGTGGTCTGCTGCGGTTCTTCTGCGCGCTCGGTAAGCGTCAAAGCCTCGTAGTTCGGACCTGATTTCTTCGCCATTTGTTTAGAGCCTCCATTGCTGATTTAGCCACGCCCAAAGCTCGGCAAGTTCAACGGTGGCCTTGCTGTTAGGTTCGCGCTCCTGCGCCGTCAGCCCTTCCGCTGAAGCATAAGGATGCGCCAGTAAAAGGGTCAGCGCAGTCGGGCATATCGGAACGGTAAAGGTAGCAAGCGCGGTGCGGGCCAGCGTGAGTGCGTGCGCGCGGGTTGGCGTCTTGTTGAGGACGATGCCGGTATCCTTGCCGAGCCGTCGCGTTATCGAGACAGGCGAAGCGACTTGTTCCAAATCTTCCGGGTAGGGTCCGGTTACGACTAGGCAGAGGTCGGCTTGGGTTGCCGCTGCGTTCATGGCTGGCTGGTCGTGGGGTGGCGTGTCAATCAGGACGAGGACGCATCCCCTGCCCTTCAATTCGGTCAACTGCTCGTCGATGGTCGCGCCGTCGTTGCCGATAATGGCGGGTGCCGGGGCCTTTCGCTTGCCCATGCGGTGCATGTGCCCTGCGGGTCGGCGTCAATGATGGCGGTTTTCTTGCCGTCCATCAGCCCCTGAACTGCAAGCGACCGGGCGAGCATGGATTTGCCAACTCCACCCTTGCGCGCAAGAACTGCGAGAACCTTCATATTCATTTAATGGATACCGGCATTAGATATGAAACATATGATACAATGATAATAGGGTCATTGTCAATTAGTATCATAGTATCCTAGTATTATGCACATAGTGTACTTGTATACTATGATAATTGCCTTTATTGGGTGGCAAGCGCCGGTAAAAGTTTGGACAATGTATAGTTCATGGTGTTATAGTTATAGAGCCATGAAGCGGGGGGCGGTTGCAGGTATTCAAAACGAGGTGGTTCACGCGCTTTGCGCGTGCCGAGCGAATGACCGATGGCAGTCTGAGCCAAGCGGTGGTGCGAGCGGAGCAGGGGCTTATCGATGCCAATCTGGGCGGCGCGGTTATCAAGCAAAGGGGAGCGCGGGCAGGACAGGGACGGACCGGCGGCTATCGGGTACTCATCGCCTATCGCGCCCGGCAGCGGGCGGTGTTCCTCTACGGCTTCGCCAAGCGCGAGCGGGAGAACATCGACCCGGACGAATTGGCAACGCTGCGCGAGATTGCCGCCGCATGGCTAGCGGCGAATCCAAAACAAATTGCCGAAGCTCTCCATGAAGGCGCTTTGAAGGAGGTGGCCTATGACGAAAAAAAAGCACCCTAGCCGCCTGACCAAGGCGTTGCTGGAAACTGCCGATGACATGCGGCGCGGCGGCATTCTGGATGCTGCGGCTCACGAGAAAATTACGTTGCGCCATCTTGGAGGAAGCGCCGGGATAGTGGCGAAGCCAATCAGCGGCGACGAAATTCGTTCGCTGCGGGAGCGGGCGCATTTAAGCCAAGCCGTTTTTGCCCGCTGCCTCAATCTGACGGTCGGCTATGTGTCGCAACTGGAACGTGGGGCCAAACGGCCAAGCGGTCCTGCGCTGGTGCTGCTGAATGTCATTCGGCGCAAAGGCATCGAAGCCATCTTGTGAAGAACAAAAATCAATAGCGAATGTTTACCGCCACAACTTCTCGAACCGGGCTGGGTTGCTGACGGTGTGCTGAATGTTGCGATCCCCTAGATAATCCTGAATGAGCCGCGTATCCGCGCCTTGGTCGGCGAGCGCGAAGCCGCAGGCGTGGCGCAGCATGTGGGGATGGGCCGAGAAGGGCAGGGCGGCGGCCTCGCTGTATTTGCGCAAGAGCAGATTGACGGTCGAGCGGTGCAAGGCTTTGCGCTGTTCACTGACGAAGAAGCTCTTGCCGGTCGGCTTCATGCGGGCGCGTTGTTTCAGCCAAGCACCGATGGCCCCTAAGTTCGTCGCTGCGCAAAGGCTGCGTGGTCGAGAGGCCGCTTCAGTCGCGTGATATGCAGCACGCGGCAGCGGGCGCGGACCTTTGACCTGCGCCAGGCCGCTGACGAGCTATCCTCGCACTGCGGTGACCAGCACCGCAGCGCGAGGCGGGTTCCCGTTAGGCGCTAGCCGCCGTGGTTGACATACGCAATACACTGGCCCTGGTTCTTAAACGCGGGATTGGTAAAGCGCATCCACCCGCCATTCATGCAGTCGGCCTTGGTAATCGGATGAACTGGGGTAGCGGTAGCGCTCGGGGTGGCCGTGAGCGTCGCGGTTAGCGTAGGAGTAGGGGTGGAAGTTGGAGTAGCCGTAGCGGTCGCGGTTGGGGTGGCGACGGCTGACTGCTGGATGAAGATGCCGAAGGCGATGGGGTTGCTGCCGACCGGGATGGTGGCGCTCACCGTATTCGTCGCCGTGTTGATCACCGACACGGTGTTGGCGATGCTGTTTGCGACATAAACTGTATAACTTAAGACTTGATCTGACGGTGGATGGTTAAGGTCCGCAGTGTCCGGTTTAAGTTGATTGTCCGATTATACGCAGCGACCATAGTGATCATCGCGCTTGAGTAATACTCAGAGTTCCGCGCCCGCCGCAACCGCGGGAGAGGGCAGCTTTTCCCGCGCCAGCGAGCCCGCGTCGATGAAAGTTTGCCGCGGAGTCTTGCCGTAACACCAGCGGCCCTGATGCGGCCGCTGTTCGTTGTACTCGCGCAGCCAGGCGTCGAGGTCAGCCTGCAACTGTTCAATGCCGGAGTAGATCTTCTTGCGGAACGCCACCCGGTAGAACTCGTTGAGCACGGTCCGGTGGAAGCGCTCCACAATGCCGTTGGTCTGCGGGCTTTTGACCTTGGTGCGGGTGTGATCGATGTTCTCCACCGCCAGATACAGCTCATATTCGTGGCGTTCGGGTGCGCCGCAATACTCCGTGCCGCGGTCGGTTAACACCCGCCCCAGCGGGATCTGATGTTCATCGAAGAACGGGATCACCCGGTCATTGAGCAGGTCAGCCGCCACCAGTGGGGTCTTGCGGTCGTAGAGCTTGGCGAACGCCAGTTTCGTGTAGGTATCAAGGAAAGTCTGCTGATAGATCCGCCCGACGCCCTTGAGCGTGCCGACATAGAAGGTATCCTGCGCCCCGCAATAGCCCGGGCATTCGCTCTCGAACTCGCCGTGCGCTTCCTTGTCGGCCTTGGCTTTCTCCAACGCCGCCAGTTGTGACTCGCTCAGCACTAAACCTTCCTGCGCGCTCTTAGCTTCTAATGCTTTGAGCCGCTTCGGCAGGGTCTCGAGATCGTGCCGCTGCCACACGCAGCGTACCCCGGCCGCCGACACACTCAGCGCACGCTTCTTCAGCTCGTTGGCGACGCGCAGCTGACCCCAGGCGGGCTCGGCGACCGCGATTGCCACCACCGCCTGCTCGATCTCTGGCGCTACCCGATTCCTGAGCACCGGCTTACGCCGCGAGATCTCGTGCAGCGCCGCCTCGCCGCCCTTGTCGTAGAGTTCCTTGAATCGGTAAAAGCTGTCGCGGCTGTAGCCCATTACCCGGCACGCCTGCGACACGTTGCCCAGCTGCTTGGCCAGCTCCAGCACCCCTACCTTGACCCGGATTACTTTCTCTTCCTGATTCATCGCCCTCGTCTCCTTCTTAGGACCCGAGGACCTTACCATCATTGTCAGATTAAGTCTTGGCTTTTACACATGAACCTTGCTGCCGTCCGGGCTCACCGCCACCCCGAAGGGGTTGTTGCCGACCGGGATGGTGTCAATCACCGTATTCGTCGCGGTGTTGATCACCGACACGGTGTTGGCGCCGGCGTTCGTGATATAGACCCTGCTGCCGTCCGGGCTCACCGCCACCCCGTAGGGCTCGCCGACGACGTTGATGGTGGCGCTCACCGTATTCGTCGTCGTATCGATCACCGATACGCTGTTGGCGTTGTAGTTCGTGATATAGGCGTTTTGTGCGAAAGCTGGGGCGCTGGCGAGCGCCATGAAGGCCAGCAGCCCGAGCAGGCCGCGGATACGAAAATTCATAGCCTTATCCTCCCTCCAAGAACTTGGTCGTTGGTTAAGCGCCAGAAGCACCCGTTCGCCCATCTCTAACAGCTTCGCCGCTACATTCAAACGCGGCTGGGCGTCAGTTGGATTGCGCGGCCCCGCCCCCTAGAGGGACTGCTGCCAAGTTGCGGGAGGCCGAGCGCGAAAGGCCCGCTGAAGCGGGTGCGGCTTGCGCCGAACGCGCGGGCCACCTGCAGAGTAAGCGGAAAGAGAACCGTTCTGCGCCCGCCCATTTGCGGACCGCGGCGCTTTACCCTGCAAAATAGGGTAAAGCGGTTTTCTTCCTTCTAAAACCCGCGTCAATCATAGTTTTTGTCAGTCGTGGACAGTCTGCAAGCTAGGGTGTACTCCAGTTTGCATGAGCACGGGCGTCTACCTCCGCGTATCCTCGCCCAAGGGGCAGAAGACCGACAGCCAGCGCGCCGAATTGGAGACGTGGCTGAAGCGTCAGCGCATTAAGGGTGCGCAATGGTTTGAAGATCGCGAGACCGGCGCGAGCTTGCAGCGGGACGCCTTCCAGAAATTGCAGACCGCCATCTTTACCGGCGCGATCGACACGGTGGTCGTCTGGAAGCTCGACCGCTTGGCCCGCAGCCTTAAGGAGGGCGTCAATGTGCTGGCGGACTGGTGCCAGCGCGGCGTGCGGGTAATCGCGACTACCCAACAGATCGACTTGAGCGGTCCGGTGGGGAACCTGATCGCCAGCTTGCTCTTCGGCATCGCGGAAATCGAATTGCAGCACAGCAAGGAACGCCAGGCGATCGGGATCGCGCTGGCCAAGAAACGCGGCGTCTATACCGGCCGGCGTCCGGGCACAACTAAGGCGGCGCCGGTCCGGGCGCGCAGCTTGCGAAAGCAAGGACTAACGGTGGTGGAGATCGCGCAGGCGCTCGGCGTCAAGGAGCGTACGATCTACAACTATCTGAGCCATGGCCGCTGATCGTTCCATCTCGCGTCCGGTGAGGTGCTGGCGCTCGCTGTCGCCGGCCGCCAGTGTTCCCGCTTTGCCTGTGGTTTTTCGCTTTTTACGCCGCTTCATCATTTTGTCGAATGTTGACCGTCTCGAACACCCACAAAACCTTTATAAACCCTATACCGGCAAAATCAACTATCGACAAATGGTTACATTTTGTCGAACGTTAATGTAGTAGCAAAGCTCAAATGTCCCATTTCTCCCAAGTAGAGATGTCCCATTAGGGTGTTGGGAACAGCACTCTAACGGGGGGAACATGACGGGATTATGGACTATGAGCGAGCGCGAGCTTTCAC
The DNA here is from genome assembly GCA_963795945.1 of uncultured Pseudomonadota bacterium. Classification (GTDB taxonomy): domain Bacteria; phylum Desulfobacterota; class Binatia; order Binatales; family Binataceae; genus JAJPHI01. Next base: position 372,338 of record CAWCJN010000003.1, read on the forward strand.
GCTTTGAGGTTTTGCCGCGGGTGCGCGGCCGGCGCATGACCCAGCAGCAGGCCGGACAGATCTTGGGACTTACCGCAGACAGATATACAGGCTGCTCCAGAGCGTCAAGCAACACGGCGCGGCGGGACTGATTTCGAAGCGCCGGGGCAGACGCAGCAATTACCAGCTTGCGCCCGGTCTGGAGGCTGAAGCTTTGGCCTTAATCCAACAGCGCTATGCCGATTTCGGTCCGACACTCGCATGCGAAAAACTGCGGGAACGGCGCCAGCTTAACCTGTCGGTTGAGACCGTACGGAAACTCATGATCGGCGCGGAGCTGTGGACGCCCCGGGCCTTGCGGGACCAGGTCGTGCACCAACCGCGTATGCGGCGGCACAGCCTGGGTGAACTGATCCAGATCGACGGCTGTGAACATGCCTGGTTTGAGAATCGCGCACTGCCAGGCAGCTTGCTGGTTTATGTGGATGACGCCACCAGCCGCATCATGGCCGCGCGTTTCGTGGATGCCGAATCAACCCTGAACTACATGGAGACCATGCGCGAGTACATCATGCGTCACGGCAAGCCCTTGGCTTTCTACAGCGACCGGCACACCGTCTTTAACGTAAACCAGCAAGAGCGCCTGACAGGTGAGGGCGTTACGCAGTTTTATCGAGCGCTGCAGCAGCTTGGCATTGAATTGATTTGCGCCACCAGTTCGCAGGCCAAGGGGCGAGTGGAGCGCGCGCATCTGACCCTGCAAGACCGGCTGGTGAAAGAGCTGCGGTTGGAAGATATCAGTTCGATCAAAGCGGGTAATAAGTTTCTGGGCGGATTTATCGACGACTACAATCGACGCTTCGGCAAGGAGCCGCTTCATCCGGTCGATGTGCATCGTCCCGTGGGAGAGCGCGAGAACCTGGAGGATGTTTTCACCATTCAGGAAAAGCGCCAGCTCTGCGGGAACTTGACGTTTCGTTACCAGAATACAGTTTATGCGGTCGAGCCGATCGCGGAGAACCTGAAGCTTAAAAACCGGGCAATCACGGTCATGACACAATGCGACGGCAGGCTGCGGGCGCGGCATAGCAAAACTGACCTGCGGATCGTCAAGGACCATCGCCGCGCGAGCCGCACGGCGCCACCGCTACGGGGCGGGCACAAGGATCTGACCGGCATAATGAACCGCCTGATCCCGGAACACGGACGCTTTGTCGATCTCTCAATTGACGGCATGGCCTAGAAGGCAATCGGGGAACACTGGCGGCGGGCCTCCCATGGGACATATCTACTTTGCGGCCAATGAGACATCTGTACTTTGGAGCGACAGATTTTGGCGTCTCGCCGTGCCAACAGAAGCGTCTATCCGATCCGGCCAGGTTGCGTGCTAGGCTGATTTTATGCCGAAGCGTCAAAGGGTTAGATCGAGCGCGCTTGCCCCCGCATGTGAACGCTGAACTCCAAACCGAGGCAAGGACATTCGATGCGCCAAGGCTTGTGAGCTGCGCAGGCAATATCCACGCGCCTTGGGCTACGAAATTCCTTAGCGGCGCCACTGCGCGTGGCTAGAAACTCCATGCCCGCGCGCCCTCAACCTTCAGAACGCCGCGCCGCTCCCACAGGATGACGTACTCGTGCATGATGCGCGGGAGCTTCAGCGGATAATCTTTGGCATCGCTTGTCACGTAATGCTGTTGCATGATCAGCACCGCCTGCAATTCCTTCTTAGGCATACAGGCGATGAGATCGGCTTGGTAACTTGAATACTTCCCGCCTTTACCCGCTGGCTGATTTTACGCGTTCTCTTCGGCCATCGAGACAAGACAAGAACGAGACCAATGTTCCGGAACTAGGAGAGAGCGGCCGGCTCAGCGAATACTATGTCCAGTTGTTATAGGCATATAATCAAGCGCTGGACCGAAGCTGCCGCTCTCCCTCATGCTCTGGTGCTATGCGTTTATACGTTTAGTCGATTGAACTCTCCTTTCCGTCGGACTCAGGTCGTACCGATCGAGGTTCATCACCTTGGCCCACGCCGCCACGAAGTCGTTCACAAACTTCTCCTTCGTGTCATCACCGGCATAGACTTCCGCGAGTGCTCGGAGCTGCGAGTTCGAACCGAAGATAAGGTCGAGACGAGTGGCGGTCCACTTGCTTTCGTCCGTCACACGGTCGTGCCCCTCATACACGCCGTCGGATGTGGAAGAGGGCTGCCACTTAGTATTCATGTCGAGCAGATTGACAAAGAAATCATTTGTCAGAGTCTCGGGCCGATTAGTGAAGACGCCGTGTTTAGACTGCCCGAAGTTAGCATTCAGGACGCGCATGCCTCCGACAAGAACTGTCATCTCGGGGGCAGTCAGTGTCAGCAACTGTGCCCGATCCACCATTATTTCTTCCGGCAGAATCCCGTGTCCGTCCCGAAAGTAGTTGCGGAACTCGTCTGCGATCGGTTCCAGCACGGCGAATGACTCCACATCGGTCCACTCCTGCGAAGCATCGTTACGCCCCGGCGAGAACGGAACCTTCACGTCGTGCCCGGCCTTTTTCGCAGCTTGCTCGACGGCTGCGCCGCCGCCTAGAACGATCAAGTCAGCAAGCGACACCTTTTTCCCGCCAGATTGGGAAGCGTTAAACTCCTTTTGGATCCTTTCAAGCGCCTGCAGCACTTTAGCTAGGTCGGCCGGCTGGTTGACTTCCCAATCCTTTTGCGGCGCAAGGCGAATGCGCGCCCCGTTCGCCCCACCGCGCTTATCAGAGCCGCGGAAGGTCGACGCCGAGGCCCAAGCAGTCTTGACCAGTTGGGAGATCGACAGTCCCGATTCGAGAAGCTTGCCCTTCAGAGCAGCAATGTCCCGCTCCCCGATCAATTCATGATCTGCTGGTGGAACGGGGTCTTGCCACAGCTGGGGCTCCTTAGGAACGAGTGGCCCCAGGTATCGCGGAAGAGGCCCCATATCGCGGTGGGTCAACTTATACCATGCCTTAGCGAACGCATCTGCGAATTCCTGCGGATTCTCACGGAAGCGCCTCGCGATCGGCTCGTAGGCCGGGTCCATCCTCAAAGCGAGATCCGTCGTGAGCATCATCGGGGCGTGACGCTTCGATGGATCGTGGGCATCGGGAACGGTGCCTGCTCCAGCACCGTTCTTGGGGGTCCACTGGTACTTACCGGCGGGGCTCTTCGTGAGCTCCCACTCATAGCCGAACAGGTTTTCCAGGTAGTTGTTATCCCACTTCACTGGGTTGGTGGTCCATGCGCCCTCCAAGCCGCTGGTGATTGTGTCGGAGCCGCAACCGGTGCCATAGCTGTTTTTCCAGCCCAAGCCTTGGTCCACGACATCGGCGCCCTCCGGTTCGGGGCCGATATGCGAGTCCGGCGCAGCACCATGGGTTTTGCCGAACGTATGCCCGCCGGCAATGAGCGCAACCGTCTCGTAGTCATTCATCGCCATGCGGCGGAACGTCTCGCGGATATCATGTGCTGCAGCGAGTGCATCCGGTTTTCCACTGGGCCCTTCCGGATTCACGTAAATCAGCCCCATCTGAACCGCGCCGAAAGGATGGTCGAACTGACCAGGGCCTTGGTAGCGCTCCTCCGCCAGCCATACGCGCTCAGACCCCCAGTAAGTCTCGTCTGGTTCCCAGACGTCCTCGCGCCCGCCACCAAAACCGAAGGTCTTGAACCCCATCGACTCCAAAGCGACATTACCAGCGAGCACCATGAGGTCCGCCCAGGAAAGTTTTCGGTCGTACTTCTTCTTTATCGGCCAGAGCACCCGCCGTGCCTTATCGAGGCTCGCATTGTCGGGCCAGCTATTGAGCGGCGCGAAACGTTGGTAGCCAGAGCCCGCCCCGCCGCGGCCATCGCCGATGCGGTACGTACCTGCGGCGTGCCAAGCCATACGAATGAACAACGGCCCATAGTGGCCATAGTCGGCGGGCCACCACTCCTCTGACTTCGTCATCAAGCTATGGAGGTCCTTGATCACGGCATCTAGGTCAAGGCTCTTGAACTCTTCAGCATAATTAAACTCCTGGCCCATAGGATCGGATAGCGGTGAATTCTGATGCAGGATCTTTAGGCTCAGCTGATTTGGCCACCAGTCCGCATTCGTCGGTCTTCTGCGCGCCGCACGCCTGTTAACGCCGTTCGATACCGGACATTGGCTTTCGGTTGACGCCTTTTCCTGTTGATTATCGACTTCTGCCATATGTTGTTCTCCTGATCTTCGTTTAGAAACGCGCTTCTTTCTTAAGTGCTAAGGCTTCTTTTGTAATTAGCCAGGTGCCTCAGGTTGGCCTGGGCCGGACGCTGGGCGTGTTCGCTTCTCGGCAACTTTACAGCGGCTGCAGAGAGCGTCGATTTCCAGCGAACAGCGCAGCAGTGTGAACTCTCCCAGGCTGGGTATACCTTCGAGAAGCTTGTCAACTTCCGCTATTTCTATGTCATGAACGCGTCTGCAGCGGACGCAAAGGACGTGATGATGATGCTCCATGTTGCCGTCATAGCGCGCAATATCGTGCAGGAGCGTTACCTTGCGCGCCTCTCCCACTTGGCAAAATTGCTCCAAAATCCGATGGACGGTGGCCAATGATACGTGGGGATGCTTGCGGCGTACTGCAGCACAGATCTTGTCGGCGCTTGGATGGTTCTCCGAAGCGAGCAAGGCTCGTATGACCGCGAGCCGTTGGGGTGTGAGGGCAATCCCCCGCTCCCGACAGCGCGCGACGAATTCGCCCAGCCGCTGAACTGAGTATCTCTCATGCCACGGTCGATCCAACAGTCGGAGTTCTGGCATAAACACCACACCTACTGCTATCCAATACTGAACGCAGCCCACCAGCACGGAGGGACAGATACCGGCTGATACCACATAATGGGTGGGTTTAATCGATAACCTGCCTTACTCGCAACTAACCACTAAAGTCAAACAGCCATTCGCCTATCTCATTAACGCGAGATTTTGGAGATCAATCCCTCGGTCGCTTGGCTAATTGCTGATCTAGATCTAATCAGGAACTGGCGCTATCTTCCTTGGCTTTGGCGGAGCCGAAGGTCGGTTCTCATGAAGGGCCTGCGCCTGGCGCTGCATCGATGATGGTGTTGAATTCACGATTGATCGTAGTCTCGCCGCGGGCGGAGCTTTCCTTGATGGCCTCCGATCATGCTCGGCGATTACCCTTAAATTGGAAACGGTGGCGGCCAAACCCCCGCATGCTGGGCAATCACCTTCACCACGTTAACCGGCTCGAGGATTACTTAAACCAGCGAAGATTCAAACGCCAATGAAGAATTTGTGACAGTCGCGAAAATCAGCGCCCCACATCGGATTGCTCACTCGCCGTGTGCGCGCTTCCAGTGATGCGCGGCGACTACCGCGCCCAGACGGATCAAGCCGACCGCGCCGTACACCAGTCCTCGCTTCGGCCCCGCTTCAGGAATCATGCGACGGTCTTTCAACACATTGAACCGGAATGCAAGGTCGAAGCCATAGGCTTTAATCCCTATATCGCGCGGCGACTGTGGCGCGCTAGAGAGTTGATTTTGAGCCTTCCATTTTGCACCTAATATTTGAAACACGCGGAGCCCTTTATTCATAAGGCTTTCGTGAATGGTGCAAGACTTACCGATTGTGAAACACGGTCCCGACACGAAACGAGTAAAGCACCGCCTTTGGCTGTTTCTCAGCAACTGTTTTAATGTCATATAAGTACCAGTACCAAACATAACGTCATGTTCTCGATATGAGGAGGCTGACATTGGACCCAATCACGACAGCAATTCTCGCGGTCTTGCCGTCGCTTGCCTCCGATGTTGTGAAATCCGGCGTCAAGGATGCTTACGAAGGTCTGAAGGCCGTGATTCGCCGAAAATGGGGCGACACCGCGCCGATCAGCAAGGCAATTTCGGCAGTCGAGGAAGCCCCAACTCCAAGGCGCAGGCGGCCGTCCTGGAAGAGAAGGTGAGCGCCGTCAAAGCGACCGACGATGTGGAAGTGGTGCAGGCGCTGCGTCAGCTCGTTGAGCAGATGAAGACGCATAGCATTGGCGGGGAGGCGGCGGCCAGGATTCAGTTCAACATGAACGGCGGCGTTGTGCAGGGAGTCGCGGGGTCGGAGAACGTAAGTATCGGATCGATAACTTTCGGTACTCCGCCCAAAAGCTAGCGGTACCGTGGGCCATTACTCACGATGACCGACTCCACTATCGAGACCACCGTCACCGGCGGCCAAATCCAAGGAGTCGCGGGCGCCGGTCGCGTCTTCATCGAGAATTTCACTATCTATAATCGCCATGTCGAGGAGTCGGCTACCACCGACACTAGCGGCGAACCGATTCCACCGTGCCCCTATCCAGGGTTGGCCTATTTCGGACCGGAAGACGCGGAGTTGTTTTTCGGCCGCGACAAGGCCATCACTCGGCTGATGGAAGCGGTTGGCCGACAGAGTCTGACGGCGCTGGTCGGTGCGTCCGGCAGCGGCAAGTCGTCAGTCGTCTTGGCGGGCTTGGCGCCACACCTGCATCGCGCTGGCGGCTCGCGCTTTAGTCACTTCCGTATCGGCACTGAGCTGGAGAGCAATCCTTTTCTGGCCTTAGCCCGAGCCCTGGTGCCGCTCTATGTGGCTAGCGACTCCGACACCGAGCGCCTGCGTAATACCAAGCAGTTAGCTGTGAGCCTTCAGACCGGCGAACTCACATTATGCGACGTCTTTGCCGACTGTCGCAGCCGCAACAAGGGCACGCGAATTCTATTGATCGCCGATCAGTTCGAGGAAGCCTTTACCGTGGTCAAAGATGAGGCGGTTCGTCAGCGCTTCATCGATGTGCTATTGGCAGGCTTCCCCAAGCCTGCACTAGGAAGCAGCCCTGACATCAGCCTAATCCTGACGTTGCGTGCCGATTTCTATGACCACGCGTTGCGTCATCGGCTTGCGGATGCCTTGCAAGACCATATCGAGAACTTGGGCCCGATGAACCGGGGGGAGTTGAAGGAGGCCATCTGTCGCCCAGCCGAGAGCGCCAATGTCTCTTTCGAGTCCGGCCTCATCGAGACCCTGCTCGATGATGTCGAGAACAAGCCGGGCAGCTTGCCGCTGCTGCAGTTCGCGCTGCGGGAGATGTGGGGACGGCAGGAGAAAAGGAAGATGACGCGTAAGAGCTACGACGCCATCGGCGGCGTCAAAGGGGCATCAGCGCAACGGGCAGAGACCATCTTTCTAGCGATGACTGAGAACGGCGCGAACGTGCCGATGGCCCAGGCCTTCCGGCACCTATTCACGCGGCTGGTGGCGCTCGGCGAAGGGCAGGAGGACACACGACGCGTCGTCGACCGGCGAGAGCTCGGCGATGCACTCTGGTCGCTTGCGCAGCGCCTGGCCAGTGAAGACAACCGACTGGTTGTTACCAACGCGCCTGCCGCTTCGCGCGAGACTGCGGAGGTCGTCCATGAAGCCTTGATCCGCCACTGGCCTAAGCTCATCGACTGGATCGAACGAGATCGTGATCTCCAGTCTTGGCTACGGCAGATTAAGTCGAACGTCGAGCTCTGGTCGGCGGACCAGAACGACGACGGACCGCTGTTGCGAGGCGGTATGCTGGATCAAGCTAGGTACTGGCTCGCTAGTCGCCGCGATGATCTCAGCGCGGCAGAGCGAGGTTACATCGAGGCGAGCCTTGCGCTCCAACGCCGTATCGAAGAGGAACGTGAAGCCGCACGGCTGGCCGAGATTAGGCGGCAGCGGGAGTTGGCTGAGACAGCGGCCAAGCTCGCAGCCGAGCAGCGGCGGCGCGCAAGAATTGCCATCGTTGGTGCGGCAGTCGCGTCTGTTCTCGCAATTGCGGCCATAGGTACCGGATACGAGTTTTATAGGGCAAGGCAGCAGGCTCATGTCGAGCGTGATAAAGCGCGCATACAACTGCTCGCTATGCAGGCTCGCAGAGCGAACGCAGAGGCACACACACTAGATAATATCGCGCTTGCCGGCGCACTGGCCTTAGAGAGCGTCCAGCTTGCCCGCAAAAGCAACCAGCCCACCGAGGCTGACGCCGTCGAGACCGCTAGGAGTGCGTTGATCCAATTACCGCTTGTGGTGCTCCCGCAAAACAGCTCGGTCTCGTCCCTGGCGGTGCTGATGGACGGACGGCTGGCCAGCGGCGGCCAGGACGGCAACATCAAGCTCTGGCCCAAGGACAGCAAGGGCGAGCCGCTGGTCCTCTCCAACGGCAGCCCGGTTAATTCCCTGGTGGTGTTGGCGGACGGACGGCTGGCCAGCGGCGGCCGCGACGGCAATATCAAACTCTGGCTTGTTGACGAACAGAAACTAATCGTTGCCTTTTGCCTTCGCGTCGGTCGCAATCTTACGAAGAAAGAATGGGCCCATTACATCGGCTCCGACACTCCCCTGGCAGCCGAGCTGCCGCGGTATCCCTCGTGATATCCATCCAAACTGGCAAACACCGGGTTAATTGTTCTGTCCGATAGGGGAAAGCTTTTGCAAAAATTCTCGGCTGCGTTTCAAATTGGACCCTTTGCGCAACGCCGGGTAATATCCATCTCAACCTCAAGCTATTTTGAACAAAATGGCGCGAGAGTATATAACCTCCGAATATAAGCTGATTTGATGCCCTCTCTGCGATACCGCAGGGTACGAGGAGAGAAGATTATGCCAGCACAAATGCCTGAGCAGCGCACTGATACAGCGGTTCAATCGTATCGCTTCGATGATCGGAACCTGCGGTGGCTAAAATTGGGCGACTTCGAACATTTCGTGCTCGCGATGTACGACATTGACCCAAAGCGCAAGGTGGTCGATTTCATTCTTAAATTCGCGCCGAACGAGAGAATTTTCCTGCATCGTCATTTGGCGCAGACCAACACACTTGTGATTAGCGGGGAGCATCGCCTGTACGAGCCGGACGGCAGCCTGAAGGAGGTTCGGCCAGTAGGAAGCTATACTTCAAGTGCTCCCGGCGAGCCGCATCGTGAGGGTGGCGGCGCTGACGGCGCGGTGGTCTTTTACAGTGTTCGTGCTGAAAGCGCCGAATTATTTGACGTGCTCGACGATTCAGGAAAGTTGACCGGAAAACTCACGATGCAGGACTTTGTTGACTTGTTGAATCAATCAAAAGCGGTTTGATGTTTATGTTCCAGAAACCACCCTTTGTGCAACGCGGCATGGCGACAGAAGCACCAAAGCGAAGAAATTGGTTGCTGGTTTAGCGCCTGAGATGAAGCGCGGCTTTAATACGCTGGTAAAGAGGCTAACTATTTAAGGGAGCGTTGGTAAATGATCCGTTCTGGAGATCGATTTCGCCGAAGTTGGCAGTGTAATCTGGAATTCTTCTGGATTTCTCGCAATTACCAGTTGCTTCCAAGTAGCCATATCGGGTGGCGATGTGGCCTCATCAATTTCTATCGTGATTTCAGTGAAGGAGTGTGCTTTGACCACAGTGTATGAAGAGGTTGAGACAGAATTGAATGGTGGAACATACATGAATGGCACTGGGGAGTTCGTGGCGGTACGCAATTTCAGAGTAGATACAACGGAGGAAAGATCGCTCTTCGGGAAAATCACACCATCAGAATCTCCACGATTTAATACGCCGATTTTGAATGTCACAGAACCGGACCGCGTAATCCCTCCAGCAACAAAATCATCGAGCTGCTTTGTGAGAATTTCTAATATTTGGCGATCGTTATCATAATCTCTCACCTCGTCGTTCAATGTGGAGATCGTAGATGATCGATCATGTGTTGCCATTTCCTCCAACGACTGCGTTGGTGATGCGTTTACCGGAATAAGCTTCAAATCCGCTGGCTTTCCGTCCCACTTGGTGAGCGTATCTCGATCTTGTTTGAACAAACTCTCCTCATAATCAATCACCATTGCGTACACTTTCAGATTTGTTTGAAATCGCTTAACACAATCCAGATCAAGAGAACCGCGTTGAAACTGCTGGTAACATTGCTGAAAAAGCGGATCATAGCCGACCATATACGGTCCTGGCGACTGTAATGTTTGGAGTACGTCCTGCAGCTCCGGAATTAGTGTCTTATTCACCTTCAGGGGAGTCGTGTCCACAACCGTAACGATATATTCAATTGAAAGCTTTGGTGCCGCCAAGTACTTGCTCAAATAGTAGCCGAGTACCAGTGACAGTGGACTGAGTGCTATCGCAATAATCGACCCAATGAACGCGCTCCGCCAAGGGTTTGATTCTGGCATTGTTCGCATCTCATTCGTAACTTAGTGTCGGCCGTCGTTTTGGTTCATTTCTTCATCCGAGTTTTTCGGCCGCCCATCATGACCTGAGGGCGGTCGAAAAGCGATCAGGTTTCGGATCCGAGGCCGGAGCGCATTGCACCGCGCCGGCCAGTTCCTGGTCTGCTGGCCAAGCGGTGCGCGCGATGGCCGAGCTCATCTGATCCTTCGCCGCGAACTCCTCCGGCGTCAGATGGCCGAGGCTCGAGGACGCACGGGCGGCAGGCCAGTGCGCTGATTGAAGCCTAGCGCCGTGATTATAACGAGAGTTGTCCTCACATGGCTCTCAACAACCTCCCGCCCGCGGAATATGCTACGCGGACAGGGATCGAACACGACCCCATGGGGTTAGACGCCGCGCAAAACTAACTCTAATTCTGGACCACCAAACCCAAGCGGTTCAGCGCCGTGCAAAACTAACTCTAATTCTGGACCACCATTCCCAAGCAGGTCACAACCCGAATTACTCACTCCAACCGAGGACTAAGAATTGGGGGACCCTCAATGTCTCTACCACTCGGCTTATGATCGGCGCAAAATACGGCCCGAGGACAGCCCGACGGTTCCGGATCAGGTATTAAATGCTCGCGAAAAGGGCTGGCGGAAGGTTCGACGACGTTAAGGAGTTCCGGCCAGACATCTACACGTAATCGGAGACGCAATGGCAAGTATACCGACAGCGGCGTTTCAATCCCGAGTGAAAGGCGCAACAACATCTCGGTCACCTAACGTTGCGACTCTCATGGACCAACTTGACGACGGCACGATTTTTATTCCCGATTACCAGCGGGATTCATCGGAATGGGACTTAGCCAAAAAGTCGCTCTTTGTCGACTCGCTAATCAACAACATGACCGTCCCTCCGCTGATCCTCTACTCTGAAACAGATTCCGGAATTGGATCAGAGAGATCGGAGGTTGTCGATGGGCAGCAACGCCTTGCGACTATCCGGGATTTCGTTAAAGGAACCTTCGCCCTCGCAACAGAGGATGAAGTTGAGTATGCGAGCAATGTAGGGCCCATTATTCAAGGCCGGCGATTCGCCGAACTACCCGAGGCGATTCAGCGATCTATCAAGTACTATGTTCTCAACCTGCTCGTCCTGCCTACGAATCTGGACCTGAACCTTCGCCTCGAGATTTCCGCCGCATCAACGAAGCTGGCACTCCGCTGAGTCCTCACGACCTCCGGCTAGCGGTCTTCGGTCAGTGCGATCGCGTTTACTTCATTCGTCTCGCCGGGGTTTTCGATCCCGAGCGGGAAGGGGCACAGCGTATGATTAAAGCCGCTAAGGACAAGTACGGACTTGAATACCCCTGGAAAGATCCAAGTGCTTGGAAGGATTGGTGGATCGATAGCGCTCAAGCGGCGGGGCAGGCTTCCTCGCAGATGTTTATCTATTACGTGATTGCCCGAGATCTGCAGAAAGTCGATAAACTGCTCACGAACGAGACGCTTCAGAGCCGACTAGGGCTGGGGTATGACAGAACCACAATCTGCGTCCTGGATTTATACACCGCCCAACTGCAACACGAGACCCTCCATCCGAGCGATGCGCCTCAACTTCTACCGAGTTTGGACACGCTAAAGGACTGGTTCGCATGCTTCGAGTTGTGGTTCAATATGATTAAGCAAGCAAAGGTTCCTCGCATCACGACGAACTCCTCGACCAAGATCGCGCTATTTGTCGCTGCGGCGGCGCAAGTATGGGGAACGCCCGAGAAGATCGCTGAAAATCAGTGGGAGCTGATCCAGATCTTTCTGACCCAAGGTCCGAGTGCGATCGAGCGAGACATCGGTCATCCATACCCGATTTCCAAGGGAAAGTGGCCTGGCCAAAAGAAACAAATTCTCGCTACGTGTGAAATATGTCAGCAGATCGCAGGAGGGTAGGCGAGCCCCCCAAGTTCATAAAGTGCCGTCCCTTGTCACGCAACTTTCCGCCGGACTGGAAGGATTTTTGGGTTCGACGCATGGCTGATCGTGGCGAGGATGGCGTCGTAAGGTATGAATGCCCGCTTTGCGGGCGCAGGTTTGACCACCGGGACATTGACTACCTCCAAGGAGATCACGTGTGGCCTTACTCGCTTTTCGGAGATACCTCTTGGGCGAATTATCAGCTCATCTATGGCGCCTGTAATGTCGCAAAAAGTAATCTATTGGAGACTGAAATCCGCCATGCGCTGGGAAGCGGTGAGTTCAGGCGCATGGTGTCTCAATTTCTTCGCGAGGAGGTCGAGGCTGGGAGGCTATCCGAAAGCTCTTTTATCCCGACATATTGATCACCGGAAAACTTGAGGTGAGGGCAGAAATATATTCATTCCACGCGACTTTTACGGCGCGAGGCATCGCTGGGTCGTCGATCAATTGGAGGAGATGGCCGTTGAACAAATCGCGGCCCCGCTTTCCCATGGTGGCAAGGGCCATCAGCACCCAAGTTTTGATTTCGATAAAATTCACCTCATGGCCTTGAGCAAAGTACTGCCGTGCTTGCTGGCGGGCGTCATCGGCAGCGTTTCAGGCCGCACAAAAAACAGATAATCCTCAATACCATGCGGCGCAATTTTAGTGTTGAACGTCGCCACCATACGCGAACGTTCAAGCGATCGCTCAGTCACTTCTGCCGCGAAAATAATCTTATTTTCCTGTGTGATGGTTATGTCGCCGCCCCGGATTGAGAGTCGGCGAAATTAATGCCCTGATAGTCAATCATCCAAGCAAGCCCGAAATAGTCCTTGATGGTGTGGAATGAACCCCAAAATCTGGACAGCTGGAGGCGGACGAATTGGACCGGGCGGCCGGGCTTATCGGAGGAGAGGCTATGGCAAGGCACCGGAGCTTCAGCTTCGAGTTCAAGCGACAAGTGGTATTGGACTTTCTGGAGGGCCGCGCGGAGTTGCGCGGGCTGGCACGTCAGCACAGCCTTTCACGACATCTCATCCGCCTGTGGATCCAGAAGTACGAGGCGGGGCAGCTCAATGATGAAGTGGCTGACGCCACCCGCATCGCGGAATACGAGACCACGATAGCGAGCTCGAGCGCAAGGTCGGCCAGTTGACAATGGAGGTTGACCTCCTGAAAAAAGGGGCGCGCTGGGCACGTCGGCCGAGCGGCGAGAGTTCCTCGATCGTGAGCGGTCCGCAACCATCTCGGTTGCGGGAGGATGCCGACTCATGAAGCTGGCGCGCTCAACCTATTATTACCGCAGCCGCCGCTCTGCGACGGAGAAAGTAGTCCTGCACCAGCGCATTGCGGAACTCAGCGCGGAATTTCCGCGCTACGGCTATCGGCGGATTACCCATCAGCTGCGCGCCGAAAGGCTGCATATCAATCACAAGGCGGTAGCGCGGATCATGCGCGAAAACGGGCTCCAGGTGCGGCCTTTGCGTCGCTTCGTGCGCACCACCCAGAGCGACCATCAAGACCCGATCTTTCCCGACCTGACGCGCGGTTTTATTCCGACGGCACCCGATCAACTATGGGTATGCGATCTGACCTACGTGGCGATCGCGGCGGGTTTCGTGTACGTCGCCGTGATCCTCGATGCCTGGTCGCGGCGGGTGTTAGGCTACGCACTATCGAAGCGCATCGATACGCGACTGACGCTGGCAGCGCTACGTACGGCCGTCGACTCGCGCCGGCCTCCACCCGGCTGCATCCACCATTCGGACCGTGGCGGGCAGTACACGTCAGCCGCCTATCGACAGGCGCTGAAGGATTATGGGCTGCGGGGATCAATGGGACGGCGCGGTAATCCCTACGACAACGCGAAAGCCGAAAGTTTTATGAAAACCCTCAAGTGCGAAGAAGTCTACCTGAGTGACTACCGAACTTTCGCCGACGTGATCGAACGGCTTCCCCGTTTTATCGACGAAGTGTACAACGCGCGCAGATTGCACTCAGCGCTGGGTTACCTGGCGCCTGTGCGATTCGAGGAGGAACACACCCGGCAGCCGGTCCAATCTCCCGCCTGATAGGTGTCCAGCTCGAAGGGTTCACTCCAGAGGTGTCCAGCTCGAAGGGTTCACTCCAGAGTGGCTTAATTTGATTTGAGGCGCGGATCGTCTGTTTCGATGCAAGTCGCCATCTCGAATATGGAGACTTTATGTGCGCTAGACGGTCGTGGGTTTTTCAACTGTAAATTTGTCTTCGCGCGTTCACAATCCGCGGCGGTATCGAAACTTTGCAGTGAAGATCACTGCGCCAGCGGCCAACGCAAATCCGCTTCAATACCGGAGCCGGATTTTAGTGGCGGCACCATCAGATACCAGTCCACAAGCGCGAGCGCGGCGGCGTGGCGGTTCATTTTTTGCCAAGTAACTCGCAAAGTTCTTGGTAGAGTTTGCTCATTTCTTCTGTGGCGTGCTCGATCATTGCCACGAAGCGGTCATAGCGTTCATCATCAGTCAAAAAACCAACCGCTGGGGGATCTGATAATACATGGTCAATTTCTTGAAGTTCCCCGTCTAGCGCTTCAAGTTTCTGTTGATCGGTCATGTTTCGAGCTTTTACGGTTTTGCGTAACTCGCAGTATCTGCGAGCCTCATCCTGAAAGAGTTTGGTCCGGCTTCGAACAAGCTCCCGTCTGGTCTGGCCTGATTGCCGTCGGGGGCTCGGTCGTTTTCTATCTCGTCTCTAGCTTGCCTTTTAGCGCCTTATCGAATTTCTTCAAGGCATGGCCCCCACGTTAATGCACTTACGCGGTGCCCGGTGATGTTGATGAATCCATCTCGGGACGCGGCTCAACCCGGTAAGCGTTGTAAACCAGCCGATGGCACTTACAGATACACGCTGGAACGTCGCAGGGATGCTGCATCAGCGCACGGGCAAGTTGGGCGATGCGATACTGAAAGCGCCTACGTCCGCCCTCGACTGTGCGCGGGGAGCCGAGGTTGACCGAGAGGCACTCATCGATCCAGCGGTCGATAATGGAACGATCACGGTCAGGCACCCGGCGCGCGGGTTGATGGGACATCGAGACGAAATCGCGGCTGATAATTCTCTCCATGCCCCGGCGCGAAAATAAGAGCTTCCGATCTATTCGGCCGAAGCGACTGCGGCGAACCACGACGAAATCGCGACCCCGCACCAGCGTCGAGCACCCACCCGTGGTGTACTTACGTAGCGTCTGCGCCGCCAAGCCCGAGAGTTGAGCCGCCTCATCGATGTCGTATTGATTGTTCACCATCTGCCAGAACCCTTTGGCGCAGCTTAGCATCCGTGCAGGGATTCGCGGTAGAAGCCCGCTAAGACGGCCACCGCGCCGGGACGCTAGCAACCCACGGCTTCCCCTCGAAAGCCCGTCTTACGCCTTCAGCGCCTCAGCACGCGCACGTTTTTTATTAGGGTGTCGGCGCGCGGTGAAGCCAAGTACGTATGCGGGGATCGCCGGCGGGTCGTGTCGCCCCCCATCGAGCTATCTGTCTCGCGCCGGAGCACCCGGCTACTGCGCACGAAAGCCCGCCGAGACTGTGGGGACTCTCGACAAATATCGGTATCGCTCAGTAGCGGGCGGCGTAGCGGCCCGAGGATTGGAAACGCCTTGCCGCCGTTGATGTTGACGCATGTTGAACGCCACCAGGAGATACTCGCGAAATCTCGCCTATAACGCTTGGTCGTCGCTGGTGTCCTCCAAATATGCAAGCAGGGAGAGAAAGGCGCGATAACCTTCAATGCTCTAAGGCCGCGCGTGGTGGTTTCGTCGAACTGTACGCCCCGCCCATTTGCAGAACATGAAATCCGCCAGGCTGCGATCACGCGTGCCGTCGCCTTTGAGCGGCGCGCCGCGCAAGGCTTGCTGATAGTCCGGCCAGTAACGCCCGCGAGCTGGTCGCGCGGGTGAAGTTGAGCGGGGAACGCTGGCCGGGGGCCAATGGGGTGCGGCAAGCAAACCCGCCTGCTCAAGCGCAGCCACCGTGGTCAGGCTGCCGGGCTTCGCCCAGGTGATCGCCACGAGCGGAAATTCCGGCGCGTATTTGGTCTTGAAATTAAGCGAGCCCGCCAATCTCACCGCGCCGGTGGCGGACTGGTCGGCTCCCGCGCCACGACGTAGCCGGATGCGAAACTCTTTTGCCACTTCCTTCTCCTGCGGGCCATCTGCGATGGCCAGCCATACCTGAAAATTATTGGGTGAGGTGCACACCGTCATGAAAGCGTGAGGCGCGAGCCGCGCGGCTTGCTCGGCGGCAGCTTCCAGCCGGTGCCTGATGAAGCGGCGCACTTCGGTCAGGCTGCGATTACGCTGAAACCCCTGCTTACGGCCTCGAGATCGAGCGTAGTCAGGTCAAAGGCGTTTGCGCCGACGCTGCTGAAGGCGTTCAGCATGGCCAGCGCCATGCCCGCATTCGGCTCCCCTGCCCTTGTATCTTCGGCATTCCAACGAATTGAGTGAGTCTGGGCGCGATAGGCCGTCCCTGCCCGAGGTTTTCAAGACCGTCGACAGCGCTTGGGTCGTCGCGCCCAGACGAAAAGACGCAGAGCCCGAACAGTCGCCAGGGTAATCAGCCCGTATCGCGCAAGGATGGGTGGAGCGTTGGAGACAGCCATGGGAAATCAAGTGTTTGTTGGCATCGATGTGTCTAAAGCTCGGCTCGATGCGGCGCTGCGGCCGGGCGCTGGCTGGAGCGTGACCAACAACCAAGGCGGCATCGCGACCCTGGTTACGCGCCTGAAAAGGCTGGGCGTGAGCCGCATCGTGCTCGAGGCCAGCGGCGGTTACGAAATCGCCGCAGTGGCTGAATTGGCGGCGGCGGGGCTGCCGGTCGCAGTGGTTAATCCGCGTCAGGTACGCGATTTCGCTCGCGCTACGGGCCGCTTGGCCAAGACCGACAAGATTGACGCGGAGGTCCTGGCACACTTCGCCCAGCTCATCCAGCCGCCGACGCGTCCCCTGCCGGACGCGCAGAGTCGTGAGCTGTAAAAGCCAAGACTTAATCAGACAATATGTTAAGGTCCTCGGGTCCTGGGAAAGAGACGAGGACAATGACCAGGAACAGAAGGTAATCCGGGCGAAGGTTGGAGTGCTGGAGTTGGCCAAGCAGCTCGGCAACGTCTCGCAGGCGTGCCGGGTAATGGGCTATAGCCGCGACAGCTTTTATCGATTCAGGGAACTCTACGACAAGGGTGGCGAAGCGGCGCTGCAGGAGATCTCGCGGCGCAAGCCGGTGCTGAAAAACCGGGTGGCGCCTGAGATCGAGCAGGCGGTGGTGGAATCGCGCTCGACCAGCCGGCCTGGGGACAGCAGCGCGTGGCCAATGAATTAAGAAGCGCGTGGCATGAGCTGTGCGGCGGCCGGGGTGCGCAGCGTGTGGCAGCGTCACGATCTGGAAACCATGAGCAAGCGGCTTAAGGCATTGGAAGCTAAGAGCGCGCAGGAAGGTTTGGTGCTGAGCGAAGCCCAGCTCGCGGCGGTGGAGAAGGCCAAGGCGGATAAGGAAGCGTATGGCGAGTTTGAGAGCGAATGCCCCGGCTACTGCGGCGCCCAGGATACGTTTTACGTCGGTACGCTCAAGGGAGTGGGACGGATTTATCAGCAGACGTTCCTCGATACCTACACCAAACTGGCCTTCGCCAAGCTCTATGATCGCAAGACCCCACTGGTGGCGGCTGACCTGCTCAATGACCGGGTGATCCCGTTCTTCGATGAACACGGATCCCGTTGCGGCGGGTGTTAACCGATCGTGGCACGGAGTATTGCGGCGCACCCGAACGCCACGAATATGAGCTGTACCTGGCAGTGGAGAACATCGATCACAGCCGCACGAAGGTCAAAAGTCCGCAGACCAACGGCATCGTCGAGCGCTTCCACCGGACCGTGCTGAACGAGTTCTACCGGGTGGCGTTTCGCAGCAAGATCTACTCGGGCATTGAACAGTTGCAGCCTGATCTGGACGCGTGGCTGTAGGAATACAATGAACTGCGTCCTCATCAGGGGCGCTGGTGTTACGGCAAGACTCCGCGGCAAACTTTCATCGACGCGGGCTCGCTGGCGCGGGAAAAAGCTGCTCTCTCCCGCGGTTGCGGCGGGCGCGGAACTCTGAGTATTACTCAAGCGCGATGATCACTATGGTCGCTGCGTATAATCGGACAATCAACTTAAACCGGACACTGCGGACCTTAACCATCCACCGTCAGATCAAGTCTTAAGTTATACACGTGAGCTGATGGCCCTAGTCGCCCGCCGTCGACAAGTGGTGGAAATGCTTACTGCGGAAGGTAATCGCCAGGGCCGCGCGGTCGCGTCCCTTACCCGCGCCATCGCCGCTCACGTCCACTGGCTCCGCAAGCAGCTGAGCGAGCTCGACGTCGTTCTGGAGCACGCGATCCGCCGCTCGCCGGCATGGTATGAAAAGGCCCGCCTACTTCGGAGTGTGCCCGGGATTGGCAACGTCACGGTCACCACCCTGCTGGCGCATCTGCCTGAACTCGGTACGCTCAATCGCCGCGCGATCGCAGCGCTGGTGGGGGTTGCGCCCTTCAACCACGATAGCGGCAAGCTGCGTGGCACGCGTGCGATTTGGGGCGGCCGGGCCCAAGTTCGAGCCGTGCTGTACATGTGTACCTTAGTCGCCAGTCGCCGCAATCCAGTGCTGCAAGCCTTTTACATGCGACCGCTCGCAGCGGGCAAGAAACCCAAGGTTGCGCTTACTGCCTGCATGCGCAAGCTGCTGGTCATCCTCAACACCATGCTTCGCGATCAAACCCCTTGGACTGCGAAGTCCGCAACTCCGCCGCGGGCAACGCCCGTGGCTTTATCTGCCGCCAAAGGCGGCGGCGCGGGAATGCTTCGCCGCTCTGTCGGTCCAGCTTGACATCGGAGACAGTCGCTGTCGTCCATGCCCCCGCCAGTGTTCCCTGTTTCTGTCTGTCGGCTGAACCCAGCACCTTGGTTTGAGGTCGTCAATTCTCAAGTGATAGTTGCGCCGCCCCTTTTTGGCGGCGCTCCGCTTATCTTTTTGCTTGGTGGGGTGAATGCCGTGAGGCAGAGGGGGCTCAAGCCCCCTGCTGCTAGTTGCGCCCGTGAGGGCGCTCCTTATTCGGCGGCGGAGCCGCCGCCCTCTGTCGGGGATTAAAAAGGATTAA
Organism: uncultured Pseudomonadota bacterium; assembly: GCA_963795945.1. Taxonomy (GTDB): domain Bacteria; phylum Desulfobacterota; class Binatia; order Binatales; family Binataceae; genus JAJPHI01. The sequence continues at coordinate 391,663 of CAWCJN010000003.1, forward strand.
AAGAGGATTAGGGCGTTTTGGGCGTTTATCGTAAGTTACTAAAAAATAAGAGAAAAGTGCTGTTTTTCGGGACGTGTCCGGCTCGGTCAAATACGATAGTTGGCTCGGTCAAATACGATAGTTGGCTCGGTCAAATACGATAGTTGGCTCGGTCAAATAGATAGCTCTATAGTCGATTGGCCTAGCCAAAGAGGTCGGAAACCGGGGTTAGGGAGCGCGCTGCCGCTTCCGACGACGGCCTTGTTTCTGGTTGAGGTGCCGGATTTGAGAGGCGCTGGGACGCCGCTCTAGGGTGAGCAAGCCATCTTCCCAGGCGGCCTTCCAGCCCAACTCTTTTTCGAGGTCGCAAGGGCGTTTTTGAGGTCGGTACGAAAGTTTTTCAGCAAGGTTCGGGTGCTGCTGCTTTTTTTATGCAGAAACGTGGTGCTTAACGGGAAGGGCTTGGCGTGGCTGTAATAGAACCCATGGAGCCATTGGGCCAGCGGCTTGCCCTTGACCGCCCTGCCGTTCTTCCCATTCCAACTGTGTCCAGCAGGCGGGCGCAAACAGGTCGCGGATTTCCTTCGCGAAGGTGACTTTGAACAGTTTGCTGTTTTCCTCGCGGATAAAATTGTTAATCAGGCCGCCGACAAACTTGTAGCGACGTCCATTAATCTTCCACTCGATTTCGACACGTCCGTCACGCAATCTTATGAGGCTGTCGGGTAGTGTCCTAATTTGAGTTGTTATTATATAATTGGCGAATGAACAACAGCAGCCTACGACGATTGATAAAATTATCGCGTTACTTGATGGGCACACCATTTACGCCGCTCGTGAACAATTAAAGCGTGCAGATGAATTGCTGATGATGAGGCAGATTGTTCGCGCGCCTAAACTCGACAGAGTTGTTTCAAATCCTCAAGAGATTCACGAATCGGAATAGAATGAGTGTCTCTTAATTTAAGATTGGTATAGTTGCCGCGCGGGTCGCTGATTCGTTCTGCTTGGACAATCTGGTCCGCATTTATGAGGATTTCCGAGCCGTTGCCCTCTTGATGAACCGTGATGATGTGCGCCATTTGCAGTGTCCCCACCCAACTGTCATACTACAGGCGTGCCTAACCGCTCAAGGACCGGCAAGCCAGACGTAAACCAAATGGCCGCCAATCTCATTGACGCCATCTCCGGCGATCTGCCAGCAGAAGAACTAGATAGCGGCAAGAATCCCGCCGCCGTCTTGCTCCGGGCGGTTAGGCGGATTGAAGGGCGGGAAAGCGCGTGCTGCTAAATTAACTCCAGAACAGCGACGTAAAATCGCTAAGCAAGCGGCAACTTGCGGTGGACAAAGAAATCGTAAGTAAGTCGCTGGTGATTTTGCCGTCTTTGAGTCCGCGCATTATAACGAAGGGCTGCAACAGGGGATTGATAAATCGATACCGGAACCGTCTTTTAATTCCTGTCTTTCTTAGGATCGGCCCACGCTTCTCTTCACAAAACTCATTTAAGTGCTGTGCGAACGAGGTATCTCGTAATTTTTGCGGGTAAGTCGGCGGAGCGACTCTCACATCCTGTGCCGCGAAATAGCCTAACTCGTCGGTATGAGCTAAGGCACACGACAACAACACATCTGAAAAAAGATTTTCTTTGCGAGGACTGCGAATGGCATATTCGTGGGCGCTACGAATAGACTGCTGAGCGTTTTCAATAGCTCGATCTATCGCCTTTTCAACTGTTTCGACCGATACAGTCATGGATCGGGCGTCTAATGCGAGTCGTACTGAGTGCAAGCCGATAAGATGCGCATAATGGGGTAGTCCCTGAGCTAGCATCTGAATCCGTCGTAGCGCATCTTCTTTGATCTCCATGCCTAGCGTGTGAGTTCCGGTTATTAAAACTTGCCTAATCTCCGTTGAGGACATGCGAGGCATCCTGATCTGTATCAACGCGCGCTCCACGGATTGATGTTCTTGAATTAGCTGATCCACGCTGTCTGCGACGCCCACCACAATAACCGTGGCCGGGGTGCCATGATCTGAAAGGCTTTTGATGGCGTCGGCAAATGCTCGACGCGGTTCAAGTGAAATTCGATCAAATTCATCGAAGATAAAGATGGGAATTCCACGAATCGACAGAATAGTTAATGCACGTCGAATAGAATCAGGAGATATCGATGACTCGCCAAAAAGTTCCGCAGATGTAAAGGTTTCCTCCCGCGTATTCTCGTGAAATCCGACTAACGAGGTAGATCGGATTAGCTCTACCTGCTCAAAAGCTTTTAGCCAAACCGATGCAAATGAGTCGCCCGTATCGCAGTTGACGCGAGGTACTATTAAGTTGTTTTGAGGAATACGGAGAAATGATGGAAGTACGCTAACAAGGGAAGTTTTGCCTACACCACGATCTCCGAACAGGATTGCGTGCGCACCCTTTTCATTCACAACATCAACGATCTGACGTACTTGTTCCTCGCGTCCGGCGAATAAATTACGCTCATCAATAGCCGTTCGAGGAGTAAATACCTTGCCCGCTTCAAGACTAAGGTCTTGCCACCGCTGTTCATCCGCATTCACGTTAACCATTTATACATCCATTTCACTTATTATCAAGACGATTTACTTAATATATGAGTTGCCGCCATCTCATGCCTTGACAATGCCTGTCCGCTCAAGTATATTCGCTTACATGAATCAGCTGAGCATTGAGAATCGCGCCAGCGTGATCGCCGCTCTAGTCGAGGGCAACAGCATCCGAAGTGTAGAACGCATGGCCGGCATTCATCGCGATACGATCATGCGGCTCGCTGTCGCCGTGGGCGAAGGCTGCGACCGCCTGCTAGACGGCATGATGCGCGATCTGACTTGTACCAAGCTCCAGCTTGACGAAATCTGGGCTTACATCGGCATGAAGCAAAAGACTGCAAAGGTCTTGGATAAGGCCGATGAGTTTGGCGACCTCTACACGTTTGTTGCGATTGATGCGGATACGAAGCTGGTTCCCGCCTTTCACGTTGGCAAACGGATTTGGCCTGATACGCAGCTATTCGTTGACGATCTCAAAGCGCGTCTAGTAAATCGTCCACAAATTTCATCCGATGCGTTTCCCGCCTACTACGGCGCAATCATGCGGGCTTTCGAGGGCAAGGTTGATTATGCTCAAACTACGAAAGTCTTTGCATCGGAACTGAATACTGGACGCGGACGCTATTCGCTGCCAGTTATGGTGAAATGCGAGAACGAGCCGCTAATCGGTAATCCAGATCGCGATGAAATCTCTACTAGCTATGTCGAGCGGCAAAATTTGACGATGAGAATGGGGATGCGGCGATTCACCCGTCTGACTAATGGATTCAGCAAGAAACGCGTGAACCATGCGGCGGCAGTGTGTTTGCACTTCGCTCATTACAATCTATGTCGAGTTCATAAGACGCTGCGAATGACTCCAGCAATGGCGCATAGGGTCACAGACCATATCTGGACGATTGACGAACTCATAGAATCAGCGGTTCAATAGGAGCGCCTACATACGACAAATCCGTATCAAATCTGCTTGCTGATTTGAGAGATTTTGTCCTATAGACTTAAGACATGAGCGATTACATCCCTGTCAATAGCCTAGTGATTGATGTTTTGTGGGATGATGATGCAGAAGTATGGGTGGCGGAGAGTGATAATATCCCGGGTCTTATCACCGAGGCCGATTCGCGAACTCACTTAATCGAAAAACTCACCGTTCTTGTCCCCGAATTAATCGAATTGAACCACGTTCTGTCCGATCCGCATATGCCAATCGATATCACGCTCCGTTTCCGTCGCGCAGCAAAGCACAATGAGGAAACGCATCAGGCTGCCGAAAGCAGCCTGATGGCAGGCTATACAGATAAAGTTAAAGATATTTTGCGCGACAATAAATGCCGCTATGATCGACCCGGAAAGGGCGATCATGAAATATGGCATAGTCCGATCAATAACAATAAATTCCCCGTTGATCACAACATTAAATCTCGGCATACGGCTAACGGGATTCTCAAGCAAGCGGGAATCAAAGATGTAAAGATCCCCTAAAGTCTCTACATACAAATCGCTGAGAGGTGGCAATTTGCAGCATGCCCCCTCAAATTAGGACACTACCGATTATCTGGTTCCGCTGGGACTGCATGGCTTTCGGCGCTAGACTCCAATGCGCTTTGCCTTACGTTTGAGAACTGAGAGGAATTATCAGATGGTTCGTAACCGGATTGGATTCTTGATTCTCGCCATACTCGCATTCACATCATTCGCCTCGTTTACCGTTCCTGCATCAGCGCAAACCAAGATCAACGGCAAAGACCCGTTTCCCAAAAAGCTCAAAAAGAGCGGCAGCTATCTTCAAACCTCCAATGCCACGGTAAAGAACACATCGGACACTGCGCTTCTAATCACCGCCTCGAATGTCACCCTCGATCTTCAGGGCTTCACGATCGCCGGTCCCGGCAGCGGCACCGGCGTCGGCATCGACGCGTCAGGCTTCTCGAACGTCACGATTGAAAACGGCATCATCACCGGAATGGGCGGCGCGGGGATCAAGCTCGGTCCGAATAGTGTCGTACGCAACGTTCAGATAATCAGTAATGGCGGCGACGGCGTCGATTGCGGACCCTCATGCCTGGTCAGCAACTCGGTCATCTCAAGCAATTTCGGCGCGGGCCTGAACTTCACTGACGCGACCAGCGGCTACGTCGCCAACGTAATTCAGGGCAATGGCTCGACCGTGGTCAATGGTACAAACCTGGGCGCCAATGCATGCAACGGCGTAGCGACTTGCCCCTGAGACGGTCGCTCCGTTTCACAGACATCGCTCGATTATCGCGATTGCCTCGGCAAGTTCCTCGTTGCTGATCACGACCGGCAGAAATAGCCGGATACACGCCGGCTCGTGACCTCCGTAATAAAGCACGAGACCCGCATCGAAGCACCGCCGGATAAGCTCTCGCGTCGCCCCGAGCGTGCCATCACGATACCGGAATGCGATCATCGCCCCGCTCCCATCTATTTCCGAAATGATCCCGGGATGTGCTCGGGCGAGTCGTTCCAGATGCTCGCGCGTCAGCCGCTCTAACTCCTCTCGCGACCTTGGGGTCCGAAGTATCCGCCGCTGGTCAGCTTCTCGAGCATTCGGACCGCCACCGCCATCGCGACCGTCGCGCCCGAATAAGTTCCTGAGATTAGCGCCGGGTCGGGCGCGAGACTCTTGCGAAACAGCATCGCACTGCCCTGAAAAACCTTACCAATCGTGATCACGTCAGCGTAGTCATCGAGCTCGAGACGACTGGTCGCGAATAGCTCGCCGGTCCGCGCAAAAGTCTGCACTTCGTCGATCCAGATGAGGATTCCGGCGCGACGGCATTCCTCGAACAGTGACGCGAAAAATTCGCGCGGCGCGGTCACGAAACCCGCCTCGCCCTGCACCAGCTCGACGATAAATGCCGCGAACTGCTCGCCGCGCGCTCCGATTATCTCTCGTAATGCCCCCAGCGTTTCGACAGATGAGTCCGCGCTCGCGCGGTTATAGAAAGGCAGATATTCGACCGGAAAGGTCTTCGGCTGTCCGACTCGATAATCCGGCCGATCGGTAATCTCGGCCATCGCGCTGGTCCTGCCGTGAAAGCATCCATGAAACGCGACAATCCCGGAGCGCCCTTCACGCTTCTGCCGGACCAGCTTGAGCGCATTCTCGTTGGCGTCCGCGCCCGACAGCGACAGCCAGCAATGCTCCATCCCGAGCGGTGCATGGTCCAGCAGCACTCGCATCAGTTGATAGTATTCGCGATTGAAAACGAGATTGCCTTGCATCACGAGATCGGAAGCTCCCGCTCGCAGCGCCGTCTCGATCAAATCGAGCTCGCCGTGGCCGAACAGATGCACCCCGATGCCGAGCGTCAGGTCGATGACCCAGCGTCCATCCGCGAGCATTACTCGCGCGCCGCGCCCCACTCCCGATCCCAAATACGGATAAAATGCGAGACGGCCACGCAATGATGCGAGGTCGTTCAGTTCGACGCTCATCTGTTCCGCTGTAAGCGGCGGTCGCGTGCTCTGCTGCGCCTCCGCGATCGCGTCGCGCATCAGCCGGAGCCCTGCTTCAAACTTGGGTCCGAAATCCATTAGGGGAATTGTCTCGAAGCCGACGATTACTACTTCAGCGCACGCATCGAGAAACCCCGCTCATTGTAGCACAATAGCGATCGCTTGCCTTGTAGAGTCGTTTCGAGCACGCACTCATGACCCCACAGCCGCTGCACAAAAGCCAGCGTCTTTTCGCCATACTCAAGCTGCAGGTCGCGGCCATCGTGATAGTGCTTCAGATAAAGCGTCCGATTATGCCCGAAATCGGCATCTTCAACCTTGATCACTGGAATCGTTCCGGTGCCGACGCTCTTGACCAGTGTCTCTTTAACTTGTTTCCAGCCCTCTTCGTCCGAGACCTTGTCGATCACCAGTTCGTCACCGCGCGATTCGTATTCAAACATATCCATCTCGCGCATCAACTCTTCAGTCAGATAGCGGCGTAGGAATGAGGAATCGCGCTCAACTTCACGCGCCTCAAAAATCTTTTCTTTACCGCTCTTACTCGGCGCGCCATACTTCTTGATCTCATCCGGCGTCGGTTCGGTATGCCGACGGTAGAAGTCTTCCCAAATTTTGAAGCCGAGATGATAAGGATTGATCTGACCGGGCATCGGACGCAGCACCTGATTGTGCCGCACGATAAACTCCAGATGCAGTCCCTGCTCGATACCGAGCGACTCCACGATCCTCTTGTGCCAGTAGCTCGCCCAACCCTCATTCATGATCTTCGTTTCCATCATGGGGAGGAAATACTTGGTCTCCTCGTCCACAATAGTCAGCAGATCGCGCTCCCATTCCGCCAGAAACGGATTGTGGTCGCGGATGAACAGCAGCAAATCCTCGTCGGGCTCCAACGGCACCCGGCGCGTTTCGGGCTCTTTGAATTCGGGCCGCGCATGTAACAGATGGAACGGATCCACCCGCGGCTGCGCATTCTCGATTGCACGCTCGACCTGCTGTTCGCGATTCAGCTTCTTGATCGCCAGATTGCGCCGGCATTGCAGCGCAAGCGCGTGGCCGGAATCCAGAATCCGCTCAACCTTCTCGATTCCGATCGACGGATCCTCGGAATAACGACGAACTCGCAAGGCGTGCGCCTTAAACGTCTCGATCGTCAGATCGGCGCGGGTCGATTTGAAGGTAAAATTATTTTTGAAAAAATCATTATGCCCATACACATGGGCGATCGTCAGAATCTGCAAGAGCAGCGTGTTGTCCCGCATCAGATAGGCGAGCGCCGGATCCGAGTTGATCACCATCTCATATGGCAGGCCGTTGACGCCGTAATCGTAGAGCGTCTTCAGCTTCTCGTAGGACTTCCCATATGACCAATGCGGATAATGCGACGGCATCCCGGAATAGGCCATGTAGCCGAGCATTCCGTTATGGTCGCAAATCTCGAACTCCTGCGGATACCAGCTCAGTCCGAACTCGGCCGCCTTGTCGCGAATCCGCTTGTCCCACTCCGCCAGTTCACTGATTTCGTAATTCGCCATCGAGCACCCTCTCCGCTGATTAGTGCCGCCCGCCAATTCACAAAATCAAGCGGCATATCCATCATTCCTTCACGCGATCCTTTGATAAGAACGCCTTGAAGGACGGCCAGATATCTTCCTTCCGCTCGATCAGCACCGCCTGGAAATTCGGCACGTCCAGCCGGCGAAACACATTGAGCATCGAGGATTCGTAATAGCGCGAGCCTAGCGGTTTGATCTCGCCATAACCGAACAGATTGCAGAGCTCGGACAACTCTTTCGCCGTACGCAGTGCCGCCGGATTATCCGAATCGAAGTTGTCGCCGTCAGAACAATGGAACGCATAGATATTCCAGAGCGACGGATGATACCGCTCGTCAATGATATCCAGCGCCTTCTGATAACCCGAAGAGATAAATGTGCCGCCTGATTCGCCCTTATGAAAGAACTCTTCTTCGGTTACTTCGTTGGCTTCCGTATGATGCCCGATGAAGACGATTTCGACGTTGCGATAGCGCGTCGAAATAAACTGATAGAGCATGAAGAAGAAACTCCGCGCGAGATATTTCTTCATCGTGTCCATCGATCCCGACGTATCCATGATACACATCACGACCGCATTGGAATCTTCGCGCGTGTCGGTCTCCAGATGCTTGTAGCGAAGATCGTCCTGATGGAAGGGGAAGCGGCGCTTGATTGCCGGCGTCTCTTCCGCGCCGTTCTCGCCTTCTTCCAGCAGTTCTTCACCCTCCAGTAATTCTTCGCTCTCGTCCTCGATCTGGACCTCGATTCTTTCGGTTCCTGTAACGCATGCCGCCGCCGCGTCGCGATGATTCGCATGACGCGCTGGCGCGCCGTGCGCCGCTTGTCGAGCCGGATCCGGATACCGACGTGGCGATAGCCCTTCCGTTTGCTGGATTGATCGGAAGGAATCTCGCGCAGAGTGCGCCGCTCGAGATTCGGCAGTTCGAGATCCTCGAACATGATCTCGATCAGTTCTTCGAGCGAAACATCGGTCTCGTAGTAATCGACTCCAGGCTTGTCGCCGGCCTGGCCTTCGCCCTTTGCCCTGACCGTCTTTGCCGGTCTTGCCGACGACCTGCCCCGGCTGCGCGTTGCCGTCGCCGGTACCGACGCCGGGCGCATTGTCGCCATAGATAAAGCGGTATTCCTTGATTCCGCGCAGCGGAACCTTGATTACCCGGTCCTTGTTTTTACCGATAATCGATTCTTCGGCGATGATGTCCGCGATATTTTCGCGGATCGACTCGCGCACCTTCTCGCGATGGCGCAGCCGATCACCCGCCGAGCGGTCTGATCGCTCAGCATCCGACGGTCGGTATTCGCGAAAAATGGTGTCGTTCATAGCGACCTCGCACCTTGAATTATATCCTCAAGGCTCATCGCAAACGATGCATACTCTGTCGGCTTTGCAGGAACAAAGTCTGCAACGCTGCCGGAAGGCTTTGAATGCATCCTCGCCCCGCCTAGCGGACACAAAAACGCCTCGCCCGGCGTCTCTTCCTCTGAGATCACCTGACGAGGCGTTTTGAAGCATCGCTGATGTCAACCTTCCAAATACTCAATCCTTCCACAGATTGTTCGCCGCGTACTTCAGCACCACATCGACGCACGATTCGCAGTAGCCGTTCTCGAGCAGGTTTCTCACCATCGAGCTGTACTTTTCGCTCTGCTCTTCGTCACGCGTGCGCGCCTTGGTGATGATCCGCGAGATATCGCGCACCGAGGTCATCAGCTTTTTCTCGATCGCCTCCTTGAGCGGCTCGTAGCTGTGATAGCTGACCTTCTCGCCGCGCCGCGACGTCGCCCACAGATACGCGATCACTTCTTGCCGGAAACCATCCGCCGCCGATCCGATAATCGCGATCTGCTCCTCGATCGATTTCAGGAAGCCCTCGTCCGGCGATAGCTCTTCCTTGGTATTGCGATCGCGCACTTTGGTCTTGTTGACGTACGCTTCGGCATGATCGAGATAGTTCTGGAACAGCGCCTCGGCCTGCTCCTGATAAGAAAATACGAAAGCGCGCGTGATCTCTTTTTCGAGCAGATCCAGATATTCCTTGTGCAGCGTATCCTGCAGGAATTCCAGATACTGCTTGCGCGTATCGTCGGGCAGGTCGGCCTCTTTAGTCATCGAGATCAACGCCTCGCGCACATTGATCGGATTGATACAATTGCCGGAGACGTTGTCCGACAGCGCGTTATCGAGAGCCTTCATGATAAAGCGCGTCGAGATGCCGTTCATGCCTTCGCGCTTGGCATCTTCCTTCAACTCCTCCACATCGATCTTCTTCGTGCGACCCTTCTCGACCACCTCTTCGCCATTGTACAGCCGCAGCTTGGTCATCAGATCGCACTTCGAGGTCGGCTCGAGCCGCGACAGAATCGCGAACATCGAGGCGAGTTCCAGCGTATGCGGCGCGACATGCGCGCGGAAATCGGAGTTGCGGATGATCTTCTGGTAGATCTTTACTTCTTCCGACAGCCGCAGGTTGTACGGCACCTTGACCACCACAATACGATCGAGGATCGCCTCGTTGGTGTGGTCCGCCTTGAACTTCTGCCATTCGGCTTCGTTCGAATGCGCGATGATACAGGTATCGACGTACACCATCCCGTGACGCCCCGGCGCAGGAATTACCTTTTCCTGCGTCGCCGTGATCATCGCGTGCAGGTATTCGGTTTCATTCTTGAAAACTTCGATAAATTCGACGATTCCGCGATTGCCGACGTTCAGGGCGCCGTTCAATTCCAGCACCCGCGGATCGCCTTCGGAATACTGATCGAGCTTCGAGATATCCTCCGACCCGATCAGCACCGAAGTATCTTGATTATTCGGATCGACTGGCGGCACCACGCCGACTCCGACCCGATTACGTTTCGAGAAGTTCCGCGTCTCAATCGGGAATTCCTCGTAACGCAGCTGATATTCTTCTTTAAGCCGGAACCGGCATACCGGGCACAAATCGCCCTCGATATGCACGCCCAGCATCTTCTCGAACTCGCGCCGTAGATGGCGCGGGATCAGATGCAGCGGCTCCTCGTACATCGGGCAGCCCTCAATCACGTAGATCGGGGTCACTTGTTCGAGGCCGCGCTGGACCCGCTCGACCAGCGAACTTTTTCCGGAGCCGACCGGGCCCATCAGGTACAGCACCTGCCGGCTCTCTTCACCTTTGAGCGAGGCGGAATGAAAGTAGCGCACGATCTGCGCGATCGTCCGCTCAATCCCGAAAAACTCGTCCGAGAAAAAATTGTAAACCTTGATCGGCTCGTCTTTGTAAAGCCGCTTGGTTCGCGGATCGTCCGTGTCGTGAACGTTGCGCGCACCATCTGACATGATCATGTCGTAGATGCGCGCGTGAGACATCTTGGTGGTCGTCGGATCGGCTCGCACCATTTCAAGATATTCGAGTAGGGTTCCGCGCCATTGCTTCGATTCGCGCTCGGCGCGGTCACGTTTGATTACCTGCTCGAACGTCATAGTTTCGGCCATCAGCAAACTCCTTAGTTAGGCGAGAAATTCAAATGGCCTTTCACTGCGGCAGTGAATGCCGAAGATACAATTTGCTCTGCTCGGAACTTGCGTTGGCCGAGCGCCCCCGTTTCAAGTATAAAGACGGCTTTTGCATTGAAGCAAGTCAGCTTTCCCTCGTTCACTGGCTTATCCACAAATTTGGACACGTTTAGTCGCATTCGCGACTAATTACGTCTATCTCAATGTACTGACGTAAATTCACCGCGATTCTATTCATAGGCGATCTAACCCGTCCGGCACCCTGACCGATTCTCCGATCGCCAACTTCCCTCGATCGCACTCGATCCGCGCCGCGGAGACTCGCTCGTCATGCGCGAACGAGACCCACCACCGCTCGGCTGCCGCGCGCCCGAGGTAATGCGCCTTCTGCTCCATCGTGCGCAGCGCATCGAGATCATACGCCTGATTCCATGGCCCGCGAATATGCGACCGGGTCGGCGCGATATCCGCCAAATGCACAAAGCCGTCATCGCCCGCTTGCACTATCGCAATCTGATGATCCGCCGTATGCCCACCGGTCACACTCGCGGTTACGCCCGGAACTAACTCCGTCTCGCCTTCGACCGCCTCGATCTTTTTGAGCGTCGGATCAAGACATTCCTCGACATGCCGATAGGCTGCCCGCAAACGCTCGTTCCGTGAGCTGCGTGCAACCTCGATCTCGCCTTTCTGCACAAAGATACGCGCGCGGGGGAACGCCGGTTCTAACACCCCGCTGGGCCGCCGCCGCACGATCCCCCCGCAGTGATCAAAATGCAGATGCGACAGCATTACGTGAGTGACATCACCGGGCTCCATCCCCAGCAGACGCAATCCATCGAGCAGCCATCCTTCCCCATGATCGAAAATCCGCCGCTCGACAGAACTCAGCCGATTGCCGATTCCCGTATCGACCAGGATCGCTTCGCGTCCCCGCATGATTAATGGACAGGTGAGGTTGAGCCGGATTCGATTCTGCTCGTCCGCCGGATGCGCCCCTTCCCATAGCGGACGCGGCACAACGCCGAACATGCATCCGCCGTCGTTACGCCAGATGCCATCGCTTAAAAAGGCGACCGTAAATTCCCCAATCTGGATTGTTTTGGGCGGCTCCATTCTCGCCGGGTCCGGAACTTTCGTCCTCCGAGATTTTCAGATCGACATGGCTAAATGCCGGCCAACCATAAACCCAAGCCCAGCGCGACTATCCCTGCGATTACGACCAGATCATACCACCGTAATAGTTCGCGCACTCCGGCGGCGAGATCGTCCGGCGCGCCATTGATCACATTTCGTCGAAGCCGCGGGAGACCCTCAATTGCGCGCCATAAGGCCCAAAGCATCAACCCTAATAATGCGATTTTTGCGCTCAGAATCCCGATAAATTCACCCGGCAGCGCCATCCCGTGTTGTTTCGCCGCAAAGATCAGATTACCGAAGCCGGTGATCACGACCAGACTCGCACAGACGATCGCTACCTGATTAATTCGTGGCGCGGCGCGCAAGACAAATGCCGTTAAAGCGGAATCTTCCTCCGCAAGTCCATAGGACGCGATCACCAAACTCGCGATGACACTGATCCAGGTCACTCCACAGATGACGTGAATCCACAGAACGATACCCGGCAGCGCCGCCACTTCCGCAGTTACAAACGCAGCGGCCCGCAGGCGTGGCTTTGCGCTACGCCTGCGGGCCGCCGTAAAACATCGATCCTACTCGGTCTCTTGCTGACTCTTCATCTGCTCGATTTGGCGTCGTTGATTCTCAATTTCGGACTGCTGCGACTGAAGCTGCGACTGCGTCTGCGCGTTCTGCGTGTCCTGATTCTGCATCGCATTACCCACGGCGAAACCGCCCACCCCGCCGATCGCGCCGCCGATCGCCGCCCCCGCCGCCGGCGCGCCAACCGCCGCGCCGATTATTGCGCCGGTACCAGCGCCGACCAATGCTCCGATCCCGGTACCCTTCTCACGGGTGCTGAGCGGCTGTCCCGAGCATCCGATCACGCCCAAGAGCATTGCGACCGCAACGAGTAGTGTGACTGTCTTCTTTACTATCGAATTCATTGCTTCTTCCCCGCCGGAAAATCAGCCGTCAAATCCCTAGACCGACTATTATTTGGATTAGGCCATATCTCTAATACTAAGTTCCCTTACTGGGGGATGGAAGCTTCTTTCTCAGGCAATCCGGCAATCGTTTTGCCATTTTCATCGGCCAATGCCAAGCCCGGCTTGCCATGCGGACTTACGTGCAACTCTGCCCGATCCTTCCCGTTCGAATCAAACAACACCAGCGCCGGTGCGCCCGTCGTCGCGACGCCTAGTCCAGCTCGCGCCCGGCCGGTATTCGGATCATAAGGGTCAGACTAGCCTCATTGTTCGCCCCGACCGTCAGACCCGCCAGAATTCTGCTGTCGCTGCCATAGACCGTCACGCCGTCTCGACCGCCCGGGGCAGCCCCGATCAAAACCCGACGCGCCCCCTTTTCATCATAGAACCCCAGTGTCGCGGTTCCATCTTCCGTCACCCGTAGTTCCGTTCGATCACGCTGATGCCCATCGTACATCTCCAGGTCTGCCATCCCGCTCTTCCCCACATTCATAGCCGCTCGTTCTGTCCCACGCGCGTCAACCAACACAAATTCCTGCGCTCTAGACTGCGCGCTGCTATGCGCTGCTTCCGCGCTCCGTGGCGCCAGTTCCACCGCTATTAATCCACCAATCAACCCGCCACCCAAAGCGAGCGCTGCGAAGATCCAGTTCTTACCCTTGTTCATGCTTTAACGCCCTCCTGTTCTCTGGCGCGTGTTCTCAGCTTCCAATCATCGCGCTGTGAAAGCAACCCAACATCGTCCGTCGGTACCATGATCGAGAATTGGCCTTCCGCGCGATGCCTTACGATATCATCCGGCCTAAACCAACCTGAAACGCCCTTATACTCAGCGCCATGATCGCCGCATCCGCGGCATCAAGTGTCGCCACCTCCCCGCGTCAATCCTGAGCCGTCTAGCGAGAGCGCCTACCAGATGCTGCCTGGCTTGTAGTGCGACCGCCTTTCGCGTCCCATTCATTTTCGAGGGCAATCCAACTCCGTTGTTCCAAAGACGAAACTGCAAGTCGGGATAGCTCTCCCAGCATCTCACGCCCATTCCTTCGAGCGCACGATAGGTCGCGAAACCCACTATCATGAAACGAGTAAACGTCCCGCCCCGGCAGACTTCTCCGCCCGCTGGTAGTCCGAACATCTCATTGCCCAGCGCCCGCAGATGCGCCTTGCAGGACATCGCCGCGATCTGACCAGCGAAATATTCCAGCTTGGGTGTCGGAAACATTGATACGCGTAACGCGGCGCCGCTTGTTTGCGTGATTTGCCGCATTGCTTCCCGCAGTTGTTCATCGATTACGCGCCCGCGAATCTCCCCTTCACGGAACACCAGCGCGCGTTTCGAGCAGTCCAAATCGCGCGGCCAGCGTGGCGAGTCGATCAAGGCCAACGAGTCAGCGTGCATCTCGGGCGTCGCTCTCCTGATTCGCCACGTCAATTCTTGAATCGAGGACCCCTCGTCGGGACCGCCTGTACCGATTCCGCGCAAATCTACTCGCGTCAGCTTCAGTGCCGGGCGCTCCGCTTCTATCAAAGCGATATCAAGAAAATTCTCGCCAACGTCTATCCCGGCGACGCTTCGGTTGTGCCCTTCGATACTCCGATTGACCCGGAATTGGTTGACTGTGTCCGATAGAGCAGCTGGTACTCGCGCCTGCCGCCGATTACTTTCTTGACGTAATCCCGAGTCTCGCGGTAGCCGATATTCTCGACCCATTGATCGTCATCCCCGGGATATTGCTTAACCCATCGTGCAACTGCCTGCTCGCCGCCATTGTATGCGGCAACCGCTCTGAACGGATTGCCCGCGAACATATCCATCAGTCCCTTCAAATAGGTAGTCCCGATTCGCAGGCTAATTTGTGGATCATAGAGATCGAGCGCCGTCGGACTTAGCCCCGCCGCCGGCGCCCAGTGTGCCGCCGTTGAGGGCAGCAGTTGCATCAGACCCCGCGCGTCGGAAACTGATCTCGCCTGCGGATTATAAAGGCTCTCCTGCCGAATCAGCGCCGCCACCAGCCATGGGTCGAGCTCATTACGCGTCGCCGACCCGTTGATCTGCTCCCAATAGCCGCGCGGGTAACGAATCCGCTCCGCCATCGCCGCGCTAATCTCGCCTCGCGCCGCCATTCGGTTTGCCAGTTCAATCGCGTCGTACCACGCCCCAGTCGCCTGCATCTCCGCGAGTGCGAACCTGCGCAACTCGGGCTCGCCCGCGCCGGCGATCACCAGTAACTCCCCCCGCTCAAGTCTCGGCAAGCCCATTCGCCGGAAGGCGGCTATGCGCATCAAATGAAAATTGATCGCGACATCGGCTGAAGTCGGTGTCACGCCCGCTTGAAGGTCGGGTGCTGACGCTGCGGGTAGCTGCGGCGGACCTGCTTCCACTAGTCGGCTCGCCAGCGATGGATAGTAATTGCTGCGGGTATCGCGCGCGACTGCTTCCCAGATTGCGCGTGCTTCGCTGGTATGCCCCGCCCGCTCCAACGCTCGGCCCTCCCAGTATCCAAACATCGCGGCATCAGTCGCCGCCGCATGTTGCCGCCCAGCTCCGAACTCGCTTGCTGCCGCCGCATAGCGATTCATCATGTAGAGCATGAAGGGCGCACGAAACCGCGCCGCATCCGCCGCTTCGCTGTCCGGGTAGCGCTCGATCAGTTTCAGATAGGCGCTGCGGGCCGCCCTAAATCACCATCGTCCTCGTAGGTCCGCCCAATCTCGAAGCTCGCCTCCGGCGCATAGTTGCTGCGTGGAAATGACTCACCACTCGATTGAAGTAGCTGCGCGCCGCCGTTGTATCGTTGGCTCGCCAATAGAGATGAGCCAGGGTGTTCATCGCCGTGGCCGCATGTTTCCCACTGGGCGCGAACGTGAGCAGCTCTTCCCATGCCACTCGAGCTTTATCCCCGCGCGTCGCCTCCGCGCGAATCCAATAAAGTTCCTCGCGTGTCGCTGCGGCGCGAGCGCCAAAGCCGCGCGGACATGCTTGAGAGCGGCATCGGCCTGGCCCTCACGAACTAGTAGCTGAGCCTCTCTATAATGATAGCTCAGCGCCGATCCACCTTTCAGCTCAGGATGACTCCCCAGCACCTTGTATGACAGCGCACGCGCCGACGCGTCAGTTGCACTCTGCGGATTTTCTTCGCGAATCACTTGCGCCATTCGATACGCCGTCGCGAAATCGTTCTGGGCGAATGCGGCCTGCGCTACAATTAGCCGCGCTTGCTCCTCAATCCCGCGCTCGCGCGTGCGATTCGCCACTCGTCCTGCCGACTCCAGCGCCACTCCGGCCTGGCCTGCGGCTAATTCCAGTTGCGCGTAATCCACCTCGGCGGTTTCGGTGAGGATACTTTGCGGATAACTCGTAAACAGCCGTCGATAGCTTTCGGCCGCGTCCTGCTCGTCATTTAATTTGGCCTGCGCACCTCCGAGATAGAACAATGCGTAGTCCCCGACTTCCGGCAGCTTGGCCGACGCTAATTGCATCCGCCCAATCACGACCGGAAAATCCGCCCGCTGGTACGCCTCATAGCCCTCGACGAACGCCTGCCCCGGATCGATCGGTACGACTGTATTCGACGCGAACGACATCAGTTGTCCGCCCGCTACTCCGGGCGCTAATGCGACAATCAAAATGCTTGCTAGCTTCCTGATCAGTGGAGCTTTGCGCGACGAATCACCTGCACACCGGAATTTCTTACCATCGCAGACTATACTCGAATTCACATCACCCAAGCCCGTAGTGCCATTCCGATCGGCATTAGCGGAGCGCTTTGCGCGGAGCGAGCGGGCGAGTCTGCGAGCTGCGTCAAAGGAGCGAAGCGGAGAGAGGAATCCCTTGATCTTCAGGTTTCGTATCGCTCCCGTGATCGGATTAACTAGCTGTCGCCCACCCGCGCATCGCATGCCGCGATAGTGTACGCTTCTGCCATTGCTTGATCATGACTTCTCCGCAACTGATCCTTGCCTCTGCCTCGCCGCGCCGGAAAGCTCTGCTCGCCGCCGCTGGCCTTACTTTCGATATCGTCGAAAGCGGCATCGACGAAGCCGGCCTGCCTTCGGAAAATTCGTCCACCTACACTACCCGGATAGCCGCGAATAAAGCCCTGCATGTCTCCACATCACATCCGGATGCGCTCGTCCTCGGCGCTGATACTGTCGTCGATCTCGACGGCGAAATCCTGCTCAAGCCGCTCGATCCCGCCGACGCCCGCCGGATGCTGCGTGCGCTCTCTGATGCTACTCACACCGTCATTACCGCCTTCGCCCTCGCCCGTGGTGGTCAGCTACTCGAAAGCCGTCCAGTAATCGCCCGCGTGACCTTCCGGCCTCTCACTGATGCGATTATCGACGCATACCTTGCGACCGGCGAACCCTTCGACAAGGCCGGCAGCTACGGTATCCAAGGTGTCGGCGCTGATTTTATTCTCAATGTCGAAGGCTCGCGTGACACCGTGACAGGGCTGCCGGTCCACGAAGTTCTCGCCGCCCTGCAACGTTATCGCCACGATGCTGCCTGACGCGGAAATCCATACCCGCCTCGACGAGGTCCGCGGCCGCATCGCCGACGCTCTCGCTCGCGTGCACCGACCGTCCGATGCTTGCCGCCTAGTTCTCGCGACCAAAACTCAGCCCGCCGCCGCGCTCCTTGCTGCCTACCAAGCGGGCGCGCGCGATTTCGGCGAAAACTACGTGCAGGAAGCCGTCGCCAAACGCGCTGCCTTGCCCAACCTTGCCGACGCGACTTGGCATCTGATCGGCCATCTGCAAACCAACAAGGCCGCAGCCGCCCTTGCCACTTTTTCCCTCATCCAAACTCTCGACAACGGACGCCTCGCCACGACTCTTCATCGGCAGCAACCCGCACCGCCCGTTCGCATCCTGCTCGAAATCAATCTCGCCGGGGAGCTTTCCAAAACCGGGATAGCACCGGATGACGCCGAACCCTTGCTCGATGGCATCCGAAGCAAAGTCGAAGTGCTCGGCCTAATGATCATACCGCCGTACTCCATTGACCCATCCCGCTCGCGACCTTACTTTGTTCGCCTGCGTGAGCTTCGCGACCGCCTTGCCGCGGTTTCCGGCCTTGCACTGAGCGAACTCTCGATGGGCATGACGGACGATTACATCATCGCAATTGAAGAGGGAGCCACTATCGTGCGCGTTGGTCGCGCCGTATTCGGTGAACGAACCTGATGAAAAAACTTGGATTTATTGGCGGCGGCAATATGGCCGAAGCCCTCATTCGCGGACTGCTCGAAAAAGCGCTCTTCACCCCCGACGATCTGATCGCCTCCGATGTCGATCCGGCCCGTCGCCGCAAACTTGCCCGCCAACTCAAGCTCGCCACCACCGACAGCAATCACGAAATTCTGCGCGAATCCCGTGCGATCCTGTTTGCCGTCAAACCGCAAAATATCGACGATGTCCTGTGCGACCTCGCCGCGCTTTTCGCCCCGCTCCCTGCAAAGCCTCCGGCCCGTGTTGCGAAGCCGCTCGCCCTCAAAGACCGTCTCTTCATTTCGATCGCCGCCGGTATCACCATTGCTCGCTTTCTTGATGCTTTCGGACCTAGCACCCGCGTCATTCGCGTGATGCCCAATGCGCCCGCGATGGTCGGTCATGGCATGGCCGCTCTGGTCCGCGCTCCCGGTGCAAGCAAAGCTGATGAAACCTTCGCCTTGCGCCTATTTCAATCGGTCGGTGACGCAGTCGCCCTCACCGACGAAGACCTGCTCGACGCTGTGACCGCCCTCAGCGGCAGCGGACCGGCTTACGTCTATCTCTTCGTCAAATCTCTCACCGACGCCGGCATCGCCGAGGGCCTCCCACCCGCGCTGTCCCTCCGAATGGCCCTCCAAACCTTGCGTGGCGCAGAAGTGAATATGCGCCAGTCCTCGATGGACGCTGCCGAACTTATCCGCATCGTCGCCTCGCCCGGTGGCACTACTGAAGCCGCGCTGCGCAAATTCGCCGAGTCCGGCTTTTCTGATATTGTAGCCGACGCATTGCACGCCGCCGCCGAACGCTCCCGCGAACTCGGCCGCTCGTAGTACACTTACGGAGCGCGTCCGCCGCGCGAGCGAGCCGGCAGCTGCCCTGAGTCCCTCGAAGGGAGTCTGCGAGCTGCGTTAAGGAGAAAGTCAGTGGAGCGGATCTGCGCGCGCGACGAGCAGGGCGAGTCTGCGAGCTGCGCATGAATAAAGCGGTGAAAATCTTTCTTTCAACCGCTGATTAGGAGTCATCTCAGTGTTTGTCTGGACCAACCTCATCGTATGGATTGCAGGGGCCTTGCAGGAACTCCTATGGGCCTATATCTGGCTCGTGATCATCTCGGCCGTCCTCACCTGGATCGAACCGAATCCCTATAACCCCATCGTCCGCTTCATCTATTCCGCCACCCAGCCCGTCTTCGACTTTGTTCGCGAGCACATTCCCGTGGTCTTCGGCGGCTTCGACCTTTCGCCGATTATCGTAATTCTCGGTCTCGAATTCCTCCAGCAATATCTGATTCCCACCATTACCCGTGTCTTGGTCTTCGGCTTCGCCTGAATTGACAACCCGATCATCGGTGATTACCTACCAAGTATCGCTTGAGCAATGCGCGGATGCTGACAAGTTAGAGTAAACTGATTCTATGCCGATCTACGAATATAAATGCGATAAATGCGGAGTAATCGAAGTGATGCAGCGGATCACCGAAGATCCGTTGAAAAAATGTCCCAATTGCGAAGGCAAAGTCGAACGGATCATGTCGCATACCTCGTTCGTCCTCAAAGGTACCGGATGGTACGCCACTGACTACGCCAACAAACCAAAAACTGAACCCGCTTCGGAGTCGGCTCCGGCCGCGACGCCCGCCGCCGGTGACTCGACTTCCAATGGCGCGTCCACCGAGTCCAAATCGGCCGCCGAAAAGCCCAAAACTCCAACTGAGAAGAGCTCTACCAAATCCGCTGAATAAGCTTTTCGCAATCAACCGACACGCTAGCGGAGAGAATCTTCGAGTGAAGCGAGCAGGCGGCCTGTCTTGAGCTCCTCGACGGCGAGTCTGCGAGCTGCGTTAAGATAAAGGGGACCCGGGGTTAGATCCAGTTTCCGAGCTACCCCAACATTCTCCTGCGCCGGGGTAGCATCGCTCGCCGCTTTTTTGTTTGAATCATCCGGATGCGCGCCCTCTACCTCGACTCCTCCGGCCTGACTCTCCGCCGCGATTACCCGGAACCTTCCATGCATTCGGGCGAAAGCCTGGTTCGCGTCACTACCGCCGGGATTTGCGGCACTGACCTCGAACTTGCTCACGGCTACATGGGCTATGCTGGCATTCCCGGTCACGAATTTGTCGGCATCGTCGTGCAGAGTTCGCGTCCCGACCTGCTCGGCCAGCGCATCGTCGGCGAGATCAACGCTTCATGCAACACTTGCGATTTATGTCGCGACGGTCTCGGCCGGCATTGCCCGCATCGCACTGTCCTCGGCATACTCGGACGCGACGGCGCATTCGCCGATTATCTTGTTCTTCCCGATCGCAACCTTATTCCGATTCCGTCGTCGCTCACCGACGAAGTTGCCGTCTTCACCGAGCCACTTGCCGCTGCTTACGAAATCTTCGATCAGATCACGATCGCGCCAGCCGAAAAAGTCCTGATCCTCGGCGATGGACGCCTCGGCGCAATTGTCGCCCTTGCCCTGAAAGCCGAAGGATTCTCGACACTCGTCGGCGGTCATCATCAAGCTAAACTCGAATTTCTCCAACAGCTCGGAGTTAAAGTTGAACTTGAGAAAAATCTCTGTCCCTGCTTCGACCTCATTATCGATTGTACCGGCAGTCCATCCGGCTTTACCCGCGCTCTCGAACTTATCCGGCCACGCGGACGCATCATCCTGAAAACCACCGCCGCTGCCGATGCTCCCGTTAATCTCGCTCCGATCGTAATCAACGAAATTACCGTGCTCGGCTCGCGATGCGGTCGCTTTGCCCCTGCGCTCGCCACGCTGGAATCCGGCCGCTTCGACCCTCAACCGCTGATCTCGGCCCGCTTTCCTCTCGACGATGCCCTTGCCGCCTTCGACGCTGCCACCCAGCCCTCAAACTTCAAGTGTCTTTTGCAGATCAATTAATATTGAATCCGGTTAATAGCAATCGGAGCAAGATTTGTTCTTCTGATAATTATTATTTTATTCAAATCCATAGCGCCAGGAGCTTTACTTGGGGAGGAATTCCTCTCTGTCATTCCCGCGCGTGGCTGCCGCGCGAGGAATCCCTGATCTGTAAGAAATTGCGTTAATGACGTTGCCTTCATCTAAAGCCATCCCCATTCTCGTCGGTATCGATACCGGCGGCACCTTCACCGATCTCGTCGCTCTGATCGAACGCCGAATCCGCGTCCACAAGCTCCCCTCTACTCCGCACGATCCCTCCGCCGCTGTTATCGACGGACTTAAAGTTCTGCTTCACGATCAACCCGCTGCGATCGTCAATTACAGCTCGACCGTCGCGACCAACGCCCTGCTCGAAAAAAAGGGCGCGCGCGTCGCCGTGATCACCGACCATAACTTCGAAGACCTAATCGAGATCGGCCGCCAGAACCGCACCGACCTCTACTCACTCGCCCCGCGACGACCCGAATCTCTGGTGCCTCACTCGATGCGCTTCGGAGTCGGCGGTCGCACTTTCTTCGACGGTCAAGTTGAAGCTCCACTTGAAGCTCAGGAGCTGAACGACCTGCGCGCGAAAGTCACCCGCGCACGCCCCGACGTCCTCGCGATCTGCCTCCTTCATTCCTATGCGAATCCAGCTAGCGAGGATGCCGTAGCCAACGCCCTCACCCCGCTCGGACTGCCGCTCTCGGTCTCCCATCGCGTGATGCCTGAATATCGCGAGTTCGAACGCCTCTCCACTACCGTCATCAATGCTTACGTCGCACCCCGGATGGTTTCCCATCTCGAACGCCTCGCCGCGCAACTCACTGGCTCGCGGCTGCGCGTGATGCAGTCCAATGGCAGCGCGATCGGCCTCACCCTCGCCCGCGACGAACCGGTTCGCACGCTCCTTTCCGGCCCGGCTGCCGGCGTGGTCGGGGCTGCCGCGATGGTCAATACGCTCGGCATCAATCGCTTCATCACCTTCGATATGGGCGGCACCTCGACCGATGTCGCCCTCTTTGACCGCCGCGCCAGGATTCGCACGCTCAGCTATCCTGCTGGCTACCCCGTCCGCACTCCGGTGATCGATATTCACACCGTCGGTGCGGGTGGCGGCTCGCTGGCCTCCCTCGATGCGGGCGGTGTGCTGCAAGTCGGTCCCCAGAGCGCCGGAGCGGATCCCGGACCGGCCTGCTACGGACGCGGCGAACGTCCGACCGTCACCGACGCTGACCTCATCGCCGGCCGCTTGCTGCCCGATAATTTTCTCGGCGGTGCGATGCGCCTCTATCCCGACCGTGCCGCCCGCGCCCTCGCCCCACTCGCCGCCGCGATGCGCACCAAAGCGCCCCTCGCCGCGCGCGGCGTCCTCCGCGTCGTCAATGCCAACATGGAGCGCGCTATCCGCGTCATCACCGTCGAGCGCGGCTTCGACCCTCGCGACTTTGCCCTCCTCGCCTTCGGCGGCGCGGGCCCGGTGCATGCCTGCGAGCTCGCCCTCGATCTCGGTCTTCGCCACGTGATTCTGCCGCTCAATCCGGGACTTCTCTGCGCGCGCGGCGCGCTCACCGCCGCCCTGGGGCGCGAGTTGTCCTTGACTGTGCGCGACTCGAATCCCAATCTTCGCAGTCTCAATCGCCGTGCCCAGCCACTCATCGAGCGCGCCCGCGATGACCTCATCGCCGAAGGCGCGCCGCCCGCGAGTATCCGCTACGAGCTATGGGCCGACATGCGCTATCGCGGCCAGTCCTACGAGCTTGAGATTCGCCTCGGCCCGGATTTCATTCGCGACTTCCACGATCTGCATCGCCAGACCTTCGACCACGCTACTCCCGATGCCGCAATCGAAGTCGTCAATCTCCGCCTCCGCGCTTCTGCCCTTGCTCCGTCGATTAAACCTCCGGGCCTCAAACCCGCATCGCGCAAGCCCTCTCCCCACGCGCATGCTCCCGTGATGGTCGGTGCGGCCTTTCGCTCGATTCCCGTCTATGCCCGCAATCGCCTCGGCGCTGGCGCACGCCTGAAAGGCCCGCTGCTGGTAACTGAGCTGAGCACCACCGCTTACGTGCCGCCCGAGTTCGACCTGCGCCTCGATTCCTACGGCAATATACATTTGGAGATTCGCACTGGCTAAGTACAAATCTGTTATGGAGTCGAGTCTTTTCTGGCATTCTCGTGTGTCTAGCGCTAACGCCGCACCTCCTGACGTGAGATGAGCAGACCATCTGCCCTCCTTTCTTTCTCTCCCATTCCCTTTAGGGATGTTCGTGCGTGAGACATAGGTAACACCTAAGGGCATACTGTACCTCTAGCGGGAGGTGCTCGGGATGCCTGGCGGGAGGTTACCCGGATGTCGTTGCGAGAGGAGTTTGTGCAACTGGCGCTGCACGGGAGTAATCGGCGCGAGCTGTGCTGGCGTTTCAGGATCAGCCGACGACCGGCTACAAGTGGCTGACACGCCCTGCGCAGGAAAGTGCGAGCGATCTTAAAGACCGCTTGCGACGCTCCATCGCAGTCCGGCCCGCACCGCAGCCGCGATTGAGCAGGAAGTCATCCGGCTGCGAGTGGCGTCGCGTACGCTGGGGGGCGCAAGCTGGCCCGTCAATTCGCCGACCAAGGCGGGTCGGCGCTGCGCCCAGCACCGTGACCGGTATTCTGCGCCGCGCGAATTTGCTCGACCCCCGCTGGGTCAGTGGCTTATTCGGCTCGGACCAAGGTTACCCATATTCGGGCCTACCACCCGCATAGCCGGGGCAAGGACGAACGCTTCCATCGCACGCTTAAGTTTGAAGTGCTGCGCCACTCAACTTCACCACCCTCGACTACTGCCAGCGCAAGTTCGATTGCTTCCGCGAGCGCCTTCGCGGAGTTCGCTGGACAGTACACGATTTTGAGTTGCTTCCCGCGAAGCAAGATTCTTGACGCAGATCCAGGGAGCGGCGGAGTCTACGACGCGCGGCCAAATCAAGACTGGCCTGCTCGCTTCGCGCCGCAATCACGCTCCACTAGTG
The DNA here is from genome assembly GCA_963795945.1 of uncultured Pseudomonadota bacterium. GTDB lineage: Bacteria > Desulfobacterota > Binatia > Binatales > Binataceae > JAJPHI01. Next base: position 416,020 of record CAWCJN010000003.1, read on the forward strand.
TATCCGCGCAAGCTGGGATAGATAAATTGCCAAAAGGGAACAGGGCCATGAAGCAGCGCAATTTCGAAATGATCAAGACCAACGGCATTACTTTGCGGACGGTGGTCGAGGGAAGCGGTCCATTGGTGATTCTGCTGCACGGGTTTCCGCAGTGCTGGTATTTATGGCGGCATCAGATCGATCCGCTCGTCGCGGCAGGCTTTCAGATCGCGGTTCCCGATCAGCGGGGGTACGGCGGCAGCGATAAGCCGGCAGCGATCGAAGCCTACAATATCGTTGACCTGAGCACCGATGTAGCCGGAATCGCGACCGCTTTGGGTCACGAGCGCTTTATCGTGGTCGGGCATGACTGGGGTGCGCCGGTGGCGTGGCATACCGCCCTGCTCCATCGCGAGCGGGTGCGCGCGGTGGTCGGGATGAGCGTGCCTTATGCGCGATGGCAAGCCGGTATCCTGACCAAGCAGGAAAACTTCGGCGATAACTTCTGGTACATGGTCTATTTCCAAAAGCCGGGCGTGGCCGAGGCCGAACTCGATGCAGATATCCGCAAGTCGTTGCGGATGATCTACTACTCGATTTCGGGCGACGCGCCGCAGGGGACGTGGTTCACACCAAAACCTGCATCCGCGAAATTCCTCGAAGGGCTGATCGATCCGCCATCACTTCCGTCATGGCTCACAGCTGAGGACCTCGATTATTACGTTAGTGAGTACGAAAAGGACGGCTTTCGCGGGCCGCTGAACTGGTACCGCAATATCGATCGCAATGCGGAGATCACTCCGCAGCTGGCGAATGCCAAGATTGAGCCGCCCGCATTCTTTATCGCCGGGGCCAAGGACCTCGTGCTGTCGTTTCCGGGCAACTGGGTCGAGCAGATGGTCAATTGGGTTCCCAATCTGAAAGGCAAAGTAATCATTGACGGGGCGGGGCATTGGGTACAGGCGGAGCGTCCCGAGCCGGTGAATGAGGCGTTGATTGAATTTTTGAAGTCAGTGAAGTGACAATACGGCGTATGCTGCGAACGATCGAGTGCGATCTGAGCGGCCTGAGATATCGCTAGAGTTCCTTCGTTGCTTCGCTTCCTCAAGAGCGTGCTCCGTCGCAAGGCTCCTCAGAATGACATAGGAAACGTCATATGGATATTGAAGGGCGAGCCAAGGTAACTTTGCGGCAGGGGGATTTGACGGCGGCGGCGGTCGATGCGATCGTCAATGCGGCGAACAACGATTTGATTCTGGGCGGTGGGGTGGCGGGCGCGATCCGTGTCAAAGGTGGTCCGTCGATCCAAGATGAGTGTAATCGGATCGGGCCGGTGCAGGTCGGTGAAGCCGCGATCACAGGCGCGGGGAATCTACCGGCGCGATATGTGATTCACGCAGCGAGTATGAGGCTCGGCGGACGGACCTCGGAACAAAGTCTGCGCGATGCGACGCGGAATTCGTTACGAATTGCGAAGGAGAACTGGTTGCGCTCGATTGCATTTCCGGCGATCGGCACTGGTATCGCGGGATTTCCGCTCGCGCGATGTGCCGAAGTGATGCTCGCCGAAGTGCGGGCGCATCTGGAGGGCGAGACATCGCTCGAACAGGTTGAATTCGTGCTGTACGATCGCGCTGCGCTGGAGGTGTTCGAGGCGGCTATCGCTAAAAATTAGGCTTTCCGATTCGGAAACCAACAAGATTATTATTCACAACGCGCAGTCAGCTTGCTAGCTCTCGCGATGGCTCCCGCCCACTCCTTAGCCTTGGCTATCGTAATGCGGATGGCTGTTCCATCGTCGTTGCCCTCTTCCAGCAGGGCATTGCAATGTGTTGATCGCTTTGTTCCGCACTCGAAAGGGAAATTTTAGCAAACAAACGATGACTCCATGACCAGACTAGCGGACTGACGTTCTCGATGAATCAAGCGGGCCAGAAAATCTATCTGGCGTTGATACTGATTATAGCGCTAATCGCAATCAGCACGGCCGGTTACATTTTTATTTCGGACATGTCGTTCATCGACGCCCTGTATATGACGATTATTACGATTACGACCGTCGGATATGAGGAAGTAAAGCCGCTCGATACGGCTGGCCGAATTTTTACCATGGCGGTGCTTCTGATTGGTGTGGGAACCGCTTTTTATCTTTTCGGCGCGATAACCGAAATCGTAGTAGGCGGGCAGTTCCGGAAACTGGTGGGGAGGAATTCGATGGACCGGAAAATCCGTCATCTCGAGAATCATGTGATTCTGTGCGGCTATGGGAGATTCGGCGCGATCGTGGCCGAGGAGCTGCGACAAAACGGAGTCAAGCGCGTAATTGTAGAAAAGGATCCGGCTAGGGAACCTGAACTTATCCGCGCGAACGAGCTTTACATTATCGGCTCTGCACTGAACGAGGAGGTCTTACAGCAAGCAGGAATAACCAAGGCTGCCGATATAGTGGTGGCCACCGCTTCCGACCCGGACATTGTTTACATCAGCCTCTCGGCGCGGAGCGCTAATCCAAGAATCCGAATCCATGCTCGAGCGGAGTCGGAGATTGGCTTGAAACATCTGCGTCTCGCGGGCGTAGAGCGGGCGATTTCCTCCTATCAGTGGAGTGCTTTGCGGATTGCCAATTCGATAGCACGTCCGTCGGTAGTGGATTTTCTCGGTTTGATTCTGCCCGGGCGGGGCGATGAGGAAATCAGTATCGAAGAGGTAGTGCTTCCGGCGCAAAGCCACCTCAGCGGCAAGACTATCACGGAGGTAGAGCAAATTTATGAGCGCGTGCGAATTGTCGCATCGAAACGCGGTGACGAGCCGATTTGTCTAATACCCTCTCCCGACGCAACGCTTGCTGCGGGCGATACGCTTATTGGTGATTGGTGCGCGCTGGTCTGGGCAAACTGGCGACTAGTCTCGCGTAATTGCGGATGCTTCGGCCGCGCGAACGCAATGCCAAGATTAGCAACTAGCTTATGGTATCGTGTCTGATGGCGACGAGCTGATCTCCAAAATAACCCGTACCGTACCGTCGTGATTATAATAAGTGACATGGCAACCGTTGTTGGCGAACACTTCGAGCATTTGCTGATTGCCGCCGAGTACGTCAGCGGTGAACTGCTTGATTCCGCCGGCGCGCGCAATTTGCGCCAGATGCTTCAATAGTAACGTCCCGATACCTTCGCCTTGATAGCTATCAATAACAGCAAAGGCAATCTCGGCGCGAAACGGATCTTGGCTTTGCGCATAGCGGCCTACGCCAATAAAGCGTTCGTCAGCACCACGCCCCATCGTTGCGGCCAAGCCGACGTTCTGTTCGAAATCGAGCTCGGTGAAAGTCTTAAGATCAGTATCGGTGAGTGAGCGCTTGAAGCCGCAGAAGCGATAGTAAACGGAGCGCTGACTGAGAGCATTGAAATGCTGGAGGAGTAGCTGTTTATCATCAGGCCGAATCGCCCGGATGACGATTTCGCGCCCGTCGAGCAAGTGTTCAAGCGTAAAGTAGCGGGCGGCGGCTGAAGTTACGGCCGGTTTTGTGGATGACATATAGACTAGATGGCGTCGAAACCTAGCGCATCAAGATTTACTCGATATATAAAAAGCTTCCGTGGCAGGCCGGTAGGCGCGGGGAAGCCACAGCGGGCGGCGGAGGCCGCCGGGGCCGGGAGCGGGACGCGTGAGCGTGAGCCAGCGGCGATAGACCTCGTGCGACTTGTTGGTATCGACGAAGATATCTCCATAGCGATCGTTGGAGCCGACGCGCTCGACGATCACTTTCTGATGCCAACAATGGGCGCCACTGATCGGATCGGGCTGTACCGGGAAAATCAGGTTCTGATGCACGCCGGCGTCCTGCCACCATACGCGCTGAGAATCGGGGTCGGCAGTTTTGAATGGACGGACGCCATGGATCTGTCGCATCATCCACTGACCGGGTTCGACCTGTTTCAGATCGACCAGCGCGGTTGACCATTGTTCGCCGCCGAGCTTTTCGGCAAGACGCCAACGCCCAAGATGATGCGAGCAGGCGACTACGCCGGGGCGGATACCCTGGGTAACCCAGACCTTATCGACGAAATAACCAATCTCAGTGCTGACTTTGACTAGTTGATCGGTGGCGATGCCGAGGCGCGTGGCGTCCTCGGGATGAATCCACACGGGATTGCGATGAGAAATCTCGTTGAGGTATTTTGCGTTTCCACTACGCGTATGAATGAGGGTGGGGAGGCGGAAGGTCGGCAGCAGGAGCATCTCGCCGTGCGCGCGATCGAGATTATCGCGATGCACGTGGCTGCGGACGTAGGCGGGAATCGCCATCTCGGGCCAGTTCCATTCTTTGAGCGTCTTCGAGAAAAATTCGAGCTTGCGCGACGGGGTGGGGAAACCGGCTTGGGCAACGCCATCGATTTGAACGCCGAGCGGCGCATTGTTTTTCGAGACGAGGCCGGTGTTCGCGTTAACCGTGGCGTCTTTCAAAGCCGAGGTGGAAAGGGGCTGTTCATGGCCGAGGTAATCACCTTGATCGATGAGAAATGCGCCGTATTTGCGCATATACGCGAGTGGAGTAAGCTCCTCTTTGGCGGCGGCTTCGGGGAGGCCAGGCACGCTGCGATCGAAAATCCATCCGTAGTATTCATCTACCGTTAGTTTCTGACCGGGGCGGCTCGGCGACTCGAAGTACTTGCGGATGCCGAGCACGCCGTCGGGATCGATGCGCCACGACAGTTCGATCCAGAATTCGTCTTCCTCCCAGACTTCGCCCAAGCCGGCGGCCCGATGCGCTTCCCAAGTGGAGTTGAAACGCCGGCCCTGCTTTTCCATCGCGACGCGCAGCACTGGCTGACGAAAGCCAATCCATCGCGCGGCCTGCGTCTCCTGACTCATCAGGTCGTGACGTTCGGACGCGAGGCCCATCGGCAGGACGTAGTCGGCAAACCAGGCGGTCTCGCTCCAGGTCGGCGTAAGGCAGGCGTGGCGCTCTATTTTAGCTTCGTCGATGAGGACCTCGCGCCAGGTCATCCCGTCGGGATTGGTCCAAAGTGGATTGTAAACCCGGGTGAAATAGACGGCGAGCTTGTTGCGGCCCTCCTTGAGGAAGTGCGGGAATAGAAAACTCATCTCGAAGAAGGCGAGCGGAAATTCGCGCGGCCATATCAGCTCGTTCCAGGCGAGCGGCGGCGCCGGCATCATCGGGGGCGCCGGAATGATTTTGTTGAAAGCCGCGGGCGCAGTGCCACCGCGAGTCGCGATTGCGCCGAGCAGCACCGAGAGAAATTCAAGGGCGCGCGCGACTTGCCATCCGCCAAGATTGCCGGCTGCGGCATTGCGCCAGACGTGGGCGGCGAAGGCGTGACCGGCTTTGCCGATCTCGCGAGCGACCTGCACGATAATTGCGGGATTTGCACCGGATTCGTGAGCGGCGAACTCAGGGGTATATCGCGCGTAAACCTCTTTGAGCACGTCGATAAAGGAGTCGAACGTGACGGGACGGCCAGGATGCTCCTCATGGAGATACTCCTCCCAATTGACCCAGCGGCGGATGAAATCGGCATCGTAAAGGTTCTCGCGCAGTATAACGAGACTCATCGCGAGCAGGACAGCGGCCTCGCTGCCGGGCCAGGTCGAGAGCCAGTAGTCGGAGCGGGCGGCGGTGTTGGAGAGGCGCGTATCAATTACGCAGATTTTCGCGCCGCTCAATTTGCCGTCGATAATGCGCTGGGCATGCGGGTTGAAGTAATGGCCGGCTTCGAGATGTGAACTCAAGAGCAAGATAAAACGCGCGTTCGCGTAGTCGGGCGAGGGGCGATCGTAGCCTTGCCAGAAGGCGTAGCCGGTGCGGGCGCCCGCCGAACAGATATTGGTGTGGCTGTTGTGGCCGTCGATACCCCAGGCGTGGAGGATGCGTTGATTGTAGAGCAACTCGTGGCCTGGTCGTCCGACGTGATAGACGATTTCGTTGCGGCGGTCTTCCTGCAGCGCCTTGCGGATGCGCGTTGCGAGATCGTCGAGCACTTCGTTCCAAGTGACGCGCTCCCATTTGCCCTCGCCGCGCGCGCCCACACGGCGCATTGGATAAAGGATGCGTTCGGGGTCGTTGACCTGATTAAGCGTCGCGGGGCCCTTCGCGCAGTTACGACCGCGACTGCCCGGATGGGCGGGGTTGCCCTCGAACTTGCGGATACGGCCACTAGTTTTATCGACGTAGGCAAGCAGGCCGCATCCGGCTTCGCAGTTGAAGCAGATCGTCGGGATCAGCGAGTAGTGCTTTTCGACTTTGCGCGGCCAGTGGGCGGGATCGTATTCGGTCCAATTGTCCCATCGGGAGACGGGCGGATAGCTATTGAGTCCGCGAGTGGGAGGATCGAGAGCAAGCGCGGAGGGATGCAGTGGTTCGGATTCGTCGGTCATATGACCTTCTTCAGCTTAGTGGAGGCGCTTGGCCTGCCTTGATCCAGACTTCGTCGAAACAGAGCAAACCAATAAGAGCAAATACAGCCGCAGAAATTTGCATCACGTTATTTGAGATTCCGTTCTGCGACATCACGAAGAGCAGCACCAGTGGGATAATCGTTCCGGCCAGAATCGCGCCGAGCCAGAGAATCACGCCGAGTTTGCCACGACGCATCGTCAAGAGAGCGAGCCGCGCCTCGGCAGTATAAGTGGGAATCGCGAGCTGGCCGAGAATCATCAGGGAATTAATCGAAACCGCGACCACGAGCACGCGGTCGAGCGGGGCGAACAGAGCAGTTGAGCCGAAGGAGAGCGCGAGAATGAGCAGTGTTGCGGCGCCGGCGACGAAGGCTTGCGCCAAGAGAATCCAGAGAAAGAGCGGGCTTTGCCAGAGGTCGCGTCCTTTGGCCTGCGCGAACAGGAAAGCGGAATAACCTGCCGAGGCCGCGCCGAAACACGCTGCGACAATGCGGAAAGCCTCGGGCGGCGTGGTTCCAAGAAGGCCATAGACGAGCCATCCGGCGGCCAGCGCGCCATAAAGCATCAGAATCAAGGTACCCCATACCAGCCACGACCTGGGATTCGGCTTGATCAGAATGTAGTAAAAACGATCAGGACGTTTCAGGTCGGCGATCAGTAGGAGCGCGGTCAAGCCGACAAAAACGAGCGCGACGGCAGGCGCGGCGAGGGTGAAAAGGGCAGCTCGGGAAACTAATACGTCAGTCGCGGCGAGCGCAATCAGCAGCGTCGCGAGCATCAGAACCCCGGCGGCGATCGCTTTGGTCCATAAGTAAAAGGCTGGAATCGAGCCCCACGGCCGCGGATGAGCGACGTCATAGACGACGCGGGCGGCGCCCGGAGCAGAATCCGCACCGCCGATCATTCCTAAGAGGTCGAGGTTGGCCGCGGGATTGTGCTCGGCGAATAGATGACTTGCCTGCGGGCGCATCGTAGAGGGTTGCAGGAAATCACCCTCGATACCGGCGTAGAAAAGCTTGGGCTCGGTGCTCTTGTGCGGCTTGCGCGCGGCGACTTTCTGCGTCGCGATAATTGTGCTGACGTTGCTTTGTGGATCGTCGAGGTCGCCCGCGATGATCGCGCGGGTCGGGCAAACGATAACGCAGGCGGGTTCGAGGTCAAGCTCGATGCGATGGGCGCAGAAGTTACATTTCGCGGCGGTCTGAGTCTCGGGGTCGATGTAAAGGGCGTCGTAGGGGCAGGCCTGCATACAGGACTTGCAGCCGATACATCGGCGGTTATCGAAATCGACGATACCGTCAGCGCGATGGAACAAGGCGCTGGTTGGGCAGATTTCAACGCAGGGAGCAGCGTCGCAATGATTACAACGCATCACGCCGAAATGACGTGAAGTCGCGGGGAACTCGCCTTTTTCGATGTATTTGACCCAAGTGCGAAAGACGCCAACTGGGACGTTATGCTCTTCCTTGCAGGCGACGGTGCACGCATGACAGCCGATACATCGATTATGATCAATTACAAAGCCGTAGCGCACAAATTTTCTCTGTCTCGGGAAGCGGTCAACCGATCCTTCCGAGGAAGATTCCAGCCGTCAAGACTGCCAGCACATAACCGGTCATCGCAACATATAGGAGATTACGCTGGCGGAGGAAGTAAAGCAGACAAAACGCCACACGAATTAGTGGAACGAGAGTCAAAACCATCAGGCCGAGCGTGGCAAGCGCCGCCGGGTCGCCGTCGAGGGCAGCCGTGAGGGGAATCCGTCCAGCCAATAACGAACGATGACGGGATGGTCAAGTGCAATTCCAACACCCATCAGGAGAACGGCGACGCCGAGCGTGACGCGCAGCAGCATGGGCGTCCATCGGCGCAGTAGAGAATCATCGTCGTCATGACAATGATGGGTGCTCGGAAACAGTGGCATTGAAAGAGGTCTCGTCGTGGCACGCATGATTAAGCTCCATTAAGGCCTCGCCAACCCATTTGGGCGGCGATCATCAGAAGCAGTCCGACGAAGACCATGCGTAGCCAGCGGACGTTAGCGTAGGGCAAGAGCTTGCTGCCGGCAATCGCGCCGGCGGTAACGCCGAGGGCAACCGGCGCCGCGACCATCGGTGCGACGTCGCCGCGGGCGAGGAAGACGATCGCTCCCGCGCCGGCCGTCACGCCGATCATAAAATTACTGGTGGCGCTCGAAACCTTGAGCGGCAGGCGCATTACCTGATCCATCGCGATTACTTTAAGCGCGCCTGAGCCGATGCCGAGCAAGCCGGACATCAGGCCCGCCACCAGCATCAGCGCAGCACCGCCGGGCAGGTTGGCGACGCCGTAAGGAGTCGAGCGGCCATCAGGATCCGGCAAGCGTCCGCCCAATGCGAACTTGGCGCAGAGCGTGTCGCTGTGGGCGAGCGGTTCCGCGTCGCGTCTGCGCAGCGAGAACCAGGCGGATTGAAGCATCATCAGGGCGAACAGCGCTTCCAGCAGAGGAGCGGAAATCCAGCCGGCGAGAAAAGCGCCCAATAGTGCGCCGCTGACGGTAGCGCATTCGAGCACGATCGCAACGCGCAGATTAGTCCATCCGTCACGAACGAAGGCGACGCTCGCGCCGGCACTGGTGGCGACTACCGCCAGCAGGCTCGCGCCGACCGCAGTTTGCATCGGCAGATGCGCGAGCATCACGAGGGCCGGCACGATAAACATCCCGCCACCCAAGCCGGAAAGCGCGCCGACGAATCCTGCGCCAGATGCGAGCGCGACCAGGATGATTGTAGTGGGTAGCAAGTCAGTGGTTTCCTTCAGCCAGGATCGGAGTTCCGGCAGCCGCTGGGACGCGATTCCATGGCATCCGCGCGAGCAGCATTCCCATCGCGCAGGTATTGGTAGCGGCGGAGAACATCAGTCCCGCCCCGATGCCTGCCGAGAGAATCAAGAAGTAAGGAGAAAGGGCCAGTGCCCCCCGATCCCGACGAGCACGATCGCGCCGGCAGTGAAACGGACCTGGCGTTCCAGCGACCAGACCGCCGAGACGCCGCGCTCGAACGGCAGCCCGGCATTTTTCCAGGCTTCGAGGCCGCCTTCGATTACACTGACATTACGAAATCCGCTCGCGCACAATCGCTGGGCTGCTTGAGTTGCACGATTACCGGTACGGCAGAGCACAAAGATGGGCGTATCACGATCGCCGGCGATGCGGTCCGGGACAAACGTCGAAAGCGGCAGCAGGATCGCACGGGGGAGCCGCTCGGCCTGCCATTCGGGATATTCGCGAACGTCGATAATCCGGCAGCCCAGGTTGCGCGCCAGGATCTCGCTCGCTTCGCGTGGTTGGATGGTCTTTGAATTCTGTGACATGAGGCTGGTCCTTCAACAGTCAAGCGAAAAGCCTACCTTATCGATTGATTATTATCATATAACCATGTAGTAATATACTTATGCATGCCCACAAAGAGAAAGTCAACGGCTTAAATGCCTTCAATGAAATTCCCGCGGCGGCGTTGGAATTGGTGGCGGTGCGGTTTCGGGCGATGGGCGAACCAGTCCGGTTGCGGATTCTGCAAGCGCTCGAAGGCGGCGAGACGAGCGTGACGGCCTTGGCCCGGACGATCGGAACCACTCAGCCCAATATCAGCAAGCATCTGCGGGTACTGCAGGAGGCCGGACTGATCGGCCGGCGTCAGGAAGGCAGCACCGTCTATTACTCGATATGCGATCCAAGCCTTCACGAATTGTGCGAGATGGTGTGTGCAGGAGTGCGCCAGCGGCTCGAAGCGCAGGTGGGAGCTTTCGCCATCGCGAAACGGCGCACTGCGCGATCACGCCCTCGCATTGCCAGTGACAATTTAGTGAGAGAGCTTCGGTGATGAACTGAATCGCGTTGCGAGGAGAAAGCTATGTTTCTCGAAGCGAATCACGGCAAGTGCAAGACGTATCTGATCAAATCGGAGCAGGGAGCGGCGGCGCTGATCGATCCGGTGCGCGAGCGAATCGAGCGTTATCTTGGACTGCTCGCCTACTATCACTGCAAGCTCGAACTGATTATCGATACGCATACCCACGCGGACCATCGGAGCGGCGCGGCGGAACTCGCCGAGCTGACCGGCGCGACGGTCGTGATGCATCGGCAGTCGCCGAATCCGCATGTCGATCGGCATGTCGCGGATGGTGACGAGTTGAGGGTTGGCGAACTCAAGCTGCGAGTATTGCACACGCCGGGTCATACGCCGGATTCGATCAGTATCTTCGCGGGCGATCGAGTCTTCACCGGCGACGTGTTACTGATTCATGGGACCGGACGCACCGATTTCGCGGGGGGGCGATGCGAGCGAAAGCTATGACTCGATCGAAACGAAACTGTTCAGCCTGCCGGATAACGTGATGGTCTTTCCCGCGCATGATTACCGGGGGCATACGCAGTCAACAATCGGCGAGGAGCGGATGAGTAATCCGCGCGTGGCGGGGCGGAGTCGCGCGGAATACGTCCAGCTAATGAATAACCTCGGCCTACCGCTCCCCGATACCATATAGGAGGTTCTCCAGCCGAATCAGACCGAGATCGACGCTTCTTCGATCAAATTTCCCCCACTGGCGCAGCTTAATCAGGTGCGTCAAATCGAAGCGAGCGAGCTACAGCGGATGATGGCGGGTCCGCAACCGCCGGTGTTGATCGATGTGCGCGAAGCTGGGGAGTTCCACGGCGAACTCGGGCATATTCGCAGCGCAATCATGATTCCACTGAAGGAACTGCCGGAGCAGGTCGGCGAAATCGATTAGTACAAGCACAGCGAACTGGTCGCTATATGCCGGGTTGGGGTGCGCAGTACGACTGCGGCGGCGATTCTGACCGCGATGGGCTCCGAGCGTGTGTACAATCTCAAGGGCGGGATGCTGGAGTGGAACGACGCGCATCTACCAGTGGAACGATAGCGGACTGACAGTGGATCAGCTTGATCGCGGCTTGGTAAGCCGCGAGATTCTTCGCCTCGAAGACTCGTCTCAGAATGACATGAGCGGACAAGTAGCTAGCGTTCGCTGAGCAGCGCGTTGGCGGCGGTTTCGATAGTGGTGCCTTTGAAGAAATCGCGATTGCCGCAGGTCCAGAACTCGACAGCGTTGTCGAAGACCATCGCGCGAAAGGCTTCCGGAGCGAGTTGCCCTTGCTCCACCAACTCGTAAGCTTCTTCGGCGGCTTCGGTCATCTCGGGTACATCCCAATGGCCGAGGTCGGAGCCATAGAGTGTGCGGAGGCGCGGGCCAAACGAGTCGCCGCGCTCGTCAGTCGCCAGCGTATTCAGCGGATCATCACCCTCGCAGCCAAAATAGAACTGACGCGTGAAGATGTCGCTGATGTCGGCGGGACCTGTGATCTCGCTGGGCACCCATTCGTCGTGAATTAGCGGATCGTCGCCGCGCTGGCTGACGCTCTGCTGCCCGGCCAGGATCTCAGCGGCGCGTCCGGCGGCGAAGTCGCCGCCCCAACGCTTGGCTAAATCGAGGAATTCAGTCGAATTGGCGAGGGCGGGATTGTAGTTTTCAAGCGCGACGGAATTGCGTTTCGCCCAATGCGATAGAAGATCGCAATAAAGATTGCGGGCCCACGCGACCCCGCCTTCCATGAAGGCGAACTTGAGCTGCGGGAAGCGTTTGGGTACGCCGCCGAGAAAGAGACTGCGACAGATCGCATCGGCGCTCGAAGCGAAATTCCCCAGATGATTGTGGAGATAGCTCGACGGCGTGGCGCGACTGCCCCATCCATAGCCGAGCGAATGGAAGGTCGGCATCACGCCAAGCTCGACGCATTTCGCCCAGACCGGATCGTAGTCGTACTGGCTGTCGAGGCCGAAGGTGTCCATCCAGTAACTATAGCGAGCGGCCTCCGGGGAGATTCGCACCGCGGCTTCGACCGGGCGTTTGACATAACTCGCCATCATGATCGCGCGAAGCTTCAGCTCGCCGACCGCGTAATCGAGCTCAGCGACGGCTTCCTCCGGCGTATGCATCGGGATCGTCGCGACCGGAATCAGACGATCGGAGAGCCCATCGAACATGTCGCGCTTCATCAGATTGAGCGCGCGACAGAGTGCGGTGCGAAGTTCCGCGTCGTCAATTTGCAGTACGACCAACCCCAGTGTGGGATAGACGACTGAGAGATCAAGCCCGAGTTCTTCCATCCGGGCGTGGAACAAGCGTGGGAAAATCGCCGTCGCAAGGTCGCGCGTATTGCGCGCCGGGACCGCCCACCAGGTCGGGCGGATCGCGCGCTGCGCCTGACGCTCGGCCGGCGTCATGCTGCGCCAATCGGAGGAAAGGGTGTCAACCGTGAGTTTCCGGTAGCGCTCGGCCATTGACGGGCCGCCAACCTGCTTGAGGTAGTCGGCCAAGATGAGTCCGGCTTCCATCTGATGGCCGTCGGAATCGATGATCGGGTGAGTGAGGCGCGCGCGGACAGCGGCGGATTTGGAAAGGTGTTTTGACACCATCGCGAACTCTCCTTTGGCGCAAGCGCCTAGAATAAATGGTCGTTGACGAAGTCGCGGACGCCTTTAATCATCTGCTCAATCTCGGTGTGCGCGTCATCAGAGAGAGTGCCGGCTTCGGCTTGCAAACGCAGCGTCGCCCACCCGTCGATCCGCTTGCGCAGCGCTACCGGGTAAGCGCCCGCCGCGACCATCTTGGCGTTCAGCTCGATGATACTATCGACGTTTTCACGAATCGTAATCTTGCGATGACGCGCACTACGGCGCATCACATCTTCGAGCACGGCGGCGGCGACGGTCGCGGCGGCGATCAGATGACCTTCGCGCGAGAGGCGTCCGGCCATCCCGATGAGGTCGGTGAAGATTTCGGCGGCGACTAGTTCCTCGACCCGGGCGACCGGTCCAAACTCGATATATTCGCGCGCGGCGCGTAGAACCGCCTGACCGCGGGCGACGGCAGAGAGGAAGGGACTGTCGCAATTAAACTCGAATTCTTTTGCGTAGGGGCTGTCGGCTCCTAGCGCCTCATGTAGGAAGGCAACACATCCGACGCGCCATTCGCGGAAAGCGACAGTATCGACGAACTCCTGATTCGAGTATTCGGATTTGTAACGGCTGCTGACTAGATCGTTGCCGCGATCGGAGAGCTGCCCTAGGCGGTCGCGCACCTGTTCGAGATTCACGTGACTATCACTCCTCGATCAGACGGTAGCACAATCAGGCGCGGCAGGGTTGCGGATGAGGCTTTTCGTATCCGCTCTCTGGCAAGTCATTCTAAGTGCAGTGAGGAATGTCGGTTACGTACTCTATTTTAGAGATTCGAACAGGTGCGAGTGGAACAGGATTTAGTACCAAAAATGGGAGAAGGCCGAAGCCCTCTCCCATCGGACGAGCACACGCTTTAGTTATCAGCCGAGTTCGCTGCCGACTACCGAGACGAAGCTGACGCAGCGGCCCGGCTGTCCGCCGAGATTGTGGGTCAACCCGAGCTTCGGATGATTGATCTGACGCGCGCCGGCCTCACCGCGAAGCTGAAGCCAGTTCTCGTACATCATCCGCAGGCCCGACGCGCCAATCGGATGACCAAACGACTTCAATCCGCCGTCAGGATTCACCGGCAGCTTGCCTTCGAGATCAAAGAAACCTTCGAGCACGTCTTGCCAGGCAGTACCGCGGGTGCTGAAACCGAGGTCTTCGTAGAGCACGAGCTCGGTCGGGGTGAAACAATCGTGGACTTCAGCGAGGCTGAGCTGTTCGCGCGGATTGGTGATACCGGCTTGCGCGTAGGCGTCGCGCGCGGTGGCAACGACTTCGGGAAAGCTGGTGAAGTCATACTCTTGCGAAATCGGTCCTTCGGCGGGTCCGGCCACGAACGAGAGCGCTTTGATATAAAGCGGATTCTTGCAGTATTTATGCGCGTCCTCGGCGCGGACCACGATTGCGGCGGCCGAGCCATCCGACACACCCGAGCAATCCATGATGCACAATGGGTCGGCGATCTTGGGCGAGTTCTTGATCGCGTCCATCGAGACCTCTTTCTGGAACTGGGCCTTCGGATTCTTGGCGCCGTTCTTGTGATTCTTCCATGCGATGCGCGCCAGGACCTCACGGCCCTTCTCGGGATCAAGTCCGTACTTCTTGAAGTAGGCGGGCGCTAATAGCGAGAAAAGCGCCGGAGGCGTCATATTGGCTGGGGTGCCGTCGTTGGGCGGATTGGTCATCACGAGGCCAGAAAAACCCGAATCCTTGAGCTTCTCGACCCCGATCGCCATCACGCAGTCGAATGCGCCGGAAGCAACTGCATAGGCGGCCTGACGCAGCGACTCGGAGCCGGTCGCGCACATATTCTCGACGCGGGTAACCGGCTTGTACTGGATTTTGAGCGGTTCGCTGAGCGTCAGTCCCGAGACGCCGGAACCCATAGTGCCGAGCCAGTAGGCGTCAATATCCTTGGGATCAACACCGGCGGAGGCATAGGTGTCATAAGCCGCATCGACCATCAGGTCTTCAGCGCTCTTATCCCAGTGCTCACCGAACTTGGTGCATCCCATACCGATAATCGCGACACGATCCTTGATTCCTCTGCTTGCCATGCTTCCCTCCGGGTCCGGTCAGCGCTTGGGGCGCGCTTTCCAAAAATAATTGTGAATACCGTCAGCGGTAAAGAGCCTTCTAAAAGTCATTTCGACTTCATCGCCAATCGCGACCTTATCCGGTTCGCAATCGGTCATCTCGCACAAGAAACGCCCGCCACCCTCATAATCGACCACGACGTTGATCACGGGTGAATTGAGCGAGTATGCGAGGCGATCAAAGGCATAGGTCGCAACGCGCCCGACGCGATCGGCGAAACCATAGGGCTCCATCTTATCGCGCGCCTGACATTTTACACAGACCCTTTGCGGCGGAAGCTGCGGGGTACCGCAGGCGGTGCATCGGCTGCCAATAAGGCCATATTTCCATTGCGACGAACGGAGCATCGGGGGGCCCGCGGGGCGATCGGGATCGGGACGGCGAGGAGGTTCGGTAGGTAGAATCTCGCGCCATTTAAGATAGCTGGCGTAGGAGACATCGCCCTTGGATTCGACCATCCGACCAACGGAATGCGCCGGTCGAAAGGCCGCGGCTGCCGGAGCAACTTTAAGGATTGCGGCGTCAGCGCCATCGGCGATGCCGGCCAGCAGGATACGATCGCCGGGTTTGCAAGAGGGGAGCGCGGCAGTAAGCATCAATCCGATATGCGCAGCGCCGGTCTGCCCGACCGTCAAAGCGAAGGCATCGACGATTTTTGCCGGGTCGATTTTGGCCGCTCGCGCAAACTCCTCGACCGCGCGAGGATTAGGCGCGTCGAGGATCACGCGGGAGATGTCGTTAGCAGTTGCGCCCGCTTTTTTGAGGACCGTCGTGACAGCCTTTTGCAGCAGCGGCGCATAGGCCTGCGTCATGGTAAAGCGTTCTTCCCACGAATGAGCGAAGCGCTCGCCGGGAGCACGCCAGCTATCGAGGAATTCGCGCGTAAGAGAAGTGCTTGCCTCAAGCTCCGCGATAACTTTGTCATTGCCGAGGATAAAGGCGGCTCCGCCGTCACCGCTCTGCTGTTCCATTTTGCCTTCAGGCGCGCCGAGCCGCGCGTCGGCGATTGCGACCGCGGCATAGCCGCCGCTGGCCTGCGCCGATTCGAGTCCCTGCAGCAGGGCTGAGAGTCCGGCACGAGTCGAGCCGGTCACGTCGGCAGCGCGGATTTCAACCGGCAACTGCGCAGCTGCGCCCACAATCGCGGCGTTAAGCTTCTCGCCATAGGGCGGCGTCGTGGTCGCGAAGAGCAGCGAGTTGACGCGAGCCTGCGGCGCACCCTTGAGCGCGTCGCGCAGCGCTTCAACCGCCATCGAGATGCTGTCCTCGTCGAAACTCGCGACGGCGCGCTCGCCGCGCGACGCTGGTACGCCGAGCATCGCGGCAATCGCGGCGCGCTTCAGTCGTCGATAGGGGATGTATGATCCGTAAGAAACAATTCCGACCATGCCGCATTAAAGGCCGGAGATGAGGTTCACGTCAACTCGCGGGGAGTGCGCATTGTGAGAGGCTGTTGAACCGTCGTTAGCCGGAGCGGGACTGCAACTGGCAGGGCGCCAGTGAGCAATAGCGGGAACTGGCGGCGACGAAGTCCTGACCGCAGCTTTCGCACCGGCGGACCGTTTCGCCGGGCCTGAGCAGCGGCGTGAGCTGTGTGATGACGCTGGAATGGTGCTCGTCGGAGGAGCGCTTCGCGAGCAGGGTTCGCGTCGGGTACTCCGGCTGCGGCATTCGACCTTCGGCGGCGCTGCGGGCCAGTTCGTCGGCGCGCTCGTTGAGAGGGTCGCCCGCGTGGCCGCGAACCCATTGCCAAGTCACCCGGTGCTTGGTGACTTCCGCATCGAGCAGCAGCCACAAATCGACATTCTCACGCCGCTTCCATCCCAATGTCATGGTTTTGATCACGTACTGACTATCGCTGTGGAGCTTCACCGGCGCACCGTCCGGAATTCGGCGGAGTGCTTCGATTACGGCGGTAATTTCCATACGGTTGTTGGTAGTTGAAAGGATCGCACCGGAGAATTCAGTCTGAAGCCCTGCCGGATCGATCAGCACGACGCCCCATCCGCCATGGCCGGGATTGCCAATGCAGGACCCATCAGCGTAAACAATCCACGCAATATTCGCTGCGGGTAAGCTCATACAGAGTGATTCGAGCGCTCGTCAAGCAATTTCTCGAACCACGCGAGGTATTCGCGGGCTGCGCGATCCCAAGAAAAATCGGCCTGGAAGCAATTAGTCATAAGCTGACGCCATCGCTTAGTATCGCGGTAAGTGTCGAGCGCGCGATGGACGGCTTCGGTCAGCGCCTCAGGCGTAAATTTCGCAAACGTAAAGCCATTGCCGTTGTCGGTCGCCGGATCGAAATCGATAACCGTGTCTTTGAGACCGCCAGTCGCGCGCACAATTGGTACAGTGCCGTACTTGAGCGCATACATCTGGGTGAGACCACAAGGTTCATATTGCGACGGCATCAGGAACATATCGCTGCCGGCTTGGATATGGTGAGCTAACCTATTATCGAACCCTAATATGACGCGCAGCTTTTCAGGATACCGCCGCTCCGAATCTTGGAAGAATTGCTCCATCTGCGGATCGCCATTGGCGAGCATCACTAATTGCAGGTCCATCGTCATGACCTGATCGAGCGCCTGCGCCAGCAAAGGTATGCCCTTTTGTTCAGTCATGCGCGTGACCATCCCGATAACCGGAACGCCTAACCGATGCGGCAGGTGGAGTTCTTCGCGCAGATCGTAGAGACATGCTTTCTTGCCTGTCCGTCGCGAGGGCGTGTAGCGCACGCTGATAAAGTCATCTGAGGTTGGGTCCCACTCGTCGTAATCAGCGCCATTTAGAATACCGACGAAATGATTTCCCTTGTCGCGTAGGCTCCCTTCGAGGCCAAAGCCGAACTCGGAACTGTTGGCGACCTCGTGAGCGTAAGTTGGACTAACCGTCGTCACGCCATCGGCAAGCGCGATCGCTCCTTTCATCAGATTGACCCGTCCGAAGAACTCGAGATAGCGCGTCGAGTACCACGACCAGTCAATTCCGAGCAGCTGATAATCGCTACTTTCGAAGATTCCCTGGAACGCGAGATTATGAAGCGTGAATACAACAGTCGTTTTCGCGAGATTGGCGTTCAACCTATGATCGGCGCGCGACGCGATCACCGCCGAGGCCGCATGCCAATCATGCGCGTTGATCAAATTGGGGTTCAGCTCGTCGACGAGTTCTGCTGCGGCTCGTCCGAAAAAGATAAATCGAGCGGCATTATCCGGATAATCAACGCCCTTCTCGCCATAAATCCCGTTGCGGGCGAAAAACTCTGGATGATCGATCAGGAATAGGGGAATATTTGAAGTCTTTCCGCGCAACACTCGATAACGTTGCGGCTGCGAACCGAGCATCAGCTCGCGATATTCGTCGAGCACGGCAGTCTCGTAATGTTCGAGGATGGAGGAATAAGCCGGCAGGATGATCGACGGCTGAGCGCCTACACTCTGAAGCGCCTGGGGCAGCGCCCCGATAACATCGGCAAGGCCGCCCGCTTTGGCATAAGGTCCCATCTCGGCGGCGATGATTGCGATCTTCACCGCCGAGAGTTTAGTCGAAATCCGTCAAGGAAACTGCTCGATGAGGCCTGATCATTGGCTCATTAACAGCTTCCCTTAGTTGAGGCTTCGGTTGCTGCGGGCGGCGGCTTGCACAGCCGGCTGTTCGCCAGGCTCATGACGGCCGTCCGAAGCATCGTCTGGTTGATCCATCAGCGGACCATCGATGGCCGGACGTAGCGCGTGTTGAAGCACCTCGTCGATCGTATCGACAAAGATGGTAGTCATCTCGCTCCGCAACTCCGGCGGGATATCATCGAGATCGTGTTCGTTGCGACGCGGCAGGATCACGGTCCGAATGCCTGCGCGGCGCGCTGCGAGAACTTTCTCTTTGATGCCGCCGACCGGTAAAACCTTGCCACGCAGCGTGATCTCCCCGGTCATCGCGATATCGGACCGCACCGGACGTCCGGTCAGCAGCGATGCAAGCGATGAAGTGATCGTGACCCCAGCCGAGGGACCATCCTTCGGGATACCGCCCGCAGGCACGTGCACATGGATATCGGACTTGTCATAGAATTCGGGCGCGATGCCGAGTCTGTCGGCGCGCGAACGGATGTACGACATTGCCGCTTGGGCAGATTCCTTCATCACGTCGCCCAGCGAGCCGGTTAAAGTAAGTCCTTTCTGACCGCTCATCCGGGTGCTCTCGATAAAGATGATATCGCCGCCATTGGGGGTCCAGGCGAGGCCGGTCGCTACACCCGGCTCGTTGGTCCGCTCCGCGACTTCCGAGAAATATTTGGGCGGCCCGAGAAACTTTTGCAGCATCTCGACCTTGATCTGTTCCGGCGGAGCTTCGCCTTCGGTTACCGCACGAGCAATCTTGCGACAGACCCGCGAGATTTCCCGTTCGAGATTACGCAAGCCAGCCTCACGCGCGTAGCTGCGAATAATCTCGGCCACCGCTTCGCGAGTGAACTCGATCTGGATTCTCTCAAGCCGTTTTCAGTCAACTGCTTAGGAATCAGATGGCGATAAACGATCTGGAGTTTCTCTTCCTCGGTGTAGCCGGGCAGCTCAAGAATCTCCATCCGATCGCGCAACGCTGAGGAATCGTGTCGAGGACATTCGCGGTGGTCAGGAACAGTACCTTCGAAAGATCAAACGGAATGTCGAGGTAATGATCGGCGAAGGTGTTGTTTTGCTCAGGATCGAGCACCTCGAGTAAAGCGGAGGCCGGGTCGCCGCGAAAATCCGCACCGAGCTTGTCCACCTCGTCGAGAATGAACAGGGGGTTGTTCGAGCCCGCGTTGCGCAATCCTTGGATAATTCGACCGGGGAGCGAACCGATATAGGTTCGTCGATGACCGCGGATTTCGGCCTCATCGCGGATTCCACCCAGCGAGAGTCGCTGAAACTTACGCCCGAGCGCTCGCGCAATCGATTTGCCTAATGAAGTTTTGCCGGTTCCCGGCGGGCCCACGAAACAAAGAATCGGACCCTTGCTATCCTGCTTGAGCTTGCGCACGGCGAGGAATTCAAGGATTCGTTCCTTCACCTTCTCAAGATCATAATGATCCTCGTCGAGAATCTGGCGGGCATGCTTGATATCGAGATTGTCTTCGGTCGTGACACTCCACGGAAGCGTCACCAGCCAGTCGAGATAGGTCCGCACTACCGTATGTTCTGCCGACTCGGGCGGGATCATTCGCAGGCGATCGAGCTCTTTGGTGGCGGCTTTCAGAGCCTCTTCCGGCATCTTGGCGGCTTCAATTTTCTTTTCGAGGTCTTCGATTTCGGACGAGCGGCCATCAGCTTCGCCCAGTTCCTTCTGAATCGCCTTAAGCTGCTGACGCAGATAATACTCACGCTGACTCTTGTTCAGCTCAGTCTGAACTTGCGACTGAATTTTATGACCGAGTTCAAGTAGTTCGATTTCTCGGCTTAGGATCACGAGCAGCTTTTCAAGACGTTGTCGCACGTCGAGTGTAGCTAAGAGGTCCTGCAACTCTTCGATGGCGATTTTAAGATATGAGGCTACAAGATCGGTAAGGCGAGCTGGGTCTCGTACCTGCATCGCCATTACCTGCAACTCGTCCGGCAGATACGGCACTAACGAAACAAATTTTGAGAACTGGCCGACCAGATTAGCCTGTAAAGCGTCGGTTTCCTTTTCCGCGGTAAAGGTCTCGACCAGCCGTCCAGCCTTTGCGATAAAGTAGGGTTCGCGCTGCACATAACTCTTGAATTCAGTACGCGCAAGTCCTTGTACCAGCACCCTGACGCTCTGATCAGGATATTTGAGCATTTTGAGAATCCGAACGGCTGTCCCACGCTGATACAAACCTTCAGGTGATGGGTTCTCGTCGTCAGGATTCTTTTGAGCAGCCAAACCAATAATACGCGAGTCTTGGCCAACATCTTCGATAAGTTTGAGCGAAGAAGCTCGCGAAACCAAAAATGGATGAATTTGGCTGGGGAAAATCACGATGCCACGTAGTGGCAGCACCGGTAACAGATCAGGAATTTCGATTTGACTCAGATCTTCTTCAGTCTCAAATCGCTTTTCATTTTGTGTTCGATCAGTCATGCATCAACTCCGGCACTGATAAAGCCCAAGGTCCTGTTAAGATAGTGACGAAATGCCGGCCGCGCTTTCCCGACCGTAACTTTTTAACGTAATATACGGTCTGAAGTTCGACAAGGCGTTTTCCTCGCCACCATTCGATATCAAATCGTGACATTAACGACGAGCCAGTAAATTGCCGTACCATCAATTCGATAAACTGTTCAGCCCGACAGAAGCCACCGCGCTAATTCCTGTTTTGGAACTCCTGATTCGTGACATGCAAGCGCATGCCAATGACCTGCGCGAGCAAATGTCTGAGCTGATGAAAGCCGGCCGGGAGATTCAGCCGGGCGAACTGCCTAAAGTGATCGAACAACATCCGGAATTGCGAGAACCGGCTACCCGGATGGCTGAACTCGCAAATAAAATCGAGTCACACGGCTGTTTTTTGAAGGATATCGAGCTTGGATTAATCGATTTCCCCTGTGAGATAGAAGATAATCACATCGTTTTTCTGTGTTGGCAGTTCGGCGAACCGGCTATTGTGGCTTGGCATTCAATTGACTCTGGCTTTGCACAGCGCCAGTCAATTCCGGGTGCAAGCAAGACTTATCTAAACTAGAATTATCTGATTTGAAGAAGTCGTTCGGAGACCGGTACGCCTGATGATCGCACCTTTGTTTATCTATCTTCTTTGCCTGACCTGCTGGCTCGGTGGCATGGTGTTCTTTACCATTTTTACAGCGCCGGCAGTGTTTGCCACGCTAACTATCGGTGAAGCCGGCAAAGTGGTCGGCGCTATCTTTCCGCGCTATTACCTGCTGGGCTATATCGCCGGAGTTATCAGCTTGATCCTCGCGATTTACTTCGCTTTCAGCTACCAACCGAAGTTATGGTGGTCACTAGCAGCCATCGGTTTGGCAATTGCGCTGGGGCTTACCTTCTACGCGGGAGGCGTAATTCGTCCGCGTATCGAGGTGATTCGGCCAATGACAGGTCAACCCGACCCGGATGCTTCCCGAGAGGCCGAATTCAAGCAACTCCATCGATTATCCGTCACCCTTAATGGCGGCGTCATGTTGATTAACTTGCTGGTGCTTTTGAGCAGCGCTGCTGCGCTCGCGACTCGTGTCTAAGCTCGCTTTCAAGGCTATCGTACTTGACCTGTTCGACACGCTGGTCAAATGGGAACCGGAGCGGCTGCCGCTGATGGAGCTGCAGGGTCGTCAGGTGCGCACGACGATGCCGTGGATTTTCCCTAAAATGGAGGAGTTATTCGGCGCAGATTTCAATCGTGAGCGCTTTATCCAGGTTTACTCGGCGATAGTCGAGGAGATCATGGCGGAGCGCGAGCGTAAGGGAATTGAGATTACCTGCCATGAGCGCTTCGCGCGCACACTGGCGGACTTAGAGCTCGGATCAGCCGAAAAACGGTCAGAGCTCGCCGAAATTTTGACACGCACCCATATGATGGCGGTGCGCGCCGCGACCTGGGCACCGCGAAGTCGGGTGGACGCGGCCCAGGGCGCTCGCGCGGCAGTATCGTCTCGGTCTGCTCTCCAACTTCGACGACACGAAATGTGGTTACGATGTCTTGAGCGACACTGGCGTAGCCAATCTCTTCGAGGCGATTGTAATCTCCGCCCAGGTGCTATTGCGAAAACCCGATCGTCGGATTTTCGATCATATCTGCGGTCTGCTGCGGCTCGATTCCAATGAAATCCTGTTTGTCGGCGATACGCCGCGCGACGACATCCTAGGCGCAACCCGGGCGGGTATGCGCACTGCGTGGATCAGCAAAGGATTATCGGCAGTACCGGCGGGTATCCCGCAACCGGACTTGATCATAAACGATCTTGCCGAATTGCCGCGCGCCCTTGGTATCTGAGACAAAACAGCCAGTGATCGCCGTCGTTGGCGCCGCGCGCGCCACATGCGACTTAGAAGAATTAGCCTTTGCGGTGGGCCGGAATCTTGCCGCAGCGAACGCGATTCTAATTTGCGGAGGAAGGGGTGGCGTGATGGAAGCGGCGGCGCACGGTGCGCAGTCGCTTGGCGGGCACACGATCGGGATTATTCCCGGATACGATCGCAGCGACGCGAATCCTTATATAGAGTTCACAATCGCAACCGGCATGGGTCAGGCGCGCAATGTAATCGTTGTAGCCAGCGCCGACGCGGTGATCGCGATGTTCGGGGAGGGCGGTACGCTCTCTGAAATCGGTCTGGCGCTCAAGCTCGGACGTCCGGTAATTGGCCTGCGCGCATGGGCTGAGATCGCGGGGATCGAACATATCGACGATCCCGCGACCGCAGTACATCGCGCACTGGAACTTACGATCGTGCCGCGCCGATAATTCGAATAGCGCGGCACTTCAAATTAACCTTTCTTTCCCGATTCCTTTTTGCCCGCTTCTTTTGCGCCAGCATCACCAGCCCCAGGTGCAGCAGCAGTAGTGGCTGTTGCGCCCTCGGCGGGAACCGCCTCGCCTTCGGCCGCTGCTGCGATTGTGGGAGCCTCGGTGACGGTTGGCGGTAATACCGTGACGACGGGATAGTCGCTGTCGAAAATCGGTTTCACATTGCCGGTAAACTTAAGCGCCGAGACATGCATCACGTCGTGAATCTTGAGCGGCGTGACATCGACCTCGATTGCTTCCGGAATCTCAAGCGGCAAACATTCCACTTCGACGTTCCGTTCCAGCGGTTGCAGAATGCCGCCATCGATCAAGCCAGCCGCTCGCCCGGTAAATCTAAGCGCGATAGAGACGCGGAGAGGCTTGTTAAGGTCAACCTCGTACAAATCGACGTGCAGAATATCGCCGCTGACGGGAGTCCGCTGAAGGTCCTTGACAATTACGTGTTTGCCGTCAAGCTCGGAGTTCTCCGACTTTAGGCGCATTAGGCGCTGACGTGCTGCGGTATGAACCCGGGTCTTCAGCTCGGCGCCGCCGACCGCGATCGGCGTAGTTGTGCCCAAGTTGCCATAAATCACACCCGGCACGCGGCCCTGATGTCGTATGCGATTGATCAACCCTTTCGGCCGGACCGCGCGCGTTTCGC
This sequence comes from uncultured Pseudomonadota bacterium, assembly GCA_963795945.1. Lineage (GTDB taxonomy): Bacteria > Desulfobacterota > Binatia > Binatales > Binataceae > JAJPHI01. Next base: position 440,154 of record CAWCJN010000003.1, read on the forward strand.
AGCCGAGTTCAACAGTTTCCATCTTTTGCCTCTCATCTTTGTCGCCCGCCGTTCAGTTGAATAGCGAGCTGACTGATTCTTCATTATGAATGCGCCGGACGGCTTCCGCTATCAGAGCGCCCACCGAGAGTACTTTAATTTGCGAGAGCTCGGCTTGCGCTTTGGCAGCTAACGGAATGCTGTTGGTTGTGACCAATTCGCGGATTGCGGAACGGTTAAGCCGCTCGCACGCCGGATCAGACAGAATCGGATGGGTGGCGCAGGCCATTACTTCAGCCCCCCCCGCGTCGAGTATCACCTTTGCAGCCTCCGTGATTGTCCCGGCCGTATCGATCATGTCATCGATCAGCAGCGCCATCGAGTCGCGTACTTCGCCCACCAGTCTCATTTCGGCGACTTCACTCGCGCGTTGACGGCGTTTATCGATGATGGCGAGATCGGCATTAAGACGCCGTGCGAACGCGCGGGCGCGCTCGACACCGCCCGCGTCGGGCGAGACCACAGTGATGCGGCGCCCATCCAGCCGCTTGCGCAGATACTGGACCAGCACCGGCATCGCATAGAGATTATCTACCGGAATATTGAAAAAACCCTGAATTTGACCGGCATGCAGATCAACGGTGAGTACCCGCTGAGCGCCGGCGGCGGTGATTAGGTCTGCTACCAGTTTTGCGCTGATTGGTACGCGCGGCGCAACTTTACGATCTTGGCGCGCATAGCCGAAGTACGGGATTACTGCCGTGATTCGCTTGGCAGAAGCGCGCCGTAGCGCGTCCATCAAGAGCAGCAACTCCATGAGACTCTCGTTAGGTGGCGAGCAAGTTGATTGAATAACGAAGCAGTCGCCGCCACGCACATTCTCGCGCACCTCAACCATCACTTCACCATCGGGGAAGCGGCCGACCTCAACCTGTCCGAGCTTGACCTCGAGATGCTCGGCGACTTCACGGGCTAGTGCGGGATTGGAATTCCCCGTGAAAATTTCAAGTTGATCCTTAGCGCGCTCAGGCATTTGCTCCCTCCAGCATGGCAATTATCGCGCGATGGTGGCATTGGTATGTCATTGGATGTTCCAACGGGTGATGGCTGGGCGGGAAGGACTCGAACCTTCGAATGCCAGGTCCAAAGCCTGGTGCCTTACCAACTTGGCGACCGCCCAAGACTGCTGCGCGTCATGCTCCTGCATCATGGCTGAGGGTTAAAGCACTTGCCACAAATACGCGCGCCAAAGGTTTTTCATTGCAGGATCGTAGCACGAATCGATAGGCTGGAGATGGGAACTCGCTGGGAGAGGGAAAATGTCGCTCTCCTTCTGCTATCGCGCGATACTATTGGCGCGACCTTAACCTGTCAACGCTATCTAGATGTGCAGACGCGGAGTAATCGGCAAATTCCGCTTCTCGTTGCACAGCGGCAACAAAGGCGCGCGACCTCGCAACTCACCAATTGAGGATCTATTCACAATGGCGAGTCAGATGCTGTAAGTAGCGAAATTTTTAGTTTCGCACCAGTAAGCCGTATCTGCACTAACACTTTATCCATGGAACGACTCTTGTAATACCATTGGACACTCGCCGATCTGCGCAAGATCGGGGGAAACAAGGGGAAGGGCTGCCCGGGTCCTATTGATTCGGGCGGCTCATTATTCGCCAATGTTCGTATCCAGCTTACTTCGTATGACGACTGACGAATGACTGTAGCAACGCTGCATGGAGCGCATTATTGTTGGCCAACTCTTCTCATGTGGGATTAATTCTGCAAAGCTGTTCGTGACGTGATTCTCTCGATTATGCGAGGCTCGCGATGATTCGGGCGGGTGCTGGTTATTCAACAGTTCTAAATCCGCGCACGGCTGCGATGGATGCTACCCAAGCCGCTTTGCGACAAGCAGGTTTGCGCACCGCCGGCGCCGCGTTCTGTTTCGCAAGCACTCGTCATGGCGGCGCTTATCCGCTGCTCGTCCGCACAGTCGGTGAAATTGCCGGCACTGCCAATGTGGTGGGATGCGGAACCGTTGGGGCAATCGCGAATGGCCGGGAATTCGAGAGCGGACCATCGGTGGCAGTGCTGGTTTTTAACAGCGAGGCGATCACGGTATCGCGATTTTTTGTCCCGCAGCTGCGCCACCGCGCGCGTGAAGTGGCACACGAGCTGGCCGACAGCATGCGTTCCCGGCTGGGCCCAAACAATCTCCTCGCGATTTTTGCCGATACCTATAATCTCGATGCCGAATCGTTCGTTGCGGCTTTGACTGCCGAGTTGCCCAACGTGACCTTGATTGGCGGTGGTGCAAGTGAAGACGCCTCGATCGGCGAAACCTTTCAGTTCTGCGGCGATGTAGTCAGCTCGAATTCGATTTCCGCGATGCTGCTGGCGGGCGACTTTGACGTAAACGTTGGTACGGCATTGGCGGTCACGCCGCTCGGCCAGGCACATCGTGTCACGGCAGTGCGCGATAACGTGATTCATGAGCTCGATGGACGCCGCGCTTTCGAGGTATTCACGGAAGCGGCCGGGCCGCTCGCGGATGATACCCGTCGCGCGCTCGCCTTTGTCATGCTCGGCGTGCCGGTAGCTCACGACATTCAGAAACTGGAACGCGGCAGTTTCCATGTGCGCAATATTATCGGGCTAAGTCCTGAGCATGGCGCGATCGCAGTCGCGCATCGTCCGCAGATCAATGATGTGGTCGGATTCGTCTTACGCGACGCTGAGCGGTCACGCGCCGAGCTCAAAACTACGCTTGAGCAGATGAGTACGACCGCTCGCCGGTCACCCGCTTTCGGTCTTTACTTTGATTGCATTTCGCGTGGGTCGGGACTTTACCAAATACCTGACCACGATTCGGCCTATATCGGGCAACACTTCGGAAGCGTTCCGGTTGCGGGATTATTCACTGGTTTCGAGATTGGACCGCATGGCGGGCCGCCCGGCATGCTGCAGTATAATAGTGGTGTACTGGCGATGATCTACGATAAGCCTTGATCGTTCGCTGATTGCTAACCTTCTCTTCTGTCAAGGCCTGAATTCAATTCCATTTATCGGACAGATCCTCTGATAGCGACCAGATCCCGCTTCGCCGGAATCCGCAGATTCAGGCGAGTCGCTGCGCGTTGAAAATCACATGACCAATTGATTGGTGCGTGAAAGCTGATTTCCTATGAGGAAGCGCCTTTGAATAGATGCGTCGGCTTTTATCCACTTGGCGCGGAACCAAACGCATCGTCATGTATGCCCCGACTGACATTTGTCCGTACAATTCTCGTCAATCAAAGGATTAGCGAGTTAATGAGCACCACACGAAAAATTGCTGTATTCGTTGGGAGCCTGCGCAAAGGCTCGTACAATCGCATGATGGCCAAGGTGCTGATAGCTCTTGCGCCTGCAGAACTTCAACTTGAAATAGTCGAGATTGGGCAGCTGCCTTTATACAATCAGGACGACGATGATCAAGGGGCGCCACGACCTGAGTGGGTTACCTTTCGCGCGCAGGTGAAAGCGGCTGACGCGGTGTTATTCGTCACGCCGGAATACAACCGATCGGTTCCAGGCGTGCTGAAAAACGCGATCGACGTTGGTTCGCGGCCCTACGGCCAGAGCGCGTGGGACGGAAAGCCCGGAGCGGTGATCAGTGTCTCGCCCGGAGCAATCGGCGGGTTCGGCGCGAATCAGCATCTGCGTCAATCCTTTGTTTTCCTGAATATTCTGGCCATGCAACAGCCCGAGGCCTATATCGGAGGAGCGGCAGCCCTTTTCGATAAGGAGGGAAACATCACGAACGAGAGCACGCGTAATTTCTTGACGAGTTTTATTCAAGCTTTCGCGTGGTGGATTGAGAAAATCCAAGCAGCTCACTGAATAATGAGGGTCAGCGGCAATCAGGTTAACCGATCATCGGCAATTCGCAGGTTAACCGATCATCGGCAATTCGATTGATGGCTGCCGGTCTGACAGCCGTTATCGTTTTGATTGGCACCTGCTGCTCTAAAGCCAAATCCTCTTCCGTCTCCAAAGGACCGCCCCCCATCCCTCAGCTATCGGTCGCAACGGTTGTTCAGGAAGACGTTCCGATCTATGCCGAATCAATCGGTACTACCGAGGGATTTATCAACGCGAAAATTCTGCCGAAAATATCCGGCTATCTCCTGAAGCAGGATTATCGAGACGGTGCTCACGTCAGCTCGGGTGAGCTCTTGTTCGAGATCGATGACCGCCCTTACAAGGCCACACTCGATCAGGCCCTCGGTACTCTTGCCCAGCAGCAGGCTCAGTTGAAGCAAAATCAGCAGCAGCTTACCCGCTATACGCGCCTGGTCAAGGCGGGCGTGATTTCAAGGCAGGAGTTCGACACGATGACCCAGACCACGCGCGCGACTGCAGGCCAGGTGAAAACGGCACAAGCCGCGGTGGAAGCGGCGAAGCTCAATCTGGAATGGACCAAGGTCTATTTACCAATCGACGGTGTGGCCGGAATCGCGCAGGCGCAGGTCGGCGATTTGGTGAACACCACCACATTGCTCACGACAGTTTCACAGCTCGATCCAATAAAAGTCTCGTTTCCGATTAGTGAAAAGGAATATCTGCACTTCGCGGGACGAATTAATGCACGCGAGAACGGAACAGCTGCCGGCGGCGGGGTACCCTTTGAATTGATTCTCGGCAATGGGACGGTATATGCCCATCACGGCCATTTCTACGCCGCCAACCGGCAGATAGATGCGCAGACCGGGACCATTCAAATCCAAGCGATTTTTCCCAATCCCGAAGACCTCCTCCGCCCCGGTATGTACGCCAAAATCCGTGCACAGATCGGTGTCCGCCGTGACGCTCTCATGGTTCCGCAAAGTGCGGTATTTGAGATTCAGGGACAGTACGAGATTGCAACTGTCGGCACCGATAATCGAATCATGATTCACAGCGTCAAACCTGGGAAGAAGGTCGACGCCCTATGGCTGATTGATCAAGGCGTCAACCCAGGCGAACGGGTCGTAACCGACGGCGTGCAGGATGTCAAAAACGGGATGCAAATAAGGCCGGTCCTGGCGCGCAAAGCGTCATTGTCGCCGCCGGCAGCACCCATAGCCGGCACCGCATCACCCCCGAACGCTGGATCGGCCCAAGAATAGTTCTATGTCGAGGTTCTTCATAAATAGACCCATTGTGGCGATGATAACGGCGATTTTTTTCGTCATCGCCGGCGGGGTGATGATCTTCCGGCTGCCAGTTGCCCAGTTCCCCGATATTGTGCCGCCCAAAATTCAAACCGCCGCCACGTACACCGGCGCAAATGCATTGGACGTAGAGCAGTCGGTAGCGACGCCGATTGAAGAGCAGGTCAACGGCGCTAAGAACATGATCTACATGCAATCCATCAACGGCAACGACGGCACGATGTCTCTACAGGTCAGCTTTGATGGCGGAACCAATATCGATATCGATCAGGTGCAGGTGCAGAACCGTCTAGCGCAGGCGCAGTCGAGCCTTCCAGCCGCGGTTAGCGCTTATGGGCTCACTACGCAGCAGACCGTCGGACTCCCGCTGCTAGTGTACTCAATCACCTCGCCGCATCGGACGTGGGACCAGAAATTTTTGTCTAATTATGCCGCGATCAATATCGAGGATGAACTCGCCCGCATCCCTGGAATTGGTCAGGCCAAAATTTTCGGCGCTGGCAATTACGCAATGCGGGTATGGGTGCGGCCCGATCAGCTCGCTAACCTGCAACTTACGGTAACGGACCTGGTCAATGCTCTTACAGTCCAGAACGTGGTTAATCCTGCCGGTACGATCGGCGGCGCACCTGCGCCCGCAGGACAGCAATTTACTTATCCAGTGACGGCACCAGGACGGCTGATGACCGCAGAGCAGTTCGGCAATGTCGTTGTACGCGCGAATCCGGACGGTCCTTTGTCCGTCTCAAAGATGTTTCACGCATTGAGCTTGGCGCAGAAACCTATACGACCGAGTCCTACATCAATGGCGTGCCATCGGCAAATATTGTGCTTTATCAGACGCCCGGCTCGAATGCCTTAGGAGCGGCCAATCTGGTCAAGGCGAAAATGATTGAGCTGAGCCGGCGCTTTCCCCGGGATATGCAGTCGGTGCTGACGCTCGATACAACGGTGCCGGTGACGGAAGGGGCTTGGGAGATCGTCAAGACCCTGCTCGAAGCGATCGGGCTGGTGGTGCTGGTGGTCTTCGTCTTCTTGCAGAGCTGGCGCGCGACGCTGATCCCGATTCTGACGATCCCGGTGTCACTGGTCGGCGCATTCATGTTCTTTCCGGCGGTCGGCTTTTCGACCAACACACTTTCATTGCTGGGGCTGGTGCTGGCTGTCGGGCTAGTGGTTGATGACGCGATTGTCGTGGTCGAGGCAATCGAAGCCAAAATTGAGCAGGGCCGCTCGCCGCGCGAGGCGGCGCTCGAGGCGATGGACGAAGTCAGTGGAGCGCTGGTGGGAATCGCTCTGGTGCTGTCGGCAGTCTTTATTCCCGCCGCTTTCATGACGGGTATCAGCGGTTCCCTCTACCGTCAATTCGCGCTGACGATCGCATTCTCGGTGCTGATTTCGGCCTTCAACGCGCTCACGCTTAGTCCGGCTTTGGGAGCGCTGATCCTGCGGCCCCGAACAACGCACCGCCGAGGGCCGCTCGGATTTACTTTCGGCCTCTTTAACGCCGGATTTAGGCGTACACAAACAGGCTACTTACGAGTCACGAATTTTCTTGTACACAAGCTGGTGCTTGCGTTTGCGATTTTGATCGGTTTCACGTTGCTGGCGGGCGGTTTGGGGCGGTCGCTCTCTCGCTCATTTCTGCCAGACGAGGACCAGGGTTATTTTGTAGTCAACGTCGAACTGCCGGAAGGAGCTTCGCTCCAGCGCACCGACGCGGTAATGACTCGGCTCAACGCGATCCTAAAAAGTGAATCGATGGTGCGTTATTATACCGGGATCACGGGGTTCAGCTTGCTCTCTCAGACTACCAGCCCGCGCAGCGCCCTCTATTTTTGCCAATTGCAGCCTTACAGCCGGTGTATGAAGCTGGAACTACAGGCGTCCGCGATCGTGGCTGCCATCAATCAGAAATTCGCGGCGTTCCCGGACGCGCAAGTCGCAGCCTTTTTGCCTCCCGCAATTCCGGGAATCGGCCAAGCTGGTGGCGTCGATTTCTTTATTCAGGATAGGGGTGGGCATGATGTCGAGTATTTGTGGCAGAACACGCAAAAGTTTATTGCCACCGCGCGCAAGCGACCCGAACTCGCACGTTTGAATCTGACCTTCAGTCCAGCTGTTCCGCAGTTCTTTGCCGACGTGGACAAGGATAAGGTGTTCAAGCTCGGCATCCCTATCAGAGACGTCTATGGAGCGCTACAAAGTTTGCTCGGTGGTGTTTACGTAAATCAGTTCAATCGGTTTGGCCGGGTTTGGAAGGTATTTGTCGAAGCAGAACCGCAGTACCGGAATAGTGCGAGCGATGTCGGCCAATTCTATGTACGTAATAAGAATGGCGGGATGGTGCCGCTCTCAGCTCTCGTCAGTATGAATCGAACGACTGGTCCGGAATATACGACACGCTTCAACGAATACCGAAGCATCGAGATTTTTGCGACGCCGGGGCCAGGCCGCAGCACCGGCGAGGCGATGAGCGCGATAGCCGCGGTCTCTAATACCGTACTGCCCCGCGATATGGGATACGCCTGGAGCGGGATCACCTACCAGCAGGCGACCGCGGGGGTGGTGCAGGAGTATTCATACTATCACTAGTATTAGTATTTCTCATTCTGGCGGCGCTTTATCAGAGCTGGTCGCTGCCTTTCAGTGTACTACTCAGTGTACCGGTAGCGGTGTGCGGCGCATTCGTCGGGTTGTGGGCGCGGGGCTTTGATAATGACATCTATGCACAGATCGGCCTTATCATGTTAATCGGACTGTCGGCCAAGAACGCAATCCTGATTGTTGAATTCGCCAAGGCCGAGATCGAGCGGGGCGAGTCAATCATTGAGGCCGCGCTGAACGGCGCGCGCTTGCGCTTGAGACCGATTTTGATGACATCATTCGCTTTCATCTTCGGCTTGTTTCCCTTGTGGTTCGCGCTGGGCGCCGGCGGTGTATCCCGCCAGCTCATCGGCACGGTAACTATCGTGGGGATGGTTTTTTCGAGCGGCATTGCGATTTTCCTCGTGCCGCCGCTTTTTGTTTTCGTTGAACGACTCTCTCGTCGAATCGGCGGCAAGCAACCCGAACAGCCAGCATCGCCGAAAGAGCAAAGAAATAGATCCCTTGGTCCCGCCGATCTTCAAACCCGGGTTGGAGGTTAAGATAGCTCGTAGTTCTTCGATTAAGATCGGGCAAAGGATGGTAGCGGATTTCCGTAGCTTAAGACGAAATCCGCTTTCGAATGGACATGCTTAGCCACTAGCAAATCAAGCGACGGATGGCCATTATCCTAGTGCGGCGCGGCTCTCGGGCCGCATACTTACCGACGCACTTGACCGGGGAGAAACTGAAGCGAATTCACTCTTATCCCGCGGCTCAACCGCGAAAATTGCTATGGTAATCAGAGAAAAGAGCTCGTTTAACACTAAGTGATTAAACACGCCCCACAGGAGAAAACTACCAGCGAAGGCGTTAAAATCCCAACTTTTTCGCCTGATGCTCCACATCAACCCAGGTATCACCAAGAGGCCAATAATTCCGCAATCCGCCATGAGGACCAGGTATGAATTATGTCCCGGATCATCCTGCCAATAATCGGTCGTACCAAAGCCATTTCCGAGGAGCGGTGCATCTTCGAACGCTTCGAGAGTTTTGTAGGCAAGCTGCTCCCTGGATTTGGTGCTAGAGTCCGACCACTGAAGCGTCAACCTCGCCCAATCTTGGGAACTGATATCCTTGTTGGAGAGGGCCGTACGGAAATGGCTGGCGAGAAATAATCCGGTGAAAATACTGGCAGCTATAAGGAGACGCCGCGCGGAGAACGTTCCACTTATACATCCAACAATTAGTATCACACCAAATGAGAGCAGCGCCTCACGAGAGAAGGTCGCGAGTATACCAACCAGACAGCACAGCACGAATATTTCCCGAGCCCAGCTACGACGAATTGCGCTGACACCTATCAGGCATCCGAACACCAAAGCCATTCCGGCGCTATTCGGCTGTACATAAAGTCCCGCGCCCCGAGTCGGGATGTTGCTGAAGATACCGGGACGAAAAATGTCATATATAATTAGAGGGATTCCGGCCAGCGTCACGATCATCACCGCACGCTTGGTAATCCAGAGGACGTACGGGTCATCGAATATCATCACGCAGGTTAGTAAAAACCCAATACTGTTGAGCTGAGTTCCGAATATGCGAAATACCAGATAATCAGTGAAGCCGACCGGTAGATTAAAAGTTCGTATCAACATCGCCCAGGTGAGCAATATAAGCAGTACAAATGCCCAGAGCGTGACCCCTTTATCTAGTAAACGTTTCAAATTCGTCCGATCAAGCAGAATGATAAGAAGGCAAATCCCATATGCTGCATATTGGAAGGGGTAGCGAGAGTGATGGACCCCTTTTTTAGCAAACTCCGCCATATAGGGGATCAAATTTGTGAACTCTAACCCAATAAGCAGCAGCGCAGTGCCGACTCGCATGCAACGGATGAGATAAAACCGATTCATTTGATTCCGGTCCGCGAGCTGTCGAGCTTAGTACTTTCAGCTATCATCGTTGGTTTTGTTCCCTACTGAAATGAATCTCAAGGTTTGATCGACAGCCCAGAGCGCGCCCCCCGCGCTCATGAATTTGTGGTGTTCCGATAAGCGTATCACATCGAACGTCGTCCGCTCCCGCGGTGATTAGGGCTCGAGCGGCATCTAATCTAACGCAACACTTATTCTTAGATGCGATAGCAGGCAAATGCTACTACTTGAATGAGTGGCATGCGCCCTGTTTCTATCCGAATTATCAGTCTAAAACGTCAAGATGAACTTGTCGGATTCAGTACGATATTAGGAAGTTCATGCGGGGCTAACTGACGAGATTGAATTTCCCTTGAATGGACCTTCGCGGGGCAGGGGCGACCGTCCAAGCTTTGAGCCTGCTCTCATTTTCGGAATGTAGCAGAGCCGCACAATTTTGATTTCTGAAGTCATTCCCGTGCGATAGCGCAATTGCGCGTCACATTCATTACCAAGCCACATAAAACGATCAGTCGCAATGAGCTCGGTCAGAGGCCACTTTTGATGCTAAGTGTGCTGTTGTACAGTCGCGACTCTGACGATCTCAGGCTGTATAGAGTTTATGGTCTTATCTTCAACTGATCATCGTTTTTTCAGACGTTAGCTTAGCTTTCTCGCCACTAGCGATCAGGACGCGAGTTCTAGGTATAGGCTTTGCGTTTCGCTTGCGCCGACAATCCGAGAGTTACTTGCAGGTAGCAAGATTGCGAGATCAGGCGACGCGAATCAGGCCAACTTAATTCGCTTCTCGGTAGCTTGAAGTCTCTCTGTTTGGAATCGAGTGGCTACTCGAAAGCGCGCCCGAATTAAAGGTGCTGCGCCTAATAATTCATTTAGCTTGCAACCGCCAATGGCGCAGGAAGGAGAAAACTATGCCCAGAAGAACGCCAAGTTAGACCACCAAGTAAGAATTTCTATCGAATCACAAAATGCGTCACGCACCTGAGTCTCCCGCCTAATCTTGACGCACACTGCAATTTGAATCTGGGGGGAATTATGAGGAGAGGATCGTGCACGATCACGCTGTCGGTATTGGCAATCTCGGCGATTATGGTATCAGCTGCTCAAGCTAATCAACTATCAGCGCCCGGCAGCACTATGGTTCAAGGTGAACGTCAACTTGGGCCTAACAGCAGTTGGTATTCGCTTCCTCGAGGACAAACTATAACTGTAGGATGCACATCATCTGCTCCCGCATCGACAGTCAAACTAAATCCTAACGCGACTATTTTAGTGAGATGCGACAATCCAGGACCAAACCATAGCTGGACGCCACTCACATCCGGACAGCAAGTAACATTAACTTGCGGAAGCGGCCCGAGTCCGACGCCCACCCCACCTGGAACTCCCACCGCTACGCCAACGCCTGACCCGACTTCTAGCTCGACGCCAACACCTCTTCCGAGCGGGGTGCCAACGCCTCCGTCAATTCCTCCAATTCCGACGCTTAACAACCCAACGACCATTGGTCCGGGAACCCATGGCGTCGTAGGAAATGGCGTGGCCGACGATACGGCAGCGTGGCAAGCCGCATTGAACGCCAGCGACGTGATTGTCCAAGCTGGAACTTATGCTGTAGGGGGTAGTCTATCGATTCCGACTGGTCGCAATATTTCCTGCCAGAACGGCGCGGTATTTCTCGATACGCAAAGTAAAGGCACGCGCATGTTCGAGATCGGATATTCCAACTCAAGCGTGGGAAATAATAGTGTAGTCGGTTGCACTTTTAGGGGAACCGACTATCCAGCTGGCGGGAACAACTATGCCAACTTTGTTATGCCGAGCGTGAATTACAGTGAACTGTTCGAGATCGCGAGCGGCTGGGGCATACACACGAACAATGTCTTGATTGAAAATAACAGCTTTATGGATGGACAAGGCGACTTGCTCATTACTTATTCGCCATGCGGTACTCGCAATATCGGTTCTGCTTGTAATGGGGGCGTACCGGGCGCCGAGGGACCTAGCAATGTCACTGTCTATAGCAATATTTTCACTCACTGCGGACAGCCGGGACTGCATTTCAACGGCGGTCAGATACTGCATGCTGCAAACAATCTGTTCACCGACTGTAACGGCACCGATGAGATGGATGGTAACGTCTTGCAGGTTATGACTAGCGTTTATTGGAACGAAAATACATTCAACACCAGCTCGTTCGGTTCATTTGACGCGCTTAACGGTCAGGATATCGGCTCTCGGCATAGTTGCAACGACGACGACCTGATCCCATCCGACGGGAGCGGTTGCTGGTCGGTGGATAATATACTTGAAGGCGCGACCTCGACTGGACAGGGCACGAGTCTAAAAATTGGGAACAGCAGCTGCTCCGGCAAGCCCGGCAATTATAGCGGTAATGTCTTAACTGGCGGAGCGTACAGCACCAATGGTTGCTAGCGCACTGCGCTGTGAAAGTGTGTGCATGATCGGACATCGAGGTAATTCAAGACTTATACTCGCCGACAGCTAGCAGCGAACTCGGACCATATAACACGCGCACCGGGCGGTTGAGCAGCATGCAGATTGCTCGATCGCCCATTTTGATTTCGCCGGCTCGATTGACGCGGATTCGCCAAGCGAGCCATACGGCCCGAAAGAGATCGCAGCAAATCAGTTTTTCGGCCCTGCACTACTCCTCTTCCCGGCCGTCCATCCGAACGCAGCGACGAGAGCTAACATCGGCGTAGCTGGGACTCTAAAACGATCATTCATTTCAGGTCCGGCAGCTGCGGCCAACAAAAGGACGCTCACAGTAAGTGGAATCAAGATCAGCGAACCGAGGGGCGGCGGTTGGCCAAATATCCGAGGTAACGCCATGCCTACGCCAATCCACGTAAAAATTGTTAGAGCGAGTTGAAGAAAAAGGATGGTGCGAATAGCTGTCAGCCAAGGTGATCTGTATAGTGCACCAAGATCCGACAGGACGTTTGTCGTTATGAATTCGTTGGACTCCTTCTGATCAGCTCGATGGCCGAGCAAATCGCTCAATGCGGGACGATTCGATGGCAAAAGGCATCATCGAGCAAACGCTTTGAAGGTCATCAAGGCCACGTCCAAGGGATGACTAGCCAATATGTGGATACTGTGTCTCCTCATTTCGGATGGATCTTCGTCGAACGTTTGGCTCCATAGATCAGAGCCCCTTAACGCGCGCCCGGCCGAACTCAGGAAATCAAATTTGACCTCGTCCACGCTTCTGTGGGTTTCGCGCGCGAGCACACCTGCCGCGCGATAGTAGTAAAGATTAACCGCTCCGATTGAACTGAAGACCCAACAACCCCGTTGCTCATAATTCCGATATGACCATCCCGCAATCACGGCCACCGGAATTGACAACATAAGAAGTAATAGAGCAACCCGTTTTGCTAGTGAACTTTTGGTCGCCAACACCACACTGAAAAAGGGAATAACCAGCAAGACCTGTCCGATCGGCCGTACCAACTCAGTCGCTCCGAGAAAGCAACCGACGCTAAAAAGTCCGACAATACACCAGATGTCGAGGATCGCTCTTTGAATAAGTATCAGTAACAGCAGGATCGCCATCGTTACGAGGAAAGTGAATAATATTTCGGTTCCGATGTTATTACTAATGACTGAGGAGAGATCAAAAGCTGCTATCGAGGCGGCAATAATTCCTGCCGCGCTCCCCCATTGGAACCAGCAAAACAGCGCGACAAGCATACACACTGCTGCTCCCAGTCCGGCTTGGGCCATAACCACCAGACGCAAATTGCGCAAGCTTACAAGAAACAGTGGATACCCAGGCGTCCGCTGGAGCTCTGCCGGCCCGCAGCTTCCATCGCGCCAACGGGCCGCAAATCCGCAGCCTGCCCGGATTCCATCCGCGAGCCGCAAGTAGCCAGTGGAGTCCGAATCGAGAGCCCAGTTGATGCCGGAATGTGATAGTGGATAGGCTCTGATCGCAAAAGAAAGACAAATTATAGTTGCAAGCACTAAAAAGCTGCCCATCTGTCCGCGAAACGAAACGATCACATCTTGTTGCGACGCGCCATTCAGCGTTCGAGAGGCACTCTGGTTAATAGCACCCATCTAACTTTCATAGCATGTTAGTACCGAAAGTGTTATATGCCGCGCCGAGACGAGAATTCAGGATAGCTGTGCCGCAAACGATTAGCCGATTTATCCATACGACGAAAATCCTTTGGTTAGCAACTTCCCTCACGTTTCGTAGCGCCGCCAATAATCTGATTGTTTCGATAAGCGCCGCAGTTGCTGCTATTTGTCCACGCGTCGAGCTCCATCGGATGCCCGCTGCCGCCAGCACCATCGAAGATCGAATTGAGCATGATGCATCCGGTATAGTCGTCATTAATTCCGCTACGGCCACTACAACCGATCGAATAGTTCTGTAAAGTATCATTAATAGAGTCCCATTCGGGCTGATCGGCGGTCGCATAGTTATGCCGCCACGAAGCAGTGATGATTTGGCGGACATTTGAGTCGGCCTCATCAGTTGCATTGGCGTCGCGGTAGCGATTGAACGCGACGTTAAGGTGTTGCCCTCCATTCAGGTGAGTCGCACTTTGAATGGCGGCGAAATCAAAGTTGTTGAAAAGAATGGCAACGTTGTGCGGGCCAGAGCTCGCAGGACTTCCATTCCGGCACTGAGCTAAATTAGCCGAGCCGCAGGGCGAATAAGTAATGACGTTATCACCGGCTGCATTGCTGAAATCGTTTCCTGCGATCAGAATATTGTTAGGATTACTATGATTGCTCGCAATCTCGATAAGTTCACTGTACGTGTTGGCGAACTTGCCGATATGATCAACGCCGACCAGTTTGCATCCCAGGATAGTGTCATTGCCGCTCGACTTCCCATCGGTACCGATATCGAGCATCACGTGATTGATTTCGGTGTTGTTTAGCAACGTCGCGCCGCGTTCACACAGGAGGTTGTGATTGCTTCCAATCCTGATCGAGCCGGTCAGCGCATAAGTTCCCGCTGCGATCAGCACATTGCCGGTAGCATCGAGCGCAGACTGGAGGCAGGCCGTATCGTCGCTAACGCCATCACCATGACAGAGATGACCACGAAAAATCGTGCCAGGCTCCACAATCTGATAGTTAGTCGCGGCCGGTGATCCTTGCAGAATAGCGAGAGCGTTCCAGAAGTCGCGCTGGAGTCGGGTGCCGCCCGCTTGCTTGCGCAAGGGAATGGCGGGTTCCAGCTTGCCATTGACCCGATTCAGACGCAGGTTGGTGTCGATGGCGTCACGCGCTTTGAATCCATGATCGAAGTTATTTTCGAAATCGTTCATTGCTACAACGTTGGCGGTAGTAGCATCAGAAAACGTGACCGCACTCGCAGCGGGAAAATTGGAAAAAGTATTACCTACCAATACGTTGTAAGAGCCGCCCGACATAAGAATGGCATAGTTGGGATGGCTAACGCCTTTGGTATAGACACCCTGGAACACGCAGCCGATTACGGTACTGTCACTAGTATTTGAGAAGTTGAGGATTGCAGTCTGGCGCGCAGCATTGTTATTGCTGTGAAGAACCGCACCCGGCTGACATTGTAGGGTACGGAAACTTGGCATCACAATGCTGCCGTGGATCAGATAAATACGCCCGCTGGCCAGATTCACGTCACCCATATTCAGAGCCGCCTGCAGAGCTGCCGTATCGTCGGTAATGCCATTACCTGTGAGATTTTCTATTGATGCTGAGCCCGTGACTCGACACAGCGTGCCGCCGTCTGATGCACACAATGTCGCCAATGGATTGCTCGCCCCGGTCTGTAAATCTCCAGCCGTCATATTAATCGCTGATGATAAGACTGCGTCTCTATCTGAGATTTGATTCGCGATAATCGAGCGGCGGTGATGAAGCGAGATAGCAGGCGAGGACGCCGCAATTTGCGCCGAACTCACGCGGTCCCGAATAGCGAGTGAAGCATAGACCATTATTGTAACGAGGCACAGATTCCAGAGACGGTCACTTACTGGAGCGAGTAATTTCGCTAGAGCATTTCCGAGGCATTTCATGACATTACCAGACCCTTGATCTTAAGCTTTCCGGTCGTTTGAGCAGAGGAATAATTGATAATGCCGGTCTAACAATCGGCAACGGGGTATGATGCCCGTCCGCTTTTTGCAAGACGACAAATAGATGAATCATCCTTAGATCGATAGGATGACAAGGCCTATTACTACGGGCGAGCGTCCGCCATTGTTCATAACAGACAGAACACGCCTGCCGGACTGAGCGAATCTGCGAGATAGGCGCTAGCGCGCTCGTGGAGCGAGAATAATCAACGGAGACGCGATTCGCAATCTGGCATTGTCTCAGCTAATGGTTCTCGGCGACACTCTTTATTCTGCTTTTCGATAGAATTGGTCAGCAACATGCGGCCCATATCTCAGATTTATAGTCGGCTGAACACATGCTAGATGCGGGTCAACTATCGACAACAGTTCCATATAGAGGCGGTCTATGATGATCTTGCTGGAATAACAAGAAAATCAATAAAATTCGAACTTCGGAGGAGGAAGGGGCCCGGTGGTCCCACCGGTCTTCAAAACCGGCTTGGCGGCTAAGACAGTCGCCGGAGGGTTCGACTCCCTCCCTTTTCCGCCAATTTTTTGGAGCTAAGCCCTTGAAATCATTGGGTTTTCTCCAATGTTGAGAAATGCGGCGTGTTAATTTTGTACATGTCTATTAGCCCAGCTTCTATCAGATAGATAAGCATTTTAGCGCGGGCATTGGCTTCGGTATTGGCTTTTTGAAGGATGTTGTAGCGATACTGGCATTTCCACTCTCCATTTTCTCTGCTTGACCACCAGTCTGATGAACTATTTATTGGGGCGATTTCAGGCAACATCTCTCCGAGTTCAGCAGTGGTGAAGGCGGAGACCAGCTCTTTTTCGGCTCCAGTAATTTGCGCTGGCGGAAAAGGCTCGTTCCATTTACCAATCTTGTAGTGAAGTTGAATGCCGTCGTATGTCAGGTCGTAATAGTAAAATAAGCTGTCCTGCCGCGCGCCAAGTCTCTTCAACTGTTTCGCCAATTCGATTGTGCATATCTGTTCTTCAAGTTTCATGCTTGGGGATTGATTTCATGGTAATATGGGCTATTAAACGAGCAAGTTTGAGTTGGGAATAACTCTTAGCCAACGATGCCAAGACCGAACAAGGAAATAGTGATCGAGAGGCTGCAGAAACTTCTAAAACAGGCAGACGAGCTGGAGGAACGTGGACCAGACTTTCACCAAGACGGGGATTTTAAGAACTGGTCCAGTGACGTTGAGGCATGGCTGAAAAAAGGCTCACCGTATTCGGAAGCGCAATATGGGGAATTCCGAATTGTGACTTTTGCGCCATTTGGTTTCAACAATTACGGATTTAACAACAGAGTCAGTATTTGGACGCGAGCTTTTAAGAGAACGCGCCACATCATAAATCAAGCGATT
The DNA here is from genome assembly GCA_963795945.1 of uncultured Pseudomonadota bacterium. Lineage (GTDB taxonomy): Bacteria > Desulfobacterota > Binatia > Binatales > Binataceae > JAJPHI01. The sequence goes on from CAWCJN010000003.1 coordinate 457,319, forward strand.
GAGCACATTGTGGAAGAATGGGAAGTTTCTGCTGAGGATATAAAGCCCGTGGTGGCAGCAGACAATGCTTCACGCAATATTACGATCCTCAATCAAATCAATCAGTATAATTCGTTAACCATACGAGATGTGCTTGAAGGGGTTGCGGGTGAGATCGAAAAAAAAGATGCTGCTGAAGGCGGTCGATTTAAGAGCATCATTAAGAAATGGGGGGAAAATCCCCTTGTGAAAACTGTGCTCGAATCAGCCGCGACTGCCGCTATTAAATCGGTGATTCCCGGTGCGTAAACCGATTCAAAAAGTATCTCGATCTGAGCAAATTGTAGGATAGAAATCACTGTGTTGATTTTGTACATTTGCGCCGTTTATTCCGCGTTTTGGCGTATTTGGCGGAAGCAATTTCCCAATAGATCAATAGATTCCTAGGGGAGAGATCGATCGACTCCCTCCCACCTCCGCCATTGAGACAGTTCGAATTAATTCTGGAGCCGGGGAGAATCCGATGAAAGTTACTCGATTCCATGCAACAGAGAGCGGCGAATCACGTTTTCAGGAAATCGAAATTCCGATCGATCAGCCGCGTGCAGACAGCTTCGGCTTCACCTTGAAGCAGTCGAATGCGTGGCCCTCGCAGGCAATTAGATTCGTTGAGTTGCCGCAGGGACTCGAGCAGGGATGGCATCACGCGCCTGCCAGCCAGATCGTGGTGGTGCTATCGGGGGAGGTCGAGGTAGGGACGACCGACGGCGAGAAGCGGCGCGCCACGGCGGGTCAGGCATTCATCGCAGACGATCTGGCTGGTAAGGGGCATGTCACGCGCGTAGTCGGCGGGCCGGCCCGCGTGTTGTTCGTCGAACTGCCGAAGAATTTTGATTTCACGCGCTGGACAGCCTGATTATATCACGCGTCGCAGGTTTATAGGTTGCCTGCATGCCAGCAGGGAATTGAGCGTCGTTCGCGCGCGATTACTTATATTCTTCGCGTAACTCGATCATGTTGCCGTCGGGATCTTCGAGCCAGAGTTGGCGCCCAACCAGACGCAGCGTCGCTTCGGTCATTGGAATAACGGTCTGGCTCTTTGATGCATCAACAAACGAAATGCCCATTTCGGTCAACTTCTTTTTGGCGGCTTCGAGGTCCTCGACATCGAGCGCCAGATGGGGTCGGCGCGGATCAATTTTGCCTTGCGGTCCGGGCTCGCCGATCAGATGAAGCTGACGATCGCCGAGGCCAAGCCATTCACCCGGCACCTTGGTCTGCGGGCGCGGAATTTTCTCCAAGCCCAGAACGTTTTGATAGAAGGCGCGGGATTTGTCGACATCGGTGACCATCACCGCGACATGATTGAGATTTTTGACCATCGGAATTCCACCTCATTCCCTTCTGTAATTCACTTTTCGATCAGTAACAATCATCGGGACAACGCGAACCGGTGGGCTTTAAGGTCAATTTGCGAGCCTCGGCTGACACGACTAGAGTCAACCCATCTCGGAACAGAGGACGAATAGACCCGTGCAGGAACTAATTGCGGTGGCGGAGAAGATCGGCGCGATATTGAAAGATCGCCATGAAACGATCGCGGTCGGCGAGTCGTCATCGGGCGGATTAATCTCGGCGGCGCTGCTGGCGATGCCCGGAGCATCGGCCTATTTCACCGGCGGCGCAGTGGTCTATACGCGCGATTCACGGCGCGAGCTGCTCGGAATTCCCGACGAAGCTTTTAGTGGAATCAAGTCGGTCACGCCTGAGCTTGCCTTGATTCTGGCGCGCGGCGCGCGCCAACGCTTGTCGGCAACGTGGGGCATCTCCGAAATTGGCGCGGCGGGCCCGACCGGAACTCGTTACGGCAATCCGCCGGGATTCACCTGTATCGCGGTGGCGGGGCCAGTTGAACGGGCGATTTCTGTCGAGACCGGAGTCGGTGATCGTTATACAAATATGATCAAGTTTTCAGCGGCTGCACTGAACTTGTTGGCGCAGTGTCTTGCGGCACGAAGCTAAGTAATTGCAAAAGCGCGCTGGAGCGGCCACTGCTCATTCCGCGCCGGTTACGATTTGCTCGAAGCTGAGCTTGCGCGTAAGCGCGTGTCCGAGACGATCCAGCAGGACGAATTCGATTGCATCTTCAGTGCGCTTTTTGTCGAGCCGCAGGGCGCGGAGGAAGCTCTCGTCGCGCCAGCCCTCAGGCATCTGCGTAGGAAGTCCCGCCGCGTCGATCAAGGTTGCGAGCCGCACGGCGTCATCCGAACTGAGTCCGGCATAGCACTCCGAGAGTCGCGCCGCCGCAACCATCCCGATCGCGACCGCTTCCCCATGGAGATAGCTTCCATAGCCGGCTGAAGCTTCGAGTGCATGACCGAGCGTGTGACCGAAATTCAGGATTTTGCGGAGACCGCCCTCACGCTCGTCATTCGCCACGACGAAGGCTTTATGATGCAGCGAGCGTTCGACCATTGTTGTGATCGCTGCGGGCTCGCGGGTAAGAATCGCGGCCATCGATTGTTCAAGCCATGCGACAAAAGGCGCATCCATGATTGCGCCGTACTTAATCACCTCACCGAGACCCTCGCGAAATTCGCGCTTGGGCAGGCTGGAAAGCATCGCGATATCCACCACGATCAAGCGCGGCTGGTAAAATGCTCCGATCAGATTCTTCGCCGCACGGTGGTTAATGGCGGTTTTGCCGCCCAGCGCCGAATCGACCTGCGCGACGAGAGTCGTCGGAACCTGCACCAACGGGAGTCCGCGCAGGTAAGTCGCCGCCGCGAAGCCGGCCACATCACCGACCACGCCGCCGCCGAGCGCGAAAACTGCCGAGGAGCGGTCGAGCTGCGCTGCGGTCAGGCGATCGTAGATTTCACCAAGCGTTTCGAGTGATTTGCTATCCTCGCCGGCGGGAATTTCGAGCAGCGTGACCTGAAAACCTGCGGATTCGATCGCATCGCTGGCCGCTCGCGCATAAAGCTTCGCAACGTTGGCGTCAGTGACGAGCGCTGCTCGGCCAGTCTTAATACCGGAGGCAAGAGCCAGACTACCGAGCTGCTGAAGGAGCCCGGGGCCGATATAAACGTCATGCGCGGCGGGACCGAGCTCTACGCAGAAAGACGGCATCGTTCCCATCGTTTTCGCGCAAGCGCCACGATGATTGAATCGACCACCTGATCGATTTTTAAGTCCGAGGTGTCAATGGTGATAGTCGCACGAGCATAGGCTTCGCGACGCGATGCGAGCAGTTCCGCGATGCGTTCGGTCAGAGGTTTACCACTCTGCGTAAGCATCGGGCGCGAGCGCGCGGACGCGCCGACTCGACGCGCGATAATCTCTGGACGCGCGGTTAAACAGACAATCTCGCCGATTTGGAGGAGCAGAGCATAGTTGCGCGGATCGACCAGCGCGCCGCCGCCGGTCGCGATTACCGCCGGCCGCGGCATCGAGCACTGCGGACATCGGCGCGGGTCTGCGGCGAGCGCGATGATCACCTCGTGCTCGAGCGCGCGAAAGTGCGCCTCGCCCGAGTCGCGAAAAATTTGCGGAATCGAGCGGCCGTCGCACGCGACGATTTCGCTATCGCAATCGAGATGCGGCCAGCCGAGCTGTTTAGCCAGCGCCCGCGCGACTGCGCTTTTGCCGGTCGCCATAAAGCCGGTCAAGATAATCTTCGCCGCCATTCCCGGGCTGCGCTTCAGTAGTTGCGCACCTGATCGAGATAACCTTGGTAATTCCGGGTGATTTCGGCAAGTGAGTCGCTACCGAATTTCTCAAGAAATGCCGCGGCGATCTCGAACGCAACTGCGGCTTCCGCGATCACTGCGGCGGCGGGAATCGCGCAGACGTCGGAGCGTTCGATCGTGCCGGTCGCCTCCTCTTTGGTGCGGATATCAGCTGATCGCAGCGGGCGCATCAAGGTCGAGAGCGGCTTGAATGCGACGCGCACTCGGAGCGGCTCGCCGGTGCTCATCCCGCCCTCGGTGCCGCCGGAATTGTTGGAATGACGTGTAAAGCGGCGCTGCGCGGAATCGTAACCAATTTCGTCGTGGAGCACGGAGCCACGCACCCGCGCGGCTTCGAAGCCCATCCCGAACTCGACGCCCTTGACCGCTTGCAAGCTCATCAGAGCGTGACCGATACGACCGTCGAGCTTGCGGTCCCATTGGACATGGCTGCCGAGTCCGACCGGCAGACCGGTGGCAATTACTTCGACAATTCCGCCGAGAGTATCACCGCTTTTCTTGCATTCGTCGATTTCGGCGATAATCGCGCGCTCGGCGGATAGGTCGGCGACGCGCACCTGAGATTCTTCGGTAACGCGCGCGAGTTCCTCGATACCAATTGCTTCAGTCGCGTGCGCCGTAGTCGCGCCAATACTGACTACATAGCCGAGCACCATAATGCCAAACGGAGCGAGTAGTCGCTTAGCGAACGAACCCACCGCTACGCGCGCGGTAGTCTCGCGCGCCGAGGCTCGCTCGAGAATGTCGCGAATATCTTCGAGGTTATATTTGAGCACACCTGCTAGATCGGCATGACCGGGACGCGGACGGGTCACGATTTTGGCCGCACCGCGATCCTGCGGGTCGGCGGACATCCGCTTTTCCCAATTCTTGAAGTCGCGATTCTCGACGATAAATGTAATCGGACTACCCATCGTGCGGCCAAAACGGATGCCTGAAACGACTCGTACTTCGTCTTTTTCGATCGCCATTCGGCCGCCACGTCCATAACCTTTCTGGCGTCGAGCGAGATCGCGATTGATTACAGCGACATCAATCTCAAAGCCGGCGGGAGCGCCCTCGATTATTGTTACGAGTTGCGGGCCGTGTGATTCGCCCGCAGTCAAAAAACGCAGCATAGGCCAGTATCTTAGTCGAGCGCGCAGTCCAGCGCATTAGGCTCGGGCCGACTCCGCTAGCCGAGAGGATGGCCGCCGAACAGCATTGGATGGACCAGCACAATTATCACCGTTGCCGCGGCTCCGATTCCAATTGCGGCCCAAGGCATATCCGACGGTTGCCAATGTGCGCGCCCGCAGATCAGGGCGATACCGGGAAAGAAAGAAGTTTGATCGAGCAGCGTGCGATAGGGTGCGCCGAGTTCGTGCAGTTTGCGCCGATCCTGATGCATCCCGCCGAGGATCGCGAGAATTCCGATGCTTCCGAAGAACAGGACGTCGCCAGCCCAGCCATTCATGAGCAAATGCGCAATCGCAAATAGCACAATCGCGACAAAGCTTGGATGTCGCGTGATTTTGAGAATCCCGCTGGTCTTTCCTCCGCTTCCCGCACCGATCGCCCCGGGGTTGGGATTGATGAAACTACCTGCAAATAAGAGTAGCGCAAATAGCATGAGAGCCCACGCCAGCCAGCGGATCGGGTCCTCACGACGAAGATACCAAAGTACGGGGCCCGCGTGCTTGTGTCGCGCGAACGCAACGACTAGCGGGACAAAAGTCGCAAACGCAACCAGCGAGTAAATTCCGCGATAGGGTTGCTCGCCGATTCGCCGAATCAAAGCGGGCCGGATCACATCACTCGAGATAACGAGATGGCTCAAAACAAAGAGGGTAGCCCAGACTCCGATGACTTCCGTCGGATTCATCTGATCCCAAAATTGGCGGATTCACGAATGCGCCTATCGAGGGTTATACAGGATAAATGGAAACGCCTCTACTTGATAACTTGCCGCCGCCGTTTGATGAAACCATGCAGCGGCATGAGCGCGAGATTATGCGCTTTATCCTGCGCACAACGCGGCATCGCGAGGATGCGCTCGATCTTTTTCAGGAGACCTGGCTGCGCGCTTATCGAGCCTATTCGCGGCTGGAGTCGCGCGACGGGATTAGGCCTTGGTTGTTTCGCATTGCTACCAACCTGTGTCTGAATCGAGTGCGCGACGGCGTGCGGCGCGGCCGCATTATGGTTGACGCGGAGATCAATGAAAATAATTCGCCGGGAAATAACGGCACGCCGGACGGAATAATCGATATGAAATCAATTATCGGGCGACTCCCGCGAAAACAACGGGAGGCGCTGCTCATGCGTAAGTTCGCCGGCCTGGAATACGAAGAAATCGGCGCGGTGCTCGGATGCTCGGATGAGGCGGCTCGTGCGGATGTCTATCAAGCAATGAAGAAGCTAAGAGTAGCGGAGTGAAATTTAATGCGCGGCGAAAAAGAAACCGATGAGGCAATGTTCGATTCTCATGAAGCGGAACCCACAGGAGTGGACGAGTTGTTGCAGGCCGCTCATCGGCGACTCGATCCGGTATTGCGGCGAATTCGCCGTCCGCGAGTCGATATCGGTGTCGCGGACTCAGCGCTCGGTCGACTGCTAATCGCGCAGAGTGCGCGCGGACTATTGGTTATGCGTTTCCTGGACGCAAGTGTTGAAGAAGAAATCCCAGTGGAGCTGCGGACCCGCTTCGATTTGATCGAAAATCCCCTAATTGCAGCTGAAGTCGCAGAAGAAATCGAACGGCTTCTTCGCGGCGACGCTGACGCGGTAACAGCGCGCCCGGTGGATTTGAGCTTGGTCGAGAGTGACTTTCAGCGCCGTGCGCTAACCCGTTTGCGGCGGATACCGGCTGGTGCGGTCGTCACCTATCAGGCGTTGGCGGGAATGATCGGTGCGCCTTCGGCGCAGCGCGCGATCGGCAATACAGTCGCATCAAATCCGGTGGCGGTCTATGTGCCGTGTCATCGCGTGATCAAGTCGGACGGCTCGATCGGGAATTACGGCGGGGGCGTCGAGCGTAAGCTTAAGTTGTTGCGTGCGGAAGGCTTCAGCCCCGATCGCGAGCGGCGTGTACCGGTGGACGCGGTTTATGGGCATCTTGGCACCCGGATTTTCTGTCGGCCAACTTGTTCGGCAGCCAAGAGGGCTAGCCGCGAGCGGATGCTAATCTTTCCTGGGCCACGAGGTGCGTCGGCAGCCGGGATGCGGCCGTGCAAATTGTGTCATCCAGCGTAGCTGATAGAAAAAAGAGCGGAGTCATTCAGGACTCCGCCCTTGCCCCCGAATCAAGAGCCGACGCTTATTAAATTTCTTTCTTACTCGGTTCCTTGATTCTGCTGCATCTGTTCGATCTGGCGGCGCTGATTTTCGATTTCTTGCTGTTGCTGCTGAAGCTGGCTCTCGGTCTGTGCACTTGTGTTCTCCTGATTTTGCATAGAATTACCGATCGCATAGCCGCCCACGCCACCCGCGCCCGCGCCAATCAATGCTCCGAGCGCCGGATGTCCGGTTGCCGCTCCGATTAACGCCCCGGAACCACCACCCAACAGCGCGCCCAATCCGGTCCCTTCCTCGCGAGTCGATAACGGCTGACTGCCGGAGCATCCGGCGAATGCGACCGCCATTGCCAGCGCGAGTCCTGCAAATCCTATCCAACGACGACGCATAACGTTCCTCCTCAAATCTCCAACTCCCTTTCAATTAGACGCCGCCCAATACAATTCATTTACGGCCTCAAATTTGTGAGAGTGAGAGAGCAGAAACCGCGCCGAACTGATGCCCAAGAGAATTCCTTTAAGGGCAGGTATAACAACCAACGACTCAGTTGTGAGCGACGCAGATCGTCAACCCAAGCCCTAGTTGCTTCGCGTTTAGGCTAACAATTCATTCAGCTTTGGAGCGGACGTCCAACGACTACCAGCCGATCGCCTGCGCCGCCATCACGACGGCCAATTGACCTCGCGGGTCAGCACCGCCGGAGAGCAGACGGATATCGGGATCGAAGCGAATTCCCAAAACATGGCCCTCACACCAAGGCGGGCGGATTTCGACTTCATGACCGCGCTCAGCGAGCTCCGCAAAGACTTTCGGATCGAAACGGTTCTCGATCCGAAGAACCCCTGGACGCGCGGCGCGCGGATGGAAACTGGAAGCGAAATGTGCGGTGGAAAAACGCGGCGCTTCAATCGCTTCCTGCACGTCCATCCCGAAATCGACCAGGTTCAAGAAGAATTGAAGGGTCCATTGATCCTGCTGATCACCACCGGGCGTCCCGAACGACAGAAATGGTTTGCCTCCGCGGGTTGCCAAAGAGGGCGTCAGCGTGGTTCGGGGACGCTTGCCGGGCTGCAAAGAATTGGGATGGTTCTCATCGAGGAAAAACGTTTGCAGTCGAGTACCAAGCGGGAAACCGAGCGTATCGATGACTGGCGAACTCGGAATCCATCCGCCACTCGCGGTACATGCGACCATGTTCCCATGCCCATCAGCGGCGGTGACGTGAACCGTTCCCGGTCCCCATGAACGGGGGGTGGGTGCGCCGCCGCTCAGCAACGGACGCATTCCGATAGGATCGCCAGGCCGCTGCTCCATCGAGGCGCGATGTGGATCGATCAGCGGCCGGCGCATCGCTGCATAGCGCTCGGATAGCAGCGTCTCGATTGGAACCTGTGCGAATTGAGGATCGCCATAGTAAATTTCCCGATCGGCGAACGCCAATTTCGCGATTTCCACTAGATGATGGATATAGTCAGCCGAATTGTGGCCCATCGCGCGCAGGTCAAAGCCCTCCAGTAGCCGAAGCTGCTGGAGGAAGACTGGACCCTGCGACCACGATAGGCATTTGTGGACAGTAGCGCCGTGATAGTCGAGACTAAGCGGAGTTTCGAGCTTGGTGGAGAACCCAGCCAAATCGCTTTCCTGTAACAGGCCGCCGTTCGCCTCGGACCATCGGATGATCTCGCGGGCGATATCGCCTCGATAGAAGCGATTACGCGCGGCGTCGATTGCAGCCTCGCGGCCTTGATTTGTGGCCGCCGCCTCCGCGTCGAGCAGTCGGCGGAAAAAACGTCCCAATGCGGGATTCTTTATAATGTTGCCGGGCCGCGGTGCCCCGCCGTCCGGCATATAGAGCGCGAGACTGGTCGGCCATTTCTCGCGGAATTTCTGTTCGAGTTTGAGCAGCGACGCCACGCCGATCAGACCCGACGAATCCTCGGGAGTTTCACCATGTCCAGTAAGACCAGCATGCACCGGCATTCCGTCTTCGCAGAGACGTAAGGCGGGTTCCGCAATGTCTGCGAGCCGCATCGTGCCGAAATTGGCGAGCGTCGCCGCAAGCGCGTCGAATGCAGCCGGCACTCCCGCCGCGAGCAATCCTTCGCCAGGCACCAACGTCAGCCCTCGTTCACGATAAAGATCTATGGTGGCTCGTTTGGGCGCCGTCATATTGCCATTGACAGCAACCACACGTTGCTCACTTGCCACATAAATGAGCATCGGTGCTTCGCCCCCGATCGTGTGCATATGCGGATTTACAATTCCTTCAACTAATGTAGCTGCGACCGCTGCATCGATTGCGTTGCCTCCACGAGCGAAAATTCGCGCCCCCGCAGAAGCGGATAAGTAGTGCTCGGTCGAAATCATCGCGTCCCGGCCCATCACCAATGGATAGATTGTGGTCATGTAAAACCTTCCCAAGCGTTCGAAAACTCAAGCAGATACACCACGAATTTTACGTCGTTGATTTTTTGATCTTGAGATATGTGAATGCCAGGTAGCGTAGGCGAAATCATTGATCGATAGCTACGATCACTAAGCGGAAACTGAGTCGCTCACGTAAAAAGAGGTGTGGACAATTACAGGTAAGCCTGTTGATAAGGAGAAATTGCAGCTTATTCGACGGCGTGAGATTTGCTACATCTACTGTGTCGATGTGGGACACAACATCACGGTCTTTACATAAAAGAGGCAACTACATATGGAAGTCATAAATAGCGAACAAGTTGTGGGGAAGCATTGTCATCTCTTAAAGCCGGTTCGAGACCACAATGGCCATATCAGATTCAATGAATCGCCTACAATTCTTCGGGAAGTGAATAATCTCAACCGTCGCATGTTTTTGGTGCAATTTGCCGATGGCAGCACGACTTTCCTATTTCCTGATGAAATAAACATTGAATAAGCAATGAAACTTGGCAATAACGTTATGGGGGCTATCGCCAGATATCCATGATCATCCCAAAAAACCTTGGGTATGATGTAAGGCGGCGATAGTTTTAGCATCGATAATCTCGCCTGCACGGATCATTCGGAAAGCCTCTCGTAACGCGACGCTCTCAACGCGCAGGATCTCGTCTGCGTCCAGTTGAGCTTCAACGGCTGAGAGTTGACGAGCTAGGAACAGTTCGATGCGTTCATCGCAGAAGCTCGGGATCGTGACGATACTACCGAGGTGGTCCCATTGACTGGCTGACAGTCCGGTTTCTTCGCGCAATTCACGCATTGCGCATTCGAGCGCGGTTTCAGATTGATTGCGACAACCGGCAGGAATTTCGCGATGCCATCCACCGATCGCGTGGCGATATTGAGTCAGCAAGACGATGTTGCAGTTATCGTCGAGCGCGACAATTGCGCTAGCTCCGGGATGACGAATGACTGGAAGATCAAGCGTCATACCATTCGGCAATGAAGCCTCTTCGATTCCAAAATCAACTACTCCGAGCTTGATAACCGGGCGGCGATGAGAATTCATCGGATCAGGATGCGACGTCATCTTGTCCGGTGCAATCGACTTAATTATGCCATCCGTAGGCTTTGGAGGCGTCCATTTTGACGGATTCAAGCTGTCGCCGCGATCAGCTATAATAATTTTGCTGGATAATTTCTGATTTTGAACAGTCTGCGATGAGTGATAAACAAATCCGACTTTTGAAAATCGCCGATGAGTTGGCTGATGCGGCTCAGCGGCTCGGGATCGTTGTGCGGCGCGAAAAAATTCAGCGCGAAGTCGGTTACCGAGTGCGCGGCGGCGCATGCCGCTTGCGCGACGAAAATCTGATCATCATCGATCGCGAAATGCCCCCGGACGATCAGATCGAGGTCTTCGCACAGGCGCTGCGAGGCCGTGCGCACGAGCAGTTCTATCTTTCGCCGGCAGCCCGCCGGGCGCTGCAAGTAACCGCAGAGACTGCGTGAGTGATTTGCGATGATGCGTGCGGAAGCCAGCGTCGAAGATAGTCGAACCGCCGAGCCGCGCGCCGACGGCGCAAGACCGAGCCGGCCTATGGGCGTCTTTCACTCCCGGCTGCGCGAGCGCGGCCTGAAATCCACCTCACCGCGCGACGATATCGCGCGGGTGTTTTTCGCGCTGGGCCGGCACGTCAGCGCCGAAGAGCTTTACGCCGAGGTTAAGCAGGTCAATCCGCACGTCGGCTACGCGACCATCTATCGAACCCTCAAGCTGTTGAAGGAATGCGGACTACTATCCGAGCGGCACTTTGACGAAGGGCAGGCGCGCTATGAAGTCGCGGGCGAACATCATCACGATCATTTCATCTGCGAGGATTGCGGCAGGATTATCGAATTTGAAGACGACGCAATCGAAGAGATGCAGCAAAGCGTCGCGCAAAAGCTCGGCGTCACACTGACGCGCCACAAGATGGAACTATACGGACTTTGCCCCGAGTGCCGGGGCAAAACGGCGCGCGCTTAATTACCGCACAAGCTTCAACTCGTCAGTATTTCTTCCCGGCTCACCGACCACGCGTCGATTTCTAGTTCCAGTCCTATTACCGGCGGGCGTGCATGATGAAGTGTGATGCCGCTTTGCGCTGCACCGATCCTCGGGAGGATCATCGAAGTAAGCAGCGGATGTAGATCATGAATTGTATAGAGATTTATGGTGGTCGCCTGCGCCCAGCCCAGTTGCAATTCCGTGAGATGTCGTTCGATTACGTCGAGGACGCATTGCATCTTCTGCCGCATTCCGTCTGGAGAAGTATCGCCCGCCGCAGCGATTTTAATCGCACCGTCGCGCGACACCATTTCAGGGACACCAGAGATTACCCAACTAGGACGATCGTTTAACGACGGTATCGTATAAAAGAAGCTCGCGATCGATGGTTCTGATACCGGATTTATTTTCAGCGCGACATTGGTGCGCGTCACCGGATTAGCGCTATTAAGTTCGAGTCCCCATTCACGCAGCTTATTAATATACGGCTGGTTGAACTGCTCGAAACCCTCGCGCGAGAGCGGCTGCGGGATGCGCAACTGAATTCCACATAGCGCAGCCATTGGACGCCCTGCGTCCTGCAAATGCCGCTCGATCAAATCATAGCCTCGATTCAGCGGCGCGAAGGGCTTGAATGACGCATGAACGATTGCGAAATCGGACTTCGTGCGGATCCCGGCCGAGAACGGTCCGATGCCGCGGATGAACATATAGCCGCCGTTGTGGTTATCGATGAGCATCGTCGATCCTTCCTTGCTGCTGTTATTGGCATGCTAGCATGCGATCAGGGCGCTATCCCTCATAGAAGCGGTATCAGACATCAAAGGAATGGCGAGTTAATACAAGCGCGCGACTAGATTGATAATATCAAGGGGGGCGCTTTATGCTTCGCGCGGGACATGGCGGCCTCAGCAGTTCGGCTTCTGAATATCGCGTGCTCTTACCGATCCCGCCTCGCCCGAAGACGATCCGCTGTGCGCCACTGCGGACAGTGGCAAACTATTTCTGCAAGCGCGCTAGTTCAGTCTCCCGGCCCGACCATCAGTGATATGGGCGTTGCTGGAGCGTGTATAGGTTGGTATTGGGACCATAGCGACGCCTCGGGTGCGCCCTGAGGAAGTGCGATGCATGATGCCGCCGATTGGCCCGCGCCGCGAAGAGCGAAACGATTGCGAGCGCGCTCAGCGAGTCGCCCAGCCATGACCAATCCTCAGTGAGGGCCTACGCGACGATCCGCTGGTCGGGCACGATTGCCGGCTCAACAAACTGTGTAAATAGCTGACGATTAATCCGCGGTGATCGTGCCGTTCGCCACTCACGCCGGAAGTGCGGCCATAACCACCACCACATGCTCGATTACTTGCTCCATCTGTCAACGTTTTCGCGATTGTTTATGCCGCACGGCTCGCGCCAGTCAAACGCCCGGTGATTCGCCGACGGTCGGTAATACTCGACTCAGCACTGCGCGATCAATAATCTGCGCCCCGAGGGACCCATCATGTCCGCGACAATTATCTATGGCGATAAGACGACCCGATCGCGAGCGCGACCGCTGAGCGCGATAGCCTCTGGCTCTCGACCGCCGATCTAACACGCGCCACCGGATGGGAGCTCAAGCCGCAAGGCGCTTGCCTGGGCAATCGATGCGTCCCGATCCCGATTGGTCGTGAAGCTGAGTTCCTACGCTCAGACGGTAAATTCAATTTAGCGGCTTTCGCGCGCCATCTCGGTCAGCCGATGGTGCATGACGATCAGCTCTCGGTATGGTCGTTTGGGCAGGCGCCGGAAGTGATTGCCGGACAATTGCGCTCGCTGGAGACGCCAGACTTCACGTTGCCCGATCTTGACGGCAAAATGCACTCGCTATTGGATTATCGCCGCAAGAAGATCTTGATGTCATGGGTGTCGTGGTGAGGATGCCGCTTTGATCTGCCAGTCTGGCAGAGCGTGTATCAAGAGCTTAACGATCGCAACTTCACGATAATCTCGGTGGCGTTCGATACCGCGCGGCAGTCGAGAATTGGCTCCCTCCCGCATCAATCGAAATCCCGCCGCCTTCAAAACATTATGGGTTGGACGACTGAGCAGTGCGCGCACGCTGCGCCGGCCTATCTTAGTCTAATCGGTGAGCGCCATGTCGTCGCAGAACTCTACAATATGACGAATGTGCCGATGGCGGTCTGGATCAACGAAGCCGGTCGCATCGTCCGGCCTGCCGAACCAGCCGGCGCAACTGACGGCTTTCGCACGATGAATCGCGCGACGTTCGCGATGAAACCCGATGTTGCTCAGCAGGGCAAGACGAACCGCCAAAACTATATCGATGCGCTGCGTGACTGGGTCGCGGCGCGCGGCGACGCGAGCCCTTATGCATTTTCGCCGGAGGAGATTAAGCGTCGCACGACCGGACCATCGAGCAATGAGACGCTTGCCAACGCCAATTTCCGGCTCGGCCAATACCTGTTCGCGCAGGGAGATAAAGCTAAGGCGCAACATTACTTTGATATAGCAAAGAAGCTCTGTCCCGATAGCTGGCACTTTGTCCGCCAAGCGCTCGAACTTGAGGAAGTTGGAAAGGCGTCAAGCCCGGAGTTTTTCGCCGCCGTCGATGCGCTCGGCAATCGGCCGTACTATCCCCCGGTGAATCTGAAGGCAACCGCCAAGTAGCTCCGCCACTCTCACCCGATCAGCCTTATACGAGTTGCAGTTCAGTGGACACTTGGTCGCGGACATTAGTATAGTGCCCGAAAGTATAGTGCCCGAAGACTTGACTGCGCTGACCGTTCCCGGTCTGCGGCATCAGGCCGGACCGTATAGGGAGATGTGCAATGGAGCAGCAGGCGCTGATGCTGGGGGGTTATCATGTCCTCGATTTCACCCATTTCGTGGCGGGTCCGACCTGCACGCGAATCCTGGGTGAGCTTGGCGCCGACATAATTAAGGTCGAACGCTCGCTCGAAGGTGACCACGTACGCACGATGGGCCTGATGTCAAAGGACGGGATGAGCACCTACTACTTTCAGCACAATCACAGTAAACGCAGTCTGGCGCTCGATCTGCATAAACCGGCTGCAAAAACTCTCCTCCTCAAATTGATCCCGAAAATCGATGTAGTCGTGGAGAATTTCGCCCCGGGCGTAATCGCCGACATGGGTTTCGGCTATGACGCACTCAGCAAAATAAATCCGAAAATCGTGATGTGCTCGGTCTCGGCCGCGGGGCAAACCGGCCCGCTACGCGATCGTCCCGGCTATGATTTCATCGGCGCGGCGTTTGCCGGAGTCTCAGGATTGCTCGGTGAGCCGGATCGACCACCGATCGTGCCGACGATGGCTATCGGCGACGTTTCGACCGGAGTCGCGGCGGCGATGGCGGTCGGCTTCGCGCTGCTTAACGCCGAGCGTACTGGCAAAGGCCAGTATCTCGACGCTTCGCTGACCGACACCTATTTCCACATGCACGAATTGGCCGTGCCGGTGAAGTCGATCCGCGGCGACAAGTTCACGCTTAAGCGCAACGGCTCGCAGCATCCGGTCGGCAGCCCTTCAGGCATTTTCGAGTGTCCCGGCGGATACATCATGCTGTTGGTGCAGCCCCATGAATTCGCGCGGCTGGCAAAGGCGATGGAGCGACCGGAATTGGCGACTGACGAGCGCTTCACCACCAACAGCCGTCGCGTGCGTAACAATGCGGCTTTGAAGGAGATTATCGAGAACTGGTTCGCGACTTTTCCCGATCGAGATTCTATCGTGGCCGAATTGGACAAATTCCGTGTGCCTTGCGGCCCGGTGCATTCGCTCGAAGAGGCGATGGCGCATCCGCATTTGCGCGAGCGCAAGACCGTCCGGCGCGTGAGCGATCCTGCTTTCGGCGAGTTTGATATCCCAGGTTTCCCGGTGAAGTTTTCTGACTGGCCCGACCGTACCGATTTGAAAGCCTCACGGCTCGGTGAAGATAACGACGCGATTCTGCGCGAGATGCTCGCCATCTCCGACATAGAGTTGAATGAGCTATATAGCAGCAGCGTGTTGCTGAAGGCGCGGCCTGCAGAGGTATCCGGAAAAGCATCCTGAATTTTTGCGCGCGATCACGCCGCGCTCGATATCCAAAACTGGCGGAGGCGACCGCAGTGGGCGCTTACCGTTGGAGAAAACAGCGGAGGAACCATAAATCTAATGGCAGACTGGACAGAAGAAGTCACCCAGGTAGCGGGGACTAACCTCGCGATCATCAAGGGCGGCACTGGCAAACCGTTGCTCGTGCTGCACGAAGAATTGGGCCATCCGGGATGGATGAGTTGGCACGCGGCGCTGGCCAAGGAGCACACGTTGCTGATCCCGATTCAACCGGCGCTCGGCAAGTCGGCGAAGATCGATTGGATTCGCAATATCCATGAACTCGGACTGTTCTACGGCTGGGTACTGCGCGAGATGAATCTGGCGCTCATCGATGTAATCGGCTTTTCGACCGGCGGCTGGACGGCGGCGGAGATGGCCGCGGCCAATCCCAAGCAGTTTCACAAGATGGTGTTGGTGGCGCCGGCCGGCATCAAACCACTGGAGGGCGAAATTGCCGACGTCTTCTCAATCACGGCACGTACCTCGCTCGGAATGAGCGTTTATGATGCGGAAGCAACGCCGGAATTCGCCAAGCTCTACGGCGGCGAGCGAACCCCCGAGCAGTTCGAGGCCTTTGAAGACGCGCGTACAGAAAATGCCCGGCTGACGTGGGAGCCGATCATGAATAATCCGGCGCTGCAGCATCTGCTGCCCGGCGTCACCGGGCTGCCGACTCAGATTATCTGGGGCCGCGAAGACGCGATCGTGCCGGTGAGCGCGGCGGAGTGCTATCGCAAGGCGCTCAAGAACACCGAAATCAAAGTGACGATTTTCGATCATTGCGGCCATCGGCCCGAGATCGAAAAGTCCGCTGAGTTCATCAAACTGGTGCGCGATTTCCTCGCCTAAGCGCGGGCATAGCGTGAGCTGGACTGAGACGAGGAGAAACAAGCCATGCATATATCATGTCATTTCACGGAACGGCCCTATAAATACGTGCCCGAAGACGAGGTTATCAAGAACCGCAGCTTCTTCGGCGTGCCGAATTCATTTTACGACGCCAAGCTCGGCGCGGACCTCTACAACGAGTATATCGACGAAGCCATTTACGCCGAGGAAGTCGGCTTCGACGCAATCATGCTCAACGAGCATCACGGCAACCCGTTCTGTATGGGCGCAGTGATGAACGTCGAGGCGGCAATTCTCGCGCGCGTGACGAAGCGGGCGCGTATCGTCCTGCTCGGTAATCCGTTGCCGACGCTCAAGCATCCGCTGCGGATGGCCGAGGAGCTGGCGGAAATCGATCTTATCTCGAAGGGACGACTGGTCCCCGGATGGGTTCGCGGCGCGGGCAGCGAACAGATCTTCAACAATGCCAATCCGGCCTACAACCGTGAGTATTTCAACGAAGCCCACGACTTAGTGATCGCGGCGTGGACCCGCCAAGGACCGTTCCGATGGGAAGGCAAGCATTTCACCTACCGCTTTGTTAATCCATGGGCGTTGCCCTACCAGAAGCCGCATCCGCCGATCTGGATTCCGGGCGTCATCAGCCCCGAAACCGTGATATGGTGCGCCGAGCATCGTTATCCCTACATCGGTCTCGGTACCGCTTTGCCCGCAACCGTCGAGTTGTGGAATCTCTACGGCGATACGGCAGCCAAGCAAGGCTATACCGCCGGTAGCGAGAACTTCGGCTACTTGCAGCAGATCTTCGTCGCGGAAACCGAGGAGAAGGCGCAGGAGTTGGGCAAGGGCGCGCTCTTCGGTGGCGGCGCGCAGAACTTCTCGCGTCCCGAGCATACGCTTCCGCCCGGCTACAACTCCAAGGAAGCGACTCGCCGCCTTGCCAGGCAGGCGACGGAATATGGCTTCCTCGGCATTACCAGCGAGAAGCTCGCCGAAACCGGCCACGGGGGCGTGCAGAACGTTCACAAGGAAAAAGGCAACACGCGCGAACGACTGAAACGCGGTGAGGTCTCGGTCGAGGAAGCGAAGGCCAAAATCTACGCCAACTATCAAAAGGCGCAGGATGGCTTGCAGATCATTATTGGCACGCCCAAATCGGTGCTGCCGAAAATCCGCCTGATCATGGAAATGCTGCGGCCGGGAATCTTTGGCCTCTTCACGATGCAGGGACCGGTATCCGTGCAGGATCGGCTCAACAACGTGCGCCTGATGGGACAGGAAGTGCTGCCCGCGATGCGCGAGAATGCGAAGGAACTCGGCATCAAGGATCCCTTCGAGGTTAAGCCGGGGTCGCGGCCTTACACGCCTGGCACCCAGCGCGACTCACTGGTCGATCTCGACGCGCTCAAGCGTGCGCCTAAGCGCGATGATTCGGTGCGTGTCTAGGCGGAGCCTCAACCACTCAACCGTGCTGCCGAGGAGAAACAAATGCAACTGATGTATTTCACGGAACGTCCCTATCGCGACGTTCCCGAAGATGAGCTGATAAAGAATCGGGCCTATTTCGCGCTCTCCAACAAGTTCTTCGATCGCGAAGTCGGCGCGCGGCTGTACAACGAATATCTCGACGAGATGGTCTATGCCGAGGAAGTCGGCTTCGACGCCATCATGCTCAATGAGCATCACGGGACGCCGTTCTGCATGGGCGCGGTGATGAACGTCGAGGCGTCGATCTTGGCGCGTATCACCAAGAAGGCGCGCATCGTACTGCTGGGCAATCCGCTGCCGACCTTCAAGAATCCGCTGCGGGTCGCGGAAGAGTTGGCGACCATCGACTGCATCTCGCGTGGACGTTTGACCCCTGGATGGGTACGCGGCGCGGGCAGCGAGCAGATCTTCAATAACGCCAACCCGGCCTACAACCGCGAATAGTTCAACGAGGCGCATGACCTCATAATCGCGGCGTGGAGCCGTCCCGGTCCGTTCCGATGGGAAGGCAAACATTTCAACTATCGCTACATCAATCCGTGGGTTATGCCTTATCAAAAGCCGATTCCGCCGATCATGATTCCGGGCGTGCTCAGCCCCGAAACCGTGGTCTGGTGCGCCGAGCATAAGTATCCCTATCTCGGCCTCGGGACCGCGCTGCCGGCGACGGCGGAGTTGTGGAATATCTATGGCGATACGGCGGCCAAGCTCGGCTATCAGGCCGGATCCGAGAACTTCGGCTATCTGCAACATGTCGTCGTCGCGGAGACCGAGGAGAAAGCCGAGGAGCTCGGTAAGGCGCATCTGTACGGCGGCGGCCAGGGCGCATTCTCGCGCCCGGAGCATACGTTGCCGCCCGGCTATAACTCGAAGGAAGCGACCAAGCGTCTCGCGCGCACGATGACCGCCGGGTCGGGCGGCTTCCTCGGTGTCAGTGCCGAGCAACTCGGTCGAGCAAAAGAGAGTGCGCCGACCGGTGACGTGACGCTGCAACAAGTCGCGGACAGCACGCGCAAGCGGATGGCGCGTGGCGAGGCCACTGTCGAAGAAGCAAAAGCTGCAGTGTACAAGGCTTATCCGAAGGCGGTCGCCGGATTGCAGATTATCGCCGGCACACCGAAGTCGGTAATTCCGAAAATTCGCAAGATTCTCGAAACGCTGCGTCCGGGTACTTTCGGAGTGTTCCAGAGTCAAGGTCCGGTCAGCTTCGAGGATCGGATGACCAGCATCCGGCTGCTCGGTCAGGAAGTGCTGCCGGCCGTCCGCGAGATCGGCAAGGAGCTCGGGATCGTTGATCCGTTCGAGCGCGCGTCCGGCTCGCGACCCCTCACCGCAGGCACCAAGCGCGAAGCATTGGTCTCAATCGAAGCGATGCGCGCGTAATCCAGCGCAAAATGGCTCATCAACTGCGGCAGGCGATTAAATCGTCTGCCGTTTTCTTTTCTCTGCGCGGGAACAATCGCGGCATCGATATCGGTATAGCGAATTGTGGAAGATCACTCCAATGCTCTCCGAGGAGCTATCGCTATGCGCAAATTCATCATCGTGCTGGCGCTGCTGATTACGGCAGGATGCGCGGCGACTAATAATGAAACCGAAACCGCCCAGACCGGCCAAACCGCTCAGGCGGCAAACTCAAACGCGAAAAGCGGCTTTACGCAAACGAAGATGAAGCAGTGGTTTGTAACAGATAATCCATATACGCTGCCTGCCGACAAATTGAAGCGGATGGAGACGACCGGCGGCGGCTTCGGCGGTTATTAGAGCTTGATCACTCGATTACTTCGCCACTTTCCATTGCACGAGGGTTGCGTCGGGATGATCTTCGAAGACCGCCTCGACTTCGGCATCAAACGGCGGATTCTGATGCGGGTCGCCGAGCAGATTCCCGACCATCCGGACGTTCCCGGCATCGGGTAGTTGTACGACTGCGACGATATATGGGCAAGCCTCGCGCAACGCTGGATGGACTGGATTCCAGGTCCGCGTATAGGTGTAAAGGCGGCCGCGCCCGGAGACCTTTTGCCAGCCCATCTCAGTCGAGTGGCATTTATGGCAAAGCCACTCGGGACCCCATTGAAAGGTCTTGCAGCTTTGGCACACCTGCACTACCAACTCGTGACGTTTTGTCGCTTCCCAGAACTCTTTGCCAAGTCCATCACGCGGCGCACGCGGAGTAGGTAATCCTTCTGGTAGATAGTATTTCTTTTCAGTCAGTCATTGGAGTGCGGTCCCTACATGCTGTGGACGATTAAGTCGCTGACCGGCGAGACCATCGGGCCAGAGGCGACCAGCGAGATTTTGCAATCCGGCACCTGGCAGGTCGAGTCGCCACGCACCTGCCGGACTGCTTCATTAACCAACTCAAGCCCATGCATATAGCACTCCGCGATATTGCCGCCGCTCGTATTGACTGGCAACTTACCTTTCGGTGCGATGATATTCTCGAAGGTGACGAATTCCATCACCTCTTCGGGTTTGCAGAAGCCATGTTCGACCAGGCTGATCATCACCGCGCCGCTGAAATGCTCGTACATCTGCGCGCAGTCCACGTCTTTCGGCGTAATTCCGGCCATCTCGAATAGACGTGGCGCGAGTGTTTTGAAATTCGACGACGAATAGTCAATTGAGTTTTCGACTGTCGCGTTGTGCCGATAATTCGAGCCTTGCGCCGCCGCCATGATGTAAGCGGGCTTTTTTTTTGCGTCGCGTGCGCGATCGGCCGTCGTGAGGATCAGGGCTGCCGAGCCGTCATTCTCCATGCAGCAGTCATAGAGATGAAAAGGTTCGGCGATCCAGCGCGATTTGTCATACTGCTCGCGCGTCAGTGGATGGCCATACATGACCGCGCGCGGATTGAACTGAGCGTGGTAATAGTCCGCCATAGCGACCGCGGCGAGCGGCTCCTGATTGATGCCGTAATCGTGCATGAAGCGTCGCGTACGGAGCGCGACCCATTGCGCCGGGACGTATAATCCATAAGGCGCGGTGAAAGCCGGCGCGCCGGATACATAGTTACTGACGGGCGCCTGTCCGAAACGTCCGAACTGCCCCTGTGCGAGCGCGCGGAAGACTACACAGTATTTCGAGTATCCTGCATTGATCGCGGCAGCGGCGTTGCCGACCGCACCTGAACCGCCGCCGCCGCCGCCACCCCATACCATCCCGGCGAACCCAAGATGTTTGAGGCCGAGCGCAGTCGCCAGCCGCGATGCATCATTGCGATCGTCGGCATAACCCGAAATGCCGTCGATCTCGCGCACGTCGATACCGGCATCCTCGGCGGCCTTGATGATTGCTTCGCACGCGAGCCGAAACTCACTTACCGGCGCTTGCCCGCGCTTGTAGTATTTGGTCTCGCCGACCCCGATAATCGCGACTTTATCTTTGACTGTGTAGTCACTCATAATTCATGTCTCGCCGACTTTTCCCCAACGGGTACTTTTAAATCACTTCTTGCCGCGAGGATCATCGGATGGGTTCACGTAAATGAACGCGAATGGTCCTGTGCCATGCACCTGGATGGTTGTCGGTCCACTGGCCCATGCGTAATGATGCATTTCCTTGGGCATCCGCACGAAACCGCCCGTCTTGAAGTACTTGGCCTTGCGCTTGTCAAACTTGTCACCTAGACCTGCGCCCAAAGTCCCGTTGAGCACGGTGACGTTCTCGTCCGTAGGATGCCAATGCGGCGGAATTTTATAGCCCGCCGGCATCTTCAGTCGGAGCGTGTATTCGGAGCCTTCTTTGAACGGATCAGCCTGCTAGGACCGCAGCCTGCGCGCCTTTTGGTACGAGTGATGGGGCGGGCCCCCACTTCATCTGCTGTGACGACGTGTACATATCCATCGCCTCAGCTGAAGTCGCAGATTGCGCTTGTGCCGAACCTAATCCGATCCCAAAGATCAGGATTGCAATAGCGATCAGCCGGTTATGACGCGCTCGTGCCATGTCAAAAGTCCGAGTGCGGCCCGTTCAGGCGTGCGCCGCGACGCCGTTGTGGGTGCGCTCGGCAAAATGCGGCATCACCTCTTCGGCCATCAGCCGCATCGATTTGAACCACGGCTGCGGATTATCGGCGTAGTCGAAAACGAAATGGAGCAATGTGCCGAAGCCGCCCACCTGATCCACCATCTCGCCCAACTTGCGCTTAACCGTCGCCACCGACCCGACCAGCCATCCGTGGTGCGCCAGATACTCCGGCGTGACATCCTCGTCGGCGATTTTCGGATCGTCCTTGAGCAGCGGCGTGAACTTGAAGTCGTTGAAGAGCGGCAGCAGGTATTCACTCATCATCCGGCCCATCATGCCTTTCACGCAATGACGATAGGCCTCGTCGTCAGTATCCGCGACGAAGATTTCCCGCACAATCCGCCATTGATCGCGTGTCGGATTGCGCCCGGTCTTCTGTGCGCCTTCGACCACCGCGTCCCAATGCGATGCGCAATATGCGGTGCTGAGATTCAGACTCAACGGGATGAAGCCGCGCTCGCCCGCCAACTTGAGCGTGTCGGAGTTGGGACTGAAACCCGCGATCCCGATTGGCGGATGCGGCTGCTGGAAGGGCTTGATGTGATGCTTGAGCGTGCGCAGCATCGGCGCGGGCACATCGACCTTCCAATATTTGCCTTCGTGCTTGTAGCCGCCCTCGCTCGCCCAGATATTGAGGATCATCTCAAGCGCTTCGCGTGTCATGTCGCGATTCTCGCCCTTGAAGCCATCGACACAGAAAAGCTGCCAGTCACTGGGCAATCCACTCGCGCCGATCCCGAACATGTAGCGGCCTTGCGCCAAATGGTCCATGAAGGCGACGCGGCAGGCGAGCTCGGCCGGATGATGATACGGCAACAGATGCGCGCCCGGAGCGAGCACGATCCGCTCAGTCTGCATCAGCGCCTGCGCGATTAACAGATCGGGCGACGGATTCGGTTCCCATGGCGCAGTATAGTGCTCGCCAACCCAAGCCTCTGTATAGCCAAGCTTATCACCGGCCTTGATCACTTCGAGGTCGTAATCCTGTCCGGCCTTGAGGGTTCTTTCAGGCGGGTGCGACGGCATCAGAAACATTCCGAGCTTCATACGATCTCCTATTACTGCGCCGGTCTGGAGCAGGCGCTGATAGCGGAATTATGGCGTTTTCGTCCGCCGATGACCAATCCCGCTACGAGTTTCGGCAATCAATGGTTCGAATATGCTTAACTCCTCGAATTCTATCTGTCATTCCCGCGCGGCCTGCCCTTTCTGGCGCGCGAGGAATCCCTTTTCTCCAATTCTAGGAACAGCAATCCTTCGGCGCTTCCTACTTCTTCGGTCCGCGCGCACCGGGAAACGATTGCACCGCACCCAACCCTTCGAGCGCGAGACCATATCCGAGATTCTCGAGCATCAGCTTCTTGAGATTCTGCGTGATCGCTACGCGCGCATAGCGGATCGCGAGGCTGGGCCGGTTCGTGATCTGTCGCGCCAATTCCCATGCGCGCGAGACCAGTTTGTCTTGTGGCACGATCTCGCTGACCACACCCAAATCCAACGCCTGCTGGGCCGAGAGCTTCTGGCCGGTTAATAGAAAATAGCGGCCGCGATTCGGTCCGAGCACTAGCGGCCATACGACGTGCACGCCGTCGCCCGGCACTACGCCATTGGGAAAATGCGGCGCATCCTGAAACTCTGCATTCTCCGACGCGATCACGATATCGCATAACACGGCGAGTTCTGCGTGGATCAGCGCCGGACCATTCACCGCAGCGATCATCGGCACCTCGATATTGAGATGGTTCATCAGCAAATATTTCGCGTCATTATAGATGTGATCCCAACTTGTCGAGCGGACGCCGAATGGGGCCTGCTCGCCAGTGCCCTTGATCGGCACGCCCCGCCCATTGCCGGCATCGGCTTCCGCGCAAAAGGCATTGCCGGTCCCGGTGATGATCACGCAGCGATTTTCATGATCGCGCGCGATATCGTTGAAAGCATAAGACAGCTCTTCATGCGGCTGCATCCCCCATTTCAGCTCTTCGTTTTGCGTATGCAGCGTCATCTGGAGGATGCCGTCCTCGCGCTGCATTTTGATCGTGCCGTAACGGTTGCGATAGTCGTCAAACTTGATCATTGCCATCGCGTGCTCTCCCTTGAGTGTTGGGAATCGATGGCGCGAGTGTACTAACCTCTGAGTAGAATCGCCAACGAGAACGAGCACATGAGTAATGAGCGACGCGAGCGCATTATCGACGAGTCCGCCGCTGCCGAATGGTTCGAAAGCGGGATGACGATTCGCGATCGGCCAGCCGACGCCGATGGCGCTCGTACGGCAGATTATCCGGCGCGGCATCAAGGATTTGACGGTGATCGATGCGGGCTTTTCGCTCGATCTCCTGATAGCCGCGGGATGCGTTCGCAAGGTCGTCAGCTACTATGCCGGCGGCGGCTTCGGCAATCCGGTGACCCCCGCCTTTCGACGCGCTGCCGAACAGGGCGAAATCGAAGTATGGGAATGCGAAGAAGGCATCCTTTGCGCAGGCCTGCAGGCCGCCGCTCAGTCGTTGCCATTTCTGCCGTGGCGCGGCGGTGTCGGCACCTCGATTCCCGAGGTCAATCCCGATCTCAAAATTTTCAACGATCCGATCAGGGGCGAGACCTTGATCGCTGTACCAGCGATCAAACCCGACGTCGCGATTCTCCATGCTGCTCACGCCGATGCTTTCGGCAATGTTCAACATATTGGCGGCCCCGGATGGATCGATCTGTTCCTCTATCGCGCCGCCGATCGCACAATCGTGCAGGTCGAGAAGATCATCGCGAATGAGGAAGTCCGCGCCGATGCGTGGAAAACCACTATTGCGGCGGCTGATGCAATTATGCGGGCGCCTTTCGGCGCGCATCCCTTTTATTCTCGCGGATATTATATTCAGGACAACGAGCATCTGCGCGAATACAATGAGGCTGCGAACTCTGCCGCTCGCGGTGCTCGCCCAGACTTAGATGCGTATCTCGCCCGCTATTGTACGGAACCGGCGAGCCTCGGCGATTATCTGGAATTGATTGGCATCAAACGCCTGCTTGCATTGCATGAATACTGAATGACTATGCTGCGGACTGGAGAAGCGCCGGGATATGGGCGAACTCTGGGATTCGTCTCATGGCTCGTTTATGGTTACTTCGCGAGAACCGGTCAGTGGATGAACGGCGCACTCGCCGGAGTTGCTATTACAGCCGTAATCCTCGCAATGGAGTACCGGCGGCAATCAGTGAAAACCATGGATTGCACCTCGATGGCTTACTTCGCTGCGATAGCGTTGGCAGTGTTGGCGCGCGAAACCACGCTCATTCAGCATTATCATCTACCGTTCGCATGGGGCATTTTCGCACTCGTCGCGTGGATTACGATCTTGGCCGGTTCTCCATTCACACTTGAGTACGCGCGCGAGCAAGCGCCGCCTGAAGTTTGGGGCCAGCCACTTTTCTATCGAATGAACCTTCAGATGACCGCCGTGTGGGCGCTTATCTTCATGATGGGTGCGGTGCTGGGCGTGCTCTCATTGTATGTCGGTTACGTATTTACTCTCGGGTTCGCCGTGCCGATGGTAGGAATGGGCGTCGGCATCGCTTTCAGCAGATTTTATCCCAGGCGGTTCGCACGCGTGTTCGCAGCCGAATCCATCCCGACCGACAGCATCGCTGATAATCCTCCGTCAACCAAACTCGCTTCGCAAAGCTAAATGGATTCTCTATGCCGGATGATTACTCGATACCCGAATTGATGGCGATTTTTCTCGCGCGTCAGCTCAATGATGGTGAGACACTGCGCGTCGGCGTGGCATCGCCAGTACCCGAAGCCGCCGTACGTCTGGCTCATCTGATCCACGGTCCCAACATGGAGCTGGTCTTTTTGGGCGCACGGATGAACGTCGCGCATCTGGATACCATCCCAATGCCCGCGTACGGATGGGATCGGCGTGTTGTCCGCTGGGCCGAGTCTTATAGTGATACCGGCCATCGCTTCGATCGCGTGAAGGACTGGTCGAATCACGTTTTCTTTATCGGCGGGGTGCAGGTCGATGCGTTCGGCAATACGAATCTGATTGGCGTCGGACCATATTATCGTAAGCTGAAATTTCGCGGGCCGGGTTCCGTCGGCACGCCGACGCTAAGCACGCATGTTGGTCGCTACTACATCGTGCTCAACAATCACAATCCGCGCGTGCTGGTCGAAAAATGTGACTACATCAGCGCCTTCGGATGGGGACGGGGCGGCGCTGACGCTCGCCAAAAACTCGGTCTTCCGGGGGGAGGCCCAGTGCTCTGCATCACGCCGCTAGCTGTGATGGACTTCGACGGTGGCTCGCGCCGGATGCGGCTCAAGTCCGTGCATCCCGGCGTCGCAGTCGAGACGGTACTTCGTGAAACTGGATTTCCGCTCGTAATTCCCTCGTCGGTGCCAGAAACCGAACCGCCGAGCCTCGAAGAGCTCACGGCGCTGCGCACCCGCGTCGATCTCGATGGTCGCCTACGCCGCTGAACAGTCACTCCGGCAGCGGTTGCGCGTCTGCCGTATGCACGAATACCGCGTGCCAGGTTGCACGAAACCATGGCGCACTATCGTGCTCGCCATAAACGCTGCCGGTTACATGCATTCCGCCCGGCCGGATATTGCATTGCAGTTGCGTCAGCTCATCGACTGGAAACGTTCGAGTGCCGGAAGGATCCGACGGCAGCCGATACTCATCGAAGTGGAGCAGCGAGCGCAGCGAGGCGTAGGTGCGTCCGTCGGTCGAAACGACATCCATCTTGCCGGTAGCGTTGGTTACCTTGTCGCTGCGCGCAATTCCGGCTTCAGTGAAGGTCAGTTCAAAGGGACCATTTCCCGTTTGTCGATAACATAGGCGATAAGTTTTCGGCGTCCACGACCCGATCCTCGCTCCTCCCGGTAATCGCTGGATCGAATCGACATAATCAACCCGCCCCTGCCAACATCCACGAAAGATCGCCGGAAGCGGCGGCGGAGCGGGTGTTATCTGTGGGACCGGTCGATAAACCGATGCGGGCGGCGGCGTAGGTTGCGGTTGCGCCTGCTGGATTTGTGGAATCGTCACGACGCCTGCCGAAGACGGCATCGGGATCGGCGTGGCGCGCGGGCGATGATAGGTCGGCGTCGGCAGTTGACTCTGTGGGAACGGAAGCTCCTGCGCTTGAACGCTCGTAATGCATAACACCAGAAACGCCATTACTACGCCGATAACGTTCAGACTGAACCTATGCGCAAACGTTTTCATTCTTGATCTTCAATGCTATTGCCTTGCTGGGACTTATCCGAGCATCAAAGATGCCATTAAGAGGGAGTCACTCGACGGGAGAAGCCAGATGAAGCTCGAAAACAAAATCGCAATTATCACCGGCGCAGGTTCCGGTATGGGTAAAACCGCCGCATTGCTGTTCGCCAAAGAAGGTGCGAAGGTCGCCGCCGCTGATATCACTGAAGGCGCGGTCAAGGAGACGGTCGCCGAAATCACCAGCAATGGTGGACACGCGATAGCGATTCCCGCCGACGTCTCGAAAGCTCCTGACGTCAAACGCATGGTCGAAGAGACGGTCGCCAAGCTTGGCGCGCCCAACGTCCTTTATAACAACGCCGGTATCGAGGGCGAGTCCAATTTCACCTCGAATATGACCGAAGAAGGCTTCGACCGCGTGATTGCGATCAATCTGCGCGGCGTCTTCCTCGGGATGAAATACACACTGCCGCACATGAAGGCGCGCGGCGGCTCGATTATCAACACGGCCTCGATCGCCGGTCTAGTCGCGATCAAGGGCGGCATCGGCTATTCCGCCGCCAAGGCCGGAGTGATCGCGATGACCCGCGTCGCCGCGCTCGAATACGGCCGCTATAACATTCGGGTCAACGCGATCTGTCCGGGCGCGATCGAAACCCCGATGACCGAGCGCATCCGCGGCGAGGGCGTCTCGCCCAATCCCGCAGCGATCAAACGTATCTCGGTACTGGAGCGGATGGCGCAGCCCGAAGAGATCGCGAAGGTCGCACTCTTCCTCGCCAGCGATGATGCGTCATTCGCCACCGGCGCTCCGTTCATCATTGACGGCGGCTGGACCGTGACGTGAGGACGGGTTTCGTTTAGATAATTATACTACAAGAACTCTGTGAAACGGAGATCTTTCTCCTAGAGATTCGAGAGCATCGAAAATCAGATCGCCGAAGCTGTTATCAGACCCTACAAGAGCGCGCGCTCTTTGGGAATCGAGGAAGATCTCTATGAGTTCGTTTTCTGAGCGTGCGGTAGTCGCAAGGAAGCTTTCGTAGTGAGTGAGTAGATCGCGAATTACGGTGTGAGCCGAATTGAATTCATTTTGCTCCAGCAACCATTCGAGTCTTTCAGTTGGCGATAGACTACTCATTTCCGCGGCATCTTCGGGGTGCACTGATCGTTTCAAATTATACTTTCCGAGCAGGTACAAGAGAGCCGAATAGCAAGTTAAGATCCGACTATGCTTTAATTTGTAGTTTTTGAGCTTGCGTTTTGCCCTTTTTTCGGCTGGCTCCGTGGCTGTTCTGGCCTCGTAGTTCACACAAAAAGT
Source organism: uncultured Pseudomonadota bacterium (assembly GCA_963795945.1). Classification (GTDB taxonomy): domain Bacteria; phylum Desulfobacterota; class Binatia; order Binatales; family Binataceae; genus JAJPHI01. The sequence continues at coordinate 485,824 of CAWCJN010000003.1, forward strand.
TCGCCAAAGCCGCAATATGTCGTTAGCTAGGAAGGCCGGGCCGGAATAAATGCGTTTTCGCGACCTGCGTAATCACGCCAGTATGCGGCAACAACGCTGTTGATTACATCCCGATATACGTCATTGCCGAGCACCGGCTTGCTTTCGAGTAGCAGGAGCAGGCGGGCCGTGAATGTGTTACTTGCGTCATCGTGCGGCTTCCCCAAGGTTTGTACGAGTTCTTCTTCCGTATAGTGAGTCAAATATTCCCCATCTCCGGAGAACTCAGTGATTTTCAGCTTCTGGGTAGCTTCGATCAAATCGGCTTTGATTCGAATTTCCACGAGACGCGACAGCGCACGTTGCCCTTTTGCAGTGAGTCCGACAATGAACAAATCGAGATCGCTGTACCTGCTTGCCTCACCGCGGCCGAAGGATCCAGTCGCATATACGCAGCCCTTGCCGGCAGCTAACGCTTCTGCCTCCGTGAGTTCATTTTGTAAACTTCTGAACCGTGCCGTAGTTTCAGCTCGACGATTGTCGAGAACTTCCCCCATTTCGTATCCCCCCATTGAAGACCTTCGCAAAAATCTCGGCTTGTTCGAATGCATCATCGAGCGCGTGGTGAGAATGTGTCCGCATCGATCTAAACCGCTTTGGAAGTTGGGACCGCCCTGCTTCGGCGATTGGTATGCGGCGCGTCACCGCTACTGCGGTTTTGAGATCGAAGCACCGAGAATGGCCAAAGGGTGAACCGTTTGTTCCGAACCGAATAAAGTACCAGTAAAGCCAACTCCAATCGAAACTGAGGGGATATGCGACCAGGACAGGATTGTCGCCCCGCGCGACTTGTTCGATCCAACCATTGGCATCGCTCATGGCTTTTTCCGGCGATTCGCCTTTTTCTAGGAGACGTCCGCGATCTAAGCCGTTAACACGCAATGCTTCAGGATCGAATGTCTCAGAAATCGGCCTTAGCTCACGGTAGAAGAATTTATCGAACATGTCGGGCTGCTCAAAGCGAGCCCCATCAAAACGTCCGGCATATACAAACGCGAATGAAAGGATGGAATAGGGTCCCGGAATAGGACCGTCAGTTTCCACGTCTGCGGAAAAATATACGTCTGCGGATCGCTGCATCAGATTCTCAAAGTGAATCGTAACCCTAACACTGATACAGTGCTATCGCGCAATTAAGGGCCGGAGAGCAATTGTGGCACTCCGGCCCGAATTGTCGAACATAGGCTAGCTCTTGAAACTACACCACTGACCGGATCACCTCGCCTGCTAGCGTGCCGCTTTGCTTGCCGTGCTCGTATGACATCTTACCGTTGACGACTGTGTACTCGATCCCCTCCGCGGGCATCACCAGTCGGCGTCCGCCGCCCGGCAGGTCATTCTGCATCTTCGCGCGACGGGCCGAATTGACGGTGTTGTAATCGAAGATCGCAACGTCGGCCTTCCATCCCTTTTTCAGCTGGCCGCGCTCGCGGATACCGAATAAATTCGCCGGCTCGGACGTTATTCGCTTGACCGCGAACTCGAGCGGAATCGCCTCCCGTTTGCGCACCCAGTTGCCGAGCAGGTAGGTCGCGTAGCCCGCGTCACATAGCATATCGACGTGCGCGCCGCCGTCGCTCAGACCGATCATCGTGCGCGGATCGGTGATCAACTGCTGGATGCCATCTTCGTGATACTGCTGCATCGTGTACTGGAGGTTGAGGTCGTCCTCCAGCGCGAGATCGAGGAACGTATCGAGCGGGTCCGCCCCGCGCATCTCGGCAACTTCCTGTACGTTCTTACCTTCGAGCGACTTGAGCGCGGGATTCGTAGTTTCGAGAATTTCGACGCGATGGAAGCGGCCGGTGAACAGATGCGGCCGTGACAGACTCTCGCGGAATTTCGCCCGGAAGCCCGGGTCGGCATAGATCTTTTTCTGTGCCTCTACCGGCTGATTGAAGACGTGATTCCACACCTCGTTGTCGGCAAAGGTGAACGGATTGCGCAGATCGAGCTGTGACACAAACGGCTTGCAGAGAATCTGCGGGACGCCCCCGCGTTTGATCAGCGGCTCGACGCGATTCAATGTGTCGAGCGCGCGTTCCGGATGACGCGGCGTCGAAGCCATCGCCAGCCACGTCACGGGCCGTCCGCTCTCGGTAAGTAGCAGATCGAGCAGCGCGTATTCGTCGTCCTGCACGACTGCGATTTTCTTCGTAAGCGCGACTTCGATCGAACCCTTGCCCTGCTTCTTGAGGACGTTGGCGTAGGACTTCAGCTCGTCTTTGCTTGCGAGACGACACGCGAGCGGCTGACCTTTGAAACCGATATGCTGCTTGAGCGTTGTGGTCGAAAAGCCCAGCGCGCCCGCACTCATCGCTTCATCGAGCAGCGCCGCGATCCGGCCTGTTTCCTCCGGCGTTGCCGCCCGGTCCATCGACTCCTTGCCCATCACGTAGTGACGAAATGGCGTGAGCGGGGCAAGAAAACCGAGATTAATCGCGGAGCCGCGCCTGCCCGCGGCGTCGAGGAATTGCGGAAAAGTCTCCCAATCCCAGGTCACCCCTTTGTTGAGGGAATCAAATGGAATCGCCTCGACATTGGTCAAATCCCAAGCCGCGATCTCGCGTGTTTCCGGCTTGCACGGCGCGACGCCGACTCCGCAATTACCCATCACGACGGAGGTGATGCCGTGCCACGACGTGCAGCTCAGAAGGGGATCCCAGCAAATCTGTGCGTCGTAATGCGTATGCGGATCGACGAAGCCCGGCGAGACGATCAGGTCCGAAGCGTCGATCACGCGCTTCGCGCCTTCGTTGATTTTACCGATCTCAGCAATGCGATCGCCCGCGATTGCGACGTCGGCGCGAAAACGCGGCGCGCCGGTACCGTCCACCACCGTGCCGTTTTTTATCAGTAAGTCGTATGCCATTTATGAAATCTCCGGATAGAACCCTTTGTCATTCTGAGCGAAGTCTGCGAAGCGAAGAAGCCCTGGTTCTTATTCTTGACGTAGCTCGCAGACTCGCCTGTTCGCTTCACTACACGCATCTCGCGGACTCGTTTACTCGGCTCCACTGCGTTCCGCCTAGTGTCACGGTAGCCGCGCTCCACTAGTGTTTCAAATCGATATGATAGAGTTTCGCCGCGTTTTCATAAATAATCTTCCGCGTCACGTCCTCGGGGACGCCGATGAAGCTCTCCTCAATCACCTTGCGCGAATGCGGCCAGGTCGAGTCGGTATGCGGGAAATCCGATGCCCACATGAAGTTGTCGCCGCCAAAATACTTGAATAGCATCGGCCCGATCGGATCGTCCTGGAAGGTCGCCCACATGTTGCGCCGGACATATTCGCTCGGCTTCATATCAAGCGGCTGGTTCATCAGCGCGCCGAACTTATCGAACGCATGGTCCATCCGATACATGTAATGAGCAATCCAGCCGGTATCGTTCTCAGCCGAGACGATGCGGATTTTCGGAAAGCGCATCATCACGCCGCCGAAGATGATATCAGTGAGCGAGCGTTGAACTTCGTGAATGAGGTTCATGTAACCGCGCACGAATGACGGATCGCGATCGCGCTTGATCTTGTCACGCTCCTCTTCTGATTTGGGCGGTTTCTTGCCAGTGATCACGTGCAGTGACAGCGGCATCTGGAGGTCTTGCGCGGCGGCCCAGAAGGGATCGTAATCCTTCGACGTGTAGGGACGCTCGCGGGGCGGCGCACCCCAGATCATCGCGCCACGCAGCCCAATTTTGGCCGCGCGCTGCAATTCCTTGACGCCGTCATCGAGGTCCTCGAGCGAAATCAGCGCTGCCCCAATCAATCGATTCGGGCTATGCGAGCAGAATTCGGCCAGCCAGTCGTTGTATGCGCGGAAGCAGGCGCGCTGCAGGTCAGCGTCGTGCAAGCCAAATAGCGTCATTCCAAGCGTCGTATATAAGACCTCGGCTTCGACGCCGTCGATATCCTGATCCTTGAGACGCTCGACCGGGTCCCATCCGCTGGGGCGCGCTGTGATATAACCGGCGTCCTGGCCTTTCTTCAAAAAATCTTTGAGGTCCTCGCCGCTGCGTCCGGCAGCGAAGCCTCCGGCGACCGGGAATGACGGAACGCCGGGCGCGACAAAGACGTAGCCGGACTTCTCGTCTTTTTTGATGACACGCGGCGCGACATCACGGAATTTAGCGTCCACCCGCTCAACCCACAGGTTGGCGGGTTCCATCATGTGGGAATCAGCGGAAATTACATGTTGCTCTGTCATTGGGGGCTTGCCCTCCTCGTTAGGTTAGGATGCCTACAGAATGTCTATGAATTAATTTTGCAGGAATTTGATTATTATGCGTGCGCGCGAGGCGGCTTCCGCATTGCCGCGGTAAATCAGCCTGTTAGTCCCTCCTTATTCAAAGTGAAGGCCCTGACTAATAGTTGTATCGCACCTTGCGCCGGTTTGGGCAAGGCTCGGGACAATCCGTAGAATCCCATTTCAGCAAAGAAGAGCAGGGATTCCTCGTGCGCCAGGAGGGGGCAGACGCGCGGAAATGACATAAAAAATCAGTGGCGCTCAACCAAATATGGGCTTGCCAACCTCGTCCTCACTCTCTCGGCGAGAATGCCAGCTACTCCGGTAGAAACGAAGGGCTGCCGGTTTTGGCAGTCTGACCGCCGTCGGCCACGAACGACGCGCCGGTGACGAATGAAGCGAGGTCGGAGCCGAGGAACAGGATGACATTGGCCATCTCCTCAGGACGGCCCAGCCGGCCCATCGGGATGACCTCGTCGAACTTCGCACGGGCTTCAGGGACAGCCACCACTGCGGCAATCAGGGGCGTATCGATCGCGCCGGGGCAGATGCAGTTGACGCGGATATTGTGGCGCGCATATTCGATCGCCGCGACGCGAGTGAGATTGATCACGCCGGCTTTGGCGGCGTTGTAGGCGACGATACCGTAATCGCCGCGCTGACCGGAGATTGAGGCGGTGTTGACGATTGCGCCGCCGCCCTGCGCGCGCATCACCGCGAGCGCCCGCTTCATCCCGCGAAAGACCGCGGTGAGTCCGACCTCGATCATGCGGTTCCAGACCTCATCGCTGACATCGCCGGTGCGCGCGATAAGCGGGCTGTTGCCCTGCACCGGCGGCATCCCGAAGGCGTTGTTGTGAAGAAAGTCGAGACGGCCAAAGGCACTGGTGGTTTTGGTGAACATCATATCGATATCCGAGGCGCTGGTGACATCAGCGACGATGGCGAGAGCCTTGCCGCCGGCGGCTTTGATCTCGGTCTCGACCTTTTTGGCGTTCTCGCCATTGATATCGACGATAGCGATTGCGCCGCCGCGCGCGGCAAAACCGAGGGCGGTCGCGCGGCCAATTCCGGAGCCGCCGCCGGTGACGAGCCCAACCTTGTTATCGAAGCGCATCTGATGGATTCCTCTTCGCGATAGTCATGCAGGATTTCATAACATGGCGAGGTGCTGAGTCGGTAACGGGCGAGCGAGGTTCACGTGAAACGGTCAAAACCCTTATCCAGGGGTAATGAGAGTGTGTGGGGAGGGTCTGACGAGGGTTTCGGGCCTGTATAGCGGGATGTTTCACGTGAAACCTCCCGTTTAGCGGATGATTCAGGGGCCAAAACGTGACGCTTTGTCATTTTGAATGGGTCCGGAGCGAAGCATCTTGCCTGAGGACGGCATTTGAATCGTATGCGCGCGATGTTTGGGAGCTTTATCACTGTTGACGGATTGATAGGTCAACGGTATGCTCTGCCGTCGGGGAAATCGCTCTACAAGGATGGCGTAGCATGGCCGGTAGCGGATGGCTTGAGGCATGGACTGAATGGAAAAAATGGACCGTATTCGACGAAGTATATGGTCTCGTCAGGAAGGGCATTGTGATTGCCTTTGCCAGTGGGGTGGTCGCTTGGTGGACCAACTATCGTTTGGTACTGGGAATTTGCATAGGCATATTCGGGACTTGCGTCTTTGTGCTTGGGATGGCGTGGTTTCTGGGGCGCAAGAAAAACCAGCAACAAACGTCCCCTGATCAAGCCCAAATAGCTTCCTTAGTCGCCCTAAATTTCTATAGGCCATTGGATAATCAATTTGTAACCAACCTCGAAACGACTCTGCGAACGGAAGCGAACAATTATGTCGCTGGAATCAAACGGGAAGATCACCTAATTCGTGCACACGCCAATACTTTGTACTGCATGGCTTTTGAGCTTTGCTACCACGGCAGCTTTGGCGGTCAACTAAAGGTTCTTCGCTTATTGAGTGATCATGCGGGCGGAGTCCCAACTAGCGACATCCATCGATTTTATGAAGATGGAGCCGCCCAATTGCCTATTGCATATACCAATCGCTCATTCAACGACTGGTTTAAATGGATAATCACTTGTCAATTGGTCACCCAGGAAGGCGAGACAGTTAAACTTGCGCCGCTTGGCAGGGAATTCTTGAAATACATTGTCGAACGCAGCTATTCAATCAATGACTGACTGGGGTAGTGGGATTGTCTGGAAAATGGCAATTCTAATTGAATTGGCTCGCTGGCGTCTGTGGGCTTGCTCTGAAACGCTCGCCAGTCATTGCGTTTCAGCATCCTGCTATCACTTCCCCAAAGATGTCGGGGTTCTTGCGATGGTTATGGCGGAATTGGAACTCTGCCAGATACAGCGGAAGATACTTGGCACTGACGTTGTGGTAGGTGCCCATAACGCCGCGCTTGAGCAATGCCCAAAACCATTCGATGTTGTTAGTGTGAATAATGCCCCGCACGTACTCGCCAGCTTTGTGATCAACGGTTTTGTGATGGCGAGTCAGGCCCAGCCAGCTATAGGCCGCAGCCGAATCGGTAGCGAGCAGGTCAACCTTGTCGGATATCATCTTCCGCACGAAAGCATTGATTGTAGTTTGCGAAGTATCCTCGATGATTTTGCAAGTGATGTTGCCTTTGCGGGCGATTGCTCCGATGACCGTAGTTTTGCCGGTTCCATGCGCGCCACGTCCGGTGTATTTCTTGCGCTCCTTTGCATGACGATTAGCTATCTTCCCGCCGATGTAGGTTTCATCGATCTCAATGATTCCCATAAGTTGCCGGAAATCTTCCTCATACATCGCGGCCCGCAAACGATGGGACATATACCAAGCGGTTCGCAACGAAGTGGTTTCCTCGAAGTACATCCGCCGAAGCTGAAGCGAGGAAATACCTTTCTTTGCTGTCAAGATGGTCCAGAGTACCTTGAACCAAATATCCAGAGGATACTTAGTATTCTCGAAGATAGTGCCAGCCGTCAGGGAGAAGCGATAGGCGTTTCCACGGCGACAATCTTTGTTAGAGCATTCCCACTTCCACGGCAAAGCGATCTTGTAAACGAACTCGGATTTGCCGCAACGCGGGCACGTAACCTTACCGTCCGGCCAGCGACGATTGAGCAGATATTCCCGACAGGCGGTTTCGTCGGGGAAGGATCCCATCAACTGTCGAAAGTTCATCATGGATAATAATATAGCGCAAAAGACCGTATCCGTCAATAGTGATAAAGCTCCCCGATGTTTCACGTGAAACATCGATGCATAGGGATGGCGAGGACTAATGCGGCGAATCGGGCGAACAAAGTACGACTGATTCTGCATCATTTCACCCTTGACGCATTGGAACTCAGGATTAATAGGCTTTCGATCTATTTCGATAATTCGAACAAGATCGTTTCGGGCCGCCCGATTTTTTCGCGTCGAGACGGCATTTATCTCTCAGCGGTTTGATCGTCGCTCATCATACCGCGACAGCAACGTCACTGCGCGCGTCGAGAGGTGGAGCTTTCGGGTGGCCTGATCGCGACGACCCGGTCCGCCACGCCGGCGTAAATTATTCCGTCGCTTGATACGGCGAGTGCTTGAACTTCATTTGAGCCCCAACTTTGCCTTTGGTCGAAAATATCCAGCGAAGCGCGCCGCTTGCAGCATCGAGGGCGTAAACGTTGCCGTCGAATGCGCCGAGGTAAAGTAATCTATTATTTCCCAAAGCCAGCGGCATTCCTGCTATTTTGAATTGCCACTTGAGAGCGCCGTTTTGCGAATCGAGCGCATAGGTAATGTGCCCTGGCCAACCCTCGCTCTCATAGATCAAGCCGTTTCTCCGGCGAGTAAGATTCTTGGACGAACGCGCGGCGGTGAGAATTCCCGATTGGGGTGGCCACTATCAGTGTGAAAGGCGCGTGTCCGAAGATTAGATGATTCGATTTTACTGGAGTTCTTCGCATTTCTTTCTTGCTTACTGAACGCGTTTCTCTCTTATCGGCATGGTTCCCATCGATTCTGCGCGGTGTTCACTGGAAGATACCGGGATTCCTCTCTCCGCGTTTCGCGCTGCGATCGGAATGACAGAAAGAATTATCGTTTTTTGCCGAAGGCGCCGGCGCCGGGGGTTTCGATGCGGATACGCTCGCTCGGGGAGAGGCGGAGATTGGTTTTGCCGGGGAGCTTGCGGCGCTTGCCGTTCTTAGTAATGAGGTAGTTCGCGCCCGGCGCGCCATTGCTGCCGCCAGCGAGTCCCCAAGGGGCAATCGTGCGGCGCTCGGTGAGCAAGCTGACGTTGGATTCGACCAGGCATTCGAGCTCGCGGATCAAGCCGTCACCGCCATTAAACTCGCCGCGCCCGCCCGAGCTGCGCCGGATGCGGTACTCGGTAATGCGCATCGGATAGTAAGCCTCGAGCGCTTCGATCGGGGTGTTAAGAGTATTGGTCATATGGGTATGGATGCCGGAAGCGCCGGGAAGGCCGGGGGCCGCGCCTGCGCCGCCCGCGATCGTCTCGTAATAGGAGAAGTGGCGGTTCCGAAAAGTATCGTAACCGCCGATCGTGAGATTCGACATCGAGCCGGAACTGGCGGCGGGAATGCGGTCCGGCAACGCTTGGGCGAGAGCGCGAAAGAGCACGTCAACGATACGCTGGGAGGTCTCGACGTTGCCGCCGGCGACGGCGGCGGGCGGGAGCGCATTTACGATCGAGCCTTCGGGAGCGATGAGGGTAATCGGGCGCATCAGGCCCTCGTTGGCGGGGACTGCGTCGGCGGCGATGCACTTCATTACATAGAAGGTGGCGGAGAGGGTGATCGCGTAATTGGCGTTAACGGAGCCGCGCACCTGCGGGGCGGAGCCGGTGAAATCGACGGTGGCGCGGTCGCCGTCGATACGAATCGCAACGCGAATAGGGATCGGACCTGAGCCGAAGCCGTCGTCGTCGAGGAAGTCCTCGGCGCGATAAAGGCCGGAGGGGATTTGGCGGAGCGTCGCGCGCATCAGGCGGTCGGCGTAGTCCTTGAGCGCATTCATCGCGGCGGCGACGCGTGTGCGGCCAAGCGAAGCGACTAGCTCGCGGGTGCGAGTCGCGCCGATGCGGAGAGCGGCGATTTGGGCGCGGAGGTCGCCCTCGCGTTCTTCGGGCACGCGGGTGTTGGCGAGAAACAAAGTGAAAACGTCACGGGCGGGTTCGCCGCCGACCATAATTTTCACGGGCGGGAGGCGGAAGCCCTCCTGATAGATTTCGGTCGATAGCGCCATCGAGCCGGGCGCCATCCCGCCGATATCGGCGTGATGGGCGCGGTTGGCGGCGTAGGCGAAGGGGCGCGACTCGCCGTCGAGGAAGATTGGCGCGACGACGGTGAGGTCGGGGAGATGGGTACCGCCAGCGAAAGGATCGTTGACGGCGGCGACATCGCCGGGCGCGAGCGGGAGACGCTCGACCACAGCGCGGACCGAAAGTGGGGTTGCGCCGAGGTGGACGGGAATATGCGCGGCTTGAGCGACCAGCTCGCCGCGCGTGTCGAAGAGCGCGCAGGAATAATCGTGGCGCTCCTTGATATTGGGGGAGTAGCCGGTCTGGCCGAGCACGACGCCCATCTCTTCGGCGACAGCGGCGAGCCGCTGGTTCATCACGGCGAGCGTAACGGGATCAAGCTTCATAATCGTCAACGCACCTCGCAGATTTAACCTGACTCCCGGCCCCCCGCTCCTCGGAATGCCCCGGATGTACCCGCGTACCGCGGCATACGTAACATGGATTATAATGACCCATCGAAACCGGCGGGAACCTATGATCGATTTTCAGATTGCTCCGGCGTGCTATCGTCATTGGCAGCTAACCTACCAGGGGCGCGTCGCAACATTAGCCCTCAATGTTGACGAGCACGGCGGGATTGCTCCCGGCTACGAGCTCAAACTCAACTCGTATGATCTCGGGGTGGATATCGAGTTCTACGACGCCGTCCAGCGCCTGCGCTTCGAGCATCCCGAGATAGCCTGCGTGATAATCACGTCGGCGCGGGAGCGAGTGTTCTGCGCCGGCGCTAACATCCGGATGCTCAGTCAGGCCGCGCACGGCTTCAAAGTTAATTTCTGTAAGTTCACCAACGAAACCCGCAATGGAATCGAAGATGCGACTGCCAATTCCGGCCAATATTATATCACCGCGATCAACGGTCCCTGCGCCGGTGGCGGTTACGAACTGGCTCTGGCGACCGACTATTTGATCATGGCCGATGACGGCTCGACCAACGTGTCGCTGCCCGAAATTCCACTACTCGCAGTCTTGCCGGGCACCGGCGGCTTGACGCGGCTGGTCGATAAACGGCGCGTGCGCCGCGACCGCGCCGATTTCTTCTGCACGACAGAAGAAGGGATGCGCGGACGGCGCGCAGTTGAATGGGGACTGGTGGATACCGTCGTGCCACGCACTCAACTCCTTGAGGCGGCGCAAGCCAAAGCTGCCGAGTACGCTGTCTGCTCAAAGCGGCCCGCGAACGCACACGGGCTGCTGCTCCCTCCACTGAATCGCCTGATTGACGAAAATCGAGTGGCCTACGACCATCTGACAATCGAGCTCGATCGCGACCGCGGGATAGCTCATATTACAATTCGCGGGCCTTCACAGGCGGTCGCGCCAGACCAGCTGATCGATAGGCTCGACGCTTCGTTCTGGCCGCTGGCGTTAGCGCGCGAACTCGACGACGCGATCCTTCATCTCCGTTTCAACGAGGAGACGGTTGGTACCTGGGTCTTCAGGACAATCGGCGATGGCCATAAAGTCGCAAGCTACGATCGGCTGCTGCTTGCGAATTGTAATCATTGGCTCACGAATGAAATCACTCACTATCTTAAGCGGGTTTTCAAGCGGCTTGAAGTAAGCTCGCGCTCGCTCTTTACGCTCATCGAGCCCGGCTCATGTTTTACCGGCAGCCTGCTCGAAATCGCGTTGGCCTGCGATCGTACTTATATGCTGAGCGGCAATCGCGAGGGCGAGGAACTGCCGAGCGCACGCATCCGGCTGACAAACATGAATTTCGGTCCGCTCGTGATGTGCAATGGACTCACGCGCTTGCAAAGCCGATTTCTCGGTGACCCTGCTCAACTGGAAGTTCTGCGTAAAGGCATTGATAAAGAACTCGAAGCGGATAGTGCGCATCGAGTTGGGACTGGTCAGTTTCGCGCCGGATGAAATTGACTGGGATGACGAGGTGCGGATCGCCCTCGAAGAGCGCGCAGCCTTCTCGCCGGACGCCCTGACTGCGATGGAGGCGTCGCTCCGTTTTGCCGGTCCCGAAACCCTCGAGACCAAAATCTTCGCCAGGCTCTCTGCGTGGCAAAACTGGGTCTTTCAACGCCCCAACGCGGTCGGTGAGAATGGAGCTCTCAAACGCTATGGCACCGGCAAGCGGGCGGACTTCGATCGACGGAGAGTATGATGCGGATTGATTATTCCGAGCGCATTCCGAACAACGTAAATCTGAGCGAGAATCGCCGGCTCCAACGCGCACTCGAAGCCTGGCAACCGCGCTTCCTGAACTGGTGGCAGGAACTCGGTCCGGCGGGTTTCCAAAACGTCGAGGTTTATTTACGGACCGCAATCTCAGCCGACGCCAACGGATGGGCAACCTTCGGCCACGTGCGGATGCCGGATTATCGGTGGGGTATTTTTCTTGCCGAAGCCGAGCCGGATCGCAAGATCAGCTTCGGCGACCATCTGGGCAAACCCGTATGGCAGGACGTGCCCGGTGAGTATCGTGCGATGCTGCGGCGGCTCATCGTAACCCAGGGCGATACCGAACCAGCCTCGGTCGAACAGCAACGTCATCTGGGCGCAACCGCTCCTTCACTTTACGATCTGCGCAATCTCTTTCAGGTCAACGTTGAGGAAGCGCGTCATCTGTGGGCGATGGTCTATCTGCTGCAGGCTTTTTTCGGGCGTGACGGCCGCGAAGAAGCCGAGGCCTTGCTGGAGCGTCATTCCGGCAACACCGATCATCCACGTATTCTTGGCGCATTCAACGAGCCGACCCCAGACTGGCTGGCCTACTTCATGTTCGCCCACTTCACTGATCGCGACGGCAAGTATCAGCTAGCGAGCCTCGCGGAATCGGCCTTCGATCCGCTGTCACGCACCTGCCGCTTTATGCTGACCGAAGAGGCGCATCATCTGTTCGTCGGCGAGATGGGCGTGGCCCGCGTCATCGAGCGAACTTGCCAGCTGATGAAGCAGCACGGGACTGACAAGGTTGCAGAATATGACGGAATCGAACTGCCTGTGATTCAGAAATATCTGAACTTTCACTACTCGGTTTCGCTCGATCTATTCGGCTCAGAGCTGTCCACCAATGCTGCGAATTACTTTACCACTGGATTGAAAGGCCGCTTTCGTGAACTCGAGCGGAGAGATGATCATCAATTGAAAGATCTCCAGCATCAGATGATGCGGTGCGATGGTGAAGCAATCAGTGAGAAACCCGAATCGATGTTGCTCGCACTTAATGAAGTGCTGCGCGATGACTACATCGCTGATTCGGCCCGCAGCCTTGCGCGCTGGAACAAGATCATTCACGCGGCCGGTTACGAGTTCGAATTAAAGTTGCCGCATCGTGGCTTCAATCGGAAAATTGGAGAATTCGCGCGTGCACACATCTCACCCGAAGGACAACTGATATCTGCCGGCGAGTGGGCTGCACACATGGCGGACTGGCTCCCGACCGAAGCGGACCGGGAAACGGTACGCTCACTGATGCGCCCGATGGTCGAGCCGGGACATTACGCAAGTTGGATTGCGCGGCCCGCACGGGGAATCAATCATCAGGCACTGGACTTCGCGTACGTGCGTCTTAACGAAGACCGCGAGACTTAGTCCTTCTCAGCGGTAATCAGATCGCGGATTCTCATCCGTGTATGCGGCAGCCGTTCCATCGCGGGGTCAGGTTCCTGATTGAGGCGTAAGCCGCGCCAAAAAATCTGCGAAACTTGACGAACCGCCTCCGCCGCAGTCACCGGAGATGCGGCGAGGAAATCCGTCTCGATCATCCGCATCACCGCGGCAAACAGTGCTTCGGCGGCGACCCGCGCTTCGATCTTCCGGAAAATATTCTCCCGTTCGCCGCGCTCGATTGCCCGCACCATTGCATCTGTAATCTGCTTTTGGAACCTTTTTACTGCTCGCGCGCTGGGTGGAAAGCGCATGTAATCGCGAAGATAAACCGGCGACATATTCTCCAGATTTCGCACCATCGTTTCGATACAGGCCGTGATCGCGGCTTGAACATCAGGTGCCTGCTCGACTTGAGCAATAAGCTCGCGTTCCTGGCGCGAAATGCGGCGAGCGATCACCGCCTCGAAAAAACGTTCACGCCCGGGCGCGATCGCATAGAGCGTACGCTTAGAACAGTGCAGTAGTTGAGCGAGGTCGTCGGTACTGAGATGTAAAAAGCCTTCTTGCCTGAAAAGCTCTTCGGCTTCGTCCATCAGGCGTTCAAGGCGATCAGATGGATGATGATACTCGCTATGGCCATTTTGCGTCAGCATTGGACGAGTCATAGTGCTGCACCCTCAAGCCCGGATTCCTAATCCAACCAGATCCTCAAAGTTGTAAGCCGGGGTGCTAGTTTGACTCAAGTCCGGTACTGTGAGTATAAACATAGTACCATACGTTCCGGCGCGGCCGTAACCTCGTGAGCGGACTGGGTGGAGCTTTTTGCAGTTGTTTCCAGCAACGACATAGGCCCCGCGTTTCCGCATTCCCATGACCCAGTCTGCGGCGGCATGTTTCTGTGGGGAGCACTGAGACTTCCGCGTTTTAGGGACCTTAGATTCTTCCCCGAACATAAGGTCCCGTCCCCAAGACGTGCGACTCAGCTCACTCCCCAGAAGCATGCCGCAGGGTCTTCTATAGCTTTAATCGCAGGAGATCAAAAGTCCCGCGATTAGTTTTGGTGAAGCGCGAAAAAGAATTCAGCTGATTTGAGCGGGCATTTTCCCTATGCTCGCCGAGCAATCAACGTCAGCGATGCTTTCATTCGCCGGCATCCCCCGCAGGTGAAGCTTGAGTACTTTCTTGAGCGCATTTCTGAAGGGCGGCTTCAAAGCCCGAGGTAATTTTCCGCAGATAGACGATGCCGCCATCAATCTCTTGTTCGGTAAGCTGCTCAACCATCTGATGCACCAGTCGCCGTCCTTCAGCCACCATCATCTGCAGAAATTTCTCGCCTTTAGCTGTCAGCAGAACCTGTTTTTCTCGCGCGGAATCAGGATCCTCAACAATCTTGAGCAGGCTTAAAGGGGCGCGCGACATTCCACGTAAGGCCTTCGTAATGGCTGAACTACTGACCTCGAACCAGGTCTGGAGCGAGCGCTCAATATCTTTGCGGCGCATTTGGCGCTGCTCGATCCCTTCGGAATGAATTAACCACAGAATTGCCGTCTGTTTGCGCGTGATTTTGCCGCCGCGCATCGCATCTTCAAAGGCGATCCCGGTCTTGTAGTGGACTGGATAGAAGAGTTCGAGCAGTTCGGTGACACGCTGCTCGGCGAGATTGCGCGATGAATTTGCCGATTCCATTATCAACAACACATTATCAACAACAATCGATGCGATGGATACTTTCGAGGAAATTATTTCCGCTAGACATTATTACCGGCTCATTGAAGAAAACGGAAGATGAGAACCAAATTTTCGGACGGAAGTTTCACCAGCTCCCATTTGTAGCAAATCGCCTGATTGGAAATATGCCTTAGAATTGCAGTAGTTGAAGGAAGTAGGCTCGATGCGTCTGCACGATCTACTGTTATATTCCATCCACATACATGCGGCCCATGCACGCGTTATCCGGGACGCGCTTATATGGAGGGCAATTTACGTCGTCTGCGGACTGCGCCAAATCATATGCACGAACCGGGCTTAAACCGCCGTAATGCGTCTCGACGGTCGGCGATATTAATTGCTTGGTGATCCCAGCGGGAGTCGAACCCGCGTTACCGACGTGAGAGGGCGCGTGATAGACCCCGTAAAATCTGGAAAATCCTTTATTTCTCTAACCTTTCTCATCGCCTGAGTTCGTCGGATACCGTCCAAAATCGTCCCTCAACGGGACTAAACGGGACCCCTTTCCGAGAACCTCCGCTTGGTGCGAAACAAAATTTCTGTTGACCCCGCGCGCATAGCGTCTAAACTCCTCCCACCAATAATATCATCATCAGCTCTCGGCCATAATCTGAGCGGTGCACGTGACTGACAAAAACTGGAAACTCAAGCGCACTCACCAATGCGAGAAATGTCCATGGCGTGTTGATGTCGACCCACACGACATTCCGAACGGCTACTGCGAGACAAAGCATCGCGCACTGAAAAAGACGATTGCCAGGCCCGGCGACTTTCGCGGACCAGCTCACGTGATGGCCTGTCACGAAACCCATGACGCACACTGCATCGGATGGCTCGTTAACCAGATAGGTCCCGGCAATAACATTGGACTTCGTATTCGTATGATGTCTTGCGACAACGCCGGAGCTATTAAGCTGTGCGGTCAACAACATCAAAGATTTGAGGATACGTTGCCATGACCAGCGGCCCAGAAACCACTCTGAACGAGCTTTCGCCACAGGCATTGAGCGCAGCCATGCGTGGCGGCATGCAGGCATGGGGTCAATGGGGAAGCAGCGTGGATCATATCCGTTATGCGGAGCCGATCTCAGGTCGGCGGCGGCGCATGTGCCACTGTGGTTGTCGGAAACGTTCAACACATCGCGGCGCAGCCAACGGCATCACCCTCATGACGGGTTGCGAGCTTCATGTTCGCAGGTGGGTGCGCGATGGCCGATAAAACACAAACCACACTTGAAACCGGATGGCTCGTAGAAGGAAAACATCTAGACAGCTCGGCGCATTGGTATACTCTTGGCGAGGAATATGAAGACGGTTTTGAGTGGACAAAGGAGGCGCACCGGGCACTTCGTTTCGCACGAAAGATCGATGCCGAGAATTTTATCAACGACATCGGATGGACGGACGTGGTCGCAACCGAACATATGTGGTCAGACATTCCAAGGCCATCAATGCGCGAAATAACCCTTGAGTCTAACAAGAAGGCCCGCAAAGCCTTCGAGCTGCGCCATGGCGGAATGTTACTCAAAGAAATCGGCACACATTTTGGCGTGGGAATCGAAGGTGCTCGGCGTTGGGTTAATAAGGGGCGCAGACTCTTTGAACGAGAAAGAAAGCATCTGACACTGAAGAATTAAGCTGTTTTGTTCTTCCAGTACGGCGCTAAATCCGGCCAATAGTACCATTTTCCATCATCAGCTATCGTAATTCTGATATCACCAGATTTTCTTAAGGAAACTGTATTGTCGGAATACCGTCGATAGTTCGGCGTGGCATCATGTTCTACCTCGCCCACCGAGGTGATTGTAAGCCATGGCGACATGGCCTTAACGGCAGGCATGTAATACCCGGAACGCCGCCCATGATGCGAAGCTTTGAGCACGTCGACGTGGCCTACAGGTATTGTCTTCATAATCTCGGACCATACCTCTTCGCTGGTTGCATCGCCACCTAATACAACAGTTCTTCCTGCGTAGCTTATTTTTAGAACCATGCTGATGATGTTTGACTTGCCCTTGTCAACAGCATCTTTCACCAAGTCTGGAGTTGGTGCCCAAATTTCAATTCCATCTTGAGTCCAGAAGTCATTCTGACTTCTCTGTCGCATAACCAAGGATTTCGGATTTTCAGGACTGGCTCGTAAAGCCTTGTAGGTCTTCCAATCGAGTTTGTCGTATCGATACCAGCCCTCCGCGACGGACTCCAGATTGAAGTCATAGTTCCCGACATGCCAGAAGTTACCTATCGATTTTCGCGAGTCTTGTTCATGGATGCGATGGAGACCCGTCATGTGGTCCATATCTAGGTGCGTGATAATCATCCGAAAGATGTCCGTTTGTGCGCCGATGACTGTATCGTAGTAAGCTAACGGGTCCGTTAATTTTTCCCGGTATTCCTTGAGGTATTCTTCATCTAGGTCGTCAGTCGATTTATTTTCGATGATTCGAGATAGACTCAGACTCTTGGTGAGGTAGCCTACCGATTCATGGTATTCCTCTAATATTTCTTTACGGGTGTCAGGATCTAAGACTTTCAAGTTGTCAATATCGACCATCGCGACGCGACCGCTGGGGAACTGGATGATGGTGCAATCTCCCTGGCCCACATTCAGAAAATGAAAGACCAACGGCATCTTTAATCCTCGCTGTCAGCTAGTTTTCGATCACGACGGTCGGTGGGTTAATCGGCGATGCAGCTCCATATGAATTGAACATCTCATATGAATACTGCCTAAAAAACTTCAGATAGCGATAAAAAGGAACACGCCAGTGACTATTGCTAAAATCCCTAATTTTACGTGGGGAAATTTCGGCACGTTCATCCCCACTGGACCGACGGTCCCGATGCTCGGTATGAAATGGACGAGAAGTGTTTGAGTCGTTAGTCCAAGGCCAAAGAGGATGACCGTGAACGCCATATTCCTGCTGAACCCGTACTTGTCCCGAAAGCTGTCAAGTTTGGCGATTAGCTTTTCGTCTTGCCGAATTTCCGGCGAGTATCGAACATGCAGAAACAGCTCTTCCCCAGTGCTCCTAACTCCCTCTGAGCGCGCTCTCTCCTGAATGCGTTTTTGGATGGCTGCCGGCAGCGGCTTGAAATAGCCGGGAAACAGCACTCTTCCCAAGCAAGGTGCCCGATCCCGAAATAGGTTAACGCTCGGGCGCGCGAGGATTTTGTCTATGAAAAAATCCTCAAGAAGCGCCTTCGCCGGAGTTGCGATTAACTGGCCGAATACATAAATCGCAATGAGCAAAAGGGCGATTTGAACAGGTTTGAGGTCTCGATTGAGAAGGTCGGGGCCGCCCAACACGATGTCGAGCCCAACACGATGTCGAGCCCAACCACCACCACAAGGCCGACTGCCAGATACCCGAAAAAATCGTATGGATCGAAAGGAAGTTTGTCGCCCATCTACACTTCGGGTTTTTGTCCCTCGCATTTTCGCGACGGTCCATTGCGCGATTTCATCATCTAGACTGACGTGCCGACTTTAGTAGCGACCTCGCACGCCGTATTGTCTTATAAGATATGTGACACACCACCGAATAGCGATAACGGGGCTTTTATGCGCACCTAACATCTGCACCATCGACATCCCATAGTCATCGTCCATGCGGATCGCTCATCCCCGCAAAGAATGGGGCCTTTTGGCGGAAAGAGACGGTCTCTAATCGGGACCCCAGCCTTGAATCACCGCTCCAACCGGGACCCGGACCGGGACCCCGGGTTTCACTGCGGTTTATCCCGAGGCTCTATCGGCCAAAAAACCTTTATGTTTCTTGGAGAATTTGGTGATCCCAGCGGGAGTCGAACCCGCGTTACCGACGTGAGAGTTCGACTAAGTATTATCCGCCCGTGTTCAAGGCGAAGTGATTTGTTGCGGTTTTCGGGCGTCGGGCAGCTATTTCGTCCTGCTTAGTCCGCTCACATTCAGCGCCTTGGTTGTTTTTGTGGTTGTACGGAACCGAGCACCGCGCGCGTAGGCATGTCCATAAAAATAAGTTATCAAAGGTTTTGGAGACGGCGTCGGAGGCTTCTTCATACCGTCTGCACGATGAAATATCGCCTATCAGATCCGCGGCGCATTGATGCTAAAGGGTCACATCCTTGATTCCGCATCAAGTCCATCACCATAAGCGCGACAAGACCTTAGGTAGAGCGGCTTGGGATAAGAAAGGTGCTTTATTTCACCGGCGGTATATTGCTTCGATAGAAGGTTCACGCGCTAGGCCCAGACCTCCGCCATCAGTAAAATAGCTGGGTAATGATTCATGGCCTCTACACGCTCGAGGAAGCCTCCCAACTAAGTGGATTAAAGCTGAATACCCTCAAACTCTATTCACATGGCGGCAACTCGACGCTGGTGCGCGGCCGTGACTTCACTACGCTGCGCCGTTATCGATTCGGCAGGTGCTAACATAAAACCGTCTTTACCAAGCAAGGGGCCGAACGCCTCATCGCCCGTGATTATGCGCTGATTAAACCCACCGACCGTAAAACGCCATCTAAAGAACGCGATATCATCGCCCGCCTGCATCGTGAAGCGCGTGGGGTTAATCCAGGTTCCCCTAACACGATCGAAGGCCGCCTCAGACGCCGTCAGTTGCGTATGATTAGACTCGCGGTCCATTTAGAAAAATATCCATGCGTGAACGTCGGCTGTCTATGTCTGTGTCACTCACTGGCTGATGGGATTTACCCGGTCCAAATTGATGCCAGTACTAGCAGCTCAAATAGCCCTTCTGCGGCCGTAAAGCGGGGTGACGCCGAGGCGGTATTTGTGGCCCACAAGGAGCCGCAGAAGGATGGCTGAGACGCACCTATTTGGTTCAGGGCAGGCGCGGGTTGTGGTCTGACGTGCAGCTGTGGCGCGCGGACCCAATGCGACACGCAATACGTCTGATCCGTGCGCTGCGCGGGCGCTCGCGGGGTGTAGCGGCTGCCACACTCTGCCCGACCTGCGGACAACCACGCCTCGTACCCCCGCCGCCACAGCCACGGTGACCCTGATGCCGCACGCCACCGCTGGGGGGGTTGCTCCCGCCGCTGCCGCCGCCCTCTCCTGAGCGGGTAATCCTCCGCATTTTAGCCCAATATAAAATTGTCACTATAGCCATATGAAAACCCTGCTAACGCCATCACAGCTCGAATTGAACATAGACCTTAGCTGAGCACATTTCGCGGCATTTAAAGCTTGGGGAGTTAAGGCGCTACAGCATGCAAAGCAGCGGAGGCTTTTCGTGCTTGGAGTATGAGCAGCAGATGGTGACACCGTGGCATCAATACCGCTACCCATGGGAGCGCTAGTCCGTCAGGAATAGCGGAGATAGTAGTATGTGAGGGGGTGTAAGCAGTGGTTTACGCCGTATGAGATGTTCAGCGTAGCGATCTTAGGACCGGGTGACCGGACCGATTTTTTGGACCGACTGAAGTGAGAGACTTCATATCGCATGTAGCGTCGTGGAAGTCGAGGATTCTGGCGCGCGGACCGCCGCCGGTGCGGGTGGACGATAGCCGAGGGCGGAGTGCGGCCGCCTGGTGTTGTACTCGATCCGCCATTGTTCGATGACGATTTGGGCTTCCCGCAGCGAATAGAAGATCTCGCCGTTCAAACACTCGTCGCGCACTTGCCGTTGAAACTTTCGCAATAGCCATTCTCCCAGGGACTGCCCGGCGCGATGTAAAGCGGCGCCGCGCCAACTCCGCTCAACCAGTGACGCAATGCGCTTGCGATAAATTCCGCGCCATTGTCCGAACGCAGATATGCCGGAATGCCGTGCGTGGTCATCACCGTGGCGAGCGTTTGATGACCTCATTACTCCCTAACCGCCGTGCCACCCGCAGCGCGAGGCACTCGCGGGTGTATTCGTCGAGCAGGCTCAGGATCTTTAGCTTGCGCCCGTCGTGCGTGAGCGCGGCGACCAAATCATAGCTCCAGACCTGGTTGGGGCGTTCGGGCCGGAGCCGTACGCACGAACCGTCGTTAAGCTACAAACGCCCTCGTGGACGCTGTTTCTGTGGCACTTTCAGCCCCTCCCGCCGCCACATCCTGCAGGATCTGCTTCTCCAGCGAGAGCTCCGCCACCAGCCGCTTGAGCTTGGCGTTCTCCTGCTCCAGCGCTTTCAGCCGCTTCGCCTGATCCAGCTTCAGGCTGCCGTACTCCTTGCGCCAGCGGTAAACCGTCTGCTCGCTGATGCCCGCTTCTCGGCACGCCTGCGGGGTCGTCCTGCCACTGGCGATCCCCACTTCCACCTGGCGCAGCAGTGTCATGATCTGTTCCGGTTTGTATTGTTTCGTTGGCATACCAGCGCTCCTTCCCGTGATTCTCTCTCACCCACGCTGGTCCAAAAATCCCCGGTCAGGTCAGAGTGGCATCGCGGCACATCTGGATTTCTCGTTCCGATCTGCGTGGAACGCTGCGGTATGGCTCATCGGTCGCCGGATCACGAAGCCAAACGCCTTGTCGCTCGTTGAGCGCGAGTGTCAAGCCTTCGTTGAGTTCGGTAGCTTGTCCGACCGCTTCGTCCATCGCATGGTTGGAACCCGGTCTATGACTCGGACGCTTAGTCGCCGAGAAGCAGTTTTTCTTGGTTTCGGTTCGCGGTTACGTTCTGACAATTGGGGCCTAATTTTACAAGCAGTTAACCCCAAACTCGGGCGCGTCGATTGCGTCTCCCGATGTCAGGGTATATGCATAATCTCAAACAGGGGGGCGGCTGGGAGTTCACGTCGTGTTCACGTTTAGACCAAGCTTCCCGCTACGAGGAGTGCGATAAAGACCAGAGTGGATAGCTTTGCCAGAAGTCTTAAGCCCACGGACAGCACTGAGAGCGCGCGCGTCGCTGTGATACAAGATGACGATGGACTGCGCGTAGCTCTCGTGTTCCAACTAAGTACGGCAGGGTTCGACGTATCTCTCTATTCTTCCGCTCACGAGTTTTTTGCAAATAAAGACTCCGGCAACTTTGACTGCATCGTATCCGACATATTTCTGCCACGAGTGAATGGCTTGGAGCTTCAACAGCGACTTCGCGAGAGTGGCGACCTCACATCGATCGTCTTCGTTACGGGCCTCGATGATTTGTCGATCGGAGTGCAGGCGATGAGGGCGGGGGCTGTCGATGTCCTCGCCAAGCCGCTGGACGAAGAAGCGCTTCTGACTGCGATAAATCGTGGAGTGCGCCGCTCGCGTACGGCACGTGTCCAAAATGCTGAACGCCTCGATCTTGAAAGGCGCTTCAAAGATTTGCCGGTCCGCCAAAGCGAGGTGTTCACATTGATCACGGCGGGTCTCATGAACAAAGAAGCCGCGGCACAAATGGGTATTAGCGAACGGACCGTCAAGGTGCATCGCGAACGATTGCGGCGCAGGATGGGGGCTGATTCGCTAGCCGAGCTCTCGCGGATGGCGGAGGTCCTGCAAATCCATCGTTCTCCTGCATCAACCACCCGGCCCAACTAATCGGGTACTCTCGGCACTCCGGCAACTAACCGTGTCTTAGGCTGCTCTTTCGCAAGCAGAACCTGTTTGACTGTATAACCGCGCCCCTCCAGGCAGGCGGTCATTGCACGTTGGTAGGCGGCGCGCTGAGTCTGTTGCGAAGACTGCGCCGGATGCTGCTGCTGATTGGCTTGCGCGAGTTGTTGATCGCGGCGCTTCAAACCTCCCGCAATACCACCCATCACCTCCTGCGGCGCCTTGCCGGTGTTCCCGGTAATTGCTCCGCCCACCGCGCCGAGAGCCGCTCCACGACCGGCACCCTTCAAAACATGTCCTTATGAGGCTGGGAAGGTTGCGATCTGGAGATATCCGAGCCGGTGGGTTGATGGTTGCTTGGGTCGAATCCAGTCTGTTTTACGGCCCAGCTATGGTACTCATAACGATCCTTGTCTTGCTTTTCCTGATTCTGCCCCTTCGCGGGATAGACGAACTGTCCGGAGCTCTGGGCAACTGCGGATGAAATGGTAAAAGGAGCGGAAACCGTTACAACCGAATATAATAATCCGAGCTTGAGGTGTTTTACATCGCGCTCCGTGACAGATGTCGTGGCGAGCTGAACGCTGCGGTTGGTTAAGCAAGGGTGTTCCCGCTTCGCTCTATCGGAAGTGTAAAGCTGAATGTACTACCACTGTCCGGGCTGGAGGTGAACCAGATTCTGCCACCGTGACTCTCCACTATCGTTCGAGTCACTAAAAGACCGAGGCCCATACCTTCGGGTTTGGTCGTGACGAATGGCTCGAATATCCGGTTCGCCACCGAAGGATTGACCCCAGTACCCGTGTCGCTCACGCTTACTTCGATCCATCCAGAGTCTTTCTCGCGGGCGACTCGAATCGTCACCTCCCGCACTCTCAGCTTGCTTTGCGCCGCCGCATCTAAAGCATTCATGAGCAAATTCAGCACGCACTGTTGAATCTGGATGCGATCGCCGGTCGCTCGCAGCAAAGAATTCGACTCATCAAGCCGAAGGCTAATCTCGCGCGATGCGGCCTCTCGGCCGGCCAACTTAACTACCTCTATAACCAACTGGCGGATATCCATCGGCTCCTTTCGGGTCTCTTCGGCCTTGAACATGCTACGAAAGCGCCTGACAATTTCGCCGGCCCGCTTGGTATCGTCAATAGCATTTCTGACCGCGGTGGAAGCTAACACCGGCTTGGGATTGCTCTGAGAAAGCAAGCGTGCTAGGCCGCCCAGATTACTAAGGATCGCGCCGAGCGGCCGATTCAGTTCATGCGCGATCGATGCGGTCAGCTCGCCCATGGTCGATCGACGGGAGGCAACCATAAGTTCTTCGCGGAGCTGGCGGGCTTGTAAGATAGCGCGCCTACGATCGAGGGCGCCTGCGATAATTTGACCAATGATTCGCAAGCGCTGCACTTCCTTTGACGACCAGTGGCGTGGCGCGCGAAACTTCCCGAAGGTCAAAGCCCCGACCACGGACCCTCCGATTTCAAGCGGCAACATGACCTGAGCACGGGGACCGTGAATCTTGAGGAATCGCCTGAGTTTTACCTCCTCTTTCGGCAGTTCCTCCGGACTTGAATACACGATCACATCACCGGCGAGAATCCGTGCCGTGGCCCAAGGCGAGATCTGCCGCGAGACCATTTTGCGTGGCAGCCCTGGGACATCCGACCGCGCCCACCAATGGGCGCCGATAAACCCGTCGTCAGACGCGTCTCGTTCCCAAAGAGTACCCCGGTCCACGTTCAAACCAAGCACGATCTTGCTCAACCATTCCTCAATTCGCGTGTCGATCTCCTCCGCCGGTGCTGCAGCGATCGTTGCCGACAACTCGTGCACAAGCGACTCGAAATCCTGCTGTGGTCGAGCGGATCCGATCCGCACGGCGGGACGCGCAGATTTCACCGGTGAGACGATTCGAGGCTTTCTCATCTCTAAGAAACGACGGTAGGTCGTTGCTTGCTGCATTCTTTAGCACAAAGGCGCGGAGCATCGAAGCTTTAGCACAAAGGCGCGGAGCATCGAAGGAACTCCAGACGCTCAGTAAAATCGATGACATTCGAGGACGCTGCGCGGCAATACCTCAGCCGAGGCTCAGGGCGGTAACTTCGGCTGCCTGCGCAATGCTTTCCGAATCGCGGAGAGCAGCGCCTTCTCGTCGAAGGGCTTAAACAGGCTGGCAGCCGCTCCGGTTTCACGCATGATCTCGGAACTCATCCCATCATCGCGCCCCGTCATTAACACGGTCGGCAATTGCCGTCCCGAGGCGATTAGCTCGCGGCAGAGCTGAACGCCAGTCAATCCGGGCAAGCAAATATCCAGCAGGAGACAGACATCCGCAAGCGGAAAGTTCCGCTTTAGCAGGCTTTCCGCGCGATCAATTGCAATCACCTTAAAGCCGGCGGCGCCAAGCTGAGTACGTAACGCACGACGCATGAAAACGTCGTCATCTACAACTATCACGGTTATCTTAGGTGTCGTACAGCTTGACATCGTCTACTCGGCCTGAGCCGCTAGCGCCCCGAGCTAATCTTGGACCCTTCAGGGGAACAATAATATCTTCTCTCCAGTCGTCCTTTAGTACTACACGACGCTATCGGCTTGTAGTTCCAAAGGACGACTGTACAAACTTGTTGCTGTGCACCACAATTGGCGCGTGAACCCGGACCACTAGGCCAGTCAGCTCAGGCAGCTAACCGAGCCTAGAGTCGGTATCGGTGAAACTTAGTGAAGAACTACAAAATGGTGACAACCGCATACAGAAGACGAAAAATGAACTCTCGTAAGGTGGCAAGTAGCGTCTCAATGGCCGTTAGTTTCGCCTTACTTGCTGGATTAATCGCCGGTTGCTCACAAACCGCAGCACCCGGGCCGAGCATAGTTCAGCGTATGGAGGGCGAGAAGCCAGCCACTCCCCCGCCCACCGGTTTCCTGGGTAAGGATTATTCGCTGCTCAAGGCGGGCGCACCCGGTTCCGGTCAGGAGGCAATGCTGGCTTACACCGACGCCGACGCGAATTTCACTTCCTACAACAAGATTATGATTGCTCCGGTCACCTACTGGGCGGACGACGATTCCAAGATATCCGCGAATGAGCAGCAGATACTCTGTAACTATTTTCACAGCTTATTGGTGCAGACCTTCGCGAAGAATTTTTCGCGTTGTCGATGATCCAGGTCCGGGCGTAGCCAAGTTAACCGTAGCCTTGACCGATGCGAGCTCGGCAACTCCGGTCTTACGCACTATCTCCGTGGTCGAGCCTCATATTCGCTTGCTCAACATGATCAAGAAAGGACTGACGGGAACCTATGCCTTTGTCGGTTCGGCGACCGGTGAGGCCAAGCTGACAGACTCCGTTTCGGGCAGCTCCTCGCGGCATGGGCCGATCAGCGTTTCGGCACTGCGGCGGTCAAAAATGCCGGCATATGGGAATGGGGCGATGCCGAGAATGCCATGAACTATTGGGCCAAGGGTCTGGACCAACGACTCGTCACGCTGGGGATCCAGAATACGAACTCCACTGCAGCTGCAGATTAAAGATAAAGCAAGGATCGACCGCGGACGATGATGGACAAAGCGCAAATAGATACAATCAAGAAAGTAGAGAAAGACTATCAATTGCGATTAGCTTCGCCATACTCGTCGGATTAGTGGCGGGCTGCTCACAGACCGCCGCACCTGAGCCTAATATTATTCAGCGTGCGCAAGGAGAGAAGACCGCGGCTCCGCCGCCGACCGGGTTTCTCGGTAACGACTATTCTCTGTTCACTCCGCCCGGCGGAGGGCTCCGACCAGAAGGCGATGCTCCGGTACGTAAACCCGAGCGTCAACTGGGGTAGCTACAACCAGATTATCATCGCACCAGTTACCTTCTGGGCCGATGACGATTCAAAGGTATCCGGCGCAGATCAGCAGGCGCTCTGCGACTATACCTATAATGAATTTGTCAAAGTCCTGAGTAAGAATTTCACCTTGGTCAGTCAGCCTGGTCCCGGGCGTGCTGAAGCTCTCCCTCGCGTTGACTGACGCTACCTCAGCCGTACCGGGTTTACGCAGTATTTCCGTTATTGTACCGCAAGCTCGCGTGCTTAGTGCGATAAAGATGGTGGCCACGGGCACGTATGCGTTCGTAGGTTCAGCGCAAGGTGCTCTCAAACTAAACGACGCCACATCGGGACAATTACTAGCTGCCATGGTTGATAAGCGGGTCGGAGGCACCTCCGTTAAGAACGTCACCGTGTTCCAGTGGGGCGATGCAGAAAACGCGATCGATTATTGGGCTAACTTGACTGCCCAGCGGTTGGTGGCATTTGGCGTCCAGAATAACGGTTCGGATGCTGCGGCCAATTGAGAATGCAAGCTCGGACCGCACATAACGCACTGGAGAGAATCTCTAATGCTAGTTGGCATATGCGACCTTCCGGCCTGGCCCTTCTTCGTACCTGAACGGTTTCATGACCCGCGAGTTCTGGCGCTTGGTCGTCGTGCAAAAAACAGTCGCCCAAATCGCGCGATTCGCTATCGAGTATCCGCCAATGCAAGCACCTGTGACGTTCAAGCTAGATCCCGCCAAGAGGCAGATTCAGAAAGCGATTAAAGCGCGCGCGGGCGGGCAGTTTAAATAGGCAGACCCGGGCGGCTATCAATGGGGCGCCGCGGAGTCGGAGAACGGAAGAATCGTCGGTGAGGACTAAGGCGTGATCGGGGTAACAAGCCGATCATCACTAGCTAGCTCGCAATTTATCGTCATGGTGCTTGGATTCTTCACGCCGGTGCAACTGTCAGGAGGACAATGAAAGCCGCTTCCGAATTTCGCGACGTTCCGCTCGACGTGCGTAAAAGCCCACTATTTCTTACCAGTACTCTCAACGCCGGTGCGGAAACTGAGAGCGTCTCGGCAATCGGCAGTCGCAAATGGATGAAGCTCCAGCGCACGCAGCGAATGGTTAACAGTCGCAGGTTTTTACGCCGCCTTACAATTGGTCTCTTTGCGCGGCTTGAATTATTGATTCTCGATGGTCACAAGAATCGTGTCACGTTGAGCAAGATTCGACGATGCCGTAGCAAAGCGGAGTCGTTGTTGACCGGGAACGAAGCGTTTCTGTTGCACTCACTTGTGACAGCACAATGCGGCCTGGATGGCGGGATGGCGGAACTGGGCGTATATCAAGGAAGCTCGGCTCAGATCATCTGCGAGGCGAAGAAGGACCGCCCGCTTTATCTGTTCGACACGTTCGCCGGAATGCCGCGACCCGATGGAAGCGATCGCTCAATCTTCAGCCAGGGGCAGTTCGCTGCCAGTCTACTTGGGGTCCGCAGCTTATTGAGCACCTATCAGAATGTTTGCTTTTTCCCGGGCCTCTTCCACAATCAGCAGTGTCTATCCCCGACGTGCGTTTCAGTCTCGTGCACTTGGATGCTGACCTATACAGCAGCACGTTGGCCGGACTGGAGTTCTTTTATCCCCGGATGGTTTCCGGCGGTATCATTATCACGCATGATTACTCGATTTTGCCGGGCGTTTCGCGCGCTTTTGCCGAATTTCTCAAGTTGAAACCCGAGGCGGCAATCGAGTTACCGAGCACTCAAGCCATGATCATTGTTCGAAACTAATCAGCCTACGGGCATGTCGTACTGGTCCAACTAGGCTGCAGGCTTCGTGCCGCAAGCGGAGTGAAATTAACCGAAGCTATGTCACCGAAAGTTTGCAGGACCGCATTTCTCGCGACGCTCACACTCCTCGCATTTGTCACGGCGGCACAAGGGGCTGCGCTGGAGCTGTATGAAACGGGAGCGCCAGATCTCGGCACGGCCAGCGCCGGACGAGCGGCAATGGCCGCAGATGCCTCGACCGCGGCGTCCAATCCTGCCGGACTTACTTTACTCGATCGCACGCAGCTTATGGGCGTTACTGGAGCGCTCCTACCGATGACCAATTTTGACGTCGCCCCGCAGACGACCACCAAAGGCGGCGGTGGTGGCAACGCCGGCGTGTTTTTTCCACTGGGGTCGTTCTTCCTTGCCTACAAGCTCTCCGAGCGGATACGCCTCGGGCTTGGAGTGTACTCGGACTTTGGCCTCTCCGCAAATTACGGCAACAGCTGGGCTGGACGTTACTACGTGAATCGAGAGTCTCTAATAACAAGTAAGGTCAACCCGTCAATTGCCTATGCCCTTAACAAATGGCTCTCGGTGGGAGCGGGCTTCAGCTTCGCGGTCGCACGTTTGACATTCAAATCGCAAATCAACAACCTGCTGCCGCGAGCGGGTGACGGCAGCCTCACGTATGAGTCGTGGGACGAGGCGTTTGCCGGAAACGCAGGCATTTTGGTTACCCCGATTTCCAAGCTTCGCCTCGGCCTCACCTATCAGTCGCCGGAATATTTCAAGTTCGGCTTTCGGCCGCTCTTTAAGAACCTTGGTCCCGGTCTATCAGCTATCAGCAAGCGAATCGGCGGCTCCCAAATCAATATTTCCGTGGAACAACCGCAGCAGGTTATGGCAAGCGCGCTTTATGAGGTGCTGCCTCAATGGTCGGTGATGGGCAACGTCGGCTGGCAGAACTGGTCGGCTTTCGGCGAGTTTCCGGTCGGAATCTCGGCGATCAATCAGCGCACGATCCAGGCTAAGCTGCATTTCTCAGATACCTGCCAAATCGCGATAGGACAACAATACCGCATCGCCGAGAAGTGGCTATGGTCCGCGGGCTTTGCCTACGATAGTTCGTCAGTTTCACAGGCTAACCGCTCTGCCGTACTTCCGATTGACCGTCAACTCCGCTACGGCACAGGCATTCAGTACAAAATCAATCGTGACCTTACAGCGGGTACGGCTTGGGAGTTTCTGGACGCAGGGTCCGCGCCGCTCAGTAATCGCCGCGGACCCCTAGCAGGTACGCTCCAAGGACATTACTCAACCAACTATCTCAATTTCGTCGCATTCGACATCAACTGGAAACTTTAGCGGCAAATTCGCAACTAACCTGAAGGTAATTAGAGGGGGATCTTGCGATGCTGAGTAACATTGCTGTAGTTGCAGGAGTTCTCTTGCTCAGCACTCAGGCTGCTTGGGCGCAAGAAGTAGTATTGTCGCTGGCGCCTGAAGATCAGGAAGTGATCAACTCTCGGTTGGGTCCCGGCGTGATCGGCAAGGCGCTGCCAAGTAAGCCCATCGACGACCCTTCGATCTATTTTCCCCTTCAAGACGGCGCATCGACGTATCAGGTTATTGCTGGTCCGAATGCCGGAAAGACTCAGACGTTGGGTCTTACTAAGGTGAGGCGTCCGAACGGAAAATCCGCCTGGCGGTTTCAGCTATCGCCTTCGCTCGCCGGCTTCATCCGCCAGACTTCGGACGGCAACTTGATTATGCCGGCTGTTAGCGACCTGGGCGAAGGCGTGGTGGTGACTACGACGCCGGCCAATCCGTTTCTGCTCAAAGGGATGAAACCTGGTGAGTCTCGCTCCTATGTCCAGCAGGTCGCGGTCAACGCGCTCGAAGACCCAACTGACCATGAATACTCCGGATCGCTCAGCGGCACTTATACCTACTTGGGTACCTATGAGGTCACAGTCCCGGCGGGCGTTTACCCTGCTGCGCTGTTTCGTCTCGTATGCGAAGGCAAAGTTGGTCCGGCTCAAACAAAAGACAAGGCATACTATTTTTTTTCTCCTAATAAAGGTGTGATTGCCATGATTAGCCAGGAGGACGCGACGGCCTTTTGGCTGATTCATATCGACACTACTTCCGGGAAGGTGCTGACTGGGAACTGAAAAGGCCGCCCGCGTTGGGGGTGGCTCGACGCTTAACTCCGGAATTTGAACAATGCTCGCGTCTGTAATTCGAAACGATGGTCTTGGCGCACAGTTCCTACGAGGTCCCAGGGAAGTTCGATTGATAGTGCTGACGGTTCTGATGTTGCTCGCTGTGGTTGATAATGGACAAAGCCAAAATCCGGGGGTTAGCGCCGCCGGTGAAACCGAAGAAGATGTGTTGGCTCGTGAGGTCGACGACCCGACTATGATTCTGACGCAATTAAAGTTTCAGGATCTGTACACTCCGAGCAACTTTCAAACATCAGCGCAGACCAACGAATTTCAACTTAAGGTGGTCGCTCCCATCGAGTCGTCTTCCTTTTTTCCTTTTCAGCAAATAATACGGCCGACCTTCAGCCTACAGACGTTGGCAACATCATCTCATAGCACAACGATAACTGAATTCGCCGACCTGGAGTTGTTCGATCTATTGGCCTCCAACTGGCCCAATCCTCAAGAGACTGGATTCGGCTGGGGCATCGGGCCAACCTTCGTCTTTCCTACTGGAAGGGTCGCGCAGGCAGGTGACCATGCGTGGGAGATAGGACCTGCGGCAGCCGCTTCCTATCGGGGTGTTCCACACCTGATGGTGGGTTTTCTGCTGCAGAATCCAATATCGTTTGCGTACACGAATGCCTCGGCGGTCCCGCAAAATGCGATGAAGTTCCAACCGCTGCTCTCGTATACGCTTGGCCATGGCTGGTACGTCAAATCCGCTGACTCTACCTGGACCGTCAAATGGCGGCACGGCAGTTCCACGAGGATTCCCATCAGTCTTGGGTTTGGACGCGTGTGGAAGTTCGAAGGGCCTGAGCTCAATGCGTGGGTCTCTGGCGAATGGACGGTCTATCGGCAATATACGAGCATTACCCCGATGTACACGATGCGCTTCGGCGTGACATTGCTTTTTCCAAACTTTGAATTGTAAGGAACGCAAACTTCTGGACAACGAGACATACAATCAATCGGTTGCCAATTCGGCACTGATCGCTTGTCCGGACTGCGATCTGTTGCAGCGTCTGCCGGAGCTTGCGTCCGGCGCGTCAGCACGTTGCCCGCGTTGCGACCGTGAGTTGTGGCGTTGCCGTGAGGACTCGCTCAACCGAACGCTGGCGCTAGCACTCGCCGCCGCGGTGCTCTACGCAATCGCGAACTCGGTGCCGATGCTTGGAATTACGATCGTAGGGCGAGACGACTTTACCACGGTAGTGGGCGGCGCCCAGCATCTTTGGACGAATGGGCAATCGCTGGTTGGCCTGCTGGTGCTGTTTACTGCGGTGATCGCGCCGGCGCTCCAAATCGGCTTCACTCTGGCGATCGTGCTGGGCTCGCGTCGCCGGAGACCGCAGAGATGGGTAGGTGCGCTTTTGCGCTATCAGCCGACCACCCGGATTTGGAGCATGATCGAGGTCATGATGCTCGGGGTATTAGTCGCGATCACCAAAATCGCGGATTATGCAACCGTGATTCCCAGTGAAGCACTCTTTGCGTTAGGGATGCTGATCTTTGTGCTCGCCGGGATGCAGGCCAGCTTCGACCCGAGAGAAGTATGGGAACGGATCGAGTGGGCGCAAGCCGAACCTTCGCAGGCTAGCGTGAATGCTGCGGCGCCTGAGGCAACATGAACGTGAGCTCCCCAAGCGCGATGCAGCAAGGCTTACAGAGCTGTGAGGTCTGCGGACTTCTTTCTTTTCCACTAGCTGGCGCGAGAGAGGGACGCTGCCCGCGTTGCGACGAACCGACTGTTTTTCGCAAATCCGCCAGTATTCAGCATACCTGGGCCTATCTGATTGGTGCGGCGATCTGTTACATCCCAGCGAATGTTCTCCCGGTGCTGACTACCACGACCGCCGCGGGTAGCAGCTCCGACACTATTCTGCAAGGAGTCGTGCTGCTCTGGTCACCCACCGGATGGCCATTATCGATCATCGTGCTGGTCGCCAGCATTATCATCCCGAGCGCAAAGATTCTTGCGATGGTCTACCTGCTCATCACCACACAGCGCGGCTCGAACAAGAACAATGAACAACGGATTAAGCTCTACCGGATGGTCAGCTTTATCGGACGCTGGTCGATGGTGGACGTATTCGTGGACACTTTCACCGCTGCGTTGATTCAACTCCAGCCCCTGATGTCGGTCGAGCCTGCGCCGGGCTTGGTCTTTTTCGCAGCAGTAGTGGTGCTCACGATACTGGCAGTGGAGTCTTTTGACCGACGGCTGATCTGGGACGCCGCCGAGATATATAAGGTTCGCT
Source organism: uncultured Pseudomonadota bacterium (assembly GCA_963795945.1). GTDB lineage: Bacteria > Desulfobacterota > Binatia > Binatales > Binataceae > JAJPHI01. Next base: position 518,258 of record CAWCJN010000003.1, read on the forward strand.
ATGTCTGATACTAACGCGCCGTTTACGTCGATTCCCGATTCGAAGACCATTCCGAGAAACCGCACGCGGGTCTCGCTGGTCTGGTTCATCCCGGTTGTGGCGGCGCTGGTCGGCATCTGGGTAGCTGTGACCCGGATCATGAGCGAAGGTCCCAAGATCACGATTATCTTCCAATCGGCCGAAGGACTGGAGGCAGGCAAAACCAAGATCCATTATAACGGCGTCGATATCGGGACGGTCGCTGCGATCCGGCTTTCTGATGACCATCAGCGGGTAATCATCACTGCGCAAATGGCGCCGAAGACTGAAACATTTCTCGTGGACGATACGCAGTTCTGGGTCGTCCGACCGCGCATATCAGGCGCGAACGTTACTGGATTAGGCACACTGATCTCGGGTGCCTATATCGGGATCGAGATTGGGCAATCCAAAGGACATAAACGTGAGTTCGTCGGGCTTGAAACTCCGCCGGTGGTCACGGGCGAGGCTGCGGGCCGTTTCTTTGTACTAAATACGCCTGACCTCGGCTCAATCGACAATGGCACACCGGTTTATTTCCGGCGTTTCCAGGTCGGTCAGGTCGCGTCTTATGCGCTGGACCGGGATGGCAAATCCATCACTGTGAAAGTGTTCGTGCGGGCACCTTACGATGAGTACGTTACTCCCAACACTCGCTTCTGGCACGCGAGCGGGGTTGATGTGTCGCTTTCCGCAAATGGGCTAAAGGTGCAGACTCAATCAGTTTTGTCGATCCTGGTCGGCGGCATTACCTTTGAGACGCCTGCGACCGGCACGATTCTTCCGCCGGCCGAGGCAAACACTCACTTCGTCCTCTTCAGCAATCGAGCGCAGGCGTTTGAGCCGGCCGCGCGCAATCCGCAAACATATCAGCTGACCTTTAAGGAATCGGTTCGCGGGCTTACAGTTGGCGCACCGGTTGAATTTCGCGGTATTCCGATCGGTGAGGTCGCTGATATTCGCGCCGAGGTCGATTTCAAAACCGCGGAGTTTTCCGTACCGGTGCTCATTCATCTCGACCCGCAAAGACTCGGAGTCAAAATCGCCGATTTGAAATCCGGCGCAAATCTCGCCGTAGTCCGCAGGAACTTTATCGATAATCTGATAGCCCATGGCGTCCGCGCGCAATTGCGCACCGGGAATCTGTTGACCGGCGCGGCCTACGTCGCGTTCGATTTTTTCTCCAACGTACCCGCCGCCAACGTGAATTGGTCACAGACGCCGGTGCAACTGCCGACTACCGCGGGGCAGCTGGCTGCGACTGAAGCGAGCGTGACCAATATCATTAGGAAACTCGATCAGATGCCGCTGGAAGCGATTGGCAATAATCTGCAGAAAAGCCTCGCCGACCTGGATCTGACGCTGGTCAGTGCGCGCGGCACGCTGGTCAGTGCGCGCGGCACACTCGATAATACCAGCAGCCTTACCGGGCCGAACTCGGTGCAGCTGCAGCAAGTGAGCAGTACCCTCGAGGAACTGAGCCGCGCGGCCCGCTCCGTACGCGTGCTCGCCGATTTTCTCGAACGCCATCCGGAAGCGCTGCTTCGTGGCAAGAAGGAGGACGCGAAGTGATGGAACGCTCTATCGCGAGTCTCATCTCGGTCGCGATGCTTGCGACAGTTGGTGCAGGATGCAGCGCTTCGCCGCCTGCTCGATATTATGTGCTCGATTCCACTGCAATTGCAGACGGCGCTCCTCCGACGCACGCTGCCGTGATGGTAGGACCAATCACGGTTCCTGCTTCGGTCGACGCACCGCAATTTGTGGTGCAGGTCGCGCCTAATCAGGTCGAGCTTGACGAATTCAATCGATGGGCTGCGCCGCTCAACGACGGCATCCCGCGCGCCGTTGCTGGCGATCTTGCGGTGCTACTTAGCTCGCCAGACGTGACATCGGTGCCAATGGCCAATTTCAAACCTACTTACTGGGTTACGATCGATGTTCGGCGCTTTGACTCGCTCAAGGATCAGGCCGCGGTGATTGATGCGGTCTGGGTGGTGCGTCAAGTCGCTACTGGACAAATCCGTTCGGGCCGTACGGTCGCCCACGAGTCTACCGAAGGCCAAGGCTTTGAAGCCCTGGCTGCTGCTCACAGCCGAGCGCTCACCCGAGTAAGCGGTGACATCGCCGCCGCAGTACGTACCGAGGCCGAGAGGACACCGTAAATAGGGAGGCAATATATCGAAGTTCACGACAGGAAAGAATCGCGACCAGTTGACTGAATTAAAAGGAGATTGAAATGAGTAAGCAAAGCAAGCCCAACATACTAATCCTCCAAGGCGATGACATCGGCTGGTGGAACATCAGCTACAACAACCGCGGACAGATGGGTTACCGAACGCCCAACATCGACCGCATTGGCAACGACGGTCTCGCCTTTACCGACTATTACGCTCAGCAGAGCTGCACGGCGGGTCGCGCCGCGTTCATTACTGGTCAGAATCCGATCCGAACGGGCCTCACCAAGGTCGGTATGCCGGGCGCCGACATTGGTCTGCGCCCGGACGATCCGACCATGGCTGAGTTGCTCAAGCCGCACGGCTATACCATCGGTCAGTTCGGCAAAAACCATCTGGGTGATAAGAACGAATTTCTGCCGACCATGCATGGCTTCGACGAGTTCTTCGGCAACCTCTACCACTTAAACGCGGAAGAGGAGCCGGAAGAACCAGACTATCCGAAGAATCCCGAGTTTAGGAAGCGCTTTGGGCCGCGTGGCGTACTGCACTGCTGGGCTGACGGAAAAGGGGTTCAAAAGATCGAGGACACCGGACCGCTGACTAAGAAACGGATGGAGACCATCGACGACGAAGTAACGGAACACGCGTTGCGCTTCATCGGTGAGGCGCACAAGGCGAATAAGCCCTTCTTCCTCTGGTATAACACCACCGCCATGCATTTCCGGACTCACCCTGCCGAGAAGCATCGGGGCAAGAGCGGTCAGGGCGATTACAACGATGTGATGGTCGCCCACGATGAAAACATCGGCAGAATGCTGGACAAGCTCGATGAGCTAGGCATCGCTGATGACACGATCGCCATGTACACGACGGATAATGGCCCTCATTACAATAGCTGGCCGGACGCCGGTATCACCCCTTTCCGGTCGGAGAAGAACACCAACTGGGAAGGCGGTTGGCGCGTGCCGGCCTTCGTGCGCTGGCCTGGAAAGTTCAAGGCGGGTTCAGTCATAAATGGCATCGTCTCTCACCAGGATTGGCTGCCAACCTTCCTGGCCGCCGCCGGCGAACCGGACATCAAGGCGAAGCTTCTCAATGGCTACAAAGCCAACGACAAAAGCTACAAGGTCCACATCGATGGCTTCAACATGTTGCCGTACCTGACCGGCGAGGTGCACGAAAGTCCACGGCAAGCTTTTTTCTATATCAGTGACGACGGCGACATCCTGGCTATTCGCATGCGCGACTGGAAAGTGGTGCTGATGGAGCAACGCGCGAAAACGCTGATGTGCTGGCTCGAACCGTTCGTCCATCTGCGGGCCCCCAAGATTTTCCACTTGCGTCGCGATCCGTTCGAGCGGGCCGACGAGAACTCCAATACTTACTGGGACTGGATGATCTCTCACGCCTATATCATTTATGAGATGCAAGCGCTGGTGGCGCAACAGATCGAGAACTTTCGCAATTTTCCGCCGCGTCAAAAGCCAGCATCCTTCAATTTGGACGCGGTACTTGCGCACACTGACGGAGGCGGGCGGCGGGGCCAAGCACTGAACTATCTCAGCTCATCGAGAAAGCGCGAAGGTGCTGTGTCCAGTGCGAGCGTGCTGGGCGCAGCATACCTCAGTATACGCACCGGAGACGGACAGGTTATTTAACATGAGTAGCGGAGCGAAGCCTCAGGCCAACCACGCCTTGTGCCTCCGCGAGGAGCGGCAGTTGCCGGTTTGCTTTTTTCGATACTGACCATCATAGGGTTGGGGCTCGTGCGATATGCTATACCCGCTGATCCTTCCTCGCCTGGCACCTGGCTGACTGAGCCACACCATCGAAACGCCGTACGAGGCGCGCTCTACCTCGTGCCGTTCGCCGGGCTTGCATTTTTATGGTTCATCGGCGTGCTCCGCACCCGTCTCGGGCGAACTCGAAGATCAATTCTTCGCAACGGTGTTTCTCGGCAGCGGGTTACTGTTCGTGGCGTGCCTGTTCGTCTCATCGGCAGTAATGGGAGCGCTGATTGAATCAGTGGCCACGGGCAATCCGGATAGCTCAACCTACTACTTCGGTCGGCGCATCAGCGACGCGATACTCAACCTGTTCGCTATGAAAATGGCGGGAGCCTTCATGATGTCGATCTGTAAGGTCGCGTTACGTACGGCTATTTTCCCGCGGTGGGTCGCATTTTGTGGGTTATGCATGCGCCTTGATGCTGTTGCTGGTGATCGCCGACTGGAGGTGGATCAGCCTGGTTTTCCCGCTCTGGATGCTCCTGGTAAGCGCCTCGATTTTGGCGCGGAGTTTGGTTTCGGTCAGCCCAAGCAGAGCCGACTGGGCGACAGCGCTGCCGAGGGGCCCCGGCTAACAATTAAGGAAAGTACTCGAATGGCTGAAAAGATCTCTCAGAACGTACGCGTGTTCGACGATTCGACCACTCTCGCCTTCGATCGCACGCGTGCTGCGCACGAACGAACGATGATGTCATGGATCAGAACCGCGACTTCGTTGATCACTTTCGGCTTCAGTATCTATAAATTCTTTCAGCTTGAGGCAGCTGGTCGCGAACGCCAGGATCGCCTGATCGGACCGCGCGACTTTGCCTTGATGCTGGTGAGCATCGGGCTGATCTCACTGGTGCTGGCCACCGTGGAACATCGGCAGAACATCCGTGCGCTCGGAGTCCAATATGCCGGCAAGCAGCGTTCCCTCGCTGTGCTGGTTGCAGGGTTGATCTCGCTGCTCGGAATACTTGCCCTCATTGTGATGATCCTTCGAGCATAGTTCCATCCAGAGAACACAACTTCCAAACGGCTACTTTGGCATCGAAGACAGCAGCTCCTCGATTGGCTGTTGACTAGCCCGGATGAATCCTCGCTCCGGGCGATTCAAGTCGAGCGTGACGTAAATTCCCGAACTCACCAGGAAGATGAAGCAGAGGGTTCCGGTGATTTCATAATTCTGGGCAAAGCCTTGCTCACGGCCGATCAATAAGGTGCTGATAATTGCAGATATAAAAAGAAGTATTAAGATACTGCTCGGCAAATGATCTCTGATAGCCGCGAGCCGTAAAGCCTGATTACTAATAACTGCATTAAGCGCGTTAATGAGACTTACCGCGAGCGGAGTACCGTCGTTGACTGCCTGCTGGACAAGGGAAGTCATCTGATCATGCATGCGCCGAAAACGAGCCAAAGCAGCCTCGAAGCCCGCATCATCGATCGGTGCGGACGCTAATTGAAGACGTAATTCCCCGTATTGGCGAATAACGGTTTGGATCCTCGTTCGCGTTGGTTCCTTCAGCAGGGATGCGCAGGTATAAAAATCCCCGATGGCATTGCCGTCGGCAACCACCGCCACGCGCCGCTGGTCGTACTTGCTAATGGACACTCCAAAGGTAAAAGCCAGCAATAAGCTTAGAAGCGCTATGCTCGCATCGTCAGACTTCGAGGGTTTTGCAACACCGGCGATACGTAGCCCGTTCCCCAATCGGATACCGGCACGCCACGCGATCAGCATCGCTCCCGCGACCACTAGGACCGCGATTTCCAAATTCGCTTCTCCGATGATTTGATCCATTTTTTAGAATCATAATCTTGAGCTTGGCCAATGGCACGGCCTTAATCACTGAGCTCATCGAGCAACGCCTCAGCGTCCGTAAGTTCGGCGGTCTCGGAGCCTTCAGCGAACCAGCGGTAGATTTCGGCGAGCATCGCGCGTGCCGAGGCGCGCTCGCCCTGTCTTGACCGCAACCGAGCAAGGCTCATCGTCGCACGCAGCTCGAACGACTTGGCGCTCTGCTTGCGTGCAATCGCGATCGCGTACTCAAAGCACCGCTGGGCTTCTGCTGTATCGGCGGCGGGCAGTTTCAGCAAGAGTTCGCCCTTGAGCTGATGAATGTGTGCCTCATGCTCGCGCTCCTCATATCTATCGGCGGCGCACAGCGCCTTGGCCAAAGCCTCCAGTCCGTCGTCGATGCGGCCTGCATCCATGCAGGCTTCAGCCAGCATGCACAGAAAATACGGCCGCCACACTCCCGCGCCCTTCGTTTCAAGCGCGGCGTGGCTTTCGCGTATCTGCGCGATCCCCTCTTCAGGATCTCCCCGGGCGACCATCGCCCAGCCGCGGAGACAGTTCGCCCAATCCAACCAGTCGGTGATGCCATGCTCCGCAGAGCGTGCAATCAGGCTGGCCGTGGTCGTCAGAACTGCGGGAGCGTCTCTCAGAAATTGATGCAAAATGCTGAGCCAAAGCTCCGCCTGTGCCAGATTAAACGGGTGGGATAGCTTCTGAGCCAAGGCAAGGGCTTCATTAATTAGTTTGAGCGCTTGATCGGGATAACCGAGTTGCCAGCGCGTCGCGGCAACATAGCATAAACACCACACTCCCGCATCGAACCCATAGCGGAGGATGAGCTCTCGATGGTGCTCAGAATCATAGATGGAGACGCCCGCCTCGAGATGTTCGAGAGCAGAGTTGAACTCGCCCATAAAGTATGCTGTGACGCCCAGAGCTATTCGCGCATAGAGCATCAGCGAAGCATCCTCGGTGTTGTTAGCGAGCCGCATCAGCTGTTCGGCCAGCGCATGGGCGCTTTGCACATCGCCCCGCACCAAATACATGGCGTAAATTCCAAACAGGGCGGGAGAAAGCTCGGGCGAATCGCCCAGTCGATCGCAAAGATCCCGCGCGCGCGTGTAAGCTCTGCCGGTATCCAAAGCGGCCCAGCCTTTAACCGCGATAAGGGCCGGGCCAAGCGCCAACTGAAGCTCGAGCTCGCAGCGATCGCGCTCGACGGACTGCGGCAGTTCGCTAAGTAATTCGAGGGCACCGGTGAAATGACGCTCGGCTTCAAGCATCGCGGCTCGCGTGATCGCACGCTGACCAGCAAGTTGAAAGTATTGGATCGCCTTCTGCTTAGATTTTGCGCGGCGATAATGATTGGCGAGTTCGGTGGCAATTTCGCCGGCACGATCGCCATATCCCGCCTCTTGGCGCGTGGCGATTAGCCGATGAAGCTGAACCTGATGGCCTATGGGAAGCCGACCATACAGCACTTCCTGGTAAAGCGCGTGCTGAAAGCGGAATCCCGCTGCCACCGTGCCGTCAGGCCAGGTGATCGGTCCCTGTTCAGTGATGAATTGCTCGCGGCGTGACAGGCGGGTGCAGCACGCCTCGATCTCGTTCTGCGGACGTTCAAGTGCGGCCGCGACGGCGGCGGCTGAGAACTCCGCACCCGCGATGCTGGCGCCTTCCAGCACGGCTTGCTCGTCGGCGTTCAACCGCTCCAAATTCCGTTCGATCATCTGGCGGATGTTGCGGAGCGCGTCGAATCGATGCAGCCGGAGCGTCTCCGCCCACTCCGCCTCGCTAACTTTGCGGGAGTTAGCCAGGAGCCCGGCGTCGAGCAGCAGATAATCGACCATGTTAACCATGAAGAGCGGATTGCCATCGGTACGTGCGTGAACTAAAGGCGCTAGCTTGCCAAACAGTGGCGAGCCGTCGCTGGCGAGACGTTGCGTTAAGTAATTCCCGACGTCTTCTTCACTTAGCAGCTTGAGCCGCAGTTCCTCACAATAGTGATGGAGTCCGAGCTCCTGCCTGATGGTGCGCAACGGATGGTCCTTGGCGAGGATTTCGACCGGACGATAGGTGCTAATCAGCAACAGCCGCGCAGGATCGGTGCGGCGGGCCAAGGCGGAAATTAACTCGAGAGTCGAGAAATCGCTCCAGTGCAGATCCTCGATCAGCATCACCAAGGGCGCCGCAACCGCAAGCGCGTCGAGTGCCTGCGTCATCTCGCGCAACATCCGTTGTTGGGTGACTCCCTGCGCCGCCATGAGCAGGCGTTCGCGATCACTATCGTCAAGCAACGAGGGCATCTGGACGAGCCAAGTCGGGGCGAACCTGCGGAGAACATCGACGACCTCAGCGCCATTGGGTTCGAGACAGAGCCGGGTAAGCGCCTCGAGCACCGGCATATAAGGCTCTCCAGAGCCGTACTGTTCGACACATTGGCCTCGCGCGATGCGCGCGCCGGTGTGCTGCTTTATCGAATCCAAAAAGGCATGAGCGAAGATGCTCTTACCGATACCGGCTTCGCCGGCCACAAAGATAACCCGGCGCCGGCCCGCTACGACCTGCGCGTACCATTCGCGCAGCCGGGCTAGCTCTTCGTCGCGGCCCACCATGATAGACGCGGGAGCTTGAGGCACGCTCAGCGCTGGATGGCCGGAGTGTTCGCTCGAACCGGCTTTGACCTGCGCTATGAAGCGGTAACCTCGGCGATGCACCGTTTCAATAAAACGGGGCGTCCGTGCTTCGTCGCCGAGGGCTTGGCGCAACTCCTTTACGCAAGTTGCAGGCATCGAATCGCTAACGCTGAGGTTGGCCCAGACCGCGTCGAGCAGCGTTGCCTTGGTTACCAACTGACCGGGATGATCAACCAGGTAGTGCAGTACCTCAAAGATCTTCGGCCTGAGCCTGACCTGCTGGTCTCCCCGCCACAGCTGCGCGTTCGCACTGTCGAGGCGAAATGGAGGAAATAAGCGGTGCGCGTCGCTGCTCACAATGCCTTTATAAAGATAAAACTGGATTTACATCAAGCGAGTCAATTACACCAAAGTTACATAGAAGTTGCACAGAATTCCTAAGACTTGGGGTCCGAAGCGGTCTACTGTCCGCTCCAGAGCGCAGGAGGACCCAAGATGAACCACCCAAGCTGGGAATTAACCATCAAGGCCAATTTCGTCGTCAGTCTGATTGCGATGATCACCCTATGCACGAGCCTTTTGCTCCTAATGTCCCCCGCCCGTGCCGAAGAGCTATCCGTCCAGCAGTCAAATCGAAACACGGGAAACCAGAGTGGGTGGTGGACACCTGATAATGCTTCATCGATATCGCCTACCCCATCGCTGCTGGCAATGGTGTATCCAACCCATTTCTTCGTTTCGAACTCATCTTGTACCGGTGCGCCGCACCTTGAAGACGTAGATTTCGATAAAGCAGGCGCTGGAAGGACGGGACTCGGCACATGGATCAGTGATCTGTCGCATCGCTCTGGAGCGATGCTGTACTCGCTGAACTCGAGCTATGAGCTGTGGGAATCAGAACTAGCGGAGACCCACTCCCTGATGAACGTTAATGGCGGATCGTCGTATGCGCTGATGCAAGTAAACCTGACGCACACAGCAATCCCGGTTGGGATGTATATCGCTCCACTGCGCGGCAGCGTCGGCGATCTCCGGTGACATGTTATGTCGCGAATCGACGCTATTTTTGGCATCGCCGCAATCACGCTGATGATCTTCATTGCCGGGGTCGGTGAGAGCGGAGCAGCGAGATCTGATGAAGAAATTTGTAACGCGACGGCGGATACCGCCCTCGGAATCGAAAATTACCCAGAGGCCATAGAGCTGCATCGGAAAGTGATTAGCGCCCATCCAGCAGACGCGCTGGCGCATTATCATCTGGGTTTTGCATACCGCATGGTGGGGCGTGACGCTGATGAAATCAATGAATACCTTGCGGCGGTCAGTCTCGGCCTTCGAAAATGGGACCTATTTTTGAACCTCGGACTCGCTTACTTACAGCGGCATGAATTGGTGCATGCTACCGCCGCCTTGAAAACTGCTGCGTCACTAGGTCCCGAACATGCTGAGGCGCACTTCGATCTCGCGATTGTCTACGAGCGGCAGAAGAGATTTGCCGAGGCGCTGCGGGAAATTGCGGCTTCGCGGCGCCTGGCGCCGGACAATCTGGATGCAGAAAATACGAATGCGATCATCTGTGCTGAAATGGAAAATCTCGCTTGTGCGCACGACATATGGACACACTTAGTCCGAGTGGCCCCAGACTATGCTGGTGCAGCTCGAATCAACCTGGCGATGCTGGGCCGATCGTGCGTACGAAAATCACAGTCCATACACGAATTTGCGAACCACCCAAGCTCTGTCTCACTGCGGGGTGAGAAGTAATGCCTCTTCTACATTCCACATGGAATGGTGATCGGCTGCCTAAGGTCAGTTTTTGCCGCTATGTATATAGATGAAACACTTCGACCCTCCAGCCGAGATTTACGCTCCACAAATGAGCGTTCCGCAATCTGATTGCAACGACGGGTACGCCAGTCTGGCAACTGATTCTCATGGCCATAGTCACCGCGTAGCGGGCGATCTCGGGTGAAATCGAAGCCCGCAGACTCGTAGAGCCGCCGTTGATAATCACCATGCGGCACGTCGGTGCTGAACGTGGTCTCCTGTTTCTGGTTTGCGGACGTGAACATGAAATCGAGGCCGAGGCTACGACGGATGGCAGTGGTGTTCGGGTGGTTTTCCCGACGGCATCCGCCACGTTATCCAGATTTCCCGAATCTGTGCTGCATTACGTCATGCGGATGGAGGAAGGGGAAATCAGTTTTCAGATGATGATTCATCTGCAGTGGGCGTCTGCGGTGGATTACGTGTCTTCCTCTTGTCACGCAACGCGAGCTCGTCGGCGTACTGTACCTCGAGAACAAGCGAGCATCTCGTACATTAACCCCGGACCGTCTCGCAATGCTGGAGATACTCGCCATGCAGGCTGCGGCCTTGAGAGGTTACAAAGGACCAGATTCCGCACTCGAAGGGGTGCGACCACATTGAAGTGGAAAATCGTGACGTTTTTGGGACGGTCCTTTACATAGGGCCTTAAGTAACCGGCAGCGTAACAGTCAATTCCGGAAAGACCTCAAAGCCGGCGACATTAAAGGTGTAAATTCTGAGAATGTTATTGACCTTCATGGCCGCGGCAATCTGTAAATCGAAAATCTCTGCGCCGGTGACCGGATGAGCCTGCAGGAATTCCATTAAAACGGTAGTGGTGCGAACAGGTGAGGGCAGAACGCGCAGGAATGCCAGCATGCCGGAAATGGCAGCGATCGCATCGGCCTGAGTACGAGGCTTGGGAACCCGGCGCAGATTGGTGACGATCGAATAAAACTCGCACAATATCTGCGAGGTTACGTAAAGAGTCGTCGATCGCGTGCGCGCCATATCGAGTAACGCGCGCGAGGCCGCATGATGCGGATGGTCCGCATCCATCGCATATACGAGAACATTCGCATCGCTGACGCCCGGCTCAACCGAGGTCATCGTAGATGTCGCGGCGATGAAAGGGGCTGGCCCCGCTAGATGCCAGACCGGCAGTTCAGGAATGGTGTCCGCGACGCGGGCTTCGTCCTCGAGCAGGCGCAAGGCGGCGTCTTTGACCAGATGCTCGGGATCGGTGCTGGCTCTGCTGGCCAGCCGCGCGCGCTGAGCTTCCTGCTCGGGAGTGAAGCGGACTTGAATAGCCATGTGCCCGCCAAGCTCTGGTCAACAGAGGGAACACTGGCCGCCCCGAGGAATTGCCTTGTCGGCGCTCATCGCTCGTACGGGAAAAGGCGGCGCCCGCCGCTTCCTCGAATTCTTCACCGTCAATCTCCGTAACCCGCATACCCGCGCGGCCTATCGCCACGCCGCCACCGAGTTCCTGCGCCGGTGCGAAGGGCACGGCCTCGCCGCCCTGGGCGAGGTCCAGCCGGTTCACGTCCGCCGCCTATATCGAGCTGCTCGGCCGGCGCATGTCAGCTCCCTCGGTCAAGCAGCATCTCGCCTGTATCAGGATGCTGTTCGACTGGCTGGTCACCGGGCAGATCATCCCGACCAACCCGGCGCACGCGGTGCGCGGCCCCAAACATATCGTGAAAGCCGGCAAGACCCCGGTACTGGACCGCGACGAAGCCCACGCGCTGCTCGACTCGATCGATACGGGCACGCTCATCGGGCTGCGCGATCGCGCGCTGATCGCGACCATGACCTACACCTTCGCCCGGGTCAGTGCAGTGATTGGCATGAGGGTCTCAGATTACTTTGTGCAGGGCCGCCGCAGCTGGGTGCGGCTGCATGAGAAAGGCGGCAAGGAACACCAGTGCCCTGCCATCACAATCTGAAAAATACCTCTATGAATACATTACGGCTGCGGGTATCGTCGCTGATCCAGACGGACCGTTATTCCGCTCGGCTGCCGGCAAGACCGGGCGGCTCACCCACAATCCGCTGTGGCGGCAGCATTCGCACCGGACGATCCGGCTGCGGGCCCAAGCCGCAGGGATCAAGACCCCCAGCCTGCGCGCGACCGGCATTACCGCGTTCATGGCCAACAAGGGCACGCTGGGATGCGCCCAGAACCTCGCCGCCCAAACCTCGACCCGCGGTCCAAGCTCTATGATCGTCGGAATGATGAAATCTCCCTCGATGAAATCGAGAAAATCTCCATCTGAAGAGCGTAATGTCAGGGGCTATAGATCAGCAGGATTGCTGTACATGGCGCATTGCGAAATTCGCTTTGATTACGAGTTGTCCCTCAGGCTGGGGCGGTGATCTTGGCCAGGCCTTGGTCATCCCGCCCCTCCCAAGCATGCGAGATTATCTGAATCAGTATGAGAGAGGACGACTATAATGCGCATTACCAAGAATATAGGGCTGCTGCTGGCAGCCGGCAGTTTTAGCGGTTTGCTCGGCGGCTGCATCTCCACTCATAAAGAAACCACCACTCCGCCTACGGTGGTTCAGGTTCCGCCACCGGCGGTAGTGGTCCAGCCGCCCGCCCATCCGGCACTGGCCACTGCCACTAAATCCACGACTACCAGCTGGGACAATGGCGCGGTAGTTCAAAAGCATACCACCACCATTGACAGCGGCAGCGGAACGCCCGAATCGACCACCACTACGACCACCACCTCGCCCCATGAGCGGCAAATTATGGTAGTGATCAGCAACGACTGAATCTCGAGCGATATGATTCTAAGGATCTCTATTCCTGGTTACGGATGCGCCCGCTATCAGCGGCGCGTTTGTGGCGTAGAAACGCAAACATGCATAATTGAATTGCCCTAACGCTGGCGCATCTTCGCCATTAGGGGGGACTTGACGGGTCCGATGCTGGAATAGCGTCAGGGCTATGCCTCGAATAGATAATTTCTGCCCCACCTCGATAACCTGAGACAAAGCAATCTACAATGAGTAATTTTGCCATTAACGGGGCAATCCCGTCAGTCAGCTATATCGAGTTCCAGCCGGCAAAAATTGCCGCGTTTGAGAACGCCGCCGAGGGCTGAGGTATGATGCCGAGGAGTAACTGACCAGATCCTACAGAGGCACCGAGTACGAATGTGCGGCAGGTACACGCTTCGACGCGACCCGGAATCGATCCGGCGAGAACTGCGGGTTGAGTCCATAGGCAGCTCCGTCATTTTCACGCCGCGCTACAACATAGCATTGTCGCAGCAAGTGCCGATTCTGACGATCGAGGAGAGCGGCGTTCGTCAACTCACTCCGATGGTGTGGGCATCGCAACTCCGGCGCGGGATGGCCAGAGTCGGCCGATGCGGAATATCAACGCACGGGCAGAATCGCTGGCCTCACGTCCCTTATGACGAGAAATGCTTCAGCGTACGCGCTGCGCCGTGGTCGCTGATGGATTCTATGAGTGGTCCGGCCCCGCTGACAGCATCGACCGGCGCCCCTTCTGGTTCCATCGCCCGGATGATGGGCTGATCCTGGTGGCGGGGCTCTGGCAGTGGCGTGATATGGGCGAGGGCTATCTCCAGGAATTCACGATTGTAACGACCGCAGCGAATTCCATGCTGACGCCGATTCATGATCGTATGCCGGCGATTCTAGAAGGCGATGCGCTAGCATTGTGGCTCAGTCCAAAATCCGAGATGAAGGACCTACCCGGTCTGCTAGCTCCGGCTTCGCAGGACCTGCTAAGGCTCCAGCCGGTCTCGCCGCTCGTCAACAGTGTCAAAAACGACAGTCCTGAGCTACTGAAAAGCTAAATCGACGCGCAGCGCTCGGCTCGGCTAAGCAACAGTATAAAGCCGAGGATCTATGTCGGTAATTGCGCTGCTGCTCGTTGTCATCCCCTTGTTCCTTGTTTTCCGGGGCGGCATACGCTCGGGCCGGCCGCTCTGGACCTGTGGAAACCCAATTTGCGAGACTATCCGGTTCGGCTTGGCTTTATTCTGGTCCTGCTGCTTATCGGCTTCTTGGTCAGGCTACCCCTGTCTCTCGGAGACCGCGGAGAAACTCTCGAGCAACATCGAAGCAAAGTTCCACCGCCCTACGCTCTGCAGATGTGAGTCGTTTAATGCGGCCGCGAGCATACTCGCAAATGCTTAATCGGAGAAGCGCAGCGGACCCCACCGTCCAAGCCACCCATATCGAGCAAGCCGCTCGCGAAATGGAAAGATTACTACGGATGCCGAATTTGTCTGCCGAAGCAAGAATCATCGCTTCTCGTGCGAGCAGAATGCTTGTTATTGCATCATATGACATGTTATCAGCTCATCACTATTGTTGTCGTGCTTTTCAGTGTGGCGTCGCTCGGTGCCTGCTCTTCTGCTGATCCTCATATTGCGGAAAAGAGCCTTCCAGAAGCTAGAGCGGATGCTCAGGTCCAAAGGGTGCAGCCTGTGAGCGTCCTCTCAAAGCAGTGCCAGGACGACGAAATCGATTTCCTTCGTCATCCCAGACCACCATGTTTGAAATTCTGTATTAACCGCGGTGAGAAGCTCGATATCGGAATTAGGGATTTGGCCTTACAGCAGGAATGCGCTATGGATCTACAGAGAAGATTCCCTCTTGCAGATAGCCTAAGCCCGCCTCTAATGACATCATCCAAACGCTAGAAGATGGTTTATAGGGCAGCGAGTGGATGTAACAGTGAAATTGGTATCGATGCCGGAAATCGTGAAGCGCATCAAGACCATTAAATAACCCACCGCGGTCACCTCACTGCCTGGGAGCGTACTACCACTTTCATTGTTACAGACCACTAGGCACCCGAGCTCGAATTCGTGCAATACCTCAATCGTGGATGGCCGCCGCCGCAAGGGTGGGAGACGCGGCGACGCGCATCGTTTCGGGCATCGCCAACGACAGTGTCGCGAAGCCGCCAACCGCGATGGCGGCGAGCGTGAGGAATCCGGCATCATAGCCGAAATGCTGGACAACGAAGCCAGCGGCGAGATTGCTCGAAGAGGCGCCGATCGCCACTCCGGTCGCGATCAAGCCCTGAATCAGGTTGAAGCGCCCGGTTCCGCGCGCGAGGTCGGCCGCGATTATTACCCATACGACGCCCCAGATGCCGGCTCCCACGCCGTCAAGAATCTGGATCGAGATGAGCAGATGCGAGTTGTTGGTGAGAGTATAGAGAACGCCGCGAATCGGCAGGGCGGCGAAGCCGATCAGCAGCACGGGCTTGCGGCCCCAGCGTGGCGCGAAGCGGCCGGCCAGCGGTGCGATCACCACCATCACCAGTTGCGCCGTCACGATGCAGGCCGACATATACAGCGTCGATTCATGAGCATGGCCGGCGGACAGGCGCATAGCGAGCAGCGGCAGCATCGCGGTATTGGCGGCATGGAACAGAATCGCGCAGGCGGCGAAAACCGCGATGCGGTAATCGCGCAGCAGGATCCGCAACGGGATAGCCGCGGCCGGACGTCCGTGCTCTTCAGGCGGGGCCTCGCGCGCCAGCGCGTGATCGATATCGTTCTCATTAATGGCGAGCGCAGCCAAGGCAGTCGCGCTGCTGATTAGGGCTGCCATATAAAAGATCCAGCTCCGGCTGAAGAAATAGCCAGCCGCCCCGCAGGTCACGGCGGCCATTAGATTGCCCGCGTGATTGAACGCTTCGTTGCGGCCGGCGCGGCGCGCGAATCCGGGCCGGCCGACCAGGCCCAGGCTGATGGCGGCGATAGCCGGCGGTATTACCACTGAGACCAGCCCAATGAGAATCTGTGCGCCCATCACTGGCGCGACGCCGTTGATCCGCACGATGGTGACCGCCCCGATTCCGATAACTATCGCGGCGAGCGCGATCGCTATTCGTTTGGGCCGAATCCAGTCAACCAGCGCGCCGGCCGGGGTTTGGGCGGCGACTGTCGCGTAACCCTGCGCCGCCAGCGCCACACCGATCATCGCTGGTTTCCAGCCGCGGCTAGCCATCAGGTAAATGGCCAGAAACGGGCCCAGCCCAGCGCCGACGTCGGCCTGAAACAGATTGACTAGATCGAGCGCGTGCAGGCTCCGGCGCAGGGGCGGGGTCAATCGTGAAGGCGTATCCACTCTGAGCTCAGGCGCGCGAATATGGGAGGAGCGAGACTTGAAGCAAGTCAAGCCGCTCCGACAGCCGAATACAAGTGCCGCCGGAATTGCCTTCGCACCTTCCAGGCGTGAAGCGCATGCCCGCGGTGGCGCCGCTCGTGAACAACGTCAAAAAACGACAGTCTAATCCTCTCTGGCCCACCGCTTGCTCAAGCGGCCTGAGAGAAAAATTCATTTGTACCAGCGCAGCGTCCGAATAAGGAGGCATGAATATGGAACAGATGACTCAAACTAAGGCGAAGTGCCGCGCAGAAGCCGCTGCTCAGGAGTTCGTCACTGCCATTAATGGGGCGAGGGCGAGCATTGAGCCCGACTATCCGGCTTTCAAAAAGTTTGGACGGTGGCCGCTTTAGTGCCGATCTTTCGCGGGCTCTTGAACCAAAAGCTATCGGATTGTACCTGACCATCCCACCGCCGCTCATCTGCCGGATTCCAATCCTTCATCGCAGCCGGGCACTACCGATGTGGCCTCTACTCAGCCACACTTTGAGTCTCTGCTGAGTGACAGATTTCTTATGGGTATCCTGCCGATGTATCGGTGGAGAATCTTACAGATCTGCTCCCTTCTCTTAAGGACGTGCCTCGAGGACCAGGTTAAATGGAGTCTGAGTTACGCGGCGGGAGCGCTTGAAGCCGCCCGCCATCACGACCTCGCGGATCCGCTTCTCACCTGCCTGCGTTCCTAACCCGAGCCCAATTTCCTGCGCTTTCGAGGCTGGCGTGCAGATCATCGTCGACGCTGAATAGAACATCCGTCCCAGCGGGTTCAAATTCTCTTGCACCGTATCATGAGCGAACGGTTCGACAATCATCCAGGTACCTTCCGCGTCAAGAGTCTCGCGTACATGCGCGCTGGCTCCGACCGGATCTCCCATATCGTGCAGGCAATCAAAGAACGCTCCCAGGTCATAGCCCGATCTCGGGTAGTCCTTGGCCAGAGCCCGCTCAAATTGCACATTGGAGACATCAGCGTCATTGGCGGCTTGTCGCGCTCGCTCCAGCGATGGTTCATGATAATCGAAACCGACAAACTGCGACTTCGGAAACGCCTTTGCCAGCACGATAGTGGAGGAACCGTGACCACAGCCGACGTCGGCCACCGTCGCGCCGTGTTCAAGCTTGGTGGGTACTCCTTCCAGTGCGGGAATCCATTCGCTGACAAGGTGTGCCGCGTAGCCCGGCCGGAAGAATCTCTCGGTCCCGCTAAACAGCCGCGGGTCATGCTCATGCCAGCCAACGCCCCGGCCAGTCTTGAACGCGTCGATTATCTTGTTGGTATCGCTGAAGACCGCCATCAGGATCTCGAAGGCTCCGGGGACGAACACCGGACTGCCTTCCGCTGCAAAAGCCAGCTCCTGCTCTGGCGGCAAGCTGTAACACTCGCTTGCGGCGTCGTACTCGACGTATCCGGCGGCAGCCTGCGCGGCGAGCCATTCACGAACATAGCGCTCGTTGGTTTCGGTGCGACGTGCCAGCTCCTCTGAGCTGACCGGAGCGCCGCCTGCCATTGCTTTGTAGAGTCCCAGACGGTCTCCGACATGAACCAACGCTGCCCCCATCGCCGTGCTCATATCGCCGACCATTTTGTTCATGAATTGCTGAAGTTTGTTCTCATCGTGCGGCATGGCTTGATCTCCTATAGGCCGGCACTGGGCTCCCAAAGGAATGAAAGGCTGTTCTCGAAGGGACACTAAAATTATGTACAATCGCTGTCAATCCACTGGATTTTCGACGGGTCTAGTGGCGCTCCTACGCGCGCGAGCTCCGAATTCTGACCCCACGATTTGACCCCTAAGGGGGATGAACTCGAGCGAACCAAACAGTACACGCCGGACGTGTGATGCCTGTAAATACGGGCGATTTAATACCAGTCGGATATGGGCGGACGGTACCCTAGCGGCCTTTTACGTCGGTGACGAGGCGTCACATCTCTCGGGACGCTTCATGCAACGATAGAGAATGTTGCCGAAATTGTGAGGATGACCATCACGAACCTTGTCGGTCAAATGAGGGCAAAGGAGGGGGTGCTCGGAAGCAACAGTTCAGACAAATTCCGGAGGGCTGTCTTCCGAAACGCGGCGAAGCCCTACATGAGAAATAGTTGGGCCTTTTCAATAGCTTTTGCGGTCCGGCTGAAACGATTTGAGATATTTTTCAGATCTCCTTCTGGCTGAAATCTTGACAGCCAAGGCGCTGAACTCGCTCGGATGAGGACGGACAAAATAGGCACTAAGGACCTGAAAAGCCTAACCGTCTACTACTCAGCGAATACAGGCGGACGACCGCTAGCACAATTCGTAATTAGCAGGCCGTCGGTTCGAATCCGACGGGTGGCTCCGAAAAAGCGCTTCTAAGATCAAGAGTTTCAGAGCCGTCTACAAAACGGATCAAATTGACGAAACAGTAGAATAGACGAAGCATAGACGGCAGAGCGTTTGCCGGTACTTGTGCAGTTTGAAGATTCGGCAGGGTTGAACGGGCCATCCGCCGTGACGGAACTTGAGCCATGCAAAAGCGCTCGCGTACGCCGAGAGACACCAACCTGCTCGCCCACAAGATCGTTCAAATCGCCACCGGCGAAGATAAAGGACCGGAAGATTCGAAGAAGCCGGAGAAGAATCCTGCCGCCGTTGAACTCGGCAGACTGGGCGGCCAGAAAGGCGGCGTCGCGCGGAAGATCAAGCTATCGAAGACGCGCCGCTCGGAAATCGCCCGCAAGGCCGTCAACGCCCGCTGGAAGAAACACCGCAAATCCTAAAGCTTGGCGGAGCCGCGACTTTCGCAACCAGCCCGCGAAGCTCTTGATTAATCTGTTGTACGGCTTCGGGTAGCGATCTAATTTGAGGGAAATTGATTCCCTGCTATCCAGGTTTTCATCGCCAGCCTGTAGAACAACGCCGTTATGGGCATCTCTCGCGGATTCCGAAGGCTAAGCCTTCTGGCCGGTTTTCTTGGGTCATTGCTCGTGGCCTTTCATCGGGCTAATCACCCCGATTACGCTTGGGAAGTCCGCGACTACGTAGTAGCTTTAGCTATAATCGTTGTGCCGGCAATCTTGGCTCTCTTCCTTGGATGGGTCATCGCCGGATTCCGGAATCCAAATTAGATCACTCCCAAAGCCATGAAGCCGCGGTCGCGCTTTGGGTGAGCTTCTACAATCTCTGCCGCTACCATGAGACGATCCGCTGTACGCCCGCGATGGCGCTGGGCGTGACCGATCATATCTGGACGATTGGCGAGTTGATTCAGGCCGCGCTTGAACCGTCCGATGCTCCGCCTCTGCCGCGTCCGACTACGCCGACTACGCTCCGCGCCGGTTATCGTCCGTTCCGCCCATATGTGATTCGAGGCGGGAAGATGAGAAAACCTCGCTAGCGGTATGGAGGGTAATATTGTGCGGGAATTTCAATTTTGTAGAGTTTATTGCTCGTATCAGAGAATTCAAGGAACCACGTTAAACTTGGCTCTTTAGCTTCCACTAGGGACAGCCCCGTTATGCGGAATTCAACGAAGCCTGCAGCGGCGCCGCCTTGAGCCATTGGATGCGATCTCACGTCGGTAGCGTTCGGGTCATCAGGTAAGCCAAGCTGAAATCCGATTAATCGGCTAGTCAGCTGCGGCATCTGTTCCGACCTTAACACCCAATCATCAAGGGTGGTCGGCGATCCTGCGTTGCGTATCTGAATCCTGAAGCTAGCTTCCAAAACGTTCGGTTCCACGCTCAGAGGGCGTGGCGTTCCCCATTCGGCACCTTGGATACGGACGGTTATCGGATCTGGTGGAGGCGGAGCGTGTGGAGTTTCCAGTCGTCGGCTAAGCTCTCCAATATTCGCATTTAACCTTTCTATCGTCTGCAAATTAGCGGCATGCGTTTCGGGCACCAAACGGATCACGTGCCGTAACCACTCCCAGAGAACGACCAATCCGAACGCCAGCAATGCGGAAATTAGTCCAACAAAGAGGGTCAGCGGTATTGGCTGATGAAGTAGATGCAAAGTCGCTAGGCCGATAAGGGCTGATATGATTGGAACCACGACAGAGGTTTTTCGGCGCTGGCTGGATGCCAAGCCCGTTTTCGTTTGGTTCCAAGCTTCCGCTCGAATCTCGCGCCAATAGGCCATCGCGCGAGAATCCGAAACTCGAAAGCAAATCGCAAGAGAGCCTTCAGTGTCTTAATTTCTCGCCCCCAGTGGCTGAATTCAGCCAGTACGATGGCTTTCCAGCTTCTTGCTAAATCCGTTTGTCAGTCGCGTGAACCGGCGCATCTGCATCCGGCTCGACAGATTGAATCGCTCGACATACGAGGTGCTGATGTTCTCGCTTTTCGGGATGCCTCTTATCACAGTCCGATCCACGTGAGAGACGTGACCCGGGCTGTAGCGATGAGCCGCATCCGGCAAACTCGAATCGCTGACGTACTTTTTCGTGATTTGCGCGTAATCGACAGCCGTTCCGAATGCCGCCTCGACAGCGCCGATATAGGGCGCGTATCCATCTGACGTGATTTGCGGTTGCGTGGACGCCAGAGCGATGAACACCCAAGCATCACCGTAACTCTCGGGATCGCCATCTTTCACGTGACGTGGCTTTTTGGCGACGAAATCCCACTGCTCATCAAGCTCGATCAGATTTACTTGAAGATCGCGCATCATGCGATCGTGCAACCGCTCACAGCCTTCGCCGACGCGGAGACTGAGCGACATGATCGTGTTTCGGTTGACGTTGGTTAGCCGCTCAGTCGAGCGAATCGAGCAGCCTTCGATTAGCGCGGAAATTACTTGGACTTGTTCCTCAAACGGGAGCACGTTGATCGGACTATCCCTGTCTGTAGCCCTTCCGGCTTACGCGCTAGGCCCAGACCTCCGCCATCAGTAAAATAGCTGGGTAATGATTCATGGCCTCTACACGCTCGAGGAAGCCTCCCAACTAAGTGGATTAAAGCTGAATACCCTCAAACTCTATTCACATGGCGGCAACTCGACGCTGGTGCGCGGCCGTGACTTCACTACGCTGCGCCGTTATCGATTCGGCAGGTGCTAACATAAAACCGTCTTTACCAAGCAAGGGGCCGAACGCCTCATCGCCCGTGATTATGCGCTGATTAAACCCACCGACCGTAAAACGCCATCTAAAGAACGCGATATCATCGCCCGCCTGCATCGTGAAGCGCGTGGGGTTAATCCAGGTTCCCCTAACACGATCGAAGGCCGCCTCAGACGCCGTCAGTTGCGTATGATTAGACTCGCGGTCCATTTAGAAAAATATCCATGCGTGAACGTCGGCTGTCTATGTCTGTGTCACTCACTGGCTGATGGGATTTACCCGGTCCAAATTGATGCCAGTACTAGCAGCTCAAATAGCCCTTCTGCGGCCGTAAAGCGGGGTGACGCCGAGGCGGTATTTGTGGCCCACAAGGAGCCGCAGAAGGATGGCTGAGACGCACCTATTTGGTTCAGGGCAGGCGCGGGTTGTGGTCTGACGTGCAGCTGTGGCGCGCGGACCTAATGCGACACGCAATACGTCTGATCCGTGCGCTGCGCGGGCGCTCGCGGGGTGTAGCGGCTGCCACACTCTGCCCGACCTGCGGACAACCACGCCTCGTACCCCCGCCGCCACAGCCACGGTGACCCTGATGCCGCACGCCACCGCTGGGGGGGTTGCTCCCGCCGCTGCCGCCGCCCTCTCCTGAGCGGGTAATCCTCCGCATTTTAGCCCAATATAAAATTGTCACTATAGCCATATGAAAACCCTGCTAACGCCATCACAGCTCGAATTGAACATAGACCTTAGCTGAGCACATTTCGCGGCATTTAAAGCTTGGGGAGTTAAGGCGCTACAGCATGCAAAGCAGCGGAGGCTTTTCGTGCTTGGAGTATGAGCAGCAGATGGTGACACCGTGGCATCAATACCGCTACCCATGGGAGCGCTAGTCCGTCAGGAATAGCGGAGATAGTAGTATGTGAGGGGGTGTAAGCAGTGGTTTACGCCGTATGAGATGTTCAGCGTAGCGATCTTAGGACCGGGTGACCGGACCGATTTTTTGGACCGACTGAAGTGAGAGACTTCATATCGCATGTAGCGTCGTGGAAGTCGAGGATTCTGGCGCGCGGACCGCCGCCGGTGCGGGTGGACGATAGCCGAGGGCGGAGTGCGGCCGCCTGGTGTTGTACTCGATCCGCCATTGTTCGATGACGATTTGGGCTTCCCGCAGCGAATAGAAGATCTCGCCGTTCAAACACTCGTCGCGCACTTGCCGTTGAAACTTTCGCAATAGCCATTCTCCCAGGGACTGCCCGGCGCGATGTAAAGCGGCGCCGCGCCAACTCCGCTCAACCAGTGACGCAATGCGCTTGCGATAAATTCCGCGCCATTGTCCGAACGCAGATATGCCGGAATGCCGTGCGTGGTCATCACCGTGGCGAGCGTTTGATGACCTCATTACTCCCTAACCGCCGTGCCACCCGCAGCGCGAGGCACTCGCGGGTGTATTCGTCGAGCAGGCTCAGGATCTTTAGCTTGCGCCCGTCGTGCGTGAGCGCGGCGACCAAATCATAGCTCCAGACCTGGTTGGGGCGTTCGGGCCGGAGCCGTACGCACGAACCGTCGTTAAGCTACAAACGCCCTCGTGGACGCTGTTTCTGTGGCACTTTCAGCCCCTCCCGCCGCCACATCCTGCAGGATCTGCTTCTCCAGCGAGAGCTCCGCCACCAGCCGCTTGAGCTTGGCGTTCTCCTGCTCCAGCGCTTTCAGCCGCTTCGCCTGATCCAGCTTCAGGCTGCCGTACTCCTTGCGCCAGCGGTAAACCGTCTGCTCGCTGATGCCCGCTTCTCGGCACGCCTGCGGGGTCGTCCTGCCACTGGCGATCCCCACTTCCACCTGGCGCAGCAGTGTCATGATCTGTTCCGGTTTGTATTGTTTCGTTGGCATACCAGCGCTCCTTCCCGTGAGATGCTGGAAGTTGACCCAGTTTCGGAGACGGTGTTGGGGAGAAAGGAAGCAGGAGGTAACCCAATGCCGCGAACACATCCACCATATGCTTCGGAATACCGGCGCCGGATTATCGAGCTAGCGCATGCGGGCCGTAGCGTCGACCAGCTGGCGCGCGATTACGAGCCCTCGGCCAACGCGATCCGCCAATGGGTGAAGCAAGCAGCGCTCGATGAAGGGCTGCGCAGCGACGGCTTGACCACGGCCGAGCGCGAAGAACTCAATCGGCTGCGCCGCGAGAACCGGGTGCTGCGCGAAGAACGCGAGATATTAGCAAAAGCCGCGGCCTGGTTCGCTCAGGAGACCGGCACGAGGCCGTCGCGGCGTTCCAATTCGTAAGAGCCAACCAGACCATGCATCCGATTGCGACTATATGCCGCGTGCTGGGCGTCTCCCCCGGCGGTTATTACGCGCGGCTTAAGCGCCCGCCCTCGGCGCGCGCCCGGGCGGATGCCGAGCTGAGCGCGCGGATCGCAGAGATTCATCGCCACTCGCGTGCGACCTATGGAGCGCCGCGGATTCATGCGGAACTGACCGCCAGGGAATTCACGTCGGGCGCAAGCGGGTCGCGCGGCTGATGCGCGCGGCGAGACTGCAAGGAGCAAGTCGGCGCAAGTGGGTAACCACCACCGTGCGCAATCGTACCCAGCGGCCCGCGCCCGACCTGGTCGAACCAAACTTCACCGGCGCGGCGCCCAATCGACTGTGGGTGGCCGACATCACTTACATCCCGACCTGGACCGGCTTTCTTTATCTGGCGGTGGTGCTCGATGCTTCAGCCGCCGGATCGTCGGCTGGGCGATGGAGACCTATCTGCGGGTCGAGCTGGTGCTCAAGGCGCTCGATATGGCACTGGAGCAACGGCGGCCCATCGGCGTGATTCATCACTCCGACCAGGGCAGCCAGTATACCTCGTTGGCCTTCGGCCAACGCTGCGAGGAGGCTGGGGTACGGCCGTCGATGGGCGCGGTGGGCGACTGTTTCGACAACGCCATGTGCGAGAGTTTTTTCGCCACACTGGAATGCGAGCTGCTGAACCGCAAGAGTTTCAAGACCCAGGTAGAGGCCCGCATGGTAGTCTTTGACTTCATCGAGGGATGGTACAATTCACATCGCCGCCATTCCGCCCTCGACTACCTGTCACTGATAGACTACGAAAAGAATCATACTGCACCCGGCAGTGACAGACAGAAGCTTTCCGCGCCGCCGCAGCTGGCGGCCGGAAAAATAGAAGACCACGTCATCTGTAAAAGCCAAGACTTAATCTGACAATGATGGTAAGGTCCTCGGGTCTAAGAAGGAGACGAGGGCGATGAATCAGGAAGAGAAAGTAATCCGGGTCAAGGTAGGGGTGCTGGAGCTGGCCAAGCAGCTGGGCAACGTGTCGCAGGCGTGCCGGGTAATGGGCTACAGCCGCGACAGCTTTTACCGATTCAAGGAACTCTACGACAAGGGCGGCGAGGCGGCGCTGCACGAGATCTCGCGGCGTAAGCCGGTGCTCAGGAATCGGGTAGCGCCAGAGATCGAGCAGGCGGTGGTGGCAATCGCGGTCGCCGAGCCCGCCTGGGGTCAGCTGCGCGTCGCCAACGAGCTGAAGAAGCGTGCGCTGAGTGTGTCGGCGGCCGGGGTACGCTGCGTGTGGCAGCGGCACGATCTCGAGACCCTGCCGAAGCGGCTCAAAGCATTAGAAGCTAAGAGCGCGCAGGAAGGTTTAGTGCTGAGCGAGTCACAACTGGCGGCGTTGGAGAAAGCCAAGGCCGACAAGGAAGCGCACGGCGAGTTCGAGAGCGAATGCCCGGGCTATTGCGGGGCGCAGGATACCTTCTATGTCGGCACGCTCAAGGGCGTCGGGCGGATCTATCAGCAGACTTTCCTTGATACCTACACGAAACTGGCGTTCGCCAAGCTCTACGACCGCAAGACCCCACTGGTGGCGGCTGACCTGCTCAATGACCGGGTGATCCCGTTCTTCGATGAACATCAGATCCCGCTGGGGCGGGTGTTAACCGACCGCGGCACGGAGTATTGCGGCGCACCCGAACGCCACGAATATGAGCTGTATCTGGCGGTGGAGAACATCGATCACACCCGCACCAAGGTCAAAAGCCCGCAGACCAACGGCATTGTGGAGCGCTTCCACCGGACCGTGCTCAACGAGTTCTACCGGGTGGCGTTCCGCAAGAAGATCTACTCCGGCATTGAACAGTTGCAGGCTGACCTCGACGCCTGGCTGCGCGAGTACAACGAACAGCGGCCGCATCAGGGCCGCTGGTGTTACGGCAAGACTCCGCGGCAAACTTTCATCGACGCGGGCTCGCTGGCGCGGGAAAAGCTGCTCTCTCCCGCGGTTGCGGCGGGCGCGGAACTCTGAGTATTACTCAAGCGCGATGATCACTATGGTCGCTGCGTATAATCGGACAATCAACTTAAACCGGACACTGCGGACCTTAACCATCCACCGTCAGATCAAGTCTTAAGTTATACACGTCATCGAAGCGAGCTGTATCGGAGAACCGTCACAACCAAATCACTAAGTCCAACACTGTCTACCGAAATGGGGTAACTCCAGCTCTCCCACTCCCGCTGATACTAAAATCCCCGGTCAGGTCACGCGGCCTCCGGATCTTCTACGGTTGGATCGTTGTGCTCGCCACTTTCACAGTGCTGCTGATTGCCTATGGAATCCAGTTCAGCTTTGGCGTTTTCATGCACTACATCTCGGCTGATACGGGAGGGGATCGGGGCACTCTCTCGCTGCCCTACTCAATGTACGTATTTGTGTACAGCGCTTTGGGCTTTGCGTCCGGACGCCTGACCGATCGTCATGGGCTTCGTCGCGTGGTCACCATCGGTGGGTGCCTCCTCGGTGGCGGAGTGATGCTCATCGGGAACGCGCATGCGCTTTGGCAGCTCTACATGGCCCTCGGAGTGATCGCGGCCTGCAGAATGAGCGCCAGATACGTACCCTGTAACGCCACGGTAGTTCGATGGTTCACAATTCGTCGAGGGCTGGCTCTCAGCATCACCTCAAGTGGCGCGAGCTTCGGGATGTTCGTGTTCCCGCCGATTGCAACCGCGCTGACGCGGGGTGCGGTTGACGCTATGCATACACGATTCTGGGCCTGTTAAGGCTGATCGCGATCATGATCATATTGTGCGCGCACTTCACCGCGCGACCCTGAGCAGATGGGCCTGTCTCCTGACGGTGATCAAGCGCCCGCTCATCTGGCGTCGATCGTTTAGCCGACCAGAGGTCGGCTGCCAATTGGACCCTTGCGTCGGCGGGCATACGGTTGCCTTTTGGTTGTTGACGGCAATTTTCACTCTGACCTGGCTGGTCGTGTTCATGCCGATGGTCCATATTGTCCCGTTCGCGATTGACCTGGGGATTCCACAGTTTCGCGCCGCTTTGACATCAGCGTGATCGGATTGGCCGGGTTCGCCGGTCGACTACTAGTCGGGACGATCTCCGATCGGCTCGGACGCTTACCCACACTCGGCCTCTCCTTGGTTCTGCAGGCACTCAGTTTTGCTGGATTTACCGTCTCCCATGAGATCGGAATTCTCTACAGCGCCGCTGCGGTGTTCGGCATCTCCTACGGGGGTACCATGGCGCTGTTCCCTGCACTTATCGGTGACTTTTTCGGACGTCTTGCGATCGATGAGATCGTGGGGGTGATCTTCTCGATTGCGGCTTCAGCGTTGGCGTTCGGTCCGTTGATCGCGGGTATTTTACATCGCGATGCACATCTACCGGGTGGCTTTCGAACTTGGGGCGGCGCTGAATCTCGTCGCCGCGATATTACTGTTTCTGCTCAAGAGGCCGGTGCGGCGCATCGTCAAACCTCCCTAGGACACTTACGTTACGGGAATGCCGCAGGAAATCTCTCTCTCCCGATCTGATTGTGATCCACGGCGCGCTGGCTCGCACCCGCTCTGCGAAGTGGCTCGCTTTACGACGTGCCTTCTATCGGCGCTTGCGGCTATACGAGTTCACCGGCTCTTCTTCGGGGTGCCTATTTGGTGCCGTAACTTGACGAACAACGCCGAACTAGGATGAAAACCTAGCCGCCGCTTTTCCCTGATTTTGTTGAGCTTTCCTCAGGATCGTCGAGCGTGTTCGGGGCCTCAAGCTTATTCGTAGTCAGCAGGTCGATGGAGCAAGTGCACTGGGTTCCCTCGATCATCTGCATGCCTAACCACTCTGACCCGAAGTCCTTGAACTTCGTGTGCGACTGCTGGCAGTGAATTCCGAGAATGCGCGCGGTCTCGGTTTCGTTCCCGTTGGCACAGTCGAGCGTTCGCCGGATGATCCGTCGTTGCGGGCTGGCCACAGTCTGCTCCAGGGGCAGTTTCAGCAGCTCCATAACATACGAATCGTCGCTTTCGCGAGTCGCACGGAGCAGTGGCAAATCCTCGGCGGTGATGAGCGGTCTTCGCGTCAGAACGATCGCTCGTTCGACCATGTTGCGGAATTCGCGAACATTGCCCGGATGATCGTACGTCATAAGTGTGCGCAGCACCTCTTCGCTGAAACCAGACGGTGGATCGCTCGTCGTCGCCTGCGTTTTGCGCAGAAAATGTTCAGCGAGCATAACGATGCCGCCTCAAGATTTCCGCCGCATCGCCACCAGATACGACCGCAGGGCCGCGAATCTTCTCGCCGTTGTCTGCATCGCCACGACCATCAGCCATTGATTATGAGTCCGGACCCTAGTCGGTTGTCGCCGTCCCCGGGCTCACTGAATCCTATTCTTTCACATCCTCCTGGTTGGCCGACCGCGCCCGTGGAGTTCAGCCTCATCGAGTTTGCCCCTTGGAGGGGCAAACTGGCCAAAATAAGCTATATTAGGCCATATGCCGAAGAGCATGATCCTTGATTTTACTTGGTTTTCCAGCTTTGCGCGCGGGTTAAAATCCCTTCTACTCCACCAACTTCTCTTTATAAAATTGACGGATCTTGTCGCCTCGATGGCTTCTCCGAAGCCAATGGCCGGGATTCTATTACCATCAGAGTCGATTTCGATAGCTCCAAGACGTCGGACGCAAACGGCGTGCGTGAGCCTTCAACATCACACCTCGCTGCGCGTAGCACCTACGAATTAGCGCAAGCTCAAAATGGCGTCCCCCAACTTCTCATAGTCTCCGATGCTATTGTAGATCTGGGCGGCAATCCGCAGCCAGATACGCCCTTCGTTGGCGATTGACGGGTTGACGATAATCTTCTGGTCTTTCAAATCGGCTTCCAGCCGCGCCCGTCCTTCCTCCGTCGCCGGATATGGCAGTCTATCGGGTACCGGGATGACAGTCATACATGCGGTCATTGCCTCAGGCATTGTGAGCTTGAACTTCCACATCTCGGCTAAAAGTGCCACTGCATCGCGGATCAGCTCATGATTGTGGTGGCGTACCTCGCTTTCTCCGAAACCGTTCATGAAATCGAACGCCGCCGGAATCGCGAGCCAGCTCGACGGATCGCGTGTGCCGGTCCATCCGAAGTTGGCCGGAAAAGAATGAACGATATCCCATGACAGTACATTCGGCAGCAGCTTGTCGCCCGCGCCTGACGCTGCCCACAGGAAACCACAGCCACGCGGGACGAAATACCATTTGTGGAGATTGCCAGCGTACCAATCCACGTTGAGAGCGGGAATGTCAAGCTCGATTTGGCCGGGCGCATGGGCGCCGTCAACCAGAACCGGAACCCGCGCTCGCGGCAAGCGGCGGCCATCGCCGCCAGCGGCATGAGAAGCGCCGTGGAAGACGTAATATGATCAAGAATGGCCAATCTAGTGCGCGAGCTTATGGCTTGTGTGACTGCTTCGATACATTGTTGCGGATCGGGATTCGTGAAGCGCAGGGCTGCCATTGTGACTTTCGCACCATGCGCTTCAGCTATACAGTGGGCGGCTAAAGTGACGGCGCCATAAGTCATCGGCGTGAGAAGAATCTCGTCCCCGCGTTGGAGAGATAACGAACGTAGAACGGCAACGACTCCGTCCGTGGCATTATCGACAATCGCCACGCTATTCGCGCTGCACGAGAATTGCTCGGCGACTCTATTTCTGATTCGATGCCATCGCTCCCTTATCTGGTGTTGCAACATCTCCACCGGATTTTTCTCAATCTCAGAAAGAATTCGTTTCTTTTCATTGAGGACATGATGCGGCGTTACACCGAAAGCCCCATGATTTAAGTAAGTCACCTCAGGATCGAGCGGAAAGAGCCATTTGCTTTCTGCAGTCAACATTACCTGGCCTTGAGTGATTATGGATTGGAGGCGCCCCTCGATAGATTCGCACCACAACGTACGTAAACGGGGCTTGGCCGATTTACGAGTTTCTGAGCTTACACTCGCACCGTTTTGGCGAGCCGAATGCCCATGAATTGCCATCGCGCGTCGGCGGGAAAAAAGTTCCTATACGTGGACCGGATATGCGAGACCGAGGTCGCGCACGACCCGCCACGCAATACAAACTGATTCGCCATGAATTTGCCGTTATACTCGCCTAGCGCTCCCGGTGCTGGTGCATATCCGGGATAGCGTGAATAGTGGCTTTGGGTCCATTCCCAAACATCCCCAAACATTTGTGCCACCGGGACAGCGGCGTCGCTCTCGCTGATCGGTACAGGATGGAAGGTTTGGTGCTCAACAAAATTACCCCTGACAGGCAATTGCACCGTCGCAACTTCCCATTCGGCCTCGGTCGGTAAGCGCGCATCGGCCCAACGTGCGTAGGCGTCCGCTTCATAATAGCTGACATGACATACGGGTTCCGCTTCCCACACTAGTTGCATCCCGGCAAGTGTCATCATCCACCACGTGCCATCGCGCTGCTCCCAATACAGCGGGGCGCGCCATCCTTCGCAATGGACTGTATCCCAACCCATCGACAGCCACAGGTCCGGCCGTTCATACCCTCCATCAGCCATGAAGGCCAAATATTCCCCATTGGTGATAAGCCGCGACGCCAGCTCAAACGGTTCGACAAAACTCCGATGACGGGGAGACTCATTATCGAATGCAAACCCCCGGCCGTCGTGGCCAATCGAGTAAACCCCCTCGCGAAAGCCTACCCACCCTATCGGAGCCACTGCCGGAGTATCTTTTGGGCTGTCAAGGATCACATACGCAGGCCGTAAAGGATTGCAGGCGAAATTGTATTTCACATCGGTCAAAAGCAACTCTTGATGCTGTTGTTCATGATGCAATCCCAGTTCGACTAGCGGCGCCCAACGCTCGAACTTTTCGCCCTGCAAATCTGTTAAAAGACCGGTCATATGTTGGTCTACATAGGCTCGATAACGATAGACCTCCTCAACCGTTGGACGTGAAAGAAGTCCCCTTTTAGGCCGGCAATGCCGCTCGCCAGCCGCCAGGTAGTAGGAATTGAAGAGATACCCATAGGAGGCATCCAGCGGGCGATAGCCTGGAAAGGCTGATGCCAGAATAAAGGTCTCGAAAAACCAACTCGTGTGCGCCAGATGCCACTTTGGCGGACTCACATCCGCAATCGCCTGAATGACGTAGTCTTCTGTCACCAAAGGCTGGCAGAGCCGTTCGGTAAACTGTCCAACACGATGATAACGCTCAACGAGGGTCTCAGGGGTGGCTGTCTCACTAAGACCGGGGAGGAAGGTTGGGTGATTGGTGCTGTTAGTCATCGGCACGTTCCTGTTCTCTTCCACTAGGGAAGTTCTGCACAAGTGAATTCTTTGGGAATCGCTTCGTACAGATCCTTCAACCCGGCTTGCGTTTCTCGCCGACTCAGGACGACAAATTAGACTTGTGCAGAGATAAATGCCATCCATTATCGGCATTTGAATGTCAAGTAAAATCACGTCCGGCTGAATTCCTTTCAAAATGTTTAAAAGATGCGCTCCGTTATCGGCCTCAGCGATTACCTTAATGTCTTTTTTGATAGATAAAGCGCAGCCTTTACGCCCGCTCTGTACAACACGTGATCGTCTGCTATTATCAACTTTATCACGCCGTCGTTATCGGTTTTCATTGTTGTATTGAATTTAATTTGAATATTGTGAACACATTCGCTTGAGATCAACAAGTAATAACATGCTAACAGTCTGCGCAGTTTACTGTCGTAATTATACGAAAAAAATGAAATGCCGGAGTCGCGTTATGCGCTATTAGTCGACGAGTAAATGTTCTATAAGATAACTCCGTTTTTATTTAAATATTATTACAGGTACACGGAGTTTTATGCAAAATAATTATTGCGTCTTAACATTTGTTGCCTTCTTTATACAACAAAAAAAGCACTAATCGAATAGTGCTTCGTGAATAAACCAATATTTTATTACAATGATTATTTTTTTTTCTGGCTCTTAGGTGCAAACATTACCAGCATTCTTTTGCCTTCCATTTTAGGCATGCCTTCTAATGCGCCTACATCTTTTAACCTGTCTGCAAATTTTAATAATAATAATTCGCCTCTTTCTTTGAACATGATAGCACGGCCTTTAAATTGTACGTGTGCTTTTACTTTATCCCCATCCAGTAAAAATTTTTCTGCATGCTTGCATTTGAATTCAAAATCATGATCGTCGGTGTTCGGCGTAAAACGAACTTCCTTAACCTCGCTGGTTTTGGATTTCGCCTTCATCTCTTTTTCCTTCTTCTTCTTGTCGTATAAAAATTTGTTGTAGTCAATAATTTTACAAACGGGTGGAACTGCGGCAGGAGAAATTTCTACCAGGTCAAGTTCCTGTGCCTGTGCCATTTTTAATGCGTCAGCTGTTGGGTAAACACCCGGTTCAATATTTTCACCTACCAGTCGTACTTCCGGTACTCTTATCATGTGATTAGTGCGGTGTTCCTGTTGTTGTTCTTTTTTAAAACGGGGGTTAAAAGTACCCCTTGGTGGTCTTGGTGGAAATGCCATTAATTGATTTTATGTTTAAGATTCATAGCAAACGGTAATTTCCGAAGCTACATTTTTTAAAGTTACAAAAATATTTTATTCAAAGGCTTTTTTGGCAGTTACTTCTTCAGTTATCATTTTGATGAATTCTTCGATTGTCTGAACGCCGGTATCGCCCTTTCCTTGTCTTCTGACAGCAACCGTGCCATTATTGGTTTCCTGTTCGCCTAAAACAACCATTAAAGGTGTTTTTTCTAGCTCAGTATCGCTTATTTTTTTGCCTATCTTTTCGTTCCTGTCATCTATTGCGGCGCGAATATCGGCCATTTTTTAATTGTTGCAACACATTTTCTGCATAAGGCATAAATTTATCGCTGATCGGTAAAATTTTTACCTGCACGGGTGCTAGCCACATAGGAAATTTACCGGCACAATGTTCTATCAGTACCGCAATAAAGCGTTCCATACTTCCAAAAGGAGCCCTGTGTATCATAACGGGCCTGTGTTTACCATTGTCTTCACCCATATAGTAAGGTCGAAACGTTCCGGCATATTATAATCTACCTGTATAGTTCCCAGCTGCCATTTACGCCCAATTGCATCACGTACCATAAAATCCAGTTTTGGACCGTAAAAAGCCGCTTCACCATATTCGATCACACATTTTTAATCCTTTCTCTGCAGAAGCTTCTATAATGGCTTTTCTGCTAAATTCCAATTTTCTTCGGTGCCAATATATTTTGACTTCTGTCATCTTTATCTCTTAGCGAAATCTGCGCCGTATAATCTTTAAATCCAAGAGAATTAAACACATATAAAACAAGGTCAATCACTTTTTTAAATTCGTCTTTCACCTGGTTTGGCATGCAGAATAAATGCGCATCATCCTGCGTAAAACCTCTTACCCTTGTAATCCATGTAACTCGCCAGATTGCTCGTACCGATAAACAGTGCCAAACTCTGCAAGCTCAGTGGAAGGTCTTTATAGCTGCGCGGTGATGATTTATAAATTTCGCAATGATGCGGACAATTCATTGGTTTTAAAAAAAACTCTTCCCCTTCCTGCGGTGTTTTTATCGGCTGAAAACTATCTTTGCCATACTTTTCATAATGGCCGGAAGTAACATATAAATTTTTATGGCCGATATGAGGTGTGATCACAGGAAGATAGCCAGATTCCATTTGTGCCTTTTGCAAAAATTGCTGCAATCGCTCGCGCAGCATAGCACCTTTAGGCAACCACAAAGGCAAGCCCATGTCCTACTTTTCTGAAAAGGTGAAAAGTTCTAGTTCTTTACCAATTTTCTGATGGTCGCGTTTCTTTGCTTCTTCCAGAAAAACCAGATATTCATCCAGTTCCTTTTGAGTAGGAAATGTAACGCCATAAATGCGGGTAAGCATTTTATTTTTTTCATCTCCTTTCCAATAAGCACCTGCAATGCTTGTAAGCTTGATCCCCTTACAAACCCTGTAGAAGGAATATGTGGTCCCCGGCATAGATCTGTAAAATTGCCTTGTGTATATAAAGTGATTTTGCCATCCTGCAGGTTAGTTAAGCAGATCGAGTTTATATTCGTCACCTTTTTCAGTAAAATAATCAATCGCATCTTCTTTGGAAATTTCTTTTCTTGTAAATAATTATTTTTTTTGCAAGCCCATTCATTTTCTTTTCCAGCTTTTGCAGATCGTCTTTCTCTATCACCTTATCTCCCAAATCAATATCATAATAAAAGCCTTTTTCAACGGGCGGCCCAACCCAAAATTTAACTCCAGGAAAAGTAGCTTCAATAGCTTCGGCCATCAGATGCGCGGATGAATGCCAAAAAGTTGATTTTCCTTTTTCATCTTCCCAGGTAAGAAACTTTATCGTGCATCATTCATTAATAGGACGTGGAAAGATCCCATACTTCTCCATTTATTTCAGCTGCCAAAATCTTGCTTGCAAGGCCTTCACTTATTGATTTTGCAATATCCAAGTTGAAGTAACTCCTTGCTATATTGCCTTACAGCTCCATCAGGAAAAGTTATGTTGATCATTCTTATCCATTAAAAGATTTGATTTTTATTGATTTTTGAATGGCAAATTTAACGAAGTATTACACAAAGAAGCGTGCACATTTAAGAGTTTGACTTTTTATTACACATAATTTTGTAAGACAGAAAACACAAGATTTTCAATAATTTGATTTGCATTATCATGATCATTTTTAAAAAAATTTTTTTACAGAAAATAAAAATTTTTTACCTCTTCATTTTTTTATTCATATCAATATTTTTAATGCACAAAATTTTAATGGCCAATCGAAGGCGGATTTACCGAAAGCAATTATGGCTTTGTCGGCCTATGGCAAACGGCATTGATTATGTTTTGGAAATACAAACCAAGGAAAAATAGTTCCGGATATATTACACATATTTTAACGAAGGAGCAAAAAGATATTACACTATTTGCAGACTAGAAGGAACATTGAATAAAGACGAAAAAGAAATAACTGTTACCGAAGTTGAAAGGGTAAAATATAATACGCCGCCAGATTTTCAAAACTGTTTTCAAACACATAAGCTACATTATAGCAAGGATAGTGAAGATGTTGAAAGTGCTACGTGGGACATGGATGCCTGCGCCTAACCAAACCGGTACTGTGGTTATGGCTCCACTGTTTTATCAAGAAAAATAGTAACCCCAATTGCACTTGAGAAATAAAGCTGAAGAAAAAAAACAAGCTGTTACGCAAAAAAAACTGGTGCCTTCAAAACCAAAAAATACCACTTCAAAACCAATTGCAAAAACACCTCAAAAGCACCATAGCAAAATTGAAAGGCCACTTGCAACAGATGATAATACAAATAAAAATTTGCCATCAATAGTTCCTGATATAATAAGCAAACGGATACTATTAAGCAAAAAGACATCTGGCTTTGAGATAAGAAGAAAAGACATTATAAAAACTATTCCTATTTCCAATCCAACATTTAAAGTTGATTTTTATGATAACGGTGAGGTGGATGGCGACTCTATAACGTTTTTTTAATAACAAAATTATATTGCTACACAAAATGCTTTCAACAAAGGCAATATCATTAACGCTTTCCTCGATAATAATGTAAAGGAAAATTTAATAACGATGTATGCTAATACATCTGGGAGCATACCACCCAATACAGCGCTGATGATAGTTACAGACGGTGACAAAAGATATGAAGTAAGAATTTCGTCTGACCTGTAAAAGAGTGGAAGCGTAATATTTGTTCACGACAAAAGATATGTGTGCAACGTAACTGTTATCCTTTACGCTTTTCGTTTTAATCATGATTCACTTTCCATGTTTTATACACCCACCACATTAATACGAACTGCCAGGAAACAAACGCAGCCATGCAATCCATTCAGGCACACAAAGATGTTTTTGTAACACATCCATGCAATTGTATCATATAAATATGAGCAGGTATAAAAACAATTAAAAGAAATATGCACCAGGTACATTCCATACTTTCTTGTTGAATGAAAAAGTAATAATTGTGCAGCAATTACTTCAAAGCTTCCGCTCGCATAATTAATAACTTCTTTATGCGGAAAAGTAAGGCGGGATAAGGCTTAGATAATTTACCAGGATGCACAAAATGATTACATCCTGCCAGGAAATAAAATATACAAATACAGCAAGGTTTATTTTTTTCCACATTGTTGTTACAGTTTAAAATTCCATGTTACGGATGGTATTGCAGGAAATAAAGCAACCTTTTTAGCCTGCACTTGTAGCGTTCCATTGTAAGGGCTTCCACTTTGATCGAAATAAATAAAATATGGATTTAAATGGCTGTAAACATTATAAATACTAAATACCCATTCACTTTTTAATTTTCTCGAAAGA
Source organism: uncultured Pseudomonadota bacterium (assembly GCA_963795945.1). Lineage (GTDB taxonomy): Bacteria > Desulfobacterota > Binatia > Binatales > Binataceae > JAJPHI01. The sequence continues at coordinate 554,386 of CAWCJN010000003.1, forward strand.
TGTTTATTGGGACTATAAGTTGCAGCAATATCAAGACGGTGATAAGATGGAAGACGATAAGCATCAATACTGCTGTATTGCTGTGTAAATACTCCATCAAAAATATAAAATCTTTCAGGAAGCGTGGCTGCATTCCCGGTTCCATAAATAAATGTTCCTGATAATTTCCATTTCTTTGAAAGCTCGTAAATGCCCACCACGTCTATATCGTGGCGCCTGTCATATTTTGCATAAAATTTATCACCATTATTTAATCCATCAAATTTTCTGAAACGTCCAGCTTAATGTATAACCAATCCATCCCGTAAGTTTTCCTTTGGTTTTATTAATAAAAAATTCTGAACCATAGCTCCATCCTTTACCGAAAGTGAAAAAATCTTCAGTATCTTCAAGAGTCGCCGGCGTATATCCTTGTTCATATTCTATCTGGTTTTTTAATTGCTTATAATAAACCTCCACAGAAGTTTCATACATATTATCGTTATAATTTTTAAATAAGCCGAGAGCATACAGCCAGCTTTCCTGTGGCTTCACTTTAAGAGTACTTGGCACCCAAAGATCTGTTGGCAATGTGCTTGCAGAATTACTTACAAGATGTATGTATTGAAAATTTTTTGTAATGGCGGCTTTGATAGAAGTCTCATCGTTTATAGCATAACGGATAGTGAATCTTGGCTCAAAGCCAAAGTAAGTTTTTACAGCTTCGCCTTTACTATAAACCGTACTGTCAATACGGTTTCCATTCGCATCTAAAACATAGTTTGTATATCGGCCTACCTGCTCAAATACGCTTTCCCGAACGCCTGCATTTATTTTTATTTTATCACTTACATCCCATCATCCTGCAAATAAACAGCTGCTTCATTTGCATATTTTACCGGTGGGTTATTTGGCTTAAACTCAATGCTGTCCTGCTTTCCACTAAATACATTCGGCGTAAATGTATGATAAGTATACAGGCCTCCAAACTTTAATTTATGATTGCTGAAAGTATATAAATCAAAATCTTCTTTTACGTTAAAATCTCTTATGCCGGAAAAAGTTTTATATCAAAATTGTTTTGATTGCGCCAAAGTTGAAATTATAATCATTGTAAACAAATGTTGTATTAGAAAATAAATGGTTATTAAAAACATGGTTATACCGGATGTGCCGGTGGATTTCCCCAGGGAATATGAACACTTAAAGATTGTTTTCCGTTAACAAAGTCAAATTTATCTTTTCCAAAATAACCACTTATATATAAGCCGGTCTTTTTCAGAAAATTTGTAATTTATCTTGGCATTCAGATCATAAAAATAATAACCCGATCCATAGAAAGAACTTGACTTTTTTACAAAAGGTTTTACCAACGCATCAATATAGGTTCGTCTTGCTGATACAATAAAAAAGATGCTTTATTTTTTTTGATGGGTCCTTCTATTGAAAGCCTTGATGCTATTAACCCTATGCCACCTTGTCCACTGCAAAATTTTTATCATTTCCTTCCTTCATTGATATATCCAAAACACTCGATAATCGTCCACCATACTGTGCCGGCATGCCGCCTTTTATTAACGATGTATTTTTAATCGCATCCCCATTAAATATGGAAAAAAATCCGAACAAATGCCCTGTGTTATAAACCACCGCATCATCCAATAAAATTAAATTCTGATCAGCACCTCCTCCTCTTACATATAAGCCTGTATTGCCTTCGTGCTTTGCACGCCCGGCAACAATTGCACAGCTTTTAAGCACATCTACTTCGCCCAAGAAAAGCAGGAATAGATCTTATCTGGTCTATTGAAAGGTCAAGCTTCCCCATTTGCGCATTCTTTACATTGGCATCTCTTTTTTTTGATGAAACAACCACAGCCTGCTCTGTTGTTATTTTGGGAAGCATTTCGAAATTATACTCAACGTTTTATTTAGCTTAATTGCTTTTATTTGAGAAACATAACCAACATAGGAACAAACAAAATTATAAGTACCCTCAGGCAAAGTGATAGAGTAAAAACCAAACTGATTAGATGTAATTCCTTTGGTTTTATTAGCCACCGAAACCGTAGCGCCGATAAGGGTTTCGCCCGTACATGAGTCTTTTATATAACCGCTTAAGGTGAATGGTTCTGGCAAAAAGAAAAAAAGGTGTAATAAAAAACTAATAGCAATTAGCTTTTTCATTTCATAAGTTAGATTAAACAAGATTACTGCAGGGAGTCTTTATTTTCTCCACAACCAAGCATAGTAGCTTTGTATTGAGGGTGATTTTTTCCAAGATAAGGATTAATGATCTGCGATGTATTACTAAGCCAGTTCGCTCCATTATTATCGCCAAATGCCATTGGGCAATTTTGCCAGTATAGCTTTGGCCCCTCATAAGAAATAGTTCTTAAAAAAGGATATAAGTTTTCTGAAACCATCCTGAAATCCTGCCGCATTTCTGTTATATCTTTTTCCTGAAGAATGGCTTCAGCATTCAATCTCACGTCACTTGCAAATTGCTTTGCAGATACTAATATTGATGAATCATCTTTAGAAAGATCATTAATTTCAAGCATTAAGGATACAATAAATTCTTGTGTTTGTGATTTTATACTTGCCGTATCTGCATTTACAAAAGCATCTTTCATGACAAGGTAATTGTTAATGGTTTATCAATGCCCTGATTAAAGTCCTTAGAGTGTTTTTGAATTTTCAACGCCTGCTGTTTTGGCTGATTTTACCTTGCTTTTTTCCGGAAAAAAACCACCATAATAACGACAATAACCACGATAGAAAATGATAGCAGCGAAAACTCTTTTCATTCCTAAAATTTGTGTGCAAAGTTAGCATATAACAAGATAAAGATGTATAAATGCAATACAGGAAATAGCATTTAATTTTGCACGCTTATAAAAAAAATATGCTGTTAGGATTACAAAATGTTACATTCGAATTTGGAGCAAGGGTAATCGTGGAAGATGCTACCTGGCATATACAGCCAAATGAACGAATTGGGCTGATAGGTTATAACGGTACAGGCAAATCCACTTTATTAAAAGTTTTAACGCACTATTTGCCATCCAAAGGCACCGTTGAAAAAGGCAAAGAAACTACGATTGGTTTTCTTCACCAGGACCTGTTGAGCTTTGATACAGAAGATTCCATTCTGCAGGTGGCTCTGGGCGCCTTTGAAAAAGTACAGGAACTTGAAAAAGAAATAGAACAAATCGGATTGAATTAGAAAAAAGCTCCGATGAAACATTTGCACATGTTTATGCGGATAAATTACATGAACTTGAAGTTTTAGGCGGTTACGACATTCACCATAAAACTGAAGAAATATTACAGGGACTTGGTTTCTAAATGCTGACCTGCAACGGCCTTATAAAAACTTTAGTGGCGGATGGCGAATGAGGGTTTTGCTGGCAAAAATGATATTGATGAACCCGGATGTTTTGTTACTCGATGAGCCTACCAATCACCTCGATCTTCCATCTATTGAATGGTTTGAAAAATATTTGCAACACTATCAAGGTTCGGTAGTTATTGTTTCTCACGACCGGTATTTTCTTGATAGAATGGTAACAAAAATCGTGGAATTGTACCAGCAGGAATTACATTTTTATACCGGTAATTATTCTTATTATTTAGAGGAAAAAGAGCAGCGTATTGAATTGCAAAAACGAGCTTATGAAAATCAACAGGATTACATACGCCAGCAGGAAAAATTTGTAGAGCGTTTTAAAGCAAAAGCTTCTAAAGCCGCGCAGGCGCAAAGTATCATGAAGCGGCTTGATAAAATAGAACGGATTGAAAATACGGATCTGGAGCGGCCAAATATGCGCATCAATTTTACGATCGGGCATCACACCGGGAAGAGTTTTATGTACTTTAAAAGATGCTTCTAAAAGTTTTGGTGATGTAAAAATTGTTGAACATCACAGGCAGAAATAAATCGTGGCGATAAGATCGGTTTGATCGGTGCCAATGGAAAAGGAAAATCCACTTTGCTCAGAATGGTTGCAGGCGTTGAAAGTTTAAAGGCGAAAGAATAGAAGGTCATAATGTAAAAGATGCTTTTTATGCCCAGCACCAGTTGGAAGCATTAAATGTGAACATGACTGTTTTGGAGGAAATGAAAGATCGCGGAAGTGGCAAAACCGAACTTGAATTAAGAACATTGCTTGGCTGTTTTTTATTCAGTGGCGACGATGTAGAGAAAAAAATTAAAGTATTAAGCGGAGGAGAAAAAGCGCGCGTGGCTTTGGCAAAAACTATTGTAAGCAAAGCGAATTTTTTATTGCTTGATGAACCCACGAATCATTTGGACATGCATTCTGTTGATCTGCTGATAGAAGCTTTGAATAAATATGAAGGCAGCTTATATTTTGGTAAGCCACGATCGATATTTTGTAAATAAAACGGCTAATAAGATCTGGGAAATTGAAGATTACACGATCAAGGAATTTGTAGGCACTTATGATGAATGGGAAAGCTGGAAACAGGAAAGAAAAACGATAGAAAATGTTTCTTTAAAACAAAAAAATTCTCAACCTGAAAAGAAAGCTGATCCTATCATTAAGAAGAAAGTTGAAAATAGTACATATAATAAAGAATTACAAAAAGCGCAAAGAAATTTTCAATTGCTTGAAGAAAAAATTGTTTCTCTGAATAAGGAAAAAATCGTTTTTGAAAATGACCTGTCAATGCCCGAAATATATCTCGACAGGCAAAAATTTGCAGATGCAGAAAAAAAATATCTGGATAAAGCAGACCAGCTTAAAAAAGCAAATGATGAGTATGAAAAGTTATTTGAAAAAATAATAGAATTAGAAAGTAAAAATTAATGCTTATCGTTTATTCCTATTATGTATAACCACAAAAATTTGAATAAATTATATTTGCAAAAATTTGGCCCCGTAGCTCAGTGGATAGAGCAACAGCCTTCTAAGCTGTGGGTCACACGTTCGAATCGTGTCGGGGTCACTGTTTTTTATCAATTTTTTCAACTTCTATTTTTTTCATTTTTTCATCGATTAGTATAAAAATAAATTAATAATGGATATCAAATCGAAGAAAGCTGGAACGTAATTTTAAAAGATGAATTTGATAAAAGTATATTTTCAACATATAGTTACTTTTCTAAAAGCGGAAAAAGCACCGGGAAAAGTAATTTTTCCTCCCGGCCCGCTGATCTTTAATGCATTTGAACAAACACCATTCGATAAGGTAAAAGTGGTAATTCTTGGACAGGATCCTTATCACGATAAAAACCAGGCTCATGGATTAAGTTTTTCAGTACCTGATGGGCTTCCAAAGCCGCCTTCCCTTTTAAATATTTTTAAAGAACTGCGAAATGACCTTGGCATAGAATGCCCCTGCAACGGCAATCTGCAAAAGTGGGCGAATCAGTGGTGTTTTGTTGTTAAATGCATCATTAACTGTGAGGGAAAATGAACCTGGATGCCATTCGCAGATAGGATGGCTTGCAGTTTACAGACCAGGTTATCAAAAAAATTTCTGACGAAAAAAAATCTGTCGTTTTTTTGTTATGGGGAAAATTTGCTGCAGCAAAAACAGTCTCTTATTGATGAAACTAAACATTATGTTTTAAAAGCTGCGCATCCTTCACCTTTAAGTGCTCATAAAGGTTTTTTTGGATGCAGGCATTTTTCTAAAACTAATGAGCTGTTGATGAAAGAACATAAGAATCCCATTGATTGGAAAATTTAAATACAGTAAACCAACAAATATTGAAGAATTTTATTTCAAGAATATTCGCATTTTGGGCACTGATTATTTTTTTTATAACACTATTGCCAGTGGTTTTACTGCTGTGGCTTACTTTTATGACGAAAGAGCCAAAGCGCACGCAACAATTTCATGTATTTCAAGGGTTTGGATGAGAATATTTTTTTTTCTTACCGGCTGCCGCTTAAAAATACTAGGCAAGGAGCATTTTAAAAAAGGCGAAAATTATATAATTACCTGTAATCATAATTCATTGATGGATGTGCCTGTTACTACTCCATTTAGTCCCGGGGCCAATAAAACAATTGCTAAAGCAGAAATGGCAAAGGTTCCTTTGTTTGGCCTAATTTATAAAAGAGGTTCTATCCTTGTAGACCGAAATGATAAGCAAAGCAGGCAAAGTAGTTTTAGAAAAATGAAGGAAGTATTAAGACATGGTTTACATGTATGCATATATCCTGAAGGAACCAGGAATAAATCATCCCTGCCTTTAAAACCGTTTCACGATGGAGCATTCAGGCTGGCCGTTGAAACGAATAAAGCAATTATTCCGGCGTTGATATTCAACACAAAAAAAGTATTTCCTCCGGGAAAACGGTTTTATTTTATGCCATCAAAAATGGAAATTCATTTTCTTCCTGCAGTTTATCCAAAAAAAGAAGAAGATTATGAAATAGCTAAAAGAAAAGATTTATGCTATTATGAGTGAATATTATTCGCAGAAAGTGCAAGTAGATAGCAATTATAATGTGAGGCGCCTTATTCAATCATCCTATTTCTCATTCCATACATAATAAGGCCTCCAATAGTTTTGGCACCAACCTTACTTTTCATATTTTGGCGGATAGTTTCAATGGTTCTTGGGCTTAGAAAAATTAATTTGGATATTTCATCTGTTGTTTTATCCTCACCCAATAATTGCAAAATTTTTAATTCTTTTTCATTAAATACTATGGGAACCTGGCAACCATATTGTTTGCGTACATTTCTTTTTTGCATTAATTTGCCCATTACCGCCTTATTCACTAACTGGTTGAAGTAAAAATCTTCATTCATACAGGTAAGTATGGCTTCATAAATTTCGTCTGGTTCCGTGGTTTTGGTTAAGTAGGCATTTGCACCCATTTCCATCATTTTGCTGATCATTGGCTGGTCATCATACATGGAAAGAACAATAATTTTAAGATCGTCATATTCTTTGCGAAGCATTTCAATCGCATTAATGCCATCAATTTCAGGCATACGAATATCCATCAACAACAGATCAGGCTGTTTTATAGTCATCTTGTGCATCAAATCTTTCCCATCTTCTGCTTCCCATATCATCTTAAGATATTCACGGGGATTCAGCGCCATTTTGATGCCCTCCCTGAAAATCTTATGATCATCGGCAATTGCGATTTTGATAGTTGTTGATAGTGACATTGAATTAATTCTTAGGATATTGTAAATATAAGAACTATAACGAAAAATTGTTGAATGTATTATAATTATTTTCTTATTTAGGGTAAAATTTTAGGAAAAGCAAAAAATACACGAGTAGTAATATTACGTTTTGGTTCAAAGTGGATTTACGATTACGGTTGCGTTATTTGGCACATATTGTGTAGATATTTGTCTAAATAAATGAGGAAAAGTGCGTTAGATTATAAGAGTTACTAATCATTAGATTTGCAAAATTCTTTTTAAAGATAATGGCTATCAAAATTCAAAGGATCCATCAAGTATCCAACGGGTACTTAAGGTATTTAAGCTTTTTAAAATCTTTTTGTTTTAACTTTTTGCACTTATTTTTTCTAAACTTCTCTTTTTTCTTTGGCAGCTAGTTAAACTGCATAGTAAATTTACTATTTTAAATAGTATTATTACCAAATTTTTGCCCGTTTTTTTACCCCGAAAATCAGCCGAAACCTTTTACAGGACTGCGATACGGCAAATTTAAGGTTTTTATTTTTAGACAAATGGCAGTTGTTCAGTCATAAATTTTGTATAGGAAGTTAAGTGAATTCTACAATAAACCCCTTTATTAAAAAAAAAACTTACAATCATGACAACAACAAACACACTTGCAAAAAGAAACCTCGCTGAAGTAGGCGAAAACATCGGCTTAGCTGAAGGAACAAAATTAGTAAATAACTTTAGGGAAGCAAATCCCGATGCTACCCCAGGTTATTACATTGGCCGCAACATCATTGACCAGATTTTAAACCAACCAGGTTGTGTAGGAATCAATTTCCGTAAATGTCTTTCAGAAGAAAATGAAGAACATTTGGTTTACACAGCAGTTGATGCTGACGGTAAAGATATCCTTTCTTATTCTATGGTAACTACAACCGGCGATATTGAAAAGCACGACGGTATCGTTGCAGACAAAATTTATTGACTGGACCATTTGGAACAATCCTCCATCTTCTTCTAAATCATAGTAGACTATTTTTTTAGAGACTTCAATATTCAAAATATGTAGTTTATATTTGGGAAAATTTATAACTGCATTATTAAAATATAACTATATAGCGGCATATTTTCCTACACATTTCCCTTAGTGTTTTATCTATTATTCAAAAAAAATAGTAAAGATAAAGCGCTAAGGGTTGTGTTATTTTATGTACTTTATTGTATAGCTAATGAAGCATTTAATGTTTATTTTCAAAGTATTCACAGTAAATATTCTATAAAATTATTCAGTGCGATTTACAATAGTTGAATATTCATTATTTCTGTTTCTTCCTGTATTGTGTTTTTCAATACAATAATATAAAAAAATTGGTTTTATTAGTTTGGGGAGGTTTCCTACATTTGCCTTAATAGATTATTTCTTCTTAAGCAAAGGTCAGGAATTTGATTCCATAACCTCCGGCATCGAATCAATCCTTGTAATACTTTCTTTGTATTTATTACTTATTACACCGAGCTAAAAGGGTAAATGCAATCTTCCACTATCTATTCTACTTTTAATTTTTGGGTGGTAGTTACTTTTCTAATTTATTTCTGCGGGACATTTTTTCTTTATATTATGGCTGAAAGCCTATAGAGAAAGTATAAACCTTTCAGAAGCAATATTTCATCATCAATATTTCATTTAATATTTTAAAGAATATTTTACTTTGTGTGGCCATGACAATGAAATTGAATAGTACTATAAATCAACGAAAAACCCTGATCCCCGATTTAGATGATGACCTTTTCTTTCATAATAAAATTAATTACTGTCGATTAATGTTTTTTTTACAGGCCAAGAACAACATTAGGTTTAACAGTATATTGATCCTGGGTACGCTTGGAATGTTCTTTATGGCCATTACGCTTGTTTCGATAGTAGTATTTCACCAGAGAAGGGTTATCAGGTTCAACAAACAAATTCAAAAAATGGAAGAGGAGAGGCAGCAAATGCTTATTACGCGCCTCAATCCAATTCCAGGAAGAAGAAAGACAACGTATTGCTGCAGATCTGCATGATGATGCAGGACCGCTATTGGCAACTGCACGATTATATCTTAATGAAAATCTGATTCACCAGGAACCTGCTGTGCAGCTTCAATCTATTTTCAGTGCCAAACAAATTATTGACGATAGCATATAAATTGATCCGAAATATTTCACACAGTTTGATGCCGCCGACTTTAAAAAATTTCGGCCTGGAGGCGGCTATAAAAGATCTTTTTGAAAAAATAAACGGATCGGGATCTATTAATGCAAGTGCGCGTTTTCATGATAATCGCGAAAGGCTTGCTGATGAACAGGAACTTCTTGTGTTCCGCATAGTTCAGGAATTGGTAACTAATATTATTAAACACAGCAGCGCAGGATTTATTCATCTTACACAAAATGCACAAGGAAATATTGTTTATTTTCGCATACATCATGATGGTCGTGGAATTTTACAAAAGGATTTTGAAAAAATGGAACACAATTCTACAGGACTGGGGCTTAAAAATATACAAAGCAGGGTAAGGGTTTTGAAAGGAAAAATATTTTTTGAAATAGATAATACACACACGTATTATAAGATTACCATTGAAGTGCCACGGCAACCGATTAAATAAATTTTTTTAATTTTTAATTTTTAATATTATATTTTGCCTTTAAGCTATTCAATATGATCCCCGAAATTATTAATGTAGCCATAGCAGATGACCACAAGATCTTTAGAAGAGGAGTAATTCTTTCTCTGAAGTCTTTTCATAATATTAAATTCATGCTTGAAGCGGAGAACGGGGAAGAATTAATAAAGGGTGTTGAAAAGGAACAGCCTGATATCGTTTTGATGGACTTAAGAATGCCTGTAAAAGACGGAATTGAAACTACCAAATATCTTAATAAGCATTTTCCTCAAATCAGAATTCTAATTCTGACTATGTTTGAAGACGAACGGTTTGTGGGACATTTGATGGATAGCGGAGCCAACGGATATTTATTAAAAAGTACGGACGCTGCCGAAATAAAACAGGCGATTATGGATGTAATGGAAACAGGATTCTATTTGAATAATTTTGTAAACCGCGTGCTCATAAAAAAGAATTACGCCAAGCAAAAATTCAATCCAAATTTGAACAGCCAGATCGTTATCAGTGAAAGAGAAAAAGAAGTGCTTTCATTAGTTTGTATGGAATTTACAGCGAGTGAGATAGCTCAGAAAATGGAACTTAGTCCGCGAACAGTAGAAGCAATCAAAGATCGGCTCATGGAAAGATTCGGTGTAAAAAATTCAGTAGGTCTTGTGTTCTTTGCGATGAAAAACTCTTTGATAGATTAGCAGATTGATGAGTGAATGTTGAACGTTAAATGGTTCTCAAGCTTCAAATAGTCTGCATCAAATTCAGAATCGGTGATATTAGTTTGTTTACTGCAAAACAAGTGCTTGCAAAGTAATCCAGACTTTAAAAATCCATATCAGGTATTTGTCCTTCAACAATTAATTTTCCTTCAGTTTTATATTTAATTTCTTCCACCGACACACCAGGCGCTTTTTCCAATAATTGGAATCCATTGGGAGTAATCTCTATAACAGCAAGATCAGTAACGATTTTTTTTACACATTTAATTCCGGTTAAAGGAAGCGCGCAATTTTTTAATAATTTAGATTCTCCTGCGCGGTTCGTATGCATCATTGCAACAATTATATTTTTCGCGCTTGCTACAAGATCCATAGCTCCGCCCATTCCTTTTACCATTTTGCCAGGTATTTTCCAACTGGCAATATCTCCATTTTCACTTACCTCCATTGCCCCCAAAACAGTAAGGTCTACCTTCCCCGCACGTATCATTCCAAAACTCATAGCACTGTCAAAAAATGAAGAGCCGGGTAGGGTAGTGATGGTTTGCTTACCAGCATTAATGAGATCCGGATCCTCCTCACCTTGTAAGGGAAACGGTCCCATTCCGAGCAAACCATTTTCTGATTGAAGGGTAACATTTATTCCTTCCGGGATAAAATTGGCAACCAGTGTGGGAATGCCAATTCCGAGATTTACGTAATAACCATCTTTTAATTCCCTGGCTATTCGTTTAGCGATTTGGCCGCCAGGTGGCCTGGGAGTGTGTGTGGATAGCCACCTTTTGCAGGCCACCAGGTGCCTCCGCACGACGATCTTTTGTCGTCCAAGCCGCTCTGGTCTGGGCTGAGACACGCGAAGCGGCCATTGCACGGAATGCAGCGAGCGCTGGGTGAACACGAGATTGAGGGCATTACCACCACGATCCCGTTCCTTCAACGGCTGCTCAACCATAAAGGCTTTATTCGAGGCGAGACCGTACACACGTTTCATCCAGGACGAGGCCGCTGACTCGAGGAAATACCGTCGTGACGACGTAAGGAAGGTGACACATGTCGCGTGTAGTTGTAACAGGAATGGGAATTATTACCGGTTCGGTTTATGGACCGGGCTTCGTCGTGGGAAATGCTTTGCCAGGGCAAATGCGGCGTGGCTGAGCTGCAAGGCTTTGATATCGTCGATGTCAACCAGTTCCGCGTCCACTTTGGGGCCCAGGTGAAAAATTCTTATTCTTTGCTGTATATGGATCGCAAAGAGGCAACGACTGTAACCATCCATATGAACATCTTGCGGTTGCGACCACGAAACAGGGGGCGTCTGCTCGAGTCGACTTGTACATTCATGCTCAGCGAACGGCGACGACATAGGGGTATACATTGGCAGCGGGATAGGCGGGCTGCGACACACCGCACGATCAGTTCAAAGTCCTCTATGACGTGGGGCATATCGCATTAGCCCATATTCCCAACATGATGATTGTTGATGGATCCCCCGGCATCGTCTCGATCATGACAGGGGCAAAAGGGCCGAACTGGGCGGCGTTTCCGCCGGTGCCACGAGCGGCAATGCCATAGGGGAAGCCTGGGAGACGATTCGCCGTGGTGATGCCAGAGCGATGATTGCCGGTGGCGCTGAAAGGGGTATTACGCCGATTGCATTGGCGCCTTTCGATAAAATGCACGCCCTCTCACGCCGCAATGATGATCCTCAAGGAGCCAGTTGCCCTTTCGATGCCACCCGCGATGGCTTTGTGATGGGTGAAGGCTCAGGGATGCTGATCCTGGAAGAACTGGATTTCGCAAAGCCCGTGGAGCACAATCCTTGCCGAGATGGTAGGCTACGGACTACAGCGGATGCCTATCATGTGACCGAGCCTGCGCAGGCGGAGTAGGACTGGTGCGCGCCATGCGCCGCGCCTTGCAAAAAGCCGACTTGCGGCCCGACAGATCGATCAGATCAACGCTCATGGCACTTCGACCAGCTCAATGACCGTACAGAGACGCAGGCCATCAAAGCATGTTTCGGAGAGTATGCCTATCGCGTACCTATCAGTTCCATCAAGTCGATGACCGGCCATACGATTGGCGCGTTGGAGCGACCGGAGCCTCATCCCATCTGACATCCTAACAGGCAAATACCGCCGACCATTAATCTGCGTCATCCCGACCCCGATGCGACCTCGACTATGTACCCAATAACGGACGACACAAGTCGTTAAGGTTGCGCTGTCGAACTCGATGAGCTTCGGCGGTCACAATGCTTGCCTGTTTTCAAGCGATATGAAGAGTAAAAGAGAGAGATCTTGGGACAAGAAGCAGACGAAACAAGAACCGTGGATTCAGCGTGTCGCAAGACTTCTATCGACATGTGCTTCAGGGAAGCAGTGTCAGCGAATTGGAATTGAGCGAGGCGGGCATGGACATGCGACCAGTTGTCCGCTCGCCCGGCATGGTGCTGGTCATCGTCCTCACATAAAGACAACATCGGAGTACTGATCAGGCAATAAACATTGAGGTTATCCCGGCTTCAGCATCCGAACCCAGAGGTTGATATGAGCGTCGCCATTGTTGCCCCACTGGTCGGGGTTGATCGGAACGTTTCACCATCGCCTTCCCTACCGCCTTTTGTATCGCCAGGCGACATCGTTCAGCTCGGGCAGGTCTTGTTCTGGTTGTAGCCATGAAGGTCTTCAACTAAATTCAGGCCGAAGTTTCGGGCCGCGTCAGCCCTTCGTTGCCAAAATTGCAAGCCGTGCAGAGCGGCGAAGCCCTCATCGATTTCACCGGTGTGAGTAATATTCTGCTGCGTCGGCCAGGGGCTATCCGGCGATTGCCTGCTGGCCTTCCCAATTCTTTCTGAGCTGCGTCGGCAATACACGAACCCTGACGTCATCTTTGTCAGCAACGCGACGGGCTGGCCCTTGCGCTCGCGTCCGGTCCTGCAGACGAGATTTCCGATTTTAGTCATCTTCACTGAAGTACGCTTTCTCACATCAAAAATCCCCAATTTGAGTGAATGAATGCCCTTAAACTGTTGATCTCGCCGTCTGCTGGCTGCATGATCCTGACGGCCTCGTTGCATATAACCTGCTTGATGCCGGTGTCAAGCACGAATCGCTGCTGCTGGCCGCGACCCGCAGGGCAGTCTATCCACATTATCGATTACCTGGCTGGAACAATAGGATTTAAAAACATTGAGAAGGACATGCGCTTGCTGTGGAGGAACGCAAGGCCTTGCGTCCTTCCACAGCAAGCGTATGTCCTTCTCAATGTTATTGCTATTGATCCCGGCAGTGGCGGAGCGCGAAAATGTTGGCCGGTAGAGTGTTTTGCCGAGGTTATCAAACGCTTGTGGCAGAGTAGTTAGCCCATTTTGCCGCTGGCAAGTAACTCACGATTCTGTACGCTGGCATGCCATACAAAAACTCCTCCAATCACCAACCTGAGTCCGATTTCTTCACCATTCAGAAAAAATGCTTCAACTTTCGGAGGTAGCAAAACAATTGCAAAGCTGCCACGCTATCGTGGACATTTTGGCATTAATGTATCTTGCTGCGATGCTTGGCCTACCTACACTTGCCCTCTTTGGTCCTAGCGATCCCGTCATATGGAAACCGGTTGGCTTTTAGGTAGAGGTGATTGTAACTGCATCTGGAGCAGTTATCTATAACTGTGGTTATGGAACACATCTCATGACCACGATGTGGGACCAGATAAAGCGAGACCTCCACAAGGGATGTTTGTTTGCGGGGTCATGCATAGCACTTTTGGTATAACAGGTTGTCCTCTTGTATAAAAATCGTGTACACTGATATGCATTGATATACCGTTAGATAGAAAAGGAGGAGAGCTTTCGATGATGCATGATGTTAATGAGCAGGATACCCCGGCATATTCTGCGAAACTGTCTGGCCAGCGACGACGGATGCGGAGATATAGACGAATATAGCTATGATCAAGACCGACGAAGATCAGCACGTCGGGCGCGTCCGGTCAGAACAGCTTATGCTTCATGATTTGGGTTACCTCCTCCAAAATACCCGTGGGAACGCCTGCGGTACTTCTGGCACAAAGACCCGGCGTATAAAGTATTGCTGATCGCAGTGACACGTGAATTGCTGGCTGGATTGGCGTGATCAACGCTGGCGACGCGGTAAATTTTGCAAAACGTGAACTTTTTAAGTCGCGGCACTAACATTCTCAAACGGCACCTCCACATGTGACGCCAGCCGGTACCATTGATCTAAAACTGACTTTCGCACCGCCCAGCGGCGGCGAGGGAAGTACAGCCAGCAGCCAACCTCCGCAGAACAATCCGGTCAGATAAAAAAACCCGATTAACATAGCCGACGAATCAACGAGTTCAGCCAGGCCGAACACAACCAGCGAGCCAGTCAAGCGCGCAAATTACCAGTGTTCCTTCTATCGTGCAGAACAACAGCATCGTCTTCGTTGGAGAAAACACCAGCGAGCCGTTCGTTGAGGTACAACGGAACATCGTCGAGAATGCTCCCCCCTACAGTAGCTTCGTCGGATCGTGCTTCACCGGCATCAAGGGCAACACGAACTTTACCTGGCCTGGAACGGTCTTCCTGGGCGGCGTAACGCCGCTGCCGTCATTACCGTCACCGCTAAAGATCAGAACGGTCATAGCGTCCAATTCTTACCTGGCCCCACTATTGAGATCATCGGCAAGGTGTCAGGTTGAGCATGGTCTGATACCCCACGGGCCTGATACCCACAAGGGGCATCGGGCCCATGGGGTATCAGACGTGAGTTTTCTCTGGATTGTGTGTATAATTTCGATGCATACTCTTTGCGGCACAAAGGAATGTTTTTAGGTGTCGGGTGCCGGAAAATTCCTGGTACAAAGGACGATTCATGACGCAACAGAAGAAATTCGCCAGGTGCAGGAAGCGGCCCGCTCCATTCGCCAGAATGTCGAGTCGTGTCATTATTGGCAAAGAAGCCGTGATCGATCTGCTGGTGGTCGCGCTGCTCTGTGAAGGGCATGTCCTCTTCGAGGATGTACCGGGTATTGGCAAGACTGTCATGGCGAAATCATTGGCGAAGTCACTTGGCTGCTCGTTCCAGCGCATCCAGTTCACTCCCGATCTGTTCCCCCTTCGACATTACCGGCATGACCTACTACAACCAGAAAACTGGTGATTTCGCATTCGTCCGGCCCGCTGCTTTCACAACTCGTCCTCGCTGATGAGATCAATCGCGCCTCGCCGCGCACGCAATCCGCGCTGCTTGAGGCAATGGAAGAGCGGCAGATGAGTATCGAACGCGAAACGGTGATGCTGCCGCACCCATTCATGGTGATCGCCACACAGAACCCCATCGAACTGGAAGGCACATTTCCCTTGCCCAAAGCACAACTTGATCGCTTTCTGATGCGCCTGCGCCTTGACTATCCCAGTCAGGCTGAGGAGCGGCTGATCTTGCAGCGCTTTCGTGAAGAGCAGCCTTTGCAAGAACTGCAGCCCGTTGTGAGCGCGGAACGCTTGCAGACCCTGCAAGGCCTGATTCGCCACGTGCGCATTGAGCCGTCAATTGAAAGTTACATCGTTGAGCTGGTTCGCGCCACACGCAATCATAACGCGGTTGAATTGGGCGTCAGCCCACGCGGCACGCTCGCCCTCTATCGCGCAGCGCAGGCGAACGCGGCTCTGCATGGTCGAAGCTACGCCATTCCCGATGATGTCAAATTTGTAGCGCGTTCCATTCTCTCCACCGTATGATTGCCACGAGTCAATCACGGCTGATGGTAATATGATCGAACAAATTGTGGATGATGTCCTGCAAACTATTCCTGTTCCGGTAAAATCATGAGTAGACTTTGGCTTGGCGGAAGGCTCCCCACAGCTCGACCGCATAACGATGTGCGACACTCAGTGATCAACAGGCGCTGGTACTGGCTGGGATTGATCATTATTGTGCTGGGCGTCCTCTTTCACCAGCCGCTGCTGGTTGTGATTGCGCTTCTGTTGCTGATTGTGATTGGCGCGACAGAATTTGGGCGACGTTTTGCTTACGTAATCTGCGCTACACACGGAAATTTAGCCAGCAGAGGGCGCTCTTCGGAGAGCAAGTCACGTTCGCGCTTGCCGTTGAAAATGCCAAATTGCTGCCGCTCCCCTGGTTGGAGATCGAAGATACCATTCCACGCTCGCTGCCCATCGAAGGCCAGCAGCCCCGCGTCAGCTATTATGGTGATACCGCCATTCTAGACAACCTTTTCAGCACACGCTGGTACGAACGTATCACTCGGAGCTATACAATCCAGTGCAATGCACGCGGCGTCCATAAATTCGGGCCGACGGTTGTCCGCGACGGCGATGTGTTCGGCTTTCTCAGCAACGAAGAAATGCTTTCCAACTGGCAGTATCTGCTTGTCTATCCCCTCGTCGCCCCTTTAACACGCTCAACCTGCCCTCGCGCCGTCCTTTTGGTGATCGCACCGCTCAGCGCCGTCTGCTCGAAGATCCTTTACGCACTATCGGCGTTCGTGATTATGTCTATGGCGACAGTCTGCGCCGCGTGCATTGGAAGGCGACGGCACGTACAATGCAGTTGCAGAGCAAAGTTTACGAGGCGACGACCACCTATACGCTTGTTATTTTCCTCAATATTATGACACAATTTGATGTAGTGCATGGTTTGCAGCCTGAGATACTCGAACTGGCGATCTGCGCTGCCGCTTCCGTTGCAACTGGGCCTTGAACGAAGACTACGCCGTGGGTCTGTACGCCAATACACTGATGTTAATGCCGACCAAGGCATCTACAGAGAGAACAAGCAGGAGGAGCAAAAACCGGAGGATGCAGATGCCCCGCCATGGCAGCAGCCCAGGTGAAGCGCCGCCGTATACACCTACCGCCTTCGTCGAGCGAGGAACAGCGCAAGCGCATTATGGAGGTGCTGGCACGCATTCAGCCCTTTTTCGGCAGTACATTAGAAGAGGTCGTGCAGGCGGAGCGTTCGCGTCTCCCGGCAGGTGCCACCGTCGTCGTCATCACCAGCATCGTCTCGGATCTGTTGTTGGATGCACTGGCTCGTGTGCAACAAGCGGGTCATGCCGTCACCATCCTTTCGGTAGGGGATACGCCCCTACCCGGCAAACTGGCAGGCCTGACTATCCATCATCTCGGTGGACGAGAAACCTGGCGCAATCTGGAAGCGGCCTACAGCAGCACCGGAGACGACACCCATATTGAAACAATAGCCGAAGGATTTCAAATGTAGGGGCGCAATGAATTGCGCCCAGGATTTGTAGGCGAACAATTCATTGCGCTCAAAACCCATGGGGTGACAACATATGGACGATTTCGAGGGCAAAGGCGATCAGTCGCAAGGCGATGATTTCGAGGTGGAATACAGCGATCTGCCGCTTGATGAAGTCGAGGAACGGAGCGTCTCCGGGACGCTTGTGCTGTCAGGACTGCATTTATTTTCAAGGGCCTCCAGCTATTCTGGCAAGTTCGTAGAACGCGGTTCTCATCTCTTCTATGCAATACGCACGTGGTTATTAGCAGACGCGGGCAGCAATCGCTTTGCCGACGGCAGCCACAAAGCGGACATCGAACTTGAAATCACCGATCTACAGCTTATAGCCACGAATTCCACACTTTTTTCTCGATCGGTGCCAGCCCTTGCAGCACGTCTTTCGCTAAGGATGCGTATCTGGCGCCTCGTTTTTGCCCTCGTTACCATCATTTTGGCGCTCCTGCTGATCTTCAACAGTTTCCCGAATGCCCGCACCTGGGTCTACAGCATGTTTGCCCATCCAACGCCGAACTCTTCATCCGACATTACAGTATTGTATGGGCAAAGCATCCAAACACACTCTTCTTTGCTGGTCAATGCCGGCCCTTCTCCACTCTTCATTAGTACGCCAATCACCATCAGTGGACACTACCCGCCAGCTAACGTGACTCCTGGCCCAGCACCGCAAGGATCGGCTTGCCCTGCACGCCCACTGATGCGCGGCTCCACTACGTTCGGGCGCATTTCCCGTCTGGGTGAAAGGCTTTGATGGCATGTATGCCACGCTGCACCTGTCGCCTCGAGCGGTCGTGGCTCCCGAATTACCTCATGCCTATGGTTGGAGGACAACGCTCCAAGTCCAGGTGCAGGCAACCTTTAATAAACCAATCTCCCTCTACGGTGAGAACCTTGACGACGGGACCTCCATCTTTTTCGACACCATCCCATCCCAGGGCCAGAACGACATCATCATGCTCAATGCGCCAGACACACCGACCCCTACCAATCTCTCTGTAAATGGGAAGCTCAAAATATGGAATGTTTCAATGTTTTTCTCTGGCGCAAGCTGTTACTATCTCGAAGCTGTCTGGCCTGAGGGCAAATGGATGGTTTATTTCTCAGCCGGAAGATAGCACTTCTCAAACTGCGTCAGGATCAATGCCTAGAGAACGTAGTTTCTCAGCTAGCAGTGCCGCACGTTGGCACGTTGGCCTCGGCTTCTGCCTGGGTGAGACATAGATGGCCGTTGCGGTCGTAGAGGCGTAGGAAATAGCCATCAGGCGCTAACCAGCTCTCGAGCTGCTCGCTCCAGATTTGCCCAATGGTGTTTGTCGGCAACTGACGCACTATTCCCAATTGCTTGCTCAACTGCCAGACAAAGAGGCGCTGTGTCACTGTCTGCTGCAAGGACGGCTCATTGGGATCATAGAAGACGTATTCCGACACACCCAGATGAGCATAGCGCAACGGCTTCTCATAGAGATCTTTTTCCCATGTCTCTTTCGAGGCAATCTCGAAGACCAGGTGAGGAGGCGGACCATCCTGACCAATACTCCAACTGCTAATATAGCGGTAAGCCGTGCCCTTGATGACCGCGATATCAGGAACAAGCGGCTTCTCTTTGGAATCGGAGGTGGAATAAAAATTCAGGTTCTCGTGAATGGCACAAGCGCGATCGGAAAAGAGCCAGCGCAGAACGTCAACCAGGTAGTGAATCAAAGCAGCATGAAGCGCGGTTTCTCCCATCAAATCCTCCTCGGTGGGATGGGAAATCGTAGTAGTAAACGACCTTGTTATCGATATGTTTAACCATGATACAAGATGTACTCCTTTCGCCTTTACGGTTGCTTACGTTCCGTTCACATTCCCCCACTGTTCTTGTTGCTGCCTTTATCTAGTTTTTGCAGGATGAAGGGAGCTTGCTTGAATAATAGCATCAAACTCTATGATTTACAAGCACCAATTATGCTAGGATCTCCGTCCTTCCGGGGAAACCAGTAGCGGGAGTGGCGACGGAGGAGTAGGGGCGCTTGCGCCGCCCGCCGTGGTCCCAGATAGGTTCGCTCGCAGCCCAAGTGAGACGCGGGCGGCGCAAGCGCCCCTACGGATGGCGACCACCTTCCCCCCAAAGGATAGAGACCTTTTTGCTGAAGACTTGACAAATCCGTTTGTATATGCTAAATAATTAGCATATACAAAACTTACAGCATATGCCATAATATTTTTCTTGTTAAAGGAGCTATCAATGCGAGAAGTTGATCCTGAAAATGAAGCAATTCCGATTTTGCCGGACGACATGCCGGTGTTTATGCCTGAATTGCCGTTCAAGCTGACCATCAATACAACCGAACAGGTGAAGGCTTTTGGCGATCCCATTCGTGAGCGCATCCTCTTCATCATTCAGCAGCAGCCCGCGACGGCGAAGCAGATCGCGGATCGGCTCAAGGCCAGCCCTGGCGCGATTGGGCATCATTTGCATGTTTTGGAGGCCGCCGGGCTGGCAAAGGTCGTGGCACGGCGCTTTGTGCGCGGCACCGTCGCCAATTACTATACACGCACAGCCCGTCTCTTCGTCTTTGACTTTCCGCAGGAATTAGTAGGCGACGACATTTCGATGGGACAGCGCCATGTCAAACAAGTCGGCGAAGAGCTTGCCGAAGCCATCGAGGATGTAGGTGATGATATCTTTCGTAGTGACGGATTTATGCACCCGCGTCTTACCCCTGAGCGAGCGCAAATATACAAAGATCGCCTGGACGCGATTATGGAAGATATGCTGCACGAGCTGCCCGATCCTGATGGAGAAGTCTACAGCATTTATATTGCCATGTTCAGGTCACCCAATTATCTGCAAGTGCGGAAACCTCAATCAGACAGTACAGATTCACTGTAGCTGTAATAGAACAAGAAACGAGATGAGGCATTATTATGGAATCGAGCAACGTAGGTCAGACCCAACAAGCGGTTATAGAACCATCTCCAATCAAGCCAAATCAGTCACGCTTCGCACTCTGGCGTATCCGCGACTATATGCTGTTATGGAGCGGTCAGGTGATCTCCAACGTCGGCACGCAGGTTTCGACACTGGCCTTCCCGCTCTTGATCCTGGCACTAACACGCTCTCCTGCGCTGGCAGGATTCGCGGGGGCTTTACGTGCCCTGCCCTACCTGTTCTTCAGCTTACCCGCCGGGGCGCTGATTGATCGCTGGGATCGCAAGCGCGTGATGATTCTTTGCGATACTGGCCGCGCTCTGGCGATGGCAAGCATTCCATTCGCTCTGCTGATCGGCCATTTGACGGTAATCCAGCTTTTCATCGTCACGGCTGTTGAGGGAACGCTGTTCGTCTTTTTCAATATCGCGGAGGCGGCATGTCTGCCGCGTGTTGTGCCGAAAGTGCTGCTGCCCGAAGCTACCGCGCAGAACACAGCAACCGACGGCATCACCATCTTACTCGGCCCGCCCATTGGCGGCTTCATCTATCAATTGGGGCGTACCATTCCATTTCTCGGCGATGCTCTTTCCTATATCTGTTCGGTCGTCTCGCTCTTCTTTATCAAGACAGATTTCCAGGAACAGCGTACAGTTGCACGGCACAAGCTCTGATCGAGATTCATGAAGGCTTAAACTGGCTCTGGCATCACCCGCTCATTCGCTTCATGGCGATCCTGACGGGCGGCGGCAACCTGGTTTCAGCAGGCTCCACGCTGGTTATTATTGTGCTGGCGCAGCATATGCACGCCTCGTCCTTCACGATAGGCCTCATCTTTGCCATTGGCGGTATCGGTGCCATAGTGGGAGCGATCATCGGGCCAACGCTGCAAAAGCGTTTCAGCTTTGGATCTGTCATTATCGCTACCTCGTGGGTTTTCGCGCTGACCATGCCGCTCTATGTTATTGCGCCCAACGTTTTCATGATCGGCGTGATCTCGGCGATCTCATTTGTCGCGGGGCCGGTCTACAACATCGTGCAATTCAGTTACCGCAGCGCGATCATCCCCGATGAATTGCAGGGACGAGTCAACAGCGTCTTTCGTCTGATCGCCTTCGGCGGCCAACCCCTTGGATATGCGTTGACAGGTCTGCTCATCCAGGATATCGGCGTCAAACAAACGATCTTGATTGATGCGGCAATATTGGTTTTGTTAGCACTGCTGGCAACCATCAACAAATCTGTGAGGAATGCACAACCTCTGGAACGGATTGCGTGAATTAAGCCAGCACCCACGCACCTGACATCCCTTGTGGGTGTCAGGCAAATTGACGATCCTCTTTCGCGTGTGCTACACTGCTGTCAGGCTTTCTAATCAAATAGATCATCAGATATCAGCGCTAATCGCGGAACAGAGAGCAGATCATTGGAAGGCGTTAAGAATTATTTGATCGATATGGATGGCGTGATTGTGCGCGGGCCGACGCTCATACCAGGAGCGGCGGACACGATACAACGTTTGCGAACGCAGGGGATTCCATTCTTGATTTTCACCAATAATTCCCTGTACACGCAGCGTGATCTGCAAATGCGCCTCTCCTATATGGGTTTAGACGTGCCGCCTGAAGAGATCTTCACATCCGCGCTGGCAACCGCGCAATTTCTGCACGCACAGAGGCCCGGCGGTAGAGCATTTACCATTGGAGAATCAGGACTGACGACGGCTCTGCATGACATCGGCTACATTCTGACCGATCAGGTACCGGAATATGTCGTATTGGGCGAGACAACCTCCTATAGCTTTCAGCGTATCACCCTTGCTATCCGCTTTATCAATGCCGGCGCACGCTTCATCGCCACCAATCCTGATGCTATGGGGCCAGGTGAAGGTGGTATCGTCCCAGGCACGGGAGCGGTGGCTTCTTTGATAAGCGCCGCTACGGGCGTCAAACCCTACTACATCGGCAAACCAAATCCGTTGATGATGCGGACGGCGTTACGCACACTCAACGCCCACTCAGAGGAATCGGCGATTATCGGTGATCGCATGGATACCGATATCGTCGCCGGAACCGAAAGCGGTCTGCGTACTATCCTCGTCCTCACCGGCGTCACCTCACGTGAGCAGGTGGAGCGCTTCCCCTATCGCCCCACCTGGATTCGCGAATCCATCGCAGATATCGAGTTATAAATAGACAATCAATAGCGCTTCTGAGCTCGATGCTATATCCACCAATGCCAACCAAGCGCAATGTTTACTGTGACTGCCCAGGTCAGGTACATCAACCAGATGCCCGTGAGCAACTGCCAGACTGCCACAAGACGGCCTCCCACTGGAAGAATGCCAAAACGAAACGGGAACTCTGAAAGGTAGATTAAGGATAGGCCGATAAAGACGATTGCGACAGGAATATCACTCGCCGCGATGAAGATGACGACGCCTAGCACGGAGAGGATGAAAAAGGCAATCGCCATCCATCCATCAGGCAGAGCGCTGGCACCGATGAAGCGGCGATGGCCCATCGCAAACCAGTGAATGCCATACGCTGTGAACGCAAGCGCCGCCATGTAGAGGGGTGCGCCCTTACCAAAGACGTTGAACCACGTCAGGCCGATCAGCAGCACAATGCCGGTAATAAACTGCATAAAGCCCGGGCATCCATACTGCCCACATACCCATCGTCCTGTTCACTTCAGGCGTTTCCTTAGGAAAGCCAAACAACGCCTTGGCCGCCCCATACGAAGTAACCAGTGCCGAGTCCGAGAGAAGCCGATTGCGATGGGAAGATAGATAGAAGGCGCGAAAGCAAAGGTTGTCATGATTGAAACCTCCTTTGTCAAAACTCTCTGGATTAGCGGAGGAAATTGGTCGTTAATCCAATAGAGAACTTCATCTCCTATTCAAGATACATTCCCCAGCCTACACTGGAAAAAGCATAACGGGAGATGCTATATCGTGATACGATACTGATGAAGAGTTTACAACGAAATACATGTAATTGCAATATCCTTGAGGTGCGTTTTCATTTTTAACATCTCTATGGGTGAGTTTTTAATCGTGGGCATATTGTAGGGCGTCAGCAATTTGTTGCACGTAGGAAACGACAATCGGTAGAGGCAACAATGTGCCTCTGGGATGACGCTGGCGGAGCGAGCCGTGAGGGGCGTAGTCCATGACAGTGGGTAGAGCGAACTGGATGGATGTTCCAGGATAATGGCAAACGTCTCCTCCATAAGTTCTGACACACAGTCGATGAGAGGGCAGATCGATGGCAAGCATAGCCTGCCCTCTTATTGGTTCCATGGGGTTGCTCATCTCATGTAAGAATTCGCTTAGACAACTGGCTCTCAGTTGTTGCGGGAATCATCTCGGATAGCCAGCAGGGCCTCTTCGATCTCGCTTGCAGTTTGTAAGTAAAACATCTTATTCACTACCTGCTGAAGCGTATCCACGTCCTTGAGTTGGCCCATCTGCGCTTTCGCCAGATCGATCAGGGTGGGATAGCGGGCTGTCAGAAAATTGAGTAATGTCTCCCGCAATGTCGCTTCGCGACCCTTCATAAGACCTTCCTCCAGACCTTGAGACAGCCCCTCCTCCAGAGCCTCTTTCTTGACGCCTTGATAGAACAGTGTCTCTTCTAATTCGTCCTTGTACATCTTGAACCTCTCATTGAGCCATTGTTGCTCCGTCAGTTTGCTGTAGGTCAACAATCCGAAATTAAATGCCGCCGGTATCAGGTGAAGATTGTTGGTCGTCACGATGCGCTCAATCATACGATCCACAACTTCGTGCTGCTTGCCGTCTTGCGTGAGCATCACGAGCGGTAGCAAGCCTTCCATCCCTTCATGAAAGAACTGCTCGGCTGACTCTTCCCACAACTTCACGGCTTCATAAAAGAAGATGTGGACCGGCTTGCCATCGCCTCTCCTGCGGATATACGGTGGCTCTTCGATGGGACCTTCGTTTCGCAGGTAGATGACGAAGGAAATGACCGTCATTTTTTTGTTGATCGTCGTTATCGTATTGTATTGCCATAGTCGTTCGCCCATCTCCTTGTCGCCGCGCCGTTGAAACTCTATATGGACGATGGTTTGGACTCCATACCATAGTATAACATACAAAATGTCGGTATAGAGGTCGCGGGTTTCCGGTGTCTGTTTCGCCTTCAGTTCAGAGAGCGTTTGGGTTTTGAGTTCTAGCGAAAGTTCGTGCAGGATCACCGCATTGGGCAGCAGCCAGTTGAGAAAATGCTGCGGGTAGGCCGCAAACATGCGTTTGAGCATGTCATCCCAGAAATTTGCCATATATTCTTTCCCCCGATCAAGAATTTGTAGTGAAACAAGTGTACCAGAGATGTCAAGCATTTCGGGCATATTGTTCATCCCAAATTCTGGCAAGGATATATGCTCGTGTGTTATGCTAGACAGAGAGGTAAGAAAGTATATGGAGGTTATAGATGGCTCAAGTCTACGTGCCGGACAACCCACGCGAGCGCGAACAAGCTGAGGGAGCAGTCAGCACCCACAAAGAAACGCCTCCTTCACGCCGCAATGCATCTATCCCAAGACGTTTTGGCGTTATTGATCTGCTGATCCTGCTTGCTCTATTCGCGGGCAGCGCTTTCCTCGTGACGGCTGCCGCTCGTTGGTCAGCGCCGCTCACCCCTGCGGTGAAGATTGATCTTTCACCAACAGTATTGCCCTTGTATGCTGGATACTCGCTGTTGCGTATGATTTCTCGGCTACTTGCTTTCTTTGATTTTTACGCTCGTCTATGGACACATCGCCGCCACGAATCGCCGGGCAGGGGCTGTGATGGTACCGATACTGGATATTCTACAGAGCATTCCGATACTCTCGTTTTTGCCGGTCGTCATATTCGCGCTCATCGCGGCTTTTCCACATTCCAATGTCGGCCTTGAGCTTGCCAGCGTCATTCTTATTTTCACCAGCCAGGCCTGGAACATGACGTTCAGCTTTTATCATTCTGTACGCACATTGCCAGCCGATTTACAGGAAGTATCGGTTGTCACACGCCTGCGTCCCTGGCGGCGCTTTACGACGTTGGAGTTGCCATCTTCGATGATTGGCCTGATCTGGAACAGCATGATGAGCTGGCCGGCGGCTGGTTCTTTCTCATGGCCTCCGAGCAATTCACCCTGGGCAAAAGTTCTTTCCAATTGCCGGGACTCGGTTCTTACTTTGCAGGCAGCGGCGAACGTCGGTAACACAGGCGCAATTTTACTCGGCCTATTGACGCTCATCATCCTGATTATCCTGCTCGATCTCTTGTTCTGGCGGCCGCTCGTGGCGTGGGCCGACAAATTCAAAATAGAGCAGAGCGGCGGGACCGATACACCGCACTCACCTGTGCTGAACGCGCTGCGCCGCTCTGCATTGCTAGCTGCCCTTTCTAGCCGTATCTTTGCTCCTCTTGGCCGGATGTTCGCTCGCATTCTTGATCGTTTGCAGCCACTGCCCGGCGCAATATATTCCCCGGCTCAAGACGATAAACTGCCGCACCGCAATACGATTCCAGTGCGCCGCTTCGTGAATTGGGGCATAGTTGGGCTGTTGGGTGTCATCGTGCTGATTGGCCTCTGGTTCATGATCCTGCTGCTTGTACAGGTTTCGTTACCGACCTGGGGAGAACTGGTGCTAGCGACACTGGCAACATTGCTGAGAACAATGGTTGCGCTGGCAATTGGCGTTGCCTGGACAGTGCCAGTTGGCGTGGCGATTGGCCTCTCACCGCGCTGGTCGCGCCGCTTACAGCCGGTGGTACAGGTTGTGGCATCCATACCTGCGACGGCCCTATTTCCTATTCTATTGCTAGCATTAGTTGGGTTGCCAGGAGGATTGTCCTTAGCGGCGATTTTGCTGATGCTTTTAGGCACACAATGGTACATCCTTTTCAATGTGATTGCCGGGGCGATGTCTATTCCCTCCGATTTGCGCGAAGCAACATCCATTTATCATGCCACCGGTTGGAGAAAATGGCGCGTCCTCATTCTACCTGCCATCTTTCCCTATCTCGTCACTGGAATGCTTACCGCCAGTGGTGGTGCCTGGAATGCCAGTATCGTTTCAGAATACGTCCAATTCAATAACCACACATTCAGCACGACAGGACTTGGAGCAAGTATTGCCGCCGCCGCCGCCGCACGCGATTTTTCCGTACTGTTGGCCGCGACGCTGCTGATGGCGGTTGTCGTCGTCATTATCAATCGGACGCTTTGGAAGCGCTTGTATACATTGGCAGAAAAGCGCTATACCCTTTCGTGAAATTTGTATAAAGAGGAGGAATGCGGCCATGACACAGTTTAATTCGCCCACAACTGAGCAGAACGAAACAGTGGTTCCCGCAGAATCTTATTGGAGGCACGGTTGTGTAGTAAAACCTATCTGGTGAAGGAAAGCAGGCGCAAGCAGCACCTCCATTAATTTGGATTGGTCAATGTATAGATCCATGCAGGCGAATTCGTCGCGCCTGCTTGGGCAATCGGGTTCGGGTAAATCGACGCTCTACGCATCCTGGCCGGACTATTACGCCTTCATCTGGCGAGGTGCTTTTCAAGGGGAACCGCAGCATGGCGCAAATCCGCATATCGCGATTGTCTTTCAATCGTTTGCCCTGTTTCCCTGGCTGACGGTACTTCAGAATGTGGAATTAGGCCTTGAGGCGCAGCCTATGGCACCAACGCAACGCCTCAAACGCGCATTGGCCGCTATCGACGTGATTGGACTTGACGGTTTTGAGGATGCCTATCCCAAAAACATTCCGGTGGAATGCGCCAGCGTGTGGGTTTCGCACGTGCGCTGGTGGTCGAACCCGAAATTTTGTTTATGGATAAACCGTTCAGTGCGCTCGATGTGCTGACGGCGGCGAATTTACGCAAAGAACTGCTGGGGTGTGGCGCCAGCAGAGTGTACCAACCCACGCCATACTCATGGTAACCCATAATATTGACGAAGCTGTGAGCATCGCAGATCGCATCCTTGTCTCGGCGCTAATACTGGGCGGATAAGGTTAAACTGCCCGTTCTTCCGATGAGCACAGCTCGTCCAAAACCAGTCCACACACGGCCCTGGTCGATCTCATCTACCGCATTATGACCAGCCCACAAGAAGATATCAACAAGTTGTTACAATCCCACGCGCCACAAGGCCAGACCGGACCGCTTACCCCGGTTCGCAGCGTCCTTTCCAGGTGCTGCCCATGAATTTATCGGCGATATTACGGGACTGATCGAGTTGGTTTATTCGCACGGCGGACGGGAAAGCCTATCAAATTGGACGCCATTTCCAACTAGAACTCGATGACCTGCTCCCTCTTCGTCGAGGCGGCAGACCTGCTCGATCTCGCGGATACGGAAGAAGGCGATCTGGTTTTTAAGCGCCAGGGCAAACGCTTCGCGGAAGCTTTCGAAGTGCTGGAGGGAAAAAGAACATCTTCCGCAATAGACCATTGCCCATATCAGCATCTTACGCAAAATTGTAGAGGCATTACGAGGGCGGCCCGGTCATGTCCTGCCGGAAGAACATGTGATGAGCATCCTGGAAAAGTAACTTTGAGCCCGGAAGAGGCCGAGGCCCAATTCAGACAGGCCATCGACTGGGGAGCGTTATGCGGAACTGTTCACCTTCCAGGACGATCGCGGCATGTTCCGACTGGAAGAGACAGATGCTGCTGAAACGTCCGAAAAAAAGGGGCAATGAAGAGTATCAGACATTCGGCACCCAATCTTCGGCACGTGGAATATCATGATCGTCTTCATCGTGCCGTTGCTTTTTGGGCGTGACAGTTTCAATGCTGGGGCGCAATTGTAGAGCACTTCAAGCTCGGCTCTTTTATAGAGGCTCTGCCACTTAATGCCCTGCTTATAGCTTTTGAGGACGCCGCGACTCACATACGGTCTAACATAGAAAGCTTAACACCCCGACAAGTTACAGGCTTCATTCCCATCCAGGTATGTTTCTCCGTTCAGTTCTATCATCTCGCCATGTCGCCTCTACATCTTGCAATCTCAAAACTTCACGCTCCCTGTTCATAACTCAATCATAGAGGGAAAAATACGATTTGTCATACTGTCGCAATTGACATTCCCACCTGAATGCCCACAGAGCCAGAGCCGCCGGAGCCAGACCCGGGGGAGGTCTGGCTCCAGCAGCTTCGCTTGTGGGGGGTCTGGTAGGCTCTATTCCCTACACCAATATCCAACAGCAAATTATAGATAAATCCATCAGGGGGCATCGACAATCTCGCTGACGCGCAGATCGACGGTCACACTGCACAGTGCGAAGGCCTCCGGGCGCGTCAAATCGTAGTTTTTGGTGAGGTGATCAATCATGTAGCGTACGGCTTTTTGCGCGGCGACATACAGATCGGGGCCGTGACCAGTAGTGACATAATAGCCCTGCTGGTTGGCCCGCTCAAACCGCTGACCCTGGCGTCGTATACTGCAATTCTGGAATGACGATCTGCCTTTGTGACAGGTCGGAGAAACGCACTGTGATCCATAGGGGCCTTCGATGGCAGTACTACAGCTCCGCCATCACCCTGTGTGCGGCATGGGTATCTCCC